>JANOQI010000001.1:0-2614 GCA_031414775.1 Synechococcales cyanobacterium VAR_4_metabat_354
GCTGGCCCCCAACTGCCCACGTAGTCGATGTACTGATTGCCGTCTACGTCCCAGATATAGGCATCCTTGACTCGATCGAATACAATCGGTTGACCACCAACGGATTTAAACGCCCGAACTGGCGAGTTTACGCCACCTGGCATCAGCTTCTGAGCCGCCGCAAAAATTTCTTCTGACTTTGTAGTTTTCAAATTAGATGTAGAAACCAATTTTTTCTCCCAACTGTTAAAGCTAAAATTTTAAGTAGTGTCGGACTTACAGGCGATCGAGACTATCTAGTAATTTTAGTAGAATTGACCCAATTCCCCAATACCTACTTTACAATCGCGGGTGAAAGCGGAGATCTACCCACCCGACCCTTCTCTTCGAGATGCTCGGCGAATGAGCACCCTTCCCAAGGGGGAATTTTCCAACCAAGACTTTCTAGAGGGGGTGAACTATCGCGAATTTTAACTAAATTTGTGCTGATGTCAGTCAAATCGATTACATTTGATGAGCTTTGCCAAATAATTTGGTAGGCTAGAGAGAGAACATCCTTCTAGGATTCGATATCTATAAATTGCTGCTAAATGAAAACTAAAGTTAAGACTGTATTCATTTTACCTGCTTATGTCTTACTCAGTTATCTACTTTCTGCATGTAATCCCCTAACGGCAAACCAACTTGGCCAAAATCCTAAATGGGCTGAAAGTCCTCAATCATCTAAAGAATCTCAATTTTTAAATATCAGTGGCAATAAAAAAAGCAATTCAGGAGATTTACAAGGAGCCATATCAGATTTTGACAGAGCTATTTCTCTGACTCCTAATTTCTGGAAACCTTACTATAATCGTGGTCTCGCAAAATACCGAATGAAAAATCATCAAGCGGCAATATCTGATTACAGTCTGGCTATCGCTCTTAAACCAGATTTAACTGATGCTTATTACAATAGAGGTGTTGCTAAGTATGAGATGAGAGATCGATTAGGTGCAATAGCTGACTACGATAAAGTTATTTCTATCGATCCTAAATTTATTGAAGCTTATCAGAATAGAGGATATTCCAAGCAAGAATTAAAAGATTATCAGGGAGCAATAGCTGACTACGATCGAGCTATTTCACTAAATCCCAGATTTGCCGTAGCTTATGATACTCGTGGCTCTAGCAAAGCTGCTTTGAATAAAAATCAAGAGGCGATTCTTGATTATAATCAGGCAATTAACATCCAGCCTGCTTACCATCCATCCTACTATAATCGCGGTCTTTCTAAGAGGCTGTTTGAAAAGGGGGGTAGAGGGTAGAAAAGCTTTCAGGGTATAAGCTGAAGATACTTAGTCACAGCACCCTGAAAGAGATATGAGTAAAGCATACTCTAGTAACTTGACACAATGGCAGTGGGAATTAATCGAACCACTAATTCCATTAGCCAAACCAGGGGGTCGAGATCGAGAGGTCGAGATCTGGTCGGTGCTAAATGCCATCTTTTACGTGCTAACACAAGGCTGCACATGGAGAAATCTACCAGGAGACTTCCCAGCATGGCAGACGGTGTATACCTACTTCCGCAACTGGCGACTCGATGGAACATGGGTCACAATTCATGAGCAGTTAAGAGATTGGGTCAGAAGCGAGCAAGAACGCAAACCAGAAATGAGTGAAGCTATTATTGATAGTCAAAGTGTCAAAACAGCGGCAATGGTTAACCAATCAGTTGGTTATGACGCGGGAAAGCAAATTAAAGGCCGTAAACGCTTTGTGACTGTCGATACAATGGGATTAGTGTTATCGGTATTTGTGACCGCAGCTAGTCAGACTGAGCGCGAAGGAGGTAAAGTTGTCCTCCAACGGCTTAAAGAGAAGGGCAAGCGAATCGCACGGCTGCACACAATCTGGGTGGATGGTGGCTTTACTGGCGACTCATTCATGATGTGGGTAATGGATATTTGTCATTGGGTTGTTCAAGTAGTTCTACGACCACAAGAGCAAAAAGGATTTGTGCTGCTACCGAAACGGTGGGTGGTAGAACGCACCTTTGGCTGGCTATCTTGGTGTCGCCGATTAAACAGAGACCATGAAAGTTTACCCGCGACTTCTGAGAATTGGATTTACATTGCCATGATCCGGATCATGGTTCGTCGTTTAGCCTAATTTAATACCCCTCACCCCCCTTTTCAAACAGCCTCTAAGATATGGAAGAACTGATTGTCATCAAAAGAAGAACCGATGGGAACTTCTCTTTTGCCACCAAAAGCAACTGCCAAGCGGTGATATTTTCTTTCACTCGCTAAGGGCAGCGTTAAACCCTGAGATCCATCTTTCTGAACGACATGCTCTGATTTATCAAGCTGCCGGATAGCACCTTTAATCTGTTTTATTGAATCTTCAATAGCTTTTCGCTGCCAGCGGTTCCAATCAACACTTGGATCATCTGTATTTTTAAGTTGAATGTCTTTAACACTTATTACAATTACATGAGGATCGCATACCACCAATACATCACATAATTCTTTGCCTGAAGTTTTCACTTGAGGATTAATATAACTCCACAGCGATAAAAATGACTCTGAGCATATATCGTACACGAATTGTTCAGAATCGTTTACTGCCTCAGTCACAAAATTGTCTCCTCTTA
>JANOQI010000002.1:0-21298 GCA_031414775.1 Synechococcales cyanobacterium VAR_4_metabat_354
CGACAAGCACTCAATCATCATTTACTTGAGCGATTTATTTCCATGTTAGACCTTGACCTGACTTGGATTAAATCCCATCCTAACTACGCCAGCCTTCTCCAGTACGGTTCTTTGACACCATAAATCTGTCCGGACTATTGAATATACGAATGGATTTAAAGTTTGAACAGTTGTCACTACATCCAAGCTTTTTCAATAATTCCAGAAGTTGGTTCTTTGCGTTTCCACTCATATGCATTTATCGATCAATAGCCCCACTTTGGCTAATTGAGCGAAGCCTTTAATTCCGCCAATTTAATATTGAGATCCTGACTGTAACGAAAAGTCAGCACCGAATATCCGGCGACATATTCCAGATCCTCTCGATCGATCTCATCCCGTTTACGATGCTCTGGTGAATCATGCACTGAGCCATCACAGAAAACTGCTAGCTTCTGAGCAGTATAGACAAAATCCGGCTTGCAATTAGCCTCAGCAATGAGCAACTGCGCGGTATCCGGCAACTTAATACCCTGTTGGTAAATCGCCTCCAGCACCACCCGCTCATACTCAGAGTTCGGATCGGTCTGGCTCAGTAGATTTTGGTATTGCTCCTTCCGCGACATTCCAGCAGCATGTCGATCAAGCCGACTACCAAGCAACTGTCCCAAAAAATCACCAATCAAATGCCGATTTAACAGCGCATGATCCCACTGGTTGCCATAAGAAAGCAGACATTCATAGCAAGCCTGGGCACAGCTATCTTTCTCTTTATGAAAATGACAGATTTCCTGTGCTGCATCAGCCAGCTTCTGGAAAGACTGCGGATCTTCTAGAATCTGGGAAAGAACCCCAGCGCCACCCTCAGCCGCTTCCCAAAACAGAATCTGATTGCCCTTCTCCCCCAGCCTTTCCGAACCCAACTCCGAAGACTCTAACTTGTAGAGATTCTGGATCGATCGAGCCAAAGCATATTGCAACGTAGCCGTGAAAGCCTCTGGATTTTTTTCTGGTAAGTCGGTTACTTCAATCAGCAGGATATTGGAAGTATCTTTGACCAATAAATAAATATCGGTCTCGATACTTGCCGATGAATTTGTCTGAGTATTAGCTGAGGCAACCCATTGACCAGTTCCAGTGTCTAATCGGAAGCCCCATTCCTTAGTCGATCTCAGTCCCCGATTCAGCCGCATCATCTCAGCAGTTTCACCATAAGTCAGCTTCAGCAAAGGTGAATTATCCACATCCGCCACGATTGCTGATTCTTTCCGTTGATCAGTAAAGCGGAAGTAAGTATTGATCTGATAGCCACTCTTCAAACGGTCTTCTTCATCACAGGTAATCCGCTCCCGCCGCCGAGTGGACATCGTATCCATTTCTAGCGCCTTGGTAATATTCGCTAGCTTGCCTTGTTTATCGACAGTAGGCTTCTGGCCACAATTTTCACAGACATCAACCGCATTTGTATGGAAGTAACCGCATCCATGGCAGACCACTAAACGCTGATAATCATTTTCAGCTCCCTTGGTAAAGCGTTTCGTGCGATCGATCTTAAACTTACTGCCTTCGTAGTAAAGAATGTTGCCCGGAGCCATTTCTCGAATCGCCAAATTACGCGGACGAGAAATATAGTCTCCTTTATCTCGACCAGTTGGAATGTAAGCCCGCACCGGCAAACGTGGAAAATTAAAGCCTGGTAAGAAGCCCTCTGAGGCAAAATAGCGATAGGGGTAGAACTCAAACTGACTATTATTCTTTGATTGGTTTTGTCCGACTAAAATATCAATTTGGCGCTGAGCTTCTCGCTGCGATCGATCAGCCACATCTTTCTCTTTTTCAGTGGCATTACCAGCCGTCACCTGGTTGATTTTTTTCAGCGCCTCATCTCTTTGTTCTACAGCATCACCATAGAGCTTACGCCAGCGGTCACAGGCACGGTCAAAGGCAGTTAGGGCATTTTCCAAAGTCTGTTCTAGCCATACTGAGTTATACCAAGAAACTCGCTCTAGATCGTTCTGACAGAAAGCATCGGCCAAGATCGATCGAGCGGCATCCAAACATTTTTGGAAAGTCACTGGCTCTTGAGCCGCCTGAAGCTGTGCCACCAAATCAGCCTTCAGTGAATATCCCGGCTGCTCCAGATCCAGAATTTGATTCATCGAATCACCAAAGTTAATCCCCGCTTTGCTCAACCAAATCGAATAGATGTGAGATTTAACCAAATCCTGATTGGCTAGCTCCAGCTTTGGGGGAGCAACAGCACCAGCTACCATATCGGCTTGATGCTCATAGAAATACCGATCATGGCCGCTCCCAGCACCCGCGTAAGTGATCACCAACGCTGCTTGACCACTACGACCAGCTCGACCGCTACGTTGAGCGTAGTTAGCCGGGGAAGGTGGTACATTCCGTAAGTGAACAACGCTCAAATCAGAAATATCAATACCCAACTCCATGGTGGGTGAACAAAATAGCGCTGCTAATTTACCAGCTCGGAAGGAATCTTCACGCTCTTGGCGCAGATAACTAGGCACTTGACCAGTATGTTCACGGCCTTGCAATGTTTGAATCTTGGCAGCGGTTTCGATGTAGAAATTCTGGAAAAACTGGTTGACCGGCTTAGAGCGAGGTACGCTTTCTTTCAAAGATTTAGTTTCTAACGGGTCAGGAGATAATTCTTGGACTTTTTGGGCTTGCCAAATGAGCGCATCAGCTCGCAGCTGAATATCTTCGCCTTGCTGAGATAAATAACCAGAGTCTTGAAGGGCGGTAATCAAGGTTTGGATCAGGCTGTCATAGCTATCAACTTTAAGGTTTTCAGTCAGCCAAGGCCAAGTGGTTGATGATCGCAGGAATTTACCGATTTTACTGGTGGCGGTTAATCTAACAGTAGCAGTTTTGCTCTCTCCTTTTTTAAGGCTTGCTCGTTGCGCTTCATGTAATTTCTCAGTCTCGCCGATCGACCAAGGCTCTTTGAGAGCTTGGTTTACCTTGCGCTTTAACTCTTCAGTCCCTTGTGGTTGAAGAAGCTTGGCATCGATCGCTAGTTCCTTACGCAGCAAGTCTAACAGCGGTAAAATTGCTCTGTAACGCTCTTCTGGAGTCGCTTTATGCAAAATAGGATGGTGATGCTTGTCCCATAGTGCAGTGTGGCTGCATACTTCCAGTAAATCTAGATAATCAATTTTCAACAGACCAGATTGTTCCAGGTTCGGTTGCACGATTCGCCAGCCTCTGCGCAGATCTTCGTAAAGGCGGTATTCGATGAGCTGTTCAAAAGCTGTTTGATTGCTCTTTTTACCGGGACTAAACTCGGCGGGTTGATTGGCATAGTCAGACTGTTCTAAAGCCATCTGCTCTACTACGGCAGCGGAGAGATTTTCATGGCTAAGAGTTTGATTTTTATCCAAAGCAGCATAGAGGCTAGCCCGCAGAAACGAGGTTTGAACAAAATCGTTGAAGTGTCCAGCTTGCAAGGAAGCATCTTGGCGATTATCGGTAAAACTGAGTACCTTCGCTGATTCAGACTTGACGGCGGGATTATTTTGCAATCTGCTGACGGTGGCGATCGACAATAGAGTAGTTGCAGTACTCCGCCCTTCACTACTTAACCGTGAAAACTTAGCATAGTCTTTCTTACGGCCATCATGAATGACATTGCATTGCAGACAAATTTTTAGGGGGCGGGGGATGAGCCAGCAGGGTGTTCCGATCATCGAAATTTGGCCGTCTGGAGCCACATAGAGCTTTTGGGGTAGATCCTTTTCGTGTTTAGGGTCAACTCTGCGTCCAGCTTTTTTGGTTTCTTTAAACCAGCTGTCGGGCAGTCTGTCTAGATCGGATTCGTCCCATAGATCTGGCTCGTCCAGGGTGAGATAGCCTGATTGAATATCACTATTGTCCTCATCACTGTCGATCGAGTTAGGCAGCAATGGTGTAACGATATTATTGCTAGTATCGTACTTAACCACATAGTAGTCATGGCCACATTCCCGGCAAAAAATCAGCGGGTAGAGCAACCGGTTTTCGGTGGTGGTATATTGGCCTTCTAGCGTGAGGAAACGGCGATTAGCTGGTTCAATAGTGGCGTAAACACTACCCCCTTGGGCGATGAATTGATGCAACCGGAAGGCTAGTCCTTTGGTTTTACTGCCCCACAGAAACATAGCTTGGAGAGCTTTGGTACATTGTTCGATCGATACTCCAGTGAGTTCAGCTAGTTGATCTGCGCCAGTTTTCAAGGAAATAGGGGTGCGGCGGATCAAGTGTCCATCTTCGTCCTGGAGACCAAAGTTCATTTCCATCCAGGCACTGAGTGGATGTTTGTGGAAGCTGGCAAGGGTTTGCTCGGTAGTTAATGCGGTGGTGAGGCAAGTTTTTAAGTCTTCAGCGCTGGGGATCGGAGAATCGATAGACTGTTGGAGAGTCTCGTCAATGACGTTAGTGGCTAACACTTCTACCCCAAATAGTTTGCTGGCCACCCCAGCTACAGTTTGACGACGCTGCGATCGATCGCCTTCAGTGGACATGGTAGCGGAGGTGCCAATACAGAGCAGATCGTGACCGCACCGCTGGCGAAGTTTGCGAATCACCATCGCCACATCAGCGCCCTGTCGGCCTCGATAGGTATGGAGTTCATCGAGAACCAGGAATTTGAGGTCGGTAGATTCTACGAATTTAGCTTCATGGGTGCGACTGAGCATTAGCTCTAGCATCACGTAGTTGGTCAGCAGGATGTGGGGTGGGTTATTTTGAATCTCGCTCTTGCGATCAGAATTTTCTTGGCCAGTATATTTTTCAACGCGAATGGGAGAGTTGGGGACTTGTTTGAGAAATTTATCAAATTCTTCTTTTTGGGAGTTGATCAAGGCGTTCATGGGATAGACCAAAATCGCCCGCACTCCCTTGATTTCTGGGTAACGGAGAATATCATCGATAATGGGCACGACGTAGCTCAGACTTTTACCTGAACCGGTGCCGGTGGTAAGAACGTAGGGCTGTTGGGACTGAGCCGCCAAGAATGCTTGGTACTGGTGGCGATAAAACTGGAAGGGCTGGTTGGTTTTAGGGTTGTGGAAGTATTTGGCACAGTCTTGATGCAAGATACCTTGTTGGATTAATTCGGTGGCGCTAGCTCCAGGGGCATAAGAAGGGTTGAGTTGAATGAGGGGATCTTTCCAGAGCTGGCCTTTACTGAGTTCGTCATCTACGAAGGCTTTAACTTTGGGGTCACGGATGTTCAGGAAGCTATCAACATATTTATGGTAGTCGTCAATGATTTCGTCACGGAGGGCGAAAATATCGAGGTTCTCTGAAGATAGATCTTTCATCTGGTCAACCAATTAGCATTTATCTAAAAGAATGCCCAAATTTAGTCAAGATCCGAAAAGAGCGTAAATCTGCTCTTGTCAGCAGCCTTGAAAGTATTGTAATATTTCTGACATAAGATACTGCTTAAGTTAAGTAGCCGTGAAAAGCACAGTCGATCGAATCATGGATAAAGTACGGGTGCGCGGTCGCGGAAAGTGGGTTTTTACGCCTAAGGATTTCCTCGGTCTTGGTAGAAGTCGTGCGGCAGTTGATCGGGCGTTATCTAGACTGGTGAAAAGCGGTAAGCTGCGGCGCATTGGGCGTGGTTTATACGATTTCCCCCGGCAGAGTGGGATTTTAAAGGGTTTCGCACCAGCCAGCATGGAGGCAACGGTTCAGGCGATCAGCAGACGCGATCGGATTCAAGTCATGCCTAATGGTATTGCTTTTGCCAACGATCTTGGTTTGACTAACGCGGTACCGGCCAGACCCTCCTATATCAGCAGTGGTAGAACTAAAACGGTAAAGGTGGGCAATAGAAAGGTTTATCTAAAGCATGTTAGTCAAAAGGTGATTGCCTGGGTTGATCGTCCGGGTGGACAGTTTGTGGCGGCAGTTTTATGGTTGGATAAGGCGATCGCTTCAGCTCCACACATGATCGATTTGATGAGATTGAAGCTGGCTGATGATGTGAAGCAAGACCTGATTCAAAATCTTGATCTTTTACCTAGTTGGATGGCTTCGATCGCTAAAAAGGTCTGTTATGACCCTAATCTTGTTGTATGAATGAGGAATTTCAGAAGTTTCTACAGTTGCCAGATGTCGAGCGCCAAGACGTTTTTGAGGCGAAGGCCGAACGACTGGGTACTTTGGCCAGTTATGTAGAGAAAGATTTCTGGGTTTGCTGCATCTTAGATGTTCTCTACAATGGTCTGCTACAGAAGCGTCCACGCATTTTGTTCAAGGGTGGTACTTCGCTTTCCAAGGTTTATGGTTTGATCGATCGGTTTTCTGAGGATGTGGATTTTACGATTTTTGCTGAGGATCTGGGGTTTCCGGGTGAGGCGGAGCTGGCTGCGGCAAATTTGTCGGGGAAGAAGCAGAAGAAGTTAGCTGAGGAAATCGTAGCTAAGACTGGTGACTATATTTCCCGGCAACTGAAGGAGGCTGTGGAAAAAGTGGTGGTTGATTTGTTTGCGGATTGTTCGGTGGTTGTAGACTCAGCAGTTAAGGATCAATCGACTTTGTTATTTTCATACCCCAGCCTATTTACTCAAGATGCTGGGGCTTATGTTCAGCCGAGGGTTAGACTGGAAGGCGGTGGCCGTTCTGCTGTTGATCCACATGAGGCTCATATTATCAAGCCTTTGATCGCGGATACTTTGGTTGATTGGGATTTCTCAGTATCTAATATAATCACTATTGATGCCCAGAGAACGTTTTGGGATAAGGTGTTTATTCTGCATGGCTTGTATTGTGGGTATCGAGATGAGCATTCTTTTACTGGCGATCAGCAACGATTATCACGGCATTATTATGATGTAGCGAAGATTTATGATTCGGAGATTGGAAAGCTGGCGATCGGTAACGATGATTTGCGCGAAAAGGTTCGCCAGCACAAGTTGAATTTCTTTAATGCGGCTTGGAAGAAGTTTGATGAGGCTGTGCCGGGTTCTTTGTATGTGGTGCCCACTGGTGAGCTGTTGAGGGTTGTGCAGCGTGATTATTTAGCGATGCAGGAGATGATGACTGGTGATGTACCTGCCTTTGAGGATATTGTTAGGAGCTTGGCTGAGGTGGAGTCTGTGGTTAATGAGAAGGGAAGGAATTATGGAATTTAAAATTACTGAAGCAGAAGCCCGTGAGATGGCGAAGTTAGAGGAAGAGTCGGACTGTGATATTAGTGCTGGGCCAGACTGGGGTATTCGTTTGGATAAAGTGATGGCGCTAGCCCTGCATCCAGGTGATTGCAATAAATTTATCGATCTTCTGAGTGAGCAATTTGGTAGTGTGATGTCGTCGGATGAGATTGAGGAAGTAGCTGCCAGTTTTCAGATGCAAATTCAGGAGCGATTGGCAAATAGAGTCACAAAATGATTTTTTCGCAGCACTATTTATTAGTGGTTCAGAATTGTCCGATCGAGCCATCTGGGTAATTCTTGAACATGAATGACTATTTTATCGCCCTCGGCTGTAGCTATTAGCTGGTGTCCAGCATCTGTCGAATTGTCATACAGCGTTAACCTATCAGCAATTTTGGCAGCTTTAGCTAGGTTAGCGAGACTTCGATCGTAGCGACGCAAAATGTCAGCTATGGGCACATCATGACCACCTAATTTGACTCGATCTCTAACCCGTTGTAG
Organism: Synechococcales cyanobacterium VAR_4_metabat_354; assembly: GCA_031414775.1. Classification (GTDB taxonomy): domain Bacteria; phylum Cyanobacteriota; class Cyanobacteriia; order Cyanobacteriales; family Chamaesiphonaceae; genus JAAFHZ01. The sequence goes on from JANOQI010000002.1 coordinate 7,653, forward strand.
ATTAATACTGGGATTTTCAATCCCGATGTATACCAAGGCAACTAGCCAGTCAAGTTTTTTCACCTCACGCATCAAATTCAAGTAGCTGTTACCAGCGAGGGTAGTTTCTACTATAAAGCTATGCCCTGACTGAATATATTGCTGGGATAAATTCAGAGCTTGCCGACCGGCGGCTATGGCAGCAGCAGATGGATTGGCTGGAGAGATTTCTCTGGCGATCGCATCAGGGTCAATTAACAGGGTGTTATCAGCGTAAAGTTTAGTGAGTGTCGATTTACCGGAGCCGTTAGCTCCTGCAACGACGGTCAGAATTGGCATGGCTCTAGAGGATTTCACCCATTATTTCTTCGCTGCCATCTTCTCGAATCTGAAACTCGAATTTTTGGCCGTTAGCTTCTTCTCTGACCAATTTTTCGCCGATCATGTAGTGGATTGGCTCACCCATAGCTTTTAGACGAGCAATATCTTTTGCCACTTGAAGCTGTCCAGCAGATTCCATTTTCCTAGCCCTTGCCACGATGTCTTCATGAGGGGCAATGCTTTGGTCAGTATCGACATTCGGTTTTGTATAGGTCATAGTGTTCTCCTTTGCTACCATTCTACCTTTTGCATTATGTTTTCAAGCTGTATGCTCTTCCAGTTTTGCCAAAATCAGGTTGGCTCTTGCTTCGATAAAATCCTCGAATTTGTCTTCTGTCCAGATAGCTGTATTCGACGGGATGAGGTGAAGTTTTAGGAATGCGGGCTTGTCAGTTACATATTCTGGGTTATTGATCCATGAATCGAATGACTTGCCGTTCTTTGCTCCACGGTTGGTTCCAGGATCAATGAGTTGGAAGTTTTTGATGCTGTTGATTTTCAGTGGGTCGTATCCTTTGCCATTTAAAATCGACTTCGGCATAATGTGGTCGATGTCATTGGTTCTGATTGTTTTAGCTTTGTCGTACATCAGATAATATACGAATGAGCTGTCTAGTTTATCTAGGCCATCGGTGTTGTATTCCTTGCTGAAGGCGATCGGGTGATTGGTATAGACGGCAATGAGTTTATCGATCGGGAAGCTTTTTTCTTTGTGTTGCTTGATTTCCTCTAATATCTTTCTAACTCCGGTCTTGTAAGGTATCCAGCCAGCACCCTTGCTTCTGAATACGCCATTTAACAGTGAATGGAATAGCCATTCTTTGATTTTAACGAAGTCGGTATTGCCGGTATCGTAGTTATTGAAATATGAGAGAATGCCATTATCATCGATTTTTTGGTGATAGATGTGATAAGCCACAAAAAATAATGGGACGAAGGAACGGCTACCATCTTTGTAGTAATCATATACTTTGGCATGAATCAAAAAGTCTTTTAGGCTTTTCAGGGTACATTTTATTCTTTCACGGTTGTCGATCGCAAAAGCAGCATCGGCTTTTTCAATAGATGAGATTTCTTTATTGTGATTGTCTTGAAGAATGAAAATGAGTTTTATCAGGTTATCTTGCGAAAGACCAATTTCTTCATATATTTCGAGGGTTTCTCTGAGGAATTCTTCCATTTCCCACGCGAAACCTTTCAATACTGATGCGACGAGATCAAATGAAGACAACTTGGTTCCGCCATCATTCAGCCTTCTAAATAGTTGCACAATCCGCTGCCTATTTGCGGTATCATCGAATGACCTATTAAGTGTGACCCTCGAAATCCCAAGTGTTTCGGAAACGATTGTGTTTCTGTAAAAAGCTCTAATATTTCTGGCTATGTGGGTCTTCTGAAGGTCATCGACAATACCTTGTTTAGATACGATTTCTGATGATACTTGCTCTTCATCATTTGTTTGCTTTAGTCTTTTGAGTAACCCGCTAACCAAATGCCAATTGTGTTCAGGAATCACCCTGTCAGAGTTGTCTTTTGACTTTCCTGGTAGGTTTTTGACATCATTCTCAAATTTGAATTCAAATTCTGCTTTGTAGTCACTATATAAATCGAAGTATAAGACCTTACCATTAAAACTACCACTCAACCCCATGTAAAATGCTTGCAGCCTTTGCTGCCCGTCAATCACGAAGCTTTGAGGCTGGGTCAAGGTACTTACTTGTCTGGCTGGGATCGGGCTGCCATCTTTGGTGAATGGTCTGAAGCTAAATAAAGGCTCGTCACCTTTTTCTTCTTCAATGACCATGATGCCACCGAAGCTGTCACCTTTTAAAAGGGTGTCAAAAAGTAGCTCTATCTTATCCTCAGTCCAAACTAAAGATCTTTGGATGACGGGCAAAACGAATTTTTCTTCGGCTATTTCAGTGATGATTTCTGAAATTCTATATGTTTTCCAAATTGCCATGATTGATTACTGCTCTTATTGGGTGGTTGCTGTAGTACTATTTCTTTTTCCTGGCTTCCCAGGCTGATTCAAAGGTTTCTGGGGTGGTTTTGTTCCAGATGCGAGTGGCGATCGATGTTGCTGTAATAGTCGATCGTCTCAGGATCTTTGATGCTCTGGGTTACGAGGGCGCACCAGTAGTTTTGGGTGGTTGTTTTGGTGTAGGCCATAGTGAAAATTTGGTTTTAGGATGTGACTTGATCGATCATTTCTGTGAGCTGTTGGCAGACGTGATTGAAATTATTCATGACTTCATCATTGGTAAATCTGATGATTTTTAGTCCATATTTTTCGAGTTCGATCGATCTTTCGGCATCTCTGGCTTGGGCAGCTTCTGAGAAATGCACGTCTCCATCGACTTCGATGACTAGGTGCAGGGCGGCGCAGTAGAAATCTGCGATGAAGTGATTGATCGGCCTTTGGCGAAGTACCCGATGAGGAAAGGTGTTCAGGTATTCTTCCCAGAGTTTTTTCTCGGCGGGTGTGGGGTTGTGCCGCATTTGTTTGGCTCTTTCTACTAACTTGGGGTTGTAGGGGAGGTGGAAATGGGATTTTCGCAGGGGCATGGTTAATGGTGATGCGACTGTTCTTAGACTGCGCTTGGGGTGGGTGATCCCCCTAGCCCCCTTGAAAAGGGGGATCGGAGAATTGGAGGGTGTTGGGGTTATTATTCCCTTGGGACTTGGTGATTTCGCCGTTGGTAATGTAGCTTGCGCCAAACCGTTCCGGCTCCCCCTTTTCAAAGGGGGTTGGGGGGATCGAATCTCTGCCCGCAGCCACAATCTCTAGCATGGCTCCAAGACTTCACTGACAGGATGATCACTCGGTACCGTAATCATCTCAAAATCGCCAATAGAACGCGCTTCACTGGGCATTGGTTTACCCGACTCCAGCAGATCCCATGCTGCCAACACCAGCCGCTGAGTGCGATATTCGCCGTGTTCTTTTAGCTCTTTGTTTTTTAGGACGCGGAAAGTTTCGCTGGGGAACTCGGCACCATGAACATCAGTAGGATCGAGGATGTAGCGTAGTTCATCGCGGGTGAGTCCATAGAGCTTGGCGTATTTGGCATCGAGTTCGGCACGGAGGAGAGCGCGACGTGCTAGATTCCAAACAAATGGTGCGCCAGTGTAACCCATATCTTGAGCGAAGGGCTGCATATCCCAGGCGGTGTAGACGAGTTCGAGGACACGGCTACTGATAAATTGGATGTCTTGGGGTGTGTAGGATTCTGGGGGGAGGATGGGGAGTTGTTTGACGACATAAAAATTGAGATTCCCACCGCTTGCTTTTTGTTTAGCAACATAATCTAAAACCAGCGTATTAAAATTGGCAACTAAAGCACTAATTTCTCTTATACTTTTCTCTGAGAAAATTAATGGCATTGAATTACCAACTCCAAACCTAGGAATGATAGTAAATTTAACACTTCTTGCATCAGCAGTAGCACTTATAGCATTGCGAAATCCAATTAACCATGAGTGATTCCAAGTCTCAGGGATCTTGGACTCAACTTCTGATTGAGACACCCAGTATCTAGGCAACACAAAACTGTCTGGGCTTTCAAGATCTTCTAGGCTTAGTTTGTTAGTGTGAGGATGAGTCCCGTACATATCCTTGGGCAATATCCCATTAAAGCTAGATTTACGGTGTTCAAAACTATCTGTTAGCTTCGACTCATATAATGGTAAATAAAGCTGCTCTTTTTTTACTAATAAATTCTGTTTTAGGATACATCCATTTTTCTCTAATTCATCTTTCTTTCGGAAGTAACCCGAATCACTGGTCATATTGAACAATCCTTGCTTGAAAGATGCTTTCCAATAATTAGTGTTAGATATTTCATTTTCAAGGACAGGCACATGCTGATAAATCTTGTTAATTAAGATCGAGTCTTCCGCAGTTGCAAAAATTGGAAGATTTAGAGTGTTTGGATTGATAGACTTAATATCCTTAACGCTCAGCATATAAATTTTCGTAGCTTTTTTTAAGTCGTCAACACGAAGAAGCTGTGCTGCTGTAGAGAATTGCTTACTTTGAGAGTTAGAGATTGTCATCAATGAAAATGATACATTTCCCTGCACCTCTGGAAATATCTTTTCTTGATTCGTGAAATTATACAAACTGACAATTGAAAACGACTCAAGGATGTGCTGTATGAAATTTTTGGTAGAGTTATCTGTTGCAATTCCTGTTGGCAAGATAATTCCAACCCTACCTTGGTTTGATATTAAATACTTAGTAGTCTCAGCAAATACTGCATAAGTATTCATCTTTCCAATAGCCGTTAATGGAAATCTATGTGATTCTTTTAGAAAACGGTTCTGGGCATCAACTTGATACTTAGTATTTTCAAACGATTCTGCAAGTGAAATATTACTGTTATCTAAGTTTTTAATTGCGTGTTTTCTAGATGCTCCAGCCAAAGCTGCAATTTTTGAGTCTTTTGAAGCAAAAAACTCTTGTTCAGAAACTTGAAGCTGCTCCCACGGTGGATTCCCCAAAACACAGCTAAAACCCCCAGCCTGAAACACCTCTGGAAACTCCAAACACCAGTGAAAGAAAGACTTCTCAGCCGCCAAAACATTCGCCGCCTCAGCTACCTTCTGAAACACCGAACTCCCAGCCATCAAACTAAACAACACCGCCGTAGTCGGCACCACACCCAGCATTCGCTCCACAAAAGGCGTAAAAAACGCCGCAGTCCACACATTACACAACGTATAATCGCGCAGCCACACCGCATCCGATCGACCCGCCAAATAACGATCCTGCTTCGACTTCACATCCTGCGCCGTCACCTCCTCAATATCCCCCACCTGCTCCGCCGACAATGCATAACTCACCCGCCCAGCCCGCACCACCTCCAAATCCCACAAACACCGCTGATCAATATCCTTCAGCTCCGACCTATTCCGCTTCTTCAACTTCGTCACCAACGACTTATCATCCCCAGTCACCGCCGTAAAAGCCCCATCAGGAATCCCCCCCGCCAAACAATCCAAATCCAACACCCCCACCAACGAATTACCACACTTAATGCGGTGATCCAAAAAACTCAGCGGGCGATTCTTGTTATAACCCTCAATCCACAGCGCCACCTTACAAAGATCGATCGCCAACGGATTTAGATCCACCCCATAAATACAACGCTGAATCACATCTCGCACCGCCGGACGCAAATCATCCAAACCGGGCTGATGCTCCTCAGTCCGCACCCGCGCCAACTCCTTACCCAACCGCCGCGCCGCCGCCAACAAAAAATGCCCCGAACCACAACTTGGGTCACACACCGTAATACTCAACAGCGCCGCCTCCCTCTCCGCGATCGAACTCAAACCCACCAACTTATCAGCAATCACCGGCTCCAAAGCAGTCTTAATAAGCTGCGCCACCAACTCCGGCGGCGTGTAGTAAGAGCCTGTGGACTTGCGATCGCTCCCCGGCACCAATAAGAATTCGATCCCCCCAGCCCCCTTAGAAAGGGGGAGCCGGATTCTGGAAGTCCCCCTTTCTAAGGGGGATTTAGGGGGATCAAATGCAGTGTTACCAGCCTCGACCATAAATTGCGGATGGAAATCCAACAAACTTTCATATATGGAACCAAGCTCCTCCACATCTAACGACTCATAATTCACCCGTCTAGACTGCGCCGCTTGCCCCTTGGCCGACACATGGTCATAACGCGACAAATTTTTAATCGCCGTCAACAAATCATAGTTATCGATCGCATAGCCATCAATATAGCTCAAAGCCTTCGAGCCAAACAAATCACCATTCAACGGCGATAGCCCCAACGCCTGCCCCCGCCAATGCTCATCAAAAAGCTGAAAAGTCACCATCAGCCCCCGCCACAAATCCTGAAAACCCTCCCGTCTCAGACTTGGCGACTCCGCCAACAGCCGCAGCTTCTCAATACTGTAATAAGCCTCATAAATTCGCCGCTGCTTCAAATCCGTCTCATTGTCATTCAGCAACAAATCCCGCGACTCCGCCACCATCAAAAACAACAACCGATAAATCAGCATCAACAACTGCCGATAATACTCCGTTGCCACAATCTCGCCACTAGCCACCCGCTGACGCAACGCCTCATTCTTCGGATGCTGCAAAAACCCATTCGCCAACTGCTCGATCGACTTCTCCACCCCATCCCGCAGCTTATCTCTAACCCGGCCACCCTGCTGCAAAGTTAACTGATGGTAATCTTCCAACAAACACTTATTGGAATCCTCCATATTTTCAGGAAGACGCGATCGATGGAACAGCCGATAAAATAGCCCGAACTCCGCAAAGTTCTCGCCCTTCATAATCTGATCCAAGTCAAACTCCACATAAGTCAACTTAGTCATCAAATTAGAATCACGCAGCAGCCGCCATTGCATCCCATTCGTCACCACCCCCCACAAATGCTCAGTCCGGTTCAAATACTCCTGCAACAAACCATGAGCCGAAATCCGAGGCTTACCACTCTCCGATCGCTTCTCTAACCCCACCCGACAACCAATAATATGCAAAGGTGGCTTATTTTCCAGAGCCGCAGTCCCCAGCAAATCATAGCTACCCTCATGCGCCATTCGCTGATCTACAGCAACCTCCACATTGCGCCGCCGCTGCCCCGATCGATGAGAAATAGCATAGGTCTGATTATCAATTATCTCCGCCTTCGCAGTATAAAAAGGGTCATAACCCAACGCCCGCAACAACGGCAACACCCACTGCTCCCGCGTCACAGACGTAGCCGGGTCATTTTCATCCAACCGTCCCAAAGCCTGCTGAAAAGCCACCCAATGAGCCTTAGCAATCCCCCACACCAAGGCAATTTCATCAGCTAACTTAGCCTTCTCCCCCAAATCAAAATCCTTCGGCATCTGCCCCGGATAATCATTAGACACCAAATCTTTGGTGATATCAGTAACCAACAAGTTACCGGCAAATAGATAAGGACGAGAAGTAGTAGATAGCATGAGATGTTGTGCTGATGAAGTTGGTAGATGCTGTGAAAATGAGATTAAATCGATCGGTCTGGCTTATTCAGGATTAAGAATCAACAGACCCAAAAGATCCATCGGAATCTGTGGCTCAATTGATTGCTGACGCTTGCCCCTAGTTGCCACCCGAATCCGGTCATAAGTAGCTGATAAATTCTGGGCACGTTCTGCCGCTAAATTCTCCAAATGCCCCGAAAGCACCGGCCAGCGATCGATTAAATCACCCACTGCCTTGCGCTTAATTTCAGCATTAGCATTGGTGCTAGGGCTGGCACTCTTCAGCAATTCCAACGCCTGGTCAGAACTCAACCACTGAGGATTACGCGGTGAACCAGTAAAACCAGCCAAAATGCACTCCTCCGCCATCAACGGTGCCGTCGCTGCACCATCTAAGTTGCCAATCAAATAACGCAATCGCAGCAACAATAAATTAGTCCGCTGGGGCACATCCTTGGTAAGGATGTAGCCACACCGCGCCGCCGCCGTTGGATTTTGCTGGTTAGTCAAAGATTCTTCCAACAAAAAACTCGCCAACCGCTCCACGATCAGATGATTGCGCCCAATGTATTCCACACCTTCCGCTACTGGCTCATGGAAAGCAATCAAAGTTTTTTCCTTGATCACATTCTTTAAGCAATCTGGCAGGGAAGATACGATCCACCATTGCTTTTCCCGCTTCATGCCATGACCCAAACGCTCACAGGCCGTCCTGACAAAACGCTCCACATCGTCAGCATTACCCAACACCCGATCGGTTTCTTGCAGCTCTTTCTCAATTTCCTCTGGCTTAATCCCCGCCTGAGCAAACTTAGTCATCGACTGTTTTTCCCGACTTACCGCGCTATCCCAACGCCGATGCACCTCACTAATTGGCGAAGCCTCATCCTTAAACAAGTCCAGCTTGAGCTGTTCCACCGTTCCCGGATGTTCAAACAACGACTTAAAAATCGCTGTTTGCACTGTGCTGCTATCGATCGGCAGTGGCACCGATACCCCCAACGTTTTACGAATCGTCACCGCCTTCCGAATCAAAACCTCCAGCACCGCCAAATCAATCTTGTTGTCACTGCCATACAGTAAACAAGTTCTCACAACGGGGGCTTTCTGACCATAGCGATCGATCCGTCCTTCCCGCTGCTCTAACCGGTTGGGGTTCCAAGGCAAGTCATAGTGAATCGCAGCTTGGAAATGAGTTTGCAGATTCACCCCCTCACTCAAACAATCCGTAGCCACCATCACCCGCTGGCTATAACCTTTCAGCTCCTCCAACCGAGTTTCCCGCTCGTCTTCAGACTGTTCACCAGTAATCGCAATTACGCGGATTCCGCTACCCTTTTTCTTTTCCAGTTCCCGATGAAGCTGATCTGCCACATATTTAGCCGTGGCAATATACCGACACCAAACGATCGGGTTCAATCCTTCGGCCAACAGATTCTTGACTCGATCGATCATCACTTCTAGCTTGCGATCTTGTTTGGGATCGATCGCCTTAGCATTCTTCAAAAACTGCGCTAGCTTCCGTCTGTCACTATCCTGACTCCCGATTTCCACCGTTGGCGTAGCATCAGTACTCTGCTCTTGCTCGGTAGGGTCATAAACATAGGAACTCATCAACTCGTCATCTAACAAATCCACCGAGTCTCCCCGGTTCTCAATTTGCTTACCTAATGTGGCGATCGCCGCTGCCGGTGAAGACATCACACAACGCAAAATAGCCAAAGCCGACCAATATCGACCCTGCTGCTGCGCCTTGCTCAGACCTTCAGTGGTAGTCACCAACCGCCGCGCAAAGCTGTAAACCTCTTCATAAAGTTCCAGATACTTTGGTGACAGTTTATAACTGACTTCCGTAGCTTCCCGCTCAGGAAATGGCGTATCCGCACCCAACCACTGTTTCACATCACCCCGCCGCCGCTGCACAAAGTATTTAGCTAACTCTGCCCGATCCTTGAGCGCAAAATTATCCAAATCCAATTCACCAAACTCCGGTTTCAGCAAACCAATTAAGGACAAAAAGCCCTCAGCAATCCCACTGTGAGGCGTGGCACTCAACAACACCAAATGACAATCCAACCGCCCACTAATTTCTTTGACTAATTGATAGCGCTGATGTTGAGAGCTACTATCACCGCTAGTATTACTGCAAGTATGCGCCTCATCCACAATCACAAAATCTGGACACTGCGCCAAAAAAGCTGCTCGCCTACGATCGGACTTCACATAGTCCAAGCTCACAATGATGTGAGGGTAGTAAGAAAAAACACTGTGCTCACCAGAAGGCAAACCGAGCTCTAGCTTCGATACGGTACTTGATCGCACCACCACCGCATCGATCTGAAACTTATCTTTCAACTCCTTTTGCCACTGCTGACAAAGCTGCGGCGGACAAAGAATCGCCATCCGCTTAATTTCGCGCCGATCTAGTAATTCTCTGGCGATCAAACCAGCTTCGATCGTCTTACCAATTCCCACATCATCGGCAATTAACATCCGCACCGTGGGCATTCTCAACGCCATCAATAGTGGTACTAACTGAAAAGGCCGAGGCTGCACCGCCAGTTTTCCCGAACACCGAAACGGACTCGCGCCACTCCGCAAGTTCAGCCGCGCTGCATCCATCAATAGCTGAATAGAGGTATGGTCGCTCACCGTAACCGGGTCGGGTAACGGAAACTCAGCCGCCTGAATTTCTTCTAGCCCTAAAGGCTGATAAATCCCACAAATCTGTTCTTCACTGCCGTTGATTGGGCGCAGTTGAACCAAATTGGAGTTTTCTTGGGGTAATACGACCCAATGTCGATCGCGACAGGTCACAATACCGCAAGGTAGAAGCTGGGCTTTGTTTATTGCTGGAGAGAAAGAGCTGGATTTGGTCATGCACCCTATGACTTCCAATGAAAAGGAAGCTCAAGTTTTGTATATGCCTAGAGTGCCCAAGGAAGTAGCATTAATCGACTAAGTTAAGTGCAGCTGGGCATTGTCTTCAACGCAATCACCAATCCACATCAAAGATCACTTCCGGCAGACATCGCAATCCTCGACCTCTACGCTCCACAACGATTTCCTGGAGCCACCATAGGTTTTGCCAAAATGTAAGCGCCTGACGGCCTTGGCAAGGTCGCTGATTTTACGGAGGTCTCAGCTAAGCTAGCGACAACAAATATCATCAACTCCCAATACTGTTCGGATAAGCTCTCATTGGCCTTAGATAGTAGGCTGGATGCCGCATTATTGCGTTAGCCAAACCTACCGATTTCTCCTTAACCGAACGGTATTGCATCAACTCCCACCCCCCATAAAATCCCTTGCATCCCTCCAAGCCAAAGCCTCGCCACCAGCCAGCACAACGATCGCAAAACACCGAGGATCGCGATAGCTATACTCCACCAGTCCAGCAGATTTAACCAAGTCATACCAAGCCTTGAATTCAACGGCCTCAACCTGATCAACGGGCTTCGGCTCCCTGTAAACGTCAGACAGCGGAGTCACCTGCGGCTGAGACCGAGACTGCGATATCCCCATTTTCTCCTCAAGCGCCAACATCTTCGCAGCAATCGCATCCCAAGGAGCCTCACCGACCACCGATTCCGAAGACTCCACCTCAGCCTCCAGGGCAAGTACGGGACTTAACGGCTCCATCATTGGCTGATAAACCTGAGAAGCATCATCGATCCTCAACAGCTGCTGGGTTTGAGCAGTGGCCTCAGCAGAAACCAGAGGCTTCGGCTTCAGAGCAGTGGGAGCATCATAAGTAACACCCAGCAACTCATACCTAGCCTTCTCCGCCACTTCCCGCTCTAACCGACGCTGATACTCATTCCACATTAAGCCAGCCTTGAAGGGGTTAGCGAGTACCTGAGCCGCCAACTCCACTGCGCGGGAAGTACTATTGCCAGATTCGCCCATCTTGCTTTGCTCAATGTAGGAGCGGAAGCTGAGGTTGACGTTGCCATCGACATCAGCCCAAGGCTTTTGATCGATCGTCCCTACTTGGAGACCAGCAATATATTCAGTCCAGTGAGTCCCAGTACCTCGATCGCACGTCTTCTGAACTTCGGACTCCACCCACTTGGAAGGAGTATGCAAGCGCGGATTGTTAACAGCATGAGCGTACAGAGCAGCCATGAAGCCCTGCAACTCCTCTAAGGATGCCCAGAGTCCATTGCGCTGGCCAAACTCGACCCAGGTATCGCCTTGTCTGGCTGAGCGGCGCTCCTTTCGAGTAGGTTTAATGGCGCTTACAATGGTTTTTTCAGCGGCGGCGGCGGAAGATCTGTCAACGCTAGGGATTGTTTCTGTACAAGGGGTTTTGACTTGTTCAGTTTCGTAGGAATCGATGCTGCTCGGTTCCGGTTCTAGGGTCGATGGTATTAATTCTACCTGACTGGAATCCGAATATGAATCAGACCAAAAATCAATCTCCTCCTCAATTTCAAAATGAGGGGTAGGGGAGAGATTCAGTATTTGTTTACTTTGGTAATTGTTACTTTCAGTACTTCTTATGTGAGTCGATTTCGATACGCAGGGAATCGATACTGAGGGAAACTGTACCGAGGGTGAAAATGACTGTGAAGGTGCCTGTTTCTCTTTAGCTATGGGGGACTCAATAATTAGATGAGCAGACCCGTTAAATCGCCCTATAGCATCCCTTAATCGCTCTCTTACCAGGTATCCATAACTCTCTAGCTCTCTAAGGGCTTTTTTCATGGCTACCACTCCCATGCACATTTCAGCGCATAGAAATTTGATATTGATCACCCAATTGTTGGGACGAGTGAGCAAATTGATAAAGATCGCCCTTGCTTGTGCTGATATTCTTCTATCTCTAGCAACCTGGTTTTGGGCGACAAAGTAATTTTCGGTATGTGGTGCGCGAATGATTTGGCTGGTTTGGCAATAGGTCATGATGCCTCCTCAACTTTGAGAGTCACATCAACCTGATTGATATCTATATACAGGTCAGTAACTTTTTTAGTGAGCAGATAATCATTCCCGGTATATTGTCCACGGGCATTTTTAAAAACCCGCCTTTCCAGATAACCAAGCTCAATCAGTTGACGCAGATGCTTACGAATAGTATTAATGTTCTTTTTCATTTCCTTAGCAACAACGGAAACAATAAACCTTTCGTCTGGCTTTCTAATCCGCTTTATTAGAATTATCAGTGCTGTGGGATGTAGTCGATCGTCATCGATGCCCATGTTGTTGACGACGCTGAGGTTTGTCTTGTGAGACGATCGAATAATTTGGATGTTGGGTGAGCTTATAGCCTTTTGCTTGGAGTCTTGGTCTATTGGTTGCGTGGGTCTATCAACAGCCATTGGAGCTGCTGCGGTAGATGCGGTGTTTTTCATAGGTCTATGTGTTGAGGATAGACCGCTGGATTCATTGGATCTTTGGGTACTGGCGGGTGCTATGTCTATGCCAAAACTACTATGCAACCCGAGGGATTACATATGACATTGCGTCATTTTGGGGCAAATAGTAGACATAGCGAAGCTGTGAAGGATAAAATGCGACTAATTGGATTTGTCGTATTTTCCTTCAATCTGTTGGTTTGAGGTTTTTAGAAAGGCCCTCAAATGTTAGATTAACAAGCTAGCCGAACACCGTTTGATCTATTGATCGAGCGGTTTTTGCTTTATTAACGTGGTTGTAGTACTCAGTACTATTGTCTTTTCATAGAGTTTTAGGGAAAGGTTGTGAACATCATAGATCGATGAGTGGGCATTGGCCAGAGCGTAAGACATAATCTTGATGAATTTGCTTGGCTCTCAAGGGGGTGAGCGTTGCAGCATGAAGTACTCAGGGACTACCTCTAGCGCAGACCAGCAGAACCGGGCATAGTTGATTGACTTCGGCTCCTATCTCTTCCCCCTTTGTAGAGAGATTGTGCGTTCCCTCGTGCGCGTTGTCCAGGGTGCGCTACGCCTTCCCTGGCGGTCAGCCCTTGACAATGCTCCTCGCTCGCTATCATTCCTCCGGCCAAGAGGGGGAAGCGATAGGTATGGTCGCGTTTAAAATCATCTTAAACTGGACGAAAGCAGCGCTCACCACAGCAGCATGAAAGCAATACAGAGGGCACGAGCAGTGTCTATTTCGTTGTCGTAGCAAAAATGCCTACAAACGATGCAGCCAGCGTAAAGTTCAGTAGCTGGGGGTTGAGTAGCAATGGAACGAAAAAGTAGGTTAAGGATTTCAAAAATCCTCGAAATCCTCTCCTGAAGAGGGTTCCCGTAACGAACGAAATTCTCCCTGCTGAATTAATTCAGGTAAAGCAAAGGAATACCGTC
>JANOQI010000003.1:0-10474 GCA_031414775.1 Synechococcales cyanobacterium VAR_4_metabat_354
CGGCCAACATTTTGAGGAAAGTAGCGGTAACTTTAGGGCTATGCCTTGAGGGAATCAGTAGTGGCGCATTGACTACGCCTTTGAGAGTCCGAATATGGGCTGTTCAAGAATCTCAGCGGCTTCAGCCCTGAGAGTGTCAAAACCCTTCCAACTCACCCCATAGGGCGGGTTAGCAATCACTACATCAAATTCATCGTTATAAAACTTGTCATCTACCAACGTATTGCCATGCTCAATCTTAGAATCCACCCGAAAACGACTTTCAATCTTCGCCAACGCATACAGCGCATCATTCCAGTCTTGGCCAAAGGTTTGAGTTAACCGCTGCGATCGTTCATGAATCCGATCCTCCACCCCAAACAGCAAATTCCCCCCACCACAGGTACAGTCATAGATTTTGAGAAGGCGATCGGACTCCTCAATCTTCGAGGCAATAATCTCCGCAATCAGCCCGATCACATCATCCGGCGTATACTGCTCCCCCGCCGTCTCCGCCGAAATGTCTGCCCAGCGCCGCTTAATATGCTCCTCCAGTGTCGTAATCGCCGAATTGTCAAAAGGCTTCAGGTCAATCCCACTCCACTCCTTCGTATAGCCCAACAGCACCTTCTTCGCCTTCAGCTTCGACACCACTCCTTTAATATCTAGAAACTTCTCGCCCTCAGCCGCATCCACCCCCAACAAATCCTTCGTCTCTCCATCAAAACCCCGCAAATACGCCTCAAAGTCCACATCAAAGGACTTATCATTGGTGCAAATATCCTTCAGCGTCTGATTTTTCTCAAAAATAAACTTGTTATAGCCCTGCCCCTTATCTTCAATCAAGGCGATCAAGTCCTCCGGCGCAATCTCAGCCAACGCCGCTGCTCCGATCTCCGCCTTCAGCTCATCAAACATCCGCACCAAACGGCTCTCGATCATCACCAAGGCAAAAAACGGCATCATGTATGATGGCCATTCCGACTCCTTAATGCCACTGCCTCGCAGTAGGTCAGCCGTCGCCCAGATCTTCGATTCGTATTGGAGGATGTTGCTCGTTACCATGTAGCCGTCTTGCGCTCAAGTTTTGTGTGAGTGTTCCTATTATGGCAACGAAAGGGAATAAACCCAAAATGCTCAGCGACTACCTAATTGGAATTATAGTATTTCCATCTTTATTGACATAACTCACCTCATATCCTGATTGATGTACAAGGAGTTAAAACAAGCCGAAAACCCTAAAACTTTTAACCAGTAGGGGTTACTGACATTCGGCAAGAACTGTTGTCCGTCAATCAGCCTCATATCACATTAAACGATTAATTACTTCACACAGTAAAGCTGAACACAGGCATAGTAAGATTGACTAGGAATGTTAGCCACTCAGGGCTAGCGGCTGATTGTGCCAGAGCTGAACAAATGTCTTTTTCTAAAATCTTGATTGCCAATCGGGGCGAAATCGCCCTCCGGATCATTCGCACCTGTAGCGAAATGGGCATTGCTACCGTGGCAGTGCATTCCACAGTCGATCGACAGGCTTTACATGTTCAGCTGGCCGACGAAGCCGTCTGTATTGGTGAACCAGCCAGCAGCAAAAGCTATCTCAACATTCCCAATATTATTGCGGCGGCTCTAACCCGCAACGCTGGCGCCATTCATCCCGGCTATGGCTTTTTATCGGAAAACGCCCGGTTCGCCGAAATCTGCGCCGATCACCAAATTACCTTCATTGGCCCCTCTCCATTGGCGATGCGATCGATGGGCGATAAATCCACCGCCAAGGACACCATGAAGCGGGTTGGAGTCCCCACTATTCCCGGCAGCGAAGGTTTACTAGAAACCGAAGATGAGGCTTTGGTAGTGGCTGCCCAAGTTGGCTACCCCCTGATGATTAAAGCCACCGCCGGTGGTGGTGGACGCGGGATGCGGTTAGTGCGCGAAGAAAGCGACCTGGTGCGGATGTATCGGGCAGCACAGGGTGAGGCGGAAGCGGCCTTTGGCAATGGTGGTGTGTACATCGAGCGCTTTGTCGAAAGACCGCGCCATGTGGAAATCCAAATTTTGGCCGATAATTTCGGCAATGTGGTGCATCTAGGCGAGCGGGACTGTTCTATTCAGCGCCGTCACCAAAAGCTCCTGGAAGAAGCCCCCAGCCCCGCCGTAACTCCCGAAATCCGCGCGAAGATGGGTGCGGCGGCGATCGCGGCAGCTAAATCGATTAATTACACGGGCGCTGGCACGGTCGAGTTTCTACTTGACAATCAAGGTAACTTCTACTTCATGGAAATGAACACCCGGATTCAGGTAGAGCATCCGGTGACTGAGATGATTACTGGGATTGATTTAATTGCTGAACAAATTCGGATTGCCCAAGGCTATCCTTTATCTTTTACCCAAGAACAAGTCACAATCAAAGGCCATGCGATCGAATGTCGGGTCAATGCCGAAGATCCGGAGCATAACTTTAGGCCGCATCCCGGCAAAATCAGTGGCTATTTGGCTCCCGGTGGTCCCGGTGTGCGGATGGATTCGCACATTTACACCGACTATGAAATTCCGCCTTACTATGATTCTTTGATTGGTAAGCTCATTGTGTGGGGTGTCGATCGAGACATGGCTATTAAAAGAATGAGACGAGCGCTGCGGGAATGTGCTATCACTGGTGTCCCAACCACGATCAACTTCCATCAACGAGTTCTCGAAAACCCGGCCTTTTTGGCTGGTGAAGTCTACACCAACTTCATTGAAGAGATGATGAATCAGAATTCTATTTGAAAAAGCAAAAGCGGCCAAGAATCGATTTTCTTGGCCGCTTTTGCTTAACGATGAGCAAGGAGGGATTCGAACCCCCGACCTTCTGATCCGTAGTCAGAAGCTCTATCCACTGAGCTACTTGCCCTAGCGCGGTTCTCACTATAACACGGGTATTCTTATAAATGCAAAACAATTTTCCTGACAACCAACTTACTCACCTCAATGCCTCTGGCGAAGCCCGGATGGTCGATGTGGCGGATAAAGTGATTACTAAGCGGACTGCTACCGCTGAAGCCTGCGTAAAAATGTCGATCGGTACTTGGGAAGCGATCGAAGGCGGGAATAGCCCCAAGGGCGATGTGCTAGCCACTGTGCGGATTGCTGGCATTATGGCCGCCAAACAAACCGCTAACCTGATTCCGCTATGTCATCCGCTGCCGATTAGTAAGGTCGTAATCGAAATCATTAGCGACCCGCAGCTCCCTGGCTACCGTATTCAGGCTACCGTCAAGATTGAAGGCAAAACGGGGGTAGAGATGGAAGCCCTGACGGCAGCAACCGTGAGTGCCTTGACTTTGTATGATATGGCTAAAGCTTTGGAGAAGTCGATCGAGATTACCCAAGTTCGGCTTCTCAGTAAAACAGGCGGTAAATCTGGCAGTTATGAAGCTGGCTGAACACATTAGTGTTTGACATCAATTCGCAGCAACATGGCATCTAGAGACAATCTGAGGGAATAAGCTTGGGCTTTTTCCACGGGTAATAAGCCCAAATTAGTAGTGTCGTTTACTAGGCTAGTGACATATTCATCGATCGGGAGTTTGGATCGATCGCCCTCGGCATAGTCCTTCAGAACTTTTTGGACAGCTTTGTTTTCTTTCCAGCTATCTAAAATACTTATGGCTTTTTTGATTTGTGGTTTTGTTATGCCTACTGGAATGCTATCTAGCTCCGCAATCCGATTATTAATTTTGTTGAGGCGTTCAGATCTACCATTTGTAAGATCGACTGGATTCGATACTCTCAGACCAGCTTCTAAGAATCGCTTGAACTGGACTAACCCTTGATAAATTGATGATAACTGGGCTAGGGTTTGCTCATAAGAGATGGTTTGGTGTAGTTCTGTGGTACGAATAGCCATAGCGATCGCTTGTCCATAGCCATCTTGCTCAGCAGTAATATCGTTCCAAAATACTTTCCTTTGCTGGTCAGTAATCAGGTTGTGATTGGGGTCAAAATACTGAAGGGTCAAAGCCAGTAAACCCCTTGATTCTGCCTCGCCGGTGGTATGTCCCATTGTGATGGGTTTGGCTTGGTAGTCATCACCTAATTTGGTGATGAGTCTCTGGATATCGCTGCTGTAAAGGAGTTCTTGTTGAGTATAGAGATTTTGAGCAACATCTAGTTTTTGAGCAGCTTCTTCTTGGAAGTTGCCTTGTTGTAAATCTCTGGCTTGCACCAAATTTTGGATGAAATCTACATAACCGGGTAGGATGGCATCATCAAAGAGGGTGT
The DNA here is from genome assembly GCA_031414775.1 of Synechococcales cyanobacterium VAR_4_metabat_354. GTDB lineage: Bacteria > Cyanobacteriota > Cyanobacteriia > Cyanobacteriales > Chamaesiphonaceae > JAAFHZ01. Next base: position 4,249 of record JANOQI010000003.1, read on the forward strand.
CACCATAAACAGAAGCTCCCAAATTGCCCACGCTGGTAAATTCATGAATTTCATCGTTGGGCTGTGCGAGGTCGCCGACTAACTTGCGGTTGAGATTTTGGAGGCGGCTGGCTTGGCGCAGTAGCTGGCTTTCGCTGTTGGCATAGTAGATGTGGATATATTTGGTGGGCTGGTGTTTGGGTCGATCGATGCGGCCAATGCGTTGCTCTAAAATCATCGGATTCCAAGGAAGATCGATGTTGATGAGGTAGTTGGCATCTTGGAGATTTTGACCGATCGAGAGGGTTTCGGAGCCAATCAAGACCATTAATTCTTGATCAGATGGCGGGCGATCGGCAGGCTTTCGGCAAGTGGCGATCGGGGCGAATAGCCGAAACAATTCCTGGCGTTTAAGTGTGGTGTTGCATGTTTGGCCCTTGCAAGAACGGTGAGGTGCAAAAGTAACTACACCATCATCACTGTGATATTGCTTAGTAGCTCCGATTGCCAACCCAATTCCAGCTTCAGCAATGTCTGAGTCTTTGGCCATGTAGCTAAAGTAGTCAATTACAGTGTCTGAGAAAGTAGAAATCAGTAGTACTTTATGGCCTGCGGCTGTCAGTTCACGCACTTTTTGAGTCACCTGTTCGCGTTTGTGATCTTTGATAAATTCAGTGGTGAGTAGCTTCTGGATTTCGTCTAGTTGTTGCAGGTCACTTTCACAGTATTGCAATAGCAGACTATGAATTTTTTTGGCTTCATCGTTGTTCAACTGATCGATCGCCTGTTCAATTTGATTTCTGAGTCTTTGACGACTATTCGTTTCCTGATCGGTTGCCGCTTCATCGTCATCTTCGATTTCCTCTTCATCCCACATTTCTAATTGGTCAGATGATAAGCTGCGCCAAGCAGATGCTTCTCGGTCAGATTTGCCAGAACTAGTGGGATTTAGTTTGTAATGCTGGAGTAAAAACTCTAGTAGTCCGTCAGTGTTGGGGTTACAACAATGCAACTCTTCTTGCATCAATTCAATTTTGGTGCGGAAGTTGATGATAGTCCGCGCTAGGGCATACATGCTAGATTCTGCTCGTTGGAGAAAAAAGCGGCGCTGGTTTTGCAACAATCCCCGTTGTTCACCGCTACCAGTAAAGTAACGAACTGGGTCGGAGAAAGGGATGAAAAGCTTTTCCTCGAACTGGCTAAAGATTTTATCTAGAGCCTGTTCGGTTTTTTCTTCAAAGTTGACTGGGAGCCAGGAGGCTTGGCGACTGGCGTAAACATTTAAATCGGGTGTTGCCAACCGCAGCATTTGGCGGGTGCGCTGTAAAAACAGCTTGCCATAAACTCGTCGGAAGACATCAGTATTGTCGGTGAAGTTGCGGAGACCGATATCACGGTTCTGGAACCACTGGACTATTTCGGCTGGAAATCCTAATTCTTTGAAGGCTTCAGGGTGAGAGAGAAATGGCTTCAGAATATTATAAATATCGTCGCGGCGGTTATTCCAAGGGGTGGCGGTAAGTAGTAAGTAGTGGCGCTGTTTACCAGCAAGTCGATCGCGCTCTTGAATTTCTAAACAGGTGCGGTGAATGCGATTGGTGTGATTGCGAATGCCTTCATGGGCTTCGTCGATAATGACTAAATCACCGCCGCCATAGCGACTAAAATCGTCAATAAAACCTTTTCCTTTCCGACTCATCAGGTTTTTGTTGTAGATTTCGTAGTCCCGATCACCAAAATCTAGTTCGGTCATTTCCCGCTTCCAGTTGTCGTGGAGTTTCTGGGCAGCCACGATCGAGATATTAGCTTGGGGATTAATTTGGCGATATAAGCGGGCAACAGCGGCGGCTAGCCGAGTTTTACCTAAACCAACGGCATCAGCACAAACAGCTACGCCAAAATCTTGCATGATCTGGAGACATTGCTGTGCGCCTGATTTTTGATGTTCAAACAAAATTCCTTGGTTGGTGAGTTCTTCTAGGTCAGAGCTTTGCTCAATGCGAAACTGTTGAGGACGCTGTTGGGCAAGCCAGTAGAGGAAATCTTGGGGTTGACCATGTTGACCACTTAGGATGATTTCGACGGCTTTTTTGAAGCCAGAAATTTCGGGGAATTCAGGAATTTCTAACGTGGGTTGAACGATCGGAGGCTGGGGTGGTTGAATGACATAGATGCCGGTGGTGGTTGTGACTACAAAGTTTTTGATGGATTGGGGCGGATGATCGGGAGCAACAGTAATATCAGCTTTGATCTGCTGCGGGGTTTGACTAGTGATCGTGATATCAACCAGGTGATCATCGCTAGCTTGGAGGTTGGTAACTTGATCGAGGTTGTCGCCGATGATCGATACGGTGTTAAGACCTGGAGTGAGGATGTCGGGTGCGATGCTGTCGATCTGAGGCTGCTGGGTTTGGCTGCGGCGTTGTTTTTCGGCAAGTACTTGTTGCAGAAAGTCTTGGTTGAGGTCGTAGGCAAAGTTGGGCTTAGTCCATTCTTCATCGAATTCTTGGATGAATTCTAAAATGCTCGATCGATCGCTTTCTGATACCCAAGAACGTAAAAATAGACAGCGTTCAAAGTTTCGGGAGTGAGCAGCAACGGTGAAGTTATTGGAGCCTTCATGTAGAGCGTGATTGTCTTTGCTGTCGCTGAAGATGCCGGTTTTACTATGGTAGATGCCACGTCCACCTTCCATTTTGACTAGCTTGATTTCGAGGAATCCTAGACGGATCAGTTCGGCTAAAATCTCAGTCCCCGAAAAACTGCTTTCTTCTAGTCCGGCTAAAAATTCTTGCAGGGTGCGCTGAATAAACTGGGTGGGGTTGCTAGTGTCGTAGAGTTGTTCGAGAGCGATGATGTCTTTTTCTTTGGTGAAGCCCCGCCAATCCATCAGTAACTGGATGCGGCCATTTGATTGTAAGAATTCTTGCAGGGGGCCTTCGTAGAATTTGAGCAGTCCGCTATCGAAGTAGGCAGTGGCGCGACGGTAGATGGTGCTGTGTTGGAGTAGTTGATTGATGATGGTTTGATATTCGGCTTGGTCTTCGGGCAAGTTGTAATGACCTTTGATATTTTCGATACCCCGAAAGTTGTTGGAGAGCAGAGCTTTGTTTTTGACTCTCTCGATTTCTTGCAGGAATTGAGTGATTAGAGAGATAGCACCAGTCCGCAGGATGGCGAAGGAGGGAATATCACCAGGATTTTTGGGGGCGTAGGTGATGATGTAGCCGGTGCGTTCATCGATCCTAATTATTTTGTGGGTGGTGTGTTGGTTGCGAAAGCCCAGGAACCGAATGACGTTTTTGAGTAAGCTGTCGGCATCTTGGTGTTTGAAGACGAGCCAGTATTGATTATCAATGCCCCGAATGGGTGTGCCTTGGAGTTGGTAGTAGGGGCGCTGACTGGCAATGAGGTCTTGGATGTCTTGTTCACGCATGGGATGGACCGCTGCTCGGGGTAAGGATTGGTTCGCTTACAGTTATTTATCCCCATTGGCATAGATTATTGCACTGATGATTTCGATCGAATGCCATAATAGTAATCGAATTGATAGAAACCCAAGTTTATGAGCGATCTAGATCCAGTTTTGAAGGCCAGAGACAATCTGCTCGCAGATATTTGCCGCAAAGTAGCAGTGGCTGAACTTGATAGAGGCGAGGGCGTTGATTTAGATGTGGTTGTAGAACAATTACGGCAGAAGTTTCAATCTGCAAAGGAAGGTGTTTAATGAATACTGCATTAGTAGAATCGATTATTCAAATGGTTGAAAATCTCCCTGCCGCCGAAAGGGATTTAGTTAAACACAAGTTATCTGCTCCTGCTATTTTTGGCGAAGGTCAATCTGAAAGTGCGATCGAGTTAACGTTGGATGAGCGTCGAGCTTTCCTTAAAAAACCTTTATCAGAGCGACGATCCGTTCTTGCCCAGCAAGCAGAGAAAATGCTACCCCATTACCAGTCGTCAGATGAATGGAGAGAGTTAATGGCTGGGGATATTATTGATGACTACGCAAACTTATCAGCCTTCAACAAGCTCAATTTTAATGCGCTTGCCCAAAATGCTGGCTGCTTTGCCTAGAGTGTTGAGAGTGACAGAAGTATTTTCGGGGTCGAGGAGCCGATCGACTGCGGCGCGGCTGGTGCCCATTGCTTTAGCTACGCTGGTTTTGGTCATTTGCTTTGATGTAATTTCTTGCTGAAGCTGCCAAGCAATGACTCTTTTGATAGCAATTTCATTAGCTTTTGTGAGTAAGTCCTCTGCTGCCAAACAGCCATCAAAAGCAGAGCCGATATGGGGATTGGGACTTTTCATGAATTATCTCCGCTCTCAAACCAGTTTTCGATTTTCAGGTTCTCGAAGTATTGGAAATCGGCAACGTTATTGGTCACTAAGATCAGGTCGTTGGAAGATGCAATACTAGCAATTTGTCCATCAGCGAAAGCTAGAGTTTTACCGATTCTGGATAGGCGTGCTCTTTCTTGGGCATGACATTGGGCAGATCTGGAGTCGTAACCAAGTATCGGTAAGTTAAGAACCGAATTATTGATGTAGTCTAAAAAAGCCTTGCGCCTCTTAGATTCAGGAAGCCGCAAACCGCCATAGAGGAGTTCATGAACTACGGTACTAGCCGTTGCTGTTTCTTCTTTGTACAGATCGACTTTATTAAGGACTATAGGGTTTGGAGCTGGACGCATCAGCTCCGAAATAATATTGGTGTCGAGCAAATATTTTAGGCTCATAGGTTCACTTCACGCCCTGGTGATCGATCTCTCAGGTCAGCAAAGTCTTCATCATTAAAAGAAATTCCTTCTCGTTCCATTGTTGCTCTCAGTTCTTTAAAGCCTTCCCAGAACTTATTACCATGCTGTTGTTCTCTCTGTTGATGAATTAACTCAATGAGGTTGTCTTGCTCCTCTATAGATAAGGCTCGAACAGAATCAACGATTTCTTGAAAAACCATTATCTTAGCTCCTTAAATTTCCCTGTATGGTCTATATTGTACCAAAAACGATACAAATCGACAATATCTCATCGGATCGTTGACGTAGCCTAGCGTAGGTAATCAAATGCTAGTTGTGGTCAGTGTCGATTCGCCATAGCAAGATAATATTCTCAAATCTGGGAATAATAATTAAAAGAATTTGAGTTGTGAGATCGCGATGACATTTTGGAGAACTTATTATCATCTCGTGTGGTCAACATTCGATCGATTGCCACTCATTACCGAAAATGTTGAGGTGGAACTTTATAATTACATCCGATCTAAATGCCATACTCTGAACTGTCCGTTACACGGAATCGGTGGCATTAGCGACCATATTCATATTGTGATTTCAATTCCTCCAAGTATGGCAATCTCAGACTTTGTGAAGCGGATAAAAGGCAGCAGTTCTCACTTTGTCAATCAAACTAAACTAGACCCAGAAACTAAATTTGCTTGGCAAAAAGAATATGGGGTATTTTCATTAGGCGGACAACAACTCGATCGGGCAATTACCTACGTCAATAATCAGAAACAACACCATGCCCAAGGCTCGATCGAACGTTATTTAGAGCCTGATATTATTCATTCTGCACGATAGGCATGATGAGTTCAACCCGTTTCAACGGGTTTTGCCTGTTAGCCCGTGATTTATCTACGGGCGGTTATCGACTCAGCCATTTAACCATGATCAATCGGTATTCATCCACAACCGCCCGTAGATAAATCACGGGCTATCTGAAAGAAGTCTACTCAAGTAGACTAAATCAACATTTCTCCAATCTGTTTTAACAGGTTTTATACGCTAGCCCGCGATTCAAATGCGGGCGGGGTTGTTACGAAGTCATTAGTCCCCAAGTAATCGGCCAACTCGAAATAGCCTCATCGATTTGCTTCATGAGTTCGATCGACTATTCCCGCAATCAAAAACCTGAGAAACTTCGTGAAGCTCAGGAAATAGGAGACAAGTGGATACCGAGAAGATTGGCCAAACCAGCCAAGCTAGTTATAGCTCTGGCAATATCACCTGAACCCTTCAATAAAGTCGGAGCATTATGGATCGCGTTGCTAATACCCTGAAACCTATGTTTTAGCCGTTGAGGATTACGCTGATCTTGAGCTTTACTCATAGTAAGAGTGCGGAATGCGGGAAACTCAGTGGCTTTAGCCCTGAGAGGGAAGCGACTCGAGGGACTTCAGTCCCCTTCATCTTAGTTTGCTGAATGGTGTGGATCTTCAATATATTTTATGACAGCTTCACTACTG
>JANOQI010000004.1:0-53176 GCA_031414775.1 Synechococcales cyanobacterium VAR_4_metabat_354
ACTGGAGGAGGAAATTTGCTAGTTTGAACTAATCGTTGTTGAGTATTAGAGCTTATCTTCATGCCAGTTAGCATTGCTATATCTGATTCAGCGTTGGCATAACTGACATTAGCGCTGACCCGTAGACAGCATAGTTCTAAGTAGGGGCTAATTTGCTTACCAACCTCTACACCCAATGCTTGTCCTTGTTTCTGGCTTAAAGGTAAGTTTCCTAAAATACTTTTTACGGTACGGATGTATCCGGCGTTTGTTCCTGTAATTTCTGTGATAAAAAAACACCTAATTGGGGACTCACATGCTTCTGGAGTTGTGTGCGAATTCCCTCCTCAATCTGTCCCAGATTAGTCATCTGACTTTTATCCGCGTCGGCATACAATAGCTTGGCAATCGCTTGAACATGCTCGTCTAGTTTCACTTTTTCGTCTGGGGTCAAGACTTTTCTCCGTCAAAATGGCTGTGAGCTCCATTATACAAGGCTTGATTTTTCTACCAAAAAAGATGACATGCTCCCTATACGATCGCACCCGAACTCGCAACGAGGAGGAAGGAGAATCGATTGTTGAAGAGATCGATTTTGAGTTGGAATTAATTCAGAGGGATGAGATTAATGTTGGCTATATCCTCAAATTACTAGCAAAACTCCAGCAAGATGTTAAAGACGATGCCACCCAGGAAAACTATCAGAAGAAGAAAGCTTCTATTCTGGAGCTAATTGGCAAAGAAGTCCAATTACGGAGCAAACGGGATCTGATTGAGAAGTTTATTGAAGAGCGGATGATCGCCATCGAACCAGAACAGACGATCGAAAACGTGTTTAAAGATTTCTGGAATCAAGAACGGGTTGAAGCAGTTCGGCAACTTTGCATTGAGGAAAATCTCAACGCAGAAGCCGTGAATCAGATGATCGCCAACTACAAGTTCTCGGGCAAAGAGCCATTAAGGGAAACTGTATTGAGTGCTTGTAACGACAAACCCAAATTATTAGAGCGCAAAAAAATCTTCGATCGAGTAGTAGCGAAATTACTCGACATTATCAACAAGTTTGATGACGCTCTTGGTGAGTTTGAAGAGGAAGAATAAATTAGTCTCAGAAATTGGGTGAACTTCACCGCTCCCAGAAGACATCGACGATCATTTCCTTACCAACCCAGAAGACCCAGAGGAGGAAAGTTTGGAATTCTCTAGACCAAACCGCCGTAAGTAGGTCTAGAGAATTAAATGTAAGATGTTTCAATCAGCCAAAATCCTTGCTGGGAAGCAGATATCTTGTAAAGAGTCTTACAAATAATTAGACTTCTCTACTTAATTGATAGAACAAGGAATCACTATCGGCAGAGCGATCGACATACCAAAACCCTTTATTGGAGCCGTTCTATCTTTACTGAGCACCCGACACCTATAATCAAAATAGCCCCCACCAGTGAAGGCGAGGGCCATTCGATCGAACGGACTGTTATCAGCAGCGCGATCGAAACCGAAATAACTAAAAAAAGGATAGCATTATGACCACCGAAGAATTACAAGCCCTTGTAACCAGTCTGGCAATTTCGACTGCTAACAACGAGAATCAATCCCGCGCCATGTTGGAGGGCTTGGTCAGCTTACAGGCCAGCGCAGAAAGCCAAGCTCGAAGCATTGAGTCAATCAGAGAAGGTATGAGCTTTAATACTCAAGCAATGGCCAGCTCTCTAGAGTTAGCCGCATCATCCCAAAGAACAGCAGCAGCAGCGCAAGAAACAGCAGCGGCGGCCATGGAGTTATCAGCTAATACATTCAGAGCGATCGATCGTTCTGAGCAAAACATTACCCGTTTAGAACAGATGGTGGAAATCATCATCAAAGATAACCAAGCCGATCGGGCACGAATTAGCGGATTAGAAGGACAAAGTTAGCTAGCGAAAATGGCAGCTGATCAGCGAATAGACCACCTTACAGATTACCCAAGTAATGAATATCTGGATCGAGAGAAAAGCAACTGACCGTTGATTAATAATTTCGACTATGCCGATCTTATCTACCAATCCAGCTTCGATTCCTAGATGATCTATATTTTCTATGCTGATTACTGAATTAATGATGACCTTTTTGCCTTCTGGCTTTGATTTAGCTCTATTTTAATTTTCGGATGGCCTCTTCAACTAGCGGAATGTGGATTTAAACGCGGACTTTGAACTCAACCTCGTAATTGTTTAACCAGATGATTGATTTCCGGCAAAATTATTTGTGACACTCCCAGCTGCACAGCCCCTCGCGATCCTGGCAAAGAAAAAACTAACAAATTTTGATAGGTGCCAGCGATCGATCGAGAGGCGATCGCCCTAGTACCAATTTCGGCATAACTAAGCTGGCGAAAAATCTCACCAAATCCCGGTAGGGTCTTGTCCAGCATTCTGGCTAGGGCATCATAGGTGGTATCACGGGGGGCAATGCCAGTGCCGCCATTAAAAATTGCCACTTGCACCTGTTGATTTTCGCCCAATTCGGTCAGTAACTCCGTAATCTGAGCTGGTTCATCGGGCAAAATTCGGTAGACCACCACTTGGTGACCAGCGGCCGTAAGTAACTGCTGAATCAGCTGACCACTCTGATCTGTCTTTGGGGTTCTGGTATCACTGATCGTAATCACAGCACAGTCGATCGATCGAATTTGAGCGTCGGGATGAGGAATAGAAGTCATGGTAATTGCGGCGGATTGCTAAAATGTCTCCCACTGCTACAATGGAGCGGTTGTATTCATGTGACGGATCAGTGATCGAGCGCTATACATTGCCCGAAATGGGTGAGATTTGGACAGAAAATTACAAGTTTAAAACTTGGCTGCAAGTAGAAATTGCTGTTTGTGAAGCCCAGGCTGAGTTGGGATACATTCCGCCAGCAGCAGTAGCCGAGATTAAAGCCAAGGCCAATTTTAGCGTAGATCGGATTCTAGAAATTGAAGCCGAAGTCCGTCACGATGTTATTGCCTTCTTAACCAATGTTAATGAGTACGTAGGCGATGCTGGTCGCTATATCCATTTAGGCATGACCAGTTCCGATGTGTTAGATACCGCTTTGGCCCTGCAAATGGTGGCCAGTGCCGACATTATCATTAATCATGTGGAACAACTAGCCGAGGCCATTCGCACTCGCGCTACCGAGCACCGCGATACCGTGATGGTCGGTCGTTCCCATGGCATCCACGCTGAACCAATTACCTTTGGCTTTAAGCTGGCCGGTTGGTTAGCAGAAGTCCTGCGGAATCGCGATCGATTGATTGCTGTTCGCAACAATATTGCTGTCGGGAAAATTTCTGGAGCCGTGGGTACTTATGCCAATATTGAACCGCGCGTCGAAGCCTTAGCCTGTGAAAAAATGGGCTTGCGACCAGATGTTGCTTCCACCCAGGTAATTTCTCGCGATATCCATGCTGATTTTGCCAATGTTTTGGCGCTGTTGGGAGCATCGATCGAACGCTTCGCCGTCGAGATTCGCAACCTCCAAAAAACTGACCTGTTAGAAGTGGAAGAATTCTTCTCTAAAGGCCAAAAGGGATCTTCAGCGATGCCCCACAAACGGAACCCGATTAGATCGGAACGCTTAACCGGGATGGCCAGAATTTTGCGAGCTAATGCCGTGGCGGCAATCGAGAACGTTGCGCTGTGGCACGAGCGGGATATCTCCCACAGCTCCGTCGAGCGGATTTGCCTGCCGGATTCTTGCATCTTGGCGCATTTCATGTTGGTAGAAACCACTAATTTAGTCAAGAATTTGCTGGTTTACCCCGACAATATGCAGCGGAATATGAACTGCTATGGCGGCGTAGTCTTCAGTCAGCAGGTATTACTAGCCTTGGTCAGCAAGGGCATGAACCGCGAAACCGCTTATTCGATCGTTCAATCTAATGCTCATACGGCTTGGAACAAACCCGGCGGCGATTTCCAGGCATTGGTGCGCCAAGATATCCGGGTAACTGAGCATCTGGCTCCCCCAGAGATCGATCAATGCTTTAACCCTCAGCATCATCTCCAGCACACCACCGCTGTCTACCAGCGGCTGGGTATCTAAGACCGCATCTACGCTAAGATCGTAGGCTAAGCAGCTCAAACTTGATTACACCGATACAGATTTAGTCATGGCAGAAACTCTATTTTTTAACGCCCTCCGGGCAGCGATCGATGAAGAAATGGCTCAGGACGGCAATGTCCTGGTAATTGGTGAAGATGTTGGCCACTATGGTGGTTCCTACAAAGTCACTAAAGACCTCCATAAAAAATATGGAGATCTGCGGATTTTAGACACGCCGATCGCGGAAAATAGCTTTGTGGGCATGGCCATCGGCGCTGCCATGACCGGTCTCCGGCCGATCATCGAAGGGATGAATATGGGATTTTTGCTGCTGGCCTTTAACCAAATCTCCAACAACGCTGGGATGCTGCGCTACACCTCCGGCGGCAACTTTAAAATCCCGATCGTCATTCGTGGACCCGGTGGGGTTGGTAAAAATCTCGGTGCCGAGCATTCCCAACGTCTGGAAGCATACTTCCAAGCCGTACCTGGCCTAAAAATTGTGGCTTGTTCCACGCCTTACAATGCCAAAGGTTTACTGAAAGCGGCTATTCGGGATAATAATCCGGTGCTGTTTTTTGAGCATGTCTTACTCTATAACCTCAAGGAAGATCTACCTGATACCGACTACGTTTGTGCTCTCGATAAAGCCGAAGTGGTACGCACAGGCAAAGATGTCACCATCTTGACTTACTCCCGGATGCGCTACCACGTCTTGCAAGCGCTAAAAACACTGGAAGCCGAAGGCTATGACCCGGAGATTATTGACCTAATTTCTCTTAAGCCTTTGGATATGGAAACCATCACGGCCTCGATCCGCAAGACCCACAAGGTTATTATTGTGGAAGAGTGCATGAAAACTGGTGGGATTGCGGCAGAACTCACTGCCTCAATTATGGATACCTGTTTTGATGAATTAGATGCCCCAGTGGTGCGGATGTCTTCCCAAGATATCCCCACCCCTTACAATGGCAAGTTAGAATACCTGACGATCGTACAACCGCCGCAGATCGTGGCAGCGGTCAAAAATATGGTTGATGGTCACACTTAAGGTGTTGTACTACTAACTAAATTCGCTGTAACTTCCAGTCCCAGTCAACTTTTACTAACTTCTTGGTCATGCAAAAACAGCGTCTTATTTTAGGACTGATTATATTACTGGTAGTTGCCGCCATTACGGCTTTGGTGAAGCTGCCTATACATCTGGGACTGGACTTGCAAGGTGGTTCGCAGCTAACCATCCAAGTACAACCCACCAAAGATATTCCCAAAATCACTGACGAGAATCTGGAAGATGTCAAAAAGGTAATTGAAAACCGGATTAACGGCTTGGGAGTCTCGGAACCGTTGGTACAGACCATGGGTAATAAACAGATTCTGGTACAGTTGCCGGGGGTGAGCGATCCGCAAGAAGCCGAGAAAGTGCTAGGTGGTACGGCGCAGTTAGATTTTCGGGAGCAAAAACCGGATACTGAAGAAAAGTTTCAAGCCGTTAGTCAGCAAAACCAGATCGCTCAAGTTCAAATGGACATCTTGAAAAAGTCTGGGAATAAAGACCCCCAGACGATCGAGAAGGCTAAAGCTGAACTGAAGAAAAGCAATGAGTTGATCGCCGAATTGTTTTCGGCTCCTCAGCTTACTGGTAAAAACTTGGTCGGTGCCCAGTCACGGCCAACTCAGTCTGTAGATGCTTGGGATGTGTCTTTACAGTTTGATAAAGCGGGCGGTGATGCTTTTGCCCAGCTAACCAAGAATCTGGCTGGCACCGGTCGGAGTATCGGTATTTTTCTAGATGGTGGCCTCATCTCTCGTCCGATCGTAGATATCCAATATAAAGCTACTGGTATTTCTGGTGGTGGTGCGACTATTAACGGGAATTTCAAGGCTAAAGATGCTGAAAGTTTAGCCGTGCAGCTACGTGGTGGAGCCTTGCCTTTACCGGTCGAAATTGTGGAAAATCGGACAGTGGGAGCCACCCTAGGACAAGCAAGTATCCGTAGTAGTCTTTATGCTGCTGGCGGCGGTCTGGCTTTGGTGTTGATCTTTATGGGTATTTACTATCGGGTATTGGGCTTGGTAGCCAATGTTTCCCTAGTGATTTATACCTTGCTCACGCTAGCAGTTTTTAATATTTTGGGAGTAACGCTCACTCTACCGGGGATTGCTGGTTTCATCTTAAGTATTGGGATGGCCGTAGATGCCAATGTTTTGATCTTTGAGCGGACTCGTGAAGAACTAAAAGCCGGGAAAACCTTGTATCGATCGGTCGAATCTGGATTTCACCGCGCTTTTTCCAGCATTTTGGATAGTAACCTTACCACTCTAATTTCCTGTGGTGCGCTCTTCTGGCTGGGAACTGGCTTGCTCAAAGGGTTTGCTTTTACCCTGGGATTGGGTGTAGTGGTCAGTATGTTCACGGCTCTGACCTGTAGTCGCACATTTCTGTTGTTGTTAGTGCTAGGTTTTCCTACTCTCCGTCAAAGTCCGCAGCTGTTTTGTCCGAACCTGCCCAAACTCGCTGAACCCACCGTTTAAATTTCACCCTTAAAAACAAGTTATGAAACTGAAAGTTATTCAGCAGCGCAAGATTTGGTGGAGCCTTTCCATTGCAGTTATTTTGGCCGGAATTGCAGCCATGGTGATTTCCTGGAATCGCCCGGACATCCGGGCACCTTTGCGTCCGAGCCTCGACTTTATTGGCGGTAGTAAACTGCAATATGAGTTGGACTGTACTGCTCCCAATAGTTGCCAACAGCCGATCGATATCAATGCGGTGCGAAAAGTAACTGATAGTCAAGGGTTTGTTGGTAGTACGGTACAGCCTATCGGTAAAACAGGTATTACCATTAGAACTCGCGAGCTGAAACAGGCTGAACGACAAAAATTAGAAGTGGCTTTGGCAGAAAAAATTGGCAAGCTTGATCCGAGCAAGATCCAAAATGACACTGTAGGACCAACCTTGGGTAAGCAATTATTTACGAATGGATTACTATCGATCGGGATTTCTTTTCTAGGAATTTTTCTGTATTTGGCAGTGCGGTTCCAGATTGACTATGCATTTTTTGCTTTTGTAGCACTATTTCATGATGTATTTATTACAGTCGGCATCTTTGCCATTTTGGGTTTAACTAACGGCATTGAAGCCGATAGCCTATTTGTAGTAGCGATCTTAACAATCATTGGTTTCTCGGTGAACGATACAGTGGTAATTTATGATCGAATTCGCGAAGTGGTATCCCTCAACCCCAATGAACCGATCAATCAAATTGTGGAAGATGCCGTTAACCAAACTCTCACTCGATCGATCAACACCACTCTCACCGTCTTGTTGACTCTATTTTCGATATTTATTTTTGGTGGCGAGACCTTGCATAACTTTGCACTAGCTCTCATCATTGGTTTTACAGCCGGTGCCTATTCCAGTATTTTTATTGCCAGTACTTTGCTAGCTTGGTGGCGCGCGCGGCGACCAAAAAACATGCCTACTGCCAGTATTTAGTCATGTCTTCCCACAATCGAGCTAAACCCGATTCAGAACTGCCCCCCGATCTGTTGCTGGCTCAGCAGGTGGCTAAGCTACAGCAACTAGAGGTGTGGCGGCGGTGGCTATCGATGCTACTGATGTGGCTAACACTGGGTTGGTGGAGCCTGTGGGAGCTACGGGAGAGTATTGTCATTTTACAAGAATACTTTTCTTGGCCAGGAGTAGTTTATGGCTTCTACTTTCATCTGGGGGGTGGGTGTGGCTTGCTATTTTGTGTGTTGTCTACCTGTTCTAGTCTTGTCTGGCAAATCGGTCACGTTTCTGGTCAGCTGTCGGCCAAAGAACGCCATCAACTGGAAGTTAGAGTTCAGCAAATTCAAGCCAGCAAAAAAGAAAGCTGGTTATGGCGTTGGATCAATTAAGAGACTTGGTCTAAATTAGTTCCCATTAAAGCTTGACCGCATTACCGGTACCTTGGAACATCACCCACGACAAGAAAAAATTAGAAATAAAAATAGCTAACAACGAAGTCACCACTGCCGCCGTCGTTGACTCTCCCACCCCCTTTGCTCCACCAGTAGTTGTTAAACCCCAGTTACAACCAATGATCGCAATCATTGCCCCAAAACATAATCCTTTAATGGGTGCGCTAGCTATATCCCAAGGGTCGAGAAAGGTTTGGCAAGATTCAATAAAAACTTTAGATGGCAAATTATAAATACTAGTAGCAATTAGCCATCCACCGGCTAAGCCCGTGCCGATCGACATCAATGTCAGAATCGGTAACATCACACAACAGGCGATGAGGCGCGGAATCACCAGATAGTCGATCGGATCAGTCTTTAAAACATAAAGAGCATCAATCTGTTCACTCACTCTCATGGTGCCAATCTCCGCGGCAAAGGCTGATCCCACTCGACCAGCTACCACTACAGCCGTCAAAACCGGTGCCAGCTCGCGGGTCAGAGACAGTGACAGTACTCCCCCCACCGCTTGTCCGGCCCCAATACTAATGAACTCTCTAGCTACTTGGATAGTGAACACCATGCCCACTGTCGTTGAAGTCAGGATCGCAATCAGGATAGAAGCCGGGCCAACAAAGCTCATTTGCTCAATAATATTGCTGTAGTGAAATCTTCCTTTCAGAACATGAATGAGTGCCTGTCCACCCAGCAAAATTGCGGTAAATAGACGCTTTAACCATCTCTGCATAAATTTTTCCGCTCTGGAGACTGGGGTATTATTTTAACATTAGTGGACTGCCTGGTACATCAGAGGATCTTGCGGCCAGTCAAGATTTCGCGGACCTCTAACATCGCCGAGTAAGTAGGGATAATATGCAAAGTTTCATCAGCAGGGGTTAGCTCCAATGCCTTTTGCACCGCCGCAGCGGTGTCTGGTTCGATGACCAGCCGACAGCCGCTCCCCAGCTGTTCTTTGCTGTACTCTAAACGCAGTGCCATATCAAACACCCGATCGCCACTCACCACGATGGTACCGCCAGAATTGACAAATTTTTCAGTGTCCACGTCCCAAATCCAAGAAACATCGGTGCCATCGGGAGTTCGATCATTGAGGATCATCAGTGTGACAGAGCTGCCGCCCGCTTTTTGCACTTGCTCGATCGCTCGAATGGTCTCATTCATCCCCACCGGATTTTTGGTGAGCAGAATTCGCACTTTTTTGCCCTGATAGACGAGTTCTTCGGCTCGGCCAAAGGCCGCTTGGAAGTTCCCAATCACATCTATTATTTTCTCAGTACCCACACCGATCGATTGGGCGGTGGTGATTGCGGCCAGAGTGTTGTATTTGTTATAAACCCCGATTAGTACCTGTGGCCATTTGCGGCTGTCGATCGACAGCTCATTTTTATGAAAACCACACTGGGGACAGGCATAGTCACCCTGATGGGAAAGATACACACCTTGATAATCGAGAGCATGACCACAGCTAGGGCAGTAAATAGAATCTACGGCGTGGGGAATTTCATCTAGATACAGCTCTGGTTCGCTGAGACCAAAATACGCAACCTGCTTAGGAATAGGCGCAGCAACCATTTGCTGGCCAAAGTGAGTCAGCGCTGGGTCGTCGCCATTGATAATCAGAGTGGTGGTGGGTGGCAAATCCGCAATCACCTTTGCCCATTTATAAATAATGGTATCCACCTCTCCGTACCGGTCGAGCTGATCGCGAAATAGATTGAGAGCCATGATATATCTGGGTTGCAATTGCGGCAGTACCAGCGGAATCACATTTTCGTCTACTTCTAAAATGCCAAAATCGGCTTTGAGTTGACCAGTTAAACTAGTGTGATCAAGCAAGGTGGTGATCAGACCATTAACCAGATTGGCTCCGGCCTCGTTATGGACTACCGACCAACCATCTTTTTCCAGCATGGCGCGTAGCAGCAAAGAAGTAGTTGTTTTGCCATTGGTACCAGCCACTACGATCACACCATGCTTAATCTGCTGTGAGAGCAGATTTAAAATCCGAGGGTGCAGATTTTTAGCGATCGTACCCGGTAAAACACTAGCCGCTCCTAGTTTCAGGGTACGAATGGTAGTAGTAATAGCTTTGGCCGCAAATACAGCGGTGCCCAGTCTTACTCGATCGATGAAACTAATTTTGCCCATTCACCCTCATAAAATAGTCCTGCTCTGGGTCAAACATTATAAACTAGAAGGCTGCTTTGCTCCTCAAATCCCTCAAAGTAAATAGACACACAAAAATAATACACATCGCTCATTAGTGCCCATCAATTGCTAGTATGGTTAAGAAAGTTTATAACCTAGCATCTCAGAGATAGCAAGAATAGATGACATCAATGTACTGTCCAGACTTAGTTCGGAAGTAAAGTCATCGTCCATCAATATTTAGTTTTTTTAGAATTATTGCCCTGCGAGAGTCAGCAAGCACTATCGCCCATACCTCAAATAATCATGAAAGATAACCTTGTCAAACTAGCTGAACCTGGGGCTCTCCAGTTTCTTGGAATGCAAGAATCAGGATCGAAAGAAGAAAGCAATTTCAAGTTAATCACCAACGCTCTGCGCAAATACTGGTATGTCAGCGCTCTACTCAGCTCCTTGATGATGGGTGGCATTGTGTTGAAAACTCTCACCCAAACCCGTATCTACCAATCAGAAGTTCAGATATCAATTGAGTTAGACAAAGGCTCATCAGGAGTGGATAAATTAGCCGCGTTAGCTGGGGGAGGCAGTAATAATAACGGTGAGAATTCTTCTACCTCCACTCGTACTACCCAAATTGAAACAACCATTGAGCTATTACAGAGCAAGCAGTTGATCAAAAAAGCGATGGATCAGATTGTTGACCCAAAGCTCCGTGCTACTCCTGATAAAGTACTAGATAATATTAAGATTTCGTCAAAGACAGATATTGATATTTTAAATATCTCTTACTCTGATCCTTCCCCAGAAAGAGTAGTTGCTGTTTTAAATTCTTTAAGCGACACCTATATTAATTTTAGTATCAAGCAAAAAAAGGCTAAGACAGACAGTTCGATCGCCTTTATTGAAGCCCAATTACCAGAGGCTCGTAAGAGATTAGAATTTTCAGCTCAGCAAATCGAACAGTTTCGGCGCAAATACCGCTTTGCCGATCCCGAAAGTGCTGCCAAGGCTTTATCTGAATATCGCCAACTCGTTATTGGCAAGTTGAATGAAGCTCAAGTAGCCAATTTGCAAGCTCAGCAAGCCCAGCAACAGCTAAATAAGCAGTTAGGGCAAGTGGGACTACGCTCTGACAATTCTTTATCTACAACTGTGCTTACTCAAGATGGTGTGTATCAGAAGCTATTTGAAGAAATTAACCTCCTAAATATCAAATACAATCAGGAAAGAGTTCGGTTAAGCGACGAAAATCCAACGATCATTGATTACAAGAAAAAGCGCGAACAGTTGCAATTATTGCTCAGAAAAAGAGCGCAAGATGTTCTGAAACGACCAGTATCAGATGCAGAACTCGCTAGCGGTGCTATATCTAACGTTTCTGGTAACAAGGCAGGGTCTTCTCTATCCGAGAGTTTTGCTGGAGAGCAGGCGAAACTGGAGACAACTATCGCCTCTCAAGCTGCTCAACAAGCTGGATTAAAAAAAGTTTATGACCAGGTGGAAACGCAAATTGCCCAGCTGCCCGCACTGCAAAAGCAGTATACAGAGTTAGAACGGGAGTATAAACTCCAAACTCAAGAATTGACTGCTTTCTTGCAGAAACTACAAGAATTGAAAATTGTTAATGCCGAAAAGATCGTGCCTTGGACTTTACTAGATCCGCCAGAACTACCCGACTTTCCTATTTCGCCAGATGTCCCTCGTCAACTAGGTCTAGGAGCAGTAGCCAGTTTATTAGTAGGAGCATTAGCCGCCATCGGCTTAAACAAGCTTGATACCCGCATTGACGACCCAGAAGCTGTTAAAGACTTGACTGGATTGCCTATTTTAGCGCTAATCCCCAAAGTCGGAGATTTACATGCGCAAGCCGCAATTCAGTCTGATGATCGAGCGACGCCAGTTAGTCGTAAGAAAGGAAAAGACTATGAATACTGGAGCTTTATCGAAGCAATCCGGTCTTTAGCTTTGGGCATTGGGTTTACGACGGATCAAAAAGAAAGTTTAGAGGGTAAGGTGGTGGCTTTCACCTCCGGTTTGCCAAAAGAGGGAAAATCAACTATTTCTTTTAATGCTGCTGTGCACCTTGCCGAACTGGGCTACCGAGTATTGATAATCGATGGTGATTTATATAAATCCAGTGTCCGCAATTTCTGTTCTAAATCCCCAATTTTTCATGGAGTTGACTGCTTCGCCCGAGAGGGATTAACAGATGTGATCAGTGGCACCCATAAATGGCAAGACTTAGTCAAGAAAGCGCCTGGTATTAAGCTGGATGCCTTGTTCTCTGGACCACGAGTGGTTAATTCGATCGCATTACTTAATTCACCGCGTTTAGAGCGGTTGATGGATGAATGGCGCAAAGAGTATGACTACATAGTACTTGATGTTCCACCAATCCTGGGGGTTAGTGATACTCGTCTTTTAACTACTCTGGCTGATGGCTTGGTTTTTGTAGTTGGATTAGATATTGCCCAGCGTCAATCGATCAATCGTGCCATTACTCTCTTATCTTCCCTCGAAACACCGATTTTAGGCATGGCTGTTAACCAAGTGGCAGCTCACCATACTGGTTATCATAGTTACTATGAATACTATAGTAAGCCCGCTCTACTATCAGAGTCAGAGAAGGTTGTTGATGTTCGAATTATTGACTAATTGATATAGACGCAGCGAAAAAATCCCTCTGAAGCTAAGGGGGATTTTCTTCGCTAGTATAATCACTAGAGGTCACTAGAGGCACAAATTATCTTCGCTTACTCATCGATAACTCTGAGGATGTCAAAGATCGAAAGAGCTGTAAGTAGTCCTGAGCGATTTTTTCTTTGGAATAGTTGTTTACACAATATTCTCTTCCCGATTGGCCTAAGTCTTTCACTAAATCATGATCATGACTTAGTTGTTCTAAGTAAGTCGCTAATCCGGAACCGTCACCATTTCTAAAAGTAGCACCACAACAGGCTTGAGAAACAACATCATTTAAGTAGGAATGAGCCGGACAAATAGCAGCAATAGGAGTGCCCGCCGCTAGGGCGGAATATAGTTTGCTAGGCGCAATCAATCCCTCCATCTCTTTGGCAATACTGACGATCGAGATATCGCAAGCTGTTAAAGAAAAAGGCAAGTTTTCTCGGGATTGATATGGCAAAAACAAGCAATTAGTAACGCTTGCTTGTTCTACTTCGTTTTGGACATAGTCTCGCTTGTCACCGCTGCCAATAAAAACAAATTTAATTGGCTTGCCTTGCAGTCGAATAATGGCATCCAGCAGGGTCTCCATATCGTGGCAGCGTCCCATATTACCAGAATACAAAACAGTGAAAGTATCTACTAAGTCATGCTCTTTAGCAAACCAATTCTGGTTTTTAGCAATCGGCTTAATAACTTTTGGTTCAGTCCAGTTGGGAATTACCGAAATCTTATGGGCGATCGATGGTTGTTTGGCGACAATCCGATCTTTCATGGTGTCACTTAGTACAATAATTGCTCGTGATTGTTGCCAAGTAAGAGCGTTGCACTTGTCCCAAAATTTAGCAATCCAGTGCTGCTTCTCAATAACATCTAGTTCGATCGCAATATCTGGATATAGATCATATAGTAGACAGACGTAGGAGATTTTGCAAAAACGGCTAACCACATAGCCAAGAAACGGTAGGAAAGGTGGCGCAGTGGTGAGCAGGACTAGCTCACGACGATGGCTCGACCGCAGTAAATGAAGAGTTGACCGCAGAAAAAAGAGAACTCCAGCTAGGGTTTTGCCCCGAATATGGTTTTGCCAAAGTTGAGCGGAATGCGATCGATGGATGCTGAGAAATTCGTACTGCTCACGACGGGGAGCATGAAGAGGATTTTTAACATCAAAAGCGTATCCAGGTTGACTCGTGAAGACCTCTACAGAAGCAACACCTTCTTGGAGTTGATGGGCAAGTTCTTCAATAAGCTGGCCGGTAGCGGCATAGTCTGGAGGAAAGAATTGGTTGATTATCTTCAGATTAACCGGATGAACTTCTTGCCGAGTGTTGGGGGAGTCTTTCAACAAACTATCGCCGGTTTTTTTTAGGGATTGACTAGAAGTTAAAGGCATTTACTAATGAGGGGTGAAACTTCAAGCTATGGCTACAGCTTCAACAATACAACAATTTCTGCCTGATTTTTCACTAAAGTAGCATAGCATGTGTCAATAAGTACACGGATACGGCAACTGTTTTCTTAAATATACAATTACTCCGATTCAGATTTTGACCATGTAAGTAGGGGCCTTAATATCGAAATTAGCCAGCATTGCTGGAGCAATTGCTGTAGTAGAGAGAGTTCCGTGATCACTTGATGCTGGTGGTTGATTTGGGTCAAATACTAACAAGATTCCTTCAGGGATGTGGTACGCATAGGAACCGGACTCATCTTCGATGTCTATAATTTCTAAACCAATGTTGCTTAAAGATATAGTCTGCCCATCAAGAGAAATGCTTAGTTTTTCTTTGTCTGGGTTTTCCACTTGAAAAAATATTTGAAAAACGTTGTTACCAAGATCTGCAAATTCAATCGGAGTATTATTTATATGTAGCTTTTCTAGATTCAAACGCGCTAATTCAGAAACCTCTTCATCAATAACGACCATGTACATTGGAACCATTGCACGGCGAGAATGCCATTGATCGCGACTTACACCGATTGTTTCCATAAATTTATCCAGATCGCTAATTAGCAGTTGCGTTTTAACAGCGGCAGACCTATCTACTGCGGCTTGACCCATACTGCTGGCAACCAATAAGACGTAGTCTTTATTCTGTTTTACAAATGTCAGTATTTTGGATAACTGTCGATCAGCTTCTTGCATAGTAAAGTCGATTTCTTCGTTATAGATGTTGTACCATTCTGGCGTTAACTCCAGATCTTTAAAGTCTTCGGGGTACTTGGCTGGCCAGTAGCGATGCATTGACGAAGCTACATGATTCGTAAAAAAAGTGGATAGATCTGGCTTATGTTTATATAGTTGTTTCATAAACAGATCAAAAGCTAGTTGCATTTGAGAGGTTCGTCTACGAACAACTCGACTGGGAGTAGTTTTTTCTTCTGCAACTTGTTTAGCTAAACGATAAACCGTATCTAACTGCACGCCAAGCATGGGCGCTTTTACCAAAAAGGGTAATGCGGCTTTGATATTTAATCCTTTGCTCACATTACGACCTGATGAATCTACCATTTTGAGGTTGAAGTCTTGAAAACAGCTTAAAGAGTCCGGAAAGCATTCTGAGCCATTAGCAAAAGTATCAGGAACATAGAATGCATAACGTGAAACATCCTCTGGCAAAGGGTATGTATGCAAGGAACCAAACACCCCAACCTTGACTCCTTGACGAGATAGTAGTTCTGTATAAGCTGGATACTCTTTATTCACTTCAGACAGATCTTGACCAAAGTTCTGGATCAGGTGTTTTTCGTTAGTAACACCCCGGTGCAAAGTGGGCCAAGTAACCCAAGGAGATAAATGACCTTTGTCCTCAGTTACAGTTTCGTAGAAAGCGCTTTGCTGAAATATTTGGGCAAGTGCTGAATTAGGATTTGCTTTCGTATAATCCACTAAAATTCTTCGTGGTACTTCGTTTAGTTCGTAGAAGACCACTTTTTTGCCATGAATCATTTTAGTTCTCCAAAAAATACATCTGCGCGCTTATTGTAACAGAACTCTTAAATCACCGATAGCTTAAGATTTCATCAAATTTTCATAAATTTCAATAGTCTTAACTGCTGCTGTTTCCCAAGAAAATAAAGTTTTTTGCCTAACCTGACTATTTATACTAGTTGCTTCTATTTGAGGGGTATTTTGAAGAAGATTTTCTATTGTTTTAAGATAATCAGTGAAATTTCCAGCCTTGATAACAACACCAGCATTTTCTGCTAGCTGAAAAGAGATTCCTCCCACATCGTAAGCAACAACTGTTAGCCCAAGAGCCATAGCTTCGATGATGGTTAGGGGGAGAGTATCAGATAGGCTAGGAAATAGCAGAATTGAAGAAAGGTGATACAAAGCACGTTGATCTTCTAGGCTTAAAAAATCTGTAAAAATCAGACTGACGTGAGAAGCAGAGGGTATTTCTTGCTGTCGTCGTCTTGGCTCATCGGGGTCTAGTAACTTTCCTCCGACAACAATAGTGACTTTTTCAGATATGGCGGCTGCAACCTCTAGAACTGTCGAGATACCTTTATTGGCTGTATGGTTGCCAATAAATAAGAGAATTGGTTTATCTGTCGGAATATTATATTTCCTTAATACAGATCTACACTCTTGTAATTTAGGTACTTCTAGATAGAACGGATTTAAACCATTGGGTACTAGGTGAATTTTCTCAGGAGGAATACCCAAAGAGCAAAGCTCTATTTTCTCTTGTGGATAGCCTGAGAGAATAGCATCCACACCTAAAATAGATCTAAGGACAGGTTTAGTAACAAATTGATGGTATCCCCACTTCTGGATAGGATTAGTAAGTCCAAAGTGATTAATCACCTCAAAAAAACCATGAGTGGAAATTACAGTTTTAATATTAGCTATTTTCGCCTGAGCAATTACTTTTTCAAAAAATAATCCTGGCACAGGATTCTGCAAATGAATGATGTCAGGATGTTGCTGAATTAACGCATGTAAAAGAGGACTTTCTAAGAATAAGGCTTTAAGTTGCCTAGGCAATAATCGATCGATACTTCCCAAGTTAGTTTTAGACTCAAAATTCCTGACAACTAGATCATCGATCTTAAAAGTTGAGGTTTCATCCCACATGCGCCATAGTTCAACCTGGTAATGAGCAGCCATGTAGCGACTATGCCATTCGGCGGCTATGGCAGCTCCTCCTAGCCGACTACCAGAAGTGGACAGGTTAACAACAATGACTTTAGTCTTACTCATGGGCGAATATCAATGAATTAGGTTGGTTCCGATTGTAGCTGTTTAAACCAACCGACATAATTATCTAGCCCCAAATCAAGGGTATATTTGGGTGTGTAGTTTAGTGTTTCGAGGCGGGTGGTATCGGCAACTAGCGAAAATGGATCGCCAACTCGCTGTTGGCCAGAGAATTTTAACTCTACACCGGGATTCATTTTTTGGCAGAGCAGGGTGGCTACTTCTCCGACACAGGTGCCCTGGCCAGTGCCGCCGTTAACGATTAGGGGTGAT
Organism: Synechococcales cyanobacterium VAR_4_metabat_354; assembly: GCA_031414775.1. Lineage (GTDB taxonomy): Bacteria > Cyanobacteriota > Cyanobacteriia > Cyanobacteriales > Chamaesiphonaceae > JAAFHZ01. Next base: position 17,330 of record JANOQI010000004.1, read on the forward strand.
GGGGAAGCCGTGTTGCTGGCTGCTACTAAAATTTCGACAGCATCTTGAATATATAGCCAGTCGCGAATTTCGTTACCGGTGCCGTGTAGTTCTAGGGTGGTGGGTGATTTTTGCAACCGACAGCATAGCTCCCAGAGTAATTGTTTGCGTAAGCCAGGACCATAGATGGAAAATAGCCGGACGATCGCAATTTGTAGGCCAAAGTTTTGGGCGTAGGAAGCGCAGAGTAGTTCGGAAGCTCTTTTGTGAAAGCCGTAGGGAGAGTAAGGTGTGAAGTTTCCTTCTTCTGGGATGTTTGCGGTGGGGGTGTCGCCGTAGATGGCGGCACTAGAGCTGACTACTAGTTTTGTTTGGGGGGCGCTGGAGCGCATCCATTCGAGGAGGGCGGCGGTGGAGACAACGGAGCGCCGGAAGTCTTCGGCGGGGGTTTGCAGGGAGAGGCCGACGGAGCTGCCGCCAGCGAGATGATAGATGGTCTCAGGATGGCCTGATTTTTCTAGCAGTTGCTGGAGGTTGGTGGTTTCGATGTCGCCGTTAATCCAGTGGGTGATATGGGATTGCTTTACTACTTCTGGTAGGTAGGCTCCATGTCCAATGCCGGAGATTTGGTGGTTTTGTTGGGATAAGTGGCGGGCAAGGTGTCGCCCGATAAATCCTTGCGCTCCGGTGATCCAAATAATTGCCATTAGGACTTACTCCGGTTTAGTGCCAACAAAGCTCAACAGCCTTCCTGGACGTTGGTCAATACGAGAAAGAATTGACAGAAAGATGTTGAAAGAATATGCGTTAAGCAAAAGGCTGCTGACTAAGTTACCAGCTGGAAAACGCTGAAATCTCTCTCTCAGCTCTTTTTTTAGAGTTTCCTTAGTGTAAGGTGCATAGTTGATAACGCTGTCAAACGAACCAATCACTTTGTTAAGGGTTAATCCGGATGAATTAATTGATTGCTTATATTCTTTGAGCAAAAAAGCATTTTCACCTCCATATAGCTTGTGGAGAGGATGTATTTCAAAGAATTTGGGTAGGTCTTGCTTGGAGGATATGACATGATCGCGAACGCCGATAAAGACCCCACCGGGCTGTAATACCCGATAAATTTCTTGACATAGTTGGGCTAGGTCTTGGGCATGGTGTAAAACTTGTCTAGCAAAAACGACTTGGAAGCTGGCATCAGGAAAGGGCAGGCTTTCTCCAAACTCCTGAAAAACTTGGATGTTGAGATGATTATCAGTGGCTATTTTTTTGATAGCACCAGTCCCAACGGTCATGCTGGGATCGGGTTCTAAGGAGGAGACTTGCCATCCTTCTTTGGCAAAGGCATAGCTAGATATACCGTTACCGGCACCAATATCTAAGACAGCTCCTGGGTTAGGAGGTAAAAACTGTTTGATGGCTTGCCATTCTTCGCTCTGCCAATACCGATCGACTGCACTTTGAAGTGGCGAATCGTAGTAACAAGCTTGGATAAGTTCAGCTTGATCTGGTTGATTTGTTAACCAATCAACGGCGGCTTCCCATGTTTGGAATTTACTATCTTTCATTCTCTGGAATTTCTCTAATTAATTTAGCGGGGTTTCCGGCAGCTATTGTCCAAGGAGCAACATCTTTAGTAACAACGTAGCCAGCACCAACGATAGCACCTTCGTGAATAGTTACTCCTTTGAGAATGATTGCATTAAAACCAATCTATATTTTGCTCTAGAATATGAACAGATTTTGATCTGCTTGTATTCAAAAAAGTCTTTAGCCCAATCTGAATCTATTTAATTTCCTGAAGATGCTGATGAAGATATTCCATCATTTTAGAGCAACCTGCAAAGTGTATGAAATACCCTAAGTCATATATGTTATTAAGTGATTGCCTCATCAACAAGGATTTAGGGTCTTTCTGCTGAATTTTACTGATCATTTTCTCTATCAGTAATAGTGATTGCCTTATTAATAAAGACTTAGGGTTCCCTCGTTGAATTTTGTTGACTGCTCTCTCTGCCAGCGATGTAAGAGAATTTGAATGAAATATGAATGGATAGAAAGCAGAAGTCAGGTCGCTAATGCAAAAGTTAAATTGTTGTGGAATCCAATGAACCATATCATTTTTGACAAGCTCATAGGACATTGCTGGCATCTCATAATTCCACTCAGCACTCTTATTTTCATCTTCATAGTTGTAGTAAATGTACTCAAAAATATCCCGGTGCTTTTCCGGTGAACAGACAAAAACTCCTGTCTGTACAACCTTGTCTAAATCACCACCGTGAATACCTCTATTCTCATAAAATAGACCTGGAGTTATATTATCTATGTATTTCATTCCTATACAACGATAGTTTTCATATAACCTTTTAAGAGCAATAGTATACAGTTCTCTAGATGGAATGGAATAAGCGTCTACGGCACCAACTTTGTCAATTGGAACATTTTCTGCAATATCTGGTGCCAGGTCGGCATTAATAAATATATCTGTATCAACCCAGACGATTTGTTCATATTTTGACGACCAATCCTGAGAAAGAATTAGAAGTTTTTGCCAAGCTGGAGAGCGGTTCCTTCCTCTATCAGTCTCATCAAGTGAGTTTGTTAATACCACTAAGTCATAAGAATGTCTATTACAATAATAACTCCAATTCTTTTTGCAGTACTTCTCAAACATTTCTTCATATTTTTTACCGATGGCAAGTGTGACTAGTGCTTTTTTGTTGATAGTGCTCATTTTCCTCATTGTTCTTATAAGTAAATCGGCATGATTATTGCTTGAGATTTAGTATGTAACATTACCCAAATCTATGAATGTATTCTGATATTTAATGTTGTTGTCAACCTTTCTCACTTTAGTTTATTGAAGTCCTACTTTTACAAAAAACTTAGCCTTTAAATTTAATCTAAATACATCTAATTACTAATTGAAGTAATGGTGTTTTTTATATTTCTTAGGATAGATAATCCTTTGTTACTGAATCCGCCCATTGATTGCTTAATTGCCTTCAAATCTTTTGGATTGATTACAACCGTTTTAGGTAAATTAATTTGATCTATCATCCAATTGTGTTCGGATTTATGTAAGAACCAAGCAGTGAACCACCCATGGCTTCCACTGCCATCAAATCCAATGTTTTTTACGTAAGTTGTTGGGGGGAATACAGCACATCCTTGATTTTTAAACACGCTCCAATACCATCGAATTGCCCAAGAATCTATTTCTCCAGCCATTTGTTTTTTTATCATGTTAAAATAGTTAAAACTACTGTCTAAGTCAAAACGAGACCTCATTTCCTCGTCTGTTTTCAAAACTTCCCAGCCTGTTGCTTGTGGATCAAAGTATTGCCAAGCATTTTTCCATGTTGCCCATCCCCATGAACCTATAAAAGGCCAAAACATCGCCTCATTGCGGTTAGCAAATTCCGGCACCGGAAACATGTAACCAGAAACCTGCATTACCGATGGCTCATCTTGATACGCCTCCAAAGCAGCATTCATATATTGCAAAAACCCAGGACTAACAATCAGATCATCTTCCAATACAATTACCCGCTCATAGTCATTTAGCAACCGACTTACGCCAGCGATAATGGAGTTTGCTAATCCTTGATTCTGAGCAGCTTCAATCATCTCAGCCCTTTCTCCGACCATCGATCTTACAACTGCGCGGGTTTCGTCAATAGCGGCCTGGTCTCCGGGTTTCTTCGCTCCATCACAAAACACATAGAGTTGACTTTCGGCAAACCCCGAGCACTGCACCAGAGATTCAATTGTCCGGCGCGTGTGGTCAGGACGCTTATAAACAAAAATAGCGATCGGAGCATAGTTCATCAATTAAAATCCTCAGAGTGAAAAAGTAGAGTCTTAGTTTTGCAACGCATTAACTTCCTGCAAGAATTCCTTCATACCATAATTCTAATAGCAGCAGCTTATAAAGCATGAATATATGCCTCTTGGACGTTGGGTAATCGTTAATCATTCGACCTAAATAATCCGAAGAAATAATCTTTAGAGAAACTAATCGCCCTGATGCCAGCTGATCAACATACTTATCTAAAATTGCCCTCATCCATTCATAGAATGGCGGCTGAAACCCTTGCTTTGGCCGATCCAAGACCTCGTCCGGCACAACGCCTCTTAACGCCGACTTCAGCCACGATTTATATCCTAAGTCATGGTCTGGCATAGCTTTACGCAGTCCCATCACTAGCTCAATTAGCTGATAGTCAAGGAAAGGTAAGCGCGTTTCCACTGAAGAAGCCATACTTAAGCGATCCCCCAATGGCAAACAGTTTGAGGCTAACCAGGTATCAAACAATAGTTTACAAACGCGGCTAGGCACATCTTGACAGTCTTTCAAACCATCCTCAAAAGCTTGGTAAGCATTTCGGATCGGCAACGAATTACTAAATTCTTGAGTGTATAAATTAGCTGTATAACCTACAGCATTTTTAAAATCTGGTGTCATATCGTAGAACACTGCCTGATAAGGATAGCTTAAGCTGAGATGATAATTACCAAGAGCTTGCCTCAGTAGATTACGTACTCCGGTTGGAACCTTAGGACTAACTACTAGTTTTTTGTACAGTGAATTATTAGCAATAAAACTCAGAGCCTCTTCGTATTGCGAAGAACCTTGTGATTGCCTTAAGAGCTGTTGTTTCTGTTCTGAGAGCTTTACCGCATCCGAACACCAAGAATAGCCCCAAAATACTTCATCTCCACCAATACCACCCAACACGACTTTGACCCCTTTATCTGCCGCTAATTTAGATACTGAGTAGTGTCCATATGACGCAATATCAGCAACCGGATCATCGGACATTGATATTAATGTAGGAAAAAAATCGACTAATTCTTCAGTTCTTAACTCAATGTCAAAGAAAGGCAAACCTAACTTTTGAGCAAGCTTCTCAGCCTTTCGCCGTTCATCAAAGGCTGGATGACCTGGATATCCAACACTAAAAGCTTGCAAGGTATCTCTATATTTAGGGGCTGCTAACGAAGCAATTCCACCCGAATCAATGCCACCACTTAAAGATACTCCTACCGGCACATCAGAACGTAGTGTTAATCCAATCACCTCATCTAGCTTCTGACGAATCAGTGTTGTGGGATCGCCTTCAATAGGAGCAATATTTTCTAGACTCCAGTACCGCTGAGGTGCAATTTGGAAATCTTTTGGATTAACAACCAAGTAATGAGCAGCAGGTAGTTTTTTCACCCCAACCAGAGGAGTATTGGGTTCAGGAACATATTGATAATGCAGGTAAGCATCAACTGCCAAGGAATCAAGCTCTGGCACTTTTGGTAATAATGACACCAAAGTACGTAATTCCGAAGCAAAGTAAAGGGTTTGATCTTGAACAGAGTAATAGAGGGGCTTCTCGCCAGTTCGATCGCGCGCTAAGAATAAAGTTTTTCGAACCTTATCCCAAACACCAAAAGCAAACATACCCCGCAACTTTTGTAGACAGTCTGTCCCCCACTCTATGTAAGCAGCTAAAAGAACCTCTGTATCAGTTTTGCTGATAAACTGATGCCCCAACTTAATTAACTCTTTCCTTAGTTCTAAGTAGTTATATATTTCTCCATTGAAGGTAATAGTAAACCTTTGAGATCGATCAACCATTGGTTGATGACCTAATGAACTAAGATCAAGAATAGAAAGACGAGTATGCCCTAGTACAATAGAATCTTCCAACCAAATACCTAGATCATCAGGACCACGATGATGCAGGAGCTTTACAGCTTTATCAAACGTAGAGCTTTGTTCAAAAGAAGAATTTGAAACAACTCCAATAATTCCACACATTACATTCTTACCTTAGTTATACTGCAAAGGAGCGAAACCATATGATAATAGCAATCATCATATTACAAAATAGTTATGATTCGTACAAATTTTATCTTGTATTTTCAACACCCATCAATTCCAAGTTTATAGCCTTGCATCCAAGCTTTTTACAATTAACATAAGAAATAATTATCCTATTCAATAAGATAATTTCTCGCTATTTCAGAATAGATTACTTTCAAGACTATAGACACAAAAATTATTTTACTGAGATTAATGATTGCATTATGATTTTTCAAAATGTGCTTCTTGTATTCTTTTATAGATACTCGCATAATCTTTCTTTACCCACAAGTTATTAACCGCAAAAAGAAGGTACCAAAAGGCTGATGCAGCATAAATTGCACCAGAAGTTAGTGACATAATGAAAGCTTGAACATAGAGAACACCAACCCAACCCCATGGATCTCGAGATAATGACAGATCCAATGATCTAATTAAAACAACTAAACAAATCAGGGTAAATAAGCATCCACCAATTACACCCGTAGATAAAAATGATTCAACAATAATATTGTGCGGATATCCAAATTTTGGAAGTTCTACACCATAACCAAAAAAGGTATTGTGCCAATTCTCAGAAACTAACTTAAAAGACATTTGAAGGAAATCGCTTCTTTCAACAGCAGACTTGTCACCAATAGATGTTAGCCTATCTAAATTGCTACCTTTTCCAACCTGTAATAGTGGCAAGATAAAATCTACCATCACCATACCACCAGCGATAGTAGCTGGCAATCCCACATATATGATTTTACTAGCATAAGAAGCAAATATAATCAAAACACAAATCACAGTGGAAATTATTGGTCCTCTAGAAGCTGCCGAAACCAAGAAATACAACCCTAATAGAATAGAAGCAAAGCAAATTATTCTAGTGACAAATCCACCAAATATTTCTTTTCCTTGCAGAAGGATATAAGTAGATAATATGATGAGTGAGCCGCTAAAAGTGCCTAATGAAATCGGATTCAAAGCCTCAGAAGATAATCTTCCCAAAACTGTATAAAAAACACTAGTTTTAAGATAAGAAAGTCTTGCAAGCATGAAAAGTCCAAAGGTAATTAAAGTACATTGAGCAATATATAAATACTCTTTAGGTCTTTTTAAATCTATCATTAAAAAGCTAAAACTCGGAATCCAACAGATCAAAAACAAAAAAGAAAAATAATACTGCTCATCACCAAAAACTAGCTTTCCGTGAACATCATTGAAAAATCTGAAAGAATAAATAACCCAAAAAATTGCGACCAAAGGAAATATTCTAATAGACTCTCTTGATTTAAAATATGTCTTGCCATCCAAAAATTGGTCAATCACATTTTTCTTTTTTCCAAATACTTTAATATATATAAAATAAAGAGAGATAACTAAAACTATCACCCGATAAGGAATCGTTAATAGTTTGGATTTTGCTTGGTCTGTCACAAATATAGCAACAAGGCCATAGCCAAACATAATTAAAGAAAATGCAGCAGCATTTAAAAAAACTCTCAATTTCATAATACTTTCCAAGCTATTATAGTTGATTATAAAAATTGACAATTAAGCTAGATAAATATTTATTCATATCGAAATTGAAAAGCCCTATCATAGCAAACAATTTACAGATAATAGCTGAAATGTCAATTACCTAAGAACACAAGAGACTTTAACTGTACCAAGAATATTTTACGAGTCTTTGGATGTAAAATGTTAGCCAGAAATGCTGAAACTGCCTGAGATATAATAGTTGCTATCGCTGCTCCTATTTCATGATAGTAGGGAATTAAAATGAAATTCAACACCACATTCATCATTGCTCCCAGTAAAGTGTTTTGAAAAGATAAGCGATTTAGTCTTTCGGCGATAAACCAAGGTGCCGTTGCAACGCCCATAAAGACAAATACACCAGCCCAAATGTGGACTGATAAAATCCGCCCAGATTCAATATACTCATTACCAAACAAAGTAGTCACAATAAAAGTAGATAAGAAAGTCATCGGTAATGCCACCAGTATAGGTATCAAGGCCATCGTTCGAATCAACTTTTGAATTCTTTGATAATAAACTTCTTCACTAATCTTTTTCATCGCGTATATCGACGGCGCGATCGAGGACGAAACCACCGTTGGAATAAAATACCAAGCTTCAGAAATACGAGTTGCTGCTGAATAAACCCCTACAGCTTTTTCTCCAATCATTTCTCCCAACATGATTTGATCTATTCGCATGTAAATCATAATCGATAAGCCAGAAAGAATTAGTGGCCAACTTTCTTGAAGCAGCTTCTTAGCCAAGGATGAGTTCCATTGGAAAAGATTGATGGTATTGCCTTTAAACTTGAATAAAAGAAACAATCCTAAAGCACCCAGCACAGATTCTATTAACGTAGCTATTGCAAATGCTATCAGTGGAGATTTACTATAAATTAATGCCAACCTCAGTGCAAAAGCTAAAATGAAAGCAGTATTTTTAGCAATCACAGTATATTTAGACTGCACCTGAGACTGAAACCAAATATCGATAGTGTCAAATGTTTGAATTACTCCTACCGCAGCTAGTATCGACACCAGTGAAATAGTAATTGAATCATTATGACGAAATAGATAGATACTACTTACGGATAAAAGTAATGAACTAAGGCCACCTAAAAACTTCAACCAAAAAACTGTCGGCAGAACTTTTCCCTTAGAAGATACATCATCAACAAGATAACGAATAACGACGGCATCGAGTCCTAGAGTAGCAATCGGTAAAAACATCGCTACAAATGCAGTAGCATAGTTAAAGGCACCAAATTGTGATGCACCTAGATAGCGAGCTATGAGCAAGGTTACATATAGACCAACCCCCATTCGCAAAATTTTATCAAGAAATAGCCATCCAATGTTGTTAATCACAACATGTAAGTTAGGTCTGTTTTTGATTTTATCAAAGTAATTTTTCAATGGTATTCATTAAGATATAAAGACTAACTACCCGATATATGGCACTGTTCAGTAGTAGAGGAACTACCATAATGATATTGTCACTACATAGGTATTCTCTTTAATGAACTTCCTTGCAGATGATATATTTCTGTGTGCTTACCCTGAATTTCCAGTTTCACAGATCGAGTACCACAATCGGTAGATACCATCATAGTATCTTGCTCAGATTGCCAAGGATTAGTTGCCATCATAATCCATTCATTTTTGCTAACCTTAAATTTGCGAACCAGAGGTTGTTGGTCACGCCACAATTCATGAGCTGACCGCTCTATAATCAACTGAGATTTAGCAATTTTATCAGACAAGTCTGCAACCCGACCAAGACTATTCACGAAAACTGGAAGGTTCCGATAAGGCTGTCCAGTAGACTTTGGCTCATACCCCCACAATACAATACCTTTAGCGCCAGTAAAAAATGGCAGCACGGCGGCGGCTTCTACCAAATAGTCAGGTAATTCCTGATTTGCCATCTTCTCATTACTTTCATGATATCTTAACCAAAAGTAAGCATACAAAGGCTTCTTACTAAATTTGCGGCTACGACGATAATTTTCCTCAATATTAGCAGCTAAGTAATAGATAGAATCAGGCAAGTCATAGAACATATAAACATCGGCAATATAAAAGTCTACATAAGGTTCAATATATTTCCATAATCTTAAATCAGCTTGGTGTTTCTGCTGTAGTTTTTCTGGTGTTGAAGATTTTACAAAACCCCAATAATCTCGATTAAAAACTTGTGCTCCATAAATTCCTACCGGTTTATGAGGATAAAGCTGCTTAGACCATTTACAGGGAAGGGATAGCCAACTAGCATGCTGACGGTAATTTGCTTCAACAAAGTTCTCAAAATTACTTACTTTAGCAGATTCTCGAACAATTGGATTTGACCATAATTTCTTTAAATCCTGCTCAAAAATTGATTCTATGTCATGAACATAGATGGCACTTCCAGGAGTATGAAAATCTCCGCCAGAGCCTGGAACATTAGCATTTCTAATATTTCTCTTAATTATTTTTTCAAAGAAAGGAGGTTTCAACCATGGATTACCATCATTCTTTAGTAAAAAAGCATCGATATTCTCTTTCTGTTTATTAGGATAATCTACAAAAGTATTTGATAATTGAACACTCTTAAATCCATGCTTCTCAGCTTGATTATAGTTGAACGGATGATCTCCTACATACACATTCCAAAAAGCCTTTAAATTTCCTTTCATCTTAATACTACGAATTGATGACCATGGAGTATAAATACTCTTTGCCGGTGATGACTGACAACCAATCCCAAATGCTACTGATGAAAGTAGATAGATAAAATTTCTACGACTGACCGAGAATTTAACTGACATTTAATTTAGCTCTACTCTAAAAAAGATTAACTTGCTAATAGCTTATTAAAGAACGGAGTCTAATTATAACAATGAGCTACAGTTTGTATTAAAAAATACTTTTACTATTTTACTCTCCAGTCAAATTTGGGCTTCACCCTATTTTTTATAACTGTTTCACACTCTCGGCAAACAAAAAATTCACGGCTCCCATCAATTCTTCTAAATCTTCCAAAACATAATATTTCCGGTTCTTGGTAAACATCTCTTCCTCCAAAACTCCAAATTCCCACAGCTTCCCATTAGAAACTACTCCAAATAGTCTTTTCAGACTATCCCCATTGATTTTTTGCGCCGCTAACATCTCTGCCAAACATTGACCCCACCCCTCCTCGAAATTATCCTTCTTTGCTTCCACCAAAATTACATATGGCTTCTCTAGAATCACCTTCCCTCGGATAGAACGCCGAGCAATAACATAATCTGGAACACCCGATAAATTATCATCATAATTGAGCGGCTGATGACTCCAAATCAAAAGATCTTGAATATAAGCACGCCAAACTTCAGTCAAAATAGGAGAAATTATATTCTCACAGATGGCATACTCTGAGTTGAATACAATTCCTTCTTGAACAACAGTGTTTAACCGAGAAAAAAAGTATTCATCACCCTGAAAGGCAACACTCTGAACAAAGTCTTGTTCTTGATAAGTCAAAGGAAAGCTTCCTAAGACATCTGCAATACTTTTATAGTTTGTGAAAGCCATGCCATTACCCAAAACAATTGCAAAGCAATAACTTGTATCTTAATAATGTAATGCTGAAATTCAGGACACAACAATCTTTTACTACGACTTTCTTCTACGAAGCTGAGCCATAATCGATCGAAGGTTGCGCGGGAGAGACTGAGATCTACGTGGATCGTCAAAGCCCAACTCCTTAGAAAAATAGCACTTAAAGGTTAGGGAATAGTTTAAGCCAATTGTCTGAAACACAACATACCACTTAACGAGACAAAAAGAGTATCTTTAAACGTTGATGGCTAGCAACGAAACCCTCATTCCGCCACCTTACCGCACTTTGATGATTGTAAGTAAATTGATCCCTGGGGGCACTATGATAGGGCATGGCGCTACCAGCGCTATATATTCAATTTTTTTGATAATCATGGACAATAGTCCATTAACTTGTAGTAGACAGCTCTGCTAATTCCTGGAAAGAAACGATCTTTTGCAGGTCAGCAGAGATCGGGGGGACTCAGTGCTAAGTCAAGAAAGCAAGGTGGAGCTAGCCCATATCAGCGACTTGAACCAGCTCAAGGTGGAATTAAACCAAATTCCGGCTGTTGATGCTGGCGATTATATTGCTGACTTATTGCCGAGCGATCGGGCGATTGCGTTTCGTCTTTTAAACAAAGGTCAGGCGATCGATGTCTTTGAGTATCTGCCCGCCGAGATTCAAGAAGATTTAATTGAAGATCTGCACAATAGCCAAGTGCGGCACATTATTGAAGAAATGCGCCCAGACGATCGGGTGGCTTTATTTGATGAGCTACCTGCTGGGGTCGTCAAACGCTTGCTCCAGCAACTCAGTCCTGAAGAACGTCAAGCCACTGCCACCATTCTGGGCTACGACGAAGGTACCGCTGGGCGATTGATGACCACGGAATATGTCCGGTTGCGCCAGGGCCTGACAGTGGGCGAAGCCTTGGCTAAAATCCGGCAAAGTGACCAAGATAAAGAAACCATCTACTATGCTTACGTCACCGATGATAATCGGAAGCTGTTACAGGTGGTTTCGCTCCGGCAATTACTATTTACGCTGCCGGATACTCTGATCAAAGATGTGGCTAGCGATCGAGTAATTAAAGTCAGTACTGAAACCACTCAAGAATCGATGGCGCGCTTGATGCAGCGTTATGACCTGATTGCCATGCCGGTGGTCGATCGAGAAGATCGCTTGGTGGGGATTATCACGATCGATGACGTGGTAGACATCATCGAAGAAGAAGCCACCGAAGACATGCAAAGACTGGCCGGGGTGGGCAGCGGTGATGAATCAGCGCTATCTACACCTTTAGAGAAGATTCGCAGCCGCTTACCCTGGTTGCTGGCCATGATGGTGCTATACATTGGGGCATCCAGTTCGATCGCTCCTTTTCAAGCGATCATTACTAAAATCCCAGTGATCGCCGTGATCATGCCGCTGTTTTCCAACACCGGCGGTACCGTTGGGATTCAGGCTTTAACTGTCACCATTCGTTCCTTGGGGGTTGGGGATGTCAATACCGACGACACCTTAAAGATTCTGCGTCGGGAGCTGATCGCCGGGGTGGGCATTGCCCTATCGTTGGGATCGATGATGGTGTTAATTGCAGCTGTGCTGTGGACCTCGCCGACGGAGCGCTGGGTGGCCTTTGTCGCAGGAGCGGTGATGGCACTTAATACCCTAGCCGCAGTAACATTGGGCACGATGTTACCGATGGCTTTTAAGCGATTAAACCTCGACCCGGCTTTGCTTAGTGGACCATTAGTTACGACTTTGCTAGATAGTATCGGCTTTATTCTGTTTTTCTCATTGATTACGATTGCCCTAAATGTTTGGCATTTGCCGATCTAGGGATTGCTCAAAAGATTGACAAGGGGAACTCGATAATCTATGGTTCAAGCGCAGCTAACGCTAACACTGATACCGGACTTCTCTCCGCTCTTGATCATGACTTGGAATCGCCGACATATTTTGTCTTTGGCCGACTTTACCACTGCCGAATACGATACCGTGCTGCAAACAGCAGCTAGCTTTGGAGAAGTCATGCTCCGTCCGGTCAAAAAGGTGCCCTCTTTGCAAGGACAGCTTGTTACCAATCTATTCTTTGAAGCTTCGACCCGCACCCGCAGTAGCTTTGAGCTAGCGGCCAAACGATTGTCGGCGGATGTGATGAACTTTGCGGCTTCTACTTCTTCTTTGAGCAAAGGCGAAACCATTTTGGATACGGCCAAAACCTACCTCGCCATGGGTACCGACATCATGGTGATCCGTCATCAACAGTCTGGGGTACCGCAGATTATTGCGCAGGAAATGGATCGGCTGGGAGTGAAGGTGGGGGTCTTAAATGCTGGTGATGGCCAACACGAACATCCTTCGCAGGGTTTGCTCGACCTATTTACGATTTGTTCAGCTTTAGACCCGACAAATCCGCGTACTGAGCTACTGGCCAGTAAAAAAATTGCGATTGTGGGAGATATTTTGCATTCGCGGGTCGCCAGGTCGAACATCTGGAGTCTGACGGCTGGTGGGGCAGAGGTGCATTTAGTGGCACCACCTACGCTACTACCGAGGGAGTTTGCTGATTTTTGCGAGCATGATCCCCATAGAAAGTTATTCATTCACTGGCAACTAGCGCCAGCGTTGGTAGATGCCGATTTTGTGATGACTCTACGCTTACAAAAAGAACGCATGACCCAGCACCTCTTGCCCAGTCTGCATGAATATCATCAGGTCTATGGCATCACCAGAGAGCGATTAGCCCAGTGCCGCCCAGGAGTGAAGGTGATGCATCCTGGCCCCACTAATCGCGGCGTAGAAATCACTTCGGACTTGATGGACGATCCAGAATTGAGTTTGGTCAGCCAACAGGTTACCAATGGGGTAGCGGTGCGGATGGCGCTGCTTTATTTGATGAGCAACGTTAAAAGATGACAAAGTCGAACACCACTCCACAGCCAAGATGAGATTTATAATCTACTTCTAAATGAAGACGCTAGCTGAAATATTGAAAAATTCACCCAATTTCTTGGCCTGAGATTTACTAATTTCTCTTTTACCATTGACGATCAAAGACACCAATCCTTTCGACGAACTGAGTACTCCTACTAGATCTACTTGCTTCAGTTCCCTGGCTTCCATCAAATGCTGCAAAAGTTTGTGAGGTGGGGTTTGAGACCATTCTTTAATTGAGTAGGTTTCTTCTTCATAATCTACAATTAGCTTAACTAAGAGTCTAAACAGAGTCGTTTCTTCAGTTGTGCGAGAATGTTTTTTTGAGATCAATCTTTCAGCTACCGCCAAAAACTTTTCGTATTCTTCTTGCGTTTCAATAATTTTGGGGGTGATTTGGTCTTGATTTAACAGATCTATATAATTTTCTCGGCTAATAGTAGGTGTCATTTTTCCACTGCTCCTTGTCATTATAAGTTACCAAAGGCACTGCTAGATACAAGATTCTTTCTGGTTCTTCCAGTCTTAGTGCCGTTCGATAATTGATAAATTGTCCCAATGCTGTATGAAACTCAGAAATTTTCGATGCAGTGACAAAATTCTTGATCTCTACAGCGATTTTCTGAGTGCCCTTCGTTGCTGCGATTAGTTTCTCCCCGCCGAGGTCGATCTGGATATCGACACCGCCACACCGGATGCTCAAGGGATCGTTCGTAATTGTCCAACCATCTTTTTCTAAGGCTATCCTAACAATATTGTTAAATAGATCGCGAGCCATAGATTGGTTTTCACTTTTTGGGTAGTAACTGAGTTTGAGCTTCAATCACAATCTTAACATTCAACACACTCTGCGGCTCTCGATCGGGGGTTAGACGTTACCATAGAGATCCGAAATTCTCATAGCGTCAGAGGCTCTAAAATCGTGGCAGTTGCAGTAGATAGTCTCATTACTCCTGAAATCCTCAAACCCGCTCGTTATCTCGGTAACGAACTCGGTGCGGTGCATAAACCGTGGGAGAGTGCGACAGTCCGCTGGGCACTGACATACCCAGAAATCTACGAAGTTGGGGCGAGTAATCTGGGGCATATTATCCTCTATAGTATTATCAATGCCCAGCCTCGCCAATTGTGCGATCGAGCCTACCTTCCCGCAGCAGATTTAGCCCAGAAGTTACGCGATACTCAGACACCATTATTTGGCGTGGAGTCGCAGCAATCCCTCGCCGAATTTGATATCCTCGGTTTTAGTCTCAGCTACGAATTGGGTGCGACGAATATATTAGAGATGTTGAGTCTCGCTGGAATTCCCCTGACGTGGCGCGAGCGTGAGGCGGGTAATTATCCCCTAATTTTTGCAGGTGGGCAAACGGCAACATCGAATCCCGAACCCTATGCAGATTTCTTTGACTTTATCGCTCTGGGGGATGGGGAAGAGTTATTGCCAGAAATTGGTTTAGTCGTTGAAGATGGCAAAAATGCGGGGCTGAGTCGGCGCGATTTATTATTAGATCTAGCGCAAGTTCCAGGCGTATATGTGCCCCAATTTTACGATTCGCACCCCGATGGGAGCGTTAAGCCCAGTCATCCCGACGTACCCGAACGCATTCTCAGACGGGTAGCTACCCCGATTCCAGCATACTCGATCGGGTTGGTGCCTTATGTGGAAACCGTCCACGATCGACTGGTGTTAGAAATTCGGCGGGGTTGCACGCGGGGTTGTCGGTTTTGCCAGCCAGGAATGTTGACTCGGCCAGCTCGTGATGTTGAACCGGCGGCGGTGGTGGAGGCGATCGAGAAGGGCATGCGGCAGACCGGCTACGATGAATTTTCCCTACTTTCCCTCAGCTGCTCGGACTACTTGGCTTTGCCAGCTTTGGGTGTGGAAATCAAAAACCGTCTCAAAGACGAAAATATCACGCTCACTTTACCTAGCCAAAGAGTCGATCGCTTTGATGAAAATATTGCCCATATTGTGGGCGGCTTGCGCCAGGGCAGCCTCACTTTTGCCCCAGAAGCGGGTACTCAACGACTGCGGGACATCATCAATAAAGGCTTGACCAACGAAGAATTACTGCGTGGTATCACCACCGCCTGGGAACAGGGTTGGAACAAAGTCAAACTCTACTTCATGATTGGTCTGCCGGGCGAAACCGACGCAGATATCATCGGCATTGCCGACACGATCCGCTGGCTCCAACGAGAATGTCGGGGAAAAGGTCGGAAGGGGATGAATTTCAACCTGACTATTTCTAACTTTACGCCCAAGCCCCATACTCCTTTCCAATGGCATTCGGTTTCCACCAGCGAGTTTGAGCGCAAGCAAGCTCTGCTGCGCAATGAGCTGCGCCAAGAACGCGGCTTAAAAACCAACTACTCTGATGTTCGGATCTCGGCGATGGAAGATTTTCTGGGTCGGGGCGATCGATTACTCGCTCCAGTCATTAAACGCGCCTGGGAACTGGGTGCGGGCATGGATTCCTGGTGGGAAAACCTGGACAAAGCTTACGGTGCATGGCAACAGGCGATCGAAGAAGCAGGTTTGAGTGGCCAATATCGCCAGGTAGAAAGTGGCGGCTGGCCGGGGCGGGAGGATGTTTTAACGGCACCACTGCCTTGGGATCACCTAGATTCCGGCATCGATAAACAGTGGTTACAAGAGGATCTGCAACGGGCGTTAGCCGAGACCACTGTCCCCGATTGTTCCTTTGAGGGCTGCTCCCATTGCGGGGTTTGCGGTACCGATTTTGGCCACAATGTGGTGGTACCACCGCCACCGATTCCCGATTTTTTGGGTCATTTCCAGCCAGATACCAACAAAGTGCAGCGGCTGCGAGTTAGATTTGGCAAGTTAGGCGAAATGAAGCTGGTTAGTCATTTGGATTTGGTGCGGTTATTCGATCGAGCGATTCGGCGAGCCAGTCTGCCGGTAGCCTTTAGTGGTGGTTTTCATCCCGCCCCCCGGATTATGATTGCCAATGCTCTCTCCCTGGGCTATACCAGCACTGGCGAAATTGTGGAATTTGAAATGAAAACCTCGGTTACACCCCAGGAATTTCAGCAGCGGCTGGCGGCGGAGTTAAATGATCAAATGCCTGTATATGCGGTAGAAGAAATCCCCCTGCAATCTCTTGCTGCTACCCAATTAATTAATCGAGCCGAGTATCGGTTGACGGTGAGTACTAATCACGTCAAAATCCTACCCGAACAGTGGCGAGAATGGGCGAATCTGCTCCAGCAATCTACCGAAATCTGGCAAACCCAAACTACTAAATCTGGCAAAATTCGGGAAGTGAATTTGCGAGAGCGGCTGCATGAGTTGGAATTAGTAAAGGTTGTCAGTGAGACAGAGTTGGAGCTGCGCTATGTGGGCAGTTGTGCCAATGATGGTATGTTGTTGCGTCCCGATCAGATGGTGTTTATGTGGGAACAGGTGTCTGGGATGGAATTACAGATGGCGAATGTTAGGCGATCGAGATTAATTTTGGCTGAGTAACTCGATCGCCAAGTTCTTCCGGCATTGTTGATTGATGGTGTGAACCTTTTCCAGCATCGCCACATCTTGCTGCCGAATGCGAAGAACACACTCAGCTATTTGCTTCAGTGGTCAGATCGATCGATAATGGTAGGCTGCTTCACCTTGCGTGATGTGTCCCATTTTTGATGTGGTTATGCTAAGAGCTGGTTTTGTCGGTCTGCCCAACGTTGGTAAATCTACCTTGTTTAACGCTGTTTTGGGCAACGCCAAAGCCCAAGCCGCCAACTTTCCGTTTTGTACGATCGATCCCAATGTCGGTGTTGTGGCCGTGCCCGATAGCCGCTTAGCTGAGCTGTGTAAAATTCATAACTCCGAAAAAATCGAACCGGCCCGGGTCGAATTCGTAGATATCGCCGGACTCGTCAAAGGTGCCAGCCAAGGCGAAGGCTTAGGCAACCAGTTCCTCTCTCATATTCGGGAAGTCGATGCGATCGTCCAAGTCGTGCGCTGCTTTGATAACGACGATATTATCCATGTGGCTGGGGCGATCAATCCGACCGAAGATATGGAAATTATTAACCTAGAATTGGGGCTAGCCGATTTAGCCCAGGTGGAAAAAAGGATCGATCGAGCAAAAAAAACAGCGCGTGGCAATAAAGATGCCCAGATCGAAATTGATGCTTTAGAAAAAGTCATGGTTGTCCTCAATGAAGGTAAACCCGCTAGACAAACTGTGTTAACAGCCGAGGAAGCAGAGAGCATCAAGCCGCTGTATCTGCTGACCAATAAGCCGATCATCTACGCCGCCAACGTCTCTGATGAAGATTTAGCCACTGGTAATGCTTATGTGGAGCAAGTGCGAGCGGTAGCAGCCTTGGAAAATGCCCAAGTAGTGATCGTGTCCGCGCAAGTGGAGTCAGAACTAATTGAGTTATCGGAAGATGACAAGAAAGAATTCTTAGAATCTTTGGGTGTAGCTGAAGGTGGTTTAACCAGTTTGATTCGATCGACTTATGATTTGTTAGGTCTGCGCACTTACTTCACGATCGGACCCAAGGAAACCCGTGCCTGGACAATTCATGCTGGCATGTCGGCACCTCAAGCCGCAGGGGTAATTCATAGTGATTTTGAGCGTTGTTTTATTCGCGCCGAGACGATCGCCTACCAAGATATTATTGACCTGGGTTCGATGAAAGTCGCTAAAGAGAAAGGCTTGGTGCGTAGTGAAGGTAAGGAATACATCGTGGCCGAGGGAGATGTCATGCTCTTTTTGACTAGCGCTTAAAGTTATGGCAGGGGGCTAACATGGATTCAGCTCCATTGCCAAATGTCATCATTGCAGCATCGGGCATTTGGCTAGAAAGCAAAATTATTCTTTTACCCGCTAACAACATGTCTCATATTGGTATTTTGTGCCCTGGTGCGATCGGTCATTTAAACCCTATGTGCAATTTAGGAAATGAACTTTTGCAGCGTGGGCATCAAGTTACTTTGTTTGGGGTGCCAGAAATAGCGGCAAAAATTTCTCAATCTAACTTAGAATTCTGCACAGTTGGGGCAAGCGATTTCCCTCCCGGTAGCATGGAAAGTATGTATGCTCAATTGGGTCAATTAACTGGATTAGACGGCTTTAAATTCGTCGCTCAGTTTTTTGAAAAAGAAAACAAGATGCTGTTTCGGGATGCGACTCCAGCTATTCGTGATGCTGGAATTGATCTTTTGATTGTCGATCAATTGACTATTGCCGGTGGAACAATTGCTGACTATCTGAAATTACCTTTTGTCACAGTTTGCAATGCCTTGCCTAGTAATATGGAACCAGGGATTCCTCCTTATTTTACACACTGGGGATATAAAAATACCTGGCGGGCGAAGCTCCGCAATCAGGTGGGCAACATTCTGAGAAGTTATCTGACCCGCGACATTTGGAAAATGTTAACTCAGCAAAGAGAGCAATGGCAATTACCCCCGCATTCTGTGCGAGAAGATTCTTATTCACAACTGGCTCAAATTGCGCAATTGCCCCAAGAACTCGATTTTCCGCGCGAAAAAATAGCACCCTGGTTTCATTATGTCGGCCTACTAAAAAACCCTGCCGATGTAGAGCCGATATCGGCGCAAGATCAGTCTTTTTCTTTTGACCAACTAAACGGTAAGCCCTTAATATATGCATCTTTGGGAACATTGCAAAATCACAATTGGGGAATTTTTCACTCTATTGCTGAGGCTTGCTTGGATATTGATGCCCAGTTGGTAATTTCTTTGGGGAATCCCAATGCAGACTTGTCAAAGGCTAATTTTCCGGGCAATCCACTGGTCTTAGCTTTCCCACCTCATCAACAACTGATTAACCGGGCTGCTTTGGTGATCACTCATGCTGGGAGTACGGCAGTGAGTTGTTTAAGTAGTGGTGTGCCGATGGTGGCTATTCCCATAACTACTGATCAACCGGGGATGGCGGCTAGAATTGCGCGGGCAGGTGCTTGTGAAGTAATTCCTGTGGCAAAATTGGATGTACCGAGATTAAAAACGGCTATTAACAAGGTCTTTAACAATCACAGCTATCGAGAGAATGCCGAGAAATTGCGTGTGTCGATTCATGAGGCTGGTGGTGTGGATTATGCGGCTAATGTTATTGAACAGGTGCTCTGGACTAATGCTCCTGTTTTTAATAATCGTCTGCGGTCGCTGAATAATTGATGTGTTGGCGATCGAATAAATGCCAGGTTACACTTAAGTAAGGAATTCTTACTTTCTGTATTTTACTGTGTGATTAGGGAATTTGCCATGCTTGCTAAATTGACTACGAAAAACCAGCTGACCTTGCCTAAATCTATTACCAAGGAGATTGGAAATACAGAATATTTCGATGTAACAGTAGCAGCCGGACAAATTATTCTGACTCCTGTCAAAATTCAGCGGGCTGATGCTGTACGGGCAAAACTTACAGAACTAGACCTGAGCGAACAGGATGTTGCTGATGCTGTCGCTTGGGCGCGTCAACCATGACCAATGCTCGTTTCGATCAGCTGCGAATTGTGCTGGATACGAATCTAGTGTTGTCAGCGTTGCTGTTTGGCGGCAGTACCGCAAAATTGCGACTGGCCTGGCAAGAGGAGCAATTTATTCCCTTGGCTGCTAAGGCAACCATTACGGAACTGATTCGGGTTTTGGCTTATCCAAAGTTCCAGTTAACAACAGCTGAACAAGAGGATTTATTATCCGATTATTTACCATTTTGTGAAACAGTGCTGATTCCCGACGTATTGCCCGCGATTCCAGACCGTCGAGATCCTCTGGACGTGCCTTTTTTAGTGCTGGCGCTGGTGAGTCGAGCCGATTATTTAGTGACGGGAGATAGGGATTTATTATGCCTTGCTAATCAATTTTCCTGTCCTATTGTGCAAGCCCAGCAGTTTTTTGCGATTAACAATTTTTAATTTATTCAGCAATATGTCTCTTATTCTCTTATTTACCTAGAATTAAATTAGTCTATTTCCTAATGTCGCAAGCTATCATTTTAATTAAAATTCATGCAGAATGGGATGGTGGATAAGGGGCGGGTTTATGGGGGTGGGATGCACAAATTGGAGCCGAGGGAGTTGGCTAATATTCCGGCGATGGAAATATTAAGGTTGATTAAAAGCTGAGACCGTGGGCAATGGCTATCTTGTAGAGCTTGCGATTTGCTACTACAATTCATTCTTGTCTAAACCCATAGCCAAAGCCAGTGGATATGTTACGTCAGCCCAGTTGAATTCATGGTGCATTCTTGAGCCAGCATCTTCCGAGTTTTGAAAAACAATTATTTCTACTCCTCTATCTTCTAATTTTTCAAGATAAGGAACATAAACGAAATCATCAGCCACCAGAAATACATGCTCTATGTCAATAATTCGATCAACTTGATTTTCTACTTTGACACATACAAAGTCTTGTGTTTTTAATTTGTATAAGTTGTAGTTAGATCCAACTGTTAATTTTTCGCCTGTCCATAGATCGTACTCTTCTTCTTCACCTATATATACAAAATCTTCCAGTCTAGAATTATCTAAACCTGAGTAGACTAAATAACAAGTTACTTTTTCTTTACATTCGATAGAAGCATATTTCAAAAACTGCTCTACAATACTATCAATGTTTGGTTTCTCAAGTATCTTTTCCGGGTATATTTCTTTGTAAATCCTTTGTGTTTGCACAATAGCTTTCTCAAGAAATATTCCATCTATAACTATAGAATGATTTATTTTTGTTGATTGTTGGCTTACTGCTTGCTTTAAAAGAATGGTCTCAATTTTGAATACAGCTTCTCTTGTAAATGTTTTTTCTCTGAAATATTCTCGACATCGAAAATCTTTAGGAATAATTAGCTGAAAATCATTTCCTTTAATTTGCCAGTCATTGATTTCACTCCAAAAAAAGACGTAGAGAAAGTCATTCTTAGTTTCATCTTCTACTAAATATATAAAAACAACAAAATTCTCTTCTACATATTTAATTGGTATTGTTATATTAGAATTTTTCTTTATAGTTCTACCTTTGCATTGAACTTTAATAATGGGAGTAATCGTCTCGGAAATACTTTTAATTATCAGTAAATCAGTTCCTTCCTTATCAAAGGATGGTTTAGTGACAAGAAAGCCATGTTTGATTAAATTGTGCTTAATTAGGCTTTCTGCCTGATCTTCTAATGGTTTATTATCCATTTTAACAATTAGCTGCAAGTGCTAGAGGCAAAATACTTCTGTCTGGTGCCTTGATATCTGCTACCTTTAAAGTCCGTAAAGCTTCATCATCAATGTGAGACAGTGTAATTAGTCTGTTTGCTTGTTTGGCAACACTGCTATCAAAGAGATTTCTTGCAAAGCGACCGTTACCAAATGATTCGTCTTTTGAGTTTAATGCTGACGTGAATATCTGCATTGACTTTGCTGCTGCCTTTCCGGAAAGAACTAAACCCGCATTTTTTATCATTCCTTCAAATACCAATTGAAGCTCAAGAGGAGAATAATCAGGAAAATCAAGGTGTCTGTTGAACCTAGATTGAAGTCCTGGATTTGACTCAAGGAAAGCTGCCATCTTTCTTGGATAACCTGCAACTATAACGACAAGATCGTGCCGATGGTCTTCCATTAACTTAAGAAGAGTATCGATCGCCTCTTTTCCGTAAGAGTCATTTCCTTCTTGACTAAGAGTGTATGCTTCATCAATGAAGAGAACTCCACCAAGAGCAGATTCAACTACTTCTTTGACCTTTATAGCAGTTTGTCCGAGATAACCAGCAACTAAACCACTACGATCCGTCTCAATCAAGTGACCTTTTGTAAGTACCTCTAAGCCCTTGTAAATTTCGGCAACAAGTCTAGCGATCGTAGTCTTTCCAGTTCCGGGGTTTCCGTAAAAAACTAAATGATTTGAGGCTTGTAAAACAGGAAGGCCACGCTCTTTCCGTATACCATTGACCTTAAGCAAGTTTACAAGATTTCCGACCTCTAATTTAACAGGAGCAAGACCAACTAAGCCATCTAGTTCTATCAGAGCGTCTTCTACAGGTCTACCAGCAATTTGTAATGACTCGGGAGGAATAACATCTTCAGAAGATGACGTAGAGCAGTCGCTTTCGTATAAGACATTCTTCAGTTCCTCTAGAAAATCAGATTCATCTTCTTGAAAAGTCCCATCCGCGTTGGCCATAATAACTGCAAATGCAAGGTATAAATGTCGTAACGCATCCGCCAGATCAGTTCCATAGGCATTGTCGTATACTTCGAGAAACCTTAGTGGGCGGGGCTTTAATCTAGCTAGAGAGTCCATACTCTCCCACTGTTCAGCACTTTGGTTACCTAATGCTGTGTGCATAATTTCAGGTGAAGTATATGACTTATCTGGAAACAATTGCTCTAAATTAGAGAGAACTTCTGCTTCCGCTATATTAAGACGGCTATCGGCACCACACATACAAATACCAATAACTAAAAATGAATTGTACAGATCTTCCAATACTTCTGGCTCTGAATCTGATTCTTCTTGAATTGCATGTGCCACTTCAGACAGAGGCTCTAAAAGTGAGCTGACAATTTCAACGAAGTGGCTAGAAAATTCATTGAACTGCATTTATTTTTCCTCTGTTGAGAGCCTAAACAACGATTGACACTTTTATTCTTCCCCAATAGTTTATGGCAATCATCATAGCCAACAGGTGAAAACAAAATGTCCTCTCTCAAAAACGCAGTATTAAGCGCATCATCACTATTCAATCCCAGTGCCAGAGAATTCTCGTTCAAACTTGGCCTCCAAAAACATTGAGAGACCAAGATTACGGTAAAGTGCGTTGGCGAATCTGATCGCGATCCACCACAGTAAATCGTTCCTCAAACAGCAATCCTTCCCTCCAGAATAAATTCAGCAATAACAATGCTGGCTCTTCCGGCGTGTGGGGACGAAATCGCAAATAAATGACACCTTTGGGAGAACGTAGCCGCAAGCGATAAATAAGTTCACCATAATCACGATCGAAAGTCAAAATCACTCGTTGCTCATCTGCCGCACGCGCCAAAACCTCTGTATCTTCGATTCCTGGAGAATCCTCAGTTATTGAAGCGGTATCATACCCCTTCTCTCGAAGCAGTCGCACACTGGGCAAGAGAAAGTTTTCATTTGCCAGAAACCGCATCAGCTGGCCTCAGGCAACAATAAAGATGTATAGAATACATCCTCTTTGAGACATTCCGCCGCAAAAGAAAATACAGCCTGAATCGATTCCGGATGAAGTGTTGGATAGCTCTCTAAAACTTGTTGCTCCGACCATCCTTCTGAAAATAGTCCCAAAATAAACTCCACCGATAGTCGCGTTCCCTTGACTACAGGTTTGCCGAGCAGAATTTTAGGATCTGAATGAATATAAGTCTTCCAGTTCATAATTCAGCTTACCCCTCTAGTCGTTTGATCTATTATGCTCGATCGCACCTAACATTTTAGCTACTACCAACTCTAGCTCAAGAAATTCCTACTCTTCTCAATTACAACCCTACAGAGCTTCGATCGAATGTAAAATTGACTTCGACAATGGCGATCGACCAAACACAACACCGCCGTCCTCAGTCTCTGGAATCAATGATCTCCTCCACCGTCCAAACGCCCGAACAAGCCCTCAAGCACTTCTTTGGCTACGACAATTTCCGCCTCGGTCAACAAGAAGTAGTCCAAGCCGTGCTGGATAACCAAGACGTGTTGGTAATCATGCCCACGGGTGGCGGCAAATCGATCTGCTTTCAACTCCCGGCGCTGCTCAAAACCGGCGTTACTATCGTGGTTTCACCGCTGATTGCCCTCATGCAAGATCAAGTGGAAGCCCTCCAAGACAATGGCATTAGTGCCACTTTTCTGAACAGCAGCGTCAGTGGCATCGAAGTCCAAACTAGAGCGCAAAAAGTATTGAGCGGCGAAACAAAACTGCTTTATGTGGCTCCCGAGCGGTTAATGAGTGATCGATTTCTAGAATTTCTCGATCAAATTCACACCGAAATTGGGATTGCTAACTTTGCGATCGATGAAGCCCATTGTGTATCGGAATGGGGTCACGATTTTCGGCCAGAATATCGACAGCTCAGCACCATTCGGCACCGCTATCCCCTTGTCCCCTTTCTAGCTCTGACGGCCACTGCCACCCAGCGGGTGCGCCAAGATATCGTCAATCAGTTACAACTCCGACAGCCTAACGTTCATCTCTCTAGCTTTAACCGCCAAAACCTCTATTACGAAATTCGTCCGAAGGGTAAAAGCACCTACAAAGAGCTGTTGAAAGTAGTTCAACAGTCCAAAGGATCGGGAATTGTCTACTGCCTGAGCCGCAAGAAGGTGAATGAAGTTACGGCTCAACTACAAGCTGATGGTATTGATGCACTGCCTTATCATGCCGGATTAAATAACAAGGAACGAGAAACTAACCAGCGTCGCTTTATTCGCGATGATGTGCAGGTGATGGTGGCCACCGTTGCCTTTGGTATGGGCATTAACAAACTGGATGTGCGGTTTGTGATTCACTACGATCTGCCCCGCAATTTAGAGGGCTATTATCAAGAATCGGGACGGGCTGGTCGGGATGGGGAACCGGCTGACTGTATTTTCTTTTTTGGTTATGGTGACATTAAAACTATTGAGTTTTTAATTGCCCAAAAAGTCGATCCAGAAACGGGTGCACCCTTGGCTGAAGAACAGCAGGTGGCCAAGCAGCAACTAAATCAAGTAATTGCCTATGCCGAAGGTACCGACTGTCGGCGGCGGATTCAACTGCGCTATTTTGGGGAAGACTTTCCTGGTAACTGCGGCAACTGTGACAACTGCTTGCGCCCCAAAGCTGAAGTAGACTGGACGATCGAAGCCCAAAAATTCTTGTCCTGTGTCTATCGCTGCAAAGGCAAGTTCGGGATGAAGTACACGATCGATATTTTGCGTGGTTCCAAAGACAAGCGGATTCTGATGAATGAACACGATCAGCTCTCTACCTATGGAATTGGCCGCGACCATACCGCCGATGAGTGGAAAGTATTAGGCCGGTCGCTACTACACCAAGGATTATTGGCCGAAACCACCGACGGCTATGCAGTGTTGGGTCTGAATGATTTAAGCAAGGAAGTTCTGCGCGGTGACAGACAAGTGTTGATTTCGCTACCCAACCAACCCCAAGTGGTCACCGCAGCAACCTCTGCGGGGCGAGCGATGGCCGAATTGTTGTTCGATCGATTGCGGGTTTTTCGCAAGCAAGTGGCCGATGCCCAGTCAGTGGCTCCCTATATTGTGTTTGCCGACTCCAGTCTGAAGCTAATGGCCAACCAGCAACCCCAAACACTAGCGGAGTTTGCCGAGATTTCGGGAGTGGGTAGTCGCAAATTAGCCCAGTACGGGGGAAATTTTGTGGCAGAAATTCGGGCTTTTTGTGAAGAGCAGGGGATTGCTTTGCGATCAGAACGAAATGTGATGCCTACGATTGCTTCGGCAGAAACGGGCCTTAGTCATTTAGAAACTCGCAATCTCTATCAGCGGGGATTATTACCTGCCGAAATTGCTCAGCAACGGCAGCTGAAGCTAGCCACGATTATGAATCATTTAGAAATATTGTTAGAAGCTGGTGAATTAACGGATATCGATCGATTAGTGCCCCCGGCACATCAGGTGGTAATTAAAGGTGCGATCGAGCAAGTGGGCGATAGTACGCTCAAAACGATCTATGAACATCTGAGTGAAGAGTATCACTACGACGAAATCAAATTAGTGAGAGCTGCGTGGCGGTCTGCTCTGACTCTCTAAGACGAATGTGAAATTTAGGTACCAGGAATATACAAACAGCAAAAAACACGATAAGATTCCCTACAAAATACCGGGACAGCTGTAGGTAATTGCCACCACAGTACTGAGCAGAAACAAAATCGAATTGTCTAAAGATAGTAGATGCATAGAATTTTTGGCAGCGTAGATTTATTATGCCCACGATGGCGCAGACTTAATTCACAAGACAAATTAGTTACTTAACTAGTTTCCCACTCCATCTAAGCGCGGATTAAAAGTCTCGATCGATCTCAACTCTTCATAGAGCTTTTTCTCGGCATCAGAGATTTTCTTCGGCACCACAATCTGCACCTCTAACAATTGGTCACCGCGTTCCCCGTTTTCCTGGGGAAACCCTTTCCCCGCCAACCGTAGTCGGCGACCAGTATTAACCCCCGTCGGTAGACTAATCTTCACCAATCCATCCAACGTCGGTACCTCGACAAAGCCCCCCAACACCGCCTCCGCCGGGGTTACCGGTAGAGAGCAATGAATATCCCACCCTTCTAATCGAAAACGGTGGTGCGGAATCACATCGATTTTCAAGAATAAATCGCCACTGGCAATCCCTTGACCACGCAGCCGAATCATATGACCAGGTAACATTCCAGGTGGCATATCTACTTCTAACGAGCGGCCATCTTCCAGCTTAATTCGTTCTCGTCCACCCTGATAGGCTTTTTCTAACGGCAATCGTAATTCGGCTTCCACATTTTTAGAGCGCGGGGGTGGCTCCGTTCTGGGGAAAGAACTGTATAGATCATTATCAGCTGCCGAGTTGCGGCCAGGTCGTCGCCCAGATTCTGGGGGAGCGTCGTACCGGTTGGCATCTTCTCGATCGTCAGAATTATCTTTTGGTTTTCGTCCTAGCAACTGATCAATAAAGCTATTAAAGTCACCAAACTGGCTAAAATCTTCATCATTGCGAGCCTGACCGTCGGGCTTATTATTGATGTTGCCCCAAAAGTCTTTATTGCGGCCTTTTTTACTCCGCCAAAAGCGGGTGAATTGATCGTATTGGCTGCGGGACATCGGGTCGGAAAGAATCCGGTAAGCTTCGTTAAACTCCTTGAATTTTTCCTCGGCTACTTTATTCCCAGGATTCATATCTGGGTGATACTGCCGAGCCAGCTGCCGAAATGCTTTTTTGATATCTTCCGGACTGGAATTGCGTTCTACGCCTAACAGTTCGTAATAATTCCGAATATTTTCCATAGTGTTAGTCGTTAGTACCACTCATCTTCATCTTCCCAGGCATCTTGGCTCGTCGGCGGCGGTGGCGGACGACGCTCTAGATTATTATTACTTGTGTTCAATCGTCTGTCATTATTGGGCGGATAGTTGCGTTTTTCTGGAACATCGGGCTGCTGGCGAGGACGATCTTCTCTACGTGACGATAACTGCTCCTCATTGCCACGGTCACGATATCGATTTTCTGCGGGGTATTCAGGATCGTTCGATCGATCATCGCGGGAGCGGGGAAGTGGGGAAGACCGATCTTCATAACCACCGTCGGATTGGGGTCGTCTAGACCGTCTGTCATTGGCGCGACCGTCGGTGGGGAAGTCATTTATCTCTCGCCGGGGTTCATTACGACGATTGTAATCATCATTCGCCCGGTTGTAGCCACCATCATAGCCCCGGCTATTCGGGTAGGGCGTGGAGTAGTCGGTGGGACGATAGGGGTCGTAATTGGGTGCGGGTGGAAGCATTCGACCAGAGGAGCCATAGTCGCGGTTGTCGTAGAATTCGTCATCATCCCCAAGCAAGGTCTTTTTCAGAGTGGTGAAGAAGCCTTCATCTTCGGAGTCGGTCAGTAGCCGCACTTGGCGATTGATGTCGTACAGCAGTTCATCTAATTCGATTTTGATACTTTCTACTTCGCGTTCATCATTGTTTTGCAGCGCGCCTCTTAACTCCTGCACCAAGGTTTCGACCTGTCGCCGTTGGCCGCTGGCAAATTGCATCCCAAATTCGAGGGCAATTTCCCGCATCCGCCGTTCGGCCTGGTAGGTGAGCGATTCGGCCTTGTTACGCTTTTCCACCTTGTCTTTTTTCTGACGATCGGCTGTAGCAAACTGTTCGGCTTCTTCAATCATCCGCTGCACTTCCGATTCATTCAGAGTCGATGCGCCCTGCACCGTAATCGTCTGCTCGCGGCCAGTCATCCGATCCATAGCCGTCACTTGCAAGATGCCGTTGGCATCAATATCCAAGGCTACCTGAATTTGGGGTAAACCTTTGGGTGACGGCGGAATGCCAGTGAGTTTGAACCGACCTAATGATTTATTATCGGCGGCCATTTCCCGTTCACCTTGCACTACATGGATTTCCACCATCGTTTGGTTGTTTTCGGAGGTGGAAAAAGTGTCCGATCGCCTCACTGGAATGGTGGTATTGCGAGGAATCAGCTTTTTCGTCACCCCGCCAATGGTTTCTAAGCCGATGGTGAGGGGAGTGACATCTAGCAGCAAGAGTTCTTTGACTTCACCAGATAAAACGCCCGCTTGGATTGCCGCTCCGATCGCCACTACTTCATCGGGGTTGACGTTTTGATTGGGACGTTTGTTCAAAATCTGTCGGACGGTATCTTGCACCACTGGCATCCGGGTAGAACCGCCGACTAGCACTACTTCATCAATGTCTCGTGCGGTCATCCCCGCATCAGCCAAAGCTCGTTTTACTGGTGCTTGCAGCCGCGTCAATAATTCGCCGCACATTTCCTCGAAAATGGCACGGGTTAAGCTGGTTTCAATGTGCTTAGGACCTTCAGTGGTGGCGGTGATAAAGGGCAGATTAATCTCGGTGCTGGCTACGCCTGATAGCTCGATCTTAGCCTTCTCGGCTGCATCAGCTAAGCGTTGCAGTGACTGCCGTTCTTTGCGCAGATCAATACCTTCAGTCTTTAGGAATTCATCAGCCAGCCAGTTCACAATCTTGCGATCGAAGTCATTGCCGCCTAGTTGGGTATCGCCGCTGGTAGCTTTGACTTCAAATACGCCATCACCTACTTCCAAAATGGAAACATCAAAAGTCCCACCGCCCAGGTCAAAGACCAAGATGGTTTGCATCTCGCTTTTATCCAAACCATAAGCTAGGGAAGCGGCAGTAGGTTCATTTAAAATCCGTAGTACTTCTAAACCAGCAATCCGGCCAGCATCACGGGTAGCTTGGCGTTGGGAGTCGTTAAAGTAGGCCGGTACGGCGATGACCACCCCGGTGACTTCCTCTCCCAAATATCTTTCCGCTTCATCGACTAGTTTCTGGAGAATCATCGCCGAAATTTCTTCCGAGGCATATTCCCGGTTTTGGCGCGGGCAACGAATTTTGACGTTGCCGTTATCGTCTTTACGAATGGTGTAGGGAACTTGCTTGGCCTGGGGACTCAGTTCAGCGTATTTGCGCCCCAAAAAGCGTTTGACCCCGTAGAACGTATTCTGGGGGTTCATTTCGGCTTGTCGCCGCGCCAGTTGACCCACCAACCGCTCGCCATCTTTGCTAAAGCCCACAACAGAGGGGGTAGTGCGCGTGCCTTCGGCGTTGGCGATGACTACTGGCTTGCCACCTTCCATCACGGCTACTACCGAGTAGGTTGTGCCTAAATCAATGCCGACTACTTTACCCATCCCTAATATTTCCCGATCGATAGCATACTGATTATATTAGAACCTGGGGTGCAGATTCCCCAGTGAAAATGAGGCTTCCAGATTCTTAGTTCAGCCAAATAATTAGCCGAAGCTGCTATTGTGCTTACGCTTTGTCCATTGTATCGAACTCTACGGGGTGGGGTTTCCCGTACCTCTGGGCTGGTCGGTTAGGTTTTAGAGCCAGCTATGGCGGTGGCGATATCGGTACGGGCTGCGCCCAGGGCGAGTAGTGATTTAATTAGGAGATCGATCGATACCGACGGATCGCTGGCTTCCATTTTGGCTACTCGGGATTGACTGGAACTGATGTTCTTAGCCAACTTTTGTTGAGACAGATGTTGTTGTTGTCTCAATTTTTTAAGGTATTTACTGATTGATAATCGAATTTCAACAATTGCTTCTTCTTCTGGGGAAAGCTGTAGAAATTCAGTGATACTGCCAACTTGCCAGCCAGCAGCTTCTAGCTTCTGCCGTTTTGTTGGTTCCATAATTTATTTGGTACCAGGAATTATCCTGTACCTGAGATTTCATCATATAGTTTTAGTCTTTTCTGACAATTATCGATGACTTGCTTAGGGCAATAGTCCGGACAATTTTTCAGTGCAGGGCTGAAAACCTTATTCTATCGTTGCTACTAAAAAACTGTTGGCCAATACAGCGGTTTAAGAGTTGATACAGATAGTATTTGCTCCTTTGCGGTTCAGCAATTTGTTATGCTCCAGCTACTTGCTAATATTACGCACTGTTACCTCAAAATCATCACAAAGTTTATTTACCAAATCTTCCATTTCCTTGAAAAAATAACTTCCTACAGTCTTCTGATTTAAGATTTTGTATCTACGATAGATCTTTCCGAAGTCATTATATATTTCGTCTTCTGAGATATTGGAGTTGATCTTGACGATCAATCGTTTACCCTCATCGGATTGTTGAACATAGGCAAAAAAGGCACTAATCTTTGATGCAAAATCACGAATCTGCTCTCCTTTTAAGTCTTCTTGATCGTTGCGAGCTTCAAGAATAGCAAGCACATCAAATTGATGGACATGATAAGTTTCTGATGCTTCTGCCACCTTCGATTCTCGCTTTTTCTTTGGCTCTGACTCCTTGGTCTCAACTTCAATAATGCCAATTTGATTATCGAAGTAGACTTCGATCGCGTCTTTTACGTCATCAGTTCGATAAAGCCTGTTGTAGATGGCGTTGAAGAATCGTAGAAATTCCAGAAGGGTGTGTTCACTGTATTTTTCATCCAGAGTAATCACATACTCAATGCGATTGAGTATGGTGAAATACTGGGCGGCTTTAGCTTTGGTATCAGCGGTGCGATTGGGGTTAGCGCTAATATACTTTTCGATGCTGCTTTCTAGATTAAGGTATCTTTCTGGATCAGTCCGTTTGGCATCATCGTTAAAGATGGCGAGAAAGGTAGTAAAAAATTCTGTGTAAATATCGGACTTTTTAAGTTCGGTGAAGAGGATGTCTAAAACTCGCTGATCGCTGAAGGGGTCAAAGTCGCTGACTACAACATCAGAGAAGTGTTCAAAGGCATCTTTGAGGTTTTGAATGTTGACGTTGTTGTAAGAAAAGTCAACAATCTTACAGTCGTTTTTATATTTGGTGGTGCGATTGACTCGTGAAATGGCTTGGATCGCCGCAATGCCTTTGATTTCTTTATCGAGAAATAGGGTGTGGAGTTTTTTTTCGTCAAATCCCGTTTGGAGCTTGGCGACGACGATGATTAAGCCGTTTTTCTTGAGGGCAAAACTTTCTAAGGCTTTTTCTTCTGCGAGTCCGTCGTTTAGTCCTGTGGCGCTTTGTTCGTCTTGGTTACTGGAATAGACAACATGAATGGGCGCGTCGGTGTATTTGGAGTATTTGGGTTGTTGGACGAGTTCGTTAAAGTGTTGAGTGACGGCCTGTTTGTAGGCGATCGCCGCTTTAATCGAATACACTGCTAGCATGGCTTTGCCTGTACCGCGAATTTGCCGATAGACATCTTTGACAAGGAGATCGGCAATATATTGGGCGATCGCACCAATTCGCTCACGGTTTTCGTAGATGTCTTTTTTATCTGCGTCTTTATAGTTGGGTTCAGTGAAACCTTCTAGGTCGTTGCTGGGTAGATCAAACAGCATTTTGGAGGCGACGGGGACGATATTTTTGAGCGGGTTGAGGATGAAGCCATCTTCAATCGCTTCTTTCATGGTGTAGGCGTCGAAGGGCACCCAGAGTTTTTCGCTTTCGGCATAGCCGCTGAATTCCCCAAAGCGGGCAAGGGTATGATCGTCGGGGGTAGCGGTGAAGCCGACAATGAGATTCTTTTTGGTGCGCAGGAGGCTGTATTGCTGTTGGCTATCGAAGGGGGTTTGGAGTTCGTCGAAGATATTGACCATTTCTTCGTGTTGGTCGCCGCTGTTGGAGCGGTGGATTTCGTCAATCAGGAAGACGATGCGGAGTTGGGCGAGTTTTTGCAGGGTGTCGGCATCGAGCATTTCCCGCACGGAGCCAAATTTTTGCAGGTTAACGATGACGAGGCGGGTGTCGGATTTGAGGGCGGCTTGGAAGGTGGTTTTGTTGTGGGCTTCGATGTACATCCGGTTATCGATGTTCATGTTCAGCAGTTTGGAGTCGATCTGGCTGCGGAGTTGGAGCCGATCGACCACAATCATGATTTTGTCGTAGACATATTGTCCGTTGCGGCGGAGGTCTTTGAGTTGGAGTGCTGTCCAGCCGATGATGTTGGATTTGCCGAATCCGGCGGCGTATTGCAGCAGTAGGGAGTAAACGTTTTTGTTGTTGGCGTAGGCACGGCGCTTTTCGATCAGTTCGGCGCGTTTGCTGGGGGAGGTGTGGGCGAGCTGCTGTTCGAGCTGGTGGAGAAAGTAGTCGGCTTCGGTTTCGTGGGCGAGGAATTCGTCGATTTTGGCGAGGATTTTGTCGGTGCCAAATTTTTGCTTGGGACGGGGGGAAATTAGGTATCCGAGTTCGTTTTTGAGTTCTTTGCGGCCATTGATGACATAGACATCACGTTCAATGAAGTTGTAGTAGAGAATTTCTTTTTCGATATTGCTTTTGCTGTAGTGGGCGGTGAAGAGTTCTTTGAGTTTGTCTTTTTTGTCGGCGGTGGGTTTGAGTAGGGGATAGGGTTTGAAGACTTTGAGGGCTTTTTTTTCGTATTCTTCGCGATCGAATTTACCTTCGCGGCAGGTGGTGAGGATTTCGTCGAAGAAGTCGGACAGGGTGCGAATAATGTAGGTTTCGCCGATGTCGGTGCTGGTAATGTGGATAGCTTTTTCAAAGATTTTGAGAAAGTCTTTGCGGTAGGTGTCTTTTTCTTTGTCACTGAGGTGGGGGTTGCGATCGAAGGTTTCGTAATAGACCTTGACGGCCTCGAAGTAGTCTTTAATGACTTTGCCGCGTCCATTTTTACGGGCGTTTTGGTTGGTGAGGTTAGATTTTAGTTCGCTGTAGCCGAGGTAGATGCCGTTGACGAAGAGGCTGATGTCGGGGCGGAAGGAGAAGATCTGTTTGCCTTGATATTTGTATTTGTAGGGGAGTTCTTGGACGACGGAGAAGATGTTTTGATCGAAAAGGCGGCTGCCATGAATAACACTATCGTCGGTGTAGAACAGGTGGAGTTTGATGCCTTGGAGGGTGACGGATTTGTTGGCGTTGATGAAGAGAGACATGTTGCGGCTGCTGGCGATCCGGTCTTGGATCAGTTCGATCAGTTCTGTTAGGAGTTTTTGGGCGTTGCCGTTGTATTTTTTGAGGAGGGTTTCGTAGGCTTGTTGGTTGAGTTCGGTGGTGGCGATGAAGGTTTGCAGGTCTTCTTCGATGATCAGGCTATTGGTGATGGTGTTGGCTTTGACTTCTTTGTAGCCGAGTTCATCCCGAAAGAAGGGAATGAGGAATTTATCTTGGAGGTGAAGTTCACTCATCGTTTTTTTGGGGAAAGGCTATACTAAAGTAAGGAATTCTTACTTTCTGTATTTTACTATGCGATTAGAAAATTTGCCATGCTTGCCAAATTAACCGCGAAAAATCAGCTTACGCTGCCTAAATCTATTACCAGGGAGATTGGGGCGGCTGAGTATTTTGATGTGCGGGTGGAAGGTGGAGAAATTATTTTGACCCCGGTAAAAATTCAACGGGCTGATGCGGTGCGGGCGAAGTTGGCAGCGCTGGAGTTGAGTGAGCAAGATGTTGCTGATGCGGTGGCTTGGGCGCGGGAGTCATGACGGATAGCGCCAGCTTGCGAGTGGTGATTGATACTAACTTGGTGTTGTCGGCGTTGGTGTTTGGTGGCAGTATGGCAAAACTGCGGCTGGCATGGCAGGATGAGCGGTTTACGCCCTTGGCTTCTAAGGCGACTGTTACGGAGTTGATTAGGGTTTTGGCTTATCCTAAGTTCAAGCTAACCCAATCGGAGCAAGAGGATTTGCTGGCAGATTATTTACCTTTTTGTGACACGGTGCTGATGCCTGATGCATTACCCGCAATTCCTGATTGTCGAGATCCTTTTGATGTACCTTTTTTGGTGTTAGCGCTGGTGGGTAAGGCTGATTATCTGGTGACGGGCGATCGCGATCTTTTATGCCTTGCCGACAGTTTTTCTTGTCCAATCATCAAGGTCGATCAATTTTTTGCAGTTAACAATCTTTAGCCATTGGCAGGCGATTGCTCAAATTCAAGGATATTCACTAAAATTTGAATAAGATCGGCGAGATCGGCGGGGACACGGTAAAGATTCAGGTCTTGGGTGATGCGACGTGAGGCGCGATCGAATTGGCCAAATTGCCAAATGTTGCCAGTGGAGATGGCTCCTTGGAGGATGGGCTGGTCGGATTCGATCCATTGGTCGAGGGCAATCAGTTCGATCGCAAGCTGGACAAAGCCGCGTTCTAGATCTTCGTTTTTGGCTTCTATAACTAAGAAGGTTTGGTGATTCTGAAGCAAATAATCCAATGAGCCTTTAAGTTGGTTGCTAACAACGACTGGATATTCGACGTTGAGGGTGGCTTGGGTGTAGTGCAGTACGTCGGTGAGAACGGGGGCGATGAGAAATTCTCGCCGTGCCATTTCGCTGGTGAGGCTGAGGCGGGGCAGGCTTTCTTCGATGCGGGCTTTGAGTTCTGTGAGCCGATCAAGTTCTCCGGTGTAGCGGGGCAGGGTGAGCGCACGACGTTGTAGTGAAACGCCGAAGTAGGCGAGGATGTCTTGGGGGGCAAAGTTGAGTTTGAAGTAGTCGGCAAAAGTATAGGACTGGTCGGGCTGAATGATCGGGGTTCTGAGCATTAGAGGATTCCTCGTTGATGATTGAAAGTTTAGGAATTTTGGGATATAGGATCGTCCTCAATGACTTTTATTTTCCCGGTAACGACATCATTCCGCAGATCCTTCTCATAGTAAGAGTGCGGAATGCGGGAAACTCAGTGGCTTTAGCCCTGAGAGGGAAGCGACTCGAGGGACTTCAGTCCCCTTCATCTTAGTTTGCTGAATGGTGTGGATCTTCAATATATTTTATGACAGCTTCACTACTG
>JANOQI010000005.1:0-2931 GCA_031414775.1 Synechococcales cyanobacterium VAR_4_metabat_354
CATTCAAGACTCTGGAAGAACTTCAAATCAAGTTAGGTCAACTCTTGGCTGACTTAACTCCTGAAATTATTGCTGGTATCACCGGATATCCTTTTATTCTAGATGCTCTATCTGTCGTTGATACCATTTAAATTGGTATAACATCAATCACGAATGCTTTGCCCTGGGGTGAGATGCAAACGACATCGGCATCACCAAGCCCACCACCTAGCCGCATCCCGTACTCGATATTCCAGCCCTCCCGCTTGAGTTCATACAACTGCTTACCGGTTTCCTCTTCTCCCTTGGCTCCTTGGGCGGCGCGGTTGGCCTTCTTCCACAGCGAGTAGCCGTTGATGGCGAGGAATAGGGCGGCGGCGGCGAAAAT
This sequence comes from Synechococcales cyanobacterium VAR_4_metabat_354, assembly GCA_031414775.1. Lineage (GTDB taxonomy): Bacteria > Cyanobacteriota > Cyanobacteriia > Cyanobacteriales > Chamaesiphonaceae > JAAFHZ01. The sequence continues at coordinate 368 of JANOQI010000005.1, forward strand.
CGCGTAGAGGATTGGTGGCAGCGTTATTGGTGGGTTCGCTGGTGGCTTTAGGTTCGCGTATATTTTGGCAATAAAGCTTTCAGTGAGTGCAGCGATCGGCAGGCAGACGATGATTCCCGCTGATGAGCCAAAGGATACGAGTGCTCTCCTTCGCCGCTTTTGGGCTAATTCGCGGATGTTTTGTCCAGCTCTGCGCTTGGGTTTCATTGACATAGCCTTTAATTGATTCCTTCCCCCAGAACTTCGGCTAACAAACAAACCCACCAAAACATATGCTTATTCATAGGTATGCAGTCCCATCCAATCGCCTGTAATTGTTTAGCTTTTAGCCGCACAGGAAGGCTATTATCCATTAATATTTCCCACGTCGGGATAGCCAGTGCCGGGTCTGCTAACAAGCGCTCAGTTGAGGTCTGTGCAATCATTCTAAATAATTTAGGTCGAATAACAGTGACTTGATCTCTGGCAATATTATCTGCTACCTTGCCTTCCATTGGTGGAATATGCTTTGGCTGTTGCTCCTCCCGAAGTTCATAGTTATCTCTAATTGCTTGGCGCTCTTCTTTCTCCCAAAGTTTATAGTTGGCTCTAACTGTTTGGCGCTCTTCTTCGGTTCTCTCAGGAATTGGAAACAATACCTTTCTAGCAGGAATTGATGGTAGTACCTTTGGGTTCTTCCTTGGCTCCAGCTGCTCTTCTGGAGGTGGTGACATCACGTCGCTCCACTTCAAGGGTTCTTCTTCTTTCGGTGAAGCTACCGTCTTTTTACTCTTTTTTTGTCGGCAGCAGCTTTTCGCGTTTTATTGGCTGAGGTCTTAGCTTCTTTCTGCACAGGGTTTTCAGCAGCCTTGACGATTCCCAATATTTTTGCTTTTGTCAATTGTGTTGTCATCATTCGTTCTCTCAAATATTATCAATCATCTTAGGGCTGGCTGTTGCCTGTAGTCTTCCATCGCAGATATCGAACCAATATATCGCAGTGACAAGCTTTGGGAGAACACCAGCATCACCAATCCCTAACTACCGTTAAAGTCCTGAGATACTACCCATGCCAGAAATATTTTTCTTGATGCGGCCTTGAACTTTGCCAGAGTGTTTGATGCGACCCATACCAGAAATCTGCGCCGAATAAGTTCCTTCGCAATCTCCCCTGGTCTCTATCGATCCCATCCCCGAAACGGAAGCATCGACATCTTCAAATACTCCCTTGGCAATAATCCTGCCTTGCCCCGATACTGAAAGATCGAGCAAACCTCCCTGGACAACGATATAACTGTCACCAAGACCCGATAATTTCAGCTTAGCCATTTTTGCCGCAAGGCCGACAGTAGCCTCTCCAGAGATGTCCAGCTTAGAGAATGCTACCTTGGATGCCAAAACACTCGAACCTGCAAGAATTGCATCAAGGCTAGATCCTCCCGGCAATGCTACCCTGATCCTAGTCTGACGCTTTATTGGCGCACTTTCTTCAGAAACTTCCTTCCCATCCACGAAAACCCGATTTCCAATCATCGAAACATTGCCACCACTGACAGTGACTGTTCGATTACCGCCGTAACCAATAGTGACATTGCCCCCAGTATCTTTCTGCTCGATCGAAATAATCCCAGATTTTGCAATAACAGTGAAATCACTCAAATCATCAGCATCGATCGAAACAGATGCGGGTTCGCCCAGGGCACATGGGAAAATCGCCACATGAGCAGCAACTTGCAGGTCTAATCCATCGATACCAAGAAATGTTTGTCTCTCCCCGGTGAAGTTAAACTCTTGATCGGCACACTCAAGAAAATTGCCGCGATACTTCTGTAGATCAATCATATAGTTTTCCATCTGGTGATAGTTTTTGAAAAAGCGACGATAATGCCTTGGTCAGTTTAAAATTCTTCAATTATATTTTCCTATTTCTTGTTGATCGCTCGGCTTCATCCTTGTTCGTCCGCCAAAAATTCTTTAATTGCCGACAGTTTATAAGAAGCATCAACGTCTGAACTATAGAAAAGCATCAAAGCTTATGGTCATCACTATCCACGCCGACCATAAGCTTTGATGCTTCACGCTCAAGCTGCTTTGTTATATGGTAGCTTTTCCACCTCTCAAATTGTTTTGTTTCTCGCTCTCTGTCTTCGGTCCCCGCTCTCCACAATCCGTAGATTCCAGCGATCAAAGCCCCAATGATAGCTCCTGGAATTTGACCAATCAAAACTCCAACAAAAGCTCCCCCACTGGCAATTGGCAAAGAGTATTTAATCTTTTTCAATTCGCTTGTTGTATCGGTATTTATAAGACACGGCAGCACTTCTTCTACAAAAACCAAGTTGTTTTTATCGGTTTTTTCGTTGAAGGGCAAGTTGTTTTTACGGGCTAAGCCCATTGACGTGTTTGTTACAGTCTCAATCTCTCTAAATTCAACTAGGTATTCCTGGTTGTGCGTCAAATTAATGTTGATTTGCTATAGTAAGAATCAAATAATCATCTTACTAAAACTATGGAATGTAAGCTCTGCGGTCATTACAAGATATATAAGCATGGGAAAATGCCTAATGGACATCAACGCTACCGTT
>JANOQI010000006.1:0-3678 GCA_031414775.1 Synechococcales cyanobacterium VAR_4_metabat_354
AACGGTAGCGTTGATGTCCATTAGGCATTTTCCCATGCTTATATATCTTGTAATGACCGCAGAGCTTACATTCCATAGTTTTAGTAAGATGATTATTTGATTCTTACTATAGCAAATCAACATTAATTTGACGCACAACCAAAATTACTAACCCCATAGCTACGAATTTTCCCGGCTTGGTGCAGTGTTTGAAAAGCTGCCAAGGTCTCGGCCAAAGGAATAGAACCTGGCCAGTGCAATAAGTAGAGATCGAGGTAGTCGGTATTCAATCGTTTCAGACTGCGTTCACAGGCGGCAATTGTTCCTCGTCTCGATGCGTTATGTGGATAAACTTTGCTAACCAGAAAAACTTCTGACCGCTGGTTAGCGATCGCTTGGCCAACGACTTCTTCGGCTCCCCCTTCCCCATACATTTCAGCGGTATCAATAAGGGAAAGCCCTAGATCTAGTCCGTGGCGTAAGGCAGTAATCTCGCTTTGTCGATTTTGAGCTTGCTCCCCCATCTGCCATGTACCCATGCCCAGGACAGGAACAGTTTGCCCAGAGGGAAGTTGAAGAGTTTTCATAGTGGTTCTTGCTGCAAAGGTAAGCGTAGTTCAGGTGGGGTAATGCTTTGACGTGAGCCTCAAAGCATTGACAAATAAAGATTTGATGGAATTAATCACTTCTGAATGTGTTGACCCAATCCATAGTTATTTGAACCATGCCATGATCCCCCACTCACTACTTTATGACTGCCCAAAAGCTTACAGTTCTATTGCAGAAAGAAAAAGGAGCCGATTTCGTTTAGCCAGCAGTGCGTGATGGGGCTGATTCGGTTGCTGTTGCCTCCCCATGTGGATAACGAGCAGGCGGCAGATTATTTGCGAACCAAGATCGGACAGAACAATGAGGCAATCGAGTGGGTTGCTGTTCGTCCAGACAATCTAATTGATGAGGATCAAGTCACGAAATACGAAGTGTATGCTTCACCAACTAGAAGCGCGATTTTTGATGCGGGGGTGACAAGTCGCATCAACGTTGCCCACTTTATGGCCGAACTGATTACTAACGAGGACACCTGGGACAAGTGGAAGGGGCAAATGCCAGTGATCTACAACAAAGCATAACAACAGTCTGAATTGAAAAAAGCATGTATGAATTCACTAAGCATAAATGGTGAATATATTTCCATAGATGATGATGCTTTGTTATTGGAGTTAGATCGGTTGAACCGAATAACTGAATTAGTTGAATCAGGAATAATTTAACCTGTGAACGATCGAGTCGATCATTTTGAGCAAATTGTCGAAGCACACAAATATGTGGAGATGGGTCACAAGAAAGGGAATGTAGCAATTACAGTAAATGAAAAAGCCTTAAATTGAGAGGTAAAAAAATGTTTGAACTTGATTCGTTGGCAGCACGCAAATTATTCAGAAATGGTGCGCTGTTGATTATTCCTCCGACGATCGTTACATTTGGACTTGGGGGTGTTCTACCTGCCGCCTATCGCCCCGACATATTCTGGAAGGATATCCCTGGGTGGTTAAGTTTACTTGAAAATATATTTCGTACTTTAGTTTTTAGCCTGCCAGGAATTTTATATTTCGGGAAAAAAGAACCAGGACAATCTTTGGGCTGGTATTTATATATTGGAGGATTGGCGGTTTATCTTGCAAGTTATTTGGCGCAAATTGTTTTTCCTGCCAGTGGATGGAGTCAAAGTGCAATTGGTTTTACCGCACCCGCTTGGTCAACTTTATTTTGGTTTGCAGGCATTGGGTTAGTATGCGCGCGGAGCTGGCTCCCGATTCCTTGGCATCGCGCTATTTATTTATTGAGTGCCGCTATCTTTCTGATATTTCACATGGGGCATACTGGATTGGTCTATTTCAACATGACTCATTAATTCGATGGAAGATATGACCAGTGTTTCTTATCTATTTTTCGCAACTGTAGAAGTTGTGTGTATGTTACTCATTGTCTGGAACGCATGGAGATGGGCTGAATACGAATCCTACTCCGAGTCTGTTTTAATCTGTTTCAAATCATTGAAGGAAGGAACCATCATATAAACAATAACTTTCTGATGGCAGGATTGATTACATCGGTAATTAACCTTTTGCTTAATGCTGTTGCTTATGTATTTATTTTAAAGGAATTCTATCAATCGCATCCTGCCTGACACGCTGGCAGAGTCTCCTGTTTTTGGGCGGAGTTCTCCTGATTGGAACTCCTGATGGAGTTGAAGTCATTAACTTGATAGCGTCGATCCTACTGACGATCGCCTTTGCTCCCTACAGTATTCAGATCGTCCGAGGTGAACATCAAGAAGGTTTTGCGAATGGGGCGAGGGGAGCCTAACCCTTCGTGCTAGCCCAATAGATGTTCGCGAAATGTGGGATGTAAACTTGGGTGCAGAGGCTGTCTATTACAACTTGGGAGAAACCATTATGGCAGGAATTGGAACAGTGGGACTAATAGTATCGACCGTAGTAGGCATCCTCTTGGGAGTTATTGTCATCCTTTTAGGCGTATTGCTGGCGGTCAGCCCTGGAAAGGTTAAACCTTTCCTTGCTGAACAGGGTCGCGCACTTGCAGGCAGCATTACAGAGAAGATTCACCTAAATATCAATGGTGTACAGCAAGGAATGTTCATCATCGGCAAAAATGTGGACAATCCAGTACTGCTATTCGTTCATGGCGGCACTGCTATGCCGGAATACTTCCTGACCCAGAACTACCCGACAGGCATGGAGCAATACTTTACCGTCTGTTGGTGGGATCGCCGGGGTGCAGGGCTTTCCTACCGTGCCAATGTGCCACCAGAAAGCTTGACAGTGGAGCAGTCTATATCGGATACGTTGGCAGTGGCGAATTACCTGCGTAGCCGCTTCCACCAGGACAAGATCTACCTGATGGCGCACTCCGGCGGCAGCCTAATTGGTATCCAGGCATGTGCCCGTGTGCCCGAATTGTTCCATGCCTATATCGGCGTTGGGCAGATGTCTTATCAACTCCAGTCAGAAGTGATGTCGTATGAATATATGGTCAGGCGGTACCAAGAGATTGGAAATACCAGCATGGTAAAGCAACTAGAAGCTTCGCCACCCACCATGTCAGTCCCACTACCCGCCGCCTACATGAAGGTGCGTGACTGTGCCATGCACGACCTTGGCGTTGGCACCACCCATGATATGAAATCGGTGATGATTGGTGTTTTCCTGGCATCTTGGCTATTCAGAGAATACACTTTGGGCGAGAAATTGGCTCTCTGGCGCGGGAAGTTTGCATCTGACAAGCTGCTGTGGGACAAGATGATAGCGACGGATTTGACGAACCAAGTTCAAAAGCTCGATCTCCCAGTCTACTTCTTCCACGGCAAGTACGATTACACTGTCTCCTACCCGTTAGCAAAAGCGTATCTCGATGAACTGCAAGCACCGCTCAAAGGATTTTATACTTTTGAAAATTCTGCTCACAGCCCGATGTTTGAAGATCCGGATAGAGTGAAGCAGATCGTCCAAGATGACGTATTGCAAGGAAAGAATAATCGTAATTGCTCAACTTAGATGGAATAAGGATTTCAAGGGGTTAATTGCTGTCAATATGGATTCAAAAGCGGATAAACCTTGCCGTTTTCCCGTATTGACGATTGAGCGAACATCAGCGAACAAATCCCGCCCCCACTCTGAG
>JANOQI010000007.1:0-2001 GCA_031414775.1 Synechococcales cyanobacterium VAR_4_metabat_354
GTCTGTCGAATGGGCAGATATTATTTTTGTGATGGAAAAAAATCATCAACGTAAACTACGGGACAAGTTTAAATCTAGCTCTACCCTCCATAACAAAAGGATAGTTTGTCTAGACATTCCTGATAACTATGAATATATGCAGCCAGAGTTAGTAGCATTGCTGAAAAAGAAAATTATTCCGCTGCTGAGTATTCATGATAGCTAGACAACCTCTTGACCTTGACTCGAAGCCTCAGACACTCCCCAATAATCAACAACCCCACCGCCGCCAGAAACCAATGGCTCTCACGTACTCCAAGGAAACCAGCTCATTCCACCATCGCCCTGGGCAGCGTTGATGTCTTCGGAGCCTTGGGCGATCGTGGGCTGTCATTGCGATCGATGCTTGGCGTGGAGGGCTTGGGCGATCGATCGCTGTCGATGGTTTCCTGGGGATGTCGATGGGGCGATTGGAATTCTTTGGGAATGGGTAACTTTTTGGGGTCAATTGTCATTGTATGTATTCTGAATGGTTTGACTCAAGGGAGGATTTTTAAGTGGAGTCGGAGAATACAACGTCCTCACAAATGGGAATTGAATCCAAACAACATAAGTTAATAGCATTATGGGTATCATCAAAACGTTACCTATACTATTTCTCCGTTCTTCTGTAGTATATTCGGCCATTTTCCTATTATGATTTTCCACATTTGCTAGTGTCTTAAGCGTTTCTGACCGCTGCATTCTTGATCTCGTCTCATCCGAAGCTAAGTACTCTAACACCTGCCTGAGACGCTTTTGTCGTAAATTTTCACGGTACTGAAACCAGCTATCAATAACTGTGATCAGTACAGATCCAAACACCATGTACAAAATTACAAAAATTACTGTCCCAAACATTAGGGGGAAAATTACCGAAGCTAGTGCGATCATATTTTGACTGTAATATCGCGCCAAACTCAGTCACGATAATTACTGATTCTAAGCTATGCCTGTGGCACCAACATGGTTGACGAACAAAACAAAACAGCCGCCAGATACCACCGCCTCCAGGCTCCACAACGATCGCTAAAAGCTGCCATCGATTCCCCTCAAACACACCCAAGCGCCTAATGGCCTATGCAACATCGATGCTCTACGAGGTCTGCTATCAGTCAAGATAGCGACATCAAATCTCATAGTAAGCAACGAAACTAGGTTCCTGTCGCAATCTCGCCAGCTACCTTTGGGGAAGCGGACAACAGGGCAATACCGTTCGGTTAAGGAGAAATCGGTAGGTTTTGCTAACGCAATAATGCGTCATCCAGCCTATTATCTAAGGCCAATGAGAGCTTATCCGAACAGTATTGGGAGTCAGGGAATTCCTCGAAGCATTGGAAGATTAATATCATTACTATCACTCTATGGCCAAAGTTTTCAATAGAGATTGCAGAGGTACAAGCATATTATCGGGAGCAGCATCTATCTTAAAACGCCTCCATAGTAAAGCTTCTACCAAAGTAGCTTTACGCTTCTCGCTCAAAATATTCCCCCAGATGGCTAAATCTGGATCATTTTGAGCTTTCCAGCAATCAAATACTTTCGCAAGATGACAATCAGACTCTAATTTCTGTAGTCGCTTTGATGCCTCAGATGCATTACTTAAATCCGCAGAAAGATATACTCCCAGCTTAATTAAAGCATCACCAGCCTGTGCTTCAAGACGGATGCTGTCCCAGTTGATTATGAGGTCTGGATAGTCTTCATGTAATTGGTCAAGGACTACTTGCGCGGCAGCAATCTCCGCATCAGATTTCTGCGTTTTCTTCACAGCTCCTTGAATCTTACGACCATCTGGAAATGTTACTACTACCGTAGAAAAATAGCAGTCAGAAGAAAATATCAATAGTCCAGACAGATTTACAACGACAAAGTACCAAATATCGACGAAAAGCGATTCATCGCGTAAGGTACAAGTATCAACAAAGTACCAGAAGAATCGCCGTATGAACGATATTATACAGACCCTCCTTACAAAAGCGG
>JANOQI010000008.1:0-1809 GCA_031414775.1 Synechococcales cyanobacterium VAR_4_metabat_354
AATCCCCAAGTCATTGAAGCATTGGATGAGTGGGTGGCCTTTCGGGCTGGTTTTAGTTTTCAACCGAAGAATGGCAGTGACCGTGACTCAGCAATATTTATCAGCTGCAACGGTCGGCGGCTCTCTGGTACCGATGTCTTCCGCATTCTCAAGAACTATGCTGACCTCGCTGAAGTCCAGATTTCTCCGCACCGAGTCCGGCACAGTGCAATTACCGCTTATTTGGATGCTAGCAGCCTGTCGGAGAAACACTTTTAATCCCAATTAGTCCATGCAAGCGTCTGAAATTGTAGGCTAGGCAAACGAGATTCCATTCGCCTGCTGCTTTCGTCAAACCTCTTAAAGAGAACTGGCGAAATCCCATTGTCTCTTTGATAATGCCAATAATAGGTTCAACGGTACACTTTCGCAAACGATAGAATGCCCTCCCTTCATCGGTTTTCAGCTTGTATGCCATTTTTGCTTTCAATGTTGCTTCTGCTACTGGTGGGTCTGTTTGTTGTGACAACATGATTTGCCAATAAGACTGATGAGAATGCCTTCCCGTAGCTATATATGGATCAATTTGACGTGCCTCCAAGCCTTCAATATTAGTCGCGCTGAAGTAGCCTGTATCTAATGCTGCTCGCTTTGGCTTGCCTACTCTAAGATCGATCCCATCGACAGTTGGTAGGGCATCAAGCTGGTCATTAGGATGATTGGATAGAGTGTTGGAAATAATTAATAAAGCTTGCTGATCAACCGCAATCTGACCATTGTAATGTTGGTCAAAGCCTTTGTTGCCACTGCTTTTCATGATTCGTGATTGAGGATCAGTAAAATTGTATTGAGCTTGATCCTTTATGGTAAAAAAGGGGGTGATGGTACCCTCCCTCTTGGCTTTTTCCCTGTTTTTGTAATATATTCTTCTCGTTCTGCCATTTTCTCAGCGTATTTGGACTTGTCCAATCCATATTGCTCTTGTGCTCGACTATGTAATTCTTGTTTTGCCTTCTCAAGATTATCTAATCGCTTTTCCCGCCGAGCGATTTCTGCAACAATATCGACTTCTTTATCCACCTTTATTCCATCTGCTTTTTGACCTAATATTATCAATTCTTCCACTTCAGCTCGTAATTGCGTCTGAATTCCTTCTAGTCGTTTGTGGCTCACAGCTTTACTTTTAGAAGCATCAGCATGAATTTTTGTCCCATCAATACTAATATCTTCAACGTTTAATACATCAGATTCAACTGCCGTTTCCAATATTTGCACAAATAACTCTTTAATCTGTTCTAGAAATCTACTACGAAAGTTGGCAATCGTATCATGGTCAGGATGAAAGTTACCAGCTATGAATCTAAATGGAATTGACTCATAGCTCGCTTTTTCCAATCTCCGCGAACTAAAGATTCCAGTAGCATAACCGTATATAAGCATTCCTAACAAAATTTCTGGTGCAATTGGGGTTCCCCCCTTGGCTCCATACGCACCATAAATACTACTGAGGTCGAGCTGGGAAATCATCTGCACTACAAACCGGGCAAGATGGTTGGGCGGCAAGCATTCTTCGATACTCACTGTTTGTTTTAATATTGCCTCGTAATCGACTGTTTTGAATTTCCGTACCAATCGTTTTACCTTTACCCTGATCTTAACCGGAAAATCTTATCTCCGACAAGCTGCTAGCAATCTTGCTATGATTTATCGTTCCACCAGTCATTGCATAGACTTCACCATCGATATATTCGTGGCGGCAGTTTTGTTGCTCTTCCCAAGCAAAGTATTCTTCAGGCGTAAATCTCGGAAATCGTTCATGTGCAACAATCA
>JANOQI010000009.1:0-50856 GCA_031414775.1 Synechococcales cyanobacterium VAR_4_metabat_354
TACATTATCATTAACTAAGGTTGTTGATAATATTGTCATCGATGTGCAAAGAAAATGCAAGGGATTTGTTCGTTTCCTCATGCACCGCTTATCTACTGCTAGCTGTGCTTTGCATCTCGCGAGCGGCACAATCGTCAACTCACTCGCTATCCATCCCTACGCCGCTCCGCTGAGCGTAGGGACTTTTGCTGATTCCGTTAAATTCATCAAAAAGATGATCGGTAACAATAGCACAAGCTTTCACCAGATTTGCAAGTTGTTTTTCCTGACTAGATATCCTGTATTCAATGAATAGTTAAGTATGTAAAAATTCACACAACTAAATAGTTCTGAGGCTGGCAATTTTAGCTGCTAGGATTTCCGCTTGCTTTTGTGACTCAGAGAGGTTGTTACGGGCTTCTTGTACCACCTCTGGTAAAGCTCGATCAACAAAGTTAGGATTTTGCAGTTTATTGGTGATGGATTCTGCTTCTTTTTCAATTTTGGCTAGCTTCTTTTGCAGTTTGGCTGTAAAAGCCTCAATATCTACCACGCCATTTAGGGGCAAAATCACTTGAACGGTGGCGTAAACACTGGCGATCGAATGTTGATCGGAACTAGCTAGATCGACAATTTGTAATTCATCAACCTTGGCGGCATCACAAATATAACTGCGGCCTCTTTCTAAAGACTGTCGTTCGGCAGTACTGTCACTTTGCAAGATGATGGCGGCCTTTAGGCTGGGCTTAATATCAGCCTCGGCGCGCAGGTTACGGATCGATCGAATGGTGCCAGTAAATAGCTCAAACTCTTGGTCTAAACTGACATCAATCAGAGCTTGATCAGCCACTGGATAGGCTTGTAGCGAAATATCTAAATCTTGCTGAATTAGACCCTGCCACAATTCTGCCGTAATATGCGGCACAAAAGGATGTAGCAGTTTTAAGACTCCATCAAGTGCATAGGCTAAGGTCTGCTGGACAGCTAACTTAGTCGCTGCTGGTGCATCTTCTTGGAGCCGAGACTTCACTAGCTCAATGTACCAATCACAGAAATCCCCCCAGAAAAACTCATATAAAACCTTGGCTGCTTCGCCAAAACCATAGGTATCAATATGCTTTTTGGTCTGCTGGATGGTCTGATGATAGCGGGAAAGGAACCATCGATCGACTAATTCCAAATCAGCAACATCAGGATTTCCCAATTGAGCAGGGGTTTGATCGTCCAAGTTCATCATCACGAACCGGGCGGCGTTCCACAGCTTATTGGTGAAGTTTCGACTAGCCTCGATCGAATCGGACTCATCGGTTTTGCGGTTGTACTGCAACCGGATATCTTGACCAGCTCCTAGTACTTCACGCATTAGGCCATAACGCAGGGCATCAGTACCATATTTATCAATCAATAGCAGCGGGTCGATGCCATTGCCAGCAGACTTGGACATTTTTTTGCCCTTCTCATCTAGTACTAAGCCGTGAATATACACATCTTTAAAGGGCATTTGGCCAGTAAAGTGGCCAGCCATCATTGTCATCCGAGCTACCCAAAAGAAAATGATGTCGAAGCCAGTAACTAGCGTGGTGGTCGGATAATAAGTATCAAAATCCGGTGTTTTTTCCGGCCAGCCCAGCGTTGAGAATGGCCACAGGCCAGCGGAGAACCAGGTATCTAGTACATCAGGATCTTGCTGGATTTGAACGTTTGCACCAAATTTAGCCTGCGCTTGAGTCAGAGCATCTTGTTCATTAGCAGCCACCACAAATGGCGTAGTATCGGTAATCTCGCCGCTGGTTTCGCTAATGGCATACCAGGCCGGGATTTGGTGCCCCCACCACAATTGCCGGGAAATACACCAATCCTCCAATTTCACGAGCCAATCGCGATAGACCTTGCCCCAGCGTTCCGGCACGAAGCGCGGCGAATTGTGTTGATCATAAAATTCTAAACAGCGATCTGCTAAGGGGCGAATTTTCACAAACCACTGAGTGGAAAGCAATCGTTCGACGGGCACTTTTCCTCGATCGCTATAGGGAACCATGTGCTTATAGTCTTCGATTTTGACCAGATTGCCAGTGGTTTCCAAAGCTGCCACCACGTTCTTTCGTGCTACAAAACGATCTTGGCCAACAAAATCGCCGCCGTTTTCGTTGATGCTGCCATCTTTGTTCAGAATATTGATAAATTCTAAATTGTGGCGCTTGCCCATCGCAAAGTCATTGAGATCGTGTGCTGGTGTGACTTTTACACAGCCCGTGCCAAAATCCATTTCGACTAGCTCATCAGCGAAAATGGGAATTTCGCGACCAACCAAGGGCAGGGTTAAAGTTTTACCGATTAAGTGCTGATAGCGCGAATCTTGCGGGTTTACCGCCACGCCCGTATCACCCAGCATAGTTTCGGGGCGGGTAGTGGCGACTTCTAGATAGCCCGAGCCATCAGTCAGCGGATAGCGAAAATGCCAAAGGCTGCCATTAACTTCTTTATTGTCTACTTCCAGATCGGAAACTGCTGATTGGGAAGCTGGACACCAATTCACCAAATACTTACCGCGATAGATCAAGCCATCTTGATACATCTGATTAAAAGCGGTTAGAACGGCTTTCGACAATCCCTCATCCATGGTGAACCGCTCACGGCTCCAGTCTACCGAGATCCCCAAGCGACGTTGTTGGCCAATGATCGTACTACCCGATTCTGCTTTCCACTCCCAAGCTTTTTCTAGAAATTTTTCGCGACCAATGTTCGATCGATTGGTGCCTTCGGCCTTCAGCTTTTTTTCTAAAATGGTCTGCACCGCAATGCTGGCATGATCGGTACCCGGTAACCAGAGGGTATTACGACCAGTCATCCGCTGGTAACGCACCAACACGTCAATCAAAGCACTCTCAAAAGCATGTCCCATATGTAGACTACCAGTCACATTGGGGGGCGGGATTACCACACAAAAAGGCTGACCAGCCGCTTGTGGATCGGCCTGGTAAGTATGCTGGCTTTCCCACCGACTCTGCCACTTGGCTTCAGTATCTTTGGCGGTGTATTGAGGTGGTAGATTGACGGTCATTGCTAGAATCGGCAGTGTTACAAAGGATATGATAGCAATCTAACGAAACCGAAAGTGCAAATCCATTTTTCCAAACGTTGTCTGAACTAATAAGAAAATAGTTGGAGAAGATGAAGAAAAGCCGCATCAGGTTGAAATTAATTTGATCCCAGCAATCGTTAGAACTATTGCCAACAGTCGTTGTAGCGATTTGCTCCCGATTCGACTACTCCCATATTCTGCACCTAACCAACCACCGACGGCAGCGGCAATTGCCCACAACCATAGACTGGAAGGTAGAACAGGGAACTTAGTTAGATAGCCGAGTAAGCGATCGGACACCAATAAGCCCCATCATCAGTAACTTTCCCTAGCGAAAGCCTTTTGCCCACCGCATCAGCAACCAATCGTTCGTCAGCTCCATCGTTGTACAGCCACACTCCCCACAACTCCGTCATTTCTTGGCCAGCCAATTCTACCGTTGGAAACTCCAGTAACTCCTGATAGACATACTGCTGATCTGTGTAATAAGGGTCTTGGGACATCCCGGCAAAAGCCTGCACCCCATCAACGATCGCATAGGCTCCTTCTCCTTGTCTGCCCCACATCGGCTTGGCAAAATAACTACTGCCGATCGCTTCTGGTTCTAAGGCTGTTTTAGGGAAGTAGTCGATAATGGCAGCGGCGGCCTCAGCACTAAATAATTCCGTCCCCAGATCTTGAATGAGCGCAAAGATCCCTTTCGATTGCAAAGCAAAGGCCGAGCCAAAATTAACAACAGCTATCTTTTGCTGGAGGATCAATTCCTCTAGTTCTGGCCACAACTCCTCTCCGTCGGCATCTGTATCTAGAATCAACCATTCGATCGGATACCACAGTATCAAAATATCAATGGCTTGGTCATCGTCAGCATCGTATACACAGTAGCCATTTCTCAACCGCATATTCTCTAGCGGGAAAGTATGAATCGGAATATCCGCATACTGACTGAGCCAACGCATGGTGTTTAAGTCTTCCGGATTATTAAGAGCGGTGCAAGCAATCCGACATTGACTGAGGGGCTTATTAATTTGAGCCGCCGCGCGGCGTAATTGATCTTGGAAACTGAATTGCAGCATTCTGGTGGGTTCACTATCGATGGGCTGCATTCTAAAATGCTTGGCCACCAAGTTATTTCCCATCGTCGCTTCATACCAAAAGCTGGGGGTCTGGGAATTGACTTCAATGACTCGATATATTCCTTTCTCCTCGTTCCAGCACCAATCTAATCGCATACACCAAGGCGGCACTGCGTCAAACTTCACGAGATCGATCGTCTCCGGTGGCAGACCATAATATTCCAAATCTTCCGCGTCTAATTCTTTCATCAGCTGCCAAGTTTCCATCAATACCTGGCCAACGGCGGCGGAAGCTTGGCGCAGGTTGGCAATAGTTTGGGGTGCTACTGGTTGGCAGTGATAGAGGGCATAGGGTACTGGTACGCCATTTGGATCATCGCTGCGTGCCAAGTTATACCAAGGGAAGTCGATCGACTGAAAAAAGCGATCGCGTTCGGGGGAATTAAACATATCGGCTCTGGCTGTGGTCATTAACCAAACCCCGATCGACCACCACCAGTTTTCCCAAAACCAGCCCGGCTGCCAGAGTTGCCTGGATAGCTGCGCATAAAGCTACTGGTATTCGATCGATAGTAAATGCCACCACTGTTGCTACTAGAATTGCAAAATTCTTCTTGCGGAGTACCGGGGTCATCACAATTGACCGATGGACCACAGGCGGTGGCCAACAGTGAAATCACTACCCAGATGATCGCCATTTGAAAGGCACTTGGTTTCAGTTGCATGAAAATTTACGGAAACATCTTTAGTAGTATTATTCACAACTTAGCTGGCACATCTTTACAAATTGCTAGCAAAATTAATTGTAAAAGCTAGCGAAAATAATATGGGTTGCACTCTCAATTTAATTATGAGAGGATTATGATAGAAGAAATCATGAATTATTTATGTCTGTACCAGAACCTCTATCACCTAGCTTGCCCGAAGTACATCGCAGTATTGCTATTCCCCAAGGGAAAAGTTTCTGGCGTAAACTGTTGGCTTACTCTGGCCCTGGCTATTTAGTATCCGTCGGTTACATGGACCCAGGGAATTGGGCAACGGATTTAGCCGGAGGCGCTCAGTTTGGCTACGCCTTGCTGAGTGTGGTTTTGTTATCTAATTTGATGGCCGTAGTTCTCCAGTCCCTCTGCGTCCGGTTAGGAGTAGCTACTGGGCGAGACTTGGCGCAGTCCTGCCGCGATTATTTTAGTCCTCGGGTTAGTTTTGGGCTGTGGATTCTTTGCGAAATTGCGATTGCAGCCTGCGACTTGGCCGAACTGTTAGGCAGTGCGATCGCCCTCCAACTTTTATTTGGAATTCCGCTGGCGATCGGGGTTTGTATTACAGCCTTTGATGTCTTGATCATCTTGTTTTTGCAAAGTAAGGGCTTTCGCTATATCGAAGCTTTAGTAATTACCCTGATTGTGGTGGTGGGCGGTTGTCTCTTAGCTGAACTAGCTTTTTCCCATCCTGATCTCAATGCGGTGGCAGCTGGCTTTGTTCCCCATGCCGAGGTTCTACAGAATCCTAAGATGTTGTACATTGCGATCGGTATTTTGGGTGCTACGGTGATGCCCCACAATCTCTATTTACATTCGGCCATCATTCAAACACGGCGCTGGCAAGAAACGCCCCCACAAAAGTGGGAGGCAATTAAGTTTGGGACGATCGATTCCACCATTGCCTTATCATTTGCCTTGTTTATTAATGCAGCCATTCTGATACTAGCGGCATCAGCGTTTCACTTTTCTGGACATCAAGGAGTCGGCGAAATTCAAGATGCTTATAAGTTGCTGTCACCAGTTTTAGGTGTACCTTTTGCTAGTCTATTATTTGGGATCGCGCTATTGGCTTCTGGCCAAAACTCCACCCTGACCGGCACAATGGCTGGCCAAATAGTAATGGAAGGATTTCTAAACATCCGCTTAAAACCTTGGCTCCGTCGATTGCTTACTAGATTGATCGCTATCATCCCGGCATTACTAACGATCATATTCTGGGGAGAAGGTAGTACTACTGATTTGCTAATCATGAGTCAGGTGGTACTTAGTTTGCAGCTATCATTTGCCGTAATTCCTTTGGTGAAGTTCACTAGCGATCGCCGCTTGATGAAAGAGTTCGTCAATCCCTGGTGGCTAAATTATTTAGCTTGGTCGATCGCGATAGTGATAGCGGTGTTGAATATTTGGCTGCTATTCCGAACCTTTTTTGGTTAGATTTATTTCCACTTTGCAAACTTGACGGGTGGCCTTTATTTTCCCCCAACTACTGGGTGCAAATGTGTGTTTCATTCAACAGTAAAGTTATCTAAGATGAAGCTCGCGGTAATCGATTAAGACTAATCTCAATTTCTTATGATGTCTCTAGTTTTTGCCTGACCGTATTATGAGAATTGTTGTGCCAGATATTTTTACTCACAAATCAATTATTATTGATTTTTTAATCACTTTTCAATAATTATGAATTCATTGTTGCGGATGACTTGGCAAAAAACTGTGATCATCATCGGTTTGGGTGTGCTCACCGCCTGCACCCAGGCCACTCCAGAAAAGAAGCCTAGTCCGAAGCCCAGCAGTGATAAGCCCCAGGTAGTAGCTACCACTAGCATTATTTGTGATTTGACCAAAACGATCGCGGCCAGTTCGATCGATCTCAAGTGCCTGATCCCCGCAGATAAAGATCCCCATCTCTACCAGCCAACGGCAGACGATCAACAGGCCATCGACAATGCCCAAATTATTTTTTACAGCGGTCATGGTTTAGAAGAAAACCTGCTCAAAGCCATTCAATCTAGTTCAGCTAAGAAAATAGCTGTAGCCGAAGAAGCAGTAACCAACCCTCTCAAGAAAGAAAAAATAGTCAATCCTCATGTTTGGCACAATGCTCTTTACGGCATTAAAATGGCCGAAATAATTAAGACTAATTTAGAAAAAGCTGCTCCTAAAAACGCAGCTACGTATAATAAAAACTTCCAAGCTTTTGATAAAAACCTCACCAGTCTGCACGACTGGCTAAAAACTCAGATTTCGACAATCAGTGGCAAATCTCGGCAATTAGTGACCAGCCACAATGCTTTGGCTTACTATGCAGTACCATATAACATCCCGGTTGAAGGTTCTGTGCACGGTAGTAGCACTGCTACTAAATCCACTCCCGAGCGGATCAAAAAAGTAGTCGATCGAATGAAGCAAACTAAAGTCACCACGGTATTTACAGAAACCCTGGTAGATTCTAAGGCAATTGAGGAAGTTGCTAAAACTGCCAAAGTGAAAGTTGCCAAGGGTCAAATATATACTGATAGCCTTGGTGCTCCAGGTAGTAATGCGGAAACCTATGCCCAGATGATGGAATACAACACCAAAATTATTGTGGAGGGCTTAGGCGGCAAATTCACCGCCTTTAAACCAGTCAAGGGCAAAGATAAAATCAAAAACTAAATTTTTATCGACCAATTTTAAAGACTCATTGGTACTGACTTTAGCGGATCTCATCGGCTAGTATTAATGCCTAAACTGTCGATTATTGCAGAATGTATCGATTCTACTAGCAACCCTCCTGATCGATTAAAAAGGGGTAATATAAAGAAAATGTTAAATTTTCAAGTGAGAGATTTGATTCAGAACATCATTATCGATCCATCTGTGTTGCGTCTACTCTGGAAAGTGGTTTCGGAAGTTAACTACCAAGAACTGCTATCTTTGCCTGACCGAGAGCTGTCTCAAGTTCTGATGCAGAAAGTCAGTAACCAAGTAGCCCTCGATCCGGAAGAAGCTCAGAAACTGGATGCTTACGTAAGTTCTAAGCTTTTGCTAATTAGAGATATCGCTGATGCTACCTAGGCAGCGCTTAAATACACCCTAAACTTTATGAACTTTTTAGAAGCTATTTTGCCTGACTACGCTATGGCTCAAGACTTCTGGCGGTTCTTAGGTCTGAATGCTCAGGTGCAAAACCCAGAAAGAATTCCTGCTCATGGCTCACTGCTGATTGTGAGTAATCACCGCAGTTTCCTAGATCCGCTCCTGCTCACTAGCTTTTTGGGTACGCCCATCAACTTTGTCTGTCATCGCTATATGGGAAATATTCCCATTCTCAAAGAATTGTTGCAAACTTGTGGTGCTTTTCCGCTAACTAATCAAGACTGGCCTCAGCAGATGTTACAGAATGCTAGAGATTTACTCCATCAGGGTAAGACCGTTGGGATTTTTCCGGAAGGCGCTGCCCCTATGCTCAATGCCAATGTCCCTCAGCATCTTAGCCCTTTTTATCGGGGATTTGCCCATTTAGCACTGCAAGCAGCCGTTCCCCATCTACATATTCTGCCAGTGGGTATTGCTGCTGGGACAGAGATGCGCTGGCCAGCTGTTCCCCTTAGTTTGCTCCATCAAATTGATCCTTTAGAACCATTGTTTCAGCAAGATGGTTGGCACCCGGCAGTTTTTTACCAAGATGTGTCCATTCGAGTCGGTCAGCCCTTTGCGATCGATTCCTATCAAGATCGCTATCATGGCAAGCAAGCTGGTGCTGTCGTGCGGGAATTAACCCAACTCATGGCTGCTGAAGTTACTTATCTTTTAAGTCAGCCTTAAACTCATGGCTCTCCGGTTTCTCACTCCTCGACTACTTCGGGATCATTTACCGCTGTTGATCTACTTTCCGGGTATGGATGGCACTGGTCAACTGTTTGTTAGGCAACAGGAGCAACTGGCTCAGCGCTTTGATGTGCGCTGTTTAGCGATTCCGGGTAATGATTTGTCGGAGTGGGATGAATTAGTCGATCGAACGCTACATCTAATTGATCAAGAATTATCAACTGACCCGGATCGAGAAATTCATTTGTGTGGCGAATCTTTTGGAGCTTGTTTGGCCATGCTGATCGCAGCCCGGTTGCCACGTGTTCAACAACTAACCCTAATCAATCCTGCTTCTTCTTTTGCGCGGCTACCGTGGCTCGTGGCTAGTAGTTTGTTTGCCAACTTTTTACCAGAGCCGCTATATCAGGTGTCGGCTCGGCTGTTGGCTAGCTTTTTAATTGAAGTTGATCTGGTGGCAGCTGCTGACCAAAAGAATTTAATTGCTGCGATGCTCTCGATCGCTTCCCCCACTGCGGCTTGGCGATTGGGCTTGTTACGCCAATTCAACGTCCATATGGTGGTTCCCCACTTGGTGGGAATTCCAACTTTATTAATTGCCGGTGAACGAGATCGACTGCTGCCATCAAAACTAGAAGTGCAGATTCTTCAGCGGCAACTACCCCAATCTAAAACAATTTTCTTACCTAGTAGTGGCCATGCTTGCTTGCTAGAAGTAGAAACTAATTTAGCCCAAATTATCTAATTCAATCTACTTTCCAGCCTGTAATACTAGCAAATAATTTATATTATTTACATATGGTGTGATTTTGTTGGAGAAAAAGTGATTATCAATACGTTAAAATTTTCGCTAATTGCTTCAGGTGATCAAGGTCACTGGCACTTGTAAGCTATGATAGTGTAGACGTAAGAATTATTTTCGGCTGTGAAATTCAAGTTGTTCATCGACAAATGTTTCTCCGGATCTAAGCTACTCTTTTATACTGTTTGATTTTGGAGAACACCCATGTCGATATATGTTGGAAATTTGTCCTACGATGTTACTCAGGACGATCTGAAGCAAACCTTTGCTGAATACGGTACTGTTAGCCGCGTACAACTCCCTACCGACCGAGAAACTGGCCGGATGAGGGGCTTCGCTTTTGTAGAAATGTCTACAGAAGCTGAAGAGTCAGCGGCGATCGAAGCGCTAGATGGCGCAGAATGGATGGGCCGTGACCTAAAAGTCAACAAAGCCAGACCTCGTGAAGAAAGAGGCAGTGGTGGCGGCGGTGGTGGTTGGGGAGGAGGCGGCGGCGGCGGTGGCCGTCGTGGTGGTGGCGATCGCTACTAATTCCTCCATATTTTATTAAGTTTGTTAGGGCAGAGTAACTAATTACTCTGCTTTTTTGCGGCTATTTTGAGGTTATCGATCGCCAATCAATCCGAAAGCCTGGGCACCCAAAACAGCATCAGGTTGAGCATAATACTTAAACTCCAGCAAGTTGTAGAAAGGATCTTCTAGAAAGAAGGCATAATGTTCAGTGACCTCGCCCGGAAACCGCTGCTGTGCGGGCTGACGGTAGACTAGCTGCTGTGCGGTGGCTCGTTGCTCTAGTTCTTGCCACATGTCCAGACGCGGAAAAACTATGCCAAAATGTCTAGGATAAATACCGCGCTGAGCTGTGAGCGGGATATCAGTAATATGCCCGACTAATTGATGGCCATACAAGCCTAAAATAATTGAATTTTTGGTTTCTCTGCCAAGAATACAGCCCAATCCTTGGACGTAAAAATCCTTCGCCTGTGAGATATTCGCAATGGGAAAGGCTAGATGGAATATTGGTCGATCACCTGTGGTGCAAGCAGAGTTATCAAACATATAGCAACGGTAACGATTATGAGTAATTTAGCGAATTTAACCTCGCCTTGGTTGGTGGCGATCGGAGTAAATGCGATTTTATTGGGTGGAGCTTGGTTTTTACCAAAAAAGCTCCTGACCACCGCAGGATTCTGGAACGCTGGGCTATTGGGAGTAATTATTTGGGGTGGTTTGGGCTGGCGGGCTTATGTGGTGATGGTGGCCTATTTCATCTTTGGTTCTGGGGTGACGCAAATTGGGATGGCCGAGAAGGAAGCGGCGGGAATTGCTGAAAAGCGCTCTGGTGCCAGGGGGCCAGAAAATGTTTGGGGTTCGGCGCTGGTTGCTGCTTTGTGTGCAATGGCGGCTTATGGGATATCTTTGACTACTTTTTCTAGTACTTGGGTCGGTTTGTTTAATTTGGCTTATGTGGCTAGCATGGCTACCAAGTTATCGGATACTTGTGCGAGTGAAGTGGGCAAAGCCTATGGTAAAACGACTTATCTGATTACTACTTTGCGATCGGTGGCGCGGGGGACGGAGGGGGCAGTGAGTCTGGAGGGGACGCTGGCTGGGGTGGTTGGTAGTTTGTTGCTGGCGGGAATCGGCTGTGGATTAGGGCTGATTTCGTTGACTGGTTTGGGGATTTGTGCGATCGCGGCGGTGGTGGCGACTACTATAGAAAGTCTAATTGGTGCCACTGTTCAAGAAAAGTTTGATTGGTTAACGAATGAGTTGGTGAATGTGATCAATACCTTGATTGGAGCAGTTTTTGCTTTATTAGTGGGTCTACTTATTTTGTAACTATCGCAGTTCTACCTCACTATACAAGCCAGAATTGCTCTAGCTATGGTGAAATAGTCAAGAAAACTCTCAGCACTAGAACTCATCAATGTCCGCATTGTGGATATGTTGCCGAGTGGCTTACCTAAAAGTGATCGACAGATTTACTCGTAATCAGACATCGCTGGACAGCTACAAACTAGATTCCGATCGCCATAAGCTTGATCGATCCGTCCCACTGTTGGCCAGAACTTAGCATTCTTCAGACCTGGCATTGGAAACACAGCTTGCTCGCGGCTGTATGCCCGATCCCAATTAGCATCCACCAAATCAGCTAAAGTGTGCGGCGCTTGCTTCAGGAGATTGTTGTCTCGATCGATCTCACCGGATTCGATCACCGCAATTTCTTGGCGAATGGCCAATAGAGCATCACAGAACCGATCCAGCTCCGCCAGCGATTCACTCTCGGTAGGTTCCACCATCACCGTCCCCGCTACTGGCCAAGACACAGTCGGTGGATGGAAACCATAATCAATCAGCCGCTTAGCAATGTCATCAACATCAATGTTGGCGGTTTTTTTAAAGTCCCGCAGATCCAAAATGCATTCATGCGCCACCAAACCGCTCTTACCAGCGTAGAGCACTGGATACTTGCCCTCTAAACGCTGGGCAATATAATTAGCACTCAAGATTGCTACCTGGGTAGCCAGCTTCAAACCAGCGCCACCCATCATCACAATGTACATCCAAGAAATGGGCAGAATACTGGTGCTGCCCCAAGGCGCAGCCGAAACAGCGCTAATTCCCTGATCCCCGCCGACTTTAATTAAGGGGTGAGAAGGCAGGTAGGGAGCCAAATGAGCAGCTACTCCGATCGGACCCATTCCTGGACCACCGCCGCCGTGGGGAATGCAAAAAGTTTTATGGAGATTGAGATGACAAACATCCGCACCAAAATCGCCGGGGCGACACAGACCCACTTGGGCATTCATGTTGGCACCATCCATATAAACCTGGCCACCGTGGCTGTGAATGATCT
Organism: Synechococcales cyanobacterium VAR_4_metabat_354; assembly: GCA_031414775.1. Classification (GTDB taxonomy): domain Bacteria; phylum Cyanobacteriota; class Cyanobacteriia; order Cyanobacteriales; family Chamaesiphonaceae; genus JAAFHZ01. The sequence goes on from JANOQI010000009.1 coordinate 12,374, forward strand.
GGCAAATTTCGACGATCGCGGTCTCAAATACACCGTGGGTGGAGGGGTAAGTCACCATGAGAGCTGCCAGTTGGTCTTGATGCTGGGTGGCCTTAGCTTGTAAATCTGCTACATCGATATTGCCTTGGTCATCACATTGCACAGCCACCACTTGCATTCCAGCCATCACCGCACTAGCCGGATTGGTGCCATGAGCAGATTGGGGAATCAGACAGACATTCCGGTGACTATCACCCCGTTGGCGGTGATATTCGCGAATTACCAGCAGTCCGGCATATTCGCCTTGGGAGCCAGCGTTGGGCTGCAACGAAATCGCCGCAAAGCCGGTGATTTCGGCTAGCCATTCTTCCAGATCGCTACAGAGGCTTTGATAGCCCTTGGTTTGAGCGAGGGGTGCAAAAGGATGAATTTGGCCAAATTCTGGCCAGGTCACTGGAATCATCTCAGCGGTGGCATTCAGTTTCATCGTGCAAGAACCCAAGGGAATCATCGCTTGCGCCAGTGATAGATCCTTGGCTTGCAAACGGGTCATGTAGCGCAGTAGCTCTGTTTCGGAATGATAGTTATTGAAAACGGGGTGGGTGAGGTAATCAGTCGTCCGGACTAGATCTGGATGGGGTTGAGCTGGGATTTCCAAGACATCAGTAATTTCGGTAAAGGTGAAACCGACCTCGCCAGCCAAAACTGTCCACAGATCGATGATGTCTTGCTTGGTGGTGGTTTCATCTAAGGAAATACCCACGGTTTGGGGGTCAATTTGATGCAGATTCATCTGATTGGCCAGCGCTCTTTGCTGAACGGCGTTGGCATCGGGAACTACTACGGTCAGGGTATCAAAGAAGTGGGCGTTTTTCACTTTCAATCCCAATTTCTGGCAACCTGCCGCCAAAATTTGAGTCAAACTATGCACGCGGTAGGCGATCGATCTTAAACCAGCTGGGCCGTGATAAACGGCATACATGCTGGCCATAATTGCCAGTAGCACCTGGGCGGTACAGATATTGCTGGTGGCTTTGTCCCGGCGAATATGTTGTTCGCGGGTTTGCAGCGCCAGCCTTAGAGCGACTTGACCGCGTTTATCTTTAGAGACCCCCACCAGCCGACCAGGTAGCTGGCGCTTATAAGCATCAGTGGTGGCAAAGTAGGCGGCGTGCGGCCCGCCGTAGCCCATCGGCACCCCAAATCTTTGGGTGCTGCCCACTACAATATTGGCTCCCAGGTCGCCGGGAGATTCTAAGAGGGTCAAACTCAGCAAGTCAGCAGCTATGGTTACAATCACGTCTTGGGCTTTCGCCTGAGTGATAGTCGATCGATAGTCATGCACCGCGCCATCCCCGGCCGGATATTGCAGCAACATCCCAAAATAGCCTTGGCTCCAGTCAATTTGTTGCCAATCGCCGACGATAATTTCAATTCCTAATGGTTGGGCACGGGTTTGCAAAATTTCGATCGTTTGGGGAAAACAGCTCGCTGATACCCAGAAGCGGTTTAAATCTTTCTTGGTCTGGATGCCATAGCTCATGGTCATCGCTTCCGCCGCAGCGGTACCTTCATCCAACAGCGAGGCATTGGCGATCGCCATCCCGGTCAAATCCATAATCATGGTTTGAAAATTGAGCAGGGCTTCTAGGCGACCCTGGGAAATCTCTGGTTGGTAGGGAGTATATTGGGTGTACCAACCGGGATTTTCTAAAATATTGCGTTGAATAGCTGCCGGGGTGATGCAGTTGTAGTAGCCCAGGCCAATAAAAGAGCGAAAAATCTGATTGTGGCTAGCGATTTCCTTCAGCTTGCTCAAGGCCAACTGTTCGGAGATGCCGGGACCTATCGCCAAGGGATTTTGTAATTGAATATCCGCCGGTACCGCCTGAGCCGTTAACTCATCTAAGCTGCCATAACCCATTACCGCCAACATTTTTTGGATATCAGCAGCTTGCGGGCCAATATGTCTACCAATAAATTCTGCTCCAGTTTGCCAAGAACTCTGCGAAGTGGGGTGGGAAGTCTGGGCGGGAATTTTGGGTAAAGACTGCGTCATAAAGCTTTGGAAAATGCTGGTTATTCTTAATAGGTTAATATCAAATGTCAAAAAATACCGTGTTTTTGGCAACTTCAAAGTAAATAGTTAAGGCCAAAAGCTAGCAGCGCCGTGCCGATCGGCAGGGTCAAATTATCAACACCCCACTGAGAAATTGACTCTAAACCAACAGCTGCGATCGATACCGGTATTCCTATCAACCAAGTGCTGGGTAAGCTACCCTGTATGGCATATAAAGTCACCGTAGTAATTAGATAACTGACTAATACTAAAACTGCTGTACCTTCAACACTTTTTTGGTTGCCCCATACATGGTAAGGATGTTTGCCAAATTGTTGGCCCACGATTGCGGCTAATCCATCTCCCCAAGCCATAATTAAAATGCCAATCACGGCATATTCTGGGCGCTGCATTGGCCAAAAGATCGCGGTCAATAGACCAATACTCACTGCATAAAAGAATGTGCCCAGACTTTTGCGACCCACGCTGTTCACCCCCGGCAGAATGGGTAGCTGATAGGAAATCAAAGCAGCCACACTCGCTAGCACTGCCGAAATAATTCCCACCCAAGTGGGTAGCTGAAGTAGCCAAGCAATCAAAATAATATTGCCAGTGCCGATGTGGACAATTTTTCTAGTCGGTTCCGGGGGCAGCCAACATTTTCTGTGACTGAGTTCTGCCGTGAAAAGGATGATGCTCACATAAATAGGGACGATGACGATGCGTTCCCAGATCGAGATATTGGTCAACCAATCGGTAGAAGATAACACTAAGCAAGTTTCGCTAGACTGGATATTTAAATCTAAAACGATTTGGCCTATTTTTGTGAAAAAATCACTAATTAGCGTAGTGCGCGGCTATCAAATTTTTGCTTCGCCCTATTTAGCACCAGCTTGTCGATATCAGCCGACCTGTTCCAATTACGCGATCGAAGCCCTTGATCGTTTTGGTCCAGTTACCGGTGGCTGGTTAGCGATCAAGCGAATCTGTCGCTGCCATCCTGGCTACCCCGGAGGCTACGACCCGGTGCCTCCTGAGTAATCATCAACAGTGACCGCAAATTTTGTCAAGACTAGGTATTTTCTGGGAATTCTAGAGAAATATATCTGTAGTCTTAAAAAATGAAAAAGATTTTTGGGGTAGCAGCACTACTCGTTTCCATTGGTATTCATTTGCCAGCCCAGGCACAATCAGTATTTGCACCTACCATTACCTTCGATAGTGGCAACACCATTTGGGGGATCGAAAACCGGACTTCTTTATCCGATCGCCTGTCATTGCGGTCTTTTGTGAGTTTTGCCAATAGCTCGCCTACTGCTAGTACCAAATACAGCACATCACTCAATTACAATTTCGACTTAGGGGACGAAGAAAAAAAGTTCAGTCCTTTTCTAGGTATTGGATATACCACCTCATCTGGCAATAATAATAGTGCTACTGGCTTTGCTCAAGCCGGAGTTGATCTGTATTTTGAAACCCTGTTGCTAACTGGGTTAGTAGCTATGCCTTTTAACGGTGGCTCTAGCCTGACTACTTCCTTTGGTCTGGGCTTTAAATTTTAGTTAGTGAAAGAGTATCATGACAATTAAAGCCCTAGAAGCTGAGGGCTTTAATTATCATAATTAAGCGATTTTAATTAACCAGAATTAGCTGGGTAAGCTAGTTATTTTTAACTAAATCAAGATGCTCGTTATTGATATATTTATCTAGAACAGTAAATATTTTTTGATGACTAAAAGGTTTAGAGATATATTCATTAGGATGGGATGTTCTATCTATCGTCCAACTCATTTTTGCTCGATCGCTACTAAGAAAAATTATTGGTGTATTTCGGAATTTAGCTGTGCGCCGTAGTTGAGAGCAAAGACTGTGAGAATTGATACTACTAGCGATATTGTCAACTAAAATGAGTGCTGGCTGATATTTTAGCAAAGTCAAGAAAACTTGAGAAGCTTCTTGCAGGTTAATATAGCCATGACCAGCATTCTCGACAATTGTTTGAATTGTTTGAACTTCTAATTCATTGTTGCTGAGATGAGCAACCAAAATATCATTTTCTAGTGATTTCAGATCTCCAAATATAGAAGACTCTTTTTTAGTATTGATCGCAGTTACTAATTTATTAGTGGTGATATCAATATCAGACATGAGCCGTAAAGAGACGATCTGTAAATCTTGATATCTAAGGATTGTTTTCATGATTGGTTCAACGTCTTCACCAATTTTGACTGCGATATCTCTGATGGTATGCTCATTGTTTAGTAAATAAGCAATTTTTTCGTAAGTTTTTACTGGTAAAAATTGCTGTAGTTTTAGATAACTATCAACATAAGGTGTTAGATGAGGCGAATATTTAATGAATTTGTGATCACACCATGTCCGAAAGATTAATATCGCTTTTTGTAAGATCACCTGAGGCTGAATAAGTACTTCTGGCAATAGGAAATCTTCATTTTGGCTGGCTTGTAAAATATAAACAGGTAGAGATTTTTTTTGAATTATCGCTTTGTCTTCAATTTGCAGAATATCAAAAAATACTTCTAATAAACTACCCACAATCATTTGTTCAGCCTGCTCTCGATCGATATAGTTAGCTGTCAACAGTTTCTTAATTGCCAAATAGTTGGGTTCTTGCAGCTCCTGCTCACTGAAAAAAGAATCATCACTGGAGTCTGGTAAATCAACTTGCTGTTGGGAAAGCTGTCGTCGTAAGCGGCGAATTGGATGAATCCCCGCATTATCTCCTACTAAACGACCGCGATAAAAATAGATATTCCAAGAATTACCCTCGAAATCATTGATATTGTTGCCATCAAAACTGGTCACACAGAGTTTGCCTGTGAATCTTTTTTCGTTACAGAAATTGATTTGTTGTAAAAGGGTCATGGTAAAGGTGAGATGGGATGCTAACGCTGATAAGTTTGGTGCCAGCTAAAATTTAGACTTGTAAAGTCAACCTGATGTATTTGATCACCGCTGCGCCCCCTCGACTAAGGTTTGCAGTAGCAGTCTGGTTTTTACCCATTTTTAACATTGTCAGCAGTCACTCAACATCAGGGAAACCACGGAAGCCTCAGGGGAAATACGGAAGTGAGCACAATCGATCGAAATTCAACTAAATTTGTTTGGTTATTTGGAATGGCTAAATGTGTTGAGCGGGAACAGCCAGACTACAATAGGGGAGTCAAAATTCATAGATATGTTGCATGTTTAACCCCCCACCTCGGCCAGTGATTCCTACTCAGAGCTGGAGTCGGCCACTGCATCAGGGCTGGGATCATCCCTACACGGTACGGTATGCCAGCAATATTGACGATGGACCATTTCATGGAATGCCGCTGGGGGGATTTGGGGCAGGTTGCCTGGGTCGGTCTCACCAGGGTGAATTTAATCTTTGGCACTTAGATGGTGGGGAGCATACCTTTGGTCAGTTGCCAGCTTGTCAGTTTAGTGTTTTTGAACAAATAGGCGATCGATCGATCGCCTATGCCATGTCTACAGTACCGCCGACTGATGGCAGTTTGAGTCGGTGGCAATGGTATCCCGGCACTGTTAATGGTGAATCTACTGGTGTTTATCAGGCATTGTATCCGCGTAGCTGGTATAGCTATACCGGAGTCTTTGCTGCCGATTTGACCTGTGAACAGCTGTCGCCAGTGTGGGCACACAGTTATCAAGAAAGCTCTTATCCAGTAGCTGTTTTTGAATGGACAGCGCATAATCCCACCGATCAGCCAATTACCCTCAGTATTATGTTGACCTGGCAAAATATTGCCGGTTGGTTCACTAATACCGTGGCCACTGACGAGATTCGGGTGCGCGATGATGGTAGCCCGGTCTATGATTACCAGTCACGGTGGGGTGATAGTACTGGCAATAATAGTATGTGGATTGCCGATAATTTTCGGGTGGGCTGTCTGCTCGACAGGGTGCGCTCAGATAATGATAAGCAACCCCGCGAAGGGGATGGCCAATGGGCGATCGCCACGGTTACTAATCCGGCGCTGGAAGTATTTTATGATACCCGCTGGCAGCCGACGGGGGATGGTAGCGATATTTGGGATATTTTTGCAGCCAATGGTTCTTTGAGCGACAGGTCCGATGAAACGGTGGCCGCACCAGGTGAGCAAATTGCCGCAGCGCTAACGGTGCGCTTTACCCTGAAGCCGGGACAAACCAAAAAAATTCCTTTTATTCTGGCCTGGGACTTGCCGGTGACGGAATTTGCCAAGGGGATTAATTACTATCGACGCTACACCGATTTCTTTGGTCGCAACGGTAAAAATGTTTGGTCGATCGTCCGCGATGCCTTGAAGCATTACGATAGCTGGCAAGCTGAAATTGTGCAGTGGCAGCAGCCAATTCTAGACCGGGTCGATTTACCAGATTGGCTAAAAATGGCCATGTTCAATGAATTGTATCTGATGACTGATGGTGGGACGTTGTGGACTGCTGCGGATGAAGATAATCCGGTTGGTCACTTCGGGATTTTGGAATGTTTGGATTACCGCTGGTATGAAAGCCTGGATGTGCGCCTCTATGGCGGCTTTGCGCCGCTGTTGCTGTGGCCAAAACTAGAAAAAGCTATCTTATTAGACTTTGCCCGGGCGATACCAACTAGTGACGATCGATTGCGCTTAATTGGCTACTACGTCCAGACGGCCTTTGGCTACGCCGATCGACCAATTGTCACTGACCCCCAAGAAATGTCGGCACCACGCAAAGTAGCCAACGCCACTCCCCACGACTTGGGTGCTCCCAACGAACATCCCTGGCTGAAAACCAATTACACCTGCTACCAAGATTGCAATCTCTGGAAAGACTTGGGCAGTGATTTTGTGTTGCAAGTCTATCGCGCCTATGTGTTTACGGGCAAAGAAGACGTGGAGTTTTTGGCGGAATGCTGGCCAGCCGTCGTCGCCGCCTTGGAATATCTCAAGCAATTTGACTTGGACGGCGATAGCATCCCGGAAAACAGTGGTGCCCCCGATCAGACCTTTGATGACTGGCGGTTACAAGGTATTAGCGCCTACTGTGGTGGGTTGTGGCTGGCAGCTCTAGAGGCGGGCATCGCCATCGGAAAAGTGTTGATTGATATTCCTGATTTAACTCCAGTCCCTAGCGCGACCATTGATATTTATGAGACCTGGCACGCTGCCGCCCAGCCCTTATATCAAAAATCTTTATGGAATGGCAGTTACTACCGTATTGATACGGGCAGTGGCTCCAATGTGGTGATGGCCGATCAACTCTGTGGTCAGTTTTACGCCCGACTTTTAGGACTACCAGATATTGTGCCGATCGACTGCGCCCAAACGGCTCTCCAAACCATCTATCAAGCTTGTTTTTTGAAGTTTAATAATGGCCAACTGGGAGCTGCCAATGGCGTAAAACCCGATGGCTCAGCGGTCAATTCCCAAGATACCCATCCGCTAGAGGTCTGGATTGGCATTAACTTTGGCCTCGCCGCCTTTTTGATTCAAATGGGGATGAAGGAAGAGGGCTTGAAGTTAACTGCCACAGTAGTTGATCAGGTGTATTCTAACGGTCTTCAGTTTCGTACCCCGGAAGCGATTACTGCCAACAATACCTTTCGAGCCAGTCATTATCTGCGTGCCATGGCAATTTGGGGCGTGTACTTAATGCTGGATTCCTCCCACCAATAAATATGAATACCCAACAGTCTTTATTGAGCAGATTTGAGGGCGCTTTGGTCGGTTTGTCTGCCGCCCAACAAGCCCGGATTGGTAAATCTAATTCCACCGATGGCCTGAGGAACACTTTTAAAAATTATGTGTTGCTTACCAGTGCCAGTATTGAAAGCATTATTCACTGTCGGTCTGTCAATCTTAATGACTGGCAGCTAGCTACCAACCGACTAATTAGTGATGAGCAGATCATGATAGCCATTCTGCCGATCGCACTCTACCTCCATGAAGATATCCCGCGCTTACAAGCCGCTATTCAAGAAATTGGCAATTTCCACAAACTGGATTCAGAAAGCATTGCTAGTATGATGTTCTTGGCAACGGGGATTTCCTATCTGTTGACTGAACGCTGCCAACCAATAAATTTTATTCCGCAAATACTATCAGGCTCGCTATCACCAGAAACGTTAGTCTATCGACAAATGCAACTGGTTCACGACCAAGTCATCGTTAATTCGGTGCCCACTAATATCACCAAGTTGATTGGGGCGATCACCTTAGCCAATCAGCCTTATCTGATGCCGATCTCCATGGCCACTTATTGTTTTCTGTGCAATCCCACTAGTCTGCGGCTCGCTACTCAACGTGCTGCCCATATTCCACAGCAGCCGCCTCTGACTCTGGCGCTCACTGGCATCTTAGTTGGTGCCGCTCAAGGGCTAACCTCAATACCTCCTAGCTGGTGTATTAGTGACGGATCGGTTACGGAGCTTTTAATTCAACTATCAACGAGGCTATTGGCAGCCTGGGCTGGGGTTTACCCGCCAGAAATGGGTTTAGAGCCTCACCAGTTGATCGCTGCCCCAAATGTCATCCAAAGGCGTTAAAAGAGTATAACTGCCAGCACTAGCTAGTTCTATCTACTGAAGCAGTAATAAGTAAAAAATCTGCAAATTTTTTTTAAGTATTGTTGCCGGTCGATGATACAATCAACCTTGGTCTGGCTCAAGGTAACGTTTAATCTACTGTGAAACCAACAGAAAGCGTGGCAATCAACGCAAGCTCTGAGGGTGATCAATCTGTAGCGGCGCAAGCAACTACATTTTCATCTGATAGCGCAATGACAGAGTATGTAAAGCTCAAACGCGAGTTGTACATTACGACCGTAGTTATTGGTATTGTAGTATTTGTTTCGGTCTGGCTGGCTTACGAGTTAAATGTTGCTCTCAACTATTTGTTGGGGGCTATTGTCGGCTTAGTGTATGTCAGAATGTTGGCGCGAGAAGTAGAAAAGTTAAGCTACGAAAAAAGAGGATTGAATAACAATCGTCTTGGTCTGTTTGCAGGAGTCATGATCCTGGCTATACGAGTACCTCAGTTGCAAGTATTGCCGGTTTTTTTGGGTTTTCTGACTTACAAAGTAGCACTGCTAATCTACACTTTACGTATCTTTCTACTGCCATCCGATCGACCATCTTCAAATTGATGAGCTATTGCTCATTTGACCCTCACTCTCTGGGGACCGCTCCTGAATGGAAATGTTAGGTGTTTTAAACAACATAAACCTTTTGCCCCTGGCCGAACTTGATGTCGGCAGTCATCTGTACTGGCAAATTGGTGGTTTGAAAGTACATGGACAAATATTACTGACATCCTGGTTTGTGATAGCAATCCTCTTGGGTCTGTCTTTCTTGGGTACTCGTAATATGCAGCGCATTCCTAGCGGTTTGCAAAATCTGCTGGAGTACGTCTTGGATTACATTCGAGATCTTGTGAAAAACCAAATCGGCGAAAAGGAATATCGTCCCTGGGTGCCATTTATCGGCACCTTATTTCTGTTCATCTTCGTATCCAATTGGTCTGGTGCTTTGCTGCCTTGGAAGCTAATTCACTTACCATCTGGTGAGTTGGCTGCTCCTACCAGTGACATCAATACCACCGTGGCTTTGGCGCTGCTGACTTCTTTAGCTTATTTCTATGCTGGTTTTCGCAAACGCGGCATCGGATACTTTGCTAAATATGTTGAGCCTGCTCCTTACCTGTTGCCAATTAATATCCTAGAGGATTTTACAAAGCCTCTTTCCCTTAGCTTCCGGTTATTCGGTAATATCCTGGCGGATGAATTGGTAGTAGCTGTATTGGTACTATTAGTCCCGTTATTTATCCCTTTACCCGTAATGTTGTTAGGGCTATTTACCAGTGCGATTCAAGCATTGGTGTTTGCCACCTTGGCAGCAGCCTATATCCATGAGGCAATAGAAGGTCATGGCGGCCACGAAGAAGAACATTAAAGATGCTCTGCGCTTTAGCGCTTTCTCTGTAAATTATTAACCGTTTTCTAAATTAAGGTAAAACAATCATGAATCCAACTGTTGCTGCTGCTTCCGTAATTGCTGCTGCCCTGGCTGTCGGCTTAGCTGCGATTGGTCCTGGTATTGGTCAAGGTAATGCCGCTGGTAAAGCTGTAGAAGGTATTGCTCGTCAGCCCGAAGCTGAAGGTCAAATCCGGGGTACTTTGCTCTTAACTTTGGCGTTTATGGAATCTTTGACTATTTATGGTCTAGTAGTGGCCTTAATCCTGTTGTTTGCTAACCCCTTTGCCTAAATTCTAAGCTGGCTTGACGTTGGATAACGGTTATAGGACTGTGAAACTCTCCAGTCCGACCTTCTCCAAAATAGTTAATCTTATTTTTTAGGAAAGCATGATCATGATCCCCCACACAATTTTGTTGGCTGCAGAAGCAGTAGCGAAAGAGGGCGGTTTGTTCGATTTCAATGCGACGCTGCCAGTGATGACTATTCAATTTATCGTGTTAGCCGCTTTACTGAATGCCTTGTTTTACAAGCCTGTTGGTAAAATGATTGACGATCGCGATGAATACATCCGCAGTAATTCGCTTGGAGCAGACGATCGCTTGGTGGAAGCCCAAAAGTTGACGAAGCAATTTGAAGCTGATTTAGCCGATACCCGGCGGCAGGCACAGGCAGTAATTGCCAAGTCTAAAGCTGAAGCTCAAAAAATCGCTAGCGAAAAAATTGCTGTCGCTCAACAGCAGGCTCAAGCCGAGCGGGAGAAAGCTTCTAATGAAATTGAGCAGCAAAAGCAGGCCGCTTTTTCGACCTTAGAAAAAGAAGTTGATGCTTTGAGCCAGCAAATTCTCACGAAGTTGTTAGGAGCAGAGTTAGTTAAATAACTCTTACCCGCATTAAAAAAATAACGACGGGCGGCGCTAGCGCCAACCGTTAAGTCACAAATAGATTAAAGAAATATCATGGCAACTGGCTTATTCCTCGCCACAGAGGCGCATGGTGTTGGTCTAAATTTAAATTTATTTGAAACCAACATTCTTAATCTCGGCATTGCGCTAACGTTGGTGTTCATTTTTGGTCGCAAGTTCTTAACCAAGACCTTAGGCGAAAGACGAGCGCGAATTGAAACGGCAATTGCCGATGCTGAAAAACAGCAAAAGCAAGCTGCAACTGCCCTGGCAGAAGCAAAGAAACAACTGGCCGATGCTCAGGTTCAGGCTGCCAAGATTACGCAAGAAGCAGCGGCTGGTGCCGAAGTTGCCTACGCTGATATTCTGGCTAAAGCTGCTCAAGATGTGGCCACTCTCCAGCAGATTGCTACTCAAGATGCTAGCTCCGAGCAGGACAAGGCTATTGCTGAACTGCGGCAACGGGTGGTGAATCTTGCGATCGCCAAGGCTGAAGCGAAGTTACCAACCATGCTGAACGATGCTAAGCAAACTACGTTAGTTGAGCGCAGTATCAGTTTAGTAGGGAGTAAATAATGAAAGGTAGTAATGTTGTTAGCAACACGTTCCTAAATCCGTATGCTGAAGCGATGATGTCGGTGGCTGAATCGCAGAACTTATTGGATAAATTTAATGATAATTGCAACACTGTGTTGCAGGTATTAAACGATTCAGCTGACTTGCAGCAATTTGTTGATAGTCCGATTGTGAAGGCTACCGACAAGAAAGCTGTGATTCAAAAAGTCTTTGGGGAAAGTGTTGACCCGATGATGTTGAATATGATTATGGTGTTAGTCGATCGTGGTCGCATTGCTTTTCTGCCTGGTGTTTGTCAGCAGTATCAAGTGATGCTACGCAAGCTGCGCGGTGATGTTTTAGCCGAGGTAACGACTGCTGTTACTTTAACTGAGGCTCAGACTAGCTCGATTAAAGACCGCGTGAAGGCCATGACTGGTGCGAACAACGTGGATATTATGGCCAAGATTGAACCTACCATTGTGGGCGGGGTGATTATTAAGGTCGGCTCACAAATTATTGACTCCAGTCTGCGCAGCCAATTGCGCCTCATCGGCATGAGTCTGGCCAGATAGACGGTGGGCAGCCCAGCGAATTGTTAAAGTTCTCCTTAGTGATTTAAGTATGATTAGTATTAGACCTGACGAAATTAGTAACATTATTCGCCAGCAAATCGAACAGTATAGCCAAGATACCAAAGCATCGAACGTTGGTACTGTACTGCAAGTTGGTGATGGGATTGCCCGAGTCTATGGCTTGGATAAAGTCATGGCCGGTGAGTTAGTGGAATTTGAAGATGGTACCGTCGGTATCGCTCTCAACCTAGAATCCGACAACGTCGGTGTGGTATTGATGGGCAATGGTCGCGATATCCAAGAAGGAAGTACTGTTAAAGCTACGGGCAAAATTGCTCAAATTCCCGTCGGGGAAGCGACTATTGGTCGGGTCGTGGATGCTTTGGCGCGTCCGATCGATGGCAAAGGTGACATTAGCACCACCGAAACCCGTTTGATCGAATCGATGGCACCAGGGATTATTGAACGGCGCTCGGTTTACGAGCCGATGCAGACCGGGATTACCTCGATCGATGCCATGATTCCAGTCGGTCGTGGTCAGCGCGAGCTGATCATTGGTGACAGGCAAACTGGTAAGACTTCGATCGCTGTGGACACTATCATCAATCAGAAGGATTCTGATGTGGTCTGTGTATATGTGGCGATCGGACAAAAGGCTTCCACTGTAGCGAACGTAATTAACGTACTCCAAGAAGCTGGCGCGATGGCTTACACAATCGTCGTAGCTGCTAACGCCAACGACCCCGCCACTCTGCAATATTTGGCTCCCTACACGGGCGCGGCCTTAGCTGAGTACTTTATGTACAAAGGTAAAGCTACTTTAATCATCTATGATGATTTATCTAAGCAAGCTCAGGCTTATCGCCAAATGTCGCTACTGCTCCGTCGTCCACCTGGTCGGGAAGCTTATCCTGGCGATGTATTTTACATTCACTCCCGCTTGCTGGAACGAGCAGCAAAGCTCAGTACTGAACTGGGTGAAGGCAGTATGACTGCACTGCCCATCATTGAGACTCAAGGTAGTGACGTATCGGCCTATATCCCAACCAACGTAATTTCTATTACGGATGGTCAGATCTTCTTATCGTCTAACCTGTTCAATTCTGGCCTGCGACCAGCGGTAAACGCTGGTATCTCCGTATCCCGAGTCGGGTCAGCAGCTCAGACTAAGGCCATGAAGAAAGTAGCCGGTAAGCTGAAGCTAGAATTAGCCCAGTTTGACGATCTCCAAGCTTTTGCCCAGTTTGCTTCGGACTTGGATAAGGCTACTCAAGACCAGTTGGCACGGGGTGCTCGCCTGCGGGAAATTCTTAAGCAGCCTCAGTATTCGCCGCTTTCCGTTCCTGAACAGGTGGCGGTAGTATATGCGGGCTTGAATGGTTACCTCGATGATATTGCTGTTAACCAAGTAGCTGACTTTACGATCGGTCTGCGCGACTATCTGAAGAGCAGCAAGCCTCAGTATGCTGACAACATCAAATCTAACAAGATGACCTTGACTGATGATGGCGAAGATATGCTCAAGGAATCGATCAACGAATACAAGAAAACTTTCTTAGCTGCGGCTTAGAGTCTGAGCGGGGGGTAGTCCCCCGCTTCCCTTAATAGAAATAAAAAAATATAGATATTATGGCTAACCTTAAAGCTATTCGCGATCAGATTCAATCTGTTAAAAATACTAAAAAAATTACTGAAGCCATGCGCCTAGTGGCTGCCGCTAAGGTGCGACGGGCGCAGCAGCAAGTTATTGCTACTCGTCCTTTTGCCGACAGGTTAGCACAGGTTTTATATGGTTTGCAGGGTCGCCTCAGTTTTGAGGATGTGCAATTACCACTATTGGATGTACGCGAAATCAAGTGTGTAGGTTTGTTGGTAGTTACTGGCGATCGCGGTCTTTGTGGTGGTTATAACAGCGCGATTATCAAGAAAGCTGAGCTGCGCGCTAAGGAGCTGAAAGCACAAGGCATTAGCTACAAGTTTATTTTGGTGGGTCGGAAGGCTACTCAATATTTCCAACGGCGGCAAGAACCAATTGTGGAAACCTACATTGGTTTAGAGCAAATTCCCACGGCAGCAGAAGCTAGTAATATTGGCGAACAGTTGATCTCGTCATTTTTGGCAGCGGAGTTCGATCGAGTCGAGCTTGTTTATACTAAGTTCGTTTCTTTGATTGCTTCTCGGCCAGTGATTCAAACTCTTTTACCTCTGACTCCTCAAGGTTTAGAAGTTCAAGATGATGAGGTATTTCGTCTTACTACCAAGGGTGGTAACTTTGAAGTACAACGGGAAAAGATGGCTTCCAAGGTGGAAGCCTTACCTCGCGATATGATCTTTGAACAAGACCCTACCCAAATCCTAGAATCTTTACTGCCCCTGTACCTGAGCAATCAGCTCTTGCGGGCACTACAAGAGTCGGCGGCCAGTGAGTTAGCCGCACGGATGACGGCCATGAACAATGCTAGTGATAACGCGAAATCGTTAATTAGTAGTTTGACTCTGACTTATAACAAAGCACGGCAAGCAGCGATTACCCAGGAAATTTTGGAAGTAGTTGGTGGTGCCGAAGCACTACAAGGTTAAAACTACAACCCATCTGAAATTTTTAATAACAGCCCAAAAGCTCCCTCACAGCTTTTGGGTTGTTTTGTCCTGAGAGATTTATGTTAGCCTAATGCAATTGCCATTAATTACTAATACTAATAAGCAGCTATTCATGTCCAACCAGACAAATGAGGGAGCCAGTCGTTGGCCAAGGCGGAAGATTTTACAGTGGGGTCTGAGTGCTGGTTTAGGATCGATCGGAATGGCCTGCGGATGGCAGTTGATGAATCGCCGGCGCCAAACGAAGATTCCATACATGCCCGAAATGAGTGGTAACTTGGCTCATAGCGGCTTTAGCCCTGTCAAATATCTGCGCAGCTTCGACTACGGCACCGTCACCCAAGAGAATGGTCGGACAGTGCGCGAGTTCCGCGTTGAGGCTCGGACTTCGACGGTGCAACTCAATAAATCTACTAGCTTTATTACTTGGAACCTCAATGGCCAAGTGCCTGCGCCTACTCTTCGTGCTAAGCAGGGCGATCGGATTCGAGTTATTTTTTACAACCAAGCTGGCCATGCTCATTCGCTACATTTTCATGGTGTTCACCCCGCAGCCATGGACGGCATTAAACCAGTCAAAAATAAAAAAGTATTTATCTACGAATTTGATGCCGAACCCTATGGTGTGCATCCTTACCACTGTCATATTGAGCCGGTTACCAGACATATTGGCAAAGGTCTATATGGCATGTTGATTGTCGATCCACCTACGCCCCGCCCACTTGCAGATGAAATGGTATTAATTATGGGGGGGTATGACCTCAATGATGATCGAAAAAATGAGTTGTTTGCTTTCAATGGCTTACCCAACTACTACATGCACCACCCTATTCCTATTCAGCAGAACCAGTTAA
Source organism: Synechococcales cyanobacterium VAR_4_metabat_354 (assembly GCA_031414775.1). Taxonomy (GTDB): domain Bacteria; phylum Cyanobacteriota; class Cyanobacteriia; order Cyanobacteriales; family Chamaesiphonaceae; genus JAAFHZ01. Next base: position 27,863 of record JANOQI010000009.1, read on the forward strand.
TACGTTTATATGTACAGAATATGATTGAGTTAGATCCGGTAGCGACCTTTCACCTTCATGCCAATATGTTTCAGGTGTACCCGACTGGCCGCACGCTTACGCCTACTTATGAAAGTGATGTAATTACGATGGGGACTGCCGAGCGACATATTTTAGAATTTAGCTTCAAATATCCTGGCCAGTATATGTTTCATCCCCACCAAGACTACATGGCTCAGGCTGGCTGTATGGGTTCATTTGATGTCCTTGCTCCAACCTGATGCTCTTGATTGCTTGAGTTAATATGAATATTCATTATTATTACTATTGCAATCTTTTCGCAAAAAAGTTAGGATTGGCGAAATAGACCTTATTAATAAAATTAATTTTCAATAATTTAAAGTCTCCAGCTTGCTGGCTAACGTTTTCATAGCTCTTATCTAGAACTTATATCAATGAAATTTTTACCTTATTTTAGTTGTGGTCTAGTCGCCGCTGCTTTCCTCAGCATTAATGCCTGCACGAATGGCTCCAACACTGTTTCCAACCCTTCTCCTGCTGTTTCCTCGTCGTCTAGTTCCGAATCACCAGCTAGTTCTATGGCTGGTCAGCATGGCAAAAAGATTAATATTAACGATGCGATTCTTTCTGAACTAGATAAGCTAGAAGCAAAATTAGGAGTGCCTGCTCTTTCTAACAAAATCCAAGGTAGTCGCCCTTACGGTAAGCCCGAAGAGTTAGTCAGTAAGAAAGTAATTGATCAGGCACAGTTCGATCAAATTAAGGATATGGTCACGATCGAGAAAGTGGAGTTGACCGGTGAAGCTAAAGACGTTGATTACATGACCAAGCTGGGTTTAATGAAAGGCCACCTGCTAGTAGCCAAAGAGCTATTAGACTTGAAAAAAGTCGATCAAGCTGAGCCACATATTGGCCACCCTGTCGAAGAAATCTATGCTGATGTCGAAGAGCAGCTGAATGAACGCAAGGTGCCAGAATTTAAAACTTCATTGATTGCCCTCCATGATTTAGTGAAAGCTGGTGGTAAAGATGCTGCCAAAGTAACTACTGAATTTAATACTGCGGTGAAGTCTGTAGATGGAGCGATCGCTATCTTACCAGCGACTCAAAAAACCTCACCAAAATTCGTCCTACAAATTATCAATGGTCTGTTAGACACAGCCAACTCCGAGTATGGCGCGGCTATTGCTAATGGCAAAATCAAAGAAGTGGTGGAGTATCAAGATTCGCGCGGGTTCGTAGTTTATGCTAATGAACTGTATAAAACTATTGAACCCCAGCTCAAAAAGGATAATCCAGCAGCAGCCACGATGATTGGTAAGTCTTTAGTAGATTTAGCAAAAGCCTGGCCCGCAGCTATTCCACCAGCTACTCCTGTTAAAACTCCAGCAGAAGTTACCAAAATGGTAAAAGCGATTGAAGCTGAAGCTCAAAAAACGGCTAAACCGACTGCTTAATTTAATCTCACTGGAGAAACCGCTTAATGGATTTTAGTTCTGCCCTCCCTACCTTTATCATCACACTGCGCGAAGGGGTAGAAGCCGCACTAGTTGTGGGCATTGTATTTGCTTACTTAAAAAGATCTGGTAAAACTCATCTCAAAAATTGGATATATTTTGGGATAGGAGCCGGAATTGCCGTCAGTGCTATGGCTGGGATGGCTTTTGAATTAGTCATCAAGAGCTTGGGAGCCGCCAATCAGCAGTACGCGGGAGCCATTGAACCACTAATGGAAGGAGTCTTCGGACTACTAGCGATCGGACTACTCAGTTGGATGCTGATCTGGATGGCTCGACATGCTAAAGGTCTGAAGCAAGAAGTAGAAAGTGCCGTAGGTAGCGCCCTTAAGAGTGATGCCAAAGCTGGCTGGGGGATCTTTAGTCTTGTTTTTTTTGCGATATTGCGGGAAGGCTTTGAAACAGTTCTATTCCTTGCTAGCAAGTTCCAGCAGGGAATTGTTCCCAGCCTGGGTGCAATCGCTGGTATCGCTACCGCCACCCTGATTGGAATATTGTTGTTTAAGTGGGGAATGCGTTTGAACATCCGCAAATTCTTTGCGGTAATGGGTATTTTGTTGCTAATGATTATTGCTGGCTTAGTGGTGACATCACTAGCCCGTTTTGATCAAGCGATTGGTTCCATAGCTCAAATGAATCGAGAATCCCAAAGCATGTGCTTTTTTCATGAGCGGTTTGCCAAACCTGCTGATCGAGACTGTGTTTTGGGACCAATGGTTTGGAACTTGAGTAAAGTGCTGCCTGAAGAGCAATTTCCTGGCATAGTTTTGTCAGCACTGTTTGGTTATGTACAACGACTATATTTAGTGCAAGCCATTGGCTATATAGTTTTCCTTGTCAGTGTGGGTAGTATCTATCTACAACCGCAGACTTGGCAATTAAATTGGTTCCGCGATCGTGCCGTATAGCTTAAAAAGCCTCGCTTGCAGCAACACACTATTGTGTTGCTGCTTTTTTTGGCTAATAAAAATCAGGTTGGCCATCTTATTGAGTAGTAGTTATCGCTGAGCTTTATAAAATTATTGCTAATCATTATCAATATAAGTCATAATGATTTTAACTTAATGATTATCTTAAAAGAGTTTGGAGTGAGTAAGCTTTATGCTAGTTCCATTTTTGATCATGCTACGTGAGGGGATTGAAGCTGCCCTAATCGTTGGAATTATTGGTAGCTACCTACGGCAGACTGGCAATGGGCAGTGGATGAAGCCAGTTTGGTTGGGTGTCGTATTGGCTATCTTTTTATGTTTTGGCCTTGGTGTCATTCTCAAAACTACAAGTAGTGATTATCCCCAAAAACAACAGGAATTATTTGCATCAATAATTGCCTTCATCGCAGTGGGGGTGTTGAGTTGGATGGTGCTGTGGATGAAGCGAGCAGCGCGGTTAATGAAACTCAAGATTCAGGCATCTATTGACTATGCGGTAGCTTCTGGAGACCGCTGGGGCATCACTCTGGTGGGTATGGCTTTTTTTGCTGTAGCACGGGAGGGTTTAGAATCAGTATTTTTTCTCTTGGCCACTTTCGAGCAGAATGTCGGTATCGAAGCTCCCATTGGTGCAATTCTTGGTCTAATGGCTTCGATTTTGATCGGCTTCGGTATTTATCAAGGTGGCGTTAGAATCAATCTTCAACACTTTTTTCGCTGGACAGGATTGTTCATCTTGTTTGTGGCAGCGGGTCTACTGGCCAGTGCCTTCCGAGCTGCTCACGAAGCTGGGGTCTGGAATCTTTTTCAAGATGTCGTGTTTGATGCCAGTAGCATTCTGCCAACGAATGGTCTGGTCGGGACTGTGCTAGCTGGCATACTAGGTTATAGCGATACTCCAACGGTGACGGAGGTGGTTGCTTACTTCGGCTACTTAATTCCAATGCTATTCCTATTCCTTACCACCAGTAAAAATGCTAAAACGGCGGCTTCATCTTAATAAACTTTACGTAGTCTAAATTATTTAAACAATCATGAAATTTTTATCCATTCGATCGAACATCCTTATTTTTTGTCTATTGGCTTTAATGACTGCTAGCTGCTCCAGTAACCAACCAACCAGTACCGAAAGTCCAAAAGCTGAAATTAGCTTACCAGCAACTACAGCGGCAATCTCAACAGCTCCTGTCGATTTAGCAGTACCGATCGCTGAATATAAAGTTTATGTTACTCAAGAAGTTGATCAATTGGTTGCTAAGACCAAAACTTTTACAGATACGGTGATTGCTGGTGATTTGGTTAAAGCTCAAAAGCTTTATGCTCCTGCTCGTGTACATTGGGAGCGCGCAGAACCGGCAGCTGAATTGTTCTCTGATTTAGATGGCACGATGGATCAGCGGGCTGATAAATTTGAGTTAAAAGAGAAAGATCCGAAGTTTACTGGTTGGCATCGCTTAGAACTGATCTTGTTTCAAGATAAAACCACTAAAGGTACTAAAGAGCTGGCCACGAATTTAATGAAAGATACTCTAGAACTACAAAAACGGATGAAAGAATTAGTCATCGAACCAAAAAATATGGTAGGTGGTGCAGCCGCACTGATCGAAGAAGTAGCTGCCAACAAGATCAGTGGTGAAGAAAATCGCTACAGTAAAACCGACCTGTGGGATTTTTCAGCTAATGTCGAAGGCTCTCAGAAAATTGTGGAGTTGTTGCGACCATTGGTACAAAAAGCTGACGCTGATTTACTTAAGCGTCTGGATGGGAGCTTTGGCAAAGTAAACGCTGGACTTTCTAAATACAAAACGACTGATGGCGGCTATCAAACTTACGACAAGCTTAAAGATGTTGATCGCAATGACTTAAAAGCAGCTATTACTGTTTTGGCCGAAGATCTTTCCAAGCTCCGGGGTACCTTGGGCATTGAGTAGCCTTTAGATCTATTGACTTTTATTTATCTCAATTAAAACGCATAGGTTATGAAGCTTTTTAACATTCGATCGAATACTGCTACTTTTATATTGCTGACTGGCTTTTTAATTAGCTGCTCAACTGGCCAGCCGGGGGATAAATCGGCTAAAGATACAGCCCTACCTCAGACAGCTATATCAGTTACCGAAAAAGCTTGTGACAAAATGGAGCTAAGCGTCAACAGCGGTAGAAACATGTTTGTCGTCACTAATGCTAGCTCTAATGCTCAAGTTGAGTGGGAAATTATTGAAGGAGTGAAAGTGGTAGAAGAAGTCGAAAACCTAGCCCCGGGTTTTGTCTACAAGCTCAAGGCTAATCTCAAACCAGGAGAATATGGCATGATTTGCGGTCGTAAAAGTAATGCTAGAGGCAAATTAACAGTCAAAGCGCTATAAGATTATCACTACAAAATTCAAAGATCATGGAAAGTACACCACAAAGACCAAAATTCATTATCACGCCCCACATTACTCGCCGTGATTTATTAATAGGGATGGCCGCAGCGGGTGGAGTCGCAGCCTTGAGTAGTCTGGGATATAAAACTCTTACGGCTAAAGAAGAAGATACTACCCAAGAAGCTGTGCCCTTCTTTGGCTTGCATCAATCTGGTATCGTCAACCCTATTCCAGCAGCTGGTTTAATAGTCTCCTTTGATGTTTTAGCTAAGAACAAGCAAGACTTAACCCGCTTACTCCAGACGTTAACTACCCAAATTGAATTTTTAACTAAGGGTGGTAGGGTGCCCCGCATTGATCCGAAGCTACCACCGGTCAACTCTGGCGTGATGGGTGACCAAGTTTTTCCAGATAATTTGACGATCACTGCGGCTGTAGGTGCTTCATTGTTTGATGATCGATTTGCTCTAAGCAAAGTGAAGCCAGTTCATTTAGTGAAAATGCCTGCTTTTCCCAACGATGCCTTAGATAGCGGTCGCTGTCATGGAGATTTATTGTTGCAGTTTTGTTCTAATACGGCTGAAACTAACATTCATGCTTTGCGAGACATCATTAAAAATCTACCTGATTTAATTTCTTTGCGCTGGCAACTAGATGGGTCTTTGCCACCTCATACACTCAAGAAGCCTGGTGAAAACCCTCGCAATCTATTGGGATTCAAAGACGGTACTGCTAACTTAGATGCCAAAGATCAAAAGCTGATGGAAAAATCTGTATGGGTGCAGCCAAAATCGAATGAGCCAGCCTGGACAGCCGGTGGTACTTATCAAGTAGTTAGAATTATTAAGAATAGAGTTGAATTCTGGGATCGGACTCCACTTAAAGAACAGCAAGAAATTATTGGTAGAGATAAATACACCGGCGCACCGCTGGGAATGAAAAATGAGCGAGATACTCCCAATTATGAAGAAGATCCTGAAGGTAAAACTATCTTTAAAGATGCTCATATTCGACTTGCTAATCCTCGAAAGTCGGATTTAGGTTTCATTCTCCGCCGAGCCTTTAACTATTCTCGTGGCTATACAAAGTCCGGTCAGTTGGATATGGGGCTATTATTTGTCTGTTTTCAAGCGAATTTGGAGCGTGGTTTCATTACTGTCCAAGAACGTTTAAATGGTGAACCACTTGAAGAATATATTCAGCCAGTAGGTGGTGGATATTTCTTTGCTCTACCAGGTGTCAAAGATAAAAATAGCTACTTGGGTCAAGCTTTGATTGAAGCATAGTTATAACAGATTAGTTTCTTTCAGAATCTTCTGTCATAAGAGCGATCGACTTACTACACTGCCAATTGTTAGCAGTGATAGCGGGATAACCCATCTGTACTGCCTCCGTGCAAATACCATAGATAGTAAGCTGGCAATCAAGCATATGCCAGCCGCATTTTTCGACCTGTTTAATACTCTGTTTCAGAATGGAATCATTTTCAAACTCGATGGTGCGGTTGCATTGAATACAAACCACATGGTGATGATGATGCGGAGATGAGGTATTTATTTCATAGTGCTTATGACCTTCGGCCAGCTCTAGCTCCCGCAAAATCCCCATACGTGCCATAACCTTCACTGTGCGATAGACAGTAGACAAACTAATATCTTCCTGCCGTTTTTCTAAGGTTCTATGTAAATCATCAGCGCTGAGATGATTCCCCTGAGGCAACGTCTGAAAGACTTGTAGGATTTTTTCACGCTGAGGTGTGAGCCGCCAGCCCTTGTTATTTAACTCTGCCCGAAAAGAGTTAGGTGTAATAGCCACTAGTAATCACTATTTAGCACGTCAAGATATTCAGGCATATCATAACCTTTATAGAAATAAATCTCAATAGTGTTTTGTTCTCTTGTTGTAATATCGACTCCATCTCATCGCGATACTGAAGCAAGTACCATTCCTTTCGGACAATGAACATGAGGAATTTGTGATTCTTGAATTTCCTCTGCATCGTAGCTCGATCGACCATAAATCCGTTGTAATAGAGGATTTCCCGACCGGTGCTAGAGATCGATCGAAGCAATAGTGCTTTACGCCAATCTCATAACGTTTTTCGCCAGCAATCATCACCGGTTGATCCAGCAAGTAAGTAGTCCAGTGCGATTCACCCCCAACGCGATAGGGGGCACATAAATGGCAACATTTTGCTAGCCAGTCGCCGATAGTCTTTCAGGCTGATTAATGATTTTGGCTGTTGCTGGAGTAATGACAGATCGAACTTAGTGAAAGCACGAATCTCTGTCGTTACCACGCCGTACATAACCCGCCTGGTTGATGATACATCTCAAAGATGCAACCATTCATCTGGGCGTAGCAACCGGCTGCTAGCCCAGCAATCCCTGCCCCAATAATGATCATGGTGTGTCATTTATTAACCCGGCAATTGACACTGCCCAATAATCATCCCATCAAGTATCCGAATAACTCGTTTAGTTTTGGCAGCAATGTTGGCATCATGAGTAGATCGGCTTGAATGGCGCGGCGTAGCAATCGACCAGAGCCAACGATACCTTATTGACCAACAAATTCATATAGCGATCGAGGGCGCATTTTTGCGGCCAAGGATGCATCTTGATCCCTCAACTGCTGATACTGACGTTCAAATAAATCCATATTAAAACCAAAGCAGCATCTTTACATTATTCGAGAATCTGTAATACACATTGTATCAGTAAGAATACAATATTCAAATATTGTAGAAGTGTTTCTAGAGCTATGAAAAAAGTCTGTAATGTAGTGGAGTAGGCTCCGTTATTCAACATTATTCTCAGCCAAAATGCTTAAATTTTAGATATTGCAACAGTAAAGATATTTTAGAGAAAGTAAAAACCTAGATCTTTATGGAAGAAAGGTATTATCAGCGATATACGTGGAGAATTCATAAATGGCACTGTTCATATCAACTTACGCAATATGACTAAAATTCTCCCTAAATACACTTAGATTTTGCAAACACAGATTAAGATCTAGCTGTGATTTTTTTTATCTTTAAAATTAAGCTTTAATTATTCTATTTTGGATATAAATTATCCAAATTGAGTCAAGTTCAAGAATATTAAATAGTTACTCCTTATTGCTAGTAAATTATACAATCAACCTATACTAGTAATATAGATAACAGCAAAATAGATAACAGCAAAATTGAATAATGCTTTCACCGAATGTAGTAGTCATGAGGAAGAAGACATAATGAAAAAAATAAGTGCATTTATCAAACGAGTGATGGATATAATACTGACTAGTTTAGGTCTATTACTACTGTCACCAATTATGTTGGCGATCGCTATTAGTATCAAACTCACATCTCCTGGCCAGGTTATTTACTCCCAAATTCGGGTGGGTTTACGTCGTCAGCATTTTAAAATTTATAAATTTCGATCAATGGTGTCTGGAGCCGATCTGATAGGTAGTTCAGTAACAAAATATGGGGATAGCCGTATTACAACTGTTGGGAGGTTTATCCGACGGACAAAACTAGACGAACTACCACAATTGTGGAACGTACTGATAGGAGATATGACCCTGGTTGGTCCTCGCCCGGATGTACCCGAAATCATCGATTTATACACCACAGAAATGCTACAAATACTCAAAGTGCGTCCAGGAATTACCAGTATTGCTTCACTACATTTACGAGACGAAGATGATTTGTTAAAACTAGCAAATCAACCAGATCAAGCATATGAAAAAATTATCTTGCCTGCCAAAATAGAACTTGCCATGGTTCATGTAAATCATCCTTCCGTCCTACTAGACTTGCGTATATTATTTCAAACTGTTTGGATATTAATAATTGGTAAAATGGTTATAGTTCCTGAGCATCGTATTCTCCAGAAATTAAGTCGATCAATCATTGATTCTAATTCTCATCAATATCCATCGGCATTACAAAACTCTTGTAAAGAAACCCTCTAGGAATTTTGATATTGAGATATAAGTAGTACATCATAGAGAAAACAATTGTGTTGCAAGTTGGGGTAAGACAGCGGTGGCAAGTAATCTTACCGACGGGTGCGAGATGAATTCATGAAAAAGATTTTAATGGTTACGACAATTTCACGTACTCTGAAAGATTTTCTTTTTCCTTTCGTTCGACATTTTCGTGCACTAGGTTGGTCAGTTGATGGAATGGCTTGTGGTATTTCTGAAGATGCTAGCTGTTTAGAGGTATTCGATCGAGTCTGGGATGTGGAAATATCCAGAAATCCCCTTGACCCAAAAAATTTCCGGCACACTCCCAATAGCATCCGCTGCATTGTGGAGCGAGAACAATACGATATAGTCCATGTACATACTCCTGTTGCAGCTTTACTTGTTCGATATTCTCTCAACAATTTGAGAAAATGCCACAAAGTGAAAGTGATCTACACAGCTCACGGTTTTCACTTTCATAAAGGGGCAAACCCACTTACTAATCTTATTTTTATCGCTCTAGAAAAACTAGCCGGGGCTTGGACAGATTATTTAATAGTAATCAATCACGATGATGAACAAGCAGCCCAACGCTATCATTTTCTCGCACCAGAACGCATTCGTTACATGCCAGGAATTGGCGTAGATATTGATATTTACAATCACAATCAGGTATCAGAGACAGATATTACCCGCGTGCGTCAAGAGATCGGCATATTGCCAACTAATCCACTATTTTTAGCAATAGCTGAATTTACGCCTAACAAACGTCACCAAGATATGATTAAAGCTATAGCCCAGCTAGCACGACCAGATGTTCATCTAGCTTGTGCTGGCGTTGGCGATCCGGCGTTATTAGACGAACTTCATAAATTAAGTAATGAAGTAGGTGTCAAAGGAAGAGTGCATTTCTTGGGATATCGTAATGATATTCCGACCTTAATCTGTGCTGCTCAAGCAATTATATTAACTTCCAAACGGGAAGGATTGCCAAGAAGCATTATGGAAGCATTATGCCTATCTACTCCTGTCATTGGAACAAAGATTCGGGGAATTAGCGACCTATTAGCAAACAATTGCGGTCTTTTAATCAATGTGGGAGATGTCCAGGCTCTAGCAGCTGCTATGGCTTGGGTTCTAGATCATCCGCCAGAAGCTCAGGAAATGGCCAAACGAGGGAAAAAACGCATGTCTAACTATAATATAAGTCACATTCTGGATTTGCATGCGGCTCTATATACGGAAGCTTTAAAGTCATCTCCCACCATGACAACACAGCCTACTGAGATATGATGAAAATGTTAAACAACAAATTCAATAATGAAAGAGCGTTGGCTACAGCTATGGCACAGACTGGAATTTGAGCCACCAGAAAAAAGTTGGGCACAGTTATCAGATCTCTACAACTCTCCAGATCGCCACTATCATAACCTAAATCACATCTTATTCTGTTTGAAACTGCTGGAGTTAGCCGCAAACAATCAACCAAAGGGGAAAGATTCTAGGCTAATTACAGCAGTCGAACTAGCTATTTGGTTTCATGATGCCATTTACGATCCCCACGCTGCCGATAACGAACAGCAGAGCGCGAACTTAGCTCGATCGACTATCCAAGAAGCTGGGCTGAGTCAAGAATTAGCCGATCGAGTCTACCAATTAGTATTAGCCACTGGCCACGTCAATAGTACTATCGATGATTACAATACTCAATTACTAATCGATATCGATTTGGCGATATTGGGTAGTAAACCCGATATCTTTTGGGCATATGAATCCCAGATTCGTCAAGAATATGCTTGGGTACCACTGGCTACTTTTCAACAAAAACGCGCCGAGATTCTGCAAACTTTTCTCGATCGAACAAACATTTATCAGACCGCCTGCTACCGAGAAAAATTTGAAGCGCCTGCCCGTCGGAACTTGATCCAGTCAATTGCTCAGCTAGCCAACAAATAGAGTGTCAGCATTGACCCCCCATTCCAAAGACTGTGGAGCAACATCGAGGATAGTAAATTGCCAGTACGGTGATAGACATAGCCCAAAATGATTCCCAACACCGCTAAAGGCATCAGCTCAGATAAGCTGAGATGTGCAGCCGCAAAAATTATCCCACTAGCAACAATCGCCTGCCCTGACGAAAGATAACGAGTCAGAGAAGGCATCAAAAATCCTCGGAAAAAATATTCTTCAAATAATGGTGCCGCTACTGCTGCCGTCAACAAAAAGAAAATAAAAGCGCTATTATCTTTGCTATCCAAGACGATCGACAAAATTGGATTACTACCCCCTTTACCTTGCCAAATTTTATCGTTAATTACCGATACTAGTAACACAATCGGGGTAGCTACTAAATAACCACCCAGACCCCAGATCAACCAATTCTTAGTGCCTTTGAAACTAAACCAATCTGCCGATAGCGGCTGATAAGGAGCCAGAGAACTACGCATGAACCAAGTTACCCCTACTGCCATCGTAAGATAGCTAAAGAAGATATAGGCCGCCTTCTGCCATAGTGCTACTTGGGCAAGATTGATACCAGTTAATTTAAAGCCTAGGTTGAACAAAATAGGAAGTAGCAATTGGCCAATCACTAAAAAGCCCAAAACCACCTGCCAAATAATTTCTCCATCCCAAGGTACTGATAATTGCTGGGTTTCTCCTAATAGTGGATCTGGCCTTAATTCATCTAATCTAGCTGGGGTAGTTAATGAAGACTGTCGCATTTTGAGCAGCTGAGCGACTAGTAACCATAAAGCCCAAAGTACTCCTAGTAACAAACCACCACCCCGGATAATCGTTAAGTTTGCCAGTTTATAAATAGCAGCTAAAGCCGCATTAATTTGGTTGGCTTGGAGTTGGCCAAGGGCGGCTTTGTCACCCTGTCTTTGATATAGCTGATGTAAAGCCTGATAGCGAAACCATCCTTGGAGGTTTCGATCGATCAACTGGCTAGCTGAAGTCGGAACGGGTTTTTGGGGATTCCAGAGCTGGGTTAAAACATCAGCCGTGTTGGCCAGTGGGGACTCCGGCAATTCCCGGCGTAGTTGTTGCCAAGTCTGTTGGGCAGCGGTGGTCTGTTGCTGAACAGCTTGGAGCAGTCCCAGCTCTAGATTGATTTGTTGAGAATTGCGCTGGATTACTTTTAATGGTTTAGCTAAAGTTTCAGCGATGGCCTGTCGATTGGTAATCTCTGGATTAAACTCCGCTTCTTGCATTCGTTGCTGAAGTTGAATAGTGGTTTTCTGATTCACTGAGCGAGCAGCTTCGTATTGAGTCTGAGCCAACGATACAGCTTCTTTACCCACCAAAGAATTGTAAACCTCTGTTGGAATTTGGGCTTGCTCTAAGTCTTGAGCATTCAAACTGGATGCTTGCAGCAAGATATTAGTCTGATATAGTTCTAACTTTCCCTGCACCTGCGGTTCATTCCAACTACCCAAAAGAGCCGAACAGACAATGAGTCCCATGACGATCGACAACAAGCTCAAAATAATACGTTTGACAGTCCAGCCCTTTGTTGCGCCCTGCATGGTTAACCAGAAATAGTTTATCTAACCATTATCGTACAAACCGTCAAAGTCCTTGCTCAATATAGGCAATCACCTGCTCTAGATACCAATCTTCATCGTAGCCAGGATACTCTTCCTGATAGCGGGTAATGAGGCGCTCGGCCATTGGCCACTGACCACCGACTAAAACCAACAGGCGCTGACGTAAATCTCGGTCGCCTTTGCTCAAGGGTGGGTTAGTTGGAGTCGTTGAAGTACTACTGGGTGATATTGGCTGAACTGATTGGTTCGTTTGGAAGCTTTGAAGTTTTTTGATAGTTTCTTGATAGCTGCTCAAATTATGTTGATCGAGATACATATTAGCTGCCGTTTGATAATCCGCCTGTGCTGCCTTCAATTCTTCGATTTTGGCATGAGCTTGAGCGCGTTCTACGTAGGCATCAGCATCTTGGGGATTAATCGCGATCGACTGGTTCAGCTCTTCGATCATCTGCAGATAGTTACCTAAACTAGCCTGTACCTGTGCCTGAAAAATATAGATTTGGGCATCTTGGGGATTAATTCGGAGTGCCTGAGCAAAGTCGCCTAAAGCTCCTTGAAAGTCACCTAATTGCTGACGCATCCGTCCGCGATGGCGATAGGCCGTGTGTACTTTAGGATCAATCCGCAGGGCGGTATTAAAATCCAGCAAAGCTGCATCATTATTTTGGCGCATCATTTGGATCACGCCGCGACAGCAGTAGGCTTGAGCATCTTGAGGATTCGATCTCACTGCTCCATCGGCAGCGCGGACAGCGCCTTCCAAATCGCCAGCTTCGGCCTTAGCGACCGCGTCACTATAAATAGTAACAGTGTTGATCGATGAATTATTGACCGGTGGATTCCAAGCCTGGGCTTTTTCTAAACACAAACGACTGTTAGCTAAATCTTGCTGCCGGAGATAAAGACTAGCTGCTAGCTTGTAAGCCTCGATCGATTCCTGGCGTTGGGCTAATTTCTGACAAATATTTCCCTTGAGCTGGTAGGCAGGGGCGTAGTCACGAGCAAACAAGATGGCTTGGTTAATATCAGCCAAGGCTCCCGATAAGTTTTTTAAAATTAGGCGCACCAAAGACCGGCAATAGTAAGCGTCGCGCTGCTGCGGTTGGAGATCGATCGACCGAGTGTAATCGGAGATGGCATTTAGGTTATCACCCAAGTCAAAATAGACCAGACCTCGCCGGTAATAGACCTCAGCTGCCGCCGGATTGGCAATCAGCGCTAGCTCGAAATCTTCGATCGCGCCTTGATAATCCTTGGCCTGGGCTTTAGCCAATCCTTGCTGATAGTAGTCGTTCATGGTGGTGCCGATATCGCCAACCATCCAATAATAAAACTATTTGCTGGCAGGTTGTAAATCTCGATCGGCTATTTCGGTAGTACTGACAGTGGGTGACGACTGAACAGCCAGTACCGAGCAAGGAGCATGGTGCAAGACGTAATTGCTAGTACTACCCAAAAACATTTCGCTAATCCCGGACTTGCGATTACGGCCCATCAAAATTAGATTTGCACCCCAAGTTTCAGAAACTTTACAAATCGTTTGGCCAGGATCGCCGACATTTTGGGTGAATTCTACAGTGATTCCATCAGCAGCAGCGCTGCGCGCGTAGCTTTGCAACTGAGCGATGCCCTGTTCTTCATAAACTCGCCATTCTTTCATATATTGATTGACAGCCTGCTCATTCAAAATTGGATAGAACCCTTCAATACCAATTCCGCCAGACTGGACACCAAAGTGATGAGGATCTACCGGCGAGAGCACGTGTAAAAGCATTAGATGGGCATTGAGCTGCTTAGCCAAAGCTAGCGCTTCTTCCAATATCCGCGCGGACATGGCTGTGTCATCTAAAGCCACCAAGATTTTGTTGAACATAATCAATGCTCCTAAAAATAGTCTGAAATCACCACTTTAGCCATGAGAGCAAGTTAGGTTGTAACTAGGTTTCTCATAGTCTTATTATTTCGCAACTAATAGCGAAAGCAGCTGAATAGTTACGAATCTATACAACAACGGGTTTTTGACCAGTTGCCTTTTTCCGACGGAATCTAGCCACCTAACTATTGCAATCAATTGCTAATTGTTGGCTGAAGTTGGGGCACGTTAAGAGTATCTGTCAACTTTCCGTAATGCTTCCGGTTGACATTGAAGTTGACCAAGAGCAGTGACAAAAAAAATATTGTCACATGGACAGAACCAAAATTCTGTCGCCTGTTCCAAAATTGAAACAGAGCAACTGACTACTACATCTACCGCTAATATTCAACAATTCAATTATTTGCACCCCATGGCAACAGAACTAGCGATTCGGACAGAAGGCTTGACCAAACAGTTTGAGCGGCACATTGCCGTCAATGGTGTAGAGCTACAAATTGAAGCTGGTGAAGTATATGGGTTGATTGGCCCCAACGGGGCGGGCAAAACGACTCTGATGCGGATGCTAGCGGCGGCTGAAGAACCTAGTACTGGTGAAATATATATCAATGGCGACAGGTTGCGGCGGGATCAAAGCAATTCTCAGCTCAAAAGACTGCTGGGCTACTTGCCCGACGATTTTCCGCTTTATGATGACCTGACGGTCTGGGACTATCTCGATTACTTTGCACGGCTCTATCGGATCGATCGATCCAAACGTAGCCAGCGCCTTTATGATGTGCTGGATTTGGTGCAGCTCCACACCAAGCGCAACAGTAAGATTGCTGGTTTGTCGCGGGGGATGAAGCAGCGGCTCAGTCTAGCCAGAACGATTATTCATGAACCATTATTGCTATTACTAGATGAGCCAGTATCAGGACTAGATCCGATCGCCCGGGTGCAATTTCGGCAGATTGTAAAAGTTCTGCAAGAAGCGGGCATGACAGTGCTGATTTCTTCTCATGTTTTAAGTGACCTAGCCGAACTCTGTAGCTCCGTCGGCATCATGGAACTAGGCTACCTAGTGGAAAGCTGTAGCCTCGATTCGCTCTATCAAAAAATGGGGCGGCAACAAATTTTGATCACCAGCTTGGGCGATGTCGAGGCTCTGATCACGGAACTGCGCGGCAATTCGTTGATAGAAGATCTAGAGATTGTCCCTGGTACCAAGCAAGTCAAGGTGTTCTTTCAAGGGGATGAACTAGAAGCCGCTGACTTATTACGCCATCTCATTAACAGAGGTCTGCCACTGAAAGACTTTTATTGTACCCAAGAAGATTTGGAAACTATCTTCTTAAAACTCGGACACCAGCAAGCTTCATAGGATTTACACAGTAGGAAAAGGCTAGGACAAAACGATGTGGAACGTAGATAAATTGATCGATCGAGTGGGAGATTGGAATGCCCAGCTATTTAGGGAACTGAAAGGTAGAGCTACTTCTAGAAATATATTTTTGGCGGCTGGGCTATCGATCGGTGGCCAAATTTTGCTGTTGTCTACCTTTATATTGCAATTACCCACAGATCCACCACCTGGAGCTAGTCGCAGTTCACAAACCTATTGTGTTTTGGAAAGTATTAAGGTCAGTAATAGTAATGGTGGATTTTACGATCAGAAAGTCTGTCAGCTCAATGCCCTTGGCCAAGTCAGTACAGACTGGCCGCATTGGTGGGCAAGTGTTTTATCAGCGATGTCTTGGTTACTACCAGTTTTGTTAATAACCAGCGGTGTTTATCTACTGGCCACCGATCTGCGTCGGGAAACCAAACGGGGTACCCTCAATTTTGTGCGGCTCAGTCCTCAATCAGCGGCTGAGATTTTCAGGGGCAAACTCCTCGGAGTACCAGTACTAGTATATTTAGCAGTAGCAGTAGCACTACCACTTCATTCCTTCGCAGCGATAAGTAGCGGTTTTGGTCTGATCAATGCCTGTACTTGGTATGCATTGATAGCAGCTATGGCCAGTGTATTTTATATCGCCGCCATGTTTCTGACTTTGGCTAGTCCAACGGTGCCAATTGTCACTGCTGGTCTAACTTTGTGGTTGAGTAGTTCGATGCTATCTTTGACCAATTGGTTATTATCTGCGACGGTCAGTTCTGATCCTTCGCGTTCTTTTCTACCTCAGCTACATTGGTTCTATCTACCGATCACACAGAATCTATTTTCTTTTTATCTATTTGGAATTGGTAATTGTTTAGTTGCTATCTATTGGCTCTGGCAAAGCATTTGTCGCCGTTATCAAAATTCAAATGGTACCTTACTCTCCAAAAAGTCTAGTTATCAGCTCAACATCTGTTTACAAATGTGGTTAGTGGGGTTTGGACTGCCGCTCTTTACTGGTAGTCATTCCTCGTCCAGTTTAGTGATTTTCTTAGGCGGAGTATTTTTCTGCCAAATCTGTGCCGCTTTGGTAACGATCGGACTGCTCACTCCCCAGCGCCAAGCCATTCATGACTGGAGTCGCTATCGACGAACCAGTGAAAGAAAGAAACTATGGCAGCGCGATATTTGGCAAGATTTACTGGTGAATGACCAAAGCCCAGCTGTACTAGCTTTAGCAGTGAATCTGGCAATTGCTCTAGTTGTCTGGTTGCCTTGGTGCCCATTTGCTTTTACCAATGGGCAAATGGCGCTGAAGACTGGAGTCTCGGTAGTAATTACAGCAGTTTTAATTTTGAACTATGGGCTACTTATCCAAATGTGGCTGATCACCAAAAAGAAGTGGCCACGGCAGCAGGCTCTGGCCTTCATCACCCCA
Source organism: Synechococcales cyanobacterium VAR_4_metabat_354 (assembly GCA_031414775.1). Taxonomy (GTDB): domain Bacteria; phylum Cyanobacteriota; class Cyanobacteriia; order Cyanobacteriales; family Chamaesiphonaceae; genus JAAFHZ01. Next base: position 44,860 of record JANOQI010000009.1, read on the forward strand.
TTAGTAATATTGCCTTCGAGTGGTGCCATGTTAGCAGCGTTAGTTGGCAAGCAATCGATCGCCAGTTTTATCATCGCCATCGCCTCACCGCTGGCTGTATTTGGTGTTTCTCAAATCAGTTGGTTGCAGATGTTGTTAGGAGCCGCCATCCAATCAGTAGTATCAGTATTAGCAATCGCTAGTCTCCAGCGCCAAATTCGCAAAATAGGTCAGTCCGAAACTCAAACCTTTTTGAGTGCCATTTAGGTTTCAACCACCTCTAAGGAGAATTTTATGTTGAATAGTTTGCTCGATCGTATCGGTGAATTTAATCCCCAATTAATGCGGGAACTAAAAAACCGCCTAAGCTGGCGAAATGCGGGGATTACGATATTGCTATCGATCCTAGTGCAGGGGATTATCATGGTTGGTCAGTATTCTAAATTACCTGTTTTGATTCCTAGTAAAAATGCACCACACTACTACTCGAACGAAGTGTATTGCTTTAGGAACATTAATCAATATTCTAGTACTTCTCCTTTCCCCAGTAATTGCAAACTTGATGCTTTTGATAATGTCTTAATTAACTGGCCAAAATGGTGGGGTGATACTTCCCTGATAATTAGCACTGTGATGTTTATGGGACTATTCGCTGGTGGAGTCTATCTCTTAGCTAGTAACTTTAGCCAGGAGGAACGGCGTGGTACCTTAGATTTTATTCGGCTAACTCCCCAGCCCGTTGGCAGTATTATGGGGGGCAAATTGGCCGGAGTGCCAATTTTAGTCTATTTGGGTACGGTCTTAGCTTTGCCGCTCCAAATTCATGCTGTACATGCAGCCCAACTAGCCAGAATCAATGTCTTAAGCTGGGATTTACTGATGGTGAGCATGGGAATATTGCTATATTTAGCAGCAATATTGACGACGATGTGGTTCAAAGCTCAGTCGATTCTGTTGGCTGGTCTGACTTTGTGTTTGGGCTATCCATTAATTTATATGAGCCTCATGTGGTACGGCAAAGGTAAAAATGAAGGTATCTATTGGTACGGTTTACATCTGGGTAACCAGGTCTTTACTTACCTGCTGTTTACTGGTGTAGCTAGTGTTGGGATTTACTGGCTATACCAAGCTACGCGCCGACGTTATCTGAAACCCACTGCGACTGTTTTGAGCAAAAAGCAAAGCTATGTTTGGTCGGGGATGTACCATCTAATTTTAATAGGATTTGCTATTAATAATGGATATAACTATGGTGAGACCAAGGGTATTAAATTTCATCTGCCATTTGTTTTAGATAATGGAGACAGCTTTTGCAATTTGATTATTAGTACTTTTGCCTTTAGTTGGCTAATGTTACTAGTACCATTATTGCTACCTAATCAGCAGTCTTTGGTGGAATGGTCTCGGCAACGCCCGGTTAGTGTTAGCAAAGGTCGCAGCCTCTTGGCTGATTTGGTAGGGCATGACAAAAGTCCGGCGATGTTGGCAGTGGCAATTAATATGGCGATCGCTACTATCATTTGGCTACCACCTAGCCTATTGATTCACAGTTTTGATCGAATGATTCCTAAAATGTTACTAGGTATTGGGATGAGTACAGCTTTGGTTGTTATTTATAGCACCACTGCCCATTGGTGTTTGTTCTGGAAAGTGAATCAGCGTCATGCTTGGACGGCGGGTATTATTGGGGGTTTGGTCTTTTTGCCAGTGGTCTTTGGGGCATTAGTTAACGCTGGTAGTAGTGCTAATCCGGCCTTCCTATTCTCGCCATTCCTCTGGACTGTTATTCGACAAGTGCCTGGATTCGTCAGCTTTGGCGTTTTTGGAGCCTTGTTGGGTGCAATGATTTGGTTAAATTTGCGACTATGGCGAATTCTTAAAAAAATCGGGCGGAGTGAAAGCTTCCAGCATTTAGCGACAGCCTAAATTAACCAGTACAACATTGATTGCGTCTAATATTGCAATGTCATTCCCTTAAATACTGACAAAAAAGCGATCGACTGTTAATCGATCGCTCTCACTCACAAACACTAAACCTGTAACTATTGGCCGACAGGTACCGCAGTGACATCGACAACTTGAGCTGTGCTGGCTACGTTCGGCTCAACGACCCGATTGCTTTTTTCTTTCAGCTTAGCTGTAGCTATCTGAGACAGCTCTGATACCAACATGCCGATTAGCACAGTGTCGTCTAACCAGCCCACGATCGGCAAAAAGTCAGGGGCAATATCAAGTGGACTAACAAGATAAACGACTGAGGCTAGAACCACCCACCAACGATACTGGGGGTTTTGGAGCAGACCACGATACCAGTTGTAGAGAGATTGAAGGGAGAAGTTCATGTCTTGATTTACTTGCTTAGTTCAACAATTACAATATTCGCAGGTATTTTTGTAGTCATGGTTAGGTAAACATCACCTCCCCAGTCGTGGATACCGCCAGATCTCATTAATCAGATCCCACTAAGGGGATAGGTTTCGTTGGTGAAGATAGGTAGAAAGCGATCGCATTGGATTGAAGAAAGTGCAATAATCGCCTCAAAATCCGATAAAATATAGAGTCCTCGCTCCCTACTGAGACTCTAAGACTTTGACTCCAGCCGAACTGAAAAAATTAGAAGCGAATCTGTGGCAGAGTGCCGATACGCTACGGGCGAACTCGGATCTAAAATCGAGTGAGTATGCCACGCCTGTATTGGGGCTGATCTTCCTCAAGTTTGCTGACAATAAATACCGTCAGTATGAGGCAGAGATTCAGGCGGAGTATGAGAAGCTATTAGGCGGAAGACGAGAAAAACCGATCGCGGAGATAGCCTTAGAGAAGTGTGGGTTCTATCTGCCTGATGATGCGCGGTATGACTATTTATTGACTCTGCCAGAGGAAGAAAACATCGCTCAGGCATTGAAGGCGGCGATGGGATCGATCGAGCATTAATAAGCCAGAACTCCAGGGGGTATTGCCCCAAGATGAGTATTTCCGGTTGGTGAGCGATAAGGATCGCAGTATTCCCCAGCGGTTACTCAAGAATTTTTCGGATATTCCCGCCGATGCTACGGGGGATATGTTCGGGCAGATTTATCAGTACTTTTTGGCTGAGTTTGCCCTGGCGGAAGGGCAAGGTGGGGGAGAGTTTTTCACGCCGGATTCGGTGGTGCGGCTGATGGTGGAGATTGTCGAACCTCGGCGGGGTAAATTACTAGATCCGGCTTGTGGTTCGGGGGGTATGTTCGTGCAGTCGGGGCGGTTTATTCAGGAGTACGCTGAGGAACAGGGCACCGATATCAATGATTTCTTTGTCTATGGGCAGGAGAAGACGCTGGAGACGGTGAAACTGGCAAAAATGAACATTGCTGTCAATGGTTTGAAAGGCGATGTCAGACAGGCAAATACCTACTATGAAGACCCGTTTGGGAGTCTGGAAGAGTTTGATTATGTCTTCGCTAATCCGCCGTTTAATGTGGATGAGGTGAATGTCAGTAAGATCGAGGCTGATAAACGCTTTAATACCTATGGCATTCCCCGCAATAAGACGAAGGGGAAGAAGGGGGATGAGGGTAAGGAGACGGTGCCCAATGCCAATTATTTGTGGATTAATTTATTTGTGACATCGCTCAAGCCCGATGGTAGGGCGGCGTTGGTGATGGCAAATTCGGCATCGGATGCGCGACATTCGGAGGCGGATATTCGGCAAACGTTAATCGAGCAGAATCTGATTTATGGGATGCTGACGCTGCCCTCGAATATGTTCTACACGGTGACGTTGCCTGCGACGCTGTGGTTTTTTGATAAGGGCAAGACTGATGACAAGATTTTGTTTATCGATGCCCGTAATATTTTTACGCAGATCGATCGAGCGCATCGGGAGTTTTCACCGGAGCAGGTGAGCAATCTGGCGGTAATCGGTCATTTGCAGCGCGGGAAGCGACATCGGTTTATTCGGCTGATCGATCGCTATTTTCAGCAGGGCTGGGAGAAGTTACTGGAGAATCAAGCTCAGGTTAAACCTGTGTCAGAACAGTTAATCGCGGTGCTAGAGGATGGTACGGGGGATTTGACGGGGAAACAGGCTGCGGTTGATTTTCTGGAGTTATGGGATGAATTAGGGGCGTTGGAGGAGCAGTATCAAGGGTATTTGCAGAATTACCGTGGATACACAAGTCTGGATAGCGGCGAAAACCCTCGAAATCCCCCTAAATCCCCCTTGGAAAGGGGGACTTTGAGAGCAAGCTTTTTAAGGGGGTTGGGGGATTTAGATCTAGAGGGGAGTAATCAGGAACAGCGGCAACTTAGCGCGGTATTTGAGACGTTTTTTGTCGCTTTGCACAAGGGGCTGAAGCGGTTAGATAAGACGGTAAGGGCGCATGAGGCGGCGTTGGTAGAGAAGGCAAAGCAGGAGAATAGTGGTAAACGGACGCAGATCGATTGGCAGGTGAAGGCGTTGAAAACCACGCTAGAACAACTTCATACTGAGGTGAAGTCGGCGGAGTCGTTTTTCGCTCATATTCGCTGGCTACAGGAGCGGTTCCCAGAGGCGAGATATGAGGATGTGACGGGGTTGTGTAAGTTGGCGACTCCGGCGGAGGTGAAGGAGCAGGATTATTCACTCAATCCTGGGCGGTATGTGGGGGTGGTGATTGAGGAGGATGGCAAGACTGAAGAGGAGTTTATCGCGGAGATTTTAGATCTCGATCGAGAATTGGCAAAGTTGAATCAAGAGGCGCATTTGTTGGAGGGGATTATTAGTCATAATATTAAACAGTTGGCTGGAGATTGACGATCTCTAGAATTGTAAATTTAGTAGAGGGATGTAAGTATGCAAACGATCTCAGCTAAGGTAAAAGTCAATGCCGATCGCACGGTGACTGTACAACTTCCTGCTGATGTGCAGATAGGTGAATATGATGCTGTGTTGGTATTGAGTGGTCGTTCTGAATCAACAGTAGTACAGGAGTCAAATCCTGCTGAAGGCGAACAGCAAGATAATTTGATGACTGAGGCTTGGGAGAAATGGGTAGCAGAGGTGGAACAATTGCCTTTGTCGTCAAATACAATCCAACCAGGTGATTATCATCAACATTTGATTGAGAAGTATCGCAAGCAAGGTTTAATCCTATGATTTTGTGTGATACGGGGGTTTTGCTTTGTTTGGTCGATCGTTCCCAACCTCAACATTCTGCTTATATCAAGGCGATTGCTTGGCTGGAAAAACCCCTAATTACGACTTGGGCTTGTCTTGCTGAGGCAATGTATCTGGCACAGAAACGGGGTGGTTGGCAAATGCAAAAGCAGATCTCTAAATTTCTTTTGAGTAGTCTATTAAAAATTCATGAAATTCAAAGTGATGATTACGAGCGACTGTTTGCACTAATGGCACAATATCAAGATCGCCCGATGGATTTAGCTGATGCTACTTTGGTTTTAACTGCTGAGAAAACAGGCGTAAATCAAATTCTTACGCTTGATTCTGATTTCCTGTTTTATCGGATTGTCGATCGAGAAAGTTTCAATATTATTCAGGTGTGATTTTGTTTAATTCTATTATTCTAATTTATTTACTTCAAGCTATGCGTCATCGAGAGTTGGCAAAATTGAATCAAGAGGCGCATTTGTTGGAGGGGATTATTGCTCATAATGTCAAAGCGATCACGGGGGATTTATGAGTAAGTGGGATATTATAAGAGTTAATGATCTAGTTCTTGAAAATGAAGCTGATCTCCAAACTGGGCCTTTCGGAACGCAGCTAAAAGCGAGTGAATATGTCGCTGATGGCATACCAGTTATAAATGTTAGAAATATTGGTTACGGCTCACTTATTGATTCAAAACTTGAGTTTGTTAGTGAACAAACTGCTATAAAACTGAAAGTACATAGACTTGCCCAAGGAGATATTGTTTTTGGTAGAAAGGGTGCAGTAGATAGACACATTCTAGTCACACAGAAGAGTGAAAAATGGATACAAGGTTCTGATTGTTTAAGACTAAGAATCAAATCTAAAGATTTATCTAATAAATTCCTTTC
>JANOQI010000010.1:0-32945 GCA_031414775.1 Synechococcales cyanobacterium VAR_4_metabat_354
ACATTCCCGGCATCGCTCTCCAGTTAATTGCTTTGTCAACATTCTCTGTGGATTGATTGCTTATTGTCATCAACCTAAGAAGCCAGGAATCGCTATGGAACACAATTTACTGGCTTCTGTTTAACCCGAACTCAGGTTAGTATAAAACCCCCAGAATCCCTATTCCAAGGGCAAATCTTAAATTAACTCTCTGCTGTCGAAGCCGCCAACTCCGCCAACCGCTCCTGCTGATCCTGAGAAATACAACTCTGAATCACCTCCTCCAAATCTCCTTCCAACACCGGATTCAAGTTGAAATTTCGGCCTAAACGGTGATCAGTAGCGCGGCTATCTTTATAGTTGTAAGTACGAATCTTCTCCGATCGAGAACCCGTTCCCACCTGCGATCGCCGCATTGAAGTCACCTCATCTTGCTGCTCCCGCAACTTAATGTCATAAAGCTTTGCCCGCAAAATCTGCATCGCCCGCTCCTTATTCTGACGCTGCGATCGCTCTTCCGTACAAAAGATCCGAATGCCCGTCGGTTTGTGAAACAAATCTGCTGCCGTCTCCACCTTGTTCACGTTCTGACCACCAGCACCGCCGGACCTAGCCGTACTCATTTCAATATCTTTGGGGTCAATGTAGATTTCTACTTCATCCACCTCTGGCATAATTGCTACCGTCGCCGTCGAAGTATGAACCCGTCCACTAGATTCTGTTAAAGGCACCCGCTGTACCCGGTGAACACCAGCCTCAAACTTCAGCTCACTATAGACCATATCACCCTGGATTTCCAAGACAGCTTCTTTAAAACCGCCCATTTCCGCTAGTGATTCACTCACTAACGCTACCTTCCAGCGCTTGGTCTCGGCATAACGGGAATACATCCGTAGCAAGTCACCTGCCCAAATACTGGCTTCATCACCACCAGTACCTGCCCGGATTTCTAACATGATGTTCTTGTCATCATTAGGATCTTTAGGCAGCAGTAATACTTTGAGCCGCACTTCCAAAGTATTAATTTTTTCGTCTAGCTCAGAGGCTTCTAGAGTGGCTAATTCCTGCATTTCTAAATCGGCACCAGAATCTTTGACCATTTGTCTGGCATCAATAAAGTCCTCTTGGGCTTTTTTCCAGTCGTCATAGGTATTAACAATGGTCTCTAAATCCGACCTAGCTTTCGCCACCCGCTGCAATTCCGCCGAATTGTTGATTACATCTGGGTCAGCCAGTTTACGAGTTAATTCATTAAAAGTCTGTTCGACGGAGTTAAGTTTATCGATTAAATATGATTCAGCCATGATCTGCGCCTCGTAATAAAATTCCCTAGATACCAAAAAGCATAGAGACAAAGGATCTAGTCCCTATCAGTCTCTATGCCAGGAAATTCTAAACAGCTACTTTTCGGTTTCAGCAGCAGCAGATTCGTCAATCATGCCGTACTTCCGCATAAAGCGTTCTACGCGACCTTCACTGTCAATAATTTTCTGGTTGCCAGTATAGAAAGGGTGATTGCCCGACCAAACGTCAACTCTTAGTTCTGGTTGAGTTGCGCCAACGGTCATCACCAATTCACCGTTACAAAATACTTTGGCATCAGGGTACCAAGTTGGATGGATATCAGGTTTAGCCATTGTTTTGTGAATATTTAAGTAATAATTATATGACGAGAAATTTGGGAGTGGAGCATCAAGATACTCCACCCAACAAAGATTAACGCTTGGAGTACTGAGGAGCCTTCCGGGCTTTTTTCAAACCGTACTTCTTCCGTTCCTTACAACGAGGGTCACGAGTCATGTAACCTTCAACCTTCAATGGTTTGCGGTTTTCTGGATTTAGTCCACATAGAGCACGGGCTACGCCCAACTTCACGGCGTCCGATTGACCAGTCAAGCCACCACCGTGGGCGTTGACCAAAATATCATATTCGCCTTCTAAGCCCAAAGTTTCCAAGGGAGCCTTGGTTGCAGCTAAGTAACCAGTATTGAATTGGAAGTACAAGTCGCCTTCGGTACCATTGACAATCAACTTACCAGTACCAGGAACCAACCGCACTCTGGCGATCGCCGATTTCCGCCGACCAGTGCCCCAATATACTGCTTTACCGCTTTGATCAGTTGCTTGCATTATTTATTACCCTTAGGAATAGTATTGATAATTAAAACTTCAGGTTTTTGAGCAGCATGGGGATGTTCCGTGCCAGCGTAAACCTTGAATTTGGTGAACAGGTGTCTACCCATCGAGTTTTTAGGCAACATGCCTTTGACAGCTTGTTCTAGAATTCTCTCTGGTAAACGATCTTGCAGTTTAGCAAAAGTTTCGGTTTTCATCCCACCAGGACGGCCAGAGTGCCGACGGTAGAGCTTTTGAGAACTTTTTTTGCCGGTAACTTCAATCTTCTCAGCATTGATTACCACCACGAAATCACCGGTATCAATATGTGGTGTAAAGGTGGGCTTATTCTTGCCGCGCAAGATCATCGCAATCTCGGTTGCTAAGCGTCCTAAACGTTGGCCTTCAGCATCAACAATGTACCATTTCTGGTCGGCTTGATTGTCAATGGGTAAAATCGTTTTTTCCATAGTTTTAACTCTAAAATTCAGAAATATTGGGGGAATCCAACAACCATTGCGGTTGGGTGTCGAACCAGACAGCGGGGACAAAGGGCATTTCCGGGTAACCAACTCGGAGTAAGCACAATCCTTTAGCCGGAGCCGAATGTTTAACTAGGTCGCGCCGCTCAGTTTTCCAGATTTCGGTAAACTGCTCACAGCTGAGATCACCTCGGCCAACTAGTACTAGCATTCCAACTAGGAGACGTACCATCCCGTACAAAAAACCATTGGCTTGGATTTCGATCGAGATCAGTGAACTGGAGGATTCACAACTCACTGCTTGCACTTCTACCCAGGAATGGGTACGGCTCGAATCGGAGCGATGAAAGGCACTGAGGTGATGATGACCGAGCAAGGGCTGAATAGCCTGCTCCATTTGCTCTACATCTAATGGCTGGTGATAATGATGCCAGGTATACGGAGCCAAAAATAAGTTGGGTAAGGCATCGGTATAAATGGTGTAGCGGTAGCGTCGCCAAGTTGCCGAAAAGCGCGAATGCCAGTCTAGAGAAACAGCTGCCGAACCACGAATCATAATGTCATCGGGTAGGCGACTATTTAAGATAGATTGCCATTTATCTGGCGGCACGACGGTGTGAGCATCGAAGTGGGCAATTTGCGCCGCTGCATGTACCCCGCTATCGGTCCGACCAGCACCTTGGACTTGCACGGGCTGTTTAAGAACGCTGGTGAGGACGTTCTCAATTTCTCCCTGCACACTCCGCTGATGAGGTTGGCGCTGCCAGCCGTGGAAATGAGTCCCGACATATTGAATTGCTAGAGCAACACGCTGTCGATCGCCAGTAGCTGGAATCACCAAGGAATCAGGCACAGATTTACATCAACTCAATGATGGCCATTTCGGAGTTGTCACCACGACGACGCATGGTAGTTGTGATTTTGGTGTAACCACCCTTCCGATCGGCATAACGAGCAGGCGCACTCTCAAATAACCTATGGACCAAATCTTTGTCATAGATATAGCCCATCGCCATCCGGCGATCGGCAAGGGTACCAGATTTAGCTAGAGTGATCATCCGTTCTGCTTCTGATCGCATGGCTTTCGCTCTAATCTTGGTGGTAGTAATTCGACCGTGGCGGATCAACTCAGTGGTCAGGGAACGCAACAGAGCTTTTCTTTGGTCGGCTGGCTTGCCCAGCATGGGTACGCGGCAACCGTGGCGCATTAGTTTTCTCCTAAAACAAATAAAAACGAAAATCGGCTGGAGTTATTCCAGCCTGTTTGATTTAACCCTTGGGGGTTTTATCGTGAGGTAACATAATGCCCAAACGACGCTGAAGGGCTTCAATTACTTCTTCAGCCGATTTCTGGCCAAAGTTTTTGATTTCCAACAGGTCTTCTTGGGTGTAACCCATTAAGTCCGAAACGGAATTAATCTGTGCTCGCTTGAGACAGTTGTAAGCCCGTACTGACAAGTTGAGTTCCTCGATCGGCACTTGGCTAGCGGGATCTTCTTCGGAGGTAAACTCCTCAGGAAATGCTTCTAGACTGATATCTTTAAGAGGATTGAGCAGATCTACCAAGATTTTGGCAGACTCACTTAAAGCTTCTTGGGGAGTAATACTGCCATCAGTCCAGATCTCTAAAATCAAACGATCCTTTTCTGGACAGCCGTCTACCCGGACATCTTCCACCAAATAGTTCACTTTCAAAACCGGCATGAATACTGCATCAATTTGCAATAAATCCATGGCCAGACCCTGTTCGCGGAACTTATCAACAGAGCGATATCCTTTGCCCCGTTCAATCCGAAACTCCATTTCCAGCTTGCCACCTTCAGCAACAGTAGCTACATACTGGTTATGGTCAACAGCTTCTACCTCTGATGGCAACTCAAACATACCAGCGGTTACCCGAGCTGGACCAGTCACATTCAGACGGCCAATCTGGGGCTGAGAGGTATAGCTTTTAAGAACTACCTCTTTCATATTCAGCAGTAGTTCCAAAACATCTTGGCGCACCCCGACCAGAGTAGCAAACTCATGGTTGACCGTGGTGAACTTGGTTTCGCCTTTTTCGCCCCGAATATTTTCCGAGCGTACCAAACCAGCAATGCGCACTGCCGTAATGGCGGTGCCTTCCAAGTTGGATAGCAATACTCGGCGCAGAGCATTACCGATGGTGGTACCTTGACCACGATCTAATGCCTCTAGTACAAACTTGCTGTACTGAGTTTGATTAGGTTCGGACTTAGACTCGACACATTCGATCTGAAACTGCATTACCAGTGACCTCCATTAAGCAGTTTGTACAAATACCACAAGCTCTAAACCCGTCGCCGCTTGGGTGAGCGGCAACCATTGTGAGGCACTGGGGTCACATCGCGAATCAAAGTGATTTCCAAGCCAGCACCTTGCAAAGCGCGAATGGCAGTTTCTCGACCAGAGCCAGGACCACTGACCATGACTTCAATTTGACGCATTCCTTGATCCATCGCCCGCTTTGCTGCACTTTCTGAAGCGGTTTGGGCAGCAAAAGGAGTGCCTTTTTTCGCGCCTTTAAAGCCGCTAGCACCACTTGATGACCAAGAAATTACATCGCCATTATTGTCAGCGATCGTAATAATTGTATTGTTGAAGGTAGAGCTAATATAGGCAACACCATTGGGTACGTTGCGCTTTTGCTTTTTACTACCAGTTTTTTTACCGGGTTGTCGAGCCATAGTCAGTACTAAATAATTTAGCTAGGTGATCGATTTAAGTTTCAACTGAGAAATTTATCAAAAGTCAAGTCAGATTTCAGAATTGCCCATTCACAGCTAACGGCCAATAGACCCAGAGGGTACTACTGACCAGCAAAAGCTATTCATAAAACTATCTATTTCTTGCCGGGTGCTTTTTTCTTACCAGCAACTGTCGCCCGCCGACCACGTCTAGTACGGGCATTGGTGCGAGTCCGTTGACCACGTACAGGTAGACCCATACGGTGACGGCGACCGCGATATGTACCGATGTCGGCTAATCGCTTGATATTCATTTGTTCCCACCGTCTGAGGTCACCCTCAATCTGGTAGTCTTTTTCTACGGTTTCCCGCAAGACGGAAACATCAGCTTCGCTGAGATCTTTGACACGAGTGTCTGGGTTAACCCCCGTCTTCGCCAAGACCTGATGCGATCTTGTTAGACCAATTCCGTAGATGTATGTGAGACCAATTTCGATCCGCTTGTCGCGGGGCAGGTCTACACCAGCTATCCGTGCCACACTTTATTCTCCCTATCGAGTTTACGACTGAATTGAACATAAAACAGCCCAAATAATTTACCGAGTTAGTAAATTATCCTTGACGCTGCTTGTGTTTGGGGTTGGTACAGATGACCATTACCCGGCCACGTCGTTTGATGACGCGACACTTTTCACATATCTTTTTAACTGATGCTCTGACTTTCATGCCAAATTGGGGCAATAGTGCAAGTTTTATATTATAGCGAAGAAAGAAGGACATGTAAACTGCTTACATGCCAAGTCTCATCCTTTTTGGAACTGTTTAACGACCTTTATTACGCAGGCGATAGGTAATACGTCCCTTACTCAAATCGTAAGGAGTTAGTTCTACTTTCACCCGATCGCCTTGCAGAATCTTGATGTAATTCCGACGAATCTTACCGGAAATATGCGCTAAGACATTAAAACCATTATCCAAATCTACCCGGAACATGGCGTTGGGCAATGACTCCATTACAGTACCTTCCATCTCAATCAAATCTTGCTTAGACAAGTGTTAAATACCTCAAATTGAACAAAATTAATACAGTAGCCACCAATACTCAACTCTATTCTAGCAAACAAAATTGCCGCCATTGACAGACGGCAATTAAAGTTGTACTGAATAAACTTTACTTCAGAGCTGCTTTGAGAGCGCTGGCAACTAGTTTAAGATCTTGGTTACCATTTACTTGGCGCATGCGTTGCTGCTTTTGATAAACAGCAATCAGGGGTGAGGTTTGCTGATGGTAGACGACCAACCGCTTGCGAATAACATCGGCATTATCGTCAGCACGACCACGCAACAGCAATCTTTCCACCAAAACATCGTCGGGGACAAATAATTCTAAAGCAACATAGTCTGGCTGATTGATTTCTGCCAATAATTGATCGAGGAATGCCGCCTGGGCAGCGTTGCGCGGAAAACCATCTAGAATCCAACCCTTTGCTGCATCAGATTGGGCTAGCCGATCGCGGATCAGATCTAGAATCAGTGAATCCGGTAACAGATCGCCAGCATCCATGTAGCTTTTAGCTTTGAGACCCAACTCAGTTTGATCTTTGACAGCAGCCCGCAAAATATCACCAGTGGAAATATGCGGAATTTGCAGATTTTCTGCCAAAATTTGAGCTTGAGTGCCCTTCCCAGCACCAGGTGCTCCAATAAAAATCAATCTAGTCATAGGCTCTACTGTTTCACCATCCCTTCATAGCGTTGGGAGATAACGTAGGTTTGGACTTGCTTGGCAGTTTCGATCGCTACCCCTACCAAAATCAGTAGGGAAGTTGCTCCAAAACCCTGAAAAGTAGTCACACCTAGAGCGTTCTCAATCACAGTGGGGATAATCGCCACTGCACCTAAAAATAATGAACCTAACAAAGTCAGACGGTTTAAAATACTTTCGATGTATTTACTAGTAGCTTGACCAGGCCGCACACCTGGAATACTCGCACCCATTTTCTTGAGGTTTTGCGCCATATCTACCGGATTGACTACCAAAGTAGAATAAAAATAGCTAAAAAAGACAATCAACAGCACATAAACTGAGGTGTAAATCCAAGGTGTTGAACCAGTTGGATTCATCGCATTTGCAGCGTTATTCAGGCCAGTATGAATAGCATTTAAAACAGGATTGGTAGCTGCTCCAGTCGCAGTAACACCAGCCAGAGCCTGAGGTAACACCAGTACAGAAGAGGCGAAAATAATGGGCATCACCCCACCTTGATTGAGCCGCAGCGGCAAATAACTGGTGCGTTCACGGTACAAGCGTCGGCCTACTTGACGCTTGGCCGAGATAATCGGGATTTGGCGCGCTCCTTCTTGGACAAAAACAATACAGACCGTCATTACAACGAATACGGCCAACAGAGCACCAGCACGAATCAGAATCTGATTATCACCAGTACTAGCTAACTCAAAGGTTTGTTGTAAAGATTTTGGAAAAACAGCCACGATGCTGATAAATATCAACAGAGAAGCGCCATTACCAATACCGCGCTCCGTAATCAGCTCGGAGATCCACATCACAAACATAGAACCAGCCACTAATGCTAGTACCGAACCCACCACAAACAGTGGTCCTTCATTGCCAGGCAAAGCATATTTTTGGAGAAATAAGGAAATTCCGATGCTCTGCACTATTGCCCAACCCAAAGCTACATAGCGAGTAATTTGAGAGATTTTACGCCGCCCGGCTTCTCCTTCCTCTTTTTGCAGACGCTCTAGGTAAGGCAAAGCCGTAGTCAAAAGCTGCAAAATAATCGAAGCATTAATATAGGGAATGATTCCCAGTGCAAATACACCCACAGCCGAGAGGCCGCCACCGGAAAGAATATCCAGGAAGCCAATAATAGAGCTGCCTTGAAGTGCTCCAGCCAGCTGTGTTCGATCGACACCAGGCATGGGCAAATAAACACCCAGTCTGGCCAAGATCAATAGGCCAATAGTGGTCAAAATTCGACCACGGAGACCAGCAGCTTTTGCCATCTGCCCAAATGTTTCCTGAGCGCTAGGCGCTCGGTCTTTACTCACTGCATTCATCTAATTAGAATACCTCGATTAAAATTTATGGTTTTTTACTGATATAGATTTGAATCCAGATCAACTTGGATTTATTAACAAGTACTAATTTTATGATTAGACATTTTCACTATTCTATCCTCCCCACTTCCGATTGGGATCAGCATTACCGCAAAATCGACCCAAAAAGCAAACCCACCGTAAGCTGGCACGATAGCCAGATACACGATGGATTCACCAGAAACTTAAAAAGTCTAGATGACTTCACAAGTGCCACCAGCGGCCTCAATTTTAGCCTTGGCTCCGGTAGTGAAAGCAGCCGCTTTACAAGTTAGAGCTACAGACAAGTCACCGTCGCCTAAAAGCTTCAGGGGACCATCATTGGTAGTAACAATACCAGCGGCCATCAAAGATTCGATTGTTACTTCAGTATTAGTAGGCAAGGCAGCTAATTTACTGACGTTAATAATGGTGTATTCCTTACGGTTAATCAGCGGGAAGCTTTTAAGCTTCGGTAAGCGCCGATACAGGGGCATTTGTCCCCCTTCAAATCCGGGACGAGTGGGACGGCCAGAACGAGACTTTTGGCCACGCATCCCGAAACCGCCACTAGCACCTTGACCAGCTGCCACACCGCGCCCGATCCGGCGTTTGCGGTGTTTAGAACCCGCTTTGGGTTTTGCGTCGTTTAATCTCATTGTTAATGAATCTCAAGTGAAAATGGGATGGGATTTAGGCGAACAAGCTCTCAACGGTCACACCGCGATCTTCTGCCACCTGATTGAAACTACGTAAGGTTTGCAGAGCATTGACTGCAGCCCGAGCGTTGTTGAGAGGATTACCAGAACCCAGCTGCTTAGCCAAAATATTCTTGACACCAGCTAGTTCTAGTACAGTACGCACAGCACCCCCAGCAATTACTCCAGTACCAGGAGCAGCCGGACGCATCATGACATTGGCACCACCACCGGCTCCAACGATCGGATGGGGAATGGTGTTGGACTTAGTGAGAGGTACGTCAACTAGGTGTTTTTTGCCATCGGCGACACCTTTTTTGACGGCTCCGATCACATCACTGGCTTTGCCGACACCAACGCCGACTTGACCTTTTTCGTTACCGATAACAACTATTGCACGGAAGCTGAGTTTTTTACCACCCTTTACTACCTTACTCACCCGTCGAATTTGGATAATGCGCTCTTGGTAGGCTGATTCCTTTTCTTTGTTGGATTTATTGCCTTTACCGCGCTTTTGCTGCTGTTGCTCTTTTGCCATGATTTTAATATATGTTTTATCTGAAATAATTAGAAATCTAAGCCAGCCGCACGCGCAGCCTCGGCAAGGGCTTTAACTCGACCGTGATACAAGTTACCGCCTCGATCGAATACCACTTGGGCAACACCTTTGGCTAGAGCGCGTTCAGCAACTAATTTACCAACGGCAGTAGCCGCTTCGATGTTACCACCAGAGCTGAGTTTGGTTTTGATTTCTTTATCAACAGTGGCCGCAGCAGCCAAAGTATGCTGCTGAACATCATCAATTACTTGAGCATAGATATGTTGGCCAGAGCGAAAGATCGCTAGTCTGGGTCGGGCAAGAGAACCACTGACCCGCTTCCGTACACGGAAGTGCCGACGCTGTAGAGAGGCTTTACGAGTTAATTTCATAATCTATTTCTTACCTGATTTACCAGCTTTACGTCTGACGACTTCGCCTGCGTAGCGAATACCCTTGCCTTTATAAACTTCGGGCGGTCTAACATCGCGAATCCGAGCGGCGGTATTGCCCACCAATTCTTTATCGATGCCACTCACTGTAACGTTGGTGGTACCTTCTACCGCCATTTGGATACCAGCTGGTGGGATGATTTCGACAGGCTTACTATAACCAACGTTCAAAATTAAATTACTACCTTGCACCTGTGCCCGGTAACCAACTCCTTGGATTTCCAACTTTTTCTGAAAACCTTGGGATACACCATCAACCATGTTGGAAACAAGTGTCCGACATAAGCCATGACGTTGGCGTGCCATCCGCGACTCATTGACCCGCGTGACAGAGAGAGTCGTACCCTCTTTGTCAATTTTAACGCCTTCAGGCAACACTCTGGAGAGTTGGCCTTTAGGACCTTTTACAGAAACTTTTTGACCATCGATCGTTACTTCCACCTTAGCGGGCAGTTCGATCGGTCTTTTACCAATACGAGACATATGTGGGGATTTCTCCTTGTCAATTTACTTTTTTTGAATCAGGGGAGAAAGAAACTACCAAACGTAGCAAAGAACTTCGCCGCCTAGACCTTGTTTCCGAGCTTCCCTATCGGTCATGATGCCGCTGGAAGTGGAAATAATTGCAATCCCAATACCTCCCAAGACCTTAGGTAGATCCTTGTGGTTGGAATAAACGCGCAGGCCGGGTTTACTCACCCGCTTCATAGCAGTGATAATTGGCTGGCGATTTTTGTTTTTATATTTGAGTGCCAGCACTAAATGTCTGGTGATACCTTCACCCTCTTCAGTAATCTCAGCAATATAGCCTTCGCTCTGGAGAACTTTGGCAATACTGCGGGTCATCTTGGTAGAAGGGATGTCCGTGGTTTGGTGCTTGACAATGCTCGAATTGCGAATCCGAGTCAACATGTCTGAAATAGTGTCGTGTGCCGCCATTGTGTCAGTTTTTAGTTGTTAGTGGCTACTTATTGGTCACGGAAAGGCATACCCATTGCTTTAAGCAATGCGCGACCTTCCTCGTCGTTGTTAGCTGAGGTGATGATCGAGATGTCCATCCCCCGAATTTGATCAACTTGATCGTATTCAATTTCCGGAAAAATTAGCTGTTCGCGAATCCCGACGCTGTAGTTGCCGCGTCCGTCAAAGCTCTTGGGGCTAATGCCCCGAAAATCTCGAATTCGCGGTAAAGATAAGTTGATAAATCTATCTAGGAAGGCATACATCCGGTCACCACGCAATGTCACCATTACGCCAACAGGCATTCCTTCGCGAACTTTAAAACCAGCGATTGCTTTCTTAGCTCTAGTAATTACTGGTTTTTGGCCAGTAATTTTAGCAATTTCGGCAACGGAAGATTCTAAAGCTTTCGCATTAGTAGCCGCTTCACCCAAACCACGGTTCATGGTGATTTTAGTAACTCGGGGTACTTGGTGGATGTTGGTATAACCAAATTGCTCTTTTAATTTAGGGACAATTTGTTCTTGGTATTTAATCTTGAAATTTTGTGCCATGGGTCGAAGTTCTGGGCTTGGTCAGAACCAATAGGGTTATTCAAATAGGAAGTTGAAACTGATAGCTAGTCGATGATTTCGCCAGTTTTTTTCAACATCCGCACTTTCTTGCCTTCGGCAGTCACGGTGTAACAGATCCGGCTAGCAACTTTCTCTTTGTTGGAGTAAAGCATCACTTTGGAGCTGTGGATAGGCGCTTCACTGGCATCAATCCGGCCAGTTTCACCCTCTTGGGTAGGCTTGATGTGCTTAGTGCGAATGTTTACGCCTTTCACAATCACCTGACTTTTTTCAGGGATAGTCCTTACCACTTCACTGACTTGGCCTTTTTGCTTACCGGATATCACTTGTACAGTGTCGCCACTTTTAACATGCATCCGGTGCAGCACTTTGGGTTTTTGCTTTTTCATTACAATACCTCTGGTGCCAAGGAAACAATTTTAGTGAAACTTTTATCCCGCAGTTCTCTGGCCACTGGACCAAACACGCGGGTACCTCGGGGATTACCGTCGGCATTAATCAGAACAGCAGCATTATCGTCAAAACGAATGCTCATACCACTATCACGACGCATAGTATAACGAGTTCGCACGATTACAGCGCGTACCACATCAGACTTTTTAACTCCCATATTGGGAACAGCGTCTTTTACAACAGCAACAATTTGGTCGCCTACACCACCATAACGGCGGTTACCAGCACCCAGCACACGAATACATAATAGTTTCCGGGCACCGCTGTTGTCTGCAACGTTTAAATAACTTTCTTGTTGAATCATGGTGACTTTAGAGGGTGTTACCCAACTTTAAACTAGCTACGTTGACCGAATATTTCGGCTACTTGCCAGCGCTTCGTACGGCTGAGGGGGCGAGTTTCTTGAATCCGCACCCGATCGCCTGGTTTGCACTGGTTCTCTTCGTCGTGGGCTTTGTATTTTTTGGTACGGACGACTACTTTGCCATATTTGGAGTGAGCAGAGCGGTTTTCTACTGCTACTACTACTGTTTTTTGCATTTTGTCGCTGACGACCAATCCCACTAGTTCTTTAACAGCCATATTTTTTCCTATTTAGCTTGAACAGGTGATTGAGCAGATTGTCGCTCGCTTTCCACTGTCATCAGTTGTGCCAGTTTGTGACGAGCATGTTTGAATTGGTGAGTTTTTTCGAGGCGATTGGTCGCTTGCTGCAAGCGCAGTTCAAACAATTCTCGCTTGACATCTACAATACCATCGGCCACCTGTTGGTCACTGAGAGCACGAATGTCAGACATTTTGGACAGAGCCATTAGCTTTCCTCCTCGGCATAGACCTGCTTGGCGACGAATTTGGTTTTGATTGGTAGTTTGTGGGAGGCTAAGCGAAAGGCTTCTTTCGCGATCGGCTCGGCTACGCCACCAATTTCAAACAACATCCGACCGGGCTTGACTACCGCTACCCAAAATTCAGGGGAGCCTTTACCAGAACCCATCCGGGTTTCAGCCGGACGCATGGTTACCGGTTTATCGGGGAAAATTCGAATCCAGACTTTACCACCCCGCTTCATATAACGGTTGACAGCTCGCCGACAGGATTCAATTTGACGGGAAGTGATCCAGGAAGGCTCGATCGCTTGCAGGCCGAATTCACCGAAGTTGA
The DNA here is from genome assembly GCA_031414775.1 of Synechococcales cyanobacterium VAR_4_metabat_354. Lineage (GTDB taxonomy): Bacteria > Cyanobacteriota > Cyanobacteriia > Cyanobacteriales > Chamaesiphonaceae > JAAFHZ01. The sequence continues at coordinate 13,218 of JANOQI010000010.1, forward strand.
TATTACAACCGCGTGTTGCTAAACCGCGCATTCTACCGCGCTGTTGTTTACGGAATTTTGTTCTTCTAGGACTTAACATGGGCTTGATAAGATAAATGAATGTGAGGCTTTAGCCCTCGTCCGATCGATCTTCAAACTGTCGCCGCCGACCGGGTTGCCGCCGTTTAGGCTGAGCATTGGCTGGGACAGCTTCGTTTTCTTGACCAGGGATAATCTCACCCTTGAATACCCATACTTTAATCCCCAAAATACCGTAGGTAGTAGAGGCCGTCTTGTAGGAGTAATCGATGTCGGCACGCAGGGTGTGCAAAGGCACTCGACCTTCGCGCGTCCATTCGGTGCGGGCAATTTCTGCACCGTTCAAACGACCGCTGACCTGGAGCTTAATCCCTTGAACTTCAGCTCTTTGTGCCCGTTGAATAGCCTGTCTGACCACTCGCCGGAAAGAAACCCGTCGTTCTAATTGCTGACCAATAAACTCAGCAATGAGAGCAGCTTCGGCATCGACGCGTGTTATTTCAATCACGTTGATTCGAATTTGACGATTACCACCGCCCAAAGCTTTAACTAACCCTTGACGCAGAGTATCAATACCCGCACCACCTCGACCGACTACTACCCCAGGACGAGCAGTGTTGATCTCAACTTCAATTTGGTCAGCTTTACGCTCGATTCGTACTTTGGAAATACCAGCAGTACTGAGAACATTGTCTTTCTCGATAAACTGGCGAATTTTATAATCCTCTTGGAGTAGGGCTGGATAGCGCCGACCTTCAGCAAACCAGCGAGCACGATGCTCTTGGGTAATGCCGAGGCGAAAACCAATCGGGTGAATTTTCTGTCCCATACTTTGTTGTTGCTACTACTAATGGTAATGATCTAGTCTTCAGTTACTTCCGATACCGCTACCGTGATGTGGCAGCTAGGTTTGCGAATAGCAAAGGCGCGGCCTTGCGCTCTGGGGCGAAACCGCTTTAACACTGGTCCTTGATCGGCGTAAGCGCTGGATACCACTAGCTTCGCTGGGTTGAGACCGGCATTATGCTCAGCGTTAGCCACTGCCGAACGCAACACTTTGATGATTTCTTCGCAAGCTTTGTAGGGCATGAATTCTAAAATAATTAGGGCTTCCCGGTAGGAGCGTCCCCGAATTTGATCCAGCACCCGACGCACCTTGTATGGAGACATCCGAATGTACTTTGCGATCGCTTTAATTTCTGTTTTGTTATCTACTGCCATATTTATTTCCTGTGCAATCAGCTGGGCTTTTATCTACCTGCTTTTTTGTCGCCCTTAGCATGAGAGCGGTAAGTACGAGTTGGTGCAAATTCACCGAGCTTGTGGCCTACCATTTGGTCGGAAACAAATACGGGAACATGCTGCCTGCCATTATGAACGGCGATCGTATGACCAACCATTTGCGGCAAGATAGTAGAAGAACGTGACCAGGTTTTGATCACTTCCTTTTTACCGCTAGTATTCATCTTTTCGACCTTGGTCATCAGATGATCAGCGACGAACGGACCTTTTTTGAGAGAACGACCCATATTAGTTGTTGAAATAAACGACTTTGACTGAAAACAAGGAGATTTTGGCGGTGTTTAGCCCGCCACAATTTGTCTAACCTAGTTCTGACGGCCGCCCTTACCACGCTTGGAAGACTTGCGTCGCCGCCTAACGATAAACTTGGTACTAGGCTTGTTCTTCTGCCGAGTTTTGTAACCCAAAGTAGGTTTACCCCAAGGAGTAACAGGGCCGCTGCGTCCGATCGGTGCCCGACCTTCACCACCACCGTGAGGGTGATCGCAAGGGTTCATGACACTACCACGGACTTTTGGCCGGCGGCCTTTCCAACGGTTCCGACCAGCTTTACCAGCACTAAGGTTACGCGCTTCCAGGTTGCCAACTTGGCCAATGGTTGCATAGCACTCTTTGCGAAGCATCCGGACTTCCCCAGAAGGCATCTTAAGAGTGACATAATCACCATCTTTAGCCACAATCTGAGCACCAGCACCAGCCGAACGGGCAATCTGAGCACCTTTGCCAGCAGTCATTTCGATACTGTGGACTGTGGTACCTAGTGGAATATTAGTGAGAGGTAAGGCATTACCAATCTCGAAAGGGGCTTCGGGAGAGGTGATAATTTCAGTGCCAACTTCTAAGCCAACGGGATGTAGAATGTAGCGCTTCTCACCATCGCGGTAAAAAACCAAGGCAATCCGGGCATTGCGGTTGGGATCGTATTCGATCGAAGCCACCCGCGCTGGAATATTGAGCTTGTCTTGACGACGGAAGTCAATGATCCGGTAGAGACGTTTATGACCGCCACCACGTCTACGACTAGTGATAACACCGCGATTATTACGCCCTTTAGCGCGGTGTTTATAGACGGTTAATGATTTTTCCGGCTTACTCGCGGTAATCTCAGCAAAATCCGAGATTACTGTTTCGCGTGTACTGGGCGTATATGGCCGATAAGAACGGGTACCCATAGGTTTAACTCAAATACAAATAATGGAGATAGATAACAGATCCTAAGCTTCAGGGAAGAGCGGGATGGATTGACCTTCAGCTACAGTGACAATCGCTCTTTTGTATAGAGGCTTGTAGCCAGCAAAGCGGCCAACTCGCTTTTTCTTCCGTGGTGGGTTGTAGGTATCGACCCGCACTACCTTGACATTAAAAACTACTTCGATCGCAGCTTTAATATCAGTTTTGGTGGCCTTGGGCACTACGTCAAAGACGAACTTATTTTGTTCCATCTGGCGCGTAGCTTTTTCAGTAATCACCGGACGCTGCAAAATGTCGGGCAGGTCACGGACGCTAATTCTAGTTGGCCCGGGGGATCTAGTCGTCACTGTAAACCTCCTGAATCTTGGTAAGTGCGCTCTTAGTGACTACGATGTGGTCAGAATTCAGAATATCAAAGATGTTCAAGCCTACTGCCGAGATTAATTTAACGGTATCAATATTACGAGCCGAGAGGAAAATATTCTCTGATTCGTTGACATCAGCCACAACAAGGAGGGTCTTTTGACCGGCTTGAACGCCCCAGCGAGCCAGAGCAGCTGTCAATTCCTTTGTTTTAGGTTGAGCTAATTGAGTATCGAAATCTTCAACTACTACCATTTCAGTGGCACGACTTTGGAAGGCCGTGCGCAGTGCTAACCGTCTTTCCTTCCGGTTCATTTTAGTGCTGTAGTCTCGGGGCTTTGGCCCAAAGATCACACCACCACCCCGCCATAGCGGCGAACGGATCGAACCGGCGCGCGCGCGGCCAGTACCTTTTTGTTTCCAAGGCTTGCGACCACCGCCTTTTACTTCGGCGCGGGTTTTAGCCGAAGCTGTACCCTGGCGTTCATTATTAGCTTGGCGCACCAGGGCGCGATGCACGATGTGCGAGGCGTTTTCTTCAGAGGCAACTCGCAGGTCGAGGACAGCAGAACCAGCCTCGGCTCCTTGCCAGTTGCGAACAGTGCAATCAGTCATTTTTTATGTGCTCCTACTTGCCTACTCTAACTTCAGGGATGATCCGTAGCAGAGTACCAGGCTTCCCAGGCACAGATCCAGCAATCAAAATCAGGTTGCTTTCTGCATCTACTTTAATCACTGACAGTTTTTTAACGGTGATGCGCTTGCCACCAAGCCGACCGGCCATCTTCTTGCCCGGATATACCCGGCCAGGAGTGGTACCAGCACCAGTCGAACCTGGTTCACGATGATTTTTGGAACCGTGGGTCATGGGTCCGCGAGCGAAGTTGTGACGCTTTTGCCAACCAGCAAAACCTCGTCCAATGCTGTCGCCGCTAACATCCACTAGCTGTCCAACTGCAAACAAATCGGATTTAATTTCTTGACCGACTGTCCATTCTCCGGCAGCATCTACTAAGAATTCTTGGAGATGGCGGAGGGGTTTAGCCTCGGCTTTCTTTAAGTGCCCTAGCTCTGGTCTACTGAGTGACTTTTCTTTAACTTCGTAATAGCCTAGCTGTACGGATTCATAACCGTCAGTTTGCTTGGTCTTGATTTGCGTGACTGTACATGGTCCAGCTTGAACAACAGTAACGGGGATTGCTCGCCCGGTTTCTTTGTCAAAGACTTGAGTCATGCCAACCTTGGTGCCAAGTATGCCGATCGACATAGTTGAGGTCTTCCTTTTTTATTGAGACACTACATTTTGATGAACTTCCACCGGCTGGCGCGTTCATTGTGGGATTAGTCCTTCTGTACTGAGTTCGTGAAATCGCTGCGCTTGTGGAATTATTCCGAGAGCAGCTGTTACCAAAAATCTATGCTGGAAAGCGAGTACTGACAGAGTTGTATATTTTTTGCTAGGACTGGAGCAGCTTTCACCGATCAGTATCCACCCAAAACAACCTTGCTTGCTACGATGGTTTTACGAACCAAGAGCGAAGTTTTGACCACAGCCTCCAATAATAGCTTACGGTGGCCACCTTGTCTATAAAAAAAACTAATGTTATTGATTTAACTCTGGGTCAACAAATCAATTTAGCTCAACATATCCACTGGCGCTGTAAGCGATCGACATACCCCATAGGTGTCGCTTGAACTCGCGTAGTTCTCCGCTGAGGGGAATCTGCCGTCCCCAGCTGTAGCAATCAAAACAGGCTTCTTCGGCTAACCCGACATTGCCCAAAATTGACACCCAATGATTGGGGTACGAAAAACAGGGCACTTTATAATTCAACAAACCCTGGTCAATCAGAGCTAATGCAATGCCCCCTTGATCGATCGATCGCTGCGCTTTTTCTAGGGCGACAACCTCTCCACCCCAAGGCGTATAGTAATGCTGGACTTGCTCGTAACCTAATAGATTCTTGATCCAATAAGTTATGTCCCAAGGCCCGGTGATCCCTGCTAGGTCGCGTAGCAAAGATGGAGCCTGGGGATGCACGGGTATCAACCAATTGGCCTGATCGCGCAGGGTAGCTAGCACCAACCAATCCACTGGAGCCATCCGCAGATCACCATAGCTGCGCCGCAAGCGGCTGCTAGCCACAATTGGGGACTGTACTCCCCTAAAACTACCCTCTTCAAACAATCCCCGACAAAGTTCCACATAACGATGGGGATGCTTCCGGATTAGCTCGAACACCACCACCGCTGGTCCGCAAAAGGGTTGCCCACCTTGCTTCACTTGCAATGGATTATGCAAACGGGCAATCATCCCCGTCAGAATTTCGGTTTTGTCTAGGTAATGCCAAGCACTGGGCTTAGTCGATTGGATAAACTGCTTGATCGCCTCACTGGCACTGAAGTCGATCAAGCGATCTAGATCCGCCATAGATAGCTAACTCCGTAAAGTTACTTGGAATTTATCTACTAAGATATCTCGTACCTTTTGATGAGCTGGCTCAATATCTTCATCCTTGAGAGTGCGATCGATAGCGCGATAGACCAACCGCATCGCCAAACTGCGTTGACCATCGGGGACATTTTGCCCCCGATATTCATCAAACAGCTGCACATCGGCCAGCAGATCCCCAGCGGCTTGGCGCATCGATTTTTGCAATTCGGCCAAAGATACCTCTAGCGGAGCAAAGAAAGCAATGTCTCGATCGGAAGCTGGATAAGTCGAGAAAGTTTGGTACAACGGCACCAGCTGTTCATCCTTAGCCAGATGTTCTAGCACTACTTCTAAGTTTAGCTGAAAGGCATAGACCGCATCGGGTAGGTCTGATTCTTGGCGCAGTTGGGGATGGAGTTGGCCAAAAATGCCTAACCTTTCGCCATGCAACCACAAAGAAGCCGTGCGCCCCGGATGGAACTGAGCGTTGCTTTGATCCACTTGATATTCCACGGGCATTCCCAACCGTTGCCAAATATTATCCAGCAGACCTTTAGCCTCATACCAAGTCAAAGGCTGGGGTTTGTCACTGGTAGTCCAACGTTGAGCACGGGCATCACCGCCACAAATACCAGCCAGCACATCGGCTTCGATCAGGCCAGATTCATCTTTACTAAAGACCTTGCCAATTTCAAAGCCCCACAGCGCTCCATTGCCCTGTTCTAAGTTGTATTGAAAACTCTGGATCAGGTGGGAAGTTAGTTCCGATCGCAAGGTCGCATACTCGGTGAACATCGGGTTAGCAATATCTACTAGCCGTCCAGTCTCTGGTTTATTCAGAGCGTAGGAATAATGCATCAGCTCATTGAAGCCCACCGCCCGAAAACTAGCTCGCACCAGCCGCAGCAATTCCACATCCAATGACAAATAACCCGCTGCCGATTCACTCGGTAAGGTATCTTGAAACTTTTCATAGCCATAGAGCCTAGCCACTTCTTCGATCAGATCAATTTCCCGCTCTAGATCACGATAACGGTAGGTGGGCACAATCACATCCCACACATCTGCTGGCGGGAGATTGTCCTTTGTTATCGTCGTCCAAGCTTCGAGTGACCCCAGAATTTCTTCTATTCTTTCGGTCGGACCAGAAACTGGAATCAGCTGACATCCTAAAGCGGTCAAAATTCTCTCGACATCAGCAACACTGACTTCGCCAACTTCTTCTTCGCTCACCGTCGGCCCTAAAATCTGATTCAACCGTCCTAAGCGCAGCCTAATCGTACGCGGTTGACCAACCCAATCTGGGCGATGATCGGCCTTGGCTTCGGTAATTACTTGCCCACCCGCCAGCTCGACCAATAAATTCAAAGCCCGCTGATTGGCTAATTCCAACTCGGCTAGATTCACCCCCCGCTCGTAACGAGTAGAAGCTTCTGATCGCAGGTTTTGAGATCGGGAAGATTTACGAATGGCCACCGAGTCAAAAATGGCTGCTTCTAGCAAGATACTGGTGGTGGTCTTGCCCACTTCAGTTTCAGCACCACCCATCACCCCAGCTAAAGCGATCGGTCGGTCGCTCGCTGTTACCAATAAATTTTGGGGCTGGAGCTGGCGATCTTGATCGTCTAAAGTTTTTAAAACTGCCGGGGGCTGAGCCAATCGTACCCCCAGGTCATAATCGTTACTACCAGTCAAGGCCGCCAGTTTATCAGCATCAAAAGCATGGAGGGGTTGTCCCCATTCCAGTAATACATAGTTGGTAATATCTACCACATTGTTGATCGATCGAACGCCAGTAGCCTGAAGACGACGTTGTAACCAATCGGGAGCCGGGGCAACTTGAATATTATCTACTAGAGTGGCTATATATACTTGGCAAGACTGCGAATCAACTCTGACCTGCAAATTTTTATTCCCACCCACGAGAGAAATAGGAGTCATTGTGGGTAAGTTAATAACAGCACCGGTCAAGGCAGCTACTTCCCGCGCAATACCCACCATACTCAGGGCATCCGCTCGATTGGCTGTTGATGTCACATCCAAAATGACATCATCTAAACCGAGTAACGGTCGCACATCACTGCCCACCGTCGGCGCTCCCACCGCTCCGACCTCAGCAAAGATGTGAATACCGGCCGATTCCTTGGCTAAACCGACTTCAGCCAACGAACAAATCATCCCCTCCGACTTTTCACCGCGCAGTTTTGCTGGTTTAATTTTGAGGTCAATGACTGGTAAGTAAGTACCAACAGTAGCCACTGGCACATAGATGCCAGCTCGGACGTTGGCTGCCCCACAGACGATCTGAACCGGTGGATTTCCATCGCCCACATCTACCAGACAAACACTCAGTTTGTCGGCATTAGGGTGTGGCTCACGGCTAATTACTTGGCCAACAACTACCCCAGCAGCCCATTGGTGACGATCCTCGATCGATTCCACTTCAAACCCAGCCAGAGTAAGTACTTCGGCTAAGGCCGCTGGAGCGATCGAAATTTTAACTAACTCGTTTAACCAATTCAGAGAAATATACATTTACTTTTAACAAAAATATAACGGACAGCGGTTCTCACCCAACGTCTTCGCCCCAGATGACTGCTGGTGTAATTATATCTAAATCTTAAATTCACTCTCTATCGGAATTATTGATCAATTACTAGCTAAATTACTATTTATTACTAAATCATTGTGTGAATAAATGTCCAAAACATCAAAAAGCAGTGAGGCTCAATGGTATGGCATAATACGAATCTACACTAATGTCCTGAATCTAACTGCGATCTGCTCCCATCCTACAAACTTGAACTGGTGAGGCTCAATGAGCTACTGCGTAAATCCAGATTGTACTCAACCGAAAAATTTATCTGATGCCTTTTTGTGCCAAGCCTGCGGGGCAAGGCTCTTGGTGCGCAACCGCTATCGGGTAACTAAATCCCTCGGGCAAGGTGGCTTTGGAGCTACTTTCGTGGCGGTGGATATGTCCTTGCCGGGTGAACCAATCTGCGTGCTCAAACAACTCCGCCCCAGCAATAGCCATGAAAAGTTTTTGAAAATGGCCAGAGAGTTATTTGAACGGGAAGCTAGAACCCTCGGTAAAATCGGCAACCATCCCCAAATTCCTCGCCTACTGGACTATTTTGAAGATCGCCAGAGTTTTTACTTAGTGCAAGATTTTGTGAGTGGTATCACTCTCCATCAAGAAATTCGCAAAGAGGGACTGTTCAATGAGGCGAAAATTCAAAAATTCCTGGTAGAAATCCTACCAATTATTCAATACGTTCACAGCAAGGAGATCATCCACCGTGACATTAAACCAGCCAATATTATCCGGCGCGACCAAGATAACAAACTTGTTTTGATTGACTTTGGTGCCGTGAAAAACGAGGTCAGCAAGCTGGCCGACCAGGAAGAAGTCGGTACCGGTAATACGGCTTTCACTCAATTTGCGGTCGGGACTTCGGGCTATGCCCCACCAGAACAACTAGTAATGAGACCCGTTTTCGCCAGTGATATCTACTCGCTGGGTGTTACTTGTATCTATCTGATGACCGGCAAATCACCCAAGGACATCGAAAATCATCCCAGCACGGGTGAAATGATGTGGCAGAAGTATGTTCAGATGAGTCCAGCATTACTGCCGATCGTCAGTAAAATGCTGGAGTCTTCTGTTAAGCATCGCTATCAATCAGCGGAACAAGTGTCACGGGCGTTAGAGCTAGCTGATCAGCCTTTTACCAAGTCGAGCATGATCACTAACACCCTGAATAATTCTGCTAATACCACTGTCGATCGATTACCACCGCCACCACCGCCTGGGACTGGAGTGCAATCAGCCTCTCCAGTCCAGAAACTGGCTAAGACCATTCGCGAAAATCGCGATCGGGCAGGCAGTCCCACTAGTTTTAATCCGTCCATGGTAGACACTCCAGAGAAATCTTCGGTGGTAACCAGTCGGAGACGAGAAATCACGAAGATGGATGCTAGCGCCTTGTTGAAAGCCTATCAGCGCGGACAACGCACTTTCAACGATTTGGATATCAGCGGCTCCAATTTACCAAAGGCCAATTTACCTGGTGTAACTTGGGAAAACACTAATTGTAGTGGTGGAAATCTTCAGAATGCTAACTTGGGCGCTGGCAAGTTTACGAAAGCCAACTTCACCAGAGCCTGCTTGCGCGGAGCTAATCTGAGCAGAAGCCTACTGGACTATGCCAACCTGCAAGATGCCGATCTACGCGGTGCCGATTTGAGTGAAGCTCAGTTGAGCAAAGCCAACTTGCAAGGTACTAATTTATGTGGCGCTAACTTACGGGGCGTCAAAATGAGTGAGTCCCAGTTAGGGATGGCCAAAACCAACTTTTTGACAATTTTCCCTAATGGTAAACGAGGTGGTTTTTGGTAACAGGCCAAAAATCACCAAAAAAAATTACAAAATAAGTCTTATGATGTCTATCTTAAATGCTGGCACAGATCAGCAGATCCCTCAATCTAGGTAGTGTCACAGCGTGAAAATATTAGTCATCGGTAATGGCGGCAGAGAACATGCGATCGCCTGGAAACTCCTCCAGTCTCCTAAAGTTACTCAGGTGCTATGTGTACCGGGCAACGCCGGTACGGCACAGCTCGATAATTGTCAGAATATATCGCTGTCGATCGATGATTTTGCCAGTATCACCCACTTGGTGCAAACCGAAAAGATCACCTTGGTAGTAGTAGGCCCAGAATTGCCCCTAGCCAAAGGAATTGTAGATAATCTACAAGCTCAGCAGATTCCAGTTTTTGGTCCACCCCAAGCCGGAGCCAGAATTGAATCTAGCAAGTCTTGGGCAAAAGAAATGATGCTGAAGGCCGGGGTGCCCACGGCCAAGTCCGAAACCTTTACCGATGCGGTGGCTGCCAAAGAATATATCCAGCAGCAGGGAGCACCCATTGTGGTGAAAGCTGATGGACTAGCAGCAGGCAAAGGGGTCATTGTCGCTTTTTCTATTGCGGAAGCCCAACAGGCGATCGATCAACTCTTTAGCCAAGGCTTTGACCTAGTAGTGGTGGAAGAGTTTTTAGAGGGTCAAGAGCTGTCGGTGTTGGCGATTACTGATGGAGTTACGATTACCTCATTATTGCCCGCCCAAGACCATAAACGGATTGGCGATGGCGATACCGGAGCCAATACCGGCGGCATGGGTGCCTACGCCCCAGCACCGATCGGCACCCCGGAACTAATGCAGCGGGTGCAAAAAGAGGTTCTAGAACCAATGCTGCGCACTTTTCAGCAAGAAGGCATTGATTATCGTGGGATTCTGTATGCTGGCCTAATGATTACACCTGCTGGTGAGGTACAGGTATTGGAGTTTAATTGTCGTTTTGGCGATCCTGAAACACAAGCAATTTTGCCATTACTGGAAACGCCTTTGGTAGAGCTAATGGCAGCTTGTGTCGAACAGCGGTTGGCTGATTTGTTGCCGATCGATTGGTCGAAGGCGGTAGCGACTTGTGTGGTGGTGGCGGCTGGTGGTTATCCTGGTAACTATCACAAGGATCAACCGATATCGCTCGCTTCGCCCACGCCGGATCATTCAATTATTTTTCAGGCTGGTACAACTTTAAAAGATGGTCAATTGGTGACAGATGGCGGTCGAGTACTGGGAGTGACGGCGCTAGGGGATAATTTTCAGGAGTCGATCGATCGGGCTTACAAAGCAGTGGGCACAGTGCAATTTGACGGGATGTATTATCGACGAGATATTGGCCAACGAGCTTTGGGCAAAACTTAAATCGGCGTTGCTGATTTATAGTATGAAAACCCAATTTATCAAAAATGAAAACCAGATTCAGTAAAGCTTCTATATTTTCGATTCATTCGCTTTCATATCTCGATTCAGCAACGCCCGCTTCTTAATCTCATCTCATACCAAGGATTCGATTGTTACTATCCCACCTTCAATAGCTTCAATCTGAACTTTAAACCCGTACAGTAAACTCATCCCGACTAATGGAGCAGCTTCGGAAGCGGCTACATCAATAATCTGGATCTGACCATCCCAAATTACTGTTGCTTTGTACATTTCAAAAATCACTTCGCTACCATCGCCCAAAGTACCAACATCACGAAAATACCAAGGTAATCCGAGCGCAGAGATCCTAGACATCGGCAGAGACAGAAAGCCTGTAAATCCTGTGTCAATAACAGCTTCAACTATTTGTTTGGAGGCATTTTCATGACCGATTGCTACTCGAATAATGGCTTCACAATTTTGATTTACGATTCCCTGCATCATGCCGTTTGCTTCAGACTTTGAGAACCAAAGCGGTAGACTGCTCGATGTCCGATCCGAATTACCCAAGGTTGTGCATCTGGGTATTGATCGTAAAGTCGATCGACTGCGGTGATCGGTTTATCGGCTATTTCAAAGGCTCCAGTTTCAATATCGATCGCGACAATCTTACCCCGATCGATCTGTTCGTCTATTTGTTGAAGCACTTGAGATTGATAAATCTCATCGCCCCGTCGGGCAAATTCTTCTTTACTGTAGCGGGGTTGCCGTTGGTGAAACCTCTCTTCTGGAGATACTGCCATGAGCTTGACCTCGTTTTGACTTTACTCTCTCATGTTAACCTAAGCGATCGAGCTGTTAGCAATCGATCGATAGTCCAAAGCCCGATTCTTATTCTGAGAGACTCTGCCAACGAACAGCATCACGATTCAGCAAAGCTGAGGCTACGCCAACTAATCCTCCCACCATCATCGATCTACAAAAACAACCACAGAATGATCGATAGCCTCAAGATAGATCGACGATCCCCACCATCTTCAATTCAATCTAAATCACCACAATTCGCCGAATTCTCAAATCTTACTAGCCAGAGCATTACTATTATTAATAGTGTCTGTAACTTCTATGATTTCAGGAAAATTGAAACTGAACCTGGAGAAGGGGTATAAACAGTCTGTAACTTGAATTTTCTTTTAGAATAAGTATCATTCAGTATATTTTGTAATGCATACGCTACATCTCTCTCGTTCTCAGCAAAGTATCGAATTTGATCATCAGTTGCTTTGTCAATTTGAGAAGATTGAGGAAGAACTTGAATGTTAGATTTAACACCAGTTTTCTCTAATGCACTCTTGATTTCAAAAGCAAGCCTTCTTTGTTCTGATTTATCTTGATTGTAGAGAATCTGTATTTTATAGTTATTTGTGATATCAACTAAAGACGTAATTGATGTATTCACCCTTGGGTTTAAAAGTGGAGTATTATCTTTTATAGTGCTCTGAATAGCAATGTTTATAGAGTTTGTATTTTGAATTGCTTCCCTATTTTATTTAGTTGCTCTTCTATTTTTGGATCGTTTACATTATTATTTTCTTTTAGTTTAGAAATGGTACTGCTTGACTCTTCTAGATTTTTTTAAGTCTTTCACTTTGATTTGTAGACTCAATTAATTTACCATCAGTTTTCTCGAATTGTTTTTTTCCAAGTAACGCCACCAATTTGAACTTCGACAACACCAGCAGCAGCTAATTTTTCATTTACAAACTTTGGTACTGTAATAAGCATGAAAAATATCGATAATATTGAAACTTCCCGAAGAATATTTAAAATGCTTTGAGCAATTTCAATTCCTTCTTTGCCTTTAAGGTTTCCTTCTTTTGGAGAATTATTCGTCATTAAATTGTACCTTTACAACAACTTTCAATCGCGATTTGATTAACACTATCAGGGGTTTTGAAATCCCCGTTTCAAAACCTAATATTGCGATCCAACCTTCTAACTACCTCCAATCCGCGCAACATCGCGAGAATTCTCTTCAAATGCAGCACCGAGAGCATCATCACCACTCAACCCAGAGGATTAAAACAGGTCGTTTTTTAGATGCCGAACCATCGGTGAAAGTTATTTCAGCTATCCACAGTTCACCTGCTTTAATAGTCATCAGAAAGCCCTTCATCTTCTGAACTGTAGCTATTTAGGAAGGCATCATGAGTACGAATGGAACCAATAGAATTAGGTTGAATGGTAATCAGATCGATTAAATCCATTACATCTTGTTCGACAGTGCGTGAGGGTAGGGAGTTGAGAACATCTCGATCGGATAAGTCAATAATTTCCGAGATATATTGACGGACTCGATCGGATATTTCTGGCTTCCACTCTTGCAGCTTAATTCCGAGTTTTTCAATCAGGGCATCCATTAGTGTCTTCATTACAGATGATAATTGCTGCATCTATCTAAGTTTTCTAACTCGTTTTTAGTTGCGCTAGCTTTTGCTTAATTAAAATTTCAACGTCCTTAACCTCGGCATTTGATTTGGGAATGTCGAAAGTTGCTGGAGATGCTTCCGCAGTGAATCGATCGACAAACATATGGAAGGCAGATTGATCGTCAGGGTGAGCTATAACATAAGCTCTTAACTCACCTTTAGTCATGGTGTTAAAGTCAGGCTTCATTCTAGGAATCTCCAAAGACCATTAGGGTAGATCTCTATCTGTATGTTATCACCAGCCAAAATAAATAGGTTGCCAGATCGCTCATCCAAGCGAACGACGAAAATAGGCGTGAAGGTGTTGGTTAGGGATTGGCACAGGGTTACACACCGGATGCCTTGCTCGGCAGTTGGCAAGATTTGGATACCTCATAATTGTCGAATACTACGCTAGATCGCGATCTAGCGTATGGGTGATGTTTTAATGAACTTAACTCCCCCCAATCCGTGCCACATCGCGGGAATTCTCCTCAAACGCCGCATTGAGCGCCTCATCACCACTCAACCCCGAGGCCAAAGCATTCTCGATCGCTTGCAATACTCGTTTATAGTCCCGCGGCATCACCTTTACAAACTTCGGCACCATCGCCTCCCACTGTTCCAGCACCTGCCGAGCTTTTTGGCTTTGAGTGTAGTCAGCATGTTTTTGAATCACCTGCCGCACCTCGGCAATTTCCGATGGATCAGTTAGAGTTTCTAGTCCCACCATTTGCGTATTACAGCGCGTCGCAAAGTCGCCCTGCTCATCCAGAATATAAGCCACCCCACCACTCATTCCCGCCGCAAAGTTGCGGCCAGTCTGACCGAGGATAAATACTTTCCCGCCCGTCATGTATTCACAGCCATGGTCGCCGATCGCTTCCACCACTGCTGTTACTCCGGAGTTCCGCACGCAAAAACGCTCCCCCGCCATGCCACTAATATAGATCTCGCCGCTGGTGGCTCCGTACAGCGCCACGTTACCGACAATTACGTTCTCAGCAGCTACAAAAGTAGAAGCGGCTGAAGGATACAAAATGATCTTGCCGCCACTCAAGCCCTTACCGATGTAGTCATTGGCATCGCCTTCCAGTTTCAAGGTCACACCTTTAGGGATAAACGCCCCAAAACTCTGACCAGCACTACCCTGAAAATGTAGTTGGACAGTATCTTCTGGCAAGCCTTGCCAATGGCGTTTGGTAATTTCGTTACCTAGGATGGTGCCCACCGCCCGATTGATATTGTGGATCGGCAGTGTTGCTTGAACAGGTTCGCCTTTCTCGATCGCACCTTTACACAAATCCAATAACTTAGTCATGTCCAGAGATTTCTCTAGGCCATGATCTTGAGGAATTTGGCAATAGCGTCCCACTTCCGACCCGGCTTCTGGTTGATACAGGATCTTGGAGAGGTCAATGTTTTTGGCCTTCCAATGATCGATCGCCTGTTTAGCTTCCAACACATCAGTGCGTCCCACCATTTCGTTGAGGGTGCGGAAACCCAATTGAGCCATCAGTTCGCGCAGATCTTGAGCAATGAACTTCATGAAGTTCACAGTGTGTTCCGGGTCGCCGGTGAAGGTTTCCCGTAGTTGAGGATTCTGAGTAGCAATCCCGGCGGGGCAAGTATTCAAGTGGCAAACTCGCATCATAATGCAGCCTAAAGTAACTAGCGGCGCAGTCGAAAAACCAAATTCTTCAGCGCCCAACAAAGCAGCGATCGCTACATCTCGACCAGTTTTTAGTTGGCCATCAGTTTCCACTACAATCCGGCTACGCAGATTGTTCAACACCAGAGTTTGGTGGGTTTCGGCTAAGCCTAATTCCCAGGGCAAGCCAGCATGTTTGATCGAAGTTTGCGGCGAAGCGCCGGTACCGCCATCAAAGCCAGAGACTAGAACCACATCGGCATGAGCTTTCGCTACACCTGCTGCGATCGTGCCGACACCAACTTCCGATACCAGCTTCACGTTAATCCGCGCATCACGATTGGCATTCTTCAGGTCATGGATTAATTCCGCTAAGTCTTCGATCGAATAAATATCATGGTGGGGTGGTGGCGAAATCAAACCCACACCTGGTGTGGAATGGCGAACTTTGGCAATCCAGGGATAGACTTTTTTACCCGGTAGCTGACCACCTTCACCGGGTTTGGCACCCTGCGCCATCTTGATCTGAATTTCCCGCGCCTGGGATAGATACAAACTGGTTACTCCAAACCGCCCAGAGGCTACTTGCTTAATACCACTATTTTTAGAGTCGCCCTGCTCATTAGTCCAGGTATAGCGCTCGGGGTCTTCGCCGCCTTCACCAGTATTGGACTTGCCCCCAATCCGGTTCATAGCGATCGCTAACGATTCATGAGCTTCTTGGGAGATCGAACCATAACTCATCGCCCCCGTTTTGAAGCGTTTCAGAATGGCTTCGATCGGTTCCACTTCTTCGATCGGAATTGACTGACTGGGCTTGAAGGCCATCAGCCCGCGCAGAGTAAAGTGTTCGTGATCTTGTTGATTTACCAACGCTGCATATTTTTTGTACAGTTCGTAGTCCCCAATACGAGTGGATTTTTGCAATAGGTGAATTGTTTCGGGGCTGAAGAGATGAGCCTCGCCATCCTTGCGCCATTGATACTCGCCGCCCACTGCCAGGGTCTGGCCTTTGGCTGGTCGATCAGGAAAAGCGTGGGTATGTCTGGCCAGAGCTTCTTGAGCGATTACCACTACATCCGCACCCTCAATCCGCGAAGCTGTGCGAGTGAAGTACTTATCGATCGTGGATTGATTGAGTCCAATCGCTTCAAAAATTTGGGCACCACGATAACTTTGCAGAGTCGAAATCCCGATCTTAGAAGCAATTTTGGTCACGCCCTTAGTGGCCGCTTTGATAAAGTTCTTGACTGCCGCTGCTGGTTCCACATCTAGCAATAACTTCTGAGCGATCATGTCCTCGATCGTCTCAAAGGCCAGATAGGGGTTAATGGCTCCACAACCATAACCAATTAAAGTCGCAAAATGATGTACTTCGCGCGGCTCACCAGATTCTAGAACCAGACCGACCTTGGTGCGCGTACCTTGCAAAATCAAGTGATGATGCAAACCAGCCACCGCCAATAACGCTGGAATCGGAGCGTTTTCAATAGAAACACCTCGATCGCTCAAGATCAGAATACTAACGCCGCGTTCGATCGATTGATCGGCCAACCGGCAGATTTCTCCCATTGCTGCTTCTAAACCGGTTGCCCCTGATGAAGGTGAGAACAGCATCGAAATAGTTACAGACTGCAAACCGCCGGAGTTCAAATTTTGGAGCTTAGCCAGATCATCGTTACTAAGGATCGGTGACTTCAGCGCAATTAAATGGCAACTTTCAGGGGTAGGCTTCAGCAGGTTTTGCTCGGCACCAATAGTGGTCTGCGCCGAAGTAATAATCTCTTCGCGGATGGAATCGATCGGAGGGTTGGTAACTTGAGCAAACAACTGCTGGAAGTAATCGTAGAGCAACTTTGGTCGATTAGACAATACGGCTAATGGGGTATCAGTACCCATCGATCCGATTGCTTCCACCCCATCCTTGGCCATCGGCGCTAGCAACAGGCGCAGTTCTTCAAAGGTATAGCCAAAGGCCATTTGCCGTTGAATCAAATCTTCAGCATTACTCGCAGCAACTACGGTTGCGGCGGGCAAGTCTTCCAACCTAACCAGGTTTTGATCTAGCCACTGTTGATAAGGATGTTGAGTGATAACTTCTTTCTTAATTTCTTCATCACTAACAATCCGGCCAGCGGCTGTATCCACCAAGAACATCCGACCAGGTTGAATCCGGCCTTTGATCGCCACCCGTTCCGGTTCGATCGGCAACACCCCGGCTTCAGAAGCCATAATCACCAGATCATCTTTGGTCACGTAGTAGCGAGATGGTCGTAATCCATTGCGATCGAGAACTGCACCGATCATCGTGCCATCAGTAAAGGCGATCGAGGCTGGGCCATCCCAGGGTTCCATCAAACAGGAATGATATTCATAGAATGCTTTTTGTTCAGCACTCATCGATTCATGTGCTGTCCAGGGTTCTGGCACCATCATCATCATGGTGTGGGGAAGCGATCGACCAGAAAGAGTCAGCAGTTCTAAAGCATTGTCAAAAATCAGCGAGTCACTGCCATCAACGTTAATGACCGGCTGGATTTGTTGCATGTCAGCACCAAACAAATCGGATTCAAACAAAGCTTGTCGCGCTTGCATCCAGTTGATATTGCCGCGCAAAGTATTGATTTCACCGTTGTGAGCAATATAGCGATAGGGATGCGCCCGTTCCCAACTAGGAAAAGTATTGGTACTAAACCGGGAATGAACCAAGGCCAAAGCACTTTCCAAGTCAGGATCTTGGAGTTCCGGAAAGTATTCGCCCACCTGCACCGGCATCAACATCCCTTTATAGACAATGGTGCGGCAAGAAATGCTGGACAAATACCAATAGGCATCAACTTTCGCCGCTCGGATCGCGTTGTGCGCCAGCTTCCGAATCATATAAAGTTTCCGCTCGAAAGCTAACTTATCCGCTAAATCATCTGATCTCTGAATAAATACTTGCTGCACAGACGGCTCGCTCGATTGAGCAGTATTACCTAGAGAAGAATTATCCGTTGGCACATCTCGCCACCCCAATACTTTTTGACCAACACTGGCTACCACCTGTTCAAAAATCTGACGACTGCGATCGCGTTCAGCGGGATCTGGAGAAGCGTAGCTCATCCCCACGCCATACTGACCAACAGCAGGCAAAGTAAACCCAGCAGCCCGCGCCACTTTTTGCATAAATTTATGCGGCACCTGCATCAAAATACCAGCACCGTCACCGGTATTGGTTTCACAACCGCACGCACCACGATGATCGAGGTTCACCAGAATGGTCAGAGCTTGTTGAACGATCGAGTGCGATTGCTGCCCCTTCAAATGCGCGATGAATCCGACGCCGCAGGCATCATGTTCAAACTGCGGATCGTACAAACCTTGTTTTGGAGCGGGTTGATTACTATTCATTTATTGATGGCAAGTGAGGTGGGGAGGGAACTAGTCGCCGAGCATCTTGGCAGTTATTAATTATAGCTAATTCGATATTGTCTGATGCCTGATGTCAGAAGGGTGAACAACTGAAACAAATATTTAAAAGAGCTGCTGGTTTTAGCCTAAAAGATATAGTGGAAATGGCACAGTATAGTCCCACCAGCGCAGAGAGGTTTTTATGACAACTGCCACCACATCTCAAAAATCTATCAATACTTTGCTACTAGATGTTATTAATGCCAAGCTAACAGCACAGCTGTTTGCAGACATATAAGGGGCACTTTGAATCTTGAACCTTTTCTTTAGAAAAAGTTTTAAATAATAGCTGTATCTCACTAGTCTGCAAACTACTGTATCAAAGGCTGGGGGTAAAACTGGGCTTATTGGTCAATTCGAAGAATCAGCAAGTGCAGATCTATCGACCAGAACAAGAAATAGAAGTATTAGAGTCTCCCGCCGAAATCAATTGTGATGAAGTCATGCCGGGTTTCGTACAGAGTATGAGCCGAATTTGGTAATCATCGATTCTCTAAAATACCAGAGTATCTTCTGGCTATCGATCGACTAAAGTAAAACCTACTCTTCGCAACACTTCTGGATACCTGGTATTAAAATTAAGTACAGCTTAACCTGACACATTTTCTTGAATAAAATATCTAATTTTCCTTCAGGATCGTAAGAATAAATATTCACAGAGTAGAATCATATTAATTTGGAATGGAGCCAGCTATGGCAGATCTAATTTTCGCTCTAATTAATTTTCCCCCTCTTCTGTTCCAGTGAAAAGTACTCTAACCCTGCCTTAGCCTATTAACGAAAAATTTGCCGCCAAGCTTCAACAGTACCAACTCCAATTTCAGAATCCACGTTAAAACCATTAACGGTCAGTATTCTAATTCGCACATTTTTATTGATCGGAACATTAGCCAATGCCTGGGCAAGTTCTAGTGGAACTGAACCCTGCTCATATTTACAATACTCCGGACACATTTTGAGCGGTTTTTGGAGCGCAAGCCCTGATGCTCTCGTAGGCTCGATATTTATTTCAATGTCTGGATTATCCCAGACATTGAAATAAATCCCAATTCCTGAATTAAAGGTGCTGAAAGCCTT
>JANOQI010000011.1:0-94187 GCA_031414775.1 Synechococcales cyanobacterium VAR_4_metabat_354
TTATCAATTCAGAACAAGATTGCAGCGGTTCTTTCTGCCTATGATGACCTGATCGAAAATAACGATCGACGAATCACCCTACTCGAAAAAATGGCAGAGGAAATCTACCGTGAATGGTTTGTCCGTCTGCGCTTTCCAGGACATGAGCAAGTCACATTTCACAAAGGCATCCCCGAAGGTTGGGAAATGGTGAAAATCGCCAAAGCATTTGAGATGACAGGCGGTGGAACCCCATCCAAAGATGAAAATACATATTGGACTGAGGGAGAAATTAATTGGTATACTCCGTCAGATATTACTGCATCAAATGGAATATTCCTTTTTAATTCTGGATTGCAATGTACAGAAGAAGGACTCAATAATAGCTCGGCAAGATTATTTCCTGCCTACTCTATTATGATGACAAGTAGAGCGACGATTGGAGCAATAGGAATAAACACAACTTCTGCTTGTACAAATCAGGGATTTATTACCTGCATTCCAAATAAAAATTACCCGTCGATATTTTTATATCACTGGCTAAAACTCAACAAAACCTGTTTTGAGATGCTTTCAACTGGCTCAACTTTTGCTGAATTGAGCAAATCTACGTTTAAAAAGATGAGTATTCTTACCCCAAACAAGGAATTAATTACAAAATTTAATGACAACATTTTACCAATGTTTCAAAGCATAGAAATTCTATTGAAAGAGATTGATAATCTCAAACAAACACGCGATCGACTCCTAACTCGCTTGATCTCTGGCAAACTCTCCGTCGAAGATCTCGACATCCAATTTCCCCCCAGCATGACTACCGATGCTTAACCGATTTGAAATCTTCTAGTGGGGTTGGGCGGGTTTTGTTGGAAGGTGATGGTGTTAGACGAGGATTTCTAGCATAAACCCGCCCCTACGGTTGGCTGGAAAAATGCGTCGTCGATTTGTTCATAGATCTGTAGGGGTAGGTGTCTTGTCGTTTTTTTATTCTGGGGGAACCCCAGAATAAAAACGCCGCTTTATGCAATCTAATGTTGATGTCACTGTTCGATTTTAAACAAAACCTACCCTCCCCCACCAGGATCTAAAAAGATCTCAGTAAACTAAAATCTCAAAATGAGATATAATATTGAGATTAACGGATCTAAACGCAAATGCACATAATCAGCCGAAAAAGACTGGTGCTATTCGTCAAGGTTCATGCAGACTCGGAAACCTCACTAGATACTTGGTACAGAACCGCCAAAGCCGCCGAATGGCAAAATTTAGTCGAGCTTAGAGAAGCTTATCCTTCAGCCGATTTAGTGGGTATTTATACGGTTTTCAACATCAAAGGCAATCATTACCGATTGATAGCTGAAATCAACTACCGAAGCGGCACTATCTTTGTCCGAGATATCTTAACCCATGCAGAATACGATAAGGAGCAATGGAAATCATGACTGCTATATTAGATCGAGAATATGCAGAATTACTAGCAGCAACGCAACCAAAAGCGATCGAAACAGAAGAAGAAAACGAGTTTTACTTAGCCGAAGTTACTAAATTAATGCAGCTAGGCGAGACACTTTCCCCCGCCCAAGAGCGGTTACTCAAACTTTTGGTAAATTTGATTGAAAGCTTTGAAGAACGGCACTATCAACTAAAACCCGCTACTCCCTTAGAAATTTTAACTGAATTGGTCAGCGATCGAGGATTCAAGCAAAAAGACCTCATCCCAGTATTTGGTTCTCAAGGGGTAGCTTCTGAGGTACTCAATGGGAAGCGCGGAATCAGTAAAACTCATACTAAGGCATTAGGCGAGTTTTTCAAGGTTTCCCCTACGCTATTTTTCGATTAGTAAGCTTAAAGAGTTGATTCAAGAAAATGAGCCATGCCGTTGATTTGTCTCGACTAATCGACCAGTGACATATTTATGAATAACACTGGAAATGAGGGTTTGATAGGGGATACCTTCTTCGATAGCTCTAGCTTGAATACCTTCTAAATCTGCTGAAGATAGACGTAATGTGATGCGCTTATCTTTAGCAATTGCTGCTTTTGCATAACTTTGCAATTCCAGTAGGCGATTTGGCTCTTGTACCGATTGCCATTCTCCCGACTCAAATGTTTCTAAAAGTTCTTGTTCTTCACGATCGAGTTCATTCATTACTGTTACTTCCACTAAGATACTGTTTTGTTGCTTTCCGTGATGGAATAATAGTCTTCAAAAAAATCTCTGTATCTGTTTCTACATAAGGAACTAAATAAACATATTCCTTGATTTTGACTATTAATAAACGTTGGTTGGGATATTTTTCTCGATCGGGATGGATGAGATCGTCAAGGGTGTTTCCTTGCTGAATTGCTACCAAAACGGCTTCAAATGACACGTCACGCTCAGACTTGAGCTTTTCATTCTTTGACCCGTCCCATCGAATATCTTTCATCTGTCAATCATACTGCCATTGTACATACAATGACAACAGACAGGGAGCATCGCGGAGGGTAATAATTCAAATTTTGCTGTCAATGCCCAAACTACAGGGCAAAATAAGTAAAGCAGATTCCACCGTGCGTTACAGATCGCGGTTTCCCAATGCCTAATTTCATTTCCGAAGACGACATCGAACAGGCGGTTCTCCAAAAACTCCATCAGCAGCACGGTTTTCAACTCCTCAACTGCTACACCGTCGATCCCAACGACCTCAACGATCGATCCAACCGCACCGATAAACATGATGTCATCTTAATCGATCGACTCAAAGCCGCCGCCCTCCGCCTCAATCCTGGACTACCAGCACACGCGATCGACAAAGCCTTAGCCATCCTTACCGATAGCCGCTCGGTAATGTCTCCAATCGCCGCCAACCGCGCCGTAGATGGACTGATTCGCGATGGGATCTCGATCGAATATGAAAACGAGCGCGGTAGAACCGAACATGGGCGCGTGCGCGTCATCGATTTTAACGACTTCAACTCCGCCGAGAATGCCCCTCAAACCAACGAATACCTCGCCGTCTCTCAACTCTGGATTAAAGGAAAACAGACCTATCGCCGCCCCGATATCCTGCTCTACATCAACGGTTTGCCCCTAGTCTTCATCGAACTTAAAAACTCCAACGTCAAACTTCAAACCGCCTTCGACGACAACCTCACCAACTACAAACGCGATATTCCCCAACTCTTCCACACCAACGCTTTCTGCATCCTCTCCAACGCTCTCGAAACCAAGATCGGCAGCTTTACCGCCACCTGGGAATACTTCTTCCCCTGGTTCCGTGCCGATGATGAGAAAGAAAAGATCGATCGAGACGGCATCGAATCATCTGCTACCAGTCTAGAACGGGCGATTCTAGGGCTTTGCTCCCCGCCCAAACTGTTGGACTACATCGAAAATTTCATCCTCTATCACAAAGAAACCCAGAAAATCATCGCCCAGAACCACCAGTTTATCGGCGTGAATAAAGCGATCGAATCCTTCGCCAATCGGGAAGCCAAAGATGGCAAATTAGGCGTATTCTGGCATACCCAGGGTTCGGGTAAGAGCTTCTCGATGATTTTCTATACCCGTAAAATTAACCGCAAACTCACAGGTAACTTCACCTTCGTTATCATCACCGACAGAGACGATCTCGATCGGCAAATTTATCTGAATTTTCTCAATACTGAAACAGTTAAACAAAAAGATGCCGCCCAACCCAAGAACAGCGCACAGATGCGCGAGTTTCTGTCTCAAAACAAACCGATCATCTTTACCCTGATTCAGAAATTCCGCTACGACAAAGGCAAAAAGTATCCGATTTTGAGCGATCGCAACGACATTATCGTAATTATTGATGAAGCTCACCGTACCCAATACAACACCCTCGCCGAAAATCTACGGGCAGGTCTGCCCAACGCTAACTATCTAGCTTTTACAGGTACTCCTTTACTCGGAACCGATCGCAAGACCAATGCCTGGTTTGGCGGTTACGTTAGCGAATACAACTTCTCCCAATCGATGGATGAGGGGGCAACCGTGCCGTTATTCTATGAAAAGCGCGTCCCAGAAGTACTGATCCAAAACGAAGATTTAAGCGCGGAGTTTTACGAGATCCTCGAAGATGAAGATTTAGATGATAGCCAACAGGCAAAGCTCGAACGAAAATTTGCTAGCGAGTTAGAAGTCATCAAACGAGACGATCGATTAGAGACTATTGCCAAAGACATTGTTTACCACTTTCCTCGGCGCGGATACTTGGGCAAAAGCTTAGTGGTATCGGTAGATAAGTTTACTGCTGTCAAAATGTACGAAAAAGTCCAGCACCAATGGAAAGCAGAAATCAAAAATCTGGTAGGCAGCATTAAAAATTCTCATAACGATATCGAAAAAGCCCAACTCAAAAAGATTTTAGACTTCATGCGTGCCACCGATATGGGTGTAGTGATCAGCCTCGAAAATAGTGATGCTGAAATCGATCGCTTTGCCAAACAAGGACTAGATCTAAAGCCCCACCGCGATCGACTTCAGACAGTGGATCAAGAAGGCCATGATATCGAGTACCAGTTCAAAGATGCCGACCATCCCCTCCGATTGGTTTTCGTTTGTGCTATGTGGTTGACCGGATTTGATATGCCCAGCCTGTCTACGCTCTACCTAGACAAACCTATGAAAGACCATACGCTAATGCAGACGATCGCGCGGGCTAATCGGGTCAGCTCTCACGCGATCAATAACGTCACTAAGTCCAATGGTGAAATTATTGATTATTACAATGTCTTTCGCAACATGAAAAAAGCCCTGAAAGACTATGCTCTGGGCGATAATCCTACTCAAGATGGAGAAGACTTTGACTCCCCCATTCAGCCAAAATCCAACCTGTTTGCTTTGCTAGACGATGCGATTCAGCAAGGACTCACCTTCTGCCGTGAGCACCAAATTGATCTCGAAAGTCTTTTGGCAACCGGAGACATCTTTAAAAGCCTAGAACAGTTCAAGCAGTTCGCCGATATTTTATTGGAAAGAGACGAATTGCGTAAAACATTCGCGGTTTATGACAACACCATTAGCTCTCTTTACGAAGCCTGTAAACCAGAGATTTTAAGACAACAACGCCCGCTAATTCCGGCTTTTCAATACCTTCGAGGTGTAATCGACAGCATCGTCGATCGAACCAATATTGATTCTGTCAGCCTCAAAATTTCCGAATTACTCGATCAAAGTGTCGTTGCTGATGATCGAGATCCAAATCCAAAAGAAAATCCAGGACAATATAAATATACACTCATCCAAACCGGCAAAATCTGGGATTTGAGTAAGGTCAACTTCGAACAGCTCAAAACTGAGTTCAAAGACAAATCCTACAAAAATATCGAAATCGCCGATCTCCGTAGCTTTATGGAAGACAAGCTTAACCAAATGCTTCAGCAAAATACCACCCGCACCGACTTTGCCAGAAGGTTACAGGAAATCATCGATCGATACAATGTAGACGGTTCAACTACCGAGAACTATTACGAAGCCTTGGTGGATTTTGCCCAAAACCTGCAACAGGAGTCAGAGCGGCATATGCGCGAAGGCTTGACTGAAGACGAATTGGAGCTATTCGATCTCCTCAAAAAAGATCACATGACTGTGGAAGAAACTCAAAAAGTTAGGCTGGCAGCTAAATCTCTGTTAGAGCGCTTAATCTCTACTCAGCCCAAAGTACTGGTGCAAGACTGGTACAAAAATGACCAGAGCCAACGCCAGGTCAAATCTACAGTAGAGACGGTTTTGGATCAAAATCTCCCGAAAAGTTATGAGCGGACAATCTTTAAAGCTAAGTGTGATAATGTATTTGACCTAATTTTTACTCTTTCTAGCACAGGACAAAAGTGGGCGGTATAGAAAGAGGAATTATCACCTCGGACACCTGTGCATACTTGCGCCCAAAGCGATCGAACCATATAGTACGAATGGACTTGTACTCGCAATATTGCCAAATATAGTTAAGGCTGGACTGCTATGAAAATTCTGCATCTATCTGACATTCATATGGGCAGCGGCTTCGCCCATGGACGGGTGAATCCAGCCACTGGACTAAATACCCGCCTGGAAGATTTTATTAAGTCTTTAACCGCTTGTATCGATCGAGCCATCCAAGAACCCGTCGATGTGGTGTTGTTTGGAGGCGATGCCTTCCCGGATGCGACCCCCGCCCCCTATATTCAAGAAGCCTTTGCTAGCCAGTTTCGGCGACTCGCCGATCACCAAATTCCCACCATTCTATTGGTGGGCAATCATGACCAACACGCCCAAGGTCAAGGCGGTGCCAGCCTATCGATTTATCGCACCCTTGGTGTACCAGGAATTATGGTGGGCGATCGACTGACCACTCACCAAATTGATACGAAGAATGGCCAGCTGCAAGTTCTGACAATTCCCTGGATTAATCGATCGGCCTTACTGACCCGCCCGGAATCGGAGAAACTTTCCCTTAGTGAAGTGAATGATTTGCTCCTGAGCCGCTTGGAGCCAGCCCTGGAAGGAGAAATTCGCCAGCTCAATCCCAATATCCCCACCATTCTTCTTGGCCATTTAATGGCTGATAACGCCAGGCTTGGGGCTGAGAAATTACTGGCAGTCGGCAAAGGCTTCAGTATGCCAGTTTCAATGCTGACCCGATCTTGCTTCGACTATGTAGCACTCGGCCATGTCCATCGCCACCAAAACCTCAACAAATCTAACAATCCGCCAGTGGTTTATCCCGGCAGCATCGAGCGGGTGGATTTCAGTGAAGAAAAAGAAGACAAGGGCTATGTACTGATTACGATCCAACCGGCGGCGAGTCCAGCACTCACGCCCTTCGATCGACCTTTCCAGGTGGCATGGGAATTCTGTACTTTGCCAGTGCGGCCTTTTGTGACGGTCAAAGTAGATGCCAGCAGTGCCGAAGATCCCCAAGCCCTGATTTTGAAGGCGATCGACAAAGCCCAGCTCGAAAATGCGGTAGTAAGGTTGGTTTATCAGATTACACCCCAGCAAACCGAGCTAATTAGTACCCCCCAGCTTCATGAACTTTTATTGATCGCTCATAGTTACACTATTCAAGCTGAGTTAATCAGTCAGCTCACTCAGCCCCGCTTGCCAGAATTAGGTTGTAGTGCCAGCAGTCCGATCGATGCTTTAACAACTTACCTAGATAATCGCCCAGACTTAGTGGCTATTAGTACGGCCATGCTGGCTGCTGCTCAAGATTTGTTGGCTAAAGACGATGTATTATCAGAGAAATTGCTAGTAGAAGCGGCGACACCATAACCATGGAAAACTTTAACTGGGGAAAACTCCAAAATGGCTCAGATCTGCGCGGCGTTGCCCTAGAGGGCGTTGTTGGCGAACAGGTCAATCTCACACCAGCTATTGCCATGGTTCTCGGTCAAGCCTTCACTGATTGGCTCAGTCAAAAAGTTGGCAAACCTAGCACCGAATTAACGGTTGCGATCGGACGGGATAGTCGCCTCTCGGGACCAGCCTTAATGCAAGCAGTGACAAAGGGCATCACTGCCATCGGCAGCCAAGTGTATGACTTTGGGCTGGCTTCCACCCCAGCCATGTTTATGAGTACCATTACCCCTGGTTTTGAGTGTGATGGAGCGATTATGCTGACCGCCAGTCATTTACCGTTTAATCGCAATGGTTTAAAGTTTTTCACGGCTCAAGGTGGCTTGCAGAAAAAAGATATCACCGACATCTTGGCATTAGCTGCTGCTAATGTTTTTGAGCTGGCCGCTACTCCTGGCTTAATTACGGCTCGTGACTTCATGTCAGTTTATGCCCAGCAACTGGTGGCCAAGATTCAGGAAGGAGTTAACCATCCCGATAATTTTGCACAGCCCTTGGCCGGATTGAAAATTGTAGTAGATGCCGGTAATGGAGCCGGGGGATTTTATGTCGATCGCGTGTTGCAGCCGTTGGGCGCAGATACGACTGGTAGCCAGTTTTTAGAACCCGATGGCACTTTTCCCAACCATATACCTAATCCCGAAGACCCTACCGCTATTCAATCAATTTGCCAAGCAGTTATCACCAATCAAGCTGATTTTGGGATTATCTTTGATACCGATGTCGATCGGAGTGGAGCTGTTGACCAAACTGGCAAAGAACTCAACCGCAATCGGTTAATTGCCCTGCTGGCCGCGATTGTTTTACAAGAACATCCTGGCTCCACCATTGTGACCGATTCAATTACTTCTGACGGATTAACTAAATTTATTGAGCAAGACTTGCAGGGCAAGCATCATCGCTTTAAGCGTGGTTACAAAAATGTGATTGATGAGTCTATCCGACTTAATCAAGCTGGACAAGAATCCTGGTTAGCGATCGAAACCTCTGGACATGGAGCCTTTCAAGAAAATTACTTTTTGGACGATGGGGCTTACTCGATTGGCAAGCTTTTGATTGAACTAGCTAAATCTCAACTGGCTGGCCAGTCTTTACCAAATTTAATTGCCAATCTACCAGAGCCAATCGAAAACGGTGAATTTCGGATCAAAATCACCGGAGACGATTTTAAAGCTTACGGGATTCAAGTTATTGAACAATTGCAAAGTTTTGTCTCCAGTCAGTCCGATTGGCAGATCGTACCCAATAACTATGAAGGTGTGCGTATCTCTTGTTTAGCAGCTACCGAATCGGGCTGGTGCTTATTGCGCTTATCACTACATGATCCGGTGATGCCGCTGAACATTGAGTCCAACGTACCCGGTGGTGTTGGCCAAATCCGCGATCGACTCCTGGCATTTCTACAAAATATGGAATCTCTCGACTTATCAGCACTAGCTGCTAACTAGATTTTCAGATTGCTTAGCTCTGGTCAGTTGGTAATGCCTGAATATCTTTGGCCAGCTGCTGAAGATGCTGCTCTCGATCGATCATCAGCGGGCTTGGATCAACATTGACAGCCGCTAACATTTTTTTCCAGCGATAAACCCAATCGTGCCTTAGTAGCGAGTTAACAACATTACGTCGCCGAATTCTTTCCAATCTCTCTGGTTGAGCATCTAAATCGGCGATCGCAGCCAGAATATCTTGATCGCGAGGATCGACTTTGATCACAACATCTTCCCAATCAAAATATTGAGAGAAAGTGTTACTAGTTGGTGGTATCCCCAACATAATCGTGCCAGCAGCAGCTCCTTCAAAGAAGCGACTACCCATTTCTTGAGATTTACCAATCGTCGCTGCTTCATCGAATTTAGCAAAATAGTTAATACTATAGCAACTTCTTTGCAACAGACTAATCAGCTTCAGGCGATGTTCAAGATGATTGTCTATTTTGAGAGCCTGTTTTTTGATAGTGTCGTAGTAATAAAACAAGTTGCTGTTTTGAGCTTTTTTAATTAGAGGTTCATGCACTTGTGGTGCTCTACGACCAAGCGAACAAACATCGATCGAACGTTGGGGCGGATTGGGGTAAGGGCAAAATTTCAGCGCGTCTACCCCAAAAGGAATATGAGTGACCGGTCGATCAATCATGCTACTCAACCTGGAATGGCAATAGTCAGAACTAACAAAAACGTGATCGAAGTTTCGGAAAGGTTCTTGGAGCAAACGCCAATTACTTAAATCTGGTTCAAACATTTCGGTAATGTAACAAGCCGTATGCCGGCATTTATCTCGCCAGCCCTGAATCAAACCGATCGATTGCAGATCCCAAGGAACATTTACAACTACCAACAACAAATCATATTCGTGATCAATCACAAATTCTTTGGGATACGGGGTGATTTTTTCGGCCAACCGCTCTGACCTACCCACATATTTGGCCAAACGGTAAAGTTTACGGAGGGAATCGTAAGTATTGACTGGAGCAAATAAATCGGCTTCTTCAAAATCGCAGATCAAGTCTTCAAACTCGTAAAGAGCACAACTAGCGGCATCAGAGTTAAAGCCGCGCATGGAAGCAACGAGAATGCGAGCTGATTCTTTTTTATTAATGTCAGAAGAACTGGTAGACATATTGCTAGAAAATCACCCAGGATTTAGGTTAAATAGATGCAATTACTGGACAAAGCAATAAGCGGCTAATCAGAATTCCAGTATTTCTATCTTATGTCTAAGTTAGGCCACTTCATCAAGGTACAAAATCAAAACCATTTTTATGAATTAACTTTCACAAGTGGGCAGGGTGATGGTAATAATAGTCCCCACATTGATTTTGCTCTCGATCGATAGTTCTCCGCGATAACGCTGGGTAATAGCCTGGACGATCGATAGGCCTAAACCAGAGCCACTGCTAGCATTTCCGGCGGTTGACCTGGCTGGATATACCCGATAAAAGCGGTCTAAAAGCCTCGGCAAATCAGCCTCGGCAATACCAATGCCCTGATCTTGCACCTGCACTTGCAAAATTAGCGGGCTAGATTTAGGCACGGCCTGGAGATGAATCGAAACCACCGACGCGGTTTGTGATTCAGATTGCTCTGGAGTGTACTGCACCGCATTGGTAATCAAATTGGTAAAGAGTCGGGCTAGCTCATCCCAATCACCCATCACATTGAATTCTGGTGGGTAATCAGCGATCTCAATCTGAAGTTGGATACCTTTGGCCGTAGCGGCCAACTGCTGTTCTTCCATTACTTCTACAAGTAAAGCATCCAACGGAATTTGCTCGGCTTCAATCGGGGTACTGCTGTCCTGACGCGCTAAAAACAGCAAATCATCCACTAGTCGGCCTAGTCGGCGGGTGAGGCGTTCAATTACCTGCAATTGTTGTCGCTGTTCGGTGGGTAGTTGGGCATTAGTCGCTAAGGCCACTTGGACATTGGTTTGAATAGTAGCCAAAGGATTACGTAATTCGTGAGAAGCATCCGCCGTAAACTGCTTGAGTTGCTGATAAGAAGCCTTGATTGGTTCCATCGCTAAGCCAGAAAGAAACCAACCTACTGCCGAGACGGCAATCATCATCAATGATGTCCCGACTAATAAATCTACCAGTAAGAGTTGGCTAGGCTTAGTCACTTCAAACCAGGGATGACTAACCCTTAGCCAGCCTAAGGTCTGCTGATGAAAACGCACTGGCTGGGTAATTTGCCGCAACAGGTGTTTGGGACTTATCGAGATAGTTTCGCCGTTAGCGTTGTGATGTAGCGGTGCCTGAAGTGGCTCTGGCCAAGTTGACCATAATAACTTGTCTTGCAGGTCAAATAACTCTAGATCAATATGATCATCTTCTAAATCAGCAAAATTATTGTGAAAACTCTCGGCCACATCAATTTGACCATGGCGATCGATTGCGATCGATCTACGCACTACTTCCACCACATGATCGAGGGTGTCATCAATCCGTTCAATGAGGGTGCCACGCACATAGAAAAACACCCCACTAGCAAAGACCAGCAGCACCACCGCCGTGACGATCGCATACCAAATAGCCAAACGGCGGCGGGTAGCTTGAAACATAATAGTCACAATTTTTGCTGCTGATAAACTTCATTGGCAGCTCGAAACACCAAAGAGTGCCGATAGACTAAACTATCCAAATCGGCTGCATAGCCGCCGCCAATCACATAGGCCACTGGATAACCAGCTCGCACACAAGTGCTAAGTACCTGCATATCGCGACAGAACAATCCTCGATCGGTCAGTGCTAACTTGCCAAGTCGATCGCTAACATGCGGATCAACCCCAGCATCATACAGCACCAGATCTGGTTTAAAAGATGTCAATAAATCGGGCAAATACTGCGCCAAGATCTGCAAATATTCATGATCTTCCATTCCCTCCACCAAAGGCACATCCAGATCGCTGGCCTGTTTGGTATTGGGAAAATTGATGCCACAGTGCATCGAAAAAGTAAATACATCCGGGTCATTTTGAAAGATCGCGGCTGTGCCATCCCCTTGATGCACATCTAAATCGACAATTAGCACCTTTTTAACTAATCCTTCCTGTTGCAGCACCTTGGTAGCCATTGCTAAATCATTAAAAATGCAAAAGCCTGATCCATAGCCCGGAAAAGCATGGTGGGTGCCGCCAGCAGAATTTCCGGCCAAGCCAAATTCGAGGGCGAGCCGCGCCGCTAAAGTAGTGCCACCCAGCGCAATTTGGGTGCGATTGACTAGTTGGGGACTCCAAGGCAAACCGATCCGCCGCATCGCCTTGGGATCGATCGATCCATCCTGGTAAGACTGCACATAGTCAACAGTATGCACTAGCTCAATCCATTCACTAGCCGGTAATTCTGGTTGATACACCCGACCAACCACCCCCTCCGCTACTAACAGATTATGTAAAATTCCAAACTTAGCCATCGGAAACCGATGGCCGTCGGGCAGCGGTGTTACATAGTCTGGGTGGTACACCAAGGGTGGGGACATTGCGGTAAAGTGTTGTTGAGATATTCTTTTGAACTACTGATGCTGAGACGAATCGCCAGACTACTAGTAACCCTGTTGCTCATTGTACAGATCGGGGCAGCACCTGCCCAGGCTGCTAGCCTGAAGGGACATATTGATACTCTCGATGGTTATAAATTTCTCTATCCCAATGGCTGGGTAGAAGTGCCGTTCAAAAGCGATGCGGATACGGTCTATCACGACCTGATTGAACCGACTGAAAATGTCAGCGTGATTATTAGCCAAGTACCTGGCAATAAAAAATTAGCTGATTTAGGTACGCCCACTGAGGTTGGTTTTAAGCTGGGCAAAAGTGCGATCGCCCCCGCTGGCTCGGGACGAGAAGCCGAGTTAACCACAGCGGAATCCGAAGAAATCCAAGGTAAAACCTATTACTACTTAGAATACTTAGTAAAAATTGGTGAGCAACAACGTTACAACCTGGCCAGCGTGGTAGTAAGCCGGGGCAAACTATTTACTTGCAATGCCTCCACTACAGCCAAACGCTGGCCAAAAATGAAAAAAACCCTCAACGAAATGATTCATTCTTTCAATGTCGCTTAACTTACCCCCGATCGTTTTAGCCTCGGCTTCCCCCGCACGGCGGCGTCTGCTGCAAACCATTGGCATCGAGCCACTGATTGAAGTCAGTAACTTTGATGAAGACCAAATTCAGTTGGATGACCCGCAGGAGCTAGTCCAAGCTCTCGCTTTGGCTAAGGCCAAAACTGTCAGCGACAGACTGACCTACGACCATTGTGTGGTGTTGGGCTGCGATTCAATTTTGTGGTTTAATGGCCAGGCTCAAGGCAAGCCACCCAATGCAGCAACAGCAATCCAGCGTTGGCACGAGATGCGGGGTGGGGTAGGATCTATCTATACTGGTCATGTGATGATCGATCGCCAAAAGCAGCAAACAGTCATCCGGTGCGGCTGTACCAAAGTTTTTTTTGGGCAAGTTAGCGACAGGCAAATTGCCGCTTACGTGGCCACCGGAGAGCCACTCAAATGTGCTGGGGGATTTGCCTTAGAAGGGATGGGCGGACTGCTCGTCGATAAGATTGAGGGCTGTCATACCAATGTGATTGGTCTGAGTTTGCCGTTAATTCGTTCCATGCTGACTAGCCTTGGCTATGATGTCATCTAACTTTTGAACAGGACATTAAGTATATTGATGGGGCAAGTAGAGTATGACAGCTAGTAAAGAGTTTCAAGAGCATTTGCAAGCCGGGCAGATTTCTCAGGCCATCGCGTTAGTGGTTGGCAAATTGGTTGAACTAGACGTTACCACTGATCTAGCAGCTACTGATACTAGCCCTCAAACCAGCCTGAGCACCAAAATTAGTTTGCTCACAGGTAAGATCAGCACTGAAGTCAACCCAGAATTATTGAGTCGGGAGTCTTCTCAGCAGATCCTGGATTTTCATACAGCTCAAATTACGGCCACCAACAAAGTGGTGCGCGATCATCTGCATAGCCTCCGCGAACTACTACAAATCCTGGGGGGTGTCATACCACCTAGCATAATTGCCTCAGATGACCAAACTGTTTCAGTTTCCAATCAAATTGCCGACCAGCAAAATACAACAGACTTATCCTTATCTACTGTTCCTGAAATTATCCTGCCGCCAGCAGACCTTACCCCATCTGTACAAGTAAAAATTTCTAACATAGCCGACGATGAATTCCAGCATATTGAGAAACTGCTTCAGTACTCTAATAATAAAAAGACTGAGCATGGATCCCGAGCGGCGGCGGGCATGGCAGCAGCGGTTGCTCAAGCTGGTTCACCCAAATTAGATGAAGCTAGTTCAATTCCCAATAAATTTGACCAAGTACTAAAATCAGCTGGGGTCAAAGAAAAAGAAGATGCGGCCAATAACCCTTTTACCTCTGCTCCGCAGGTAGCCAAAGAACCAGACAATACTCGACAGCCAGCCATAAGCAACTATCATCTCGATGAAGAATGGGATGAATGGTTGCTCGAAGAAGATGCGATCTTATCGGAGCTGTCGCAAGTCAGTGAGGAAGTAACCAGGGATAAAATTCCAGATTGGAATGAACACTGGTTGAATCGATCGAACGAACAGCAAGCAGCAGCAGAAGACTGGGAAAGTTTCATCCCAGAATATGTAGATTTGGATGCCCCTGCCCACCAGGGACAGGCCAATGTAGAGCGATTTCGCCAGAATCTGGTCAATGATCCCCAGTTGATGAGTGAACTGTTAGCCGAACTTGATGATATTGAGAGGTTGAATAAAGGTAAATAGCCTAAGTCTTAGCGGCCAGTAGCCGATCGACTTGAGCCAGGAGTTCTTCCTCAGCACCAGAGTTGTCCAACACTACGTCTGCCAGTTTAATTTTCTCAGGTAAAGGCATTTGGCTAACAATCCGAGCTTGAGCTTGCTCAGCGCTGAGTCGATCGCGTTGTTGCAGTCTGGCCAGCTGCTGCGGTAAGTCACAAGCCACGACCCACACTTCAGTGACCATAGTTTGCAGCTGAGCTTCAAACAATAGGGGGATCACTGCTACGATAGTAGAACTGGTAGCTTGCTGAATGGCGCGGGCGAAGCAATCGCGCACATAGGGATGGATAATCGATTCCAGCCAGTCCTTTTCGGCAGTCTGATAGAAAATAATCTCAGCTAACTGAGATCGATCAAGAGTGCCATCCGCCATTAGTAGATGAGAGCCATATCGATCGATAATCTTAGCCAAAGCGGAGCTGCCGGGAGTAACCGCTTGCCGCGCATAGGTATCAGCATCAAATATAGGCAAATGATAATGCTGGGCTAAATATTTAGAGACCGTGCTTTTACCGGTGCTAATGCCACCAGTGAGTCCAATAATCCGCCGCACCCTAGGTAGAAACTTCTGAAAATTCAATGACCCGGCCTTCATAGTCTTTAACTAAAAAGCTCAAAGGCTGTTCGCGCTGAATTTTGTGCTTCAGACCGCGTGTTTGAATTCGCATTAAGATCATTTCTAAACATTCCCGATCAAAACACACATGCCGATCGCGGTCTCTATCAGAAATGTTCGCACCAGTAATAATATGCAACTGGGTATTTTTCTTGAGCTGGTACCACAGACCATCGGCAGGACGATTACCACGTACGGCAGACCTGCCCATTGGGGCTGACAGATAAATCGGGTCTAGTCCAGCACCGCCAATACTTTGCTCATAATCGTAGTAGTAATGCAAAGGCACATCGGCCACCGGCAAGTTCAACAACCCCTCATATAATTCTTTAGCGCCTTCTAAATCAGACACCATCAGGGTATGAACTTTCGGAGCACTAGTCAAAAACATCCACATGGCTCCAGCATACGCAGCCAGAAGCAGCACCATGATGCCTTGGGTAGAAAAGAGACTATCGAGTGGCATAGTGGTATTTCTAGGTCTGACAACAAAATTCTAATGACTAGTATAGATCGGTTTTTTAACTTACGGCTGCTCATTAGCGCCCTCTATCTGGCAGAATCGGTAATCTAGCCGATGAAGAAGATTGACCAGACTTATGCCGCTGGGGTCATCTTCTGTGATAATATCCAGACTGCCTGAGCACCAGCCCTTACTCGCACCATTTTCCCATGCCACCGTCAGACTTCCAACGCCGTACCAAAATTGTTGCAACTATTGGTCCTGCGACTAGTAGCCCACAGGTACTCAAAGAGCTGATTCTTGCTGGGGCCACGACCCTGCGTTTAAACTTTTCGCATGGTACTCACGACGATCACCTCACCAGTATTCGTCTGATTCGGCAGATTTCTCATGAACTGGAACAGCCGGTAGGCATTCTACAAGATTTGCAGGGGCCAAAAATTCGCTTGGGTCGGTTTACAGATGGTTCGATTGTCCTCCAGAATGGCGATCCTTTTGTATTAACCAGTCGAGATATTCCGGGCACCCAAACAGAGAGTTCGGTTACCTATGACAAACTAGCAGCCGAAGTACCGTCTGGCGCTGTCATCTTGTTGGATGATGGCAAGGTAGAAATGGTAGTAGAAAGCATAGACCACAGCGCTGAATCTCTCAACTGTCGCGTAGTAGTAGGTGGCAAGCTCTCCAATAGCAAGGGTGTGAATTTCCCCGGTGTTTATCTATCCATTAAAGCCATGACCGATAAAGATCGGCGGGATTTGATGTTTGGTCTAGACCAAGGTGTGGACTGGGTAGCTTTGAGCTTTGTGCGCAATCCAGAAGATGTTTTAGAAATCAAAGAATTAATTGCCAACGCCGGTAAAGAAGTCCCGGTCATTGCCAAAATCGAAAAACACGAAGCGATCGAACAAATGGAAGCGGTCTTATCTCTTTGTGACGGCGTGATGGTGGCGCGGGGCGACTTGGGTGTAGAGTTGCCAGCCGAAGATGTGCCAATTTTACAGAAGCAATTAATTGCCACCGCCAACCGCCTGGGGATTCCGATCATTACTGCAACCCAGATGTTGGACAGCATGGTAAATAACCCCCGCGCCACCAGAGCCGAGATTTCGGATGTGGCCAATGCCATTATTGATGGCACCGATGCAGTCATGCTCTCCAACGAAACTGCTGTCGGCGAATTTCCGGTGGAAGCCGTTAAAATGATGGCCAAGATTGCTGTGCGAACTGAACGAGAACGTCTTGGTCGGCGAATCGAAGACACTAAAAAATCGATTCCTAATGCCATTAGTTCAGCCGTGGCCAGTATTGCCGAACAACTCGATGCCGCTGCCATTATGTCCCTGACCAAAACCGGCTCTACTGCCCGGAGCATCTCCAAGTTCCGACCGCAGCAACCCATTTTGGCCATAACGGCTCATATGGATGTCGCGCGGCGTTTACAGATGGTTTGGGGCGTAAAACCTCTCCTAGTACTAGATTTACCTACTACCGGTGAAACGTTCCAAGCAGCGGTCAAAATAGCTCAGAATAATAATCTCCTCAACGAAGGAGACTTGGTAGTCTTGAGTTCAGGCACCCAGGGCGTGGCCGGTTCGACCGACTTAATTAAAGTCGAGGTAGTCACGGCGGTGTTAGGTCAGGGCAAGGGCATTGGTCAAGAGGCCGTAACGGGGGTGGCCAGAGTAGCTAATAACATCAAAGATATCAATAGCTTCCGAGCGGGGGATATCTTAGTGGCTCAGTCTACTGATGCTAGTTATCTAGATGCCATTCGCAAGGCTGCGGGAATTATCGTAGAAGATGAAAGCTTAACTTGCCATGCTGCCACGCTAGGTTTACGGCTAGGGAAACCAATTATTGTGGGAGTTAAAGATGCTACTACCAAGATTCGAGATCAATCAGTAATTACTTTAGATGTAATGCGAGGACTGATTTATTCTGGCAAAATCGACATCTAACATCTAAAAACCTTGGAAGTAGGATGGGTGCATCCCTTTCCTACTAGCAACAATATTGTCCTTAATTAACTGGTACCCGTGCGATCGACTCTATCGTCCAGTCCGGGCGCAGATTGCTTGCTCCCCGCAGATAAGGATGATCAACAGATTGATGTGCTGGCAAATTAGTATGCACCAAAAAGCGGATACATTGGGGTAAACTGCCCGCCACCTGCATTTGTTGCACATCCATCATCGCCACACTGTCCCAATGCGGGCGCTGTCTAGCAATCTGGGCAGGAAAAATTGCGTCTAAATCAGGGGTGGTGGTAAAAATAGCGCTGATCATTTCCTGGGGATCAAG
Organism: Synechococcales cyanobacterium VAR_4_metabat_354; assembly: GCA_031414775.1. Taxonomy (GTDB): domain Bacteria; phylum Cyanobacteriota; class Cyanobacteriia; order Cyanobacteriales; family Chamaesiphonaceae; genus JAAFHZ01. The sequence goes on from JANOQI010000011.1 coordinate 18,008, forward strand.
ATGGTTGCGAGCTTCTAAAGCGGCGAGCAATTCTAGGACGGATTCGGTAATTGCTTCGATCGAATTTTCCCGAGCTGTTGTTGCCCCTCGAATTGCCCGCACACGCCACTCTGCACCCATGTTGTCCTCATTAATTAATGACCAATTATGGCCGATATAACCACAGCGGTTGACCGCTAGTGCTCATTTCAAATTGTACCCAATTCACCGCTGTTCCAACACCTAAAGACTGGATTTGTCTTTGCAAAATGCGGTTTAGTAATGGTTTGCGCTCCTCAATATTACAGCACTTCGCTTGTTCAGGATCGAGACCAGCCAGCTCAGCAGCCCACCTTCTGGCATCCTCTTCGGTGCCTAACCTGTCCACCATGCCCAGATCCAAAGCCTGTTCACCAGTGAATATCCGGCCATCAGCGAAGGTTTTGACTGTCTCTACTGGCAAATTGCGAGATTCAGCCACGATCTGCACGAATTGGGCATAGCTAGAGTCAATCAATGCTTGGAGAATTTCTTGCTCGGGAGGTGTTAACTCTCGATCGAATGACAAGATATCTTTGTAGGCTCCAGATTTGATTACCTTAAAAGATACACCCACCTTATCCAGCAGCTTTTCTAGGTTATTGCCGCGCAGAATTACCCCAATGCTGCCAGTGACGGTGCCGGGATTAGTCACAATATGTTTAGCTCCCATCCCGATGAAAACTCCGCCGGAAGCCGAGATATTGCCATAACTGGCCACAATTTGGACTTTAGATTGCAGCCGTTTCAGTGCGGTATAGATTTCGTAGGAATCACCCACTGTTCCACCCGGACTATCAATCCGGAGTAACAGCGCCGGAAATTTCTTTTCTTCGACGGTTTTGAGCGCCGCTAATATGGCCTTGCGAGTGCTGCTGCCGATCGCTCCGGCAATTTCAATCCGGGCAATCTGTTTACTAGTTCTTGGTTTAAACGGCCAGACCATATGATTTTACTTTTCCCAATGCTTAAAAAAAATATACAATTACAGTAACTACTTCCAAGATACATGCAGATTCCCAAGTATTCATCATTACTCCAGTCGGCCTTGATGATTTGCCCTTTTTTCTTATGGGGGACAGCAATGGTGGCCATGAAAGAAGCCACTCCCCATACTACGCCGTTTTTCTTAGCCAGTTTTCGGTTGCTGCCAGCGGGAATCTTAGTTTTGGTGGCGGCAGCAGTCTGGCAATTACCTCAGCCCCAAACTTGGCGTGCTTGGAGCTGGATTATTTTGTTTGGGCTGGTAGACGGCACCTTGTTCCAAGGATTTTTAGCTAATGGCTTAATGCGTACCGATGCCGGACTAGGCTCGGTGATGATTGATTCTCAACCTTTGGCGGTGGCGATACTGTCGGCCTGGCTACTGAAGGAATCGATCGGACTCTGGGGGGGAATTGGTTTGGGCTTGGGAGTAATCGGCATTAGCTGTATTGGTTTGCCAGCTGAATGGTGGGAGCAAATTTTAGATCCAGCTAACCATGACCCCTTGCAAATCACTCAGCTCTTTACCCACGGTGAATGGCTGATGCTGTTAGCAGCCCTATCGATGGCGGTAGGAACAATTTTAATTCGCTATGTCACCCAGGAGTCGGATGCCGTGGTGGCCACCGGTTGGCATATGATAGTTGGCTCGGTGCCCTTGATATTTGCCACAGTTCTAGGTGAAGAAGCGCCCTGGCAACACTTAACTATTCTGGATTGGTCAGCTCTGGCTTATTCCACGGTTTTTGGCAGCGCGATCGCCTATGGACTGTTTTTCTACTTTGCCGCCCGGGGTAATTTAACTAGTTTGAGTTCGCTCACTTTTTTGACCCCGATTTTTGCGCTGATTTTTGGCAGTATTTTTCTGAACGAAAGCCTGACTGCCATTCAATTTGGCGGAGTGGCGGTCACTTTAATCAGCATTTTTCTGATCAATCAGCGGGAAGCTATTAGCGCCAAGTTTCAGCCCCAGTCCCAAGAACTAGATGATCCCAAGTCCTCAAACCTTTTGTAAAAATTCCTGAGCCAGTTTCATAAACGCTTTCGACCCCGGAGTATTCGGGTTATCGATTACTACCGGCTGAAAACTATCGATCGATCTGGCCACATTCACATCCATCGGAATTCTGGTTTGGAAGACTTTTTCCGGTTTAAAATCCTGCACCACCCGTTGAATAACCTGATCGTAGTAACGGTTAAACATCATGTTGCCGGACAACACAAATACCACTCCGAGCAGCTGACTGTGTAACTGATTGGCATCTAGTTGATGGGCTTCACGTAAGCTAGTAATTCGGCGTTCTAGTAATTGCATTCCCACTAAGGATAAAGGTTCAGGCCGAGCGGGCATAATGTAATAATCACTAGCCATAATGCCACTACGGGTTAGTAAGTTATAACCAGGAGCACAGTCTAAGATAATAAAATCATATTCTGACTGCACTGGCGCTAAGATATCGCGCAGCAATCCCCCCTCAAAGCCATTCCACACATCCAGAAAGTCCGCTTTGCTGCCTTCTAGGGCTTCTTGATGAAGTTTCTCGGATACTAAAAATTCGTCATAAATGTCAATATCTCCAGAAAGTAAATCTAATCCTGGTACCCCGGCCAAATTGCGGGTGATGGTATCAGTAGTAGTAAATTTATAACGATGACTGGGTTTGAGGGCTTTAGCGACCAGATAACTAATCGTCATCTTATCGCGGCGGGTCTTAGCGAAGTCCTGGGGCGACATCAGGCTCAATGTGGCACTGATTTGGGTGTCCAGATCTACTACTAATACTCGCTTTTGATGATACTTGGCCAAGCAGGTTGCCAGATTAACGGTGAGCGTTGTTTTACCCACCCCACCTTTCATATTGATTGTGGCAATTGTTAATCCCATGAATTACTTAATGATAGACACCGCTAACATCATAGAACTCGATTGACCTTTCCACCATAAAAAATCAGGAGTGGAAAAACTATCTCACTCCTGACTGAACTAATTTATTAAACTGTAGTCTTAACGACGACGACGGCTAGAACCACGAGCTTCTTGATAGTCCCGATCATCACTGCGGTTGGTGCGTTCACCTCCGCCACCATTATTGTCCCGTAAAACGGGCTTGCCAGCCCGTTGGCCGCGTGGGCGGGAGTCGCGACGATCGTCACGCCGATCATAGCGATCACCTCGGTCTTGAACTGTTGGCTCTTCCATGTCTAAGTAGGCAGGACGAGTGCGATCGTATATCAACTGCAAGGCCGCTGCGGCAATGGTATGCACATCATATCCTTCACCCAACTGGGCAATAATTGGCAAGAACGAGGCTACCCGTTCGCCAGCCAATGCTTCTAAGATATCAGACTGCACTTTTTCCATGTGCTTCGCTTCGATTTGAGCACGGGTCGGCACCTGACAAATAGTCAAGTCTTGGCGCACCCGGCGTTCGATCGTTTGCAATTTGCGCCGGTCCATGGGGTGAATCAAAGAAATAGCGGTGCCTTCTTTGCCAGCCCGACCAGTCCGACCGATCCGGTGGATATAGTTTTCGGGACTATCGGGCATGTCGTAGTTAATGACGTGGGTCAAGTGGTCTACATCCAAACCACGAGCGGCGATGTCGGTAGCCACAATCCAACGCACTTTACACTGGCGGAAGCGATGTAACAGGCGTTCCCGTTGAGTTTGGGTGAGGTCACCGTGATATTCATCGGCGCTGTGCCCAGCCCCTTGGAGTTGACCAGTCAGATCAGCAGCAGCCTTCCGGGTACGAACAAAGATGATGGCTGACTCCGGCTGTTCTAGCTCCATGATGGGCTGAAGCATTTGAGCTTTAGTCCAACCACGGGGGACAAAATAAACCTGTTGATTAATCCGGTTCGGAGCGGCTTTGGGCTGCTCAACGGTGACGATAATGGGATTATTTAGGAAACGATTTACCAAAGAACGAATTTGGGGGGCCATGGTGGCCGAGAATAAAGCTGTTTGCTTAGTCTCTGGTAACTTGCTCATGACTAATTCAACATCATCGATAAAGCCCATGCTCAGCATTTCGTCGGCTTCATCTAAGACAAACCAATCTACTTGATCCAGACGTAAACGACCGCGATTGATTAAGTCAATCACCCGACCTGGCGTACCGACAACAATGGGTACTCCACTTTCGAGGCGGCGGATTTGTTGTTCGATCGATTGACCACCATAGACGGTCAAAATTGGCGAACGGCGCTCGCTGGTAATGAAAGTCTTCATCGCCTCGGAAACTTGCATGGCCAGTTCGCGAGTAGGGGTCAGGATCAAAGCTTGCACAACAGGCTTTTGGAAGTCGATTCTTTCGAGAATAGGCAACGAAAAGGCAGCGGTTTTACCGGTACCAGTTTGCGATTGGCCGACCACATCTCTGCCAGCCAGCAATTCAGGAATCGCTTGGGCTTGAATATTAGTGGGTTCGGTGATACCTAGCTTTTCTAATTGAGCAATGATTTTTTCAGAAATGCCGAGGCTAGCAAAGGGAGTGGTCATATGTTGGTATTTTTCAGTGATTAGGATTAAGTCAAACTTGGAAAATGGGGAGTGAGGATGGCAGTGGTGCTTTCTCACTTTTAAAAAACTAGAAGGTTACAACCTCCCCATACAGGTCATAATGATCAGCTTTATCGATCCGTACCGACGCGATTGAACCTAGACGAGCGACACCGCGCACATAGACTTGGCCGTCCACTTCGGGAGCCGATCGCGCTGACCGGCCCACGAGTTCCCCGGAACTGGGGTTTTCTAGTTCAATTAAGACATCGACAACTTTCCCAACTTCTTGCTGGTTTTTGGCCAGAGAGATCGGCTGTTGCAAAGCCATAAGGGCGGCATGTCGATCGGTCATCACTTCAGCAGGTACTTGATTAGGCAATTGCCCAGCCGGTGCTTCGGCTTCCGCTGAAAAGGTAAATACCCCAACATGATCGAACTGGTGGCGCGCCACAAATTCTTGCAAGTGGGCAAAATGGTCAGCGGTTTCACCGGGGAATCCCACAATGAAAGTAGTGCGCATCACCGCATCGGGCAAAGCTGCGCGGAGGCTATCCATAATGCGATCATTAACATGTCCCTGCCAAGGTCGATTCATGGCGCGTAACATTTCCGGGTGAGAGTGCTGCAGGGGCAAATCCAGATAGGGGATCACGTTAGGGGTTTCTTGCATGGCGGCGATCACCGCTGGTGTGAGACCAGTCGGATAGGCATAATGCATCCGAATCCAAGGCACATCTACTTTACCCAAAGCCCGTAATAACTCGGCCAGCTGGGGCTTGCCGTAAATATCTAAGCCGTAGTTGGTGGTGATTTGGGAAATTAGAATTAGTTCTTTAACTCCTTCATCAGCCAGCTGTTGTGCCTCAGCGACAATCGATTCGATTGATCGCGATCGCTGCTTACCGCGTAGATGAGGAATGATGCAAAAACTACAAGCATAATCACAGCCTTCCGCTACCCGTAGATAAGCCACTCCTTCGGAGGTGGTGCGATAGCGCGGCACCCACTCGTCGGCAATATAACTGGGTTCGGCAGAAATAACCTGAACACGTTCACCAGTCTCGGCTCGTTCAATGACGTTGACGATTTTCTGGTAATCGCCAGTGCCAACTACAGCCACCGCTTCTGGTATTTCATCCAGTAGTTGGCTCTGAAAATGTTGAGCCATACAACCAGTAATTACTATTTTCTTTTGAGCTGCTGCCAGCTCAACCAAAGTACGCACCGACTCTTCCCGCGCCGACTCCACAAAACTACAGGTGTTGACGATTACATAGTCGGCAGTATCCTCGTCAGCATCAACATGATAGCCAGCTTGAACCAGTAAACCGAGCATGTGCTCGCTATCTATTCGATTTTTTTCACAGCCGAGATGGGAGATCGCGATTGATGGCTTATTACCCATTGATGATTTATATACTCGCAGATTGGGCGGTCATGAAGGACACAGCAACTCCCAAGCAGCCCGAAGGCTAACCAAATTTAACCACTAAGTGGAAGACTACAAGACTGACACAGCTACGACACGAAGGTCAGGAACCACTAGTAACAAGTCTATAAGGCGTAGCCTTTGATAAGTCAGCAACTAGTGCTGATGACAACTGAATTTTTCAGGCTGGAGCCTTACGTTAAAAGCCTAAGGTGAGGCGGGCGCCAATGGTGAAACAGGACTGTTTAAGGCTTGAGCACGTTGCTACAAGCATTCCTGAAAGGTTTGGTTGTCAGTTTTGAGATGCGATATTGTCCGCTGAAAAACATTCTAACATGATGTTGCGGATTGTAACTGATTTAGCTAAAACCGCTGAGACTAGCGGGCGAAAATGGAACAATAGATTCTCCATTTAACGAAGGGCTAATAGGTCTAGACTTGGAATGGTATAAAATCAAGAATGCTGCTTCAGACCATTGCTTTTGAGGCGGAGCTGCAACGAATAAGACTGGATTCTTATGTTTATATTGTGAATCTAAAACAAACTTTTCAGACCATCAACCCCATTATTGGAGTAGTGCATCTTCTGCCACTGCCCACCGCGCCGCGTTGGGGCGGAAATTTAAAAGCCGTGATCGATCGAGCGGAACAAGAAGCGCTAGCTTTAGCGTCCGGTGGAGTTGACGGCATTATCATCGAAAACTTTTTTGATGCGCCATTTACTAAGGGTCAAGTCGATCCAGCGGTAGTGAGTGCCATAACATTAGTGGTAAAGAGATTAATGGGTTTGGTAACTTTGCCGATCGGTATTAATGTACTGCGCAATGATGGCCAAAGTGCCCTGGCCATTGCGACCTGTACGGGGGCACAATTTATTCGGGTCAACGTTTTAACCGGGGTCATGGCGACCGATCAAGGATTAATTGAAGGCTGTGCCTACGATCTACTGCGCTACCGGCGGGAGTTGGGCAGTGATGTCAAAATTTTGGCGGATGTATTGGTTAAACATGCGAGGCCATTGGGTACCCCCAATCTGACCACGGCTGTTCAAGATACGATCGAGCGCGGTCTGGCCGATGCCGTAATTTTGTCTGGTTGGTCTACTGGCAATCCACCAGATCTAGAGGATTTGGAGCTGGCCACTAACGCGGCCAAGGGCACACCGGTTTTTATTGGCAGTGGAGCAGACTGGGAAAACATTTCGACTTTGATGCAAGCTGCTGACGGGGTGATTGTGTCTAGTGCCCTCAAGCGGCAGGGTAAAATAGAACAGTCGATCGATCCAATTCGGGTTAGCCAGTTTGTGGATGCCATGCGCAACAGTCCCCAAAATCAGCTTCAGCCAGAGACTCCTATGGCTGTGCCCGTTACCCCGTCTCGATAGCACCTAGCTCTTTAATCTTTAGCTTGTTTAATTTATGCTTAATCGTCGTCAATCCTCCTGGATTCATCGTTTCTCCCGGCCACTCATTGGGGCAATCGCCGCCGTGGGGATCGCTGATACTGGTTATTTAACATCGGTAAAGCTAGCAGGTAACGGTGTGGCTTGCTCCAGCGCGGGCTGCAATCAGGTGTTGAGTAGTCCCTACGCCAACGTTTTTGGTTTACCTTTGACTTTGTTTGGCTTGCTGGCTTATGTGGCGATCGCCGTCCTAGCGATCGCGCCGCTGGTAATCAAAGCTCAGAGCAACAAGAAATTTCAGAGCCAACTCCAAGATTCAACTTGGTTAGGGATGTTTTTGATCGGTACCGCCATGGCTATATTCAGCGGCTATCTGATGTATCTGTTGGCCTTTGTGATTAAGGCAGCTTGTCCTTTTTGTATTGTTTCGGCGATTTGCTCCTGCTCGATCTTGATCCTGACCTTAGTGGGCAGAGAGTGGAATGACATTGGTCAACTCCTATTTCGAGGATTGGGAGTAGCGGCGGTTACAGTGCTAGTCACTTTAGGTATCTATAGCGGGGTCGGCAACACGGTGAGTGTTAATGCCGGTGATCCGACCACTACCAGCATCACCACTCTGCAACCACAGGGGCCTCTACCAGCCAAGGTCGGCTGGACAATCACCAGTAAATCTGGAGACGCAGAAATTGCGCTCGCCCAGCATCTCAAAAAAATCGATGCCAAAATGTACGGCGGTTTCTTTTGCTCGCACTGCTACGAACAAAAGCAATTATTTGGTCGCGAAGCTTTCAAAAGTAGTATTAATTACATCGAGTGTCATCCGGAAGGCAAAAATCCTCAAGTAGCGCTGTGCGAAAAAGAAGGCATTAAAGGCTTTCCCACTTGGGATATCAAAGGCAAGAAGTACGAGGGCACGCGGCCACCAGAAGAATTAGCCAAAGTGAGTGACTATCAAGGTTCTACAAACTTTATCTACTCGAAGTTGATGCCTAATTTTGTGCCAAAATAGGGGTGATCACAAGTCCCAGATAGTAACGTATTCTTCGACAATTTCGCCGCCAAATTGCTCGGCAATGCGAGCAGCGGCAGCATCCAAATCCAGGTCGGTGAAATGAGAAATAGCAACTTCTCCAGTGATTGCTGGCTGAGAAAAGGTTGATGCTGCTGGGGAGCCATTTTCCTTGCCATTCGTGATTGCAGCACCGGGTGCTGGCGATCGAAAGACAGCGGGCTGTTCCAGCACCATTACGGGGTTAGAATATTCGGCTGGCAGCGGGGCTAAAATTTCCACTTCATCTGGTTCAAAACATTCTGCTGGTTCGTCCAAAATTTCATCATCAGCTAAAGCCATGGCTGGCTGTGTTACAAGTTGCTCTGATGGACTGACGAGGGAAACAGGGTTTTGGTGGGCAGAGATCACCGCTGGTGCCATTAAATCGACTGAAGAATCTAATTTCTGAGCAACGCTCCGAACGACTTTATTTTGAGCAGCTTTGTTTTTGCTAGCCACGTCGGACTCACCCAACTGCAACAAAACAGTAATTGGTCGATCCAAGAGGGCAGTTAAGGCTTTCTGGAGATGATGCTTTTGGCCTTCAGCTATTTTCATAAAGGTGCTGCTCTTCATGCCGATCGTGGCCACATCTCCCTCTAGCGACAAGAATTGGCCGTGGGGAGCAAACAGACCCTTTCCCGAAGGCAACAGCTGCCCCAGAACTTGTTGCCAGGTAGCTGCGAGATCGATCGATAGAGCGGCTGGTTCAATTACTTCTGGCTTTGCTGGTTCTACTAATGTTTCAAAAACTGGGACAGCAGAAATTGGTAAGGATGCTTTGGTCTGCTCTCGTCCAGATTCCCTGGGATCGATCGATTCACTAGCTCCGACGGTCTGCGACAGGTTATTAGAAACGATGGGAATAGGAAAAGGTGGCAACTCAGCCTGAGCCTTTGCCCTGACCGGGGACAGCAATCCTAACAAAGTAATTTCTAACCACAGCCGAGGTTGAGTATTTCCTTTTAGCTGATTTTCACTGTCTTTGAGATGTTGTTGAGCAGCTAGGATGGTCGCTAATTCCATCGGAGCCGCTAACTCACGTACCGCTGGCCAAATTTCGGTAGTGAGGTTGGTTAGATCCTGGCGGCTGGGGATCGCTTTGGCGATCGACAGATCCCGATAGAAACCAGCCAGGTTCTGTAAAATCATCAGCGGCTCTTTGCCCCTCTCCAGCAGCTGCCGACAATGGTCAAATAAATTCTCGATGTGCTGCTGGTGAATAGCTTGACTCATCGCTAGCAAATCTTTTTCGGGCACCGAACCTACTAATTCCCACACTCGATCGACAGTCACCTCGCTACTCATTAAACTGAGCTGATCAAGCAGACTCTCGGCATCACGCAAGCCTCCCTGGGCAATTTGAGCCACTAACTGCACCGCGCCAGCCGTAATTTGCATCTGCTCCAGCTGGGCGATGTCAGCGAGATGTTTCACCATGTCGGCCAGCGGAATCCGGCGAAAGTCAAATTTTTGGCAACGGGAAATAATAGTGGGTAGTACCCGTTGGGGATCGGTAGTGGCCAGAATAAAGACCACATGCAGCGGCGGCTCCTCTAAAGTCTTAAGCAAAGAGTTAAAAGCTGCTGTACTCAGCATATGACACTCATCGATCAGATAAACTTTATAACGGCATTGCACCGGCGCATATTGCGATCGATCAATAATCTCTCGAATATTATCCACCCCCGTATTACTGGCCGCATCAATCTCTACCACGTCCAGGGCATTGCCCAAGGTGATTGACTTACAAGTCAAGCATTCACCACATGGTTGTGCTGTGGGTACATCACTAGCCATACAATTAAGAGACTTAGCCAAAATGCGGGCACTGGAAGTTTTGCCAGTACCGCGCGGACCAGTGAATAGGTAAGCTGGCGCGATCTTTTGTGACCGCAGAGCATTGGTGAGCGTTGTGGCAATCGCCTCTTGCCCCACCAAATCTGCGAAAGTCTGAGGTCGATATTTATGATGGAAGGGTAAATAACTCATCGACATCAAAATAAAAAATTGAGCCTGGTAATTTAGCTATCCCAATCTGGGATACCTGATAATCAGGAACTGCTAAAGGTGATCTGGATTCTAGGATACCAGTGAGTAATAATTCTCACTGGTATGTTTACCATTATTTTAGTAGAATCACTAACAGTTATCTCCGGCAAAACCTATGTACTACGTTAGCGCAAGGACAGTTGTAAATGTTTAAAGGAATTTGGCGATCGAGTCCCAGTAAAGCCGCAGTTGTTACTGATGACTTACCACTCCTCAGCGATCCAGACCATGAATACTTATTTATGCAATTGCTAGAAGGTGTTACCCATGGCTGGCAGCAACCCCGGGTGATCAAATTTTTTCAGCGCGTGAAGCAACGAGCACCTAAATCACAATGGATCGCTTGGTTGAATGGTTTTGGCTTCCGATTGCTAAACTCCGCCGATCCGAATGAAGAACTAGCCCGCAAAATGATCCAGCTCAGTGAGCTGGACTGTGGAGAAGTAACCACCTTAGCGGGAGAGTTTGGTCATCAGCTCCTTGAGCGAATTTATGGTGGTTCTGACGAAGAATCCTTGCCAGATTTGGACAGCAGTAGCTTGTTAGACCTGGAACTGACCCTCCTAGAGCAAGCAGACCCCACCGCTACCCTGCCACCAATGGCTCTATCAGAAATAGAAACAGCCATGGGTGTCCGCTCCGATTATCGAGAAGAGCGTCGATCGATGAACCCACCACCGCCAGCCCCACCAAGAGTGGTACTGCCAGATTTTGATCCGGTAACACTGCCGAACACCGATATACTAGCAGCGAAAGGCTCCACTGCTTTTACCGACTCTAATGTTGAATTTAACTTTGACGCTAGTTCTATTCCAACTACTCATCTAGACATCCCCATGTTTGGAGTAGTCCCTTCCGAACTACGGATTGCCAAGGAACCTGGCCTGTTGCCGATTGAAACCTATTCAGATCAGCCACCAATGTTAGAGGAGAAAGTAATTAGTATCGACGAATTTGCGGTGATGCTCCAAAGCGATCCGGCTTTAGTACGAGAAATCGCTCAACAACTGGGCATAAATACCAACGATCCGCAAATGGTGCTGGATGCAGTGATTACCCAAATGCAGCAGCAAATTCAAGACGGAAATTAGTTTATGACAGTGATTGAAAGTCTCTATAGTGATGGAGCCTGTAAAGGTAATCCGGGACCTGGTGGCTGGGGAGCTGTAGCCTACTTTACCAACGGTTCCATATCAGAATTGGGTGGTAGTGACCCAGCGACGACGAACAACCGGATGGAAATGCAGGCCGCGATCGAAGCCCTCAATTTTTTTGTTAAATCCGGTCAAGCCGATCCTTGCACCATTTATACCGACAGTGAATACGTCATTAAAGGCATCACTAGTTGGCTAAAGGGCTGGAAAAATAAGGGGTGGAAAACCTCGGCTGGTAAACCAGTCCTAAATCAAGATTTGTGGGAAATATTAGATGAACTAAGCATCCAAATTCGCCAGCAGACTCAAGGTAAACCAGTTCGCTGGGAATATGTTAAAGGTCATGCTGGCAATATTGGCAATGAGCGCTGTGATACGATCGCTAGCTCTTTTGCTCTCGGTAAACCAGTTCCACTTCAGCAAGGTCAAATTACAACAGTGCCAGTTAACTCTTCAACACCAGTTAATTCTTTAAACACATCACAGTCGCTCGAAGAAAACCATATCCATCATGGTGAGCACGACAATATCCCCCGGGGTGAGAGAGTAACCCATCTTCACTACTTAGTTGACACCCTTCATATTGCTGAAGAGATTGCCGCACAAGGATATTTCATCACTAGCTCCGAACTGGCAGATTTAATGGATATCAATGCTAATGCTGTAACTAGTCGTGGTGATCATTGGGTGTGGCGCAATTGGATGGTCTGTCGAGCCAGAAGAGAAGGAAATCAGATTCTTTGGCAGCTAGAAAGAATCGATCGATCAAAAGAACTGGCCTAAATCTTTATTTTTGCGGTCAGTAAAATCGCTGAAAGTATCAAATAGTGATAGAAGTTTTTTTATTCAGCTAGTAGGCCAAAGCTGAATAAGAGAGCTAGTTTTAAGCATCAGCCATTTAATTTAACTCCAATAAAATGTATCGCATGATACAGATTAGTAGGTGTCATCAATCACAAAATTGTTGCACTGTGATATAAAACTTCTAATCTTTGTTCTTGGCGTGAGGGAATCAATGCAGTGCTGAAAAAAATACTTTTAATATCCTTAGTTTCTTTATGGTTCTTAAGTGGTCCGTTGATGGGCAATGCCTGGGCTGCTGATGCACCCAAAGATCCGGTGGATACAGGAGATACGGCCTTTATGCTGGTAGCAGCAGCTTTAGTGTTACTGATGACTCCGGGACTAGCCTTCTTTTATGGTGGATTGGTGCGCTCGCGCAATGTCCTTAACACCATGATGATGAGCCTATTACTGATGGGCTTGGTTGGTGTGACCTGGGTGCTATTTGGCTATAGTCTAGCCTTTGATAATCCGATCGATCAAGCAGCCACAACCGCCGCCGGGATTGTGAAATTTGATCTCAAAGCGGTCAATCCCTTCATTGGTGGACTAAGGTGGATGGGCTTAAATGGAGTCTCTGGCTCCGTACCAGTAGAATATGCAGGTACCATTCCTCACCAAGTATTTATGGTGTACCAGATGATGTTTGCGATCATCACCCCAGCGTTGATCTCTGGGGCGATCGTCGAACGGATGAGCTTCAAAGCTTACTTCTGGTTTGTATTAATCTGGTCTACTGTAATCTATGCGCCTCTTGCTCACTGGGTATGGGGTAAAGGCTGGTTAGGCGCCATGGGTGCTTTAGACTTTGCCGGTGGTAACGTTGTGCACATCAGCTCAGGGGTGTCTGCGGTGGTAGCAGCTTGGGTAATTGGCCCGCGCAAAACCTTCCGTACCCAGCCAGCTGCTCCCCATAACGTCCCCTACGTGATGATCGGGATTGGTTTACTGTGGTTTGGTTGGTTTGGTTTTAATGGTGGTAGCGGCTTGAGTGCCAAAGGTGCAGTAATTCCTTTTGTCACCACCATGGTTGCCTCCGCAGCTGCTGGTTTAATGTGGTTGATTTTGGAATGGGTGTTACGCCAAAAGCCAACAGCAGTCGGTATTGCCAGTGGATTTTTGGCTGGCTTGGTCGGTATTACTCCCTGCGCTGGCTATGTCAGTCCGTTAGCAGCCATTTTAGTAGGATTAATTACATCCACTTGCTGTTTCTTTGCGGTGAGCTTACGAGCAAAACTACAATTTGATGATTCCCTGGATGCTTTCCCCATACATGGTGTCGGTGGAACAGTCGGGGCGATTTTGACTGGGATATTTGCCTCTAAAGAGTTCTACCAAATTATGGGAGAGGATGGTAAAACCCCCATTGCCTTAGGCTTAGTAGATGGTAATGGTAAACAAATTGTCACCCAGTTAATTAGTATTGCTGCTACCTATGCTTTTGCCGCTGTGGGGACATTTATTATTCTCAAGGGTTTGAGCTTGGTGATGCCGCTCCGCACCAAAGAAGAATCTGAATACCAAGGTTTGGATGTTAGTGAACATGGTGAAGAAGGCTATGGTGAAGAATTCGCATCAGGTTTAAGCTTTGCTGAAAGAGAATAGATTTCTAGATATCTAATCTGGATCTTTAAATTGATCGATCGCCAACTAAATGAGTTGGCGATTTTGATAGGAATCTCAGTCTGATGGAGCCGGTAAAGCGGCACTCATCTTGACAAATATGTAGTGCTTTTGTAGTATCATTATCCTAAATGTTTAGATAATGCTAAAATGTGTTTCGTTAAGTATGTGAATCAGGCAAAGTAGCTGTCACGAATGAAGCTCCGCTATGTTGGTTCTATTATTCTCAAAGACTATATTGTGATAAAGATGAAAAATCACCTGTTGCCAACTACTCTCTTGGGTGCAACTGCCCTCGTTGGCTATGTCACACCAGCAGCAGCTTTATCCCCAGTAGAAGTTCAGAGAATTGCTAAACAGCGTACCGTCCAGATCGAGGGATGTAACAAAGGCTCCGGCGTAATTATCCAAAAAAATGGTAATAATTACACTGTGCTGACGGCAGCCCATGTGGTCAGTGACAGTGGCTGCGAAGTCATAGCCCCAGACGATACTAGCTATCGGGTTACCAAGGTAAATATTTTCCCCAATCAAATCGATCTAGCCGTAGTTAACTTCACCAGTAATAAAAACTACCCAGTTGCTAAAACAATCCGCAATTCTGATCGGATCGAAGCAGGTGAAACTATTTATGTTTCTGGTTTTCCAGTCTCTACCGCTATTGCTAAATCCGTATTCGCCTTTGTCAAGGGAGATGTGGTCAGTAATGGTACTAAGCAACAGGAAAAAGGCTACTCACTGATTTACAACAATAGTACTTTGCCCGGATACAGTGGCGGCCCAGTTTGGAGCGATCAGGGCGAATTGATCGCGATCCACGGTCAAGGAGATATCGATACCAAATTACGAGATACGGTCAATGCCGATGTTCGGATTAAGACTGGATTCAATCTGGGGATTACCGTCAATACTTTTACCAAGCTTGCTTCTACAGCTGGAATCAATGGTTATGAGCCAGTGGCGATCGCGGCAAAACCCAAGCCGATCGATGATTTAATTGCTAGTGCCGTCCAAAAAGAACGCCAAGGTAACTATCGGGGTGTGTTAGTAGACATGGATCGAGCCATCACTCTGGATGCCAAGAATTCGCGACCTTACTACGGGCGGGGTCTAGCCAAGGCTCAGTTAGGAGATAACAAAGGAGCGATCGCAGACTATAACCGCGCTATTGCCCTCAATCCTAACTTTACTAACGCTTACCACAATCGTGGTTTTTCCAAGTCAGAGATCGGCGATGAAAAAGGAGCAATCAAAGACTACAACCGTGCGATCACGCTCAACCCGAATGATGACCAAGCCTACAATAATCGGGCTAGTGCTAAGTCGGAGGTCGGGGATAAAAAAGGAGCGATTAATGATTGGAATCGCGCCATCAACATCAATCCCAACTTTGCTTTTGCTTACCATAATCGAGCCATTGTGGAAGCGCGGCTAGGGAATTTAAAAAAAGCCCAAAATGATTGGAACCGCGCTCTTCAGATCAATCCTCAGTTAGCGCCAGCCTATAGAAACCGTGGCAATATCAAATCTTTATTTGGAGATGCCAGAGGAGCTATCCAAGACTACAATCGGGCTATTTTTCTCAACCCTAATGATGCTCAAGCTTTCTACAACCGTGCTCATACCGAATCTGGGTTAGGCAATAAAAAGAAGGCAGTTGAAGACTATAACCGCGCGATCAACCTCTATCCCAACGATTTTCAATCGTACTACAATCGGGGCATTACCAAATTTGAGTTAGGAAATCGTCAGGCCGCCATAGAAGACTACACCCGCGCCATCGCTATTAATCCAGGCTTTTCCTATGCCTACCATAACCGTGGGACTGTCAAATCTGCTTTAGGCGACAAGGCCGGGGCACTCCTCGACTGGAGAAAAGCCGCCGAAATATTTAATCAACAAGGACAAGTAGCTAATTATCGCAAGTCGATGTCAGCGATCGAACGCCTGGGTTCCTAACCAAAAGATTTTTTTGACTGCTATCTCAACCGTTCAAACGCCCTCTAAGTAGGGTAAGGAGCTATTGCCACCACCATTAAATTTGTTATGATCAGCAACAGTAGTTCATAAACTCAACCCAAGAACAATGGCTAGAATGCTTAAGCGCTGGGAGTCACCGCGCAAAGAAGGTCGCAACGACAAAGGCAAAGGCGGCTCCGCCCGTCAACGACAGGTTAAAAAACAAATGAAAATGCTAAGGAAACGCCTGAAAGACCAAGGCCAATCCAGTAATCAGGGCAACAGCCCCCAGGGAGAGTTCTACACTCTCCCTTTTTTTTTGGACAATTTGCTGTAGATTAAGAATTATGCGCTTGCATCCCCCACTAAAAAATTATGGCTCAATGGGATTTACGCAGCCTCTGGCAAACCTTGGTCTACTTTGAGGCCGTGCCGCTGCTCAAACAACTTCACCAGCTACAAGGACGAGCAATAGCCCCTAACCATAATTTTATGAATCAAGCAATTTTGGTAATTGGTGGGGTCGATCATCTCAGTCAACGAGTCGTTAAACAGCTGTGGCAAAAAGGCTATCATCCCTGTCTATTGGTACCTGCCGCTGAGCTATCGATCGCTCACCAACTTTTCCCTCAAGGCGTAGAAATTGTCGGCGGTGCTCTGAGCAGTATCCCCACAACTGTCTGGCAGCAAGTGAGAGCGGTCATCTATTGCCCCGCAAGTGTTAACCAACCAGAACTGGATGCCCTAGTCCAACTTACCAATCAGCATTTGCCTACCAGTAGCGATTTAGAACTTTTTGACTTCACCACAGCACAGACACCAGTGGCTCAAACTTGGGGGGCGGTGGATGATGTGGTAATGGGTGGGGTTAGTGCCAGTGGTCTGCAAAGTTCGACTAACTGTGCGCTGTTCACCGGCAATATCTCTACTGAAAACTCCGGCGGTTTTGCCTCGATTCGGACTCGTAACTTTGAGCCAGCTCTAGATTTGAGCAACTATCAAGGGATTTCTTTACGGGTACGCGGTGATGGTAAACGCTACAAATTATTTTTACGCCCCAGCGAGCAGTGGGATGGTTTGGGCTATGCCTATTCCTTTGACACTAACAGCAGTATGGGCAACATCACCAATTTGCGAATTCCCTTTAGCAATTTAGTGCCTGTGATGCGAGCTAAGACGGTGCCCGATGCTCCTCCGATCGATCCCAGTAAAATTTCGGCTCTCCAAATCATGCTCAGCAAGTTTGAGTATGATGGCAACCTCAATCCCAATTTTCGAGCCGGTGATTTTGCCTTGGAATTATTCTCGATCGGAGCTTATGGCGATCGGATTCTGCCCCAACTGATTGTGGTAGCTCCCTTGACCACCACCACTGGCAACGTTACTCAGCCTCTGGCTGGTAGCTTTAAGCCTTACACCACTTTGCAAATGGGTGTAGTAGTAGACCGCCCTGGTGGTCAGAATTTAGAGTTTGACTTACAAAAACTATCCAATGGCTCAGTGAGCAGTGAAGATCTGGCCGAACTTTGCGTGCAGTTACTCAATATTCCCACCGCCTGCAATCAAACTATTAATGTTCAAGAAATTGGCCAGAGAGGGGTTAATACTTGGTCGAACCTGGTAGAAAAAGCTGTCCAATCCTAAAAGACTATGGCCAAGCAGGTTTTGGAACAATCTATCCAAATTAACGCCAGCGCCGTGATGGTCGATCGATGTATCACGGCACTAGATTTGCAACGACGGTGGCGGAATGGTAGCTGTGAAGCAATTGGCGAATGGAGCGTGGCGGTGGGTAGCTATAGCCGTTTAATAATAAAAATGCCTTTGTTTCAATTCAGTTTAAGTAGAATTGTAGTGATCAGAGAACCGGGACTAGTGGTATGGGGATTTAACGGATTGCTGACTGGACGAGATCGGTGGGAATGTCGCCCCAATGAACGCGGCACGCTGGTAGTGAATCGCTGGGAAATACAAGCTAGTAATGCGATCGGCTGGGGCTGGCAGCGCTTCAACCGTAAATGGACAACTGATGAGATGGCGGCGCAGTTAGTGCGCTTGAAATATGTGGCGGAAGAGCTGCACTATCTATCGGGGTTCCAATAAACATATTAAGAGCAATTGACTGATCTTATTCACAGAAGTGATACAATTAAGATCAGTCAATTGCTCTTAATATGATATGTTCCAAATATCTGAAAAAGAAATTAAAGCCAGATTGCAGTTTGACAATCCGTGGTGGGAAGACAGTCAGATTGACCCCCGCTTTGATCAAATGCGCCATCGTCATTACTTTGAGAGCTTCTTTGAATTGGTGAGTGATCGATCGATTAACCGCGCCATTGTCCTGATGGGACCAAGAAGAGTCGGTAAAACAGTGATGATCTACCACGCTGTAAAAAAGTTGATCGGTCAAGGGATCGCACCGCACCACATTTTGTATTTATCTCTAGAAACTCCGCTCTACACTGATTTACGTCTTGATCAGTTACTCACATTTTTTAGTGAGCTACACGAACACAATCGTCAAAGTAATCTCATAGTTTTTTTCGACGAGGTACAATATCTCAAAAATTGGGAAGTACACTTGAAATCTTTAGTGGATTCTTATCCCCAGTATCGATTTGTAGTAACAGGTTCGGCGGCGGCAGCGCTACGACTCAAAAGTCAGGAATCAGGCGCTGGCAGATTTTCTGATTTTTTACTGCCGCCATTGACCTTTGCTGAATATTTAAGCTTTATCGATCGAGAAGACGAACTGATCATTCAGCACAACGATCAATACGTTGCTACTAATATTACAGAATTAAATCAAGAATTCATCAACTATCTAAATTTTGGGGGGTATCCCGAAGCGGTATTATCGCCGACTGTTCAAGGCAGCAGTTCCAGGTTTATTAAAAGTGACATCATCGACAAAGTACTACTGCGCGATCTGCCCAGTTTATATGGAATTAGTGACATTCAAGAACTCAATCGCTTATTTACAACCTTGGCTTACAACACCGGTAATGAAGTCAGTTTAGATAATTTATCTAAATCTTCTGGGGTAGGGAAGACCACTTTAAAGCGATATATCGAGTATTTAGAAGCAGCTTTTTTGGTGCGTCGCATTTATCGCATCGATGATTCCGCTAAACGGTTCCAACGGGCGACTTCCTTCAAAGTATATTTGACCAACCCTTCTATGAGAGCCGCTCTTTTTGGCTATGTGGACGAAAACAGCCCAGCAACTGGAGCCTTGGCTGAAACGGCAATTTTTAGTCAGTGGTTCCATAGCGCCGATATTAGTCAACTACATTATGCCCGCTGGAAAAGCGGCGAGGTAGACTTAGTAGCCTTGGATAAGCTCGATCAAAAACCTTGGTGGTGTGTAGAAATCAAATGGTCAGATCGAGTCGTTCAAGATCATCAAGAAATTGCTGGACTAATTAAGTTTGCTAAAGACCATCACTTTTCCGAACCCCAGTTGGTTACGACCAAAACCATCACTCATCAATTTCCAGTCCAGGGAATTGAAATTAGGTTTAAGCCCAGTGCGGAGCAAGTCTATACTTTAGGGAAAAATATTGTGCTTAGTTTACAGAAAAATCATCAAGAATTAACCGGATCTCATCAAGGGATGGATTTGGTCAGGAATGATTTTTAAAAAATCTGGCCAGAATATACAATACGGTGATGACAATGGCATAATTAAACTAGTTTTTAATATCCACCGTCTGCTGATGCTAGAATTGTTTGCCTCTGGTTTAGCTAATAGCTGGCTGAATAACACTCAGATTTTGTCGGCACCCTACGACCCCGTGCCGTTAGTTAGCACTTGGCAAGGTCTACCCTTACTGAACCCGCCACAAGCCATCGAACAGCCGGTCAAAAAGTCGATCGAACAATACTTGCAAACCCTCCAAACCATGGGCTTAGATCCCCAAAAGCAGGGAATTTGGCTGCAAACAGACAGTGTAGGTCTGGTTAATTATCAAGCCCAAATGCCCCTACCAGCAGCTTCTTTGACCAAATCGGCTACCACTCTCGCCGCCCTCAAAACTTGGGGCATCAATAAGCGTTTCGATACCAACATTGGTATTACTGGACAAGTGCAGCAGGGGATCTTAGATGGCGATCTAGTAATTCAGGGTGCTGGCGACCCGCTGTTTGTCTCCGAGGACGCACGGGCTCTAGGCGTTGCCCTCCATCAAATGGGGATTCAGCAGGTCAATGGCAACTTGGTAATAGTTGGCAACTTTGTCATGAACTACCAAAGAGATTCTAAAAAATCGGGAGAGCTGCTCAAACAATTTTTGGGCGGCACCTCAACACCCCAGAAAACAGCTAGAAAACAGCTGGAAAAAGTGGCGGCTGTTCCAGAGAAATTCCCGGTCAAAATTGTTGGCCAAGTTGTAGTCACCGATCAACTGCCACCCCAAG
The DNA here is from genome assembly GCA_031414775.1 of Synechococcales cyanobacterium VAR_4_metabat_354. Taxonomy (GTDB): domain Bacteria; phylum Cyanobacteriota; class Cyanobacteriia; order Cyanobacteriales; family Chamaesiphonaceae; genus JAAFHZ01. Next base: position 38,456 of record JANOQI010000011.1, read on the forward strand.
CTGGAGCTATTATTCGCCACCAATCCCTGCCCCTCTTAGATATCCTGCGGGAAATGAATATTTATAGTAACAATGACATCGCTCAAATGTTAGCAGATGGAGTCGGTGGACATGATGTAATTATGCAAATTGCGACTACCAACGCGGGCTTTACTGCCGCCGAAATCCAGTTAATTAACGGTTCTGGCCTGGGAATGGAAAATCAGATTGCCCCTTATGCGGCCAGTCAAATTTTTCGGGCGATTCATGGCTTAGTCCAACCCCAAGGATTAACCATTGCTGATTTATTTCCATCCTCCGGTCTGGATACGAGAGGAAGTATGATCGATCGACATCTACCGGTAGGAACCACCGTTAAAACTGGTACCTTAAATGAAGTTAGTGCTCTAACCGGAGCATTACCAACTCGCGATCGAGGGTTAGTGTGGTTTACAATTATCAATCGAGGCGCAAAAATTGTCGAGCTGCGCCAGCAACAAGACAAATTGCTTCAAACCCTCTTCAGCTATTGGGGCAAAACCACTACTGTACCGGGGGGTATTCAACGACAAAACACCATTCCAGCCTATTTGGGAGATCCGCAACGCAATGAGATTTTGGTGAAGTTGCCATCGATCGGTAACTTTTTGCCCGACCGCAAAATTCAGCCCAGGGTATCTGAACCATGACTTCGGGAAATATAGCGGAAAATGTTGATGAGCTTAACCAGCGCGCACTAAGCACCCTGTCACGATCCATTACAGTTTCTCAGGGGAGGTTCGCCTTAACATTAGTTCGCTGTAACTACACTACACTACAACATCGTTTAGCGCATAGCTTAAAAGCTATATGCCCAATTCAAATTCAAGAATTCATCCTGCCGCCTCATCCAGAAAATTTGTGGCAACCGATTCTGAATGCTACTACTCACCAGCGGCAAACGGCTTTAATGGTTTTTGGCATCGCCGATGTCTGCAACCTCCCAACGCTGCTGCGTAATTTAGAAATAGAAAGAGTCAGCCTGAGCAGTCATTGTCAGCTACCGATTGTGCTATGGCTAAATGAAGAAACACTGAGTTATCTCGTCAAGCTAGCTCCGTATTTTTATGCCAGTACGGTTACAGCTATTACATTACTGCCTAGTCTCACTGAGCTAAATATCCTATGGCGGGAAATTTCTGACCAGTTATTTGGGAAAATATTGACAACGGGGCTAGATCATTTTCACCCAAACGAACAATTGGGTTATGGCCTGCCCACCAAATTCCGTCAAGAACTAAAAGCAGCCACCAAAGACTTAAAAAGTAAAGGAGCGGTACCATTAGCGCTTACGGCTACTTGGCACTTAATTTTGGGTCGTGATGATCATACCCAAGGCAAGCTGGGTGAAGCTTTAGTGCATTATCAAAAAAGCTTGCAGATTTGGGAGCAGCTGCAAAACCAAGCTGTCACCGGCGAACTGGTGGCATTTACTCACAATGCTCTCCAAACCCGCTGGGCAATACTTAAGTTACACATGGGTTGGTGTTATCAACAGCAAGCAATAGGTGCCGCGACCCACGGGCAATTGGCTAGAGATGCATTTTTGTCCGTTGTTAGAGTTTTTGAGCAGCAGCAGCGGTGGGATACGGTGCGGCAAGTACTCACCCTGAGCGGCGATACCCTACGCGCCATGGGCAATTGGCTAGAGTTAGAAAATATTGCTAATAGTGTCTTGGCCGAAAAGGAACTTCAGCGTCAACCGCTAAACATAGCTCAAGCACATGGCTTTTTAGCAGAAGTAGCGCTACACAACAGTGATTTCAAACGCGCTGCTGACCAGGCTCACTATGCTTTGAGCCTGACCCAGCAATATCAATTAGATAGTCAGCTCGGCAATGTCAATTTAGCACGGTATTTACTACTGGTAGCTAAGATTGAGGCCCGCTCTGGAGAATTCTTGATTGCCTTGAATCATTTGGAAAGAGCACAGGTAGAAGTGCCAAATGATTCTCAACTTTACCTGGATATCATTCAGGAGCTACGCCTACTCTACTACCACCAAGGTCAGTTCTGGGAATCTTTTCAAGCGAAGCAACAGCATCAGTTTTTTCGGCATCAACAAGGTTTAACGGCTTTTGTGGGGACAGCCGCCTCTCTCGATCAACCCTTGGCCATCGGACGAGAGCAAGATGTGCAGGAGCTAGTCGATCGACTGAGTAATGAAAACCAAAAACTAGTAGTCTTACATGGCGAAAGTGGGATGGGGAAAAGTTCGCTGTTACATGGTGGTGTAATACCGGCTTTGCATGGTCAAATAGTGGCTGATCGACAGGTCGTAGTTGCCGCGCTGAAAACCTATCAAGATTGGACAACACAACTGTCCGAAAGTTTATCAGATGCAGTGGGGCATTCCGCTAGGCCAGGAGCTGCGACTCTAGGGCAAATTCAACAGCAACTTCATATCAATATCAACAATCAGTTACTGACAGTGCTGGTTTTTGACCAATTCGAGGAATTCTTTGTAGTATCGTCACCAGCCACCCAACGCCAGGAATTCTATCAGTTCTTCCAGGCTTGTCTGGTTCTACCGCACGTCAAAATTCTATTGGCAATCCGTCAAGCTAGTTTGCATCATTTGCTGGAGCTAGAGCGCTGTATCGATTTAAGTCTGATTGGTAAAAGTCTCCTCGATCGACAGATTCGCTATCAGCTCCGCAACTTTAGCATTAGTCAAGCCCAGACAGTGATTAGTAGCTTAACGAACAATTGCCACTACTATATTGAGCCAGCGCTAGTCGATCAGCTAGTTAGCGATCTGGCAGATGAATATGCTGAAATACCGCCAGCCCAGATTCAGGTAATTGGGGCACAACTCCAAGCCGAAAATGTTAAAACTTTAGGTCAATATTTTCAGCTCAGCCAAAAACCCCAGCAATATTTAATTGAACGGGCTTTAGAAGAAGCTAAACGCGATTGTGGCCAGGAAAACTTAGAAGCTGTGATAACTGCACTTTTTTTGTTGACTGATAGCCGAGGAAATCGACCACAACGCACTTTTTCCCAGTTGCTGCCAGCAACAGCAACGACTGGAGGTAAGCATAGCGAAAAACTGCACCGGAGCAGTAACGTCTCGACATTATCCTCTCCACATAACTACTATGCCCAACTTTTACTATTGCTAAATATTTTGGTGGGATCAGGTTTGATTGCTTGCACCAAGTCTGAACCAGAACATCTCTATCAATTAGTCCATGATGATTTGGTGGAAATTATCCGATCGACATATCTAGCTCAACAGCAAGATCCTGCTCCCAGTAGAAGATCTAGGGTTAAATCGCCCAATAAGTCAATGATTAGGAAGTCTCAAGTTTACAGCAAAAAAGCTTGGTTGCAATGGATACAGCCGATCGGGACTGTTATGCACCAGCTAGTTGAGAAAGTTCTCCGACATCTAGTTTGGGGAAATATAAGCACCTCAGCTATTTTGGTGATCGATCGATCGAACATGACTATAACTAAGTCAGTAAAGTCGCTGATGGCTTGCCTCATCAGAAATAAATCTTAAAAAAAGATATTAGGCGTTGCTGATTATTGAATAATTGTTGTTGGTTAGTTCGATCGCCAATATTTGTCCTTGATATTTTTGGACAAACTCAGTGATGGCCAAACTACCGGGAGCCCAAGCACTAGACAGAGCATCAATGCGGTTTTTGCGAAAAGCGGCACCGACTTGTTCGGGATTGGTGCCAACAAATTGCAGGTCGGCCAGGGTCAGACCATAGTGGTTGGCTACTTCTGAAAAGGAGTGGAACTGGCCGCTGGTGGGGCTAATCTAACTTGTTTGCCTTTAAGATCTACAAAATTATGGATCTCAGAATTTTTCTTGACTATCAGTAGAAATAAATCGCGATAGAGAACGGCGATCGATCGAGCTAAGGAACCGCTGGGGACATCAGCTTGAGCAGTAGCTAGTTGCACTTTGGCTGCTGCTAGCAGGTCAATGTTTTCGACGGTGCCACCAGTAGGAATCACGTTGATGCGAGCTTTAATTCCAAGAGAAAGGTCGATGCCGATACATCCCGATCTTTAGCAATGAATTTTTTTAGCTTGCGGATCATTCACTCCTACTGTCGATCGAAACAGCCCTAACCAGTTAAAGTCAGAGCCGTCTCAATTTAAATATTTCTCAAAATCGTCAAACACTGTAAGGAAAGCGTTGCAAATTCTAACTTTTAGTCAAATCGGGATGAAAGGATTCGAACCTTCGACCTCTGCTTCCCGAAAGCAGCGCGCTACCAAGCTGCGCTACATCCCGTTAGCCTGCTAGTATACATCAAAACCAAAAAGAGCAAAACCTTGACATTTAATAATCTAAAAAAGAATGAAGCATTAGCGAGGTCTCTTCTCTCCACAACATCCCAGTTTGAGCGATGCTTGTTAAACTGTTATTAGTACTGAATTTCTCTCCAGCTGAAACTCTCAGATCAAGAATCAAGCCACGTTTGAAGTACTACTTTACCATTTTGATTTTAAGTGTAGATGGACAGACGAACGCTACTATCAGCAGCAGTCCTTTTTGGCAGTTCTGTCAGTGGACTTTATTTTTTATCCAGGAAACCATCACCCATGACAACTTCGCCCAACGAATTTGAAATTAACAAAGCTGAAAGCGAGTGGCGCGAGCTATTGACCCCCGAGCAATTTAACGTCTTGCGGAAGCATGGCACCGAAAGAGCTGGTACTAGTACCCTCGATAAGCAATATGGTAAAGGCACCTTTGCCTGTGCTGGTTGCGACTTACCCCTATTTGTTTCGGATACCAAGTTTAATAGCGGTACTGGCTGGCCTAGTTTTTACGATCCCATTCCCAATGCAATCGCTATTTCAGTCGATCGAACATTGTTAATGAAGCGGACAGAAGTGCATTGTCGCCGCTGCGGCGGACATTTAGGACATGTTTTTGAAGATGGCCCCAAACCAACGGGGTTGCGATATTGCATGAATGGCATATCAATGAAATTCATCCCCGCCTAATCAATCACAGTCCCAGAAATTGGCTTGATTAACCAATGGCATTTTCTGGGGAATAGGCAAGCTGCGAACAATTGTTAATATATTTTTCGCATCCGATTCCGAAAACAGTAAAATTTGTAAGCCTGGCTGCTCACCACCTTTAAAATTTTCAACTTTAATTTAAAATGCCTAACACTCCTCTTTCTCTTACCCAACGTCCCCGCCGCTTGCGGCGCAATGCTAGCGTCCGCAGCATGGTGCAGGAAAACACCTTGACCGTAGATGATTTAATCTATCCGCTATTTGTGATGGAAGGTGAAAATACTAAGGTCGAAATCGAGTCGATGCCAAGATGTTACCGCTACACTCTAGATTTACTACTCGTAGAAATTGCCGAAGCTTATGCCTTGGGGATTAAAGCAATCGCTCTTTTCCCAGTCGTGCCAGAAGCCAAGAAAGACGATCGTGGTACGGAAAGCTACAATCCCCAAGGGCTAGCCCAAATTACCGTGGCCGCCATCCGCAAAAGTACGCCCGAAATCATGATCATCACGGATGTGGCACTCGATCCCTTCACTACCCATGGTCACGATGGTGTGCTGGACGATCAGGGGGTAATCTTAAACGATGAAACTGTAGAAATCTTAGCGAAGATGGCCATCAGTCAAGCTGCTGTTGGTAGTGATATGGTAGCTCCCTCCGATATGATGGATGGTCGGGTGGGGGGAATTCGTCAGGCTTTAGATGCCAATGGCTATGAACATGTCGGAATCCTGGCTTACTCCGCTAAATATGCCTCTGCTTACTATGGCCCTTTCCGCGATGCTCTGGGTTCCGCTCCCAAGTTTGGTGATAAAAAAACTTACCAAATGAACCCGGCTAATAGTCGGGAAGCCATCCGGGAAATTGAATTAGATATTGCTGAAGGCGCTGATATGGTAATGGTCAAACCCGCTTTGGCCTATCTAGATATTATTCACCAAGTGAAAGCACACTGTAATGTCCCAGTGGCTGCTTATAACGTCAGTGGAGAATATGCCATGATTCGGGCAGCTGGCAAGATGGGCTGGATCGATGAAAAGAAGATCATCATGGAAACACTGCTAAGCATGAAGCGGGCTGGTGCTGATTTGATTTTGACTTACTTTGCTAAAGAGGTAGCTTTGATCTTGAAATAGGTAACTAGGCACAATTAAACCTCATCATTTTTTAATATCCTATGCCGCCCCCATCATTAAAACTATTGCTCATGTCCACTTCGGTAGGACCAATAGGTTCAGGTTTGGGCGGTGGGGTGGAATTAACCCTGCATAACCTGGCGATCGAGATGCGCCGTCGTGGGCATCAAATTCAAATTGTGGCTCCCGCCGGTTCGGTACTGGCCGATTTTTCGATCGCCCAAATTCCTGGTGCCCTGCAAACTACTGCCCAAAGCCAAGCAGTCACTGATCCGATCGAGATGCCCGCCGATGCCGTACTAGCGAATATGTGGGACTATGCACGGCAGGTACAACAAGACTACGATTTAATTTTTAATATCGCCTATGATTGGCTACCTTTTTATCTGACCCCCTGGTTTCAGAAGCCGATCGCTCACTTTATTAGCATGGGTTCTTTAATCACCGCCCTGGATCTGGTGATGGAAACAGTAGCTATAAATTTTCCTGGATCGATCGGAGTCTGTAGCAAAACTCAAGCCGCCACTTTTAAATTTGGTAATCATTGTCGAATTCTCGGAGGCGCAGGACTAGATCTCAGCCTTTATCAATATCAACCGCAACCAGAATCGTGCTTAGCTTTCTTAGGACGCATTGCTCCTGAAAAAGGACTAGAAGATGCCGTCGCCGCTGCTCAGGCGACCGGGCTAAAACTTAAAATTATGGGCAAGATTCAAGATCTTGACTACTGGCAAAAGGTTCAAGCTAATTATCCCCAAGCCAACCTAGAATATTTGGGATTTTTAGATACGGCCATGATGCAAGCCGAGGTCGGTAAATGTCAGGCGTTAATTATGACTCCGCGCTGGATTGAAGCTTTTGGCAATGTGGCGATCGAAGCTTTAGCCTGTGGCGTACCAGTGATTACTTATGCTCGCGGTGGACCCACCGAAATTGTCCGGGATAGTGAAACCGGTTTTTTGGTAGAGCCAGACAGTATCGATGGATTAATTACAGCGATTAAAAGATTAGGGGAAATTGATAGGTTAGCTTGCCGCCGACAAGCCGAACAAGAATATTCGGCGCAAGCCTGGGGCAACCAACTGGAAGAATGGTTCACCGTAATGCATCGCTTGGCAACAAGCTAATACTGTCAACTTACAATTCGGTCTTATCAATTAATTCCACTAATTTATGCTGTAAATTTTCCTTGGCTACTTTACTCCGCTGATCGCGCATTGCCTGGGAATCCTTCTGCTCTTGCAACTGTTTTATTAGTGCAGATTGGGTCATCACTAGGCTAATCTGCTGTGCAACTTGAGATAACAGGTCAATCTCAAATTTTTCCCACTCCCGAGCCGCACGACTCATATGACCAATTAACAAACCATGAAGAGTGTTTTCGATAATTACTGGCGCTACGATATTGGCGCGAATCTCTAACCGTTCCATCATCTTCAGATGGCACTCCGTCAAATCAGCAGTATAAGCATCGCTGATTGAGGAGACTCTTCCGGCCTCATAACCATTTCTCCGGTCATTTTCCAAGCAGGTATCCATAATCTCTTCGCCACTAATTGCTTTGATTGTTGGATCAACCGATTCAACCACAATCTCACCGACAGATTCAGCATCCATCTGGAAAAAAAGTACCCGGTCAAGATGTAAGACTTCACGGATTTCGTCCATTAACTTCAGCATAAAGTCATGGGGACTAGTGGAATGAGGCAGCTGAGTACTGATCTGAGATAGGATCTGCAAATGCAGAGCAGTCTCCTGTAGGACAGTTTTGTCACCGACTTGCGTCTGGCTCGAAAACTGTTCGGTTAAGGCATTCTTCTCGCTAACTTCCACTTGATTTAAAACTAGTCCTAAAAAATTAGCGATGTCGGCACAAATGTCTATCTCCCACTTTTGCCAGTGACGCGTCATAGAACACTGTTGAATAAACAGCAAACCCACCAACTGGTCGCCAACCATAATGGGTGCCGCAATATTAGACTTGATTTGAGCTTGCTGATAAAGTGCTAGCTGTTCTCGCTGGAAACCGCTGGTATTGAAATCATGGACTACCAAGATCAGACCATCTCGATATCGATCGACCTCCACCATCGATTTAGTAAAGAAGATTTCTGTCACTTGTTCAGCAACTAACGGTGAAAAATTTGGAGAAGTTTCTTGCACTAAGATCTTTCCACTCAAATTGATAGCCAATTTATAGACAAATACTCGATCAGCTCCCAAGATTTTTTTGACCGCTTGCACTGCTTGCCGATAAATCAGTTGGGGATCAGTACTGCGCTGCGACAGCGCCAACAAATCTCTAAATAAAGAAGATTGAGCATCGACAGCTTGCTGTTGTATCAAAGACTTCCGAAAATTATCAATCAGCTGGTGAGAGCTTTTGGTCAAGCGCTCTACCTCTTGCGCATGAGTGGGTAGAGTAGTATCTGAAGACATAAATTGTCCAAAGCTACCGCCATTGGCCTGGGTAATTTCTTGATTAAGATGATATAAATCTGTCGATAACCGTCGCACCATCAAAATTGCTAGCGTACAGCTCACTGTTCCGATCGCTAAAAACATAACGGTAAACAATATCGTCTGATTGCTGTTATCCGTCGATATTATTTGGCTGTTGAGCAAAGGTCTACGCCCCCGAGCACTCTGGTCATTTGCTACCGTAACACCTAACATTAATAATGCAATTACCCAAGTCAGAATAATCCAAAAAATTTGTTGGTTCAAACTATTGGATTTGACCAACTTTAATTTACGAGGGTTAGAGACATTATTATTCATAGCAAGATTTCATATTTTCTGTGCGTTGTAGTCGATTATCGATTAGTATTTAAACCACATTGGCGAAAGAAGTAAGATCGTTAACCTGCCAGTTCGCAATAGTGGCATTTCGGAAATTAGCCTGGTGAAAGTTACTACCTAAAGCTTGTAAGTTAACTAGTTTAGCACCGGTAAAGTTGGCGCTGTTACAATTAGCTTCGCTCAAGTTTGCATTACATAGATCAGTACCAATTAGCTGGGTTCGAGTTAAGTTCGCACCCGACAGATTAGCATTAGTTAAATCTGCTCTATTGAGCAAGGTTGCCGTCAAGTTAGCGGCGCGTAATTCCACCCCCAGCATAAATGCATCCTCCAAATTAGCCCGACTGAGATTCACCTCGGCCAGATTAGCCAGAGTGAGGTCGGCTTTGGCCAAATTTGCTCCAATAAGGTTAGCTGTTGTCAAGTTAACCCCACTGAGGTTAGCCTCACTCAAGTTAGCACCACGCAGATCAACAGCTCGGAGATCAGCTCCTTCCAAATTTGTACCACTCAAATTAGCAGCCCGCAAATCAGCTCCGTTTAAAATCACCGCAGTCATCTCACAGTGGCTCAAATCGACTTTACGAAACCAGAAAGCTTGTAGATTGGACATCATTAAAACAGAACCGCTCAAGTCTGGATTAATCAGTGAGTTTATATTCCGCCAATTATTCCAAGCATCTGCGCCTTTCTTGAATTGAGCCAGATGCTCCGGATTAGCCATTTCAATTCAACCCTCAATCACCAGAATTCTTTAACATCATCTAAATATCCACTGATTCTATCTGTTTTTTTGCTTTTTGCAATTCCTATTGCTATCACAATCAGCAGAATTGCCCAAAATGAAGCCGGACAATTTTATCATTATTAATAGCCCGAAATTTGAATTACTGACTATTAATTTAAGCTTAAATGATACTAACCCAAAATCGTAGTTCAGTAACAGGAATATGCGATAATTTGGTGGCCTATTCATAGATTATGTAGAACGTCAATTATCTGCGACATGGCAATCTGCGTGCGAGACAAGGAGAAGTATCATGGTTAAAATAGGCATTCTAGGATTAGGAACGGTAGGTACTGGTACTGTCCAGATTTTGAACGACCCTAAGGGTCGGCATCATCTCCTGCAAGAGATCGAAATTGCCAAGGTAGGTGTGAATAGTGTTGAAAAGCTCCGATCGGTTAGTTTTTCTTCCGGTGTTTTAACCACCGACCTAAATTCGATCGTCATCGACCCTGAAATCTCGATCATAGTGGAAGTAATCGGGGGTTTAGAACCAGCTCGTAGCTTAATACTGAAAGCGATCGCTCATGGCAAGCATGTCGTCACTGCCAACAAGGCAGTGATTTCCCGGTTTGGAGATGAAATTTTCACAGCGGCCAATAAAGCTGGGGTTTATGTTTTACTGGAAGCGGCAGTAGGTGGTGGTATTCCGATCATTCAGCCTCTTAAGCAGTCTTTGGGAGTGAATCGCATCAGTAAAGTTACTGGTATTATCAACGGCACCACTAACTACATTTTGACCAGAATGACTACAGAGGGCGGTGAGTTTGAAGATATTTTAGCTGATGCCCAACAACTAGGCTATGCCGAGGCCGACCCAACAGCAGATGTTGATGGTTTGGATGCTGGTGATAAAATCGCCATCCTAGCAGCCTTGGCCTTTGGTGATCGAATTAAACGCGAGGATGTCTACTGTGAAGGTATTCGCAAAGTTGGAGCGACCGATATTGCCTATGCCGATCGACTGGGCTATGTAATTAAACTGTTGGCAATCGCTGAAAAATCTGCTGATAACTTAGTATCAGTGCGCGTTCACCCCACTTTGCTAGTTAAGTCCCATCCATTAGCTAGTGTCAATGGAGTCTACAACGCCATTTTAGTAGCAGGTGAGCCCCTCGGGCAGGTCATGCTTTTTGGTCCGGGTGCTGGGGCGGGCGCAACCGCTTCTGCCATAGTATCAGACCTAGTTACCATAGTAGCGGCTCGCCAATGTCAAAATGCCGCCGTTAATCCGCTCTTGAGCTGTCCGCATCAGCACTACGCGCAAATGGCTTCCTTAGAAAATATGGCTGGTCGTTTCTACGTGCGCTTCCAAACTCAAGATCTACCTGGTACTATCGGCCATATCGGCACTGCTTTTGGAAACCACCAAGTTAGCATTGAATCGATCGTCCAAACTTCGGTGAGCGCCGCTGGAGCCGAAATCGTGGTGGTCACAGGCGAAGTGGCTGAATCTAATTTCAGGCAGGCATTGCAGTCGATCAACCAACTACCAGCAATTCAGAGTATTCCGGCTATTTTAAATGTGGTGCAATAACACAAAGAACCTAGCACAGTCACTACTAATAAGGTGTTATATCCGAACTCGTATCCAAAAAATCCTGTGTTAGAATTTACACATCAGGCTAGCAGCAGGTGATGGAGACAAACCATGTTTGAACGCTTTACAGAGAAAGCCATTAAGGTCATCATGCTGGCCCAGGAAGAGGCACGTCGCCTGGGACACAATTTCGTCGGCACTGAACAAATCCTCTTGGGTTTGATTGGTGAAGGCACCGGAGTCGCGGCCAAAGTCCTAAAGTCGATGGGTGTCAATCTCAAAGATGCACGTATCGAAGTTGAAAAAATTATCGGTCGGGGTTCTGGATTTGTAGCGGTGGAAATTCCTTTCACTCCCAGAGCTAAGCGTGTTTTAGAACTGTCCTTAGAAGAGGCCAGACAACTAGGGCATAACTATATTGGTACCGAACACTTGCTCCTAGGTCTGATCCGCGAAGGTGAAGGCGTAGCGGCTAGAGTGCTAGAAAACCTTGGCGTAGATCTTTCCAAGGTACGGACGCAGGTAATTCGGATGCTGGGTGAAACGGCAGAAGCAGTAGCTCCCGGTGGCGGTTCCTCCGGTCGTGGCAATAAAACACCCACTCTTGATGAGTTTGGCTCCAACCTAACTCAGATGGCAATGGATGGTAAGCTCGACCCGGTTGTTGGCCGCGCTAAAGAGATTGAGCGGGTCATTCAGATATTAGGTCGGCGTACAAAAAACAACCCTGTGCTCATTGGTGAACCCGGTGTTGGCAAAACGGCAATTGCTGAAGGTCTAGCACAACGGATTATTGCTGCTGACGTTCCAGACATCTTAGAAGACAAGAGGGTAATGACTCTCGATATTGGTCTACTAGTGGCTGGTACCAAATATCGAGGGGAATTTGAAGAGCGTCTGAAAAAGATCATGGACGAAATCCGCCAAGCGGGTAACGTGATCTTGGTCATTGACGAGGTTCACACCTTAATTGGTGCAGGAGCCGCCGAGGGCGCGATCGATGCCGCCAACATCCTCAAACCAGCTTTGGCCAGAGGTGAGTTGCAGTGTATCGGGGCTACCACCCTAGACGAGTATCGTAAACATATTGAACGCGATGCGGCTCTGGAGCGGCGTTTCCAACCAGTGATGGTCGGCGAACCGAGCGTAGCTGAAACTATTGAGATTCTGCATGGTTTGCGCGAACGCTATGAGCAGCATCACAAATTGCGAATTACGGATGACGCTCTTAAGGCTGCTGCCGAGTTAGCTGACCGGTATATTGCCGATAGGTTCCTGCCGGATAAGGCAATCGATCTGATGGACGAAGCTGGTTCGCGGGTAAGATTACTCAACTCCCAATTACCGGCTGCTGCCAAAGATTTAGACAAAGAGCTACGTCAAGTCCTCAAGGACAAAGATGATGCCGTTAGGTCTCAAGACTTTGAAAAGGCCGGTCAGCTCAAAGACCGCGAGTTAGAGATCAAAGCTGAGATCAAAAACATCGCTCAGGCCAAGCGGGCTGAATCAGCTGAAAACAAAGATGCCAAGACTCCGGACGTAACAGAAGAAGACATCGCGCACATTGTAGCCTCTTGGACTGGCGTACCAGTGAGCAAGCTCACTGAATCGGAATCGATCAAGCTGCTGCATATGGAGGAAACTCTACACCAGCGCCTGATTGGTCAAGATGAAGCGGTAAGAGCCGTATCGCGTGCTATTCGGCGCGCCCGGGTCGGACTAAAAAATCCGAACCGTCCGATCGCCAGCTTTATCTTCTCCGGTCCTACTGGAGTTGGTAAAACTGAGTTGACCAAGGCGCTAGCAGCTTACTTCTTTGGTTCCGAGGAATCGATGATTCGGCTGGACATGTCGGAATACATGGAACGGCACACGGTTTCCAAGCTGATTGGTTCGCCCCCAGGCTATGTGGGCTTCAACGAAGGCGGTCAACTGACTGAAGCTGTGCGTCGTCGTCCCTATACCGTTGTGCTTTTCGATGAAATCGAAAAAGCGCATCCCGACATCTTTAACATGTTGCTGCAAATCTTAGAAGATGGCCGCTTGACTGATTCTAAGGGTCGCACGGTGGACTTCAAAAACACCCTGCTGATCATGACTTCTAACATCGGTTCTAAGGTAATCGAGAAGGGCGGCGGTGGTCTAGGCTTTGAGTTTGAAGACAACAAAACCGAAGCTACCTACAACCGGATCAAGAGCTTAGTAAATGAAGAGCTGAAGAACTACTTCCGCCCTGAATTCCTCAACCGTCTGGATGAAATCATCGTCTTCCAACAACTGACCAAGGACGAAGTCAAGCATATTGCCGATATTATGCTGGCCGACCTGTTTAAGCGCTTGACCGAAAAAGGTATCACCCTAGAAGTCACCGAGAAGTTTAAAGGTCGCCTGATCGAAGAAGGCTATAACCCAGCCTATGGCGCTCGTCCGCTGCGGCGCGCCATTATGCGTCTGCTAGAAGATGTGTTGGCTGAGGAAATGCTCTCTGGTCGTTTAAATGAAGGTGATTCGGGCATCGTCGATTTAGATGATGACAACAAAGCCTTTGTCCGGGAGAATCCCAATCCCCCAGCAGTGCCCGAAGACCAAGCGGTCTTGAGTACTGTCGAGTAGGATCTAATCCATGAAAAAGCTCCGCTGTCAGTAGACAGCGGAGCTTTTTAATGGATCAAGATCTAATTTCTATACCAACCTATTCCCATTCGATCGTACCAGGAGGCTTCGAGGTAATATCGTAAACCACTCGATTCACACCTTTTACCTCGTTCACAATCCGATTAGAGATAATCTCCAATACATCATAGGGAACCCGCGACCAATCTGCCGTCATCCCATCTTCACTAGAAACAAAGCGCAGGACGATCGGATGAGCATAGGTTCGCTGATCGCCCATTACCCCCACACTTTTTACCTCAGCCAGCAATACGGCAAAAGCCTGCCAAACATCATTGTACAAGCCGTGACGATTGACTTCTTGGCGCACTATTAAATCGGCATCCCGGAGCGTATTTAAACGTGCCGCCGTTACTTCACCCATAATCCGAATCGCTAAACCAGGACCGGGAAAAGGCTGTCGATTGACGATTTCCTCGGGGAGGTTCAGCACCTTACCAACTTTACGTACTTCGTCTTTAAACAGCTTGCGCAGCGGTTCCACCAGCTTGAACTGTAAATCCTTGGGCAAACCACCCACATTGTGGTGACTCTTAATTTTGACTGCTACCCGCTCACCAGTCTGCGGATCAACATTGGTATCAGCAGATTCAATTACATCGGGGTAGAGAGTACCCTGGGCTAGATAGTCAAAAGGACCAAACTTCTTCGATTCCTCCTCAAAGACCCGAATAAATTCAGTGCCAATAATTTTGCGTTTTTCTTCTGGGTCAGTAACCCCGGCGACCGCATTGATAAATCTTTCTCGTGCCATCACATGCACGACCGGAATATGAAACTGCTCTTTAAAAAGCGTTACCAAGCGCTCTGGCTCTAGCTTGCGCATGAAACCCTGATCGATAAACATGCAGGTGAGCTGATCGCCGATCGCTCGATGCAGTAAAAAGGCCAGCGTCGAAGAATCAACACCACCAGATAGAGCTAACAAGACTCGTTTATCACCTACTCGCGCTCGTACTTCCCTAATCGCTTCTTCCACAAAAGCTTCTGTTGTCCAAGTGGGCTGGCAACCGCAGATGTGATAGACAAAGTTGCTAATCAGAGCAAAACCATCGATCGAATGCACCACTTCTGGGTGAAATTGCACCCCATAAAGATGGCGCTGGTGATCTGCAATCGCCGCGCAGGGTGTGTTCTCAGTGTGCGCCAGCAACTCAAAACCGGCAGGTAGTTGCGTACAAGAGTCACCATGACTCATCCACATCGTGCTGTTTTCAGCCACATTGGTAAGCAGATCAGTCGGGTCATCGATCCGGATGGCAGCTTTGCCATACTCTGCTCGCTTCGCTTTAATAACCTCGCCACCCAACTGCTGCACCATCAGCTGCATACCATAGCAGACGCCCAAAACCGGAATACCTAAAGCCCAGATCGCCGGGTCGCATTGCGGTGCTCCGGTGTCATAGACCGAGCTGGGTCCACCAGAGAGGATAATGCCTTGGGGGTTGAGTAGCTTTAACTGTTCGGCACTAGTCCGATAAGAAATTACTTCCGAATATACTTGTGTTTCTCGAATACGTCTGGCGATTAGCTCGGAGTACTGCGAACCAAAATCTAGGATAACGATAATCTGACGGTGAAGTTTACTGGTGATGGATTGTTCTTGACCAGTAATAGTTTGAATTTCGGCGGTCACTGCGGGGCTCCCTAATCGCGACGTTGAATGAATGTAACAGGGATCAGAATTTTACTAGTAGTTGGTCTTGAAAAGGAAAATATCGAACCAAATAAAATATTCGATTAAACTTAGCACAATTGTGACCAAAAAACTTTTACTCTGGCCATTCTGGAATTACCCATTGGGGTGGAGCCATCATTTTTTTGCGGCGGGCTTCCTCGGCCATTTCATGCATTTGATCGATCGAAGTTTCGCCAATAAAGTTAGCCGCCGCGTTGATATGAGCCTCGCCTGGACAGTTATCTGGCTGTAGGCAACCATTTTGACATTCGGTAGCGCAGTTAATAGTTGAAGTTTCCATGCTTAAAAAAATTGAATAATAATCTAAATAACCTTCCCAAAGTATAGAAAATGACTGCTGACCAATGCAAGTAAGCTTGCTTAGGAATCAACAGCCATCAATAAACTAATAAATTGAAACGAATTGATCGCTTAGTTATCGACGATCAGACTTATAACTAGTCAACCATTCGCGTAGCTGTTCACCAGCCACATCTCGACCACCTAAGCCAAAGGCGATTGCACTAGCAATGGCGATCGCACCTAAGCTCAAACCAAACGCCAAGTTCACAATATCGGGAGCAATACCCATCCGCTGCAAGCCCATCGCGCTGACCAGCACAATGATTACCACCCGAGCCGCCTGCGCCAAGATATTGGCTTGACGATTGCCCGCTGAGTTAATCAATCGGTAGGCCAAGTTAGCCAAGAATAAGCCGATGGCTACCACCACCAAGCCAGCCAGAATTTGACCAGCAATTACCAAAATACTTTTGGTAATGTTAGTCAGGGCTGGAATTTTCAGAACATCCATAGCCGACACTACGGCTAGCAGCATGGTACCCACTAAAGTCACAATCCCAGCAATTTCGGATGGAGTTTTAGCCTGGATTCGGGTTTGATTAGGTGCGGCCTCGTCAACCAAACTACTCAGACCCAATGTCCGAATAATGTTATTGAAACCCATCGCCGACAAGGTACTAGTTACTAATTCACTGAGAAAGCGACCAATAAAGTAAGAAAGACCAATCAATGCTCCAGCTGTAAATATGCGGGGTAGCATTAGCATTACTTCGTTCAGCATGGTGACTGCTGGATCAGAAATGGCCGCAATGTCTAATGCTTGTAATGCCGAGATAATTCCTGGTACCAGAATCAAGACATAAACAATGGTGCCAACAATACCAGCCAGAGTCTGGTTCGATGTTCTCGGTGGACTAGGTGGTGTAGCCTGACCAGGTGCTGTCCGAGGAATCGGAGGCCGGTTAAAACCAAGATTGGCGGCCAAACGCTCGGAGCCAGCTGCAATCGCGACATTGATCACAATATCACGCACAATCCGAGCAATAAACCAACTTACTAGTCCAATGATGCCAGCCTTAAAGATCTTAGGCACGGCACTGATCATATCGCTAGTCAGGTTTTGCACTGGAGCTAGAGAACCGCTTAATCCGATCGCTTCCAGAATGGGACTCAGGAAGAAGAGCAAAATTAGCCAAAAGCTCAAATTGGCCATGGTCACGCTGGGTAGCATGGCATTGTGGCTATTGGTATCAACTTGCAACTTACGATCAAGACTAAAAGATTCAGAGACCCGCAAAATTAGCATTTTGACGGCGGTGGCTACTAGCCAGGCAACTACTGCCAGAGCCGCTGCTGAAAATATTTTGGGTAAGAATCCCAATACTTGATGGAGTAATTCCTGCAAAGGGGCGGAAACACCGCTCAGATTCAGGGCATTCAAAAAACCGACAACACCAAAGAGAAAAACAATCCAAAAAACGATTGTCGAAACAATCCTCTCTGGCTTAATACCGCCGCCCGCTGAACCGCCAGTAAAATTACTCAGAAGTTGATTATCGATATTAGTTTTAGACAGCAGACTGCTAGCGATCCAACCGGCAATTAAGGCTACGATCCAACCAATTAGTAATATGCTAATTGCCGCCAGCAGGCTAGGCAAAAAGCCCACCACTTGTCCAACGAACTTATTAACATCTACTCCCACTAATGCTTGCATGACCAGCACTTGTGACTGAAAAGTCATAGATTGCCAAATTTCATTCATAGATGCACCATACTCACAGATAGAAGCTGTTGACGATTTATACAACCGCAATCTCTTCGAGGGTCAACTATATGTAGCTGCCAGAATCCAAGAGATGCTAATGATTCTACGAATTTTCGTTAGCAATCACAAATTCGCTAGTTACAAACCGTAACAATTTCACACTTCTTGATAGTTATAAATATGCTACACGATTACAAAATCTCGCGAGTATTAAAAATTAAAATTAGTAAATAACTAAATTCAAAAGCGTTGTCCACAGGACTCCTAGCAAATAGCTTGAGATTACAGACTTCATAAAATATATATTTTATGTAGCATAATAAAGAAGATAATTACAGGATATCAATTACATTTATTAACTTCTTTATTAGCTAATACATTTCTCTAATCACATTTAAAACTTTTCCAACCACAGTTTTAAAATTCAGTGTTTAAAAATGGTGATACTGACAACTCTCTTTAATTTTCTAACTCTATAAATATCAGCATTTTAGCGCTTGCTAATTTGGCACTAGTTGATCATCTTTGGCCAAACAGCCATCTTCTAGATGCACGATTCGATCGGCTACATCCAAAATCCGGTTGTCATGAGTCACCATCAAAATGGTGGTGCCTTGCTCCTTGGCTAACCGCTGCATAATAGTCACTACGTCCCGCCCAGACTTACTATCTAAAGCTGCTGTCGGTTCGTCCGCCAACACTAACTTCGGACGACTCATTAAGGCTCTAGCGATCGCCACCCGCTGTTTTTGGCCACCCGATAGGCTCTCAGGGTAATAAGTCTTGCGATCGGACAAACCCACGGCATCCAGCATGGCGGCGGCGCGTTGCTGGGTTTCTTTATTACTAATATGAGCGTGCAGTTGCCCGGACATTTCTACATTTTGCAGAGCTGTCAGGGACTTAAGCAGATTATGAGCCTGGAAAATATAGCCAATGTTCCGGCGCATTTTGGTCAGGTTGCTTTTGCTAGCGCCAATCAATTCGTCCCCCAGCACCTTCAGGCTGCCTTCTTGCGGCGATCGCAAACCACCCATCAAAGTTAGTAAAGTAGTCTTACCCGAGCCGGAGGGACCAGTCATAATCACCAATTCGCCTTTCCCCACTTGCAAACTGATATCGGATAAAACTTGCTTGCGGAGGGAGCCTTTGCCAAAGTAATGATTGAGGCGATCGATCGATACTACCACCTCCTCAAAGTGATGTTTGGGCTGAATAGTTTGTAGCTCTGGTGCTTTGCCATTGAGATTGGTATTAATGGTATCAAACATAATAATTTCCTCTAGAACATATCAGCGGGGTCAGCGGCCCGCAGTTTCCGCACCGCGATCGCCCCCGACACCAAGCACATAATAAAAGTCAAGAGCAATACCGTAGAGGCTCTGGCGACAGTCATCATTAACGGTAAATTAGTAGCATTTCGAGTCATGGTGTATAAACCCACTGCCGCCAGCATCCCTGGAAAAAAGCCTACTATCGCGAGGATCACAGCTTCTTGGAAGACTATTATCAGTAAATAAAGGTCTGTATAACCCATGGCTTTGAGCGTTGCGTATTCTGACAAATGGTCGGCTACATCCGTATAGAGAATTTGATACACAATTACGATACCCACAATAAAGCCCATGATTGTGCCTAGGGTAAAAATGAATCCGATCGATGTGCCAGTTTGCCAATAGTTCAACTCAAAATCAATGAATTCTTCCCGGCTTAAGACCTTCACATCATCTGGCAATTGCTGATCTAGGAGCTTGATAGTTTGCTTTAAGTCTGATCCG
The DNA here is from genome assembly GCA_031414775.1 of Synechococcales cyanobacterium VAR_4_metabat_354. Taxonomy (GTDB): domain Bacteria; phylum Cyanobacteriota; class Cyanobacteriia; order Cyanobacteriales; family Chamaesiphonaceae; genus JAAFHZ01. The sequence continues at coordinate 57,937 of JANOQI010000011.1, forward strand.
GGCTGGAGACGGACAACGCCAATATCTATTAGTCCTTTATCTCGCTTAAACAATCGGGTAAAGTTTGTATCACTAGTCATCACATTACCATCAGCGCCAAAGGATGCTCCCAGGGTAAACAAACCACCCACCTTTATTTTACGACTACGCATCTCAGTGGTAACAGTTTTACCTTCCTTAAACCATTTACCCACATCGCCAAATTGTTCCCGCGACTGAATATCAAAAAGATAGGTGTCTGGCAACATAATTTGGTCAATGTTTTTCTGGTCTTCTGATTTTTTACTAATGCCTGGCAGGTCAAATAGTCCTCGATCAACTGGGTTATAGCCAATCACCATCATACTTCTGGTAGTTTTATTTTCTGGGTTTTTCCAGAGACCAAAATCGAGATAAATTGGCGTAATCGCAACCACGTTACTGAGCGATCGACTTTGATAAAGACGTCGTAGCGGTAAGCTTTTCATTGCAATCAGCGAAGTAGACTGTGGACTAATCAGAAATACATCACCCTGAATACTTTTGTGTAGTGTCACAGCACTATCAAACAACGCATCTCGAAAACCAAGTTGCATAAACATCAAAATATCAGCAAACGAGATCCCCGCGATCGCCACCATTAATCGAATTTTTTCGTGGCTGAGCTGCAACCAAGCTAGCGGAATTTTTCCAAACATAGGTAATTAATGCTAGTTCTTGATTTTTATTTCTACTTTGGAGTTAGTTAAACCCCGGACTTGACTACTGTCCTGCGGATTGAGTGCCAGCTTTACTTCAACAATGCGGGAATCAGCGTCAGCTGCTGGGTCGGTATTTAGCACATCCTTTTTGGCGATCTGCTGCCCAATTTGACTCACCGTGCCCTGGATCATGCCGGTAAAGGCACCAGTTTCACTCTTGATTTCAGCAATTTGTCCCATCTTAATCTTACCGATATCACTTTCATAGACTTCGGCCACAGCTACCATCTGCTCGTTTTGAGCCAGCTCAATAATGCCCTTGCTATTAGTGGCTTCACCCGGTCTGGTGTAAATTTTAAAAACTTCCCCAGCAATTGGTGCCCGGATATAAGCCAATTCCAAATCGGCCTTGACCTGCCGAGCGGCTGCGATCGAACTAGCAACTTCCGCCTCCGCCGACTTCACATCCACTGGTCGTACTTCCGAAATCTTGGCCGCAGTGGCTTTTGCTCCGATGATTTGCTCATTGAGGGTCGCGGCTGTCCGATTGTAGGTAGCTTCGGCTTCCTTAATCTGTTGCGTCAAGTTACTCACAATTCGCTTCTGGGTTGCCGTATTTTCGGCAATTTGCTGTTTGATAATACTAATGCTCTGCTGATATTGAGCCTTAGTTTCGGTCAATTGCTCTTGCACGGTGGCTTGCTCTAAGCACTTGCTATCGCGCAAACTGGCTTGGATGGCCTTCTCGGCAAACAGCGTATTGTAACGCTGACACTCCACCGTAGCATTGCGTAACTGCGCACTGAAACGACTAATCCGCGCCTGATAGGTCGGTTTTTCTCCAGCCAATTGCGCTGACAGCGCCTGAATTTTAGAGCTTTGCGCCTGTGGCTCAAAAATCAGTTGTTCTTTTAACCGAGTCAGAGTAGCTTTGGCAGTAGCAGTTTCCCCGCGCAGCTGCTGTTGAAAGCGGTTAACTTCAGATCGTTGTGCCGAAATTTCCCCAGCTTGGGCACCGGATTTTACTTTGTTGAGCTTAGCTTGGGCCACTCGGATATCTTCTTGGGCTTTAGCCAACTGTGCTTGCTTGGTATTGCTACTATCCAAAATAGCCACCACCTGGCCAACAGTTACCCGATCACCCTCCTTGACTAGTAGCTTTTTGAGTAAACTACCTTGCGCCGAAGAAGCCCCTAACCTGATGACCTCACTTTCTGGTTCCAAACGCCCCAGCGCTGAGACAGCGTTAATTTTAGTTTCTGGAGCTGACGACGCTGTTATTTTCGGGTCGGCTTTGGGAGATGTCACCCCTGTCAAATACAAACTAGCTGGTATAGCCAATAATCCTGCCGCCGCTAATACCCACACCCATTTATTAGAAAGCCAAGAATTTGCCTCTGCTACTGGCTCAGACTCGATGACAGGAGTTAACTCATCGATGTCTTCGTTGTGATCAATGATGGTTGGTTCATCAGCCGGTGACACTAATTCAGCATCGGTTACCGGATTGTTCAATCTATTGTCCATTCCGGGTTGAGATTGTGGCATAGGAGCTGTCCAGAGTGAAGTTTGGCAAAATCGCAATAAAACTATACAAGCGATTTTGAATAATAAAATGAGGGATAGTCGTTTTGCAATAAAATCGCTTATCCCTCAAGCAAGCTGAACCCAATAATTAACTTACTTGTTAGTTATCTTACCTAGCTGCTTAGGCCCCTGTCAAGGGAGCAAAACTTCTGATTTTAAGTATTGGATCATAGAGACATCGGGTCTACAATGGACTCACTATTTAGTTAAAAAGCATCCACCACAGTATTGCAATGAACATAGCCAAGAAACTCTGCCAGAAAACTTCTAGCCGCGATCCAGAATTAACTAAGGCTAAGATCCTAGATGCAGCGGAGGCCGAGTTTGCAATCGGAGGTTTAACAGCAGCCCGGACTGAAGCGATTGCCGCCCAAACAGGGGTAACAAAGGCAATGATTTATTACTATTTTGACAGTAAAGAAGACCTATACCGAGCTGTAATTGAGCGCTGTTTTAATGAAGATTTGATGCTAGTAGAATCCTTGCGTTTAGAAGACTTAGCACCCCAGGAAGCCTTGGTTACTGGTCTGCGGATGATGTTACAAATGATGTCCGCCAAACCTCACATGGCGAATATATTTGCTTTAGAATCAATCCAGAATAAAGGCAAATATTACCCGAAGCAGACCGCTGAAATTCTGTATGGCAAGCTGATGTGCTTATTGGAGCAAGGAATGGCCACCGGAGTATTTCGACCGTTAGAACCTCGCCACACGGCGATCAATATTGTGGGCACCTGTGCTTTTTACTTTATTAGTCTCGAAAACATCAAATATCTGTGGCCAGGTAAGAAGATGCTGGGCAAAGAGATGATGCAACAGCACGCTCAAGAAGCGATGGATATGATTTTGGCTGGCATTTTAGCTGAACCTTATGTAAGTAGATCGATCGATGCCAATATTCCCGTTTTCTAGACTGAATTAATTTCTAAACCGGATTATCAAAGAGTACGGTGGTCATATAACGCTCTGCCCACTCGGTGCCAAAAGCTTTTTCCAGCACCCGCCGAGTTTTGTCGTTTTGTTGCTGCTTATTGCAGTAGTAGTTCTGAGCCGCAATAATTTCATCCTGCTCTTGTTGAGTAACCGGTTGCGAAGAGTTGGCAATCTGACAATGCACTGTCAAAAAACCAGTCACTCTTTCTAAAAACCATTCCTCTTCCTGGGTATCCTCTGGCCGGATGAAAAAGCAAAATTCCGAAAAGATATCTGCCCAATCGGGCAGCTCGCGGGGCTGGCTAAAATTGCGCTGTGGTAATTGGGCTAAGGCTTGACAATAGGCTTCTGGTAAAACGCGCTGCTGGTTAAGAGGTGAAAGATCGGCAATGGCGGCACTGATTTGGCCGCGCCCGCCCACAATATCAGCCCCAAACATTGGTAGTGCATAGTCCGATCGAGGAAACATCACACAGTGCAGAATATCCAGATTCTTGCCGACTTGTGCTAGTTCTAGATGCAGCTTCCGGAACTGCGGTGTTTGGTAACACTTGTTTTCAATAATTAGCTTTTCGCCCTCTAGCTTGCCCTCGACATATCCGAGGTCATCTGGTAAATAGTAGGGAGACAAGTCTAGGTGCTGATGCCAAATAGATTCGATCGAATCGGCCAGTTGGCGAATCAAGAGCTGTTGGCGAGCACGGATCGAAGAAGAGTTAGTAGCAGGCATTAGGAGACTAGCAGGGGCAATAGGTATAATTATCTTAAGAACTGAGTACTCATTTCCAGCTAAATCAATAACATAAATACACAAAAAATATGCAGAGCTAGGTTAGAACTCCGCATATGCTAGTAATTCACTCTAGAAACTGCGACTTAGTACAAAGACTCTTCTTGGTGAGTTTCGATCGTACAGTCGGACTTAGGATAAGCCACACAAGTCAGTACGAAACCAGCTTCAATCTGGTCGTCATCCAAGAAAGACTGATCAGATTGGTCAATTTCACCACTGGTGATTTTGCCAGCGCAGGTGGAACAAGCACCAGCACGGCAAGAGTAAGGCAGATCCAAACCCTGCTCTTCAGCAGCGTCTAGAATATAAGTATCATCAGCTACTTCGATGGTTTGATTTAAACCTTCAGCAGCACTGACTAATGTAACTTTGTAAGTCGCCATGGATAATTCCTCTCTAAAACAATCGCGAAAAATTTGCGGGTTCACCACCCCATCTGCATACTAAGGGAAAAATCCCCATTTGCAACCGTTATCTAGTCTGGTGTTGAACGGTATTCATAATCGGATTAGCGAAATTCATCCTAATTACTTATGGGTGAATCGGAATCTTAAGGAGTAAAATCTTGGAACTGGACATTCGCCATCAACCTTGGTAAATGAAAATATTAGTTTTGACTTGGGAATTTCCACCCCGTCTCATTGGCGGGATCTCGCGCCACTGTGCCGAGCTGTATCCGGAAATAACCAAACTAGGGTACGAAATACATCTGGTGACGATCGAAGTCGGCCTCGCTCCAGCCTATGAAATAATCGATGGCATTCATATCTATCGGGTTGAAGTCGAGCCTAGCCCTCGCGATCATCTATTGACCTGGATCAGTAATATGAATACCAGTTTGCAAGAACAAGCGCAGCTACTGGTGGCATCTCAGCAATTCGATCTAATTCATGTCCACGATTGGTTGGTAGCCAAAGCAGCGATCGCGATCAAGAACATCACGGGCTTGCCTTTAATTGCCACGATTCACGCCACCGAATATGGTCGGCATCAAGGCATCCACAACTATGACAGCGAGCAAATTCACCAGCAAGAGCGAGACCTAGTTCAAGAGGCGGTACAAACGATTGTTTGTAGTAAATACATGCATTGGGAGGTAGATGAAGTTTTGGGTTGCCCCCCTGACAATATCCACACCATCTATAACGGCATTAAACCAGAGAAAAAACAGCGGCCTCAAGATTTTGACTTTTGGTCACTGCGCCGCAGCTTCGCGACCGATCATGAAAAAATCATCTACTATGTGGGACGAATGACTCCCGAAAAAGGGATTTTTGTTTTACTAAACGCCGCCTCTAATGTTTTGTGGGAAATGGAAGGACGGGTCAAGATTGTGTTTGTGGGTGGTGGTAATACCGATCAGCTGAAGAGTCGAGCCTGGGATTTAGGAATTTGGGATAAGTGCTTCTTTACTGGCTTTATGTCGGACAGTGATTTAGATAAATTTCAAACAGTGGCCGACTGTGCCGTCTTCCCGAGCCTGTATGAACCATTTGGGATTGTGGCTTTAGAGAGTTTTGCTTCTCATGTTCCGGTCGTAGTGTCAGATGCGGGTGGTTTGCCTGAGGTAGTCAGGCATGGACAAACCGGCATTGTCACCTGGAAAAACAACCCCGAGTCTCTAGCTTGGGGCATTTTGGAAGTGCTCCGCAACCCCAGCTATGCGAAATGGCTCACCGACAACGCCTATGATGAATTGCGCTTGCGGTTCAACTGGGCAGATATTGCTCAACAGACGACCAAAGTCTATCGACTAGCCTTGGCCAAAGCCGATCTTAAATAATCTGGGCAATTTTGCGCAAGAGCTGCTCGGGCTGCACCCGGTTCCAAAACAATCGATCGACAGCCATGGCTTGTTCTTTGCTATTTTGCTGCTCGGGAGTAGAAATCAACAAGTAGCGGATATGCTGCGTTTCCGTCAAATTATGTAAATAGTTTAAGATATGGCTGGTCTGGTCTTGACCAATTTCTTGATCGATAATCACCAAATCTGGTTGCCATAGTTCAATTTGTTTGTGTGCCAGATAGGTTTCAGTGAGAGAAACCACTTGATAACCGGCGGCGGTCAAGATATCAGCCACCAGACCACCAGCCGCATTATCATCTTCTACTAATACAATTGTTTTAGTAGGTTGTTGTTCATCATCGTTTTTATTCAAGACGGGCAGCTTTTCCGTTTTGGGCAAGCGTAGCGACTGAGAGGCTAACCACACCGTAAAGGTTGAGCCATCATTTTCAACTGACTCCACTTCAATCCAGCCGCCATGTAGTTCCACTAGTTGCTTAGTGAGTGCCAGACCCAACCCAATTCCTTCATAAGCTCGATCAAGAGTGGAATCAAGTTGCTGAAATTTTTGAAAAATGCGCGGAATTTGATCCTGGGCAATCCCAATCCCAGTATCTTCGACTTGCAACACTAAATAATCAAACTCTCGCCAAGTCCGAATGATAATCTGACCAGATTCTTCGGTAAACTTGATAGCGTTAGTTAGTAGATTAATTAAAATTTGTTTAATGCGCTTGGTATCGCCCCGAAAGCGTACATCCTGGCTATGGTCTTGGCTAATATCTTCAACGCCATCCATAATCTGAATTTGCAGACTAATTTTACGCTGATCTGCCCGCTGCTGAACCATTTGAACCACTTGTTGCAGTATTCTTAGTAAAGAAAATTCACTAACTTTCAACACTGCCCGTCCAGCTTCTAGCTTAGACATTTCGAGCATATCGTCAATCAATTCCAGCAGGTGATCGCCACTATTTTTAATAGTTTGAATATAATTTTTTTGGCGAGTGTCCAAATTGCTATTTAGCAAATTGAGCAAGGTATAAGACAAACCTAAAATACTGGTTAAGGGCGTGCGTAATTCGTGACTGAGCACCGCTAAAAATTCGGTTTTGGCTTCACTAGCAGACTGAGCCACCATTAAAGCATCACGCAGTTCATTGGTACGCCCATCGACTTGCTGCGCTAGGGTTTTTTTCTGAATTTGCAACTGTTCATAAAGCTGAGATTGATAGATGGCGATCGACAGATGTCCGGCTACTTTTTGCAATAGTTCTTGTTGCCAGCTCTGCCACTCAGAGCACTGATGGCAATCATGGGCAATCAGCAGCCCCCACAGCTGACCAGTCACAATAATTGGAACTACGAGCTTCGATTTGACCTGCAAGCGCTCCATCTGCTCAGCAAAACAGAGGTGCTTGGCAAAAGTCTGAGCCACATCACTAACCACCTGAATCAAACCATTTTGATAATTTTCCCAATGCTGTACATCATCAAAACAGGTTTGGGCTTCATCAAAATTGAGCGAGATCGGAATAGACTCATCCAACCGGGCTTCATGGATGACTTTACCACCGCTGGCAAAAATTCCATCTTGCTTTAAACTGTTTGGGTTGAACTGATAAATCACTAGTCGATCGATTTGCAGATAATCTTGCACCTGATCGATCGTCATCCCTAAAATTACTGACAACTCTACAGTTTCACGGATATTAGTAGCTAACTGATTCAGTATTTTTTCCTGGCTATTTTGTTGTGACAAAATCACCGCCAACGGACTGGTCGCAGCGGGTGAGGCCAAAGCACTAATTAGCTGCAAGGTAAATTGACCTTGCCAATAACTATCATTGGGTTGTAATCGGGAATACCATTTTTTGAGGATTGGTTTCCATTGATGTTTAGCCGGTAGAGTTTTATGAACAGCCACCAAAAAACTTTCAATTTCATCTGTGGCAAAGACCAGATTGAGATGATAATTTCCAGAATTTGCGATGCTCTGAATTCCTAAACAAGCCGAAAAATTGGGACTGAGAATCAGCAAAAAATCAGGGCATTCCACACCAGCCAGCTGGCAACTGGTATCCACTGGCCAAGCCAGAATTTCACTAGTCAGCATGATCACATTGTCCCCAACCATCTCCACCAACTGCGGCCACAACAGGCGCAATCGGCTAACAGTAGCGGAGCTAAATTGTCCTGGAATCATAGAGTGAGTAGAGGAGATGGTGCGATCTCTCAAATTGCTACTTTCAACTCTAATTGATAGTTTTACGGTCGGCGTGAAATTTCGCAAACATTTAATAGTTGCTCTAAAAACCCCCAGCGGTTCCTTCTCCGCGCGGGTCGGCAGCACCAGCTAAAGTACCATCCGGTAGTTGTTGAATGGCGTTGGTATTGCCCCATTCGGTTCGTTGATTAGGTTTGTGACCCCGCCGTTGAAGTTCTACCCAGGTCGCTGAATTAACTGCTCCTGGTTCGATATCCAATTTATCTGGCAACCACTGGTGATGAATCCGAGCAGCTGCTACCGCTGCTTTCACGTCCATTTTGTACACTAGCGTATTAAGAATCACCTGTAAAACATTGGTGATAATCAGACTACCCCCCGCCGAACCCACCGCCAATCGAAATTTACCGTTTTCCGTCACAATGCTAGGCGTCATACTGGAGAGAGGGGTTTTACCAGGAGCTACAGCATTGGCCTCGCCACCCACTAATCCATAAGCATTAGGTGTCCCAGGAGCAACAGCAAAATCATCCATTTCATCATTCAACAAAATGCCAGTACCAGGTACTACTACCCCCGCCCCAAAGCGATAATTGACGGTAAAGGTGAGGCTCACCACCCGTCGATTGCGATCGACTACCGTTAAATGGCTCGTATCGGCAGACACCTTCTGGTTTTGAGTACGAGGGACTGGGGGCTGAAGCGGGGCATTAGGCTGAAAGCGCCGCAGCACCGACCAGTCCGCTGGTTTGACCTGAGCAAAAGGTCGAGCGCGGGTCAAAGATATTTCTTGACGACGCAAAGTGGCATAGCCAGGACTGGTTAAGGCGGTGACTGGTACTTTGGTGAAAGCTGGATCGCCCAGGTATAAAGACCGATCGGCATAGGCAGTACGCATGGACTCGGCGATCAGATGTATGGCATCGGGACTATGCCAACCCCATTTATCTAAACCTTTGTCCCCAATAATATTGAGTATTTGTAATAAATGCACCCCACCCGAAGACGGTGGGGGCATCGAGCATACCTGGTACTGCCGGAACTTGCCACAGAGCGGATCGCGCCAAATGGGTTGATAAGCGAGCAGATCGGCTCTCGTGATCAGACCACCATTTTGACGCATATCTCGATCGATCTTCTGAGCAATGGTGCCTTGATAAAAATTGCGGGGATTGCGGGCAATGGTGGTAAGCGTCTGGGCTAGATCAGTTTGGATGAGCCGCGATCCAGTAGCTAGGGGTCGTCCACCGGGCATAAATATTTGACGCGCCGCCAGATTTCGTTTTAACAGCGGGGCTTTGTCTTTGATGCGATCGGCTAAAATATTGCTCACCGTAAAACCATTACGAGCGAGCTTAATCGATGGCTGAACAACTTGCGACCAGGGCAATTTGCCATATTTTTGATGAGCCGCCGCTAAGCCTGCGATCGTACCTGGAATCCCGGCGGCAAGGTGTCCTTCTAAGCTAGCCTGAGGCTTAACTTTACCGTTGGCATCGAGGTACATATTGCGGCTAGCCCGGCGCGGTGCCCGTTCCCGGAAATCTAGGGCGCGGGTTTTATCCCCTACCTTCAGGAGCATAAAACCACCCCCACCAATCCCAGCAGAAAAAGGTTCTACTACGGAAATTGCCAGCGTCGTGGCTACGGCGGCATCGATCGCATTGCCGCCCTGTTGCAAAATTTGCACACCCGCTTGAGTCGCTAGGGGATGCGCAGCCGTTACCAGACCCTGCTTAGCAGTTGTTGGACGAGGAAAAGCAGCCTGGGTGGCAACTCCTGTAGTTAAGTTCAGAGTGACAGCAGCAAGCAATATTCCGGGGCACAAGCGGGCAACTAGCATATTAATCCTCTATTTTTAAATTTGGTTTAATTCGGTTTCTAATCTCAACTCTGAAAATTAAATCAAAAAAAACGGGGTTGCCCCCGTTGCTCGTCAACAAATCTCTAGGCTTCAACAGCCTCAGCTTCTTCGACCTCAGGCTTGGGCGGATCCATTTTGATCGTGAGATAGCGCATCACTTCTTCACTGAGTCGCATAGCTCTTTCAACGATCGCAACTTCTTTGCCGGTGCCAATGTAGTTTACTTGTACGTAAAAACCATCGCGGTTCTTATTAATAAGATAGGCCAAGCGCTTCTTGCCTTTGACTTGAATCTCAATATCAGTGCTTTCATTGGCCACAAGCAGCTGTTTATATTTATCAACTGCGGTACTAACCTGCTCATCATTGAGGTCAGGACGCAAAATGTACATTAATTCGTAATGATTCACAAGTATTTCCTCTTGGACTGGGCGGCTTCTTTATGGTTTAAGAAGCAAGGGCTTCCTATCATATCAGGTTACTGCCGACCTGTGTCCAATTTTTCCAGACCAGCATCAGCCTAAATTGCCTGAGGCAATTCCTTAACGGGGCAGCATCGCATAAACATTTTCCGATAACTTGGGGATATCTGGATATTTTCCCAAAACAGTTGATCCGATCGAGTATAGACAAGCACCTAAAACCGCTACCGGCATTAAGAGCATTAATACCAAACCTAATTCGCCTACAAATAGCTTAGCCACCAGGTTCCATAACGATAAGACGATACTGAAAAGGATCGCTTGGAGAGTATTAAAACGGATCGAGTAATTGATTTTCTCGTTTTGGACTACGGCTAAATACATCAGCAAAAATACGGCAAAAGAACCTAAACCCAGTGGAATCATACCGACAACAGCACCATAAACCCGGAGGACTGGTGCTAGCAGTAGCAAAATGAAGTTGAGCGGAGCCAGGGATGGTAATAACATCTGTAAAAGTGTTAGGGCACCAGCGATCTCAATGAGGGGCAAAAGGTAAGGTAAACAGCCAAAAAATCGGTCAGTACCAGAAATATTGCTACGCCAAGTCATGATTTATTTTCCTCAGGTTGCTCTTGTTTGTCCTAGCTTAACTTAGATAGACCCGCAGGCCAGCCAACAATGGTTGTGCTAGGATTCTAATTTACTCCCCACATTTTCACCTAAATTTCACTTAAGTTTCGATGACTTCGCTCGCACTGGTGATGATCGCTACATCAAAATCGATCAGCTAGCACGTTGCCAGAAAATTTCTGGCAGTAGAGATGACGAAGATCGACTTGATACCTCCTACTGGCTATGACAAGCGGCTACATTTTAATCATCGTAATTTTATTACTGGGGGGCATTATTGCGGTGTCCGGAGATCGGGTGGGCAGCAAAGTTGGCAAAGCTCGCCTGACTATTTTTAAGCTCCGCCCCAAGCAGACTGCGACCTTAGTCACAATCATAGTTGGCACTTTTTTATCGGCATCAGTATTAACGGTGCTATTTGCTGCGAGCGAACAGTTGCGTACTGGAGTTTTTGACTTGCAAAAACTTCAGAAAAAGCTGAGTTTGACCAGTGAGGAATTAGCCAAAGCCATTAGCCAAAAAAATTACATTCAGCAACAGCTAGAAAAACTGCGGATCGAGCAATCCGAGGCTAAGGACGAGTTGATGGGCATCAATCAGTCTGTCAAAAATGAACTAACTAAGCGATCGACTAGTGCTCAGCAGCTCAAGAAGGTGCAGCAGCAACTAGAAGAAGTCGGCAGTCAAAAAACTAATCTCCAAAAAGATGTTGATGCCATCACCCGCCAAATCAGTGACCTCAGCACCAAGCAACTAGTTTTAGAGAAACAGAAAGAGCAGCAAACTACCGAAATTAATCAGGTAAATCGGCGCTTAACTCGCCTAGCCCAGCAACTCATTAATCTGAATGATACCCAACAGCAAGTATCCAATCCACAAATGTCGATCGAGATAAATCAACAGCAGGCCAAAGTCCGAGAACTGTCTCAGCAAATCCGCTCTAAGGAAACAGTGCTGGGGCAAATTGCCACCCAATTGCGCCAACAAAAACAGGCATTAGAAGTGCGTAAAGCCCAACTCCAAGAAAAAAATAGACAATTTCAGGTGGTAGACAATGAATTAAATGATGTGGTCTCTCAGCAACAACTCCTGAATCGTCAGTTAACTGATTTAGAAAAGCAGCTGCGCGATCGGGAGCAAAAGATGGCTTTTATTGATCAGGAAGTTGGTGATTTAGAACGAGAATATCAACATTTCCGACAGGGAGATATTGCGATCTTGCGTAATCAAGTCATGGTATTCGATGTGGTCACAGCTACCAAAGATCAACCCACTCAAAAAATCATTGACAAACTCTTACAGCAAGCTAATCAAACCGCCTTAGCCGCCACCCACCCTGGCGATAGTAATAAAGGTCGGCAAGTTGTCCAACTGAGTTTAGATCAACAACAGAAATTAATTGACCAGATTAAAGATGGACGGCAGTACGTTGTACGTTTTTTTGCAGTGAGTAATTATTTGGTCAACGATACTGAAATTCGGTTATTTGCCGATGCGGCTCTAAACCAAAAAGTGTTTGCAGTTGGTGAGATTCTCTCTTCTAGCTCGGCTGACCCCACAAAAATGACTAATGCCCAACTGCGTCAACAATTAGATTTACTACTTTCTTCCTCCCAATTCAGAGCTAGAAGAGTAGGAATTTTGGGGGATTCGATCGAGATTGGCAACGGCAATATGTCTAGCTTCATCCAGTTTTTAGGACAGATGAAAGCCCAAAGTGGTTCGATCGATCTGCAAGCCATTGCAGTTAGCGACACCTTTACGGCGGGGCCGCTGAAAGTGAAGCTGCAAGCCCTGCAAAAAGGCAAAGTAATTTTCAGTACTTGAAAATAATTACCCGGAATCATTACGTTGCGATCGCATCCCCTTTAGGCCAGACCCACTAATTTAGCACTGAGATCCCACATTTTTTGAGATTTCTGGTCATCACTAGCCTTATCAGACAATTCTTGAACAAAGGATTCGCGGCCAGTTTTTTGACGATTACCCCAGCTCCAATGCACCCCAGATTGCTTAAACTGCGGATCAGCGACCACTTGCGCCACTCGATCGCCAGCTAGCTCCTGCGTCACATAGCCACCGGTAATATTCTTTTGAAACCAAGGAAAAATCTTTTGGAACAACTTCGGCGCATTGCGAAATAGCGGCGTATCCGCCACACAGCCTGGATACAACGAAGTGAAAGTGATCCCTGTCGTATTATGGAAGCGCCGATGCAATTCGCGGGTGGTGATCATATTGCATAGCTTGCTGTCTTTATAGGCTTTGCCCGGTTTAAAGGGTTTGCCATCAATCATGGCGATCGGAGCCTTAAAACCTGCTTCCAAACCCTTCAGATCGCCTAAATCGGCTGGAGCTGGAATCGGAATCTTACCACCCAATTCTTTGGAGTTAGCGGTCACTGTACCTAGAATCACCAACCGGGGATCGGCAGATCCAGACTTTTGAAAATCTTCGAGCAGCAAGTTACAGAGCAAGAAATGGCCAAAATGATTAGTGGCCACACTTATTTCATAACCATCGGGGCTATACATCGGCTGTTTTAGCCGTGGTAAATAAACAGCCGCGTTGCATACCAAAGCATCTAACGATTTGCCAGTAGCTCGAAAATCAGTCACAAACTGACGCACACTGGCCAAACTGGCTAGATCTAGATACATGATCGTGTATTTATCTGGTGGTAGCCCCAAAGATTTAACAGCTAGCTCGGTTTTGGGCAAATCTCGGCAGGCCATCACCACATGCCAATTTTCGCGCTGAGCCATTGCTTTAGCTGCGTATAGCCCTACACCCGAGGAGGCACCTGTAATGATTACCGTTGATTGATGAGATTGTGCCATGCTAGCTGAACTCCTGACTACTAAGTAAGTGATTTTAAAACTGTTGTCACCGACTCATTTTCCTTGGTGTTAGGCTGGTGTGGCAAGTGGTAACGGGCTAGAGTATACTCCTGATTGACAAAACTTTATGATGCCGGGTCAGCTAACCGTGGCTGCTGAGTGCCAAACATCAGCCCAACATCATAAAGTGCACTGTAAATCTCACTCAGTTTGCTCAAAAGCTGAAGCCCATATGCCAAGTACCAAAAAGCGCACACAACTCAGTCAGTGGTTGCTGGATGAAAATCGCCCCAAGGATGGTGGACACCACCAAACACACCCTTGGTGGCAGGTTATGTGCCTCACGGGTGTTGATTATTTTTCGACTTTGGGCTATCAGCCAGGGCTGGCGGCATTGGCTGCTGGCTCACTATCTCCGATCGCCACATTAATCCTAGTTCTGCTGACTCTTTTTGGAGCTTTGCCCATCTACCGCAGAGTGGCAACAATTAGTCCCCACGGTGAAGGATCAATCTCGATGTTGGCACAGCTACTATCTTGGTGGCAGGGTAAGCTCTTTGTTCTTTGTTTATTAGGGTTTGTAGCCACCGATTTTATTATCACAATTACCCTCTCGGCAGCAGATGCCTCTGCACACATTATCGAGAACCCCTTAGTGCATCAGTGGGCGGCAGGAAAGGAAGTAATCATTACACTGTTACTAATTTCCTTATTGGGTGGGGTATTTTTGCGGGGTTTTCAGGAAGCTGTCGGGATAGCGGTAGTACTGGTTATTATTTATCTATCTCTCAATTTTGTAGTGATTGGAGAAGGAATTAGAAGAATGATTCAAAATCCAGAATTGCTGACTAATTGGCAGCAATCCATATTTGCGACTCATGGCGACCCCTTCAAGATGTTGGCTATTTCGGCTCTTCTCTTTCCAAAATTAGCACTGGGCTTATCAGGATTTGAGACGGGCGTGGCCGTAATGCCCCTTGTAAAAGGTCATCCTGGTGAAGCAGAGGATAATCCGTTAGGGCGAATTCGGGGAACTTACAAGTTACTGACCATCGCTGCGTTAATCATGAGCTTTTTCTTACTTACTAGTAGCTTAGTCACCACGGTTCTAATTCCGGCAGCAGAGTTCAAGACAGGCGGGCTAGCCTATGGAAGAGCCTTAGCTTACTTGAGTCATAAGTTTTTTGGAGATGGTTTTGGTACCTTATACGACTTGAGTACGATCGCAATTTTGTGGTTTGCGGGATCTTCAGCAATGGCCGGTTTATTGAATATTGTGCCCCGCTATCTGCCCCGCTACGGCATGGCTCCCGATTGGGCTAGAGCTACCAGACCATTGGTTTTGGTATTTACAACGATCGCTTTTCTGGTCACCATTATCTTCAAGGCCAATGTCGAAGCTCAAGGTGGAGCCTATGCCACTGGGGTATTGGTACTGATGAGTTCAGCTGCTTATGCGGTCACCCTTTCCGTCCGCAATAGCCGCAACTCATCGCTGGGCAAAACATTGATGTTTGGCCTAATTACATTGGTGTTTATCTATACTACTGTCGTCAATATTATCGAAAGACCTGATGGTTTGAAAATTGCGGCTTTCTTTATTGGGGCAATCGTCATTACTTCTTTAGTGTCACGAGTCATGCGATCGACTGAACTAAGGGTAGAAAATATCGAAATGGACGAAGTAGCTCGCGAATTCATTGCCCAAGATATCCAGGGCACTGTGCGGCTCATTGCCAATCGCAAACAAGCTGGTGATGAAAAAGAATATAGTGAAAAGGAGAGAGAAGTCAGAGATGATAATCACATCCCCGAAACCGACTCGGTATTGTTCTTAGAAATCCAGATATCTGATGCTTCCCAGTTTGTGGAGACTATTAAAGTAGAAGGTGTGCAGGTGGGTGAATATCGCATTCTCCGCGCCAAAGGAGCCGCCGTACCCAACACGATCGCGGCTATTTTATTGGATATCCGCAATCAGAACCAGAGCGATCGATACCCCCACGCTTACTTTGGTTGGGTGGAAGGCAACCCGATTCAATACCTCATGCGCTTCTTACTATTTGGGGAAGGAGATACTGCTGTGGTAACTCGCGAGGTTATCAGACGAGCCGAGCCAGATCCCAACCTACGCCCAGGTATCCATGTCGGCGGCTAAAAATAGCATGGATTTGCAGTATCATAATTCACCTAAAAATGTGCTCCTAGCTATCTTGTAGATGAGCTTCCAAGAACCATAGATATTTGTCGATCTGACGCGAGATTTCGGTGTATAGATCGGCGGTATTCGCGTCTTCGAGATCATTAGTTTGTCCAATCATCTCCCGCATAATCTTGGCGTAGGGAGCTAGTCGATCGGCCAGTGCAATAATATGGTCCTTGCCGTTTACAATCTCAAAGGGATACTCCGGCAGGGTTGAAACTTCGGCAACGACGCGCACTGTACCCATCGGCACTCCACCCAAGGCAGTGATCCGCTCTGCCAGCATATCAACATATTCTTCTAGTTGGGTGGCCATTTGGTCAAATAGTTGATGTAGGGGCATAAAGTTCATGCCTTTGACATTCCAGTGAGCTTGCTTTACCTGAGTTTTAAGATCTAGTGTCAGAGCCAAAGCCAAATTTAGCAGAGCAACTAGTTGAGTCCGATTTTCACCAGGAATATCAATACGGGTTGGATAAAGCTTATTAAAAGTATTGATTTTAGGACTTTTGGGGATATTAATGGTATTAGACATGGTTCTTTAATCTCCACGAAAATTATGAACTTCAGCGTCCAGAATGCTGATAGTAGCGACGTGATCATAATAACAAGACAAGGTTCATTCATATAAACCTTTGCCAATCTTACGGAATATCTTCCAATTCTTGGAAAAGGCTTAGATGATGATAGAAACGGAAAAATTTGTTACCGTAGTACATACAAGCAAGTAAAAAAATTGCAGCTCATCACTATCAACCACTTAATTGCAGTAGGGATAGTTGTTATGAAAAATCTCGATAGCGGCACTGGCATTACTAAGGGGATTCCTGGTCGGGCAAAGTCGAAGCTGACCAAAAAATTACAATCATTGCGGCCATCCGGCAGCAACAACGAAGATGGTCTTTCCCCTCATCAACTTCACTATGCCATTGATTACATTCAGGCTAATCTGCACAAAACTTTAAATCTGCCGATCATTGCGACCCACCTCAATCTTAGCTACTACTATTTCTGTTCGCTATTTAAACAGTCAATGGGCGTTTCGCCCTGGCAATATGTGATTAAACAAAGGATCGATCGAGCTAAGAAATTACTAAAAGACCAAGAATTGTCGATTGCCGAAATTGCTGTAGCTTGTGGATTTTCGCATCAGAGCCGTCTCAGCAAGCACTTCCGCAAAATGACAGGTACCACGCCTAAAAACTACCAATATGAGTAGCAGTACACATTTAATCCACAATAGCGATTTACGAGGACGCACCCAGATCAGCTGGCTGGATAGCTATCACACGTTTTCGTTTGGGAACTTTCAAGATCCAGGTCGAATGGGTTTTCGGTCGCTGCGGGTCATCAATGACGATCGGGTGATTCCTAGTGCTGGATTTGCAACTCATGGCCACCGTGACATGGAAATTCTCACCTATGTTCTAGAAGGAGAATTGGCACATAAGGACAGCCTAGGTACTGGAGCCACGATTAGGCCAGGAGAAGTGCAAGTTATGAGCGCTGGCACGGGCATTCAGCATAGTGAATTCAATCCTTCTGCGGATACACCGGTACATTTACTGCAAATTTGGATGTTGCCTAATCAAAAAAATTTAGCCCCTCGTTACGATCAACGCGAGTTTCCATTAACAGCCAGAGCCGGTAAATTGTGCTTGGTCGCATCGATCGATGGTCGTGCAGGATCAGTGATTATCCACCAGGATATCAATCTTTATATTTCAGTGTTAACGGCTGGGGAAAAGGTTTCATTTGAAATGCAGCACGGTCGATATGCTTGGATTCAAGTAGCCCGGGGGAGTGCCAAACTGAATGGTAATTCTTTACAAGAAGGCGATGGCGTTCAGGTTAATAGCCCCGAATTACTGGAGTTGACCTCTGACTCCCAAGCAGAAATATTACTATTTGACTTGGCATAGCTGTAAATACCTGATGGTTGCTGAGAACTAGAGCAAAGCCCTTATTAGCTCTGGTTTTTTTTCTCAGAAATAGATCTACCGATTTCAGCGATCGTATACAAAGGGCGACCTTTGACCTCTTCATAGATGCGGCCAATATATTCTCCCAAAATGCCAATACTCACCAGCTGTACCGCCCCTAGAAAAAAGATCGCAATCATAATAGTGGCCAAACCGGTCAGAGCTGAGGCTTTGGAAACTAAACGCCAGTACAAAACTAAAACTGCCATCAGTAAAGACAAAAATGCTGAAAATAATCCCAAGTAAATTGATAACCGCAGCGGCACCTGCGAAAAAGAAGCTAAACCGTTAATGGCCAAAGTTAATGATTTTCGGAAAGTATATTTGACTTCACCGGCAAACCGAGGGTCTCGATCGAACAACAAAGCCGTCTGTCTAAAGCCCACCCAAGAGCGCAACCCGCGCAGATAACGATTCCGTTCTGGCATCGCATTCAGTAAATCGACCACCTGTCGATCCATCAGACAAAAGTCCCCAGAGTCGATCGGAATTTCCACATCAGCTAATCGTTTCAGTAATCGATAAAACACAAAAGCCATCAACCTTTTTAACCACCGTTCCTGCGGGCGCTTGGTTCTTTGGGCATAGACCACCTGATAGCCAGATTGCCATAGCTTCAGCAAATCTGGCACCAACTCCGGCGGATCTTGGAGATCAGCATCCAAAATAATCACCGCTTGACCGCGCGTTAATTGTAAACCCGCCGTCACTGCGATTTGATGGCCAAAGTTACGCGCCAGACTCACGTAGCATACCCGAGCATCTTGCTGCTGCAATTTGCGCAGTAGATCGATCGAATGGTCTTTGCTACCATCATTGATCAGTAATAACTCCGACTCCATTGCCAGGCTATCCATCACGGCGCTGACCCGGCGGTAGAGTTCCGGGATATTAGCCTCTTCGTTATAGATCGGAATCACTAGGGAATATAGGGGAGCCATCAAAACCTCTACGATTGATATCTTTAGGGCTGAGGAAGCACCGCAATGCAATCAATTTCCACCAAAACATCCTTAGGAAGCCGAGCCACTTCGACACAGGCTCGCGCCGGAGCAGTGGCTTCATTAAAATACTGGCCGTAGACCCCATTCATGGTCACAAAATCATTCATATCTTTTAGGAATACGCCAGTTTTGACCACATCTGACCAACTGGCTCCCGCCTTGGTCAAAATTGCTGCGAGGTTAGCCATCACTTGCTCGGTTTGCTTAACCACATCTCCCATATGTATAAGCTGATTGGTACTGGGATCGATCGAGATTTGTCCAGAAACAAATAGCAGCTTCCCGCTAGCTGCTACTGCCTGATTGTAGGGGCCAACAGGAGCTGGAGCTTGGTCAGTGGTGATGATTTCTCTGGTCATGGGGGGAAATATAGCGAGTCTTTCTAGGATTCTAGCCCAATTAAGTTCTAAAATAAGCGATAGCTAACTGACTGTAGCGGTTTAAGTGATCAGCACTAAACTAGCTCAATGGCCATTTAGTAAATGTATGACTGGTACTTTCGTTGGTAATTTAGACTTGAAACCAGAACAAAAGGAAATAGCGAAGCGGCAATCGGAGTTAGCCACCTTAGAAGCGGAACTGGCACGGCGTGAACTAGATTTAGTCACGTTGCAAGGCGAGCTGCATTCATTTGAGCGCTACTATCATCAAGTTATTGGGATGCGTTTCGCCGAAATTGATTATCTGGAAGCTCAGATTGCTGAATATGTGCAGCTTTCAGATTTCGCTCAAGATGTCCAAGCGGCTGGAAACCTTAAAAAAATATATCGAGCTTTAGCTAAGCAAATTCATCCTGATTTGGTGGCAGATCAAGATGAAAAAGAACGTCGCCTCAAACTAATGATGGCCGTGAATCAGGCTTATGAAAAAGGTGATGAAGACCGATTACGCGAGATTATGTACAAGTGGGAGATGCGAGCGGAGCTGATCCGCACTGCCCAAAGAATTTCCCAAAGTCATCATCAGATTAAAGCGATCGATCAAGAAATGGCTGCAATCCAGCAAACTGAACTTAATCAACTGCGCGTCCAAGTAATAGAAATTCAATCTTCCGGGCAAGATTTATTGCAATCAATGGCCTTAGAGCTAGATGAACAAATCAATCATGCTCAAAACCGGTTGAGAGAATTAAAAGTGCAGATAGGACTGTAATTATGACAGAAGCCAAAGCAGAGCAGAATATTATAGTATTTTTCGAGCAAGAATTGACGAGATATTCATCAGATCTAGTAAGTCGGGGGGTACAACTCGCGACTAAAGTACAGCAGTCTGGACTAGATCAGCACACCCGTCCGCCGGATCAAAGCTTGAAATCAAAATATCCGCGCAGCTGTGGCATTGTCACCTATAAATTAACCGATAAACCAACAGCTCAGTCCGGATCAGAAACTAGTCCAGGTTCTGTTATCCATATTCAAAAGGGATTAGAATTAGCTACTAAGATGTATCAATTCCAATCAGAAGTTCAGGAAGAATTGGGGAGCCGTGATGATGATTCAAAATCAAAATACTGGCATAATTGTGGTGTTATTAAATATGAGTTAGGGGATAAACAAGGGGCGATTAGGGAATTTGGTTTGGCGATCGCCCTAAATTCATTAGACTCGAACATTTATTACGAACGCGGTTGCATCAAGTCTGAAGTGGGAGATAAGCAAGGGGCAATCAATGATTTTGATTGTGCCATTACCATTGCGCCCAGATTTGCGGCAGCTTACTGTAATCGTGGTAATGCTAAGTATGCCCTCAAGGACTGGGAAGGTGCCATCGCCGATCTCGATAGCGCTATTGAACTGAACCCGCAGTATGCCAAAGCTTATGGCAACCGAGGTTACATTAAATCGGAAATAGGGGATAAGTCTGGTGCCATTGCTGATTTTGATGCTGCGATCGATCTCGATTCAAAACTAGTGCAAATCTACTTTGAACGGGCTTTAGCGAAATCCAGCTTGGACGATCCGCAAGGAGCAATCGAAGACTATAACTGTGTACTTGAAATAAACCCCAATTATATCGATGCTTATAAAAATCGCAGTGATACTAAGTATATTTTGGGAGATATCCAAGGAGCAATCACTGACTACGACTCGATCATTACTCTAGAACCGAACAATGCGGAAGCTCATAAAAGTCGTAGCGACATGAAGTATACAGCTGGTGATTATCAGGGAGCGCTACGGGACTATAATCGCTTCATTAGGATCAATTCGGTTTATGCCGAAGCTTATTACAAACGCGGTTTTGAAAAGTTTGAATTAGGAAATAACGCCGGGGCAATTCAAGATTTCAATCGGGCTATTTCGTTGACCCCACACAATGCCAGGGTTTATGTTAATCGGGGGATGGCCAAATATCAATTAGGAAATAAACAAGGAGCCATCGAAGATTGTAATCGGGCGATCGCCATTTCCCCTGAACTGGAGCATAGTCGTAATTTGCTCATTTCGATTATGGGTAAGGAAGAGAAATTGGCTGCTAAACGCCAGTCCGCCGGTCAGCCCACAAATCCAGAAATCCAGAGTTAGGAAACACTTGCTCTACTCATCGATCATGCCTGGGCAGCTTCTCAATAGCGGCTCAACTTAGACATCAATAGCTACATCACAATGTTTTAATTTAGATCTAAATATTTAAATTTTAGAAAACCAATATTAATAAAACTTATTAATGTTGGTCAAAACGAGACTATCAAAAGCATACTCTCACATATTAGTTGACTATACAGACAGGCTTTTACCACTATATATGTTGTTGGAACAAACAAGTGGCATAATAACTGGAAAGTAATTCCCTCAGGTTAGTAGGCGCACAATTTGGCAACTAGTCTATCGTTAGTTGCAGATCTAAATTAAGTGGAGAACAAGATGACTCAACGCTTTAAGCTACTGAGTATTCTCGCACCACTGCTTCTATATTTAAGTAGCTGTAGTGGCTCTCATGTCGCCCGCAAAGGTGTGCTGAGAGTTTGGGCGCATTCCGGTCAAGCTACCGAACGCCAAGTCCTAGAACAACAAATCAAGCGTTTCAATGACTCTCAAAATGCCACCAAGGTTGAATTAACTTTTGTGCCAGAGGGTTCTTACAATTCCCAAGTCCAAGCAGCGGCTCTCTCTAAGGATTTGCCGGATGTCCTAGAATTTGATGGGCCGTTTGTTTACAACTATGTCTGGCAACAAAATCTGGTGCCAATGGACAAGCTTATTTCGGAGTCAGTGCGCCAAGATTTATTGCCTTCTATTCTCCAACAGGGCACTTATCAGGGACATTTGTACTCGGTGGGTACTTTTGACTCTGGTCTCGGGCTGTATGGCCGTCGCAGTCAGCTCCAAGCTGCTGGCATCAGAATTCCGCAGGGCAATAAAGATGCCTGGACGGTCGCGGAGTTTAATCAGGCACTGGCCACTTTGGCTAAACGCGACCCCGATCGACAGGTGCTGGATCTGAAACTGAATAACCGGGGAGAGTGGGCGACCTACGGCTTCTCACCTATGATTCAGTCAGCTGGGGGTGATTTAATTCAGCGTAGCAACTATCAAACGGCATCAGGGAGCCTCAATGGCCCAGCCGCAGTCGCCGCCCTGCAATCAGTCCAAAGCTGGATGCAAAAAGGCTACGTAGATCCCAACATTGATGATGCTGCTTTCACCAGTGGCCGGGTGCCCCTGTCCTGGGTGGGACACTGGGTCTATAAAGACTATGCCAAAGCTGCTGGTAAAGATTTGGTAGTGCTGCCCTTACCCAACTTTGGCCAGGGTTCTAAAACAGCGCAAGGCTCCTGGAACTGGGGGATCACGACCAATTGTCGCAATCAGGAATGTCAGAAATCTGCCATGAAATTCCTAGAGTTTTTACTCCAACCGCAGGAGGTATTGGCGATGACCAATGTCAATGGCGCAGTACCGGGCACTAAACGAGCAATTGCCCAATCCCAGTTGTATAAGCCGCAGGGACCTTTACACCTGTTTGCCGCGCAATTGCTGGCTGGCAGCACTGTCCCTCGCCCCCAAACTCCGGCCTATCCAGTAATTACCTCAGCTTTTCAGGAAGCTTTTGCCAATATTCGCAATGGCCGATCAGTCAAAACAGCTTTAGATAAAGCCACTACCACTATTAATTTGGACTTGCAGGATAACCAGAATTATCCTAATCAGCAAAACCAGACCATGGAGAGGAATAAATGACAAATAATTCCCTAGCTTCCCTACCAGCCAAGATTAAGCCAACTCGATCGAACAATGATACCAGCACAGCTCTGCTGATGGCCACCCCGGCTTTACTGGGACTCTTACTATTCGTGGCACTACCGTTTTTGTTGGCAGTGATCCTGTCATTCACCAATTTGCGGCTTGGCTCGCCGCTCCCTCTCCAGTTTTTAGGACTGGAACAGTATCGCCGCGTTTTGTTAGATCCAAGTTTTCGTCAGGCACTGCTTAATAATGGCTTGTTTGCGTTGGTGATGGTACCAATCCAAACCGCCCTAGCCCTTGGAATTGCCTTGCTCTTAAACCGGCCATTGCCAGGTATTGCCATATTTCGCACCATCTTTTTCATGCCAGTGGTTTTTCCGATGGCGCTGGTGGCGGTGATTTGGACAATCATCTATGCTCCTGGTGCCAACGGCATGATGAATTCCTTGCTGGAGTCAATTACTTTTGGTCGATGGGAGCCGAGGGACTTTCTGAATGATCCAGTTTTAGCATTACCAGCCATTATGCTGTTATCGATGTGGCAGGGAGTGGGGTTTCAGATGGTCATTATTCTAGCTGGATTGCAATCTATTTCTAGTACTTTATATGAAGCAGCAGCGATCGATGGCAGCAATAAGTGGAATCAGTTTCGCTATATTACTGTCCCACAACTACGTAATACGCTGATTTTTGTCATGCTAGTCACCTCTATTCTATCGTTCCGGCTATTCGATCAGGTCAAGATTATGACCCAGGGTGGTCCCAACGATTCCACAACCACCGTCATGTATGAAGCAGTCAAAGCCTCTTTTGAACAGCAAAAGATGGCTAAAGGAGCCGCCATGACCGTCATCTTTTTCGTGATTGTACTCACCATCACTATTCTGCAAAGAATTCTGGTAAAAGAAGAAACTGCGATCGATTAAATCTTAGATAGGTTGCAGCTGTACCCAACTTACTAGCAATAATTTGAGATCTGGGTGTAGCCACAGATCATTTCAGACTAAACATTGTGGAAATCTCATTATGTCTAACCCAAACCCAACAGCAACCATTACTCCAGATGTTGTCATCAAGTCATCGCCGCGTGCCAGGGCTAGTTTAGTGGGTAGTTATGTTTTACTGATTGTGATGGCCTTACTGTTTATAGCTCCCATCGGTTTTATGTTAGTGGCCAGTCTAAAACCTGATGATTTGGTGTTGTCCCAGGCTGGTACTATCCAAGGTTTTATTCCCCAACCAACTTCTTTTCAAAACTATCAAGATGTTTTTCAACGCGTTAAATTTGGCCAGTTTTTCCTGAATTCGCTGTTGATCACTGGTACAGTTGTCATTTTGGGGTTATTAGTTAATTCCATGGCTGGCTATGCTTTAGCCCGCCTCCGCTGGCCGGGACGAAATACGCTGTTGATGGTGGTATTGGCCTTAATGATTATTCCTTTTGAAGCGATCGCGGTACCATTATTTTTTCAAGTAACCATCCTGGGTTGGCGCAATACCTACCTGGCTCAAATCTTGCCTTTTGTAGCTAATACCTTTTCTATTTATTTGTTTTACACTTTTTTTATTGGCTTGCCCAAAGAATTAGAAGAAGCTGCCCGTATTGACGGAGCAAGCATTATCCGCACTTTCTTTGCAATTATTGTCCCAATCTCCCAGCCAGTATTTGCCACCGTGGCAATTCTGACTTTTCTGACCCAGTGGGGATCTTTTCTGTGGCCATTAATGGTGACAATCGGCGAAGGGGTACAACCGCTACCGGTGGCAATTGCCACTTTTCAAACCCAACCGCCTATTCAGTGGGGGGACATTATGAGCTTTGGCGTGATGATGGTAGCACCGATCCTCGTTGTGTTCTTGATCTTCCAAAAATGGTTTGTAGAAGGAGTCGCCTCCACTGGTACCAAAGGTTGAAATACACCACTATTATTTACAAGCGGGTAATAACAATGGCAACAGTAAAATTCGATCATGTTTTCAAGATTTATGCTAATGGTCACAGCGCCATTAAAGACTTATGTCTAGAAATTGCTGACGGTGAATTTCTCGTTTTTGTTGGTCCTTCCGGTTGTGGCAAGTCCACCGCACTCCGGATGTTGGCGGGGTTAGAAGATATTTCCGGCGGCAAAATACTGATTGGTGATCAAGTGGTGAACGATCGAACACCGCAACAGCGCAATATTGCGATGGTCTTTCAGAACTATGCCCTTTATCCACACATGACTGTTCGTCAAAATTTAGAGTTTCCGTTGCGGATGATGAATCTGCCCCAGAACAAGATGAACGGCCTGGTGCGAGAAGCGGTAGATAAACTAGGATTAAATGAGTTGCTCGATCGTAAGCCCAAACAACTATCTGGTGGACAGCGGCAGCGGGTAGCGATGGGACGGGCAATCGTCCGTGATCCGGCGGTATTTTTGATGGATGAACCGCTCTCTAATCTAGATGCCAAGATGCGATCGCAAATTCGGACGGAGATTACCACCCTCCAACAACGGATGGCCACAACGACAGTGTATGTGACCCACGATCAGGTGGAAGCGATGACGATGGGCGATCGGGTGGCGGTAATGCGTGCTGGTCAGCTGCAACAGATTAGCTCGCCGCAAGACCTCTATGACAAACCCACCAATATTTTCGTGGCGGGTTTTATTGGTTCGCCAGCTATGAACATTTTTCGGACTCGGCTACATAAAAATGAGCAGGGAACTTTTATGATTAATTTTGGTGAACAATTCTTAAAGATAGGAGTAGCCACAGTTAGTCGTTACCCACAGTTAGAAAGGTATTGCGATCAGCCAATTCTGGTGGGTCTGCGACCAGAAGCTTTTACCGTTGCATCGCCCCCGGCGAATAGCTCAATTTCAGTTGATGTGCAAACGGTGGAAGCCCTAGGTCATGAAATGATTATTCATGCAGTAGCTCCGATCGACAAAATCGACACCGATGATCAGTCTGGTGAATCAAATGGGGGGCGACAGCTCAGTGCTGAGGGGCAGCATAGTTCGATATTGACCGCTCGGGTGGCTTCATCCCGCACAATTCAAGCAGGGCATCGGCTGAATTTAAGTGTGGATGACAGCCAGATGTATTTGTTCTCGATCGATGGTGAAAGAATTTAGTAAGGCTTGGTTAGATGGGTTGATTCAAACACTGCTGAATAAATCGCTCCGGCAACTGCCGACCAGCGCCCCAATGCAAATGCAAATAAGAAGCATGAAGTTGCGGCAAATGCCAACCCTCCCATAAATCTCCCCCAGGCGACATCACAGTCAACACCCGTCGCTGCATCTGAAACAAAGGACTGGTTGATTCGATCGATAGACTCGATCGATGAAATTCATGGCCCCGCACCATCTCCCCCTGCACCAACAATGGCGTATCCGCCTGCGCCACCGCCGTCCGATAACCCAATGTCAACCGCTTTCCCATCCGTGCCTGCGTCGGCAACATCCCCACCATTGGAAAACTACCACCCTCAAAATCCACGATCGATTCCGTCAGATACATCAATCCCCCACATTCCGCATAAGTCGGCATCCCCGCCAAAACTCTCGATCGCACGGTTGCCCGCATTAGCCCATTTTCCGCCAACTGCGCCGCAAACATCTCCGGGAAACCACCGCCAAAGTACAGCCCTTGCACCTCCGGCAACACCTCATCTCGCAGCGGACTCCAATAACATAACTCCGCTCCTAACGACTCCAGAATCTCCAAATTCTCAGCATAGTAAAAGCTGAAAGCTTCGTCCCGCGCCACCCCAATTTTCACCCGTGGTGCCGCCGGAGCGGAGATAGAGATCGGAGTCGGAGTCACCTGCAATAACGGCAGCAATTTTTCCCAATCAAAGCACTGTTGACCAATCGCCGCTAACCTACCGACTATTTCCCACAACTCTGGCAACTCATCAGTGGGCACTAATCCTAGATACCTATCGGGTAGACTAATGGCATCTTCCCGTCGAAACACTCCCAAAATTGGAATCTGAAAAGGAGCCAAAGCCGCTGTCAAAATTTCCAGATGTCGATCACTACCTACCCGATTCAGCACTAATCCAGCAATTTGTAGTTGTGAATCAAAACTACAATAACCCTGCACCAACGCCGCCACCGATTGTGACATACTCTGACAATTCACCACTAACAATACTGGTAAATTTAGCTGCCGTGCTACCTGGGCTGTACTGCCGTAACCGGGTGGATCAACCGCACCGTCAAATAGTCCCATCACTCCTTCCACCACGGCCAGTGATACATCCTGAGTGTGGCTAGCAAAACACTGGGGCAGATACTCCGCTGAAGTCAGCACCATATCTAAGTTGTAGCAAGGGCGACCAGTAACATGGGCATGAAACATCGGGTCGATGTAGTCTGGACCAACCTTAAAGGACTGCACCGGCTGACCCTTGGCTCTGAGCGCCGCCAAAAGTGCTAAGGTAATGGTTGTTTTGCCACTGCCACTGCGTTCCCCCGCAATTACTACCGCCATTTGTTCTAGCCTCCGGTTTCTCCAGCCCAATCGTGGCACACTTTACCGAAATTCGCTATGCTGCAACGTTTTTTTACTGCCGACCGTGCTCAAAAACTCACTCCTTATTTGTTTCTGGCTCCAGCCTTGGTAGGACTGGGGTTAACTGTTTTCTTCCCAGCTCTGCAAGCTTTTTACCTGAGCTTCAATTCCTACAACATTTTTGATGGCAGCACCACTTGGACGGGCTTGGAAAACTTTAATAGGTTGATGCAAGACCAAGTATTTTGGCAGACGGTGCGCAATACCTTGTTGTATTTATTGTTTGTAGTGCCAGCCTTAGTTTTTCTACCTTTAGCATTAGCGATCGCCGTCAACCAAAAGCTGATGGGAATTAGTTGGTTTAGAGCCGCTTACTATGTGCCAGTGCTAATTTCGATGGTAGTGGCAGGGATTGCCTGGAAGTTTATTTATGCGGAGAATGGCTTGCTGAACCAATTGCTGCAAGCGATTCATCTACCGCCCGTGGAGTGGCTCACCAGTCCTTCGATCGCATTGTTCAGTGTGATGATCGTGACGATTTGGAAGGGTTTGGGTTATTACATGGTGATTTATTTAGCTGGTTTGCAATCGATACCCGCTGATTTGTACGAGGCGGCGGCGATCGATGGAGTGGATGGAGTAGCTAAGCATTGGGATATTACGATTCCGTTGATGCGTCCTTATATGGCTTTGGTGGCAGTAGTGTCGGCGATCGCGGCTACCAAGGTATTTGAAGAGGTGTATGTGATGACTCAAGGTGGTCCGCGCAATAGCTCGAAAACTGTTGTGTATTATCTCTATCAGCAAGCTTTTGGCAGTGATCAAAATTTGAGCTATGCCTGTACGATCGGGCTGGTGTTGTTTCTGGTAATTTTAGTATTGTCGATTATTAATCTTAAACTTTCTGATGGCAAGGTAATGTAAAAATCAGTCGATCAAGATGATGAGCAAGCTACCAGAATCAATGATTCCCAAGATAGCGACTTCTTTCCGCTAGTCTCTCAGGACTATTGAGTTTTAATAATTGCACTGTGGTTCTGCCAATTGGTGTTAATCCTACAATTGATAGCTCTTGCATCTCAAAATGTTGCGACCATCTATCACGCCGAGGATAAAACAGGAAAGAAAACTCACCATGACTTCAGCATGATGATCAAGTGTTCTATTCTTTCATATTCATTGAGTTCTTGTTCTTCGGCAGAGTTCAATTGCCCGTTAGCAGACTTAGCGAGTAAATCTTTTAGTCTTTCTTGCATTTCAATAGTGGGCTTGAATTGCATGACTTCATCATGTGTGGGATTGCTCACGATAAAATTTAAAACGTACTGATCAATACCTGTAGGTGATCTGTCAGCTATTAACCCTAAACGCAATAACTCTGGCAATCTTTTTTCTAGAGTATCTTAACCATTGGCCTCTTTGATAATTTCTCCCAGCAGACTATCGGGAAGCTCTACAGTAATCTTTGCCATTTTTTATTCCTTATCTAAGGTAATGGATTTCCCTATTTTAGCTTGGTGTAGATATTTGGCACATGTAAGTAACGACAACTATCGTCCGAACCTACCCCTACGAGGTTAATGTTCGATCGAGCTTCATTTAGTTTATACTAAACTTAGTCTGTAAACTAAGTCATTACTTATGGATACCGTCAATATTCATCAAGCTAAAACCCATCTATCCCAACTACTGTCGCGAGTAGAACTAGGTGAAGAGATCGTTATTGCCAATCGTGGTGTGCCAGTCGCTAAACTAGTACCGATCAAGACCAAGAATATCGATCGGCGGAGTAGCATGGGGATCGATCGAGAATTATTCCAAGTACCCCCCGATTTCAACGATTCCCTACCAGCAGAATTACTAGCAGCCTTTGAGGGAGAAGAAGTTTGAAATTGTTGCTAGATACTCAATGCCTATTATGGTGGTTCACCGCACCAGAGAAATTGAACCCAGAAGCGATCGAGCAAATAGTCGATCAAAACAACAAACTGTTTTTCTCAGTAGCGAGTACCTGGGAAATTGCTATTAAAGTAGGTATCGGAAAATTGCCCATTACCGAATCCGTTGAAACCTATATAGCTAGTCGGGTACAGCTATTAGATGCCCAGTATTTAGACATCATTTTCCCTCATGCTTGTCGGGTAGCAACATTACCCTTATTGCACCGCGATCCTTTCGACAGAATACTGGTAGCACAAACCCAGATTGAGAAGATGACACTAGTGACAGCAGATCAGATTTTGACTCAATACCCGATTGATTGCTTATGGGCGAAAGCGTAAGTTTATGATGCTAATGAGCCTACTCCGATAAACTGGCGATCGCATATCGCAACCATTCCTCCACATTCTGGCTTGCCATAATCGTCTCATTCCGGCTCACCGCTTGCAGCGCCTGCCTCACCTCCAAATCGCTATAGCCCAACGCCAACAACGTTGATTCCACCTCCGACTGCAACTTAGTATCCAAATCGCCATCTAATTCAATCAAATTCAAATCCACTACCTCCCGCCACTGTTTTAGTTTCGTCTTCAGCTCCACTGTCAGCCGCTCTGCTGTCTTGGTGCCAATCCCTGGCGTTTTGGTTAGCAACTTGGTATTCCCCAACACAATTGCCTGCACCAACTCGGTCATCCCTAAATGGTCAATTAGCACAATCCCAATACTAGCCCCCACTCCACTGACCGTAATTAACTGCCGAAACAAATCCCGCTCCGTCACCTCTCTAAAACCATATAGCGAGGTTTGATCTTCTCTGGTTTGCTGATGGGTAAAAATCTGCACCTCCACTTGGCGCGGAAAAGTACTACTCCCAGGCACCTGTATTTCATAGCCCACGCCTTGCACCTCCAGTACCAAAATCGTCTTGGTATTACTCAGCTTTTGGACATCGGCAACTACGCCCTTCAGGTAACTAATCATTGGTAAATGCCATTGGATAAACAAATAGTGAAATTATCTAGCAAGTCCCCACCCCAAAACGGTGAAAACGCCGATTAGCAGCCAATGATACCGCTTTCATGATAAAATTGAACTAGTAATTATCAACGTCGGTAGAGAAGCATTCCATGACTGACTCCCAAGAGCGGATTATTCCGATCGATCTTCGCCAAGAAATGTCTAGCTCTTACCTGGAATACGCCATGAGCGTGATTGTCGGGCGCGCTCTCCCCGATGCCCGTGACGGCTTGAAGCCAGTCCATCGGCGGATTTTGTATGCCATGCATGAGTTGGGTCTCACCGCCGACCGGCCTTTTCGGAAATGTGCCCGGGTAGTCGGGGAAGTATTAGGGAAGTATCATCCCCACGGCGATACCGCAGTTTATGATGCCCTAGTGCGCATGGCGCAGGACTTTTCGCTACGCAGTCCGCTAATTAATGGTCATGGAAACTTTGGATCGATCGACAACGATCCCCCCGCTGCCATGCGGTATACTGAATCGCGCCTCCAAGCCCTGACACAAGAAGCTTTGCTACGCGACATTGAATGCGAAACCGTCGATTTTGCCGATAACTTTGATGGCTCCCAGCAAGAACCAACAGTATTGCCCGCCCGCGTGCCGCAGTTGCTGATGAATGGTTCCTCCGGGATTGCCGTCGGGATGGCCACCAACATTCCACCCCACAACTTGGGTGAAGTCATCGATGGACTCACTGCTCTTATTGCCAATCCCGAAATTACTGATCTGGAATTGATGCAATACATTCCGGGGCCAGACTTCCCTACCGGCGGGCACATTTTGGGTGTTTCGCCGATCAAAGAAGCCTACACTACTGGTCGCGGTTCGGTGGTGATGCGCGGTGTAGCTACGATCGAAACACTAGAATATCCTGGTCGTCCCGATCGCGAAGCAATTATTATCACCGAGCTACCCTTCCAGACCAACAAAGCGGCAATGATCGAACGCATCGCCGAAATGGTCAACGAAAAGCGACTCGAAGGCATTTCCGACATTCGGGATGAGAGCGATCGCGATGGAATGCGAGTAGTGATCGAGCTGAAACGCGATGCCTATCCTCGGGTGGTGCTCAACAATCTTTATAAACAAACGCCACTGCAAAGCAATTTCGGTTGTAACATGTTGGCGATCGTCAATGGCAAACCCGAATTACTTACGCTCAAGCAGTTTCTCACGGTCTTCCTGGATTTTCGGATTATTTCGATTACCCGCCGTACCCAGTATGAACTGCGGAAAGCCGAAGAACGCGATCACTTACTTCAAGGTCTGTTGATTGCCCTCTCCAATATGGAAGCAATGATTCAGCTGATTCGGGGTTCTGCCGATACGGCTTCGGCCAAACAGGAAATGCTCGACAGGTTTCAACTTTCCGAAGTCCAAGCGGATGCAATTCTGCAAATGCAGCTGCGCCGGTTGACCGCGCTGGAATCAGACAAAATTCATCTCGAACACGACGAACTCCAAGTCAAAATTATCGATTTTCAAGATATTTTGGCTCGTCGGGAGCGGATTCTAGAAATTATTATCACCGAAGTCACCGAAATCAAAACTGTCTTCTCCACACCCCGCCGCACCCTGATCGAGCATAGTGGCGGCGGCTTAGAAGACATTGACCTGATTGCCAACGAAAAAGCTCTGATTTTGGTCACCGAGCAGGGTTACATCAAACGGATGCCGGTAGCGACCTTTGATGTCCAAAGTCGGGCAACGCGCGGCAAGAAGGGCACGGGCATGAAAGATGAAGATGCGATCGAGCATTTCATTACCTGCTGTGACCACGACAGCATTCTGCTCTTCAGCGATCGAGGTGTGGTCTATCACGTTAAGGCATACCAGATTCCAGCGTCTTCTCGTACTGCCAAAGGATTGCCGCTGGTACAGATGCTACCAATTCCCCGCCACGAGAAAATCACTTCAGTGGTACCAGTCAGCGAGTTCAGTGATAACGAATATTTAGTGATGTTGACCCAAAAGGGTTTCATCAAAAAAACGGCGCTGGCTGCTTTTGCCAATATTCGGACTAACGGTCTGATTGCGATTTCGCTAGAAGAAGGTGATCAGTTGCGCTGGGTACGAAGTGCCCGTGCCGAAGATAGTATTATCATTGGTACCAGACTGGGGATGGCTATTCACTTCCGGACTAGTCACGACCAGTTGCGGCCTTTGGGCAGAGCCACACGCGGTGTTCGATCAATGTCGCTGAAGAAAGGCGATGAGCTGATTAGTATGGACATTCTGCCCAGCCAAGTGGTGGATGCCATTGCAGCTGCTACTGGTGAAGATTCTGCCGAGAGCGAAGTGGAAGTTGAAAGTGTGGACATAGAAGTCACTGAAAACGCCGAGACAGAAGAGATTGCAGTTGTTGCTGGCACTGGTCCTTGGGTCTTAGTTGTTACCACCAATGGTTTTGGCAAGAGAGTCCCAGTGAATCAATTCCGACTCCAAAGACGAGCTGGGATGGGTGTGATGGCTACTAAGTTCAAGAAGAAGGGTGATCGGATTGCGGCTATTAGGGTTGTTAATGCGGATGAAGAAATGATGATGGTCACCAGTCGAGGCATTATCATCCGGCAAGCAGTTAATGCCATTTCTCACCAATCCCGGATGGCTACTGGCGTGAGAGTCCAAAAGTTAGATAGTGATGATGCTATTTTTGCGGTGGCGCTGGTGCCGCCGGGTGAAGGTGAAAGCGAAGTAGCAGAAGAAGAATAAAATCCTTGATCTAGAAAATCGCTATCTCGGTTCCGCAGAAACAAAGCTATGGAACTCAGCAAATCATAGTTAATATTGTTGTCGATGCATCCATAGCAAGATCTTGCGGCAATACAAAAGGCTGCCACTTATCCTCTGTCCAATGGCAGCCTTTTGTATTGCCAGCGCCTGGGTTTCATAGTAGATGGTCACCTTAGGGCTATTTCGTCTATTAAGAATTCTTTAAGCTGGTGATACTGGCTTTGGTTAAAGCTGGTACGATACGCTGACTGGCCATTCTGGCTCCAGATAAATTGCGGGCAGTCGGACCCACCCGCAGGGCGGCTAGTCCCCCCATGATAAATACCTGACTCCCTGGCCACCGTAAATGATCTTCGAGGATTGGTAAGCCGCCTATGATTTCGGTGGGATAAGTTGCTTGGAGTTCTGATAATAATGGTTCAGCGCTGGCATGGAGCTGGGTACCAGTGGCTAACCAAATGCGATCGAATTCCAACTGCTGACCATGGTGGCAAGTTACCAACCAGTTCTGATCTTGCCAAGTGGCTTGCTGCACTTCACAGTTTTCTAAGAAACATAGCTGACCTGCTTTTTCGGCGGAGCGAAGTTGGTTCATAATCGCGGGAGTGAGCGAACCCCCGTTGCGAGCATTTTTAATCATTTTCCACCGTTCTGCCCAGTCCTGGTTAGCTTCAAAGTCCTTCAGATACCTAGGACCTAGCCAGCCCGGATCGGCATCAAATAGTTTGGCGTAAAACTCGCGCCGGTGCATCATGGTCACCTGAGCACCTGCCGCCAGCACCCCGATCGCTAGGTGGCCACTGGTTAAGCCACCGCCGATAATTAAAATTCGCTCTCTAGGGGCTGAAATCTGGGCTAGGTCGATGTGGCTAGAGTGCTGCAATCGCTGATCTTGATTTGCTGGCGAAGAGTCATCTAGATAGTGAATTTTGGCATCGATCGCCCACTCTGGCCAATAGGGCGTGCCCCCACGATGAGCTAAAACAACCCGCCGCGCTCTAATTGATTTGCCATTACTGAGCCACAATTGATAGCCCCGTTCCAATATTTCTAGATGGACGACCTGAGCGGCATAGGTTTTAGTCGCGAGGTGCCAGCGTTGCACCAATTCCGTACAAAAATCTTGAAATATCTGAGTACCGGGTAAATCGTAGGGGTTAAATAATTCAGAGCGGCGGTTTTCGGCAAAGCTGCTCAGAGCATGAGGATTCGGATCGGGCTGATGTACCACGGGCGATCGCAGATGGGGGATTTGCAATGCCTGGAACTGTCTCGCCCAACCATGCAGCCAAATACCACTAGGATCGAAAACCAAAAATTTATGGTAAAACTTCTTACTTTTTTGAATGAGGTGTGTGGCTAAGGTCAGAGCCTGAGGGCCACTGCCGACGATAGCCGTATCAATATAGGTGGGCAGTGCGAGCTGGTCAAGAGTCATGGTAATCGAGTAAGATACAAGAATGATAATCATTATCACTCTAACGTAGTTTATTTCCAAAACTCCCATGTCTAGATATCTGTTTCGCCAAAACTCTCAACTATCACCACCTGCTGCTCAGAAGTGGTCAGCGATCATTGCTCATAACTGGGATGAAGTTTGGAAAATCATGATTGACCGCAGTACGCAGCATTCTAAATTGTCATAATTTTGTCCTCGATTCTCTAGAAATAATGAAAAAATCCAATATTATTGCCGTGGCCGGGGCGGCTGGAGTGGGAAAAACCACTTGGATTGCCCAGCAACTGTCTACGATTAACACAGCACTACTTTATATCTGTCCGCAGACGGCAGCCCTGCCGATCGATCGGACGCGACTGTCTACGGAGTTTCCGGAATTAGTCATTTTAGCTGACGAACAAATAGATCAATTACAGCACATCGACCCTAGCACCACGGCTTATATCGAAGTGGGGTTTCACCTCAGCCTGGAAACCACCACATCACTACTAGCCGGCCGGGATATTTATAAAGTGGCGATAGTTTCCCCCAGCTCTGTGGATACCGAATGGCACGGCTGGGCAGATACTCTCGAAATAGGTCAAGTTTTATCGCCAACTACTCCCCAGGATCTGTGGCGATCGAATCTAACCAGTCAAGTTTTGGATCCGGCCAGTCTCGATATGCTGTGGTACGAGCTAACCCACGGCGCTTATGGCACAGTCCAAAGAGTTAAAGGGATTTATGATTTGGCCGATGGTCGCTCTTTTTATTTTGATTTTGTGGCTGGTCAGGAGAGTACGTACCAAGAATTAAACTTACCACCATGGTTAGATGGCCGCCCCGATCGCTTTAGTGGAATGGAAGTAATTGGGGTAAATCTCGATCGAGATGCCATCGGCGATACTTTGCGGGGTTGCTGCCTTAGTACGGAAGCGATCGCCTACTACCAAGAACAAAATAGACAGCCATTAATGGAGCCAGCCTAATGAAAATCGCCGTTATTTCTTGTATTCATGGTAACTATGAAGCACTGAATGCTGTGTTGTCCGATATCGATAATCACAATGCCGATAAAATATTTTGCTTAGGGGATTTGGTGGGCTATGGACCTTACCCCAACGCGGTGGTGGAAATGATTCGATCGCTAGATATTCCCACCTGCCAAGGTTGCTGGGATGAAGATATTGTAGAGGGGCTAAATGCTTGTGACTGTAGTTATCCTTCCGTATTAGCTGAAAACCGAGGGCGGATAGCTCATGCCTGGACTGATCACAAAGTCAATCCTGAGGTGCGAGAGTACCTAGCTCAATTACCCCTAGCCCTAAACAATACTCCGGACAGTTTTTTTGACGAGGCTGCAAGGCTTTCAGCACCTTTAATTCAGGAATTGGGATTTATTTCAATGTCTGGGATAATCCAGACATTGAAATAAATATCGAGCCTACGAGAGCATCAGGGCTTGCGC
>JANOQI010000012.1:0-49879 GCA_031414775.1 Synechococcales cyanobacterium VAR_4_metabat_354
TAAGCGCAATTGCAATACCTCTCGTATGGGTAGTTGTTTTGAGCGTCTAGAGGCACCCTTGACAGTCGCCTTTAATAGCGGTGATGGCTATCGAGCTGGAGTTATTAAGAATCTCTGTGGCTTTAGCCCTGAGAGTGTCAAAATTCCAATTTCAAAAAGTACAAGGGAGCCAGGCTGCCGAAGTGAGCATATCACGGAGAAAAAAGGAACTAAGCTAATGGAGAACCAACTTTAGTGAATAATTAAGGGCGATTATGAAATTCTATGGGCTTTGAATACCTGCTTGCACAATTACAATTGTCCCGATCGATCACCCACACTAGTATTGCAAATATCGAGAGTTGTTGCTAGAAATGATTCGAGCAACAACTGGCGAAACTGCTACTGAACTATCGATCGACTACTCTTAAGCTCTCTAACTCAGGATCGGCATTGCCAACTATCTCTCCACCACTACTCAAAATATTTTGTAGATAATCGATCGCTTCCCTCGTTACCAATTCCCCCGGTACTAGCATCGGAATTCCGGGGGGATAGGGACAAATCAATTCAGCGCAGATTCGACCAACAGCAGTATCGATCGGCACTGTCACCTGTCGCGCAAAAAACGCCTCGCGGGGAGTCAAAATGGGCGTGCTCAAAACCGCAATTTGCTCACATACTGGTAGATTCAATCGTGTCGCACGGCGATGATGCTTGGCTAGGTTCTGGAATCCAGCAACTAGCATCTCAATGTCCCATTCCTGATTACCAATACTAATAATGAAAGTGAGATGGCGCAAAACTGGCATTTCAGCTACCACTTGATATTGCTGGCACAATATTTCATCCGCCTGATAACCAGTCAAATTGAAGTCCGTTACCGTCACGGTCAAACGAGTAGGGTCGAAGTAACGACAGCCAGCACTCGGCTGCGAAAAATCGAGGGGAAAGAGGTCTGGAATATTACTTAACTCTGATCGAGCTTTATCAGCTAAGGCCAGAGTTCGATCGAGTAATTCCTTGCCGTGGGTGGCCATCTGCGCCGTGGCACTGTCTAACGAAGCCATTAATAAATAATTCGGACTACTAGACTGCACCAATTGCAAAGAACGATTTAGTCGATCGAGATCAATGCGATCGCCTTTGACATGCAACATCGCGGCTTGGGTCATCGCCCCTAAGAGTTTGTGGGTAGACTGCACCACCAAATCTGCGCCCAAAGATAGTGCGGATGGGGGCAGATCGGGATGAAAACCAAAATGAGCACCGTGAGCCTCATCTACTAACAACGGAATCTGAAACTGATGCACAACTGCGGCAATACCCGCAATATCACCGCTGACTCCATAGTAAGTTGGTGACACAATCAACACCGCACTAATTGCCGGATGAAGTTGCAAAGCTAGTTCAACAGTCTGGGGCGTAACACTATGAGCAATATCCAGCGCTGGGATATACTCCGGCTGCATGTAGATCGGCACTGCTCCACTATGAATCAAGCCCGCAATCACCGACTTGTGAATATTACGGGGCAGTAGAATTCGATCGCCAGGGCCACAAGTAGCTAGAATTCCGGCGATCACGCCAGCAGTGGAACCGTTTACTAAAAAATGGGTGTGGTCAGCACCGAAGGTTTGCGCTGCTAAGTTTTGAGCGGCGGCGATCGGACCACTGGGATTGGCTAAATTATCTAATCCGGGCAATTCGGCCAAATCACCCTTGAGACCGCCAGTCTGCCATAGTTCTTGAAACTCTACACCCATGCCACGCCCATGTTTATGGCCAGGAGTATAAAAAGGTGCATGATTGTGGGCGATCCAGCTTTGCAGAGCTTGAATGAGCGGAGTAGGCATAAATTTAGAGTAGGCAGAGGCGGCGAAGAAATCGTATCGTGATCACGAAAAATTTATAGATTCCAATAAAGTTAATCCCTCAACCTTTATAAAGTTGAGGGATGGTATTAACTAAAATTATTTAGTCTCGGGCAGTAAACATTTGTCGGAGTCACAACCCGCTGGACCGGCTTCATCGATCGCACCCAAATCGTATTGGCTCAGTGCTTCGGCAAAGTCAGCAGTCTTGCGCCGATCTATCACTTCATTCATTAATTGATTGTAAGTGGCCCAGTCGATCGGCTCAAAGGGCAAGCGTGGGAAAGTTTGCAGGTCATCAAACCGCGCCAGCAACGCCGCTGAGATATAGCCCTCATCATCTCGAATCGCTTCAAAGATTTTGGTACCTAGGGCATTAATTTCTCCTTCGCGCAGTTCGATCGTGGCGCTAGTATTGTGACGCACATAGTGTTTTTGTACTTGCATACAAAAATCTAGTTGAGCCAAGGCACTGAATTTGCTGATATCGATCGTATCCGCACCAGGGATATCTGCCCAAGATACTGCTACTGGAATCTCAATCAGCCACTCGGTACAGCGTGGATCAAATGGATCACCCAGTAAATTACCGTTTTCGTCCTTATCAGATTGAGACGGAATTGCATTGTAGCCATAGTCCATGCAGGCCAGAGCTACAGGGTCATCCTTCCGAAAAGTGATCCGGCGAATAAAGCGCTGGGCTTTGGGGGGATGCCAACCAGGCGAAGCGCCAGTTAACAGCGACTTAGTTCCACTGGGCTGCACGGTGGTACAACGGTTAGGGCGTTTGATACCATGCTTATCGCAATATTCCCACACCGCTTGATGTACAATTTCTGACCAGCGGATTAGGTATTCCTGTTCTTTGGCTTTGAATCTTTGACCTTGCTCGGTTTCTAACCGACCCTCTGCCCACCATTCCAGCCATTCGGCACCAAAAGCATGGACAAAAAAGTCAAACAGACCAGTAAAGGAAACCCCAACGATCGGATCTTGCAAACGGCTGTATTGATAGCGCGGTTCAGCAAATTGATGATTCAGTAAGGCTGCTACGGATAGCGCCCCGGCTTTAAAAGCATCAGCTTGTTCTTCTAGGTTGTGAGGATCAAGTTGATTTAAATGAACTTCAGAAAGATTGCAATGAAAATCTGCTCCGATGATTTCTCCGCAAGGATTCAAACCTACTCTGGATAGACGATGCAGCAGTTCTTCTTCATCTAAATTCGGATGATTTTCTTGCAGCCAAGATTTAGCTTTTCCCTCTCCATAAGCCTGCAAAAATTTAGTTTTGAGTTCTGGAGTAGCAAGCAAATCAGCATTAGACCGAGCTACCGCTTCCCCTGCCCATTGAATCGCTCCTTCACCGGAATAGTATTGCTTCCGAACCGCCTCAATACATTCTTCCACCGTCGGCTTTCGGTGGAATACTCGGGTATGGTTGGCCATCCGCAGCGCATCGCGTTCGGGGTCAATTCGCCAGTTGCCATGCTCATCTTGCTGCCAGAGATTATCTTTGGCTGTCGCCCCTAACTGGTCGCTAGAATCGAATTGACGCATACCAGCACTACGTCTAATATTTCCTGCTACGATAGTAACAGCTGCGGCATCAATTAGTAAACAGCATTCCACCGAATTCAACTGCCGACCATGAGCTTTATTCAGAATGTTGACACAACGTTCATAAAGTTCGGGTAGCTTCACTGGGTTGGCCACACCGCCAAAACCTTTGAGTTGCTCGCCAGCTGGCCGCACATCAGATAAGTCAACAGCAATACTGACTTCGCTAGTAAATTGTGGATCGTTGCTGAGTTCTAGAACAGATTGGTAAGATTTCACCCACCCTTGACGACTATCCCCAACTCGAATGGTGGCTTGATTGCCAACTATTTCCACTATTGTTTCTTGCCGCCGATCGCTAGCTGCGGTGGTACCAATCTCGCTGACGATCGATATATTTAACAGATTGCGGATCGCGGGTAATTGTTCAATCAGATGTGGTTCCAAGACTGCGCCCGTGCCGCAGCCCATCATCGCTAAATCCATCATTAAGCCAAAGGCTGACCAGTCGATCGCATTAGTACTGGTACAGTTATAGGCTCCCGAAAAGTTGGCGGGGTTTTCTAGCCATTCGCTGCCACCGACCCACAGCCACCGTCCGGATGGCATGGCTTTAGCCTGTCGCTGCATTCGATCGATCACATCAGCTTCATCAGCATCTAGTTTGCCCAATTTGATTAAGCCCCGCAAGGTACGGGTACAAACCTGTTGCCAACTTTCTCTCCCAGTGCCAGTAAAGCGGCTGTAGGTACGGAAGAAAACGGGGTAGGCCGCCGGGGCTGATGCGGGGAAATCCTGTTTGTGCTGAGTGCGGTCAAGCTCACTAACCATATATGGATTTAATCTGTAGAGAATAATTAAGCCTAGAGCCATATAAGCTCAATGGCTTAGAGATCATAGAGCATGAATAAATGGTGATCAATAATGGTGATCAATGGTTAATTGTCAATGAGCAAATATTGTCAAAAACTGTTTTATACGCTACAGATAGTAGACATAGCTTATAAGTACCCCTAGATATGTCCTTGCCTCCTTGGCGATCGCCTCTTAGTCGTGCCCTCCATCGCAATCGGAGCTTACCTAATTCTCGCTATGTCCAGCTAGCTACTATTAACGCTCAGCAACGCCCCTGCAATCGTACTATCGTCTTTCGAGGATTTTGCGAGCCAAATAGTCAATTACAATTTGTCACCGATGTTCGATCGAGCAAAGTTGCCCAAATCGCTCAAAATCCCTGGGCCGAAGCCTGTTGGTACTTTAGTAAAACCAGAGAGCAGTTTCGGATTACTGGTCAGTTACAACTCATCACCGAAAGTAGCCCGGATTTACAACCAGTCCGCCGACAAGCTTGGCATAACTTGTCTAACAGTGGTCGGGAGCAGTTTGCTTGGCCATTACCCGCCGCTCCCCGGGAGCAAGATGCGCAAGCTTTTGAAGTAGCTGCCCTAGATTCAGACCAGCCTTTGGCTAATTTCGGCCTGCTTTTATTAAATCCGATCGCTGTTGACCACCTAGAGCTGCGTGGTACTCCCCAAAATCGTTGGCAATATCTGTGGGAAGGCCAATGGTCAATGACTGCTGTCAACCCATAATAAATGCCCACCTCGGTCAAGGTGAGCATTTATGCAGTGATGGTGCCATCCAGCTCAGTTCTAATTATGGGACTGGTCAGCTAGTTGATCCAAAGCATATTTGGTAGCCAGCATCATTAACTTGGCCTGTTCCATTTCCGATAACTCTTGCCAGTCTACTGAGCGCACCAAATTGTTGACGTTCTCAGCAGCGAGATCGCAACGCATCGCATAACTGTAAGGGCGAGCCAATACTAGTAAGTCTGCTTCTTCCCAGCGGGGTAACAGCTCCTGTACACAGCTCACCAGCTGATTAGCAGCAATCGCTCTTTGGCTAGCAACTTGTTGTACGGTAACGGCGATTTTTTCCAGCCATTCCTGCGGAATTCGAGCAGTGAAATGCTGGCGTAACTGTCCAACTAGATCGATCGAAGCATCTGGCCAACAGCTATGGAGTTGGGTAAAAAAAGCGGTAGCAGACTTCTGGACATCTATTTCTGACCAATCATCTAGATTGAACTGCTCTTCTTGGCGTTGGTAATATTCTTCGGCTTCAGGATCAGCCGGATTCCAAGGATAGAGCTGATCTGGAGTGAGCAGATTGTATGTTAGTTCTGCTTCTGGTGATAATTGCGAAAAAGATTTAGACATAGCCTCGTTCCTTAGAAACTTAATTCCTTGCCAGCTAACCAGCAGATCCTGATGAAAGAAATCTCTAAAATTGGTTGCTGGTATTAACTACATGCGTGCTTCAGAAAATTCCGTAAACTTAGAAAAAATTTTTGGAACCCACCATCAATCAGCTGCGTCACCCGAATTCTGTGTATCATACCATCTACTTTCTGAGCAATAATGTATTACAAAGTAAAATTTGGATAATACTTTATGTCTGGTCATTTTTGAGTAGAAAACTCTAGAATTTGACCTTGATCGCTGCCAAATTTTAAGTTCATCCCTGTTTCTAAGCGCAGTTCTTGATGATGAATTTTTTGCCAGCCTTGGCTGGTTTGCACTAATGTTCCAAAGCGCGAGAAATCTCGCAAAAAGTAACTAGATGCTTCGTCAGCGCTGCTATTACGATAGATAATTTCGGCATGTTTTTGAGAAACCGATGGTTCTGGAATAATTAAGTCATTTTCGATCGATCGACCGATTCGCATCAAACCACCTTGGATTGGAAAGTTTTGGGTGGCGGTCACTATAGAACGCAAGCAAGCTGGTGGTAAAGCATCGGGAAAAGAGGGCATTTCCGTAATTGCATCGGTTACTGGCTTG
The DNA here is from genome assembly GCA_031414775.1 of Synechococcales cyanobacterium VAR_4_metabat_354. GTDB lineage: Bacteria > Cyanobacteriota > Cyanobacteriia > Cyanobacteriales > Chamaesiphonaceae > JAAFHZ01. The sequence goes on from JANOQI010000012.1 coordinate 6,257, forward strand.
ATTAGTTCCCCGTCAAACTCGGGATGCATATAAAGCACCGGCAGTGTCCAAGCGGGCTGATTGAACTGGTACAAGGTCAACAATTGCTTGCGGGCAGTAGCAACTGCTTTGTCGATCGGTAGACGTTGGGCTAAAGATTGAGTTAAAGCTTGGATGAAACTAATAGCTTCTTGATCGGCGATCGTATCCCGCATGGCCAGGATTGCTGGCACACCATGGTGTAGAAGTACTTCGGCCATGCTGCTGCGCGCCACCGACTGTTGCTGATATTGATAGGGCTGTGCTCCCCAACAAGAATTGAAAACGGCTAGCTTTACTTGGTTCCGTACCAGAATCTGGGCAAGTTCCGTGCCATTGAGCTTGGCCTCCGCACTCAGGGAGAGAATCCCGCCATCGGCTCCTGGGATGCCGTGGCCAGCATAAAAGAACAGATTGTAATTGCCATGATCCAGCGCTGATACCAAAGAATTGAGGGTGGGCTGCACCAGCGTATCGACTTGACAGGCCGCTGGTGGCATTTGATCGGTAGGAATAAATCCACTGGGATAGGCATTGCGTAAAACTTGGGCAATAGCGGCGGCTTCTTCGGCTAGCGATAAGTTGTGTTGGTCAACTTCGTTACTACCTAGTACCAATAGAATCCGGATCGCCCGATCGTTTCGTTGAGGCGGCAGCCTGTCCACATCGCTAGTGGTGCGGCTAAAGAAAATTTCTTGGTTGAGAGAGACTGCCGGTTTGCCGGGCTGGGGCTGCATGATTTCCCAGGGAAAGGAGATCAAGTCTGGATCGCGGACTTCGATCCGCAACCGCAAGGGTCGCTTTTGACCGATCGCAATTCCTTGGCTGTGAGCCAAAGCGGTATCGATCGAACCATTAAACAGCCATTGCCACATGCTAATGCCCAAATGCTGCATCAACCGAGTACTGTAATTGGACGATTGAGTTATGCCCAGCAAAGGAGCCGGTGTCGAGACCTGGCTAGTCTGCACTGCCGGAAACCGGGGATATTGCACTTGGTTGGAGCTAGAACTAAACATTTCTTGCCAAGCGATCCAAGAACGCATTAGTTCATCATCCCAGTTACAGTCATGGTGAACATAACCACCTGGGTAAGGTGCTTTGATCACCCAGATTGCGTAGTTCTCCTGTTCGGCACTACGCAATCTGTCGATAGCTAAATTAAGGCAGGGATGCTCATCACGGGACATTAATAACAGCCACAATTGTTTAACTTAATATATCTATCCTATGACTAAATCAGCTGAAACACCTAGCTAGTCATTGCCGATAGCTGCTAACGGTTGGTGCTGATCACGTCGAGTGGTGAGAGCTGCTGCCATAAAACCTTGAAAGAGGGGATGGGGATTACTAGGACTAGACTGAAACTCAGGGTGAAACTGAGTAGCAATAAAGAAAGGATGGTGGGGCAACTCAATGATCTCTACCAAGCGGCCATCGGGAGAAGTCCCGCTGACCCGGTAACCATCAGCGATAAATAGTTCGCGATAGGAATTATTAAACTCATAGCGATGACGGTGACGCTCGTAGACTACTTCTTGTTGATAGAGTCGGTATGCTAAAGAATCTTCATCTAGCCGACAAGGATATAGCCCCAAACGCATGGTGCCGCCCAGATCGACCACATCATGCTGTTCTGGTAAAAGATTGATAACCGGGTTCAGTGTCTCCGGATCGAACTCGGAGCTATGCGCTCCTTCGAGCTTGGCGACATGTCTAGCCCATTCAATGACAGCGGACTGCATCCCCAGGCATAGTCCCAAAAAGGGCAGTTGTTTTTGTCTGGCATAGGTAATAGCAGCAATCTTACCATCTACTCCCCGAACGCCAAATCCGCCGGGTACTAGGATGCCATTCATCCCGGCTAACTGTTGTTCGATATTGTCGGCGGTGAGTTCTTCAGAGTCAATCCACTCAATTTCTAGCTTGCTACTGGTAGCGATCGAACCATGGCGCAGGGCTTCCACCACAGATAGGTAAGCATCGGAAAGCTTCGTATATTTACCGACAATCCCAACTTTAACTGGTTCTACTGATGAATAAAGCCTGTCTACCATGCTTTGCCATTTACTGAGTTCTGGTACTCTTTGCTCCATTTGCAGCAATTTGAGTGTTTGGGTGGCCAAGCCTTCCCGTTCCATAATGAGGGGTACTTCATAAATGCTTTGGGCATCGGGGGCACCCATTACTGACTCGACTGGCACGTCACAAAATTCAGACAGTTTTTCTTTGATGTCGTGAGGAATTGGTTCAACGCAGCGGCAGATCAAAATATCTGGTTGAATTCCGATTGATCGCAACTCCTTGACCGAGTGTTGGGTGGGCTTAGTTTTTAGTTCTCCTGCTGCGGGAATCCAGGGGATCAATGTGACATGCATATAGATAACATTGCCCCGACCCACGGTTTTCCGGAACTGGCGAATGGCTTCCAGGAAGGGTAAAGACTCAATGTCACCTACCGTGCCACCAATTTCAGTGATTACTACGTCAGGGTTGGTATTTTTAGCGACCCTTTCAATCCGCTGTTGAATTTCGTTGGTGATGTGTGGAATAACTTGCACGGTGCCGCCATTGTAGTCACCACGCCGCTCTTTATTAATTACCGATTGATAAATTGCTCCGGTGGTCACACAATTAAGGCGAGACATGGACGTGTCAGTGAAGCGTTCGTAGTGCCCTAAGTCTAAATCTGTTTCGGCTCCATCTTTGGTGACAAATACTTCCCCATGTTGAAAGGGACTCATCGTACCAGGATCGACGTTGATATAAGGATCCAGCTTAAGAATAGAAACGGAGTAATTACGAGACTTGAGCAATCGCCCCAGACTGGCCGCTACGATACCTTTGCCGATGCTGGAAACCACTCCACCAGTAACGAAAACAAACTTAGTCATTAGCTCTAAATCGAAATTGTGCGGAATGAACCTGTTAATTCTGCCATAGTTTCGCCAAAAAATTTTTGCTATTTCGGACGAAAGAGTCCGTTAAACTAGGTTTGTTTAATCTCATCGAGTTTAGCCAAGACTTCTTTGCTATGGATGGCGGGATTGACACCAGTGAAAATGAATTTCAGTTCACCCTCCGGGGAAATTAGAAAGGTATGACGCATGGAAAAGACCCCGATCCAAGAGCCGTAGGCTTTGCTGACAGCGCCGCTAGTATCGGCCAGGAGCGGAAATTTGATCCCTTCAGAATCACAAAATTTGGCGTGGGTATCGATCGAATCGGCACTAACTCCAATAATTTGGGCATTACGCTGACTATATTCACTAATATCTTGCTGAAAACGACGCGCTTCGATCGTGCAACCAGAGGTGAAATCTTTAGGGTAAAAGTACAGTACTATCCACCGCCCGGAGTAATCAGTAAGCGAAACTTGACCATCTCCCGTATTGGTGGGCAGGGTAAATGCTGGCGCTGGTGCATTGAGAGCTGGTAGCTTGCCACCTAACGCTAGGGCTGGTAAAGAAAAATTGAGCCAACTCCAAAAACTGAGACTGACTGCCAGGAGACTGGCAACAAAGCGACGGCGAGACAACATGGCTGAATCAATTTAGTGAACTTTCGCTAAGTTAACACAAAAAATTGGCTGACTTCCGTACTAACGGGAAGCATTCTGTTTCCAACAACGCACTAAATTTCTGATACAATTGGCTCAAATTGACCAGCAATGCCACAAGTAAAACCTAAAAAAATAGGTATGTGGCCTACTACAGTTACCCACTAGGCCATGAGCTGCTGCCTTAATCCCACTTGTACGAAACCACAAAATCAGGCACAGAGCTTGGTTTGCTCTAATTGCGGTTCGCAGTTGCTCCTCAAGCAGCGTTATCGATCGCTAAAGCTATTAGATGTTGGTGGTATGAGTCGGGCGTTCCTGGCGATCGATGAAGACATTCCGGGTCGTCCAGTATGTGTGGTGAAGCAGTTTTTTCCATCGCCCCAGGTTGTTGATAATCCTAAGTCGTATGATAAGTCCCTAGAGCTGTTTCAGCGGGAAGCGATGCAGCTGGACAATCTCAGTCGGCAGTCGTCGCAAATCCCTAAGCTGTTGGCCTATCTAGAGCAAGACCAAAAATTTTACCTGGTTCAAGAATATATTGATGGTCAAAACTTATTTAAAGATCTAGAGATCTATGGAGATTACAGCGAAGAGCATATTCGTCAACTTCTTCAGGAAATTTTACCAGTATTGCAGTTTGTGCATGACCAAAAGGTCATTCATCGTGATATCAAGCCAGAAAATATTATGCACCGCCAAAATGGCCAGCTGGTACTAATTGACTTTGGTATGTCTAAACAACTGACCGAGCAAGTAACTTCCCGGGGCACTACTGGTGGCACAATGGGCTACGCGCCGCCGGAGCAACTGCGGGCGGGGGTTGCCTATCCGGCGACCGATTTGTTTGCTTTGGGTGCAACCTGTGTGCATTTGTTGACCAATATCACCCCGGATAATCTCTATGATTTTCAACAGGATCGTTGGATTTGGCAAGATATCCTGGCAGAGGATCAGCGTAGCGTCAGTGTGAATTTGGCTGAAATCTTGAATAAAATGTTGCGATCGGACGTTAAAGATCGTTACCAATCTGCCCGCGAGATCCTCGTCGATTTAGCCGATCCTATCTCTCCTTCACTACGTTCTGTTCGAGCCAAACAAGCCTGGCAGATGGCGATCGGATCACCAATTCTCATGTTGTTGATCGGGATGGCCATCTTTATTGATCAAATTAAGTGTAACTTCGGGATCGAAACTTCTTTATGTCCGGTAGCTAAAGGACCGCAGCTAATTAACGGGGTATTATATTTTCCCTTTGAACCAGGTCTGGATAAAAACGGCAAGTCCGCCGAATTTAATATGGCAGTGCTGAGTCAAGAATATCGCTGGAAACCGGGTTCTTCGGATGCGGTGTATTTGGGTAATGCTGATCAAGCAATTCCTGTTCGGGATTTAAAAACAGTGATGGAAGCCAAGGGCATTGTCAAAATTATGGATAACCCCAACCAAATTATTGCGGTAGGGATGGCTTCTTGCGAAGGTCCCCAACTGTCTGAAGAACTGCGAGCATATGAGCGAGCCAAAACTGTCCAAACTGCTCTCGGTAAAACCATTTTTGCGGTCAACGATTATCCACTACTCAATCTGGGTCAGTTTCGGCGGGATAGTTGTAGTCGGAATGCCAAGGATAATTCTTTTCAACGCACCATGATTTTAATGGGCATTCGCAAAGAATCGGCGGGGGTGCTTTTATCGGAAGCTCTACATGCTCGGTTGGCAAAAATCAGTAAAGACTTTAAGCTAGACGACTATTCTTTGGGCAGTAAAGAGAAATTTCAGCTGATTCCCGATAATACTCCTGTGGTCTCCCAGCCAGCCGTAACGCCTACTCCCCCACCTAAATCTAAATAATTCGTTTCGTAACTTAAACCTATGCAGGGATCAATTTCTGAGCTGATCATCACCGCCAATGCTGGTGGGGTAATTAGTTTTCCGACTGATACTGTGCCAGCTTTAGCGACTCAACCAGAGCAGGCTGGCCTAATCTATCAATTGAAGCAGCGCAGCTCGGCTAAACCATTGATTCTGATGGCTGCTCAGAGTAGCGATATTTGGGATTTTGTGCAGGGCAGTAGTCAGGAAATGACGACCTGGAAACAATTAGTCGGTAAATATTGGCCAGGTGCCCTCACCTTGGTATTGCCAGCTAGCGATCTGCTCCCAATCGCCATGAATCCCACTGGCGAAAAAACAATTGGAGTGCGAGTACCCAATTGTGACATTGCTCAGTTTATCTTGCGACAAACGGCACCTTTGGCCACTACCAGCGCTAATTTGACGAGTCAACCAGCTTTACTAACTATGATGGAGATCGATCGACAGTTCCCCACAGTTCAGACCCTCGCGATGGATTCCGAATTACCGTTGGCTGGTATTCCTTCCACTGTGATTAAGTGGACGAAGATGGGCTGGCAAGTGCTACGGCCAGGCAGTATTAGTCTCTAGGCAGAAATTAATGTTAGGTGAGGAATTCCGCAGATATTTTTTTAGCAATCTAGATGTTTGCGTTATTGAAGCAGTTCATCTATCTTGGAGTTGGCATTCTTCTTTGGCACATGCATAAATCTGGCTTTACTCTGTTGGAATTGACCATTGCTCTATCCCTAACGGCGGTGGTTGTGACTCTGATTAGTGGTGGGTTAGTAACAGTGTTGCAATTCGACCAGCGATTCATGGCCATCCAGAAAAATCGCCGCGAGTTGCAACGAACTATGGATTTTATTGCGACCGAAATGCAGATGTCCGATCGATTAGAACCTTGCCCGGAAATTCACCCCCCGGTCTATGCTCCGGCGAGTGGTAGCCAACAACCACAACCGATTATGGTGTTGACGATGCCAGCTAGTAGCAATCTGACGCAGCCGATCGTCTATTATTTGGCCACTCCGCCAGCCCGCAGTGTGTGGGCTGGCCCACTGGCTCTCTATCGTTGGGGACCAACGCTCCAATTGAATGGTAACTATAGTGCTAAGGCGGGCGGCTCTGGCTACAGTTATTACAATGAAGTTGTTGTCGATCGAATCGTCTCGACCAGCAGTGTGGAGCCTTGTGGCGGTCTGTATTCTCAAGCTATTCCGCTCCGGTCGGCTCGCCGGGGCTTTACCATCTGTAGTGATCCTAGTGGTGGGGTGGCGAGGATATCACTCCAACGGCAAACTGAACAATCTCAGCAAACAATGGCTTTACAGACTGTAATTAGTAGTCGATCACAGTCCGTCACTGCCGCTGCTCTAAATTGTCCAGCCCGCTAAAATCCCTCTAGCATCATTTTGCTAGAGGGATTTATTGTACAGGCCAGACCTTAAACCAAAGCAGTAGGCGATGCTTCCTTGGCTAAGAATTTCTCTAGCTCCGTCAGCGCATCAGCATCAACCTTAGTCTGCATCGGGCAGAACTTGGGTCCACACATCGAGCAAAATTCCGCTGTTTTGTAGATGTCGGCGGGTAGAGTTTCATCGTGATACTCTTTAGCGCGCTCTGGATCTAAAGACAATTCAAACTGTCGATTCCAGTCAAAGTTATATCTGGCTCTGGATAGTTCATCATCTCGATCGCGTGCCCCTGGACGGTGACGACCAATATCCGCAGCATGAGCGGCAATTTTGTAGGCAATTAGCCCATTCCGAACATCCTCGGCATTGGGCAGGCCCAGGTGTTCTTTAGGCGTGACATAGCAGAGCATCGCGGTACCGTGCCAACCAGCAATGGCTGCGCCGATGGCCGAAGTAATGTGGTCATAGCCCGGTGCAATATCGGTGACCAATGGACCTAACACATAGAAAGGTGCCTCGGAGCATTCTTCCATTTGCTTTTTGACATTAAATTCAATCTGATCGATCGGTACATGACCAGGACCTTCGACCATCACCTGTACATTGTGCTCCCAAGCCTTGCGGGTCAGATTACCCAGCGTTTTGAGTTCAGCTAGTTGGGCGGCATCGGAAGCATCATGGGTACAACCGGGACGTAGAGAGTCACCTAAGCTGAAAGAAACATCATGCTTTTTAAAGATTTCAATGATGTCGTTGTAGCGAGTATATAGCGGGTTTTGTTTGTGGTGATGCAGCATCCAGCGCGCCAGAATTCCACCGCCCCGCGATACAATGCCGGTCAACCGGTCGCGGACTAAGGGCAAATGCTCAATCAAAATGCCTGCATGGATGGTTTGATAATCTACCCCTTGCTGGGCATGTTTTTCAATGATGTGTAAAAAATCTTCGGCGGTGAGGCTTTCGATGTTGCCATGAACGCTCTCTAAAGCTTGATAGATGGGCACGGTGCCGATCGGCACTGGCGAGTTTTTAATAACTGCGACCCGAATTTCATCTAGATTACCGCCGCCAGTGGTCAAGTCCATCACGGTGTCGGCGCCATACTTGACTGCTAGGGCTAATTTTTCTAGCTCTTCATCAATACCCGAAGAATTTGGTGAAGCACCAATGTTGGCATTTACTTTGCACTTAGAAGCAATCCCGATCGCCATCGGTTCGAGGTTGGTGTGGTTGACGTTGGCGGGAATGATCATCCGCCCTCTGGCCACTTCATCGCGAATTAGCTCAACTGGCAAGTTTTCCCGTTTGGCAACGTAGTGCATTTCTTCGGTAACGACACCAGTACGGGCATAGTGCATTTGAGTGACATTGGCTTGACCTTGACGCTTGGCAACCCATTCAGTACGCATATTTCATTTTCCTTTATATAAACAGCTTCCCTCCGCTGGCATTACCCAGTCTCAGGTGCAAGGGTATTTTCTCAGCCTAATTAAAACGAGGCACCCCTAGCCATGGGGTCAATTGTAACACTGACAGCTGATGGCGAGGGGCGCACCGGATGGAGTTGATAATTGTTTACTTTTGATAAGCGGGCTGCGGTTCAATCAAACCAGTTCTGTTGACGGGCCAGAACTTAAAAATGGCTTTGCCTACAATTTTATCCTTGGGGACAAATCCCCAAGCACGACCATCTAAGCTGTTGCTGCGATGGTCACCTAGCACCAAATATTCACCAGCTGGGACTTTTCCTTTCCAGTCCGGGCCTTTGGCATCCGGACTCCATCCTCCGGCATTGGGGTTTTTCTGTTGCAGCTTGGCATATATTTCAGTCATCTGGTCAGGATGGACTGCACTGGGATAATTCTCTTTTAAGGACTTGCCATTGATTGTCACTTGGTCATTGCGCACCTCTACTACATCCCCGGGTAAACCAATCACCCGTTTAATGAAGGCATCTTTGGCATTATATTTTTTCTTGAGAGTTTCGGTGGGGTCAAACACTACGATATCACCACGTTGCGGGTTAGAAACTCGGTAGCTGACCTTATCGACAATCAGTCGATCGTCTATTTGGAGAGTAGGCTCCATCGAACCAGATGGAATGTAGCGGGCTTCGGCCACAAAAGTACGCATTCCCAACGCTAGTAGCACGCTCAACCCAACGGTTTTTAGGGTTTCTACCACAAAGTTTTCAGCGGGAGGGGTTTTTGCTGACTTATGTTTGGGAGTAATTGGTCGTTGCTCTGTGGCCATAGGTGATGTTTTAGATAATTGCGGTGGTAAATTAAAATTCGAGGCAATGCCTTCCAATTATAATCACTGGAGTTGCCCTAGAAATCGGATAATAGGCGGTATATCTCTACAATTTGAGCATTATGACTAGCTCCTTGCTGATTCGCCAGTCCCAAATCTTAATGCCTGATGGCAGTTTGATGGTGGGAGATGTTTTAGTTCAAGACCGGACAATTATGTTGGTTGATGAACATCTACAGTTTAGTGCTGACCAAGAGATAGACGGGCGAGGGTTGACTTTGTTGCCCGGTGTAATTGACCCTCAGGTACATTTTCGGGAACCAGGCTTAGAACATAAAGAAGATTTATTTACAGCTAGTTGTGCCTGTGCCAAGGGCGGCGTTACTTCTTTTTTGGAAATGCCTAATACCAAACCGCTCACTATTAATCAAGCGGCCTTGGATGATAAATTGCACCGGGCGGCCAGTAAGTGTTTAGTAAATTATGGCTTTTTTATCGGAGCCACCGCCCAGAATTCACCAGACTTAAACACCGCCCAGCCAGTTTGTGGCATCAAAATTTTCATGGGTTCACAACATGGTGATTTATTGATAGAAAGTCAAGAATATTTAGAGCCAATTTTTGCTAGTGGCGATCGACTGATTGCGGTTCATGCTGAAGATCAGGCTCGGATTAATCAGCGTAAACAAGAATTTGCTGGCAGTACGAACCCGGCGATTCATTCGGTGATTCAGGATGATATTGCGGCTTTGAACGCCACTAAATTGGCGGTGTCTCTATCAGAAAAATATCAAAGACGACTGCACATTTTGCATTTATCTACGGCAATCGAAGCAGAGTTTTTGCGCGAGCATAAGCCCACATGGGTGACAGCGGAGGTCACACCTCAGCATTTGCTCTTAAACACGGCGGACTACGATCGAATCGGTACTTTGGCGCAGATGAACCCACCGTTACGCAGTGCTCATGACAATGAGGTGTTGTGGCAAGCTTTACTGGATGGCGTAATCGATTTCATTGCTACTGACCATGCCCCGCACACTTTAGCCGAAAAAGCTAAAGGCTATCCGGCTGCGCCATCAGGGATGCCGGGGGTGGAAACTTCTTTGCCTCTGATGTTGACTCAGGCGATCTCTGGTAAATGTACGGTGGCGCAGGTGGCTAATTGGATGTCTACGGCGGTGGCTAAGGCTTACGGCATTCCCAATAAAGGAGTAATTGCACCGGGCTATGATGCCGATTTGGTGTTGGTGGATCTAAACAATTATCGGCCAGTATTGCGATCGGAGTTGCAGACTAAGTGTGGCTGGAGTCCGTTTGAGGGCTGGGAACTTACTGGTCATCCAGTGGTAACGATTGTCTTGGGGCAGGTGGTTTATGACCATGGTCAGTTAAATACAGCAGTGCGGGGCGAGGCTTTACGGTTCACTGCTTGATCTGGCCTAATTTGTACATCGGTCAGCAAAAGATATTCTCAGCCTGATCAGAGTGACTAAGATGCCGGTTTACTCCGTAGGCGCGGTGTAGGTTTTCCGGAGTCATGACATCTTGGGGCGTACCATCGGCGATCAATCTCTGATTCAGGAGCAGCATCCGATCGATCTGACTCACCGATTGACCCCAGTCATGACTACTCACCAGCAATATTTTACCGAGGGCTTTGAGTTCGGCGAAGATATCAAAAATGATGGTCTCGGTTTGGCTATCTACACCCGTAAATGGTTCATCGAGCAAAAATACATCGGCTTGTTGAGCCAAAGAACGGGCTAAAAATACCCGCTGCTGTTGACCGCCGGATAATTCGCCAATTCGTCGATCGCGCAGATCCCACATTTCCACTCTTTCGAGAGCGGCTTGCACCAAAATTCGATCTTTTTTGGCAGGGCGACGTAGCCAGCCAATTTGGCGAGTACGAGCCATCATCACCACGCTTTGAACAGTAATGGGAAAGTCCCAATCTACTTGGGATCGCTGCGGCAAGTAAGCAACTCGATCGAGTTGCCGACAGAGGGGACAGGTGCAATAGCTAACTAGCCCACTAGTGCTGGGGGTTAATCCCATCATTGCTTTTAGCATCGTGCTTTTGCCCGCGCCATTGGGTCCCATCACACCGACCAGTTCTCCGGGTTGCACTCGGAAGCTTACCTCATCGAGACCAGTGAACCCTGGGTAATTGACGGCTAATCGCTGGACTTCTAGCATCAGAGCAACATTAATGTAATGAGAATCATTATCTCCTAATACATCAGAGAATTGACCAAATTATTTTTTTATTATTTACTAACCCACATCTTTCATTATATTACACTAGAGAACTACTTACTTTGGCTCTTGATTGTACATGAATGCGCCTTCATGTTGTAGCAACCATTGTTTGCGTTCTAGCCCCCCAGTAAGTTGGGAGAAATTTGGGGATGACTCAAGCTCAAGATAAATAATCTTGTAATGCCTTCACCTCTAGAGGCTGTGATTGCAGCGATCTAATCGCTGCGGCTGTGGCCTTGGCTCCAGCCAAAGTAGTGACCATCGGCACCTTGTAAGTCAAAGCCGTGCGTCGAATCAACCGTCCATCTGCTTGGGCTTCCTCGCCGGAGGGTGTATTCACAATCAGCTGAATTTGCTTATTTTTGATCACGTCCGCCACATTGGGTCTACCTTCATGCAGTTTTAAGACTAGCTCCACTTCTAAGCCATGAGCTTGCAGTACCTGGCGGGTGCCAGCTGTCGCAATAATCTTAAAACCCAGATCGATCAGGTCTTTAGCGATCGACACCACATTCTCTTTATCTCGATCATTGGTAGAAATAAATACTTTGCCAGCGAGGGGTAAATGCTGACTGGCCGCTAATTCAGCCTTGGCATAGGCGCGACCAAAGTCCACATCAATGCCCATCACCTCACCAGTTGATCGCATCTCCGGTCCTAAGATGGTGTCGGTACCAGGGAATTTTTCAAAGGGCAGCACAGCTTCTTTGACGGCAATATGTTTGGGAATTACTTCGGCGGTGTAGTTCAAGTCTTGCAAGGTTTCGCCAGACATCAACCGAGCGGCATAACCGGCTAGTGGTACTCCGGTGGCTTTGGCGACAAAGGGCACCGTCCGCGAGGCACGGGGATTAGCTTCCAATATGTAAACCTGATCGCCCTGAACGGCGAACTGAATATTCATTAGACCAATTACTTTCAAAGCCTTGGCTAACTGCACTGTCCAATCCCGAATGGTGGCCACGACTGGATCGGTCAGGGACATGTAGGGCAGTGCACAGGCTGAGTCACCGGAGTGAATCCCGGCCTGTTCGATATGCTCCATGATGCCGCCGATTACTACTGCGCCAGTGGCATCGGCGATCGCATCCACATCTACTTCGATCGCATTCTCTAAGAACTGGTCAATCAAAATGGGGTGATCGGGTTCGATCTGGACGGCGTAGGTCATGTAGCGTTCTAACTCAGCATCGGAATAGACAATTTCCATTGCCCGACCGCCCAATACATAAGAAGGCCGCACCACCACTGGGTAGCCGATTCGATTCGCTACCACGAGGGCATCTTCAAAGCTTCTAGCCATGCCATTTTCTGGCTGTCTAATATTTAATTGTCGCAATACTTTGTCAAACTTTTCCCGATCTTCGGCCATATCGATCGAGGCGGGTGAAGTCCCCCAGATCTTCGTGACTACTTCAGAGTGTTGCGTCAAATAATTCTGTAGTGGCACTGATAGCTTCAGCGGCGTTTGACCACCAAACTGCACGATAATTCCCTCTGGTTGTTCGGCCTCAATAATGTTCAGCACGTCCTCGCGGGTGAGCGGCTCAAAATACAATCTGTCGCTAGTATCGTAGTCAGTGGAAACTGTTTCCGGGTTGGAATTGACCATAATTGTTTCAAAGCCCTGGGCGCTGAGGGCATAGGAGGCATGACAACAGCAATAGTCAAACTCAATCCCTTGACCAATGCGGTTGGGGCCACCCCCTAAGATCATTACCTTGCGGCGGCTGGAGGGGAAAATTTCGGTTTCCTCTTCGTAGGTCGAGTAGTAGTAGGGCGTGGTCGCCGCAAACTCGGCAGCGCAGGTATCTACTAATTTGTAAGCCGGTACCACATTTAATGACTTGCGATAGCTGCGCACTGTATCTTCGTCAGTGTGGGTGGCATAGGCAATCTGTCGATCGCTAAAACCCTGGCGTTTAACTTGCCACATTTGCTCGCGACTCAGCGTGTCACAACCTTGTGCCATTAGGAATTTTTCGGTGGCGAGCAAATCTGCTAGTTTGTCTAAAAACCAGGGATCGATCGATGTTAATTCGTGGATTTCTTCGACAGTCAAACCCAGTAGCATGGCATGGCGCAGGGTAAAAACTTGCTCCGGATTGGGAGTACGCAGTTGGGCTTTAACTTGTTCGACGGTGGGCAGTATTTCATCGCGATCGCAGCCCCAGCCAAAGTGACCGGTTTCCAGTGATCGCAAAGCTTTCTGGAAAGATTCTTGGAAGGTTCGGCCAATAGCCATTGCTTCACCCACCGACTTCATTTGGGTGGTGAGATTGGATTGGGAGCCAGGGAATTTTTCAAAGGCAAAGCGGGGAATCTTGGTAACAACGTAATCGATCGTTGGTTCAAAGGAAGCCGGTGTTTGCCGAGTAATGTCGTTGGGAATTTCATCCAGGGTGTAGCCTACGGCTAACTTAGCTGCTAATTTAGCGATCGGAAAGCCGGTGGCTTTAGAAGCCAAAGCCGAACTACGGCTCACCCGGGGATTCATCTCAATCACGATGAAATCGCCATTGACGGGGTTCACGGCAAACTGAATATTGGAACCGCCGGTTTCCACCCCAATTTCCCGGATGATTTTAATGGAAGCATCGCGGAGTCTTTGATATTCTTTATCGGTTAGGGTTTGGGCGGGGGCGACGGTAATGGAGTCACCGGTATGTACGCCCATCGGGTCAAAGTTCTCGATCGAACAAATAATTACCACGTTGTCGGCTAGATCGCGCATCACTTCTAGCTCGTACTCTTTCCAGCCCAGCAAAGACTTTTCAATTAGGATCTGATCCATCGGGGAAGCATCGATCCCGGTTTGCGCCAGCACTTCAAATTCTTCTTGGTTGTAAGCAATCCCGCCCCCGGTGCCACCCATCGTAAAGGCTGGCCGGGTAATTAAAGGATAGCTACCGATCTGTAACGCTACTGCCTGAGCTTCTGCTAAGGTGCTGGCAATACCGGAAGGACAAACGGGTACCCCAATTCTGGCCATGGCTTCCTTAAACAACAGCCGATCCTCGGCCATCTCGATCGCTGGTAGTTTCGCGCCAATCAATTCCACATTGTATTTTTCCAGCACACCGCTTTTAGCCAGACTGACGGCTAGGTTCAGCGCTGTTTGACCGCCCATCGTTGGCAAAATGGCATCAGGGCGTTCCTGAGCGATCACCTTTTCCACTAATTCGGGGGTGAGGGGTTCAATATAAGTCCGATCGGCTGTTTCTGGGTCAGTCATGATCGTGGCTGGATTGGAATTGACCAGAATCACCTGATAGCCTTCTTCGCGTAGGGCTTTACAGGCTTGGGTCCCAGAGTAATCAAACTCACATCCTTGACCAATTACGATCGGTCCAGAACCGAGAATCAAGATTTTTTGTAAGTCGGTGCGGCGGGGCATGGCTGGTTTCTACTGTGCTGAAATCCGCTTTATTCTAATTGCTTTTGGTTACATCAGTTGATTTTTAATCAAGTGGTATTTGCTGTCTAATTAATTGGATTGTATGAAAATGTTTAATCTTTCGACCTTCAAACAGCCCAAACAGCTGGCCAAGGGCTACCCCCAGTCTCTAAACCCGCTAACGAACTATTAGCCGAGATAATGACCTCACCCTGTCGATCTCCTCTAGTATCAGCGGAGCGATCGCGTAATATCAAATTCAGTAATCCCCGGGTAGTATCCCGACAGCAACTAGCTAATCCATTGGCTGTTGGCACCTGTACCATCGTGCCTGGTAAATCGGTTGTACCCACTAGTTCTACCGTAAAATTGTTATTGGTAGCTTGCATCTGCCATCTACCCCAGGGATCGATTTGCCAATGCACCTGAGAATTCCAGGGCACAAATTCATAGAATTGACCACGATAGTGAATTCCAATCATCGCTACTTCTTCCATCCGCCCCAAGACACTGCGCCGCCCACCACCAGCGGTGAGCGCTAACTCTGTCTCACCATCAAAGTAATTGCAGTTGATCCAAAACCACTTCTGGGGAAAAGAACGACCCCAGTTTTTTTCGCTATAGGCCAGCGCATCCGTAAATTCATAACGATTACCCTGATATTCAATCCAACCAGTGGCTAGTCCCTGCGCCATCAAAATTTGCCAGCCCGGTTCAAAAATGGGCAACGCTGATAGCCAACCCGCCGTGGATTGTTGCCAGCCAGAGGATTTACCCCAGCCATAAACTGGGACAGTGCGATAACACCAGCGACAGGGTGCCGCTTGACCAGGAATGTCTAAAATACCTTGATGCAAGGTAGCGGTGACCTGGTAACCCTCGGTCACTTGTTGCTCAAAGTCGGCAGCAGATAGCAATTGTGGTGTAGTGACAAAGTTATGTTCACTCCAATGTCTTAAACCCAAATAATGCTTACTCGCCCAAAAGCCTTGAGCATCGGGAAAAGTTCGACAGCTATGCTGATCGTCGGGGGCTAGAATTTGCACTGCACTGGCTGCATTATCCCCACTGCGGGGATCTTCGATCGAATACATGAAGGCAAAAGAATCATTAATAGCCGGTAAGCTGAGGCGAAAATACCAGCCTTCAAAGAAATTCGGGCTATAGCCATCCCAATGATAACCGCTGTGGGGAGTCTGAAGTGGATTATACCAATCAGCGATCGAAGTCTTGCTTTTAAACATATTTTTGATTTTGCGGCTTAGATCGGCAAGAAGCAGGCGAGGGGAAAGAGCAAATATTCCAGGAAAAATAATTTCCAAATAAATTGGTAAAAAGAAGCGATCGATCCCTGATCCTCTAAATCAATCCTCTGACTGCGCCACCAAAGTAAGCCGAGGAGAATGCTGTGGGCACCAATAAAAAACGCCGTATTGACGGTTGGCAATAGCCAAATTCCAGCCATTATCATACTCAAATAAGCGATCGATATGACCCCGCGTGTGATCTTAAAAACTGCTGGTTTTCCCCAACTAATCGTGAAAGTCTGAATTTGAAACTTTTGATCGCCTGCCATATCTGGGACATCTTTGAAAATAGCGATCGCAATCGTAAACACCAAAATAAATAATGTGATTGTCCATAGCAGCGGCGGAAAGGACAAAGTATCATTTAGAATTTGGTAGAAATAAGCAAACAGTCCTACATTAACCACTACACCACGCACCGCTAAAATGCAAAAGGCCGCTAGTAGAGAAAAGCGTTTGAGCCGGATGGGTGGTAAAGAGTAGGCCGTGCCGAGTAATATGCTGATAACTACTGTGGCAAGTAACCAGGGACTGAGACTGGCCGCAATACTCAAAGCTACCAGACCAGTGATGCCCACAATCCATTGACCTTGAGATTGCGAAAATTCACCACTAGCTAAGGGCAGATGTGGCTTATTAACTCGATCGATCTCCACATCACACAGCTGATTCAATCCGACGATATAAATATTGCCACAGATACAAGCCAACCAAGCTCCGCCAAATTGGAGTAAGTTTATTTCGTGAATAACTGGCGGGGTCAATGCGCTGGGACTATGAGTCGTGGCCATTGCAATCAGATACAGCGCCACAACGCTTAAGCTAGTGCCGATGATGGTATGTGGGCGAGAAAATTGCCAAAAAGAAGCTAAAAATGACATCAATAAAGATTCTCCGCTGGCCAGTCCAAATGAGTTCAGCTTAAACCAAACTGGTATTGAATGCTATTTGCCAGCACACTTTACCAAATCATCTATAAAAATAGCCCGAGCAGTGGGCTGACGGGCGGGGCTAAAAATTCACGAAATTGTTAATGAACTAATCTTGATTCTGATACCACCACCAAGTGGCCATCGGGATGACAGTAGCTGCAATCAATAACACCACCACAATCAGCGTGAAACTACCCCGATTGGCCTCCGTCTCCTCCGCCGTCAGGTAAGTGCTTCCCACCACTTCGGCTTCTTTAATTACTGGTGGACCAGGATCGGGTTCTCCCGATAAAACCGCCGATAGCCGATCGATCGCATCGCCAAACGACTGATTATACTTGTTGCCATTCCGTAGGGGCACTAGCATAGTTTCACTGGCAATACTGGTGGCAACCTCATCAGACAACACCTCTTTAAAAGCAGCGCCAGTTCTAATGCCGGTGGTGTTAGTGAGGTCATCTAAGAGCACTAATGCTTGATTAGCCTGTTGTTCAGGGGTGGGAAACCACTTTTTGAAAATTTTATCGGTGAAAGTTTGAGCATTATCACCATAGTCAAAACGATGAATAGTAATAAAGCGCACTTCTTTTCCAGTAGATTTGGCCAGTTTTTCTAGGGAGCCACTGACTTTGGCTTTAGTTGCCACGCTTAAAACGCCAGCTTTATCAATCAACCAGGTCGGCACCCCAGGAGAAATAGTCGGAATTTCGTAGAGCGCGGTCGCCGCTGCTGGCAGCAACCACAGTTGCCAAGTGGCCAAGATGACAGCGCAGGCTAGACCCAACTGGCGACAAATGGTAGAGAGTTGTTTCATAAAATATATTGGTCAGATTATAATAGATTGATTAATATCTTTCATTAAAATACAACAGATCGATCGAGATGGCAGTTGTCATTTATTTTTACTGTATCAGCGGATAGCTCACTCGAAGAGAGTAATTCACCGTAAACGCCATCCTCCCAATAGACTTACGGCTCAGCAGAATGCTTTAATAAAGTCTGAAAATAAACTTTTAAACTTTAGGAGAAACTTTTATGGGCGCAATTATATATGTTGTCTACTTAGGCGCAATGGTCGGCATTGCTTTGGCACTATTTCTTGGCCTCCGGGCTGCCAAAGTTATTTAAGCTAAAACCACTTAAAACTAGCTTTGTGAAACGCTTTATCCACCTCTCTTGCTCGCACCCTTAATGAAATCTTATCTTGCTGCCGCCGTTCAAATGACCAGCTCTCCCCATTTAGAGCAAAATCTCGCTCAGGCTGAAGAGCTGATTGATTTGGCAGTGCGGCAGGGGGCGGAGCTGGTTTCGTTGCCCGAAAATTTTGCCTTTCTTGGTCCCGAAGAAACCAAGATTGCCCAAGCTAATCAAATTGCCACTGCTACTGAAAAGTTTTTAAAGAGCACGGCCCAAAAATTTCAAATTACGCTGTTGGGTGGGGGATTCCCTGTCCCGATCGGCGATAGTAAGGTCTACAATACCGCTTTGCTAGTTGCCCCCGATGGCTCGGAACTATACCGCTACCAAAAAGTGCATTTATTTGACGTGAATGTGCCGGATGGTAATACCTATCAAGAATCACGCACAGTCATGGCTGGTGATAAGTTACCAGATGTATACAAGTCAGCAGATTTGGGGGGACTGGGGATTTCGGTTTGTTATGATGTCCGGTTTCCCGAGCTATACCGCCATCTTTCACAACAGGGAGCTGAGGTGCTGTTTGTCCCCGCTGCTTTTACCGCCTACACCGGCAAAGACCACTGGCAAGTACTACTGCAAGCCCGCGCGATCGAGAACACTTGCTATATGATTGCCCCGGCGCAAACTGGTAATCATTATGGGCTGCGCTATACCCACGGCCATGCCATGATCATCGATCCGTGGGGGGTAGTGCTGGCCGATGCTGGCGAAGCGCCGGGTGTGGCTATTGCTGAGATTAACCCAGCTCGGATCAAGCAAGTCCGGCGGCAAATGCCATCATTGCAGCATCGGGTATTTGGGTAAAGCAAATTTAATTGGACATAATCAGACAGAATTAGCTACAATCGGTTCATTGTATCTAGATTGATTTGAGGTGGTCAAAATCAACCCAGTCTCGATCGATAGTCTTGATATTCAAATTTCCGCCACAATTCAAATTGACCATTTTTATCAATCCGTCCGATCGAAGGATGAACTACGCCATTAAACATCGAAGTTTTTACCATGGTGTAATGCATCATGTCTTCAAAGATTAGTCGATCGCCCACCACTAACTCTTGATCGAAGGCATAATCTCCTAAAAAGTCACCGGCCAGACAACTGGAGCCACCCATCCGATAAATGGTATCGCCTGCTTGGGGTTCCCGAGCACCTCGAATAACGGGCTTGTAAGGCATCTCTAGGCAATCCGGCATATGAGCTGTAAATGACACATCTAACATTACATTGATGAGATCGTCCGTGGGAATTAGATCTAATACTTTGCCAACCAAAAATCCGGTTTCCCAGGCAATAGCTGAACCCGGCTCCATCAGGAGTTGAATGTGGGGATGACGATCATGGAAAGCATTGAGTAGATCGATCGCATGATCCACATCGTAACCTTGGCGGGTCATCAAGTGGCCACCCCCAAAATTCAGCCACTTTAGTTGTGGTAAAAATCTGCCAAACAATAATTCGATATTGGCGATGGTTTTTTCTAAGGCGTAGGAATCGCTCTCACATAAATTGTGAGACAAAAATCCTTCAATGCCCGCTGGTAAAGTATCACCCAGCTGTTTAGCTGTTACTCCCAAGCGGCTACCGGGAGCACACGGATTATATAAAGCAGTTTTGACTGGGGAATACTCCGGATTAATCCTTAGTCCGGCGGAAGGCTTCGGGTGATGGGCGGCCACCTGCTGGCTATATTGTTGCCATTGAGTCACTGAATTGAAGGTCATGTGCGAGGCGCAGGCCAGAATTTCTGGTACATCTTCCGATCGATAGGCGGTGGAGTAAACATGCACCTCCGTACCAAATTCTTCGGCAGCGAGGCGGGCTTCCCACAGAGAGCTGGCGGAAGCTCCCTTGAGGATCTGGCGAATTTGCGGGAAGCTATGGAAGAGGGAAAAGCCTTTGAGGGCTAGCATTACCTTGATGGGTGCTGATTTTTGGACGCGATCGAAGATGGCCAGATTGCGATCGAGTAGTTGTTCTTCTAAGACAAAACAGGGCGATGGAATAGTTGCTAAAACTGCGTTGTGATTTTGGGACATGTTTACTCAATTTAATTTGATTAATCGGGAGGTAATTCGCCCAGTCGCTGTTGATACAGCAGTTCGTAGGTGCATGAGGGACACTTTATATCCTGGATCTGTAATTGCCAGAGATGTCCAGATGGCTATCAGTAGTGATAAAGATCTGTTGGTTCTACATCTTTACAGAAATATTTCGTAACTGCTCAGAATTGTTCGGTGATAGATTACTTCTCGAATGGTGAAGCCCCATCTATTACCTCATGCCAAGGTAAACCCATGGAGCCGAGTAACTGCATAAACGGATCTGGATCGCATTCTTCCACATTAAACACCCCCGGCCTCTTCCAAGTACCATTCACTACCATAAGTGCCCCAATCACAGCTGGTACTCCCGTGGTATAGGAAATCCCCTGAGCATTTACTTCCGCATAGGCTGCCGCGTGTTGACAATTATTGTAGACATAGTATTTCTTGGCCTTCCCATCTTTAATGCCTGTGATGTGACAGCCGATCGATGTTTGGCCAGTGTAATTAGTCGCCAGTGAAGACGGCTCTGGTAGCAAGGCTTTCAGAAACTGCAAGGGGACAATCTGTTGACCTTGGTATTCGATCGGATCAATCCGGGTCATCCCAATATTTTCCAGCACCCGCAGATGGGTAATGTAGTTTTCCGAAAAAGTCATCCAAAACCGCGCTCGCTTCAGCGTCGGAATATTTTTGACCAATGATTCTAGTTCCTCGTGGTAGAGCAAATAAGACTCTCGATCACCTATTTCTGGATAGGGAATTGGGCGATGAATTGAAAGAGCTGGAATCTCTACCCACTGGCCATTTTCAAAATAGCGACCGGGTTGAGTAATTTCGCGAATATTGATTTCGGGATTAAAGTTAGTGGCAAAGGCTTTACCATGATTGCCATCATTGCAATCGATAATATCTAGATAGTGAATTTCATCAAAATGGTGTTTCAGGGCGTAGGCACTAAATACCCCCGTTACCCCCGGATCGAAACCACAACCCAGAATTGCTGTTAACCCAGCAGCCTTAAATTTATCTTGATATGCCCACTGCCAACTATATTCAAACTTAGCCACATCCAGCGGCTCGTAGTTGGCCGTATCTAGATAGTCCACACCCGTTTCTAGGCAGGCATCCATCAACGCTAGATCTTGATAGGGCAAAGCCACATTAATCAAAATATCCGGACGAAACTCTTTAATTAGTTTGACGGTATTGGCCACCACATCCGCATTCAGGGCGGCAGTCTTCACTTTCGGTGAACCAATCTGAGTGGCAATTCGATCGCACTTATCCACGCTCCGACTGGCCAATAAAATATCAGTGAATTCGGCTTGGGCTGCACATTTATGTGCCACCACATTCCCCACGCCACCGGCTCCCACAATCATTACCCGTGCCATAACTATCTCCTGAAATAAAGGACTTTTCTACATTTGAAAGGTCAAGGCAGCGTTTATGCTGATACCCGACGATGCTTATTCTCAGTCTTCATACGATCGCCATGATATTATAGCAGTCTCTAAAAGCATGAGATGCATGAAATCTTTGTCTAGCAAAGCTTTCAGTCTTTCAGCTTGTTCCGTTCACTATTGTTTAAAGCGCTGAGTATGAAGATGGCATTTCGGCTGATTTCTTTAACTTCCCAGGCATTTTTATCAACAAAGAATTACATTTGAAATATGAAGAGCTTTTCACTCGTAAATGTGTGTCAATAGAAGCACATCTAAACATCATAAATATTCCGACATTGTTGCCTAAATATTTGTGATAAAAAATATCAGCCAAGGAGAAAATCAAGTGATAGAATCTCTCAATTTTTTGTACTATGTATATCCTTATCAATGGCAGGTCAATCCTGAAAGTCTACAGAAGTTTATTGATCAAGTAGATTATCTCTGTAGTCTGGAGAATAGGGAAGAAATTTCATCCCAAGAAGCATACAATCAAATCAAATTAGCCTTGACGGAACTTGAATTTAGTGAAAACAACTAAACATCGATCAACATCTTTTTCAACAAGAATGATATGAATTTGCAATTTAAACTTGAAATCGCCTGAATCCTTAAAATGTCCGAGAATCAATATCTTTTGGCATTTTAATTAGAATCTTCGCATGAAAATTAAAAATGCCAGACTTGACAATCAACTTTACCCAGTTTCACCAATTAACCATACTCCTACTATCATTAAACCAACTAGTCCACATTTAATCGGTAGATTTCTACTAGTTTCACTATCAATTCTTCGTCGCAAAATAGCAATCAGTAAAGATATCCCAAAAGCAAATGCTGGTGTAGAAGCTTGTATGGCAGAAACTAAAACTGGAATTCCTAGTTTAACCGCTAATTGACCAGTGTAAAGAGCTGTCAAATTAATTAACTCAATTGCTATGAATATAGGTAAAGCTGTTTTAATTTTCGGTAAATCTTTGATTAATGTTAGTCTAACTTCTTTTATCACTAAGCTACCTAGCCCACTGATAATAATACCAGCGGTAATAGCTAAAAATGCTCCAAAAAAATCAGTATGTTCGAAGATATATTTCTCAAGTAGTACTACTACTGTCTGAAGTCCAGCGGCAATTGACATTAAATAGAGAGTACCCCATCTACTAGTAAATCTATCGATCGAACATAATCCTACAGAAGTAAATACCAATATAATTATGCCAATACAATTGTTTATAGTAATTAAATATCCAAATAGCCAATAGCTAATAATAGGAAGTAATATAGGGGTGAGATTCCAATATGCTGCGACTGTACCAGAATCGCTACAATCTAAGGCACGAAAATAGAATAATTGACTGAGCTGGATAATAGCTCCGGTCATTAAACAGATAAGTAAAATATTCAAATGTGGAATAACTACCGTCACATTTAAAATAGGAAATAGTAAGAAAATACCAACTGAAATACCGGAACTAGTAATTACACCTAACCACGGCTTACTAAAAATATTATCTACACAATGTTCGTCTAAAATATGAACTACAGCCCATAATAAAGAGCTAAGTAAAGAGTATTGTATCCACATAACAGACCAACTAGAAAAGATAAAAGGCATCCAAAATTCGAGAATATCTAAATTCTCCTGAAAATTCGAGATGTGGACAACCTTCTTTTAAGACCTAATTTCTAGATTGATTCCCACTCACTGCATTTAAAGATCAAGAATACAATAGCATGAAAACAATAATATTCTATATTCAAATTAAATATTGTATTTTATAGATATTTCTGATTAAATCTTATTCTTGACACTTTAAGATCTTTTGCTATTTCTATTGATTTTTATAGTCCTATTCATGGCTAAGATGATAATAATTTGAAGAAAATAATGCTAAATCTTATTTATGGATACCCTCCCACAAAAGGGAAAATATCCATATAAAGTTAAATATGATCAAGATTCTGTAGATACATAATACTTTACGTTGCGTATCTACACTTTTTGCTCTACACTGTAAATACTGTAAAGCAAAATGTAAAGCAAATGAAAAGAATAGCTGTCAATTTTAGGTTAGAAGCAGAGTTACTGGAACTACTCAAAACCACGGCTAAGAGCAAGGCCCTATCAAAAACTGCAATGCTGGAAGAGTGTTTGAAATCTGTCCTTTCCTCCCCTTCTGACACGGATGGATCGGAGGAAATTAATACAAAAGTAAGTAATAAGGCTAAAGATATTCAAACTCTTGTCGATGCAACTGTAGAGCAGAAAGTTAATACACATTTCCAGGAAATAGAAAAGGCAATTGCACAGCTCCAAAACGATCTGGCCAAGCTGCGACAATCATCACCTTCAAAATAGCTATATTATACTAAATAATAAGGATATAGCTGAACTCGACTTTATCCATTTTTCCAACTCGCTGAGGACAGTGGTTTCATCCTTTTGGATGAAACCACCGACCATTTGAGTGCCTGCCATTGATGCTGATACCATTAAAAGTTACATGGGCATCATGCCATAGTGATAACTTCTGTCATTTACTTCTATGGTAAATAGGTAAAGTCGAGCTTTAAAAATCAACCAGAAGTGTCAACTTGTTTTGAAATTAGCGTTATACCTTACTACTACAGTTCCCAAAAATCGAGAATTTACTATTTTTCCGTCCTCAAGCTCTCCGAACATTGATAAAATTGGAAAAAATCAAAGAGAGAGAAGATCATGGCTCCCCTGACCGCTCATCCTACCTTGGATATTCCAGCTCTAGATATTGAATTAGCTAAGCTGAGTCCCCGCAAAATTTTAGAAAAGGCTCTCAGCCAGTTTGACAACATTGCGATTTCTTTTAGCGGCGCTGAAGACGTTGTGCTGATTGACATGGCACACAAAATCAACAAAGACATTCAAGTATTTAGCTTAGATACTGGTCGCCTCCATCCGGAAACCTATCAATTTATCGATCGCGTTCGCAAGCATTATGGCATTACGATCGATGTAATGTATCCAGACAGCGCCAAGTTGGAAGAATTCGTCAGCGCTAAGGGTCTATTTAGCTTCTACGATGATGGCCATAAGGAATGCTGCGGTATTCGCAAGGTCGCGCCGTTGCGCCGGAAGTTATCGACGCTCCAGGCTTGGATTACTGGTCAGCGTAAAGATCAAAGTCCTTCTACTCGCGCTGAAGTACCGGTGGTGCAGTTTGATGGCGCTTTTTCTACGGAGACCAATCCTTTGGTGAAATTTAATCCGCTGGCTAACTGGAGTTCTGATGAGGTGTGGATGTATATTCGCGCTTACAAGGTTCCGTATAATCCTTTGCATGAGCGGGGTTTTGCCAGTATTGGTTGTGAACCTTGCACGAAGGCCACGTTACCAAACCAGCATGAGCGGGAAGGTCGTTGGTGGTGGGAGGAGGCTACTCAGAAGGAGTGTGGTTTACATGCTGCTGAGGAAGCTGACAAATAATTAGGTTGCTTGGGTACAGACGTTGGCTCAGCCTGTTGGTACAAGAAAACTAACGGCTGATCCCAACTTATTACAGTTACCACCAGGATATTGTCTGGGGTGAGTCGATGGCAATGAAACTTGATTAACCCATACCCTTGAAAAGTCCCTTTGGTTTGAATAAAAGGGTCAACACCATCGCTAGTAAGGCGATCGCTAACTTGTATTCAGAACCCACGATCGGCACCGCTACTTCTTGGGCAATCCCAATCACAAAGGCACCAGCGATCGCCCCGTAAGGATTGCCAATGCCTCCCAGAATAACCGCAGCAAACATGGGCAGAATCAAAAACCACCCCATATTAGGACGGACAGCGGTCAGACCATATAAACTACCGGCTAAGGCCGTGAGGACACCGGTAATAATCCATGTCCATAGCACTACTTGCTCGACATTAATACCAGTGACTTTAGCCAAATCTGGGTCATCAGCCACTGCCCGCATCGCTTTACCAATTTTGGTGTTTTGTAATAAAAAGTGTAGAGCCGCGATCGCTACTACCGACACCACCAGAATAATGATGCTGGAATACTTGACCCGTAGACCGAACATATCGATCGCTTCGGCCACTGGTAAATTATAGCTTTGGTTATTACTACCCCAAAGAAAAATAATGCCATTCCGCAGGAATAGCGATAGTCCGATCGAGATAATAATTACAGTCGTAGCCGAAGCCCGCTGGCGGCGCATCGGTTGCCAGAGCAATTTCTCGGAGAGCAACATCGCTCCGACGGTACCCACCATCCCCACAACCATCGATAGCCAGACATTGACCCCTAGCTGGTTAGTGACCCAAGTAAGGTAAGCCCCCAGCGTCATAAAGTCACCGTGGGCAAAGTTAGAAAGCTTTAAAATGCCATAGGTGAGGGTTAAACCCACCGCTGCCAATGCGATAATACTGCCCAAGGCAATGCCATTAACAATTAATTGTGGGTCCATGTGGGGTCAAGAATACAGTTTTAGTCTGAAGAAATTTAACCATAATTAGCCGCATTAAAAACAGATAATCGAGATAATGAACAGAATTACCGTCGAAAGTAGAGCCGTTATTGTAGGTCTGGTGGGCAGTCATGGCTATGGATTGAGTCGGCCAGAGTCTGATCGAGATTATCGGGGCGTATTTGTAGCCCCCAAAAATTATTATCTGGGTCTGAGTACGATCGAACAAAAAGATCAGGGCTGGAATGAGCCGGGGATGCTGCCTTTTTTGGATGGCAACCAAGATACCGTAATTTATGAATTGCGTAAATACATGCAACTCTTGGCGGGTTCTAATCCTAATATCTTGGAGTTGCTGTGGCTGAAGGAATATCCTTTTCTGACCCCCGTTGGCGAGAAACTGATTCGGCACCGCCAAATGTTTTTAAGCAAAAAAGTGAAATACACTTTTTCGGGTTATGCCTTTGCCCAAATTAAAAAAATTGAATCCCATCGCAAATGGTTGCTCAATCCACCAACTAAAAAACCTGTCCCCGCCGATTTTGATTTTGACTTGGAAGAACCGCTAACTAAAGATGAAGTCAATGCTTTTTTAGAATATTTGTACAGCCTCGTGCGCGGCAAAATTGAATATCTGGCTGAATCGCGAGAATTACACCAATTACTCACTGGTGATATCGACTTCAAGGGACTGCTCAAGCAATATCCGCTGACAGCTGAATCGATTCTCTATAGTCAGACCTTGACCAATAGTCGGGGCGATTTTATTCGCCTGTTGCAACGCAGCCAAAAATATCGGGCCGCTTGCGTGGAATGGGCAGCTTATCAATCTTGGCAAAAAAATCGCAATCCACACCGGGCTGGGATGGAGCAAAAATCTGGATACGACCTCAAACATGCTATGCACTGTATTCGGTTGCTGCGCTGTGGGGTGGAAATTTTACGCGATGGCCAGGTCTGGGTCGATCGACAAGAAGCGGGTGATGCCGAACAACTTCGATCGATCATCAATGGTAATTATAGTTATGAGCAAATTACCCAGTTAGCCGATCAGTTAGTAGCCGAGATGGAGATTGCTTATGGCCAATCTACCTTGCCAGACAAACCCGATTTGCAGTCGATCGATCAACTCTGCGTGGAGTTAGTTGAAGAGTTTGGTTGGTAGTTGAATTAGTAGTTAACGATCTAAATTCGATCGCGAGGCCTTTCAATATCGCAAATTACTCCTTGCACGACTAGACCGGCACAGAGTTGATCCACAGCCTCTTGACCATCGCGGGCTTGTTCGATCGATGCCAATAGAATAATTTGGGATTGCCAAGAAATCTTCGTACCATTCTCACTCACTCACTAAGTCCGTACGCTTCGATGCTGCTCTGAGTACAAAGTAAAATTTAAGAATGAATTGCTTGGTTTAGCTGGTGACTAGTGCCAAGGTGCTTTGGGGGTCAAATAAATGAATTTTATCAGGAGTCAAAGATAACCAGACTTCTTGTCCGATCGATAGTTTTTGATCGGCTGATAATCTTACTTGTACTGGTAAATTCTGCTCGGCCAACCCTTGTAATTGCACAATGATAAATGTATCAGTGCCCAAGGCTTCGATCAGCTGAATTCGACCGCAAAGATTTTGGGGCGCGGGTATTCCTAATGTGAAATGCTCTGGCCGAATCCCCAATAGCAGTGAGCTACTAGTATGATTTTTGATCGCTGCATTCCATCGTTCATTTAGCGCTAGCCGAAAATCGTTGTTAGCAATCAGCGGCCATTGTATTTGCACTGGAATGAAATTCATGGGTGGTGAACCAATGAACTGCGCCACAAAAGTATTCACTGGCTGATTATAAATTTCCAGGGGAGAGGCTACTTGCTGGATTTGACCTTGATGCATAACGGCGATGCGATCGCCCATGGTCATCGCTTCGGTTTGGTCGTGGGTCACATAGATAGTGGTTTTGCCCAGTTGACGCTGAAGTTGGACGATTTGGCTGCGGGTTTCGGCGCGCAGTTTGGCATCGAGGTTAGAGAGTGGTTCATCCATCAAAAAGACTTGGGCATTTCTGGCGATCGCCCGTCCTAATGCCACCCGTTGCTTTTGGCCGCCAGAAAGCTGCTTGGGTAAACGATTTAGTAGTCCTTCAATTTGGAGCATTTCAGCGACGGTTTTGACTTGCTGGCGAATGTCACGCTCTCGATCGGTTTCATAGCGGAGTTTGGGAGGCAGATTGCGAGTGGCTTCTACCAAAAAATTATCGAGGGCGCTGGTGGATTTTCTATTGGAATCTAGGTCTGGAGCACGGCGACGCAGGCCAAAGGCAATGTTGTCGTAAACGCGCATGTGGGGATAGAGAGCGTAGCTCTGGAAGACCATCGCGATATCGCGTTCTTTGGCGGGCAGATCATTGACTAATCGATCGCCAATTTTAATATTGCCACCAGTAAGTTGTTCTAGACCAGCTACTAACCGCAAGAGAGTGCTTTTGCCACAGCCGGAGGGACCCACCAACACCATGAACTCGCCATCTTCGATCGACAGATTGACCCTTTTAAGGACAGGAGTGGCATTGGCACCAACACTATAGGTCTTGTAAATGTTTTCTAGAGCAACTTCGGCCACAATAATTCAGGGGGAGTCCCCCCATCTTCACATGAAACAGTCAAGGTTTTCAATATTATTTGTATATCTAGACACATCTGTCTGCTGGAACAACCCAGGAAGGGGCTTTAATAAAAGAACTTTAGTTCAAATGAATTAAATAAAATCAAGTTTATAGTGGTGAAAAAATAGTTTTGAAATAGGACGATTAAGTAAAGCTTGTCTGGCTCGATACCACAATTAAAAGTAGCAGTTAACAATTAGACAATTGATGGGATTATCCCCTGGATTGTTAACTGTTAAAGCAGATAAGATTTCATTCACGAGAATGTCTGGTGTGATTGGTTGATTTGAACTTTGCCAGAGTAAAGATTCGATCTTACCTTGTACTTGCTGATTTAGTTGCAGTGAATGGGGTGCTTTATCGGTTTTCCCAGAGTCGAAAAAAACGATCGACTGACATCGATCATTAATTATCCAAGTTTCTAAAGATTTTATACTTGTTTCTTGTTCGTAAAAATGAGAAATATCAGTAGGCTCAGAAGATACCTGATAATCCGAGACTGATGTTGATTCTTGATAACGTTCTAATACTGATTTAATATTGGTTTTACTAATGCTTTCCCCTAACAATTTAGAGAGAGATCTCCATAGTCGGCAAGCAACTTGCTTGATGTAGTCTAACTCGTAGGACACTTGGTCAGCAATCTTTTGATAGGTCTTGCCTTCCCAGATATGTAACACAACTATCGATTCTAAATCGTTAAGTTTTCTGTGCTGCTTTTGATCCAAAAGCCGATCGATTAATCTAACCGCCTGCTGTCCGTTCATAAAGATGCGCCAATATTTAGTTAGGAAAACATTTTTAATTTCATATATCATTAGCCAAGATTTTAGACATCTTGGCCAACAAAAGCCAATATTGTATTTGTAATGTACAAACTATATCACCAGTATTTATGGATGCCCGTAATCTAATGTATAAAAGTTTACATATTACTAGACTAACAACTCACTTTTTCTCACTGAAAATACGATGAGCTAGATGTAGGCTAAGTTTATGAATTCATATTGGTGCATCCAATGAGTATCCTCAAATTAAACGATCTAGCTCTGCAATTAGTAGTTCTCGATTTTAGTGATGGACATGCTCCGATCGCTAACAATGGGGGGCCGACCAAAACCTCTCGTGCTTTAGCTATTATTCATCTGGCGGCTCATGATGCTTATGGCAAGGTGACAGGTAGCCTAGCTCCCCGGCTGGCCACCATCCCCACTCCTCCGGCAACTCTGGGGAATAGTGTAGCGGCCGGTTCTACGGCGTTACTGGGTGCCGGCATCCGGGCGGCAACAGTACTTTATCCTGATTTTGGAGGATTTATTGCCACTGAAGCGGCTAAGATTTCCAACCCTAGTGATCTAGCATATAAGTATGGTGAACTGGTTGCTGATGCTTGGATTGCTGCGAGAGCAAATGATGGATCACAACTTCAACAAACCGATCGCAACTATAATCCAGCACCTGGTAAACATCGCCCTGATCCTCTCGATCCTCAGCAACAAACGCTAGGTCGAAAGTGGGGTTCAGTGATACCTTTTGTGCTTTCTAGTGTTGTTTCTGATGCTCCTTTGCAGTCTCCACCAAGTTTGGATGGCTTAAATGATTCTCATTATCACGGTACTAATTATGCGAAATCTTTTAATGAGGTGCTCAAGGATGGTAGAAACGACATCATTAATCGAGATCCTAAAAAAGGTGTTATCGGTATTTTCTGGGGTTATGACGGAGCGAATAAGATTGGGGTGCCGCCACGTATTTATAACCAAGTTGTCCGTGCCATCGTTGGGTTTAAAGATTTCTCCCACAATCATCAAGTTCAAATTTTGACTGCCATTAATGTAGCGATGGCTGATGCCGGTATTGCGGCTTGGCATTGGAAGTATGCCTATGATGTTTGGCGGCCAGTTTTAGGAATCCGTGAAGCTGATCTGGGCTGGGGTCCGACTGGTGGGGGTGATAACAATAGTGGTACGCAGGGTGATCCTTTCTGGTTGCCATTGGGGGCACCTAATAGTAATTCGACCAAGCCTAATGGTACTCCAGGTTTTCCTGCTTATCCGTCAGGACATGCTACTTTTGGGTCGGCTTGTTTTAGAACGGTTGCTGGCATCTTGGGGAAAAAACCAGAAGATATTCATGTGGAGTTTGTTTCGGATGAATTCAATGGTGTAACTACTGATAATACTGGTGTTGTCCGTCCCCGGTACAAGGCAAAGTTTACGCTGGCGAAGGGGATCACAGATAATAATGAGAGTCGGATTTGGCTGGGCGTACACTGGCGATTTGATGCGGAAGGTGGTGAGGTGGTTGGTAATGCTATAGCGGCGAAGGTTGTGGCCGCTTTTCCGTGCAAGCCTACTTAATAGATTTATTTCTGGTTGTTCGATCGATACTAGTACAAAATATTGATCGGACAATTCTCGAAATTTCATCGCCTCAATATTTCAATAAATAGAGAATTGATCTCTACCTTTTTTGAATTAATCAATGTAAAATGCAGTGTCAAAACACTTTTACGGAACTCGACGAAATCTTTACTTATTATCTTGCTAATGATAAATAGCTGAGGGGATATTTCATGAAAAATTTTAGTAGTTACATGAAAACCATCTCTCACTCTGAATTGAGAGAAACATTGAAATCGATAGTTGCTATCATGATTGGAACTGGTTCTTGGATCCTCTTGGGATGGCTCATTTATGCACAGTTCAAAACAAGTCAGTCTTTTGCTTATCAACTGGCTGCAACTTCACCAGATAACAAAGAGCGCATTGTTCTCATCAAAGATGCAAATGAAACAGTTATCAAAACGTCTAGTTCACTATTTTCATTACTAATGTCAGTTGCAACAGCTATTACTGGATACTTTTTCATAACTTCAGGTGTGAAAATTGATAAGAGGAATAAGCCTGATTCACCACAGCTGCCAAATTCTCTTGGGTCTTAACATCTTCATTATGATCATCAAATAAATTATCAAAAGATTTTAAGTCTATAAGTAAAACTGTCATCATTAGTCAACCTTAATATCGGTTTAAATAAATCATGGGAATAGATTATATCGTCTTTGTTCACGGAGTAAATAATAGAGTCGAAGAGGATTTTGAGCGGCAAGCCATGAGCACTTTTGCTAAAATCAAAGCTCATGTTGATCCGAATTCATCTAGAGTTCTCAAACCAGTTATATTGTTTTGGGGAAATGTAGCAGAAGAACCTATAAATTTACTTTTGGAAGGACTTGATGCTTCTTCTGCATGGCAACAATATTGGTTTAGAGAGTTTCGTACAACTCAGGTTATTAATTTTGTTGGAGATGCTGCACTCTATTTGAGTCGCAACGTCAGTGTACAGATTATTAGTCAGATGATTGAACAATCCTTAAAACAAATGGATCTTAATTTAGATGATGTGAAAAACAAGTCACCACAAGATGGTGATCGTTTACATCTAGTTACCCATAGTTGGGGTACTGTCATCTTATTCGATATCATGTTTGCAGATCGGTGGGAAGATTCCAATCTCCCTCCAAATATTCTTGAGTTGGTTGATAATATTCGCAGTATACTTTTTGGAATTGGTAAGCCAGCAATCAAAAATCTTGGTATTCCCATTGCCAGTATTCATACGATGGGATCACCTATCTCATTATTCAATCTACTCAATGCCTCTGGTGCAAGGAGTTTTAACCTCACGCCCAAACTAAAAGATTTTTTGACTTCTTTGCACGCAATCACCGGTGCAGCGCTACCTTGGTATAACTATGCTCATCCAGGCGATCCAATTGCCTATCCATTAAAGGGTGTGATGGATCTATCACTAGATGAGGCTAAAAGTTTTGTCCAAGTCGAAGACATTATGATTCCGGTAAACTTTTTGGATCGAATTTTGGGTACAGGGACTCTCTCTATACTTAATGGTGGAAAAGCTCACAGTAGTTATTGGACTAATCAATCGGTAGCTAAAACTATTGCAGGAGTGATTAAGTCACACTGAAAAATGTGACAATTATTAGATTTAGTTTCTAAAGATGACCCTGCGCTGGAATACTGATGGAAAACAAAAATATGTCGATCGATCACTTTCAGCTCCTTAACTAAATCGTGGCAAAAAGCATTTGCTTATAGCAAAAAGCCAGGTAATAAATAGTTTACCTGGTTCTTTGCTATGACCAAATATTTCAACTAACAGTGATATCTCAGTAGCCGATGTTAATAAGCTAGAGTCTCTAAAGTTTCACGCAAATAAATCTGCACTAGAGCATCCAAGTCTTTAGATTCATTACCTAAGTCACTGCTACGCCAATACTGAAATCCAGGAGTGCTAGTGATTGCTTGGCGCAGACTGCCCCAGGTGGCAGAAGTATTGACGGCGGGAATGGAGGTTGGAATGTGATTCATGGTCTGATTACCAGAAGTTTGTGTGAGAACGATACTTTGGTTTCCATACTTTCAGTACCTCACCCCATCATATTACGTCTTCACTTATTTGGTTGTTAATTTGATAACTTTTTCCAGGATTACCAAGGGTTCTAGGTGATATTACCTACGGAATTCATGCCAAATTCATGAATATTCAATCCTCTTCCGCCCTTACCCCAGTGAAATATTCTGGTTCGTTACCGGGAATCCATTTGATATTGCAACCAATACTAGGACGCTGATTAGTATCGACATTCTCTCCGGCTAGTACCAATTCAATAGCAGTGCGGAGATCTTTGCCCGTGACTGGTTTGCCATTAGAAGGCCGACTATCATCTAATTGACCACGATAGGACAGTTGGAGGTTGCGATCGAACAAAAAGAAGTCGGGTGTGCAAGCCGCCGAATAAACCTTAGCGATCGATTGGTCAGCATCATAACAAACTGGGTAAGAGATTCCCGTTTCGGTGGCCATGGCTTTCAAACTGGCTGGCGCATCATCCGGATATTTCTCCGCATCATTAGAGCTAATGGCCACAATTCCCAATTCTTGGCTTTGGTAGTCTTTACCCAGTAGTGCTAGTTCGGTTTGAATATGCTTCACAAATGGACAATGCACCGAAATAAACATCACTAGTAGCCCCTTCTGATCAGCAAAGCTGGCGAGGGAAATGTTTTCCCCACTCACGACATCAGGCAAATTAAAATCTGGAGCAGCCACCCCTAAAGGCAACATTGTGGAAGCTGTACGAACCATAGGACTTCTCTGAGCAACTAATGATGACACCTCAAACTTACATGGCTTTGGCTGTTTTGTTAAGGGAAAACTCTGGCCAGTTTTGATGATACGAAATTGTAATAATTTAGTTGCTTGGCCAGGGCATACTGCAAATCTTAATAAACAGGGTGGGATGCTAGCTGCCAACCCAGACTTTGGGCAGCTTGACGAAACCTTTTGCACGCCGTATCGTAATCCACCGAAAAGGTTATAAGTTCGTTCATTGTCCCAAATTTACTCCTGATTTTTCTCAATGTATCGCGAATACATATAGGATCGAGTCAGTTTTGGAATGCTTACGATGTCCATCAAAAAAATATTGTCGATCGTCTTACTGGTTTTTATCCCCCTCTCGATCGCTGCTGAAACCCTCCACTGGGGAACCATGACAGTTTTTGTCACCTCGGCGCTGGCAATTGTGCCGATCGCTATTTGGCTTAGTACCGCCACCGAAGAAGTTGCGATCGTCACCGGCCCGGCGATCGGTGGTTTACTGAATGCCGTTTTTGGCAACGCCACCGAGTTAATCATTAGCCTGGTGGCGCTTAAGGCTGGGCTGATTGATATTGTTAAAGCCAGCATTACCGGCACTATTATT
This sequence comes from Synechococcales cyanobacterium VAR_4_metabat_354, assembly GCA_031414775.1. Lineage (GTDB taxonomy): Bacteria > Cyanobacteriota > Cyanobacteriia > Cyanobacteriales > Chamaesiphonaceae > JAAFHZ01. The sequence continues at coordinate 40,846 of JANOQI010000012.1, forward strand.
AGCAATTTGCTGTTGGCAATGGGGCTATCCATGTTTTTGGGCGGACTGCGCTACAAAGAACAAGAGTTTAAGCCGATTGTGGCTCGGGTAAATGGATCTTCCATGACTTTAGCCGTGATTGCGATTCTACTCCCCACCCTCGCTTCTTTTACTTCCAGCAAACCAGATTCAGTCAAAATCGAACAGCTATCTTTGACAGTAGCTGTAGTTTTAATTGTTGTTTATATTTTGACTCTGGTATTTTCGCTCAAAACTCACAGCTATCTATACGAAGTGAGCTTAGTTGAGCACGAAGAAGAAACCGCCGTTCATGGCAAACCCAACTTAGGACTATGGCTGGGTGTGCTTTTTGCTTCAACGATAGCCGTAGCCTACGAATCGGAAATTTTTGTGGGGGTGGTGGAGGAAGCTACCAAAGGTTTGGGCTTGACTCCTCTCTTTACGGGGGTAATTTTATTGCCCCTAGTAGGTGGTGCCGCCGAATATGTCACTGCTGTGGGTGTGGCCATGAAAAACAACATGGATTTATCGGTATCGGTAGCCATGGGTTCTAGTTTGCTGGTGGCCTTGCTGATGGCTCCCATGTTGGTGTTGGTGGGATACTTTATTGGTCAGCCGATGGATCTGAACTTTAATTTGTTTGAGGTGGTGGCTGTCGCCGTGGCCGTGATTGTTGCCAACTTAATCAGTTTGGATGGTCGATCGGATTGGCTAGAAGGAGTATTACTGCTCGCTACTTACACAATTTTGGGTGCCGCTTTTTACTTTCACGTAGTTTAATATTTGTACTGATCCCAATTTATCCCAGCTATCTTTATGCTTTCAACCAAAGTGGGCAGTATCACAAAGGATACTACCCGCTTTAGCCTTGTTGATGCTATCGATCTTGATTGTTATCTTGGTTATAAATGACGATCGGCTGTTGACCGGGTGCCAGCTTATAGCTGTTTTCCTGCATTAATTCTTGGGAGCGGTGCGTACCAAAAGACCGTTGGAAATCTGTATTACCCAGTTGTGCCCGTTGTTCAGCCTCTTTGATGACAGACTGTAATTGATGCAACTTACTCTGATGCTCAAAATTGTACTTGGTTAAGGTCACTAGGGAAACAACACCCAAGACACTGAATGCCGAATAAATCACAATCTTGCCAACCACCGATAGCAACTTCTGTTGCTGTACAACATTACTTTTTCTTTTTGCTCGGGGACGTGGCTGAAAACTAGTCACTGGAAGACGTTGTTTTAAGGGTTTTGTCTGTACAGGAGATGGTAAAGCGCTCATATGATTTAATGTGCCCAGGATAATCAATAGAATTTGAGGCTATGCAACAAAACAGGGCACTTTGCAGTTACCCTGATCAGATTAACATGTATTTCTCAATGCTACAAAAAGTATGACTTTTGTCATACTCTGGTCTAGTTATTTATAAAGTTCGGTAGATAGGCGTAAAGCTAAGATGCCAGGAATTAGCGCTACCGCTAAAGCAATATAAACTTGAGTATCAGTCATTAGTTAATTTTCCTCCATAAGTCATATACGGTTAATACTTCCATTATTTCTACTGACTTTTGGCTTTCAGTAAGATTTTGTAATAACCTGCAACAGTTAAGTTAGACTCGGAGTAGCCAGAATTGTCCTTAATAATAGTTAATGCTAGATCAAATTTTGCAGTCTCCCTGGCATGTGGGAGCTGAAGTCCCAGCCTTGCTGGTGGTTCTTGTGGCTTTAGAAGCTGTTCTCTCCGCCGATAATGCCATTGCCCTGGCGGCGATCGCCCAAGGTTTAAAGGATGAAAAACTCCGCAATCAAGCCCTGAATTTCGGACTAGTGGTAGCCTACATTCTGCGGATGGCTCTAATCCTCACCGCCACCTGGGTCAATCAATACTGGCAGTTTCAGCTACTGGGGGCAATCTATCTGCTGTGGTTAGTTTTTCAACACTTTAGCAGTCAACTGTCTGAAGATGGATCTGAAGCTTTAGATAAAGCCGAATATACATCTCTTTGGCAAGTAATTCCGCTGATTGGGATCACTGATTTGGCCTTTTCACTAGATAGTGTGACCACAGCCACTGCCATCTCTAACAATACTTGGTTAGTATTGGCCGGTGGTACGATCGGAGTCATTACTTTGCGTTTTATGGCTGGTTTATTTATTCGGTGGTTGGATGAATATGTGAATTTAGAAAATGCTGGTTACGCTACTGTGGGTTTAGTTGGTCTGCGGTTGGCAACTAGGGCACTTCAACCGAGTCTGGTACCGCCAGAGTGGCTGATGGTAGTAGTAATTGGGTTGATTTTTGCTTGGGGTTTCTCGCAAAAAATGGTGGTGGAAGATGGTAAAGAAGGATGAACCAGTCGATTTGCAAATCTCGGTTAAGGCTCTGGGCTTAGATTGCATTGAGCGACACATCATCATTTGTGCTGATGCTAGCAAACCAAAATGTATCGATCGAGCGGCTAGTTTGGCTTCTTGGGATTATCTGAAGCAAAGATTGCAGGAATTGGGGTTAGTTCAGCCGCAACCAGAGCATCCCAGTTGTATTTTCCGTACCAAAGCCAATTGCTTGCGGGTTTGTCAGCAGGGACCAATCATGGTTGTCTATCCGGATGGCGTTTGGTATCATTCGGCCAACCCAGAAGTGATTGAGCAAATCATCCAGGATCACATTATCAATAATCAAGTTGTTTCGGCCTATGCTTTTGTTCAGCAGCCACTTTCAGCTCATCTTCATCAGGCATAAGTTGAGCAAAGTGTTCTAGGGCACTTAATAAACCGTACAATTGCCTAGTGGATTCATGCGTGATCGGGGTACCGTTTTCACCTCATGGTTTAAGCCTCCAACGATCATGCCAAACTTAGTTGATTTAAGATAGCCAAAAAATCATGAAAGCATTTAACAGCAAAAATCAAAAGAAATTGTTGCTGGTCGATGATGATCCTAATCTAATTCTGTTAGTCAGAGACTACCTAGAGTTTCGTGGGTACGAAGTTGTCACCGCCGAAAACGGCCGAGAGGCGCTAGAGATTTTGGCGCGTGAACTACCCGATATGATCATCTGCGATATCATGATGCCAGAAATGGATGGCTATGGGTTCGTAGAAGAACTGCGTAAACAGAATCAAGCCAGCTGGATCCCAGTTTTGTTTTTATCGGCCAAGGGTCAAAGTCAGGATCGGATTAAGGGTCTGAATTTGGGAGCGGATGTCTATATGGTGAAGCCTTTTGAGCCAGAGGAATTAGTGGCTCAGGTGGAATCTTCGCTCAAGCAATCTGGTCGTTTGATTCAACATGGTGACACTGGTAATTTAAATGACACGATGATTCAGGTGAATCCTTCAGTCGAGCTGACTCCCACCGAAGTTAAGGTGGTGCAGCTAGTAGCTAAAGGATTGGCCAACAAAGATATTGCCCAACAAATGAGCCTAAGTCAAAGAACCGTCGAAAGCCACGTTTCCAATATGTTGGGCAAAACTGGTTTAAACAACCGCACGGAGTTGGCGCGGTGGGCGATCGAATGCCGGATGGCTTGATAGCACTTAGATGGAAATTATTCCGCCAATTAGCCCTGCTCATTAACCTAATTGGTTAGCGATAATCGGAAGCAATATCTCTTTGCTGATTATCTGTGCCGATTATGACCTACAGCCTGCGGATTACGGATATGCCAGTGGATGAAAGACCACGGGAAAGGCTGCTATCTCATGGGGCTAAACAACTCAGCACCGCCGAGCTAATTGCGATCTTATTAGGTACAGGACAAGGGCCGGGCAAACTGTCAGCAGTCGGGTTAGGAACTTATATTTTGGCTCAGCTAGGGCAGTCCCAACGCGACCCCCTCGAAAAACTGCGGGAAGTTACCCCTGCCGAGTTGACAATAATTTTGGGAGTTGGACCAGCCAAAGCGGCCACGATCTTGGCTGGCATTGAATTAGGCAAAAGAACCTTTCAGATCAAGCCTGGCGAAAAAACAATTGTGGACAGCCCTGGTGCGGCGGCGGCGGCTTTAAGTCACGACCTCATGTGGATGACTCAAGAAAAATTTGCGGTGGTATTGCTCGATGTCAAAAATCGGCTGCTGGGTACTCATATCATTACGATCGGCACCGCTACCGAGACCCTCGCGCCACCCCGTGAAATTTTTCGGGAAGTGCTACGCCAAGGAGCTACCAGAGTAATTGTGGCGCACAATCACCCCAGCGGCAGTCTCGACCCGAGTGCCGAAGATCTGAGTTTAACCAAACAGCTGTTAGCTGGTGCTGAATTATTGAACATTCCGCTCCTTGACCATCTTATTTTGGGTAATGGTGACTGGAGTAGCCTGCGCCAGACTACTGATCTGTGGCAGGCTTATCCCCAAGCAGCCTAAAGCTAAGTGCTACCTGGCGTAGTCAATACTCGATCAATCATATTTTCTGGCACCTCTTGCAGATGATGATCCGCCCAAGTGAAGCAGCCGACCCCCAGAGACAGGGATCGCAGCTCCACAATGAAATTATGCATTTCAGCTTGGGGCAGATAGGCATCGACTACATCCCAATCTAGCCAGCCCGCTTTGGCATCGTAGCCCAAGATTTGACCGCGATGGCCGCTGATGAGTTGCAAAACCTTGGAAGTGTATTCTTTGGGGACAGAGACTTGGATAGTCTCGATCGGCTCCAACAAGATCGGCTGACATTTCTGCATTCCTTCAGTCATCGCCAATCGTGCCGCATTTTTGAAGGCTTGCTCCGAACTATCAACGGCGTGATAAGAGCCGTTAGTGAGCGTTACCGAGACATCTACGACCGGGAAGCCTAAAGGTCCATGGGCGAGATAGTCGCGCACGCCAGTTTCGACACCGGGAATATATTGCTTAGGCACGGCTCCACCGACAATCTTTTCTTGGAAGCTAAAGCCTGTTCCTCGTGGCAGGGGCTGAATATTCAGATAGACATCGCCAAACTGCCCATGACCACCAGATTGGTGTTTGTAACGGCCATGGCTGTCGGCCAGAGGTTCCCGAATCGTTTCTTTGTAGGCGATTTGGGGCAAATGGGTTTGCATTGGCAGGTTATATTTGCGGTGCAATCGATCGAGCGTCACTTGCAAATGAATCTCGCCCTGACCCCAGAGAATCACTTCGTGGGTGTCACCATGCTGTTCCCAATAGAGTGCCGGATCTTCTTCACAGATTTTGCTCAAAGCGGCGCTGAGTTTCACTTCATCATTGCGTTTGCTAGGGACGATCGCTAGGGCATAAACCGGCGGCAGTGGTGCCGCTGTCGGCAACTCGTGGGTGACTGGCCGATTGCTGAGGGTGGTGCCAGTTGCTACTCCCTCCAACCGTCCCAAGGCCACAATTTCACCGGCCTGTGCCATTTGCAAGCTTTGACTTTGCTGACCCTGAAGCCGATAGATACCGCTAGTCCGAATGCCATTGAGTGTCATGCCATCGGTCAGCATTCCTTGCCACACCCGAACCAACGACATTTTGCCACCTTGGAGGGTATAGAAAGTCTTGATCACCTGCGCCATTACGCCATCACCGAGTTTCAGCTCGCGGCGTTCGGCGGTGGCACTAGCATCGGGGGCTTCGCGCACTAGGGCTTGCAGTAGTGATAGCACGCCATAATCTTTGTCGGTCGCGCCCACACAAACGGGTACTACTAAGTCAGCACCCAATTCTAGGCGTAGATCTTTCATGATTTCGGCAGTACTGGGTTCAATCTCATCTAGTAGTTCTGCTAGTAGGTGGTCATCAAAGTTGGCCAGCTCTTCCAGCATTTCGGTGCGTGCTACCTTTTCTGAAACCTGTAAGTGAGCGGGGAAAGCAACTGGTTTGTTAGTACCAGACTGATAATGATAGGCTTGCTCGGTTACTAGATCGATGAAGCCCAATAGTTCTGCCCCTTGCTGGATCGGGTACTGGTGAGCAATCAGGGGGCGGCTAGAAACATGCTGCAAAGCGTGAAGCAAATCAATGAATTCGACGTTCGATCGATCCATTTTATTTATAAATACCAGGTGGGGAATTTCCCAATCGTCTAAAAATTTAAATAGGGGAGAGAGGGTCAGAACTCTCTCAATCACTGGCTCGCAGACTACTACAGCGATATCCACACCAGTGAGGGCATTATGGGTTTCTTGACTGAATTCGATCGAACCAGGGCAGTCGATAAAGGTAAACTGCACATCTTCGTAGGTGGCCGTAGCGGCGGTAATTTCGACACTCATCTGTCGATCGCGGGCTTCTGGAACGTGATCACCAACGGTGTTGCGGTCTTTGACTTGTCCTTTGCGCGAAATACGATGGGTAAGGGAGAGAATACTTTCGAGTAAGGTGGTTTTGCCGCTGAGGTAGGGGCCAACTAGGCCCACGTTACAGATACGGCCGCTTGCTGCTTTTTGCATGACTGAACCTCTAGGAGGATGAGAAATGGATGAGCAGAAATCAGCGATTCCGAATGGTTGCCCAAGAGTCCTCGATGGAGGACTGTGGATACGCCCCAAATTTGGCCGGCGGGGGGCAAGGATTGGCTTTGCTTCACCAAAATCTGCGGATGTAGCGCTCTTCTGAAATATTTACTAATGGAGCACTACGGGCGAATATATTCTGTAATTTAATCTCGCTAATACTTTATGGTTCTTAGAGTAGGCTTGATTGTTACTGGTTCGATCGTATTTCTACAGAACTTAATATAGGGTTGATTTAGGTGCCCACCTTTTTGGCTTTCTGCAACCAGCCCAAGATATTAGCAACCGTGAGCTGCACAGACTGAGCAAACATTGGCACTGGCAAAACGGTACTCAGTTCATCAATCACATCCAGCTTTTGACTAATCCCAACTACCATCACTAATTTATCTTCTGGGTCAATCAACCAACCCATTTGGGTACCATGCACTAAGCAATGATTGATGTTTTTCAAGACTTTGGCTGGCCATTGCTCCGGTGAAAGGATCTCAATTGTCCAATCGGGGGCGATCACAAAAACGTTTTCAATTTCTCCCGCAGCATTAACAGACACTCTGAAGTTCTCAAACACAGATATGTCAGGAACGAGTGCTCGGCTACCAAAAGTACACTGCAATTCAGTAAAAGCAGTAGCAATACCTGGTCGCTCTAAGGTGATGTCTAATTCAGTTGATAATTTACACTGAATAATGCTGTGATGACCTTGAAGCATAGGCTTTTGGCTAATCTTACCGTCAATATATTCGCTAGCTGGCTTAGTATCCGGTAACTTTAGAAATTCTTCTAGGGTAATCTGCTTAATTGAAGTCTGCACCATAAGAGATCTTCTCCAAAAAGTCTTGCATTCATTATCAATCAGGTATTAGATTGCTGCTGTTTAAAATATCCTGTTAAGTGATTTGCTAGGTAACTCAAATGGCATAATGTCATTAAATAAAGAAATATTTATAGCACCACACGAGCAATATTCTTTAATTGTGTTAGCAACAAATATTCCAAGGTTTACAGGAACTGCATTTCCTATCATTTGCTCCAAATTTGTTTTAGTTCCAGAAAATTTAAAGTTAGAAGGAAATGTTTGTATATAACTACGCTCAATAGTCGTAAGTGGCCTAATCTTGGCAATATCAACATTATCAGGATCGCAAGTGTTAAGTTTGTATCCTTTTGGTACTGGTCGATTAACTCCGCGAATGGTGGGGCTAGGTTCATCGATAGTGAAAACCCCTCTTCTGTTATAGTTCCTAGGATGCCTATAGTATAGATCAACTCCAAGCTTATCACCCAAGTAATCTCGGATAGTCATTTGTTTTATTGAAAGATTTTTTTTAAAAATACCAGTTAATTGATTGTGTTTATCATTAAGATGTCCAATCAAAAAAAATCTCGTTCTTGATTGAGGAACTCCACAAAAAGAGGCATCAAGAATTACTGAGCTAAGACCATAACCTGTCTGTGAAAATTGTTTTATAACATCTGAGAGAATCTGACTTTTTTTAATTTGTTCTACATTTTCCATGACAAACCAGCTTAGTTTGATTGTACAAACAATACTTGCAAAATGATAAGTTAGATCAGCTCTACCTAAGGTTACATCACGTTTTCCAGCACTAGAAAAGTCCTGACATGGTGGGCCACCCATTATTAGATCTGGTTCATAAACTACTATTTTTTCAATAGCCTCTACTTCATTTTTCAGATCTTGCTTTAAGATTGGATGAGTAAAGTTTTCTTTATAAACATCGATTGATGGCTCCCAATTTTCAAATGCTGCAACCACATTAAAGCCAGCTTTCTCAAAACCTAGTGAAAGACCACCACATCCAGCAAACAGGTCAATACATCTCATTCAAATAGACTCGGTGAATTGAACAGAATAGCATCAAATCTTCTTTCTGGGCTTAGTAAATGTTGTCCTCCTCCTAGGATAATTTCTTTTATTTCAGATTTTGTTACGGCTGGCTTTATTAGTCTGTCGCATAACATATACTTGTTTGTTATATTGCCAGCAGACGCAAAAGCCTTATCATTTTTCGTGTTATATGAAAGACCGTCAATTATTTTCTTATGATTGAATTTATTATGATCTTTTATATCACTAAGCATTTTATACAGCCAAATAGCTGTCCTTGTTTGTCTAGTTATATTTGTTGAACCTGAGCTTCTATTGGCTATTTTTGCAATGAAATTGCTAAATCCAGCATTACTCCATACAAACAGGTCTAGACAATTTTCAGCAAGTTCTGGAGATTTTCCTATTGTTTTCCAAATCGGTTGAAGTAGAAAGGCATATTGATTATGTTCAACAGCAGCAGATATCTTTTCAATGGCATTCACAATTTCATTTATCTTTTTCAAAACAAGATTGGCATCAGACCAATCCTTTATTTTGATATCAGGTAGTAAGTAGGTCATACAAGACAAAAAGAGTATGCATATTTCAATACTAATTGAGATAGATAATACTTCATGAGACTAATGAAAACTGTTCAACACGCATCTTGTTTTTCTGATTTCTTGACTCAATAGCAGCTATTACTCCTTCCCTTAACTCGCTTTCGTCTGCAAACATGCGA
>JANOQI010000013.1:0-21537 GCA_031414775.1 Synechococcales cyanobacterium VAR_4_metabat_354
ACTTGTTGTAAGTTACTTTAATTGGATTTGGAAACATAGTCGATTTCAAACAACCGCAGCCCAGAGAGCAAATTTAACTACTGAACCTTGGGCTTGGAGAGATTTAGCAACTTATTCCACAATCATTTGACGCACAACCAAATAAGCGAACGGACAGTAACTAGAGAAGAAAGAGATGTATTGACACAAGTTGTCACTAGGCTGATCAACAGATCAATTCTCCAAAAGAGACAGGAAATCCTCAGTCCCAACTCATCTTTTGATCGTAAACAGAATCTAAGTAATAATCTTACACGGCTAGTAAATTTAGGACGATTCCGCTTTACTTAAACAACTTCCACAACTAAGAAATAGCCTTATACAAGCTCTAAATGGCACAAGAGTCAAATTTCCCTATTAACTTGATTACAACTATAATTTTTCTTTTTAATAACTCGCTCACATATAAAACTTGATTGCAATTATCTAGTCTAAAACAACCACAACTTACAGGCAGAATACAATGGCTACTGTTTCTATCACATCCAACGAAGGTGAACTCGGCTCAGCATCCGCTGTGCTGGAGGTGATTGCCACCAACCCAGATTACAATCAACCAGCACTCCGCATCAAACAATCTAGTATCAAAGGCGGTGCCGCCTCCATCAGGATCGATGACCCAAATCCTGATATTGAATTTGTAGAAACCAATACTGAACAGATTCCGTCAGCAGGGAAGTATGAAATTGCCGTTAAATCAGACAAATTTCAGATTAATGGTCGCCAGAATGACGATAAAGGGTTCGAGACGATCGCTGTGTTTCAACGGTTAGGAGCCGGTGGTAATATCGGCTTCCGCACTAGCAGCCAATTTGGTAATGGGAAAGGTGTCATTGCGATCGCCAATGCTACTGTGGCTCCATCGGTGAGTCCCGCCGGCGGTGGCATTTTATATGTTCAAGATGGGGCACTCAAATATAAAGGCTCAAGTGGGACAATAACCACGATTGCACCAGCTTAGGTAAATTACCCAATCTGACTTCTTACCCATTGCCGAAAAGTTTTCACTAACTCTAGATAATCCATGATTGGCGCTTGTTGTAAAAATCCGGTAATTTCCGAAATAGGAATGTTTGAAAAAAATTGACTCGTTTGGGAGGTGCTATAAATGCCATTTTGCAATTGTTGGATGACCAGAGATTCTCCGTTATAAACCCAGACTTCGGCAACGCCTAAACCCGCATATACCTGGAGGCGATTACTAGAACTGCTAGTGATATCAATCTCTATCACCAGATCAGGTGCAGGATCTTTCATTAGATCCAATCGCCGCTTGCCTCGAATCGCAGCGATGTTGCGAATATAAAAACATTTGTCAGGTTCTGCTCCACCTAATTCAGGTCTTTTAAATGTGGTTGAACCAAGCGGATAAATTTGCACCGCCAATTCCTCAGCCAATGTTTCGACAAACCGACCGAGAACTTCTTTGCCGAATTCGTGTTCTGGAGAAGGAGTCATGATTTCTAAATTGCCATGATAGTAAGTCAGCCGCAGACGCCGATCGCTCAATTCTTCCAGCAGCGTTTCGTAAGTTTGCCAACTAATCCCTGATAGGTTGATTATTTCACTCGGTGGCTCGAACAGGATTGCAGTCATAGGTTCAACCGAAAGTCTGATGTCTTTATTTTAGAGTAAATGTCCAATTAAATATGCTGTCGATCACTTCACCTATTCACTATAGCCAGCAAACTACACAACGATCGCGTTGGCTATCTCAACTTGCCGAACTAATTTCTTTCGCGGAATTGAAACAGTAGTTCGATTTTTAGCAGAGTATTCATGATGATTATTGATTGCCACTGCCATGCTGGAAAAGGCGACCTGCTCACCGGACCTTGGGATACCAATGCCCCGATCGAGACCTACCTGCGTCGCGCCAAGGCCGCTGGCATTGATAAAACCGTCATTTTTTCGCCATTTCATAGTGATTATGGTCAGGCCAACGCTAACACTGCCCGGATCGTCGCGCGTTATCCTGATCGCTTAATTGGTTTTGCCTTTATTAATCCCCAGCGCGATCGAGGACGCATTCACCAGTTAATTAAACAAGCCGTGACCCAGTGGGGCTTTTGCGGTATCAAAGTCCATCGTATGGATGCCCCCGCCACCCGTGAACTGTGTGAAGTAGCGCAGGCTTTTCGTCTCCCCATTCTCTATGATCCGGCGGGAGAGACCGATATCATTGAGCTGTTGGCCAGTGAATATCCGCAGGTAAACTTGATCATTCCGCATTTAGGCAGCTTCGCTGATGATTGGAGGGCATATTTGCGCGTCATCGATCAAATTGTGCGCTTTCCCAATGTTTATGCCGATACCTCTGGGGTGCGGCGGTTCGACTTTATCGTGCAAGCCATTCAGCGCGGTGGTGCTCATAAAATTTTGTTTGGCTCCGATGGACCTTGGCTGCATCCCGGTGTGGAGTTGCACAAAATTCGGTTGCTGGGATTACCGGCGCAACAAGAAGATTTAGTCCTGGGAAAAAACTTGTGGCGACTAGTAACTGGTTCTAGGAAACTGGGGAGTAATATAGCTACTATTCAACCTGGCCGATGATTCGATCGAACCAATAAATAAAGACACAAAGTACGCAATTAAGTGACATTTTTCTGGATATTCAGATTTGCTATCCTGTCTGATCGCACTTTATCGGTCAACTAGTCTTTTGGCTACTTTGTACCTAAATATGTGCTGTTACGTCTTTTTTTATTGCCAGATTTCTTGCATTTTATGCATGTAAATAATATATTGTTACTGACAAAGTCTCCAAACATAAAGGCAACAACACAATCAAAAGCTGATTGATTGAATAAATGTTGAATAAATATTTTACTTGACTCTCTCAAATGTGATGCCATTCATTTTTGGAGAGCAAGCAAACAGAAGTGATTAACATTTCATTGAAGACTTTAAGCTCCAAAAAGGTAATTCCATCAGCAAATGATCGTAAAAATTAGCATAGTCATAATTTTATTATGATTTTTCATTGCGTTAAAAACCTGGCTTAGAGCTTTCACCATGAAAAAACAGAATACTTTAATCAAAGATAACGATAAATTAGAAAAATTAGATAACTTTAGTGAATTTAATATTGTGGGAGACTTTCGAGTTAACAACCATCAGTACCTGATCATTGAGCAGATTGCTGATCTCGAAACTGCCATCAAACTGAAATCTCTAGCTTTTTATTTTCTAGTATTGAATTTACAGATTGCTTTTTTAAAAATTACTGGGCTAACTTTAGCTATCATTCTGGCAAATAATTTGGCCAATCTGGACTCCGGTATTACCGGAATTCTGACCCAGAGAGAATTGCAAATTGCTAATCTGGTGGCACAAGGACACTGCAATAAACAAATTGCCAGTCAGCTAAAAATCAGTGAATGGACAGTTTCAACGCATTTGCGCCGGGTATTTGCCAAGTTAGGTGTCGATAGCCGCGCTGCGATGGTCTATCGTTGTGCTTCAGTACTCCAATAAACTTGTTAATTTCCTATGACCGGATAGTTGATTTGAGGAAAGTAGATTGGCTAAAATTCAAGGCTATTGCTAATTTTCCTAAAATACCAGTGAGGGATTTTGAGCAGCAAAATCTAGCAAAACTTGTCGATGGACAGGCCCAATCATCTTCTTTGCACCAGCTTTTGTGGAATAAGCTTCGCCAGCCTCAATTTCTGCCAAACTCAACAGCCCTAAGTCCCAACCCTCTAACAGATTGAGTTGATCGATCGATACCGTCAAAGGAGCATAAAAAATATTACGGTGAACCCTTTCATCAGCATAGACCCCAAACTTGCAAAAACCAGCAGGTAAAGCATAAGCAATTTCCTCGGCAATTTCCCTGACCACGGCCACTTCTGGCGTTTCTCCCGCTTCCATATGGCCACCAAAAAATCCCCATAATCCTGGATACAGAATAGTGGGGATGTCGTCGCGTAGTTGCATCAGAGACTTACCCTCTCGATACAAGATACAGATAGCGACAGGATTAGGAGACATATGCTTAATTATTAGTTTTAACTAACGACTTTTGAGCATCGCAGAAGAAAAATTAGTAATAGCATTGATCGCTACATTCAAGAAGTTAGTTGGTTGCAATTCCACTTTGAGCAACTGCCATAGCTGTTGTACTTCGTGCAAATGTAACTGATCATCTTCTGTCAGTGCCATAACCAACTTATTCCGTAAGAATTGTCCTTCATCAGATAATAAAAACTGAAGACCCATTTGAGCCGTGGGCAACAGATCGAAGCTTCCTTCACTGCGGGCGATGCCGATCATATTTTCCAGGCGATTCCACTGAATCTTACCGTCTTTTAAGACTACTTCAATCAGACGCTGTCGCATTTCCGGTGTTTCACCATTCAGTAACCGTTGTGCTACATACGGGTAGCCAATTTCCACTATCTTGAATTCCGGATTGAGAGTGAGTGCCACTCCTTCTTGGGTGACTAACGATCGAATGATCAAAGAAAACTGCGCTGGCACCCGGAAAGGATACTCAAACATCAAATCCGAAAACTCATCAGTAATGGTTTTGAAGTTGAAATTCCCGACACTTTCGCCGATTGCATTGTCTAAAACCTTTTCCAGAGCGGGAATGATTGGCGAGATATCAATGTCAGGGGTCAAAAATCCTAGTTCTACAAAATCTTTGGTGAGTGATGAATAGTCCTTATTGATGACATGGACAATCGATCCAGCAATGGTTTCTTTGGTGTGCTGGGTCAGCTGATCCATCATTCCAAAATCAATAAAGGCCATGCGGCCATCAGCCAACACAAACAAATTGCCGGGATGGGGATCGGCATGGAAAAAGCCGAACTCCAGTAACTGACGCATCCCCGCATTAACACAGACTCTGATGATACTATCCGGGTTCAATCCCGCCCGCTGGATACCCTCAACATCGGTTAACTTGATGCCATCAATCCATTCCAATGTCAGAACGTTGCGGCTGGTATAGCGCCAGTAGATGAGGGGTACTTTGATTTCGGGGTCATCTTGGAAATTGGCTGCAAACTTTTCAGCATTGCGGCCTTCGTTAATGTAATCAATTTCTTCAAAGAGTTTGACTCCAAACTCATCCACTACAATCATTAAGTTGTGGCCGAGATTCAGAGGCAAAAAAGGTGTAACCCAAGTGGCCGCCCACCGCATCAGAAAAAGATCGAGAGTAATAGTTGGTAGCAGATTAGGCCGTTGCACTTTGACGGCTACTTGTTCGCCGCTGTACAACCGGGCTTTGTAAACCTGACCGAGACTGGCTGCCGCGATTGGCTGTGGTGAAATTTCTCGGTATAAATCCTCGATCGGCTTATTTAGTTGGGACTCAATGATCTGAAAAGCTTCATTGGTACTAAAAGGCGGCAGCTGATCTTGGAGTTTAATCAGTTCATCCAAAAAGTCTTGGCGAATTAAGTCTGGCCGCGTAGATAGAGCCTGGCCAACTTTGATATAGGTTGGTCCTAATGCCGTAATCATCTCGCGCAACTGATTAGCCCGCCCAATTTTGTTTGCTTCTAGAGTGCCGACCGACCTGTCCAACTGCAATCCAATTAAAAATCCAGAAAAGTACCAGATGACTTTGATGGCTCTTAATATTACTAACCAAGGACGAAACCGATAGTATTTGGCGATAGCGGCAGGGTCGTATCGACGCAGTTGGGCAAGAAAAGACTGACTCACGAAGGTAACTTAACCTCTCAAGATGTAAAAGCTAGTGGTAGTAGCTTCCGTATTATGTATACATATTAACTTTTCTCTCATAAAGGATTGTTTTTTCTTAAGATTTGCCTCATAAATTACATATTCTACTGACTAGTTGTGTTATCTAGGGAACCACTAAAACCGGACAAGGGGAAAGATTTATCACCCGGCTGGCGACACTTTCGGTGGCATGTTCTTCATCGATCCCAATCCCACGACTACCCATCGCAATTAGATCGGCATTGATCTCATCAGCCACATCACAAATCGTAAAAGCCGGATTACCATCGCGCTGGAGTACTTCGGTTTTGATATTGTGCTGAGCAAGTATTTCTTGGACTTCTACCAGCAGCAGACTAACATCATCATTGGCCACGGCTTCGCCGACTACTGCTGCATCCACCACCGTCGTATCGGTGACGGCCAGTAAAATGACCTCGCCTTGATATTTTTGAACCATTTCGACTACGATTTTGATAGCGGAATGAGCTTCACGGCTCTGATGAATTGGGCAAAGAATTTTTTGAAACATGATTTGGGAAGGCTCACTGGACATAAGACAGTTTTTCACTGACTTTCAGCTTAATCTATCCTCCATTAACAATTCGTTAAAGGGTGACAGGATCACGCGCTACCATTTGCAAAATCTGTTGAGCAATTTCGGGTTCGATCGACATCACCGATAACCGATTTCCTGGCCGTACTACCAACAATTCTGCCGATGTGAATCGATCGCGCAACTCATTCAAGGTAATTCCTGGACTAAAGGTTTGCAGATATTCTACTTCTACTGTATGCCAGCGGGGAGTCTGGACGGTGGACTTGGGATCATAATATTCACCATTGGCATCAAACTGGCTAGGATCGACCACCAACGCTTGGCTAACCTGCATCAAACCCACAATCCCTGGCAGTTTGGTATTGGAATGATAGAAAAAAGCTCGATCGCCAATCTGCATGGCCTTCAGGAAGTTACGAGCTTGGTAGTTTCGCACCCCATCCCAAATGGTTTTTCCCTGATCTTGAAGTGTATCAATGCCGTACACATCTGGCTCGGATTTCATCAACCAATATTGCATCTTTAAATGTTTTGGATAAAGTCTCTGATCAGAACGGTGGATGTCGATGTCTCCGCGCGAAGAATCGGCTGAACTTGGTCTAGCTAGCATCCCTCAATCTTGTCAGTCTCTCAAAATTGAGGGATTACTAATAGCTAGCTACTTAGTAGAACCCGGTGACATGCTAGGGCTAACACTAGGTAACAGCATGGGTTTGGCAATATTCCTAGTCGGAGTGCGCCGCTTACTGGTAACATTCTTGCGAACAGAACAGCGGCGATGCTCTTTGACGGTCAGGGTTTTTGGATCAATATTTTGACCATCGATCATCACCGATTGAAATTTGCCAACTTTAGCGATCAGCGCTTCCCCACAAGCATTGGTATCTACCTTGCGCCTACCATCTTTGCCAGTCGCGCTTCTGTATTGAACATCATATTTTTTCTTGGCCTTGAGGCCAGTTACTACTACTTGATCAATCTTGGTTTTATAGGCTTCTAAAGCCGTTACGGCCGATGTGCCTGTGATAATTGTGACAAGAGCAATCGCTAAAGCTGAAATCGAGGTAGAAGGTTTCATGGAGATGGGGGGATTAGAACAATGAATGGGTAGGCTATACTAAAGCCTTACCTTGATAAGAATATAGGATTAGACAGTATTGTGATCGTTGTCTACAATTAAAAAGCAGAGTTGCGTAGTGGGTTTACCGGACTCTAAATTTGAGGAGGAGTGGCTTTGGACGAATTACACACAGTACTAGAGTTAGCAACAGACGAAGAGTTGCAGCAGCTTACCAGAATTCTTTTTTGCCGGAAATTTAATCCTCTGGACTATATGAGTACTCCTGATGCTTTGGAAATTCAAAGTCAGGAACGAGTCGAGTGGATCGAATCGATCGAACAACGCTTTCGCTATTTGGCCGCTGATGGCCTGACCGTTTTACAAGGTCGTACCCAGCAAATTAGCTACCGGCAAGTCGTGATCCAAGTCTGCCGCTACCTGAAGATGCCCTATTCTAAGCAGCTCAGCACTGAAGACCTGGAAGCAGAGCTGTTTTTGCATTTGATGGGCAAAGCCTGGCAGCAGTTGCCAGCAGCCGAACAGACTGCCATTACCACCAAGGTGCAAAAGTCCTTGAGCCAATCCAATTTTTCTCAGCCGCTGCCGCTGCATGTTCAACACGATCCGATGAAGTTGCTTTTAACTGGCAGCAGCGCTTTGGTGATGAGTTCGGTGGTACAACCAGTGGTTTTACAGCACATTGCCAAGCAATTCGCCATTCATTTTGCGACTTATCAAGTTACCAGGCAAGCTGTCCAAGGCGGGATCGCGGCCACTGGTCAAATTCAAGCCTATGTCACCATGCAATTGGCTAAACGGGGCATGATAGCTAATGTTGCTCGTCAAGGAGCAGTGCGTGGTGTATTCGCAGTGCTCGGTCCGGTGATGTGGGGTTGGTTTTTTGCTGATTTAGGTTGGCGAGCGATTTCCACGAATTATGGACGCATTATCCCTACTATTGTGGCACTTGCTCAAATTCGACTAGTGCGCGGATCATATCTAGACAGTAATGATTGCTGGGAAATTGCTTAGCTACTCCATGAAAATAGCCGATGTCTAAAAATGCCCAGGCCACCACTCTATATTTGGTGGGTACTCCCATTGGCAACCTCGAAGATATTACCTTCCGCGCCGTGCGCATTCTCCAAGAAGTAGATCTGATTGCCGCCGAGGATACCAGGCATACTGGCAAGCTCCTCCATCATTTTCAAATTAAGACACCGCAAATTAGCTGTCACGAGCATAACGAACGTCAGCAGATTCCCCACCTAATTACTAAATTGACAGCGGGGCAATCGATCGCCTTAGTCACCGATGCCGGAATGCCAGGGATTTCTGACCCCGGTTTTTTGCTGGTCGCCGCTTGTGTTGCCGCTGGAATCACCGTCGTGCCAATTCCCGGTGTGACGGCTGTAATTACTGGGTTAAGTGCCTCGGGATTGGCTAGCGATCGATTCGTTTTTGAAGGGTTTTTGCCAGTAAAGGGGATCGATCGACAGCAGCGCCTCTCGGCTATTAAGTCGGAAACGCGCACGATTGTTTTCTATGAAGCCCCTCATCGGCTGCGTCGCACGCTGGCCGATTTGGCAGATCAGCTAGAACCTCAGCGCCAGGTAGTATTGGCGAGAGAATTAACCAAAATGCACGAAGAATTTTGGCGCGGCAGCTTGGAGAGTGCGATCGAACATCACCAAAATAAAGAACCCCAAGGGGAATATGTGGTGATTGTGGCTGGAGCCGAGTTTCTCACGCCCCAATGGTCAGATGATCTGATTAAGACGGAGTTGGTGCAGCTGTTGGCGCAGGGGATCTCTCGATCGGATGCCAGTAAGCAGTTGGCTTCTTTAACAGCAGTGAACAAGCGACATATTTATCAGCTGTCGCTCCAGATTAGCTAGCGGCAAATGCTTGACGTTAGAATCAGGCTGACACTCCTCGGCTGAAGTTCAAAGGATTCTAATCGGATGTCTTCCAGTGGGGTAAGGTCATTCTTGTGACTCGGCTTACTCAAAAATAACCTTGAGAGGGTGGAGGATTCAGGCAAAATAACGATCCTAAACCCTCCGAAGCACATATTTAACTAAT
Source organism: Synechococcales cyanobacterium VAR_4_metabat_354 (assembly GCA_031414775.1). GTDB lineage: Bacteria > Cyanobacteriota > Cyanobacteriia > Cyanobacteriales > Chamaesiphonaceae > JAAFHZ01. The sequence continues at coordinate 9,450 of JANOQI010000013.1, forward strand.
GAACTTTAGGTAGTTTGACAGCTTTGCAGATACAAAGCTTAGGATCGAGAGCTAAAAAACCTGTAATTCTGGTTATTCGGCTCCCATTTCCTTAGCAGCTGCAACCAGAGATAAGCCCGCAAGCACTTCGGCAAGCTCTTCGGATGAAACCTGGCCAACTTGGTAGAAGTTTGCACCCACGACAACAAAGGTCGCAAGCAAGTCCTGATGCATAGATCTCAGCAGTAAAAGCAGCGGTGCTAACATCTCTTACAACTGGTTGGGATTGAAGGGGAAGATACATAATTTTTTCTCCTGTTTGAATTGTTGAATGTTTGCTTTTTAAGTTTTGAGAGTTTACCTAACACATATCACTGGTTCGTGGTACGTGTGCGGCTAGGGTTAGATATTTCATGATAGTTTCACCTTGTTTGAAAAATTCAGCTATCGAACCTCAATCTTCCATACCTTCCATACTTTCTTCCATACCTTCCATACTTTCTTCTATACCTTCCATGAATTGAGACGGCATTAAGCCTGTCATCCTGCTTGAGATTTTGGCTGTGCTACTTTTTCCTTTTCTGATTTTGGGTGGGGATTGAATTGGGATTAACATGATTAATTGTTCCTCCGATGGTGTTAATATTTTGTTGCTAGATTCAACTTCCTTCAGACCAAGACCGCATTGTACCGATACTGACAGGGAGTACATCGCTGACATCAACGGTGAATCGAAATACTCTGGCAGCCATTCGGTTATCTTCTACGTTAAATAACCGTAGTTTCACGTCGTAGCAATCTGAATCCGGTCGGCAGACAGGACTCTTCTCTACAGCAATCTCATCAAGTCCGTAATTGCCGACAGCTGCACTAGTCATCACTTGGACAACCTGGAAGGCATTAGTTGCCGAGAAATTTAGTGCCCGATCCTCTGGCGTTAGACCTAAATTGCGATATTCGTAATAGATGCGTTCCAAATATTCTCGAACTTTTTGGTTTATATCCTCCTGGTTTGTATCCTCCCGGCTTGCTGCTGGTACGCTGGCCATCAAAGTATTTATTAAAACTGGAACTGACCAACTATAAATGCCTCGAATATCCGGTACAATGACGGGGACTGTTTGGCCTGAAAGCAGCCTAACACTACCGCTGATGATTCCGGGAACTGAGATGCGCTCTATATTCTCGTCTCCGAGAAACTCAATTAGTCGATCGTATACTGCACTCGCATAGGAACCGGAAGGTACGATTGCGTAGATGGGCGTAGCATCTAGGTTGAGCGTCCAAATCAGCGATTCTGCTGTATACCTATTTTGTCTGAGATATTCCAGCAAAGTCTGGTTGGGAAGCATAGCTTGCACAAATGAATCTCGGCGGGCTTCGGTGCCGAAATCAGTTCCTAGTTCTCCCAATGCGTAAACGAGCTGCATTTGATCTTGGCTGCCCGCCGCGCAGGAAGTACACTCAGAAGGGCTAACAGACGAAGCCACTACCTGGTTGGAAGTTCTGTTCATTGAAATTTCTCTCCTCGAATTTACGGTTGGCTTAAATGCCGGATTCTCGACTGCCGCAGCTTCTACTCCCACAATCGGTAGCCGAATTAAGGACTCAGATTGAACAACCTGAGCGGCTTCATTTTCTTGGAGCAAGTCCTCAGATGGTTGCTGGTTTGTGTTTTCTTGAAAGTTATTAGCTTCGCTAGATTCAATCATTGCTTCTTCTATTTTTTCATCAGGCATTGTTTGTTTTTCTCCTTTAATCATCAGGGCTTGCAGCCCAGGAACATTAAGCCTTCCAACTAAACAGCGCCGAACATCTAAACCCTTTTGTTGGTTACAGGACAGAGCGCTCTTGAGAATGGCCTCACGGACAGCATGGGAGTCGGGCTTTTCTCCCTGTTTTAGCTGTAAACTAAGCAACAGAGCAGCAATGCCGGAGACAATAGGAGTAGCAAAGCTGGTACCCGTTCGCAGGGTAGTGCCACCACCGGGAACTGCACCCAGGATGTTGTCGCCAAGAGCAAGAATACCTTGGTTCTTATAAGCTCCGCCCCAATTGCTAAACTCGATAGGGTTCTCTTGAGAATCCATTGCTCCCACAGCCAATACTGACTCGACAGATGCAGGAACATGAAGGCATTCGCAGCCATCGTTTCCTACAGCAGCAACAATGAGAACATTTCTGTTCGCACACAAGTGGATTGCTTTGCTAAGCAAGGGGTCGGCCTTGCCAGATGGAGTTAGCTGACCGCCGCTAATATTAATGATATTAGCCCCCCCTTGAACGGCTTGCTCGATCGCTCGTGCTAAGTCCAGTTGGGAACAGGGTGCAAGTCCACCCCCTCTCCCATCTGTGAAGACGGGGATGACCAATCCACGACAACCAGGAGCGATACCACTAATAGTGCTGTTGTGTTGGCCAAAGATGATGCTGGCGACGTGAGTTCCGTGTTGTGAGGCCGATCCTTGATTTGCAATTCCGGCAAATAGGGTTGGCCGCAGAGTCAGGTTTGCACCGTCAAAGCATGAGTGAGATTGATCAACAGGCCCGTCAAGGACAGCAACACATATGCGGGGATCTCCAAGGGACTTTGCCCAGAGAGATTTAAGCCCAGGCAATGCCCCAATATCTGTAAAGCCAACCTTTTCAAAAGCCATTAAATTGAAACCTCCTGCATCTTCTAAAAAGACCTACCAGGGTTCAAATCAAGATGGTACTTTGGGCTTAGTCCCAAAAATTCAAGACTTTGATTTTATAAGAATTTAAATGATTTACTCTATAAGAAGGTACTATCCAAATTCCTAAGCTTTTATATATATCAAGTCTTTATTCCTTGATTAGTTCGCCGATTCATATTTAATTATGTTCTTTTTTTTACACATTGGAAGAGCTTAAGTGAAAAATAAAAGACATAATTATCTCATTTTATTAGCAATAGATTTTACAGTGAAGTCTCATCATTAGATAGTCACAAAAACTATACCCCATAAGATTAACAGCTCTAATTAATTACTTGCATATATGAGCACTCAGAGCTGATTTAGAGCCACTTACAGCAATGAAATAGTCCACAACTGTATATATTGTGTCTTTTTATTATCACTATTTTCAGTTTGGCTAAAATCAAGATGGCAGTTTTTGCTTGGTCGTTTCAGGGCACTGCGCAGCTAATGGATACTTGAATAGCCCATTCGGCAAGGCTTTTGAGTAGCTTGAAGTAAAAATCTGGAAAGCTATATGTATCAAGGCTTGGAAACTTGATCACCCATTAAGTAAAATGCCATCACCAAATTCTGCTCATGCTCAATACGAAACCGGGCATGACTTCTATTGCAACTGAGATAGTGAAACGAAAATGAAAGTTAGACTATACTTAACCTATGCCCAGACTAGATATCATCCACAATTCAGTAAAAAATGCCCTCATCAAAGATGGTTGGTTGATTACCGATGATCCTTACATCATTCAGTACAGAAAAACGACACTATACGCCGATCTTGGTGCTGAACGACCTATTGCTGCCGAACGAGGTGGCCAAAAACTTGTAGTAGAAGTCAAAAGCTTTATTGGAACATCAAAAATTCAAGACTTGAAAGAGGCTCTTGGTCAGTATGATATATACCGTTATCTGATAGAAGAAACAGCTCCAGAGCGTAAGCTGTATATGGCGATCAGCGAAACTGCCTATAAAACCTTTTTTACTCAAGACGTAGCCCAGTTAATCATCAACAAACATCAATTACCAGTAATCATTATCAATGTTGATACAGAGGAAGTTGTAAAATGGATAAAATAACCTATTACCCTGAACTAATCAAACGAATTTTGACTGAGTATATAGAATTAAGTAACCTTCATTCCCACTCCGATATTGAGCAATTTCTGATTGTGGATGAAGCCAAAGCTCACTATATCTGGATGAATCTTGGTTGGCAAAAAGGCGATCGAATCACTGGCATGACAGTCTATGTGAGAATCCGTGATCACAAATTTTGGATCGAAGAAGATTGGACTGAAGACGGAATCGCCACCGACTTAGTTCATGCCGGTGTTCCTCGGGAAGATATTGTGCTGGCATTCCATGAACCTAAAATGAGACAGTACACAGATTTTGCTGTTGCCTTATCATCGTGAGACATGTTGCGAGATCGCAGCTATATTTCTGATAATCTTAACAATTAGCAAAGAGGCCATTCAAGCCCCAGTGTCATTGTTTTGAAAATTTCCGCCAAATAATGTCAGGTCGATCTTGTAAATATTATTCGGTGACTTCATCGAGGGTAAGTTTCTGCATGGGTTTGATACTCCTACCAAACTGAGAGCCAATTATTACCAAATTTTACTCAAGCTCAATACAAAACCGGGCATGACTTCATTGCAATTGATCGAAGCAGGAGATTCCAATACCTCTGGCTCTTGTCCTGGTCGGTATATCTCTACCTGCTTGTTTGTGGGATTGATAAGCAAACCCAGTCTCACTCCTAACCGTTGATATTCCTTCATCTTCTCCTGCAACGGCTTTAAACCATCCGTGGTCGATCTCAGCTCAATTACAAAATCAGGAACGACTGGACAGAATTGTTCGATCGAAACACCTTCCATGCGAGATTTTTCAATCCAAGATGTATCAGGAGAAAGCATCCCACCGCCGAGTGCCATAAAGTCAGGGATGGAAGCCGTCTATTGCTCTTTCGATCGCTTAATGTTCAAACAAGCCCAGCCCTCTTGCTGCCATACCGAACCCAAATCCCAGCCATATCTTTCTAATTGCTGTGCCACATCAGACACCTGAGAACTGAGAATACCACTCAAAATCCCCCAGCCCCTGGGCTTCACTAGTTCGCCCATCTGCGGGATTAAATCAATAATTACATTGGCCAGAATATTACAGACAAAACCATCTAGAGGTTCGGGGATCAACGTCAGCAGCATTTCGATGCTGCCTTCAGCCACTTGGAGTTGATCGATCGGCAGCCCATTCAATTCCATATTTTCAGTGGTGGCCTTCACTGCCAAGGAATCAGTATCTGTGGCGTAGACTTGCTTGGCTCCCAGCATCAAGGCCGCCACGCCCAAAATGCCAGAACCACAGCCCAAATCACCAATAATTAGCCCCGTCTGGCTGGGATTCACCCGCATTTCTAACGCTTTGAGACACAATTGGGTAGTTGCATGGGTACCAGTACCAAAGGCGGAACCAGGTTCCAGTTTAATAATCAATCGATCGGTTACCGGTGGTTGTAACCAAGCCGGATTGATCAAGAGACGATGACCAATTTCCATCGCTTGCCAGTGATCTTTCCAGCTTTTGGCCCAGTCTTCTTCATCAATGAGCCGACAGCCCCCCATTGGTACCGAAACCTTCATCAGCCGGGCATCTTGCTCAAACTGCGCCAAAAAGGCCGATATTTTGGGTAAATCAGCTTGAATCTGGGGAATATAAGCCTTAATCATCAGACCTTCGCTCTGCTGATGCGTGGCCATCCCCTTGCAGCCGAAGTTTTCCAATCGCCAAAAAATCGTCTCCTCCAATATCGGATGACAGTTGATTTCGATTTCCCACCATTTATTGGAAGACATGCGGATGCAGGATAGATGTGTATAGAAGAGCTGAGCTTTTAACCTTGCAATGTGACGGTATAGGAGTCGCGGATGCCCGGAATTTTGCTGATTTCGGGCAAGATGCCATCGGGTAGAGGATCGTCGAGGCTAAGTACCATGACCGCATCACCCCGGACAATTTTTCGCCCGACTTGCATACTAGCGATGTTGACATTAAATTTGCCCAGCAAAGAGCCAATGTTGCCAATAATCCCTGGTACATCTTCATGTAGCGTAAACAGCATGTTTTGAGTAGGGGAAACGCTTACCGGGAAACCATCGACGCTGGTAATCCGAATTTCTGCGTGACTGAGTAAAGCACCTGTCACACTGTGTTGACCTAGGGTACCTTTGGCGGTGAGCTGCATGGAGCCAGCATAGTCCCGCTGCGAAGGGTCGCGGGTTTCCACGACGTTAATGCCCCGTTCTTTGGCTTCAATGCCAGCGTTGACGTAGTTAACCCGTTCTTGCAAGGCATTGGTAAGCAGACCTTTGAGAGCCGCTACGACTACTGGCTTGGTTTGTTGCTCGGCTAAATCGCCAAAGAACGAGATATTCAGATGATCAATCCGGCCTCCAGCCAACTGCCCAATCATATTGCCCAAGGTTTCGGCCAATTGCAGATAAGGCTTGAGGTTTTCCATATCCTCCGGGCGTAAACCGGGAATATTTACTGCTGACCTAGCGGGCAGACCGAGTAATACATCACGGATTTGTTCGGCGACATCGAGAGCCACGTTCACTTGTGCTTCAGCAGTGGAGGCTCCTAAGTGCGGTGTGAGGACTAGTTCTTTGCCCACTGCTCGCAACGGAGAATCGCCGAGGGGTTCTTGAGCAAATACATCGATCGCCGCCCCGGCAATTTTGCCACTGGTAATTGCTTCGGCTAGAGCGGCTTCGTCAATAATGCCGCCCCGCGCACAGTTGATAATCCGAGCATTTGGCTTCATTTTGCCGATCGATTCCGCATTGATCATATTCGCCGTTTCTGGCGTTTTTGGGATGTGGAGAGTAATGTAGTCGGACTGCCGAAATAGTAAATCTAGTTCTACCAAAGTGCAGCCGAGTTCTTCTGCACGTTCCGCCGAGATAAAAGGATCGAAGGCTAATAGTTTCATGCCCATGGCGCGCGCCACTGTGGCCACATGGGAGCCAATTTTTCCTAAGCCTACTACGCCCAAGGTTTTTTTATAGACCTCGGTACCTACAAACAGCTTGCGGTTCCACTCGCCATTTTTCATTGATTGGTTGGCGACCGGAATGTAACGTGCTAGGGACAGCATCATGGCCAAGGCATGTTCAGCTGCTGCGATTGTATTACCTTCAGGGGAGTTGACTACCACAATGCCTTTGCGAGTAGCTGCCGGGACATCCACGTTATCGACCCCTACGCCAGCTCGACCAATAATTTTCAGTTTACTAGCGGCATCAATGATCTCTTTGGTCATCCGGGTTTCTGACCGAATCATGATCGCGTCGTAGTCCCCAATAATTTTGAGGAGTTCGTCTGGCTTCAGGCCAGTTTTGACATCTACTTGTGCAACTTGGGATAATATATCGATTCCAGCTTGGTCAATTGGATCGGAAACAAGAACCTTGGACATGGTGAGTGAGGTGAGTATACTGTGCAGGGGATAACGATCGGATGGTAATTGATCGTGCAGAGTGCCATTTTAGGTCTTATGGGTGCGCTTCGGAGCAGCGATTTATCTAAAGTTCCTATTTTCGGCTATTTTTCTAACTAATTTAACAAATCTACAAATTTAAGCTTTAGATATATGAATTGTCTTATTACGGTGTTGATCGATCGAATCCAAGCCGAAGCGGCCTATACCGAGCTGGAACGCCAGGGTTTTGCGATGGATAAGGTGACGATGTTAGGACGCGGTTATAAAAGTGCCGATGAATTTGGGTTGATCGATCCGAATAATGATGCCATTAAGCAATCAAAGCTAATGGCATCTTGGATTGTGCCATTTGGTTTTTTGGGTGGGATTGCTTTTAGTTTGGCAACTGGGTTGCAAACCTTCGCTTGGGCTGGCGAAATTGGCAATCATGTAGTCGGTGGCGTGCTGGGTGCGATCGGTGGCACGATGGGCAGTATTGCCGTCGGTGGCAGCATGGGCAGGCTTTTTGGACGCAAAGATGCTTTGCCTTACCGCAGTTTGCTGGAGATGGGTAATTATATTGTGGTGGTGGAGGGTTCGGCGCTGGTGATTCAACAGGCCACCAAGATTTTGCGGACTTTTAATCCGGAAAATATCCAAAACTATACCGATCCTTATAGCGCCTAGGAGGATGCTTGAAAAGCCTGAGTCAAGCTAGTCGCTTGAGAACGATGCGTATCTAAAAACCAAGGCAACTGTCTATATCAAGCCGTTGTCGGATGAGGTGGCAACTTATCGTTTTCCCCGGGGCGGTGGAAGGTTTGGCGGATGGAGGGTGAGGAGTCAGCTCCGGCGACAGCAGCGGGGATTTTTAGCGGTTTGAAGCGATTTATGAAAACTCTGGGTGGCTAGCTAAAAATATTTTCTCTTGCCGTCTTGAAATAGCCCTGGTTCAGCAATGACTTACTGACAAGTATTGATAGTGCAAATTTTCTATGCTCAAAAATAATGTATCTAGATCCGTACAATAAGACAATATTTGGGAATCCTAATAATATTAGGTGATTTGGTTTACTTTTATGACATACTTATTGCTATTTTTGTCAATTGGATTAGCCGCTGCGGTTACTGCGGCAGTCAAGTTAAATAATAGTAATGTAGTAAGTCAGCAGAGTCTGAAAGAAACAAATATACAGTTACAGGAATCTAATACTGTAACAATCAAGCTAAATAATGATTATTCGATAAGTCAACAGAGTCTACAAGAGACAAGTAGACAGTTACAAGAAGCTAGTACTGTGGCAATCAAACTAAATAATGATTATGCAGTAAGTCAACAGAGTTTACAAGAAATTAATCAGAAATATAGCGGAATCATATCTAGAGAAGATGCTGTTAAAGAACTAGATGCAAAAATTACTACTTTGACGGATAAATACAAACAAACTAAAAAACAAGTTCGATCTAAAGAAAAAGAGTTAAATCTCAAGATTTCACTGCTCAAAACACAGCTTTATGGATTAGAAGAGCAAGAGATAATTGAAGCATTTGGATTTTACAACTCTAAATATGATTTTCAAGAACTAGAAGAATATCAGAAACGATTAGACCGAATCAGTGCTCAACAAAAAGAGATGCTTCGAGAAAATAAAGCTGCTGTATGTGAAACGGAATGGTCAGTTAACGGCAGCCTAAAAGAAGGAAAAAAAATGACTAATGATTTTCTTAAGTTAGTTTTACGTGCTTTCAATGGTGAATGTGATTCTGCTATTCTCAAAGTAAAATACAACAACGTTCAAGTAATGGAAAATCGGATCAAGAAAACCTATGGTGATTTGAACAAACTATCTCAAACTACGCACTGTGAAATCACTCCACATTTTTTAGATTTGAAATTAAAAGAACTTTGGTTAACTCACGAATATCAAGAAAGAAAGTATCAAGAGCAAGACGAACAGCGTATTATTCGCGAACAAATGCGCGAAGAGGAAAAAGCACTTCGCGATCTTGAAAAAGCTAAACAAGACGCTGAAAGAGAAGAGCAACGTTATCAAGAGGCTTTAAAGAATGCTCGTAGGGATGTAGAAACAGCTACAGGTAAAGCTCAAGAGAAGCTCTTCAGCCAAATCGAGGAATTACAAAAACGCCTTGCAGAGGCCGAAGCAAATAAAGCAAGGGCAATTTCTCAAGCTCAATTAACTAAATTCGGACACGTTTATATCATTTCAAATATCGGTTCGTTTGGCGAAAATATTTATAAAATTGGCATGACACGACGTCTTGACCCAATGGATCGAGTTAAGGAGTTAGGTGATGCTTCTGTTCCCTTTCCTTTTGATGTTCACGCTATGATATTCTGCGAAAATGCTCCAGAGCTTGAGTCCAGATTACATAAATACTTCCACCATAGAAGAATGAACAAGGAAAATACAAGAAAGGAGTTTTTTCAAGTTTCATTAGATGAAATAGTTAGCGTTGTAAGGAAAACAGATGAAGAACTCAAAATTTGCAAATCTGAAGTAACCTTCACTAAAATTGCTGCAGCTAGTGATTATCGGAAAACGTTAGCTAGAGAACGCCAAGATATGACAACAATAGCTATTTAACAACTCGCCGACAACACCTATAAATCCCAAAAATTATCTGGCCGTCAAGCTTGACTGCTCCACTCAATATTCATGGATAATGTGGAGTGCAATGCGATCAAAATTTAACTACTAATTTCCACAATAACCTCTCCATTTTGTAGCTGTTCCAAAGCATCAGAAAGAGTTGAAGTTAGCACTTGTTGAAGACTACGATTAGTCAAATTCCCACAAGTAAGCCACAGAATTTGAGGAGGTACTCCCAACCGACAGACTAAATCAACAAAATCGCTATCCTTAGTCATAATGACAGCATTTACCAATCGTGCCGCCTCAAAAATCTCAACATCTCGAGCATCGCGTAGCCCAAGTTCTTTCAACGATGATGCTGTCAGATCAAAATTATCAGTCAGCCATTTCGCCAAGGTGGGAGGTAATTGAGCATCAACCCAGATGTTCATGCCGTCAATCTTGGAAACTCAGTCCGTCGCGCAGCAAATAATAAACAAGCTTGGATATCTTCCGGCTCTAGGTCAGGAAAATCTTCTAGAATCTCTTCAGAACTGACATTCTCAGCCAACATTTCTAAAATATCGCCAACCCGAATTCTCATACCACGGACACAAGGACGACCACCACATTGACCAGGTGTCTGGGTGATACGATTTAGTAAATTAGCCATTGCATTTTATCTGATGAATTGATGATTAAACAGTTCCCTCACCATAGTACTTAAAAAATGTCTCGTCAGCATTTTGGCTATACTGACCTTGACCTGAAAAGATAGACACTCCCGAAGAGTCTAAATACTGGAGAGTGCGATCGAGCTGAAACTAGAAAAAACCCCTAAACTGGAGGCAGCTGAGCTTCCTAGCATTTATTCGTTCTAAGATACTGCTATTCTCGGCAATCGATCCTTAAAGCCACACAGAATTTCCCAGGAAATAGTATCTAGCTGCGTGGCCCAATCATCGGCTGTAATTTCAGTGCCCAGCAGCGTAACTACATCACCAACCTGCACCATCGGCAATTTACTCACATCTAAAATAATTTGATCCATCGTGATTGTGCCTACTTGGGGCACCTGGTAACTATCAATTAGCACGGTCAGTTGTTGCGACAAACGGCGGGGTACGCCATCGGCATAACCAATCCCCACGATGGCGATCGACATCTCCTGAGGAGCAATAAAACGATAGCCATAGCTAATTCCGGTGCCAGCAGCGATTTTTTTGATTTGGGTAATCCGGGCTTTCAGGGTCAATACGGGTTGGAGCTGCGCCCGATCGTCTCTCAGATGTGGCTCCGGATAGAAACCATACAGAGCTAAGCCAGCCCGTACCATATCGTAATGTAACTTTTTATCCACTAACAGACCAGCGGAGTTGGCTAAATGCAGCAGCGGCATGATGGAAAATAAGGGACGAAGTTCGGCAACGACCTGCTCAAATCGTTGCTGTTGCTGCCGTAGTACTGTTTGATCTGGGTTCTCCGCCGTAGCTAAGTGGGAATAGATACTGGCAATTGGCAGTGATGACATTTGTTGAACAGCTTTACAAAAGGCGATCGCTTCTTGCCAATTAGTACCCAACCGGGACATGCCCGTGTCAATCTTGAGATGAACAGGAAGAGGGCGGGTCAATTCTTGCTGAAAGTTCATGGCCTGAGCAATATTCACAATCGTTGGCTGTAAATCCCACTGCTCGATCGATCTAATTTGCTCAGCAGTATGGGCGGCTCCCAATAATAGAATGGGCGCTGTAATCCCAGATTGGCGAAGTTCAACCCCTTCTGGCACTGTGGCAACAGCCAACCAACTAGCCCCATTGGCAAGGACAGTTTTGGCCACTTCGATTGATCCATGACCATAGGCATCGGCTTTAACCACAGCCATTAGTGCCGTCTGGGGCGCGAGGAGGCTCTTGAGCTGCTGAGTGTTGTGGGCTAAAGCACTGTGGTTAATTTCGATCCAAGCCCGTTGTTGCTGCCAACTATCACTATTCATAAAGATGCCGGTTGCTGATTAGGTATATTTTATCTTTCGATCGAGATCGGCAACTAGCCTTCAATAAAGTAGATGTAGATGGGATGCTTCAGCATCAAGCATCTTCTTGGAAAACAACCAACAACAGCTATGTCAATGAATAGACCTGTCCGAAATATAAATAGTGGTCAAAAAAATTGGTAGAACAGAGTTTTATCATTCTACCAACAATGAAAAATCCACTTGATTATATCCGTAAATATCCCGATAGAACTAAGCGAGTGTTGGGTATAGATCACCCAATATTCCTACAACTATTAGAACAAGCCGA
>JANOQI010000014.1:0-24008 GCA_031414775.1 Synechococcales cyanobacterium VAR_4_metabat_354
GCTCAATATCGCCAAACTAGACCAACTACCGGAACAGTCTGAAGATGATTCAGAACCTTTGTCTTTTTCCATGGCAACCTACAAGCGACAAGCACTCAATCGTCATTTACTTGAGCGATTTATTTCCATGTTAGACCTTGATCTGACTTTGATTAAGTCCCATCCCAACTACGCCAGTCTTCTTCAGTACGGTTCTTTGACACCATAAATCTGTCTGGACTATTGAGGTATATAGAGGACACTTTGAATCTTGAACCTTTTCTCTGAAAAAGCTTTAAATAATAGCTGTACCTCACCAACCTTCAAAACGCTGTAAAACTACGGGAATTTAGCCGCTCGTGGAAAGTAGTTCAAGAAAATAGGATCTTTTGATTCTTGAATTGCTTCTTCAATTAACTTAGCAGTAGGATGAATTTGAGGAAATTTATTGTTATTGACAACTTGATCATTAATAGTAGAATAAGTTTGAGAAAGAGATTCATCAAATATAATTTCATCCCATGCTTGCCAAATTAATGCAACATAGTGTAGAAAATAGTTTTTAGTTGATAAATCATGAGGATTCTCATTACACAAAGTGTTCTTCATTACATGAAGTGCACTCTCGGATATTTGATTTGAGGTTGGGTTGTACTTTTTATTCCAATCATTCTGTTGAAAGAAATTTATTCCTAGGCCAAAAACTTCTTCATCTCTTGCATATAGATTGACCTTCTCGATATCAACTTTATCAATGCATCTAGCAATACCGTATAAAGAATCTGCAATTCTTCGACCAAAACCTAAATAGATGGAGCCTTTTAATGCCAGAATAAAATGTTTGATTGCTTCTTCATAGTTGTAATCAATTAATGTCATATATTCTCCTTCCAGTATTTCCATCTCTGATAATATTGCTGCCTTTAACTTTGGATCTTGACTATACTGTAATCCTTGATTTGCTAATTCTTTTGATGTGTTGAGTAATTGGATCGATTTCTCCCTATTTCCCAAACGAACTTGAGTACGGCCAGCAAGAGCTAACCAGCGAGCTGTCTTTTGTTTAGATCCTATTTTCATTGAATAGCAGGCAGCAATCAAAAAATATTTACTAGCTTGCTCGATCTCGGCTTTTCTTTGGGAAAGATAGAAGATGACTCGTGCCGTGTTCCCATATATTTCAGAAAAAGATAAATATGTATCAACTCCTTGATCTTGAAATAATCCATTTGGATTTATATCTAACAAAATTTCTTTCGATTGTACTTGTAGAAAATTCTCACTATCTTTGATAGCTGAACTTAGATATGCACCTTCACCACGAGACAGCTGATAAAGCAAAATATCAGATCGAATCAAAACTTTTAAAGGCATTAACTCATTTCTCATTTCAGAGTTATCATCTCTTTCTATTTGAATCCATTTCTCATTGAAATTTTTCAACAACTCGGGAATTTGTCTTGCATTGCCTCTAATATTATCAAGTCTTAGTTTAAAAGATATCGCTGTAAGATAGAAACGATAAAGCTCGATTCGATGACGATCATATATAGATTGATTAATAGGTAACTTATTTATAGTTTCTATTGACTCATTCTCTATCTTCTGTATTTCATTATCATTAAAGTTTCGATCTTCAAATTTTAATTCATTAAAAATTTCTCTTACTTTATTCATTCTTTCTCTTAAATTAGAAAGAATTTGGCAAGTATTAAAATAATTTTCAATATCAATTTTATTATTTTTTAAAATTTGTCCGTAAATCCAATATTTACCTGCTTCAATTAATGCTTGACAAACAGATTTAATAGAGTCGCGGTCAACCCAAGAGCCTTGAAATTTTCCGTCTAAAATAACGGTGGTCTCGACGAGTGAATTTGGCGAACTACCTAAAGTCTTAGTTGTTGTCAATAATTTAAAGCTATATTTATCTTGGTTGTAACCTATTTGCAAAGCAGCTGCACTGACTGCATTAGATAATAGTGTTGATCCAGATGTATAGCTCCAAGTCAAGGGAATTACATTTTGTATTTTTGTATTTTCTTTGATACCAAAATCACAGGTTAAAATTGCTCTAGTGACCGGTATTTGAAAATAAATTTTATAGTTTGTCTTTTCCTCTAATTCCTGAATTATTTTTTGTAAATCAGCTGCAACACTCTGAAAATCGTCACTTTTACTATCTAAATCAAAAGATTTTAAATCTAGTGACACGGATTGAAAATCAATTTTAACAACTTTTATATATAAAGAAGTTGTTTCCTTTTGCATAAGTTGTTTAAGCAAAATACTTCTGTATAGAGCCATTACTTCTTGGTTATTAAGTGTATTTTTCCCTTCTTTAATTAAACCTTTTGCTACATTGTTGAGTTTTCGATCCAATATTGATACAAAATCAATGTTATAAATAGGATTTGACTTCAAATCAGCTCGAATTATATTAATTGCCTCTTGTGTATTCTCAGAATCAGTAGATGAAGACTGGCTAGAATTAATTTTTCTTAACTGCATCCTCGCGCTAATATTAGATATAGAATTTGTTACGATTTCTAGTAGGTCTTCATCAGATAATAGTTTGTCATCTAGCAAAGCTGCAACTTGAACGATTTGACCAAATCTTTTCTCAGTTACTCTAATCATTTTTGTAATAACAGGTAAAAATCCTGCTGCTACTAATAACTCGTCTGGGCCTCTACCTTTTAAATTTTTTCTTTCTTCATTAGCAAAAGAACTTTCTTTATTATTATATTCTTTCTCTGTAATAAGCTTGTCATATAAGCTTATGATATCAGAAGGATCTATTGATAAACCTAGTAGTTTTCCCGTAAGAAAATTTGTTAGCGTGGGACGGCTAATTCCCAATCCAGATCTTATTTCCTCTGTCGTTGCTTTTAATTTTTCTTTGTAGCTATTTAGAAGTTCTCTAAGTTCGGGTTGACTATTGCGCTTTTTTCTCTGTCCCATAAAATTTAGATTTTGTCCTTTAGATTAAAATTGGGTACATCGGGTAATAGTTACTGAAATCATCGCGAATTCATCACTACTTGAATCTTGCCCTCTTTTCATAGACCAAAAAGAGTACCCTGGAGGACAGCCCGAATCTGGCTGGTCTTCAGTTGTAAACTCGATTCCTATTGCCCCTGAAGGCAATGGGCCATTATATGCCTTCACCTTTGGGATGCAGGAACAGTAAGGGAAGTTTAGTGATCTCCCCCAAATTTCACTACTTCTAACTTGCTCTCTAGCCGTTTCTGCCGTTTGAGTAGGCGATTCAAGCCGATGATATAGTGTAATCATAGGACTCCATCTCTTCAGAATTCATACTTTAAACTTTAGCTCTTTCGATAAAGCTTGCATAGACTTTTTATTTTATAAATTAGAGACTTAGCTTTTATTCATCATTATTTAATCTATAACTAGTTAAAGGTACAAACCCTCTTTGAATAAAGCTTTGAGATTTATTTATTTGTAGCCATAAGGCTATGTACTGAGATAGCATAGCTATCACATAACAAAATATGTAAAATAAAAATATGTAAAATAAAACACCACTATCTATAAATCAGAATTTAGTAATAAAATTAAGCTGTAAATATAATTTAGTAAACAGGGCAATGAAAGATAACAGTGCCTTTCAAGACTATATAGATAGATTTGAAGAAATAACCAATGCAACTATGCCTGTTGCATTTCTATCAATAAATCCTGACGAATTGGAGAAAAGAGCAAAGCTACATTTCCGTAAAGGATATGATGATTTAGACTACCTGCGCTTTGCAATGGTTGAGTTACCAACAGACGTATTTTCCTTGGTTTATCATGAACGTTCCCCTGAGTTGGGAGTAGAGTTGTGTATCGATCCTCAATGCCAAAATATTTCTGCAATAATTCAATCCGCGATAGAACTATTAAAAATTGAGCCTAAACACATTCGATGGTTAAAAGAGTCAATGCCAGAAAATCATTACCTTCAAGCTTAATTGGTGTCTCACTCGCTTTCAGGTGATACGTACTTACTTAGATTTCTCCAAAATTTGTTATTAACCATACGTTCCTGTCATTTTTACACTTTACTCAGAGCGAATCCAACAAATCCCCCAACTCCTTAGTAGCTCTCCGCTGAAGCTGATGACGACTATCATCATAGATCGCCAATGTCCGGGGGTCTTTGTGCCTCGATAATGACTGGGCAACTCTGATATTGCCATCGCTAGCATCCAAATAAGCAGTAATAGCACTATGCCTGACTCGATGTGGAGAGATCTGAACTTCAGCGAGGTCAGCATAGCTCTTCAGAATGCGGAAGACATCGGTACCAGAGAGCCGCCGACCATTGCAGCTGATGAACATTGCTGAGTCGCAGTCACTGCCATCCTTCGGTGAGAAGTAAAGACCAGCCCGAAAGGTCACCCATTCATCCAATGCCTCAATGACTTGGGGATTGAGATCGATCGACTGCTGATCAATTTGACCCTTACCCAAAACCATCAGCCTCCCTTCTTTTGGTAGATAATCGCTGAGATCGAGGGTGACAATTTCTTCACGGCGGAGCGCATTATCCCACAGCAGCCGCAGGATTCCGTAATCGCGTCTCCCAAGATCGGTGGTTCGATCGACCCAACCCAGAACCTCACGATAATTCTCCACTGGCACTCCCCGCGTATTTTTGTAGGGCTGGCCTTTAAGAGATTTGATCTCGCTGAGGGAGAAACTGCAAGCCTCGCACCGCCGAGCATACTCTACCAAAGATTTTAGGGCTGATAACCTTTGGTTAATAGTGGCTGATGACTTTCCCTGATTGATCATGCGCTGTCGCCACTCCAGCACTAGTAGGATCGCGTTTTTCTTAGGCAACTCCAGGAATTCTGGTAGGAAAATCGCCGGGGCTTTCTCCGTGGCCATTGCTTGGCAGAAGTAATTGATGGCCTTGCCATACTCTCGGCGCGTGCTGGGCTTGAGCTGAAGGCGCAGGAATTCTTCCCAGAGGGTATTGGAGCGATCGGATGCGTCTACCAGTTCCAATGCGGTGTTGGCAACTTTGATCAGCTGGGGGGTGGGGATGGACTTCAAGATACGCCATCCACAGTATTAGTGATGTGTCCAGAAGAAGCAAAGATCGGATCGCGTTCGATCACAAACCACTCATGATAGACAAGTGCTAACCAAAATTCTTCTCCGGCTACCTTATCGCAAACGGCTAAATAGCCAATGTCTGACCAATGACTTCCATAGGTCGTATCCTTCAAAAATATCGTGACTGAATTTCCATCCGCGCTCCAAATAGTCCTGACAACCTCGATATTAGGATGATGTTTCAGTGGGATTGGTAGTAAAACGGGACGATTGTCGATGACAAGGAATTCTGGAATCTCCTCTCGTTGGCGAGGAGTCGGCAATAAATCTGGACGATTTTCAAATATTAATGGCTCTGGATCATCATCAAGGACAGATTCCCAATCGAATGGACCTTCATGTTTTTCAACGATGCTATCCCATCGCACTTTGGCAATTTTTTGACGGGTTAATTCCGACAAATCTGCTAATTTCATTAATGTTCCACCATCCACTTAAGAATCCCTAAAATCCGCTCAACCGGAGTAACATAATATTCATTGGCATCGATCGTCACGTCCTTTTCCTCCAGCTTGAGAAATTGCCATAGTTTGCCACTGGTTACACAGCCGTACACCACCGGAATCTCTTGGCATTCACTCTTGTTAAATAATTGTGCGGCCACCATTTCTGCCACGCACTGGCCCAAGCCCACATCTAACTCGCCTTTTTTCGCTTCCACCAGCATGATTACCGGAGCCTCGATAATGTATGAAGTCATCGATTTACTTAAAAGGAAATCGCAAAACCCATTCAAGCCAAGTTCTCGATCAACATTAAACTCTTCACCAGAAAACAATTGGATAGGTTCATGAACTAGTCGGCGCAATTCAGTCAAGATGGGACTAACCAAGAGTTCGGACTTAGCCTTTTCTGATTTAGCTCTTTGTGCCAAGGGCAACCACTGCTGAAAAATTGTCAGGAATTCAGGCTGTGGATCAGCAGTGGGCAAAGGCTCACAAAAGGGAGCATCCAAGATATTCAATCCAAATTGATGCTTGACGCTGGTTAGCGTGAAGTTATTGTACGCCATAGAGATGCCTTAGGAGCAGGTACTAGAGCAATTGTACCATGTACATGTGTACGAAAAGATGTATTTGCGTACATCCGACAAACATCCTACAAAATTGGGTTTATGGAGAATGCCATGATAAAATTGAACAGTTGCAAACCAACTATCATTAACGCTTAGAGGTTTCCGATGACAGTCGTGCCTAGATCGTCGCTCATCAAAGTTCAAATTAGCCAGGGAGATGTTCGCACTATTCAGCGGGGGAAAACCTGGGCACAGTATGAGCACCTCCAACAGGGCTTTGAGAATACCCGTGGAGTTAAATTATTCTTTTACAACAGCACGATTGAGATTCTGATGCCTAGTGAAGCCCATGAAATGTTCAAAAAGATTATTGCAATCTTGATTGAGGCATTTTTGATCGATCGCCAAGTTGAATTTAAGCCAACTGGCTCGATGACCCAAAAGCGAGAAGGCTTTGCCGCAGCAGAAGCGGATGAATCTTATGAAATTCAGGGTGTCAAGCTCTCGATCGAAGTCAATTTCACTAGTGGTGATATCTCGAAGCTTGAGTGTTACCAAGCCTTAGAAGTCGATGAAGTCTGGTTTTGGGAAGATGGCACCTTAGAAGTTTACTCCTTGCAGCCTGATGGCTATCAAAAAGTGAGCCATAGTCATATTCCGGTACTTGCACCGATCGACCTCTCAGTCCTGGCCGAATGTATATTAATCGGAGAAACATCTCGCATCCAAGCCATTAATCAATTTTTGGCAATGCATCCAAAAACTAAAATCTGATGGATAGGCAACCACCTACAACGATAATTCACTCTTAACCCAATGCCTGAAAACAATAACCACCATTTCCGAGGAATCGTCACCGGTCACATCACCCGCAGTAAAGATAAAAAACTACAAATCCAATTATCAGATGGCTCTACTTTCAAGGTCGGAGGCGATGCCGCCAAGGAATCACCCGAAGTAGGACAATGGCGAGTAGTGCCCCTGACTGCTTCAACCGGGGAAGTAACCGCCTTAAAAATACTAGAAAAGCTAAGTGGCCAAGAAGAAGATGGCTTTCAGTTAGTGGGACAAGTAGGCCAGATAGCCAAAAAGAAAAGGACTGGTCTCGTTGAAATCCAAGAAGCAAAGTCATCATTGAAGCTGACCATCAGCAATTTTCCGGAAGATTTAGTTACCAACGACCAGGTGAACATTACAGCTCACTTGGTGGGTAATAAGCTGCAAGTAGTAACAGCAGACCACCCTGATGCCCAGAACATTGTCAATGCGCCAGTTCCTCGCAACCTTGATGCCGAGCAGATTGATAGGTCAGCTCCAGAGTTTTCCGAAATTGCCCAGGCGGCTCTAACCCGAGAAACTGGCCTGAAAAATTGGCAACTATCCGAACCTACCGTCCAGAAAAAGTGTTGGGAATGGGTAGCCACTAATAAAGCGATGACCACCCGCGTGATGGTCAATGCCATTACCAAGGAAGCCGAGGTAGCCTATTACGAGACGATCGCTCCAGAACCAGCCGTAGTAAAGGAACATCATGACAGGCTTAATGTTACGCCGTTGGGAGCCGCCCGTAGTATTGGGGCTTCTTGCTTTCGGGTAGAGATTGGTCCCTATGAAATAATCTTGGATGCAGGGACTCGTCCTAAAGGTAGCCAACCTTTGCCAGAGTTCGATCTTATTCACAATCCCAACCTGATACTAATCACCCACGCTCATCAAGATCATATTGGAGCTTTGCCGGTGTTCCATCGGTTGTTTGGAGCGACCCCAATGATCTGTAGCTTTGGTACTAAAGAAATTGCTGAAGTAATGCTGACGGACTGTTTGAAAGTCCAAGAACTCAGTGAAGATTTCCAGTCACTATTTGATGAGAGTGATTTGTACGCCACGCTATTTCATCTCCAGACCCAGACAGTCGGGGAAGACTTTAGCCCCTTACCCGGTTTAAAAGTGCGCTTTATTCCGGCTGGTCATATTGTAGGGGCTGTTTGCATCTACTTAGAGTATGGCGACAGGTCGCTACTTTATACCGGTGATTACAACACCACTTCCAGCCGCACCACCGATGGATTGCGGTTAGAAGATTTACCCCAGGCCGAGATGTTGATTACTGAATCAACCTATGGCAGTGATGTCCATCCTTCCCGCCGCAGTCAAGAAGGTGAATTATTGCAAGCGATCGCAGAGGTGGTGGAAGCTGGCGGGAATGTATTGATTCCAGCCTTTGCCCTGGGGCGCGCGCAGGAAATTATCTTGGCTTTGCGCACCAGCAGCTTATTCCATACTTTAAATATTCCCATTTACGTCGATGGATTAGTCCGGCCAGTCACCAGCGTTTTTCAAGACAATTTAGACCTGCTGCCCAAAGCGGTGGCTAACTTTGCCAAGATCGGTAGAAAAGATCCATTTTTTGACACCACTTCTACTCCACCAATTATTTGTATTAATTCGCCCCGTGAACGACCGTTAGCGATCGCTAAACCTTCAGTGATTATTGCTAGCTCTGGGATGATGACTGGGGGTGCCAGTGTTTACTACGGCAAGATTTTGTTAGAGCGAGAAAATGCGGCGGTGTTCATCTCTGGCTATACCGACGAGGAATCCCCCGGACGGTTGTTACAGGGTTTGGAGTCTGGCACCGAAATCGAGTTGGATGGCACCAAGTTAACTGTCAGGTCGCAGATTCGGAAGTTTAATTTATCTGCCCATGCCGATCGAGTGGGACTGACGCAGGTAATTCACCGGGTAGCACCAAAGCATTTGATTTTAGTACATGGTTCGCCCTATGCTTTGCAGCAGCTATCACACACTGGCGATCTACAAAGTCGTTATTGGATTCATATTCCTAAAATTGGGGATACGATTTCTTTTGGGATACCGCCAGAGCATATCTCAGCACAGCAATTAGCTAAGGTTGATGCGGTGCAAGAATTTGAAGTGGAAGTAACTGCTGAATATGATGGCATGTGGTTACGGGTACCAGAGCATGTTTTAACTGACCCGCGCTGGCAACGATTTACCACTACTGGGACTCTGCAAGCGCAATGGAGTAAGCGGGGAGTGTTGGAGTTACGCACGGCTAGAGTGACTAACAGTGATGTGGAAAAAGCTTTGCTGGAAGGGATTGATTGTTGTGCAGTCTGTATTGCTTTGAAGGGTGGTGCTTGTCGCGAGATTGAAAGTCCGCTTTATGGGATGACTGTAGACCCTGCGGGTACCTGTCAGGAGTTTCAGTTGAGATCGTCTTTGGTGTCAGAGACTCAGGTTCAGGAAGATGCCTAAGAAAACTGGTCATAACTGCGCCCAATGCTCCAAGCTGGGGAACACTGAAGCCCAGGCTAAACCTTGCTGGGACGGGGAGATATGTCCGAATCGTCGTTATTACCATCGCAATAAACAGAGGATTAGCCTGGAGCGAAAGGTGAATCGTTCTGCTTTGGCTACCACCGATCGATCTACTAATCAAAAAGGTCAGCTTCGGACTATAATCATCGATCCCCCCGTTGGCATCACAGCCAGCATCATATTTTATCGAGAGCGTCGGGACGCGCCGGTTCATGCGATCGCTGCTGAGGTTTGGCAAGGCGGTAAGGGCAAGGTGTTGTCGGTACAGCCGCTGCACTGTATGGGTTTATCTCCAGGTCAGGTGGTAGAGCTGATGGCTAATATTTTGCAATCTTGTTCGAGTGATCTGGGGGTGGAGCTGACTAAGTTTGCCCACCGAATTGAGTTACATCCCAGCCAATGTCCGATTATTCCCTGTCCGCTATGCCCCAACAGTTAGAGCTAGATTTATGGCAGATTTTGGCGGCAGCTCAGGATAAACCAGCGGCGGCTAGCATGGTGATTCTTTGCAGTCATTTGGAAGGCTTGGACCTGATTGATGGGGCACGAGCGATCGGTGAACTGGGTGAGATCTATCGGTCCAGGGCTGAAATAACCTTATCGGAAATTGCGGCGGCTTATTTACCTGAGCAGGAACCGATCGTTGATGATGAGCTGTGGGCGCACTTGTTGCAGCGAATTTTTGTGCTCAGGGACGAGCATTTGTACCTGGAACCGGAGCATGACTACCCGGAGTCGCGGCAGTCGGTGATTAAGTTGGGGGTAGAGGCCGATGAATTGATTTCTGATGAGTTGCAGAAGGCTGAAGTAGCACGGCAGATTCTGGGGAATGCCCATAGTGAAGATGTGGAATTGTGGACAGCAAAGATTCGATCGGCGATGGCTAATTGCGGTGAGATGAGGTTGCTGGAATTGCAGCGGCGCTCTGGGTTATCCTTGGTCGATGTGTGGCTAGGGTTACTCTTGGGCGACACTAGCTGCTTGGTGCGGCGGCGGTCTTGGGGTGTTGTGGAGGGCGAGGGTTTCTATGCGGTGGGTGGGCTTTGGGTTAAGTAGGCTGACGTGGGAAGTTTAATCTGACACTGTTCACTTTTTCAGTAAAAGTCAGTTTTTACACTTCACAAAGAAATACGCTTATATAATTAGGGGTTCGTTGGTTTACTGTATGGCGCTTGAAAACTATGTGAGTTTTTCTTACGACTTCACTGGACTCAAGGATCGACTTTAGTACCAAGCTTGGAGTATCTTTATTTTCTAATGGATTGAATCGAATTTGATTGGAGTGAATACTCTCCTGCTTTCAATGCTGCGATCACAATGAAGTAATCGTTCTTGAGTAGTTGCCGCAGGTAGTCTGCACTAGGACGATTACCACTATAAGTCTCAACCTCATCGAACGTTTCACCAAAGGTCGCCAATAGAGCTTCCATTAAGGCAACATCATCCGACACAAGCTGTTGAATTGTTAAGTTCACTGGTACTCCTAAGCTGCATAACGATAAAAATTATTCACCTGTAAACCACACTGGCGTAGCTCAAGATCATCAGCAAATATGTCGAACTCAGGTAAAAAGGTTAATTGCAGCAGAATGTTAGCATTCTGCTGCGGTGAGAGGATCTTACAAATTTTAAAGTTGTTCGGCTGCCTTGCGGATTCGTTCTTCCTGCTCCTGAAGTTCGGGGGTGAAAGGTGCTCCAAAGTCTTCGGCTGCAAAGATTGATCGAATCTCTAGTTCAGATTCTTGCATGGGACAACATTTGACCCATTCGATCGCTTCTGCCATCGATTGTACTTGCCATAGCCAAAATCCGGCAATTAGCTCCTTTGTCTCAGCAAATGGCCCATCGGTTATAGTTCGATTTGCACCTGAAAACTTGACCCGCACTCCTTTTAAACTGGGATGCAGTCCTTCGCCAGCGAGCATAATTTCTGCTTTGACCAATTCTTCGTTGTAGTTGCCCATGTCAGTCAGAATCTGTTCGCTGGGCATAATTCCTGCTTCTGAGTCCGCGCTCGCTTTGACAATTACCATGATTTTCATCGTGAAATCTCCGGTTATTTACTTGGTTTCTAGATTGGGGAATTTTAAATCTGTGAATCGAATGGTTAGGTAGCTATAAAACAATTAATCATCCACGGAGTACCAAAGTGATCGACAACCATGCCAAAACGGTCAGCCCAAAAGGTTTTCTCAAAAGGCATCTTGACTGTGCCGTTTTCTGCCAATGCGTTAAATATCCGCTCTCCTTCCTCCACATTGTCAAATTGGAGATTCACATTAAAACCTTGGGGTTTTTCAAAGTATTCAGGCGGACAGTCAGCACCCATGAATACCAGATCGCCCACAGTTAAGTGAACATGCATAATTTTATTCAGTTGTTCGGGGGGTGTTTGTTCTGCCATTGGTGATGCTCCGTAGCGCATCATTGCGGTGATTTTGCCACCCAGACATTGCTCATAGAACTTAAATGCGGCTTGACAGTCACCGTTGAAATTGAGATAAGTATTAGATTGCATAATAGACTCCTTTTTGTTAATTGAATGATATTTCTAATGGTTTGATATGGTTTAGGAAGAGTAAGCTCGCTTCAAGGTTGCTATGTCAAGCTTGTCCATTTTAAACATTGCCTCCATGACTTTCTTGGATTTCTCAGCATCTTTATCCTGCTGCAACATCTCGCCCAAAATAGTAGGGACAATTTGCCATGAAACTCCAAACTTGTCATCCAGCCAACCGCATTGGTTTGTTTTCCCGCCTTCGGAAAGCTTCTCCCACAATTCATCTATTTCTGCTTGCGTCTCACAGTTGACAAAAAATGATATTGCAGGGGAGAAAGTAAATTGTGGGCCACCATTTAATACTATAAATTCTTGCCCGTGGAGTTCAAATATCGCAGACATAACTGTTCCACTTACTCCAGACCCTGCCTCGCCATAACGTGTGACGTTAATAATCTTTGAATTTTTAAATATAGAAACATAAAAATTCATCGCCTCTTCAGCTTTACTGTCAAACCATAAGAATGGGGTAATTTTCTGCATGGTAGTCTCCTATTAATTTGAAATTAGTATTGCTTTCTATGCTTGTTCGGTTTCACTTTTTTCCATGAAAAAGATTTCCCAAATATGACCATCTAAATCCTGGAATCCATGTTGGTACATAAAACCCATGTCATTTGGTTCTTTGTAAGTGCTGCCGCCAGCCGCGATTGCCTTGCGAACTATTTCATCAACTGCTGCTCGACTCTCGAAAGACAAGGCCACAAGTACTTCTACACTTTTGATTGTGTCGCAAATTTCTTTGGGGACAAATGTCTTGAAAAATTTCTCAACCAGTAGCATCACAAATATATTTTCACTTACAATCATGCAAGTAGCATTTTCGTCTGTAAATTTGGGATTAAATTTATAGCCGAGTTTAGTGAAGAATTCTACAGATTTATTGAGATCTTTGACCGGAAGGTTTACGAAAATTTGAGTAGACATAGCTTTCTCCTGTGAATAATTTAACTGAGCTTTAAATCTTTGCTCTACTACTTAGTCGAATGGGGATTCGATAGATCGACAAGTTAAGCATATTTTTTCTGAAAAATTTGGTAGTTATTTGTCTAATGGCTTCCCCACTAGTTCGACAATCGGGCGAATTTCAACGGTGCCTTTACTAGCAGAGGGAATGCGTTCGGCGATCGAAATAGCTTCATCAAGATCCTGTGCTTCAATTAGAAAGTAGCCCCCAAGTTGTTCGCGAGTTTCGGCAAATGGCCCGTCTGTCACCAGTTTTTTGCCGTCGCGCACCCGCACACTAGTCGCCATCGCAATGGAATGGAGCGGCGCAGCACCCAAGTATTGACCGTTGGCATTTAGCTCGTGGGTGAGTTGGACAGAATCCCCATAGCATTTCTCCATCTCATTCTGTGTCCAGGCATTTTCGTCACTATAAATGAGCAACATATATTTCATGTTTGTCTCCTGAATATTATTGAATAGTTACGATGAGTTACTGCCGCCGATAATGTGCTGTCATAAAATGATTCCAGTTGCCATCTTCCATTAAGATTTGAGACTTCATTACCCGATGGTCGTCGCTGACAAACTCGATAATATTCTGGTATTTTGCAATCGCAGTCTGACTAAAGTTTGGGCCTTCTGTGTCCAGCGTTAACACTTTTTCCGTCGCATCGAGAGAGCCGTTGTATAGCCACAGATGAGTCATCATCGAGCCGACAAACGTACCGATAAAGCGATCTAACTGCGCATCGAAACCCAGTGTCATCATCGTTGTTCCTATACCACCATCGGGCAGATTGCCCGTGCCTTCGGCGACAATCCACACGCCACCGATCGATCTCACGACTTCGGTTCCGGTGGACTTGGTGGGTTCTCCATTGGGTTCCATACTATACTCAGTTTCGACCGTCCATTCACCGATGAATTTATCTAGCCATTGGTGTTGTTTTTGATGTGCTACATTCATTGTTTTGCTCCTAAATGATGAGAAATGTCGTTCTCAACTCGCCTTCATTAAATAGTCGTTTGGCAAGACTCTCGATCGACAGATCTTCAAAAATTCTTTTAGCCCAACTCCCGCAGGCGTTTTTGGAGAAATCGTCGTTCTGGTTCTTGCTTCGCCAGAGCTAGAGCCTGTTGATAAGCCGATCTAGCCTCATCAATTCTGCCCAATCTTCTACAGAAATCGGCTCGTGCTGCGTGAGCCAGATGGTAGTCAGTTAGATCGCCCCGTACTAAAATGTTGTCGATCTGCTCTAACCCCACTACAAAGCCATCTCGCATCGCCACCGCCACTGCTCGATTCAATTCCACGATCGGCGATGGCTCGGCTTGAATTAGTAGATCGTATAGAGCTACAATCTGCGCCCAGTCAGTTGCAGCAGCAATTGCCGCCTCTGAGTGCACTGCGGCGATCGCCGTTTGAAGTGTATACGAACCAACCTGTGCAGATGATAGTGATCTCTGTACGAGCATCCTACCTTCAACGATCTGTGCTTGGTTCCAAAGCGATCGATCTTGATCTTCCAGCAGGATAATATCGCCTTTAGATGAAGTTCGAGCATTGCGTCGCGATTCTTGCAACAGCATCAGGGCAAGAAGTCCGATCGCTTCGGCATCTGGTAACAGTTCTACAACCAATCGTCCCAACCGGATCGCTTCATCAGCAAGATCCGATCGTGTCAGTGACGTGCCAGAAGAAGCCGCGTAACCTTCGTTAAACACTAAATAGATCGTTTGGAGTACCGTGTCCAATCGATCGGGCAGCTCGGTCAGTGACGGCACCTGATAGGGAATACCTGCGGTGCGGATCTTCGCCTTCGCCCGCACGATCCGCTGTGCCAATGTCGCAGGGCTAGTCAGAAAGGCACTGGCAATTTCTTCGGTGGTGAGTCCGCATACTTCCCGCAAGGTCAAGGCTACTTGGGCTTCTGGGGACAGCGCGGGATGACAACAAGTGAAAATCAGACGTAATCGATCGTCTTCAACGTCTTCTTCATCTGGCAATGTGGTGTCATTTGCATTGCTGTCTGGAGCGATTTCTGGCAAAAATGAGTCAAAACGGGTGCGCCGACGAATGGTATCGATCGCTTTGAAGCGTCCCGCTGAAACCAACCACGATCGCGGATTGGCAGGCATACCATCACGATGCCATTGCGTCACCGCTGCAGTAAATGCTTCATGCATTGCTTCTTCCGCGAGGTCAAAGTCACCCAGTAGGCGGATGAGAGTGGCGAAAACACGCCGCGACTCAGAGCGGTAGATCGCGTCCACCTGAGAACGGATTGGTTCGGCTACTTGCTGATTCATCAGTTGAAATTACCGCTGGTAATTAGGCAACGAGCTTAAATTAATACAGTACTATTGTATCATCAAAGCCTTGATATTCAAACTCGATCGCCACAAACAGAATTAGACAATATTAATTCTAGTCTCCTAGCAAAACGATAAAATTCTTCATTTAGTCACAGAGACAATGAACATTGCCGATGCAGCAAGAGCGGCTAACGTCCGAACGTGATTCCAGAATGTCCAATCGGTCAGGTATTTTGCCCATAGGGTTGCGCCCTCCAAACTGTCTGGCTTGACGATGGCCGTTCGCGAAGCGTCTCGAAGAGAAGGCAGGTCAGAGACCAACGCCAAAGCATTATTGAGCGGTACATTGCCGAGTATTGTCACCAGAATCGTGCCCACCAGATAGAGCAGGCTACCGATCAATAAATAGATCATACTGGGTTGATGCCACTGTAGAAGGGCGGAAATAACTATAAACAAGCAAACTACAGCCGTTCCAAACAACGCCAACATAAACAGCGGATTAATCGCTGTGATATTGATTGATTGCATGGCGGCAATCCCCTGAGTCGGTTGGAGTCGAGCGAGGGCAGGCATCACGAAAGTCGAGAAAGCGAAGAAGACTCCGGCAATTAGCCCACAGCCGATCGCCGCAGTAAAAGTCAGGAAGAAGAGATAATGATTGAACATAGTTAGTTACCTCCCCAGATACTAGTCGCAGCCGCTTGCCGCACATAGTCAGAGAAGTCGCGCGGCGGTCGTCTCAGGGCACACTGCGCGCCGTCGGCTAGCGGTGTATTCCGTCCGTCGAGCACAGTGGAGAATAAATACAAAACTAGTTCGATGTAATCATCCGGCACACCTTGCCGCACCAGCTCCGCTCGGTAGTCCTCTGCTGAAATAGGGACGAACGTGATGTCCCATTCCGTCGCGCGGGCAATCTCGTCGATCGCTTCGGCGAAGGTTAAGGCTTTGGAGCCAGTAATCTCGTAAAGCTGGCGCGAGTGTTGTGGATCGGTGAGTGCGGCGAAAGCGATATCCGCAATATCCTCGACATCGACAAATGGCTCTGCAACTGACTCCATCACTGGCAAGACGACCTGCCCAGCCAAAATCGGATCGAGGAAAAAACTTTCGCTGAAGTTCTGACAGAACCAGCTCGCTCGCAAGATCGTCCAATCCACGTTAGTCGCCTGGAGTAACTGTTCCGCCTGTTCTGCTTCCACTTCTCCCCGACCTGAAAGTAGTACCAGTTTCTCAACGCCACTGGCGATCGCCCGATCGAAGAATGCCTCAACGGTTGCGAGGGCACCAGGCTCTGCTAGATCGGGTTGGTAGGCAACGTATGTAGCCTTCACGCCTTGGAGCACTGGCTCCCAAGTGTCCTGCTGCTCCCAGTCAAAAGGTAATTCTGTGGATCGCGATCCGATTCGCACTTGGCGACCCGCTTTGAGCAGTCGATCTGCGACTCTTCGACCTGTCTTACCATTACCGCCGATAACGAGGGTGATGCCCTTACTCCAATGTTCGTTTTTCATTTTATTTATCCCCGTTAGCTCATAAAGAATGTGTAATCGGCGATTCAATTTCCTGTCGTTCGCGCAGCGTCAGCTTTGCTGAATCGATTACCATTCCAGCTTAGGCAAACGACCATTATTCAACTATCTAATTCTTGTGAAACTACCAAAATCTTGCGGGCAATTCCCAGCATGTTTGGGGAAATGCGAAAATGAAGATAATCAGATCTAGACGCATGGGGTTTATATCATGAAGCCGATTCAGCAAAGCCGACGCTGCGCGAACGCCAGCCATCAGATTGTTTGTCCCAGCCAGCCCCTTTTTTCCAGTCAAAATCAGGGTTGGGAGCAGATCCTAGTTGAAGAGTTCCACCATCCAGCGGGGGAAGGAAAAATGCTCTACCCCAACGAACATGTCATTTGTTTGTCACTTGCTCCCCGTCCGGTGCGGTTGCTGCAAATTCAGGGATACAAGTCCTATACAGGACTGTATGGGAAAGGTGATTTTTCGATCGCGCCTGCTGCTGCACCATTTTTTGCACGGTGGGACGGTGACGATCGCCTATTGCAGATTCGCATTGACTCTCGATTCATAGTGCAGGTTGCCACAGAAGCACTAGAAATGAATCCCGATCGAATGGAAGTAATCCCCACATTTCGGACGCGCGATCGTCAACTTGAGGCGATTGCAATGTTAGTATTTACCGAACTGAAACAAGAAAATCTAGGTAGTAGGCTGTATATTGACTCTCTAGCGAATATTTTGGCAGTACGATTACTCAGACAATATTCATCGTCTAAATCACACCTTTCGGTTTATGAAGGTGGGTTGCCGCAACGTCAACTGCTGCAAGTGTTGGAATATATCCACGAGCATCTCGATCGAGATATCAAACTGGCAGATTTGGCTGGATCGATCGGGATGAGTCAATTTCATTTCAGTCATCTGTTTAAGCAGTCGATCGGCACGCCTCCTTACCAATATCTTATCCAGCAACGGATAGAACGGGCAAAGCAGTTGTTAAAAAAAACAGATCGATCGATTGTTGATATTGCTTTAGAATGTGGTTTCAACAGCCATAGTCATTTAAGCAAACAGTTTCGACAACTCGCAGGAATGACTCCCAAAGCCTACAGATCGAATTAGATTTTAATAACAACAATCGAAATTGTTTGGCGATGAAAGAGCTACAACTGAGACGGTTAGGTTAAATGCCCAGCTTGAGTTCTTTGATACGATGCTCACTATCACTACCGCGTTTAACATAGAACTGGTCATAGAGTTCTTGAGCTTGCATTTCTAAATTGGTCAACAAGAAGCGACCTTTGGCAACCATTCTGCCTTCATCACCAAGCGACGTGGTTCAGCCCAGGTTTTTGCAGCATAGTAAACATCATCAAATAAACGAGCCTTCTCTCCAGTCTGACAAAACTGCAAGCGAGAACGCTCCATTGGATATAGGTTTGCTCTGTTCGATAGGAGTATTGCTTCAGCCTGATCACATTACGGACTCGATCTTCCATAAAAATCTTCACAAATCAACTATTGGATTTGTGAAGATTTTTTAATGCTATCCCAATGAAAAAAAGGGGGTGTTAGGCTTAACTTAGTCCGCCTAATATGCTGATCAAGGGTTTTAGGCAGAATGGATTCAGTCTAATCAGTAGTTGTTCTGACAATGTAGTTTAATTTTTTCCTGTGTACTGAAATTCGAGCCTGTCACACCAACTAACCGTTGGAACCGACACAAGAGAAATTCTAGAAAGGTTAACCGCACTGCAAACTAAAGTTTAGCAGGGTGCTAGTTTACTTAGTGCGGTTCAACTTCATTGTTGGGCCGTCGCGGAAAGAGTTTATTATGTTTGCTGAACGAAGAGTTTGTCGCACGAACTAAATGTAAGTGACCCTTCCAGATGAGGTGAGCCATGTCTTCTACAGTCCCAATATTCGATCCAATCAAATACAAGGCAACTACCCGCGAACAGTGGCAGGCCGCTGCCGAGGCATGGCACCGATGGGGGCCAACATTACATCAGTGGTTAGGTGAAGCGACAAACGTCATGCTCGATATGGCCGATGTCCAGGAAGGTCAGCGCGTTCTCGACGTTGCAGCTGGGGCGGGCGAGCAAACCATCGTTACTGCGCAGCGCGTAGGTCCGACGGGCTTCGTCTTGGCGACTGACATTTCCTCTAACATTCTCGATTTCGCTCAGCAAGCTGCGCGCCACGCGGGGCTGAAGAATGTCGAGACCAAAGTAGTGGACGGCGAGAATTTGGAGTTACCCGAAAACTCCTTTGATGTGGTCATATCCCGTGTCGGCTTGATCTACTTCCCCGATCAACAGAAGGCACTGACCGGGATGAAACGCGTTCTAAAGTCTGGCGGGAGAGTTGCTGCCATCACCTACTCGACTCCTGAGAACAATAAGTTCTTCTCTGTTCCTGTTTCGATTATCCGGCGGCGCGCGAACCTGCCGCCACCGTTATCCGGACAACCGGGGCCTTTTAGCCTGGGTAGCCCCGGTGTTCTTGAGGCGGCTTATCAAAAGGCCGGCTTTCGCGACATTCAGATTCGGCTTGTTCCCTCGCCACTGCGGATGCCTTCGGCGGCCGAATGTGTGCGATTTGAACGGGAATCGTTTGGGGCACTCCATCAGATGTTGGCTGGTGTGCCGGAAGCCGAGCGACCGTCCGTCTGGGATGAGATCGAGAAAGAATTGAAGAAGTTCGAGAGTGCTGAAGGGTTTGTCGGTCCATGCGAAATGGTAGTCGCTATCGGAATCAAGTAGCGGTGCAGCGCTTTGTTGGGCATCTTCACGGTACAGATCCAGGGCTGAAATAACCCTGTCTAAAATTGCAGCGGCTTATTTGCCTGAGCAGGAACCGATCATAGATGATGAACTATGGGCACATCTGTACCCACGAACTTTTGTGCTCAGGGATGAGCATCTGTACTTGGAGCCGGAGCATGATTATCCCGAGGGTCGGCAGTCTGTGATAAAGCTTGGTGCTGAAGCCGATGAACTAATCTCTGATGAGTTGCGGAAGGCTGAAGTAGCGCGACAGATTTTAGGGAATGCCCACAGTGAGGACGTGGAATTATGGGCGGCAAAGATTCGATCGGCTATGGCTAACTGCGGTGAGATGAGGTTGCTGGAGTTGCAACGGCGATCGCGGTTATCGTTGGTCGATGTGTGGCTAGGGTTACTCCTGGGCGACACTGGCTGCTTGGTGCGGCGGCGGTCTTGGGGTGTCGTTGATTGCGAGGGTTTCTATGGGCGCGATGGGGTGTGGGTTAGGTGAGGGGGTGGCTTCATAAGCGATGAACCACTATTTGAACCGACTCAAGTAATCCTCAGCCTCTTGATAATGCTTAAATCTTCGTTCGCTGCGCTTGAACTCCGGCGTATGAACCAAACATTTCCCATTAACCCACTGAGCACCATGATGTTTGTGGAGCAGTTCATGGTAGAAAACAAACTTCGCCACATACTGCGGGACACTACTGTCATCTAAACGCTTACTGATCGCTACTCGATCCCTGGCTCTTTCATAATGCCCGAACTTGCAATCAGAAGGAAAGCTGCTCCAAATCATACGGGGCTTGACCATCTTGCCCTCGAAATACTCTTGATTCACCGCTGTAAAGAATTCATCCAAGTCGTAGCAGTCACCTTGGCCTGTCTCTGCTGTAATTTGAGCAATTAAATCGAGTTCTAGCAAAACATCGCTATATTCTTCGGTTTGTCCAAATCTCCGAACCAGTCGCGTTGATTCTTCGTTTTTCCCGCAGAGAGCGATTTGCATCACTGCCTGAAGGATCTCATCGTTGGACTGAATGAATCCTTCACTCATTTTGATCGTGGTGAAGTTATTGATGTTTCTGGATCTGTACAAGCTCGAACTATGCGATAGCTCAATAAATATTTCGCCCACTCTTTTTTTCTTGGTACTAATGATTTTTGCTCCAACCCAGATCGATCGCCGTAAAGTATCCAAATGAAGATACAGATTATGCTCATCGGTTAGAAACTTCATCCAGGCGTAGGCTGCACGGCTTGGGTCTACTAATGCTGCTGGTGTCACTTGATTTTTGGTACAAATAGTCTCAATTTGTTCGGTGTAGCGAGTTAATATCGATCGGAGTGACTGTGGAATCCCTGCGCCACTGCTGGCAATTTGGAAAAGTTGTTGGTTGATATCAGACTGCTGTTTGAGAACGTTTTTGAGCTTTAGGGTTGGGGCGGAGACGGCAGAGTTGCCCGTTGGAGTAACCGCGCCATTTAAATTAACGCTCTTGAGAAAGTTGTAGGCTTTGTGCGAAAGAGTTGGTAATTGTGTGGGCTGGGTTTGATTTTGAATGCATAGGCTTTCGATCCGTTGGACTGATTTGGTGACGATCGCTTGGAGTCGATCGATTTCCTCTGGTTCAATTCCAGTCTGTAGTTTTCGTTGGATTTGGTTTGCTAGTCCTACAATTCCGCCAATTCGCATTTTTCTTGATCCCTCTGGCTGATTCATTCGACTAGCTGTGAATTTAATAAAATATTGCTAACCAGATTGTTTCTTCTTCTGAAGTCGTCCAATCAATTCGATGTTTCTGATGGGGAGCTATGTTGATGTAATCGCCAGGTGCTAGACATATGGTTTTATCTTCGAATTGTAATCTGGCTTCACCTTGTAGAACTAGTATCCATTCTGATTGCTCTTGGTCGTACCAAAAATCTGGGGCTGATTTCTGACCTTTGGAAATGATTCGCTCTATTTTTATGGACGGCGTAGATATGATTGTTTCAAATATTTCGTTAGGAATTGAACTGGGGATGTTGCTGAATAGATTTTGTTTATCAGATGTGTTCATGCGCTTCAAGCTACCGAGATGCCCGTGAGGCTATGAGTTATTTTAGCTCCCCAACCCAACCAAAATCTGTTACTTTGTGTAGCATCAAGATTTTATGATTCTCTATTCCTGAAGTGGCCAATCCCGAACTAGCCCCATCAAACAATTCCTCAGCTTTACCCATAGCTCGATCGCATTGACGATCGAATATCGCCACATGACTCATTTTGGCCTAATCTGTCCTGCCGCTACTGGCCATCTCAATCCAATGACTACATTGGGATACGAACTTCAACGGCGCGGTCATCGCGTTACCTTATTCGGAGTTCTCGATGCTCAACCCAAAACATTAGCCGCCGGACTGGAATTCTGGGCAATTGGTGAGGAAGAATTTCCAGTCGGAGCATCAGCAGCCCATTCTACCCAACTTGGTGAACTGAGCGCTGTCCGTTCGCTTATTTTAACAAAGGGAAAAGAATTAAAGTCATGATGAATAAAGAACAGAGTAATTATGTCGGCTCATCAGGAATAAAAGCTATAGCAAGATAGGATTGACGAGCAGTTTTTGAGATTGCATGAGGCCACAGATGGAAATTAGTTCAGAGCGGATTGACGATATTCCATTGATTGCGGAATTGCTCAAGCAAATGGAGCTTGCCAAGTGGATTGACCAACAGCTCAAACAACCGCATGGCAATCATCAGGGATTAAGTTATGGACAATTGAGCGTATTGCTGTTGATATACATCATTAGCCAGTCAGATCATCGCTTGTGTGCGGCAGAAGCCTGGGTCAACACACATCGAATAACATTGGAACTGTCCACAGGGTGGTCTATTGGGAGAAAAGATGTCACCGACGACCGTTTAGCCCGTGTGGCAGAACAGTTTGGATTACAGGGAAAGGCTTGCCAAGGAATTGAACAAAAGCTAGGACAACATACGATTCGAGCTTATGAATTACCCACGGAGGTGGCACGATTAGACACTACTAGTTTTGCAGTGCATCATGAACAAATTGAATCCGAGACAGATAGTCTATTACGCTATGGACACTCCAAAGATAAACGTCCTGATCTACTGCAATACCGTCAGATGCTGGGAACGTTAGACACCGCTGGCATACCTTTAGTGAGTGAGACGCTACCTGGGAACGGTGCTGATGATCTTTTGTATTGGCCAGCTTGGCAGAGAATGGCGCAGGTGATTGGACATAAACTTTTTGTATTTTTAGCCGATTGTAAAGCAGCTGCAATTGCTACTCGTGCTCAGATTGCCAAGGCCGGTGGTATTTACTGTTTTCCGCTGCCTCTAACTGGCCAGAATCCTGCATTACTAAAGCAATTGGTTCTTGACCCACCATCGGCCAGCGTAGATATTAGATTACCCAGACAAGAAGACGATGAACCTGCCATTGGGAAAGGCTTTGAGGTAGAACTAGGGAAGTTTTGGTTGAATCCAGACACCAAAAAACTGGTGACGTGGCATGAACGTTATCTAGTTACTTACTCCAACATTTTGGCAGCTGCTCAAATTCGAGGATTACATGAACGAGTCGATAAGGCTCAAGTAGCACTAGACAAGTTGAAGAAGAATCCTGGAGAAGATCTGGAGATATTAAATGATAAAGTAGCAACCATTCTAAAATGTTACCGGGTCAAAGAATTCTTGATGGTGATAACTATAGCTGAAACCCATATTCAAACCGTTTATATTAAAAAGGGTCGCCCTACTGCCAACTCTCCGACTCAGGCAGTGACAAAGATAGAATTGAAACTAAATATTGATCGTCAAAATTTAGCCATTGACGAAGCAGAGCAATTAGCTGGCTGGAGATTGTATGTTACTAATGCATCCATCATTCGTCTCAGCCTCACTCAAGCCATAGTCTACTATCGAGACCAATGGATTGTTGAAAAGGGCTTTCATCGATTTAAACGTGGTCAGTTACCAGCTTTACCCATCTACTTCCAAAATCAAGATCGAATCGTGGGATTGATGTTCTTACTCACCTTGGCATTGAGAGTATTCACTTTGATAGAATTTGTCATTCGATTGGCTTTAGAAACCTCAGGGTAAAAGTTGGCCGGTCTTTATGATGGCAATCCCAAGAGAAGTACAGAGCGTCCTTCCGCTGAGCAGTTATTGAAGGCTTTTGATAACCTCACACTCTAGCCAGATACTTCTATGTTTGTTACGACACTTTCTGCCCTCCATCGACAGATACTTTCTATTCTGAAGCTGCCAGAGTCCATCTACCACTTACATCTCAAGCCCCGCAAGGCTTAATTCCCTCGTGATTCTCAAAATGAGCGAACGGACAGTCGATGCTCATTGAAGTTGACGAAAGATCGTTGAATTGCGGCGGTAACCAACCGA
>JANOQI010000015.1:0-9414 GCA_031414775.1 Synechococcales cyanobacterium VAR_4_metabat_354
ACCGACAACAATGCCAAAGAAAAAGGACGAAGCCGTGATCATTTTGTCTGCTGTAGAATGAAGATATCTTGACTGTGATTCACGGTCACAGTCAGGGACTTTACGGATTGGATATCATGAATCGAATCAATAAGGCGAGCAAAGAAGCCAATCGCCGTGAAGTTGGTATTGGTAGCTTGTATCCTGCTTTTAGACGGCTTGAGCAACAAGATTTAGTGACTGCTCGTTGGGGAGAAGAAGCCGCAGGCCAAGAACCTGGTGGTGCCAGAAGACGTTATTACGCGATCTCTTCTGGCGGTGAAAAAGCATTGATAGCGACACAGCAGCAACGCCAACAATCGCGGTCAAGTCTAGTGTTTGCTGTCTAAAGAGGGTGGGCTTGTATTGTTCGCTGTCCTGAGATTTTCCAAGGTTCCAATGAAAAGGGCGATCGGCTACTGAAGCTACGGCACGAACTGCGGCTGAACAAAGAGCCAACGCCGCCCAACAAGAAAACGATGTCCTTCGGCAACGGCTGTGGGAATTGGGGATCGACCCTGATTCGGTGGGGTAGACTTGGGGACACAAGACGATCAACTGTCCAAATTGAACAGTTGTCTGACTTTCAAAGATGCTACGAATTGGTAGAACTACAGCTGCAAGCCACGGCTTCGGTGATGGGCTGGCCGAAGCACATGGAAGTGTGAGACCACTAGGAAAAAAAGCAGCGGTACAGCTATGCTATTATCGCAAATATTGAATTTTAAATTGCATATGACTGAGCTATCTAATCATGACAAAAATCTCAATCATTTGAAAAATCAGATGGCAAAAATGAAGTCTGAAGATATCATAATGCTTAACCAACGTGCACTTATAACGCTGTTATTTATTTACAGTGATGGGGGAAATGAATTTTCTAAACAAGCCATTGACGAATGCCCAGAATTAGAGCAGCGCAACCGAATTATGCACGGGAAAGTTGGTGACTATAATATCCTCGAATTGCTGAGACATTATGGTTATTTGGAAGGTGAAGGCGGTCGATATCCCCAATGGGAAAAGATTTTTCTGACGGAAAAAGGATTAGAAAAGGCACAACATCTACATAGAAGCCTAATGGATAGTCACTATGAGGCGTTGATTCATTTTGGATAGTAGTCTCTCAACGACATGATTGACTGACAAAACCTACGCAGCAGCCCGACCCTGACACCCGAGAGTCCCAAAAATTCAACTGCCCTAGCGATTCACAACCAGATCGCAAAGAGTTCTCTCAGCAAAATCCAATTAACCAAGGCAAACTCAAGCCGCCAAAGCCTTAGTATCTCGATCGATATGCAACGGGATGGTTAAAACGATGGACATGAATCAAAATGTGGTGCAATGAATTCTTCAGGAATTTGGTCAGGAGACGGAAACGGATGCTTAAAATTAAATGCCGAATGACTGACACCATAGTCATTTAAGTGATCCAGTCTGTCCCTCGCTTCTGTAACACTTGGAATATGTCCTGCCTCTACCCACCACAGCGCAAAATACATTCCTTCAAATTTCTCAAACCACTGACGGCGTTTTCGCATCACCTCTCCATGGGCGCTTTTGTATACATAGGCTTGGAGTTGCTCAAGTGACTCCCAAACTGAAAGATTGAACAATATTCGTTCATCTCCGTAAGGTCGCAGGTCTGTAGCATTCCCTTGCTCAGCTTGAAGTCGCCAAATGAAGCCCAGACTGCTATCAGCTAGTGCGTTGATGGCATCAAGTGAAGCAACAAACTCCTCCATGAGAGGATCGTCAAGAGGTGCTTGCATTAAAGCAATATTAACTTGTGCAAGTTGATACAGTTTAGATGACATAATCAAGCTCCAAGCTTACGACCTATAACCTACAACAATTTTGCAGTTTAATGCAGATTTAACCTTGATTGCATTGCTCCTCACTATGACCCTCTATTGACAGCACAGACCTTCCCCGAAACCCTCACAGCAGATAGACTCCCGCAGAATCGAGGGTCCCACAACACAAGTGACCCTCCCACCGTTGATTACTCTGGACAGCGCCGATACCTTCGGAATATTGGGCGATTACCTGTCGGTACAGCAAGCTGAACAGGGGTTGACGACAATGACAAGGCTTACTGCTTCTATCATCGATCGAACTACTTCCAAGATAAAATCAAAGCGCTTGTTTTTCAGTGAAATACCGTGGCTAAATTCAACGACGCGGATTCCCCTTGGAAGTCGATTTTACGCGCTTACTTTCCCGAAGCAATCGAATTCTTCTTTCCCACGATCGCAAAATTAATTGATTGGCAATCACCGCCGGTCTTTTTAGACAAAGAATTCCAGCAGCTCTCTCCCAATGCTGAAGTGGGCAAAAGGTACGCCGACCAGTTGGTGAGAGTCCAACTCAAGCGAGGCCATTCCTTGATGCTCCTGCTGCACCTAGAAATCCAGGCTAGCAAGGAAAAGAACTTTGCCGAAAGGATGCTGATATATGCCATGCGTATTTTCGACAGGTTCCATCAACTACCGAGCAGCTTGGCCATTCTGTGCGATTCCAATTCTACCTGGCGACCCAAAGAGCATCTGCTGACCGCCCCAGGTTCTTCACTGGAGTTCAATTTCACGGCGATCAAGCTGATGGATTACGGGGAGCAGTGGGAAGCATTGAAGTCCAACACCAACCCTTTTGCCGTGGTCGTCATGGCTCACCTGAAAGCGCAGGAGATGAAGAATAATGCCCAGGAGCGCAAAAATTGGAAGTTTCAACTAGTGCGCGGACTCTACGACAGAAGTTATAATAGGAGCCAGATACTGGACTTATTTAAATTCATCGACTGGGTTATTGTGCTGCCGGAAGGTTTAAGTGACAGTTTTTGGAATGATTTGAAAACTTACGAAGAGGAAAGGAAAATGACTTACGTTACCAGCGTTGAGAAAATTGGCTTTAAGCGGGGTGAGCAGGAAGGGCGGGAAGCAGGACGACATGAAGCACAGAAAGAGATCGCGCTGAAATTGCTGCAAAAAGGCATGTTAGCGGAAGATATTGCTTCACTGACAGAATTATCGATCTATCAAATCCAAGAGCTTCAATCTCAGCAAGGGTGACGCTGTTCTCGCTGGCTTCATTGAGTGAGCGCTGTCTCAGGGATATCGTCGTCGCCGATCATCCTGATCACCGCTGATGTCTATTGTTTAAATAGCCAGTAGTGGTGATAGAAATAGATTTCTCTCAGTAGAAAGGGAACTTGAGACTGCCAACTTTGATAGCGTGTGCTAGGGGTGGGTGAAGGTCGTCCTGAAATACCCAGATCTCGCATCATCCAATCAGCGCGTTTCATATGTAGGGGGTCGCTGACTAGCAGACAATTTGAAAAATTCTGGGCTTGAATAATTTTTTGGGCTTCCAGCAGATTTTGCCGGGTCGTGCGGGAAATTGATTCTGTAAAAATGCGATCAGGTGGTATGCCTTGGTCGATGGCATAGTTTTTAGCCGCTTGCGATTCAGAAAGGCGATCACCTTCTCCCTGACCACCAGTAAAGATAATAGATTGCACCTGTCGCCGCTGAAACAGAGCAATAGCATGATCGATTCTGGCCTGAAAAACAGGTGAAGGGCGATCATTTTGGATAGCCGCACCAAGCGCAATCGCCGTATCCGCAGACTGAGAACTGTTAATACCCGCAAATTGGATAATTTCAGCACTGACCAGTCCTAACCACAGGACTATGGCCAGTAGTCCCCATTTACTCAGGGCAAAAACTTGTTTTTTTGTGAGCACGAAATCACTTACGAACTTCTTTATCTTTCCTAGAACTCTTATGTTACTTGAGACCAGGCCATGTGTATAACGATTCCCACCACATTATCAAGCAGCGTTTCTCGTGGAGAAAACTTACTTTGGAGTACTCTGAAAGAGCGGCTTTCTGATGATTTCATTCTTTATTACGAACCAGAAATTGACAACCTGAACCCCGACTTTATTTTGGTGGGTAAAAACTTTGGGATCTTGATCTTGGAGTTGATCCAACATCAAGATGAACAGCTGTAGTGCGACACGCCACCAGCATCAAAAAATACCTTAGGTTTTAGACGATAGTATTTATCTTCTACTTCTTGTGATTGCTCATCATACGGACGACTAAGCACTTCTTGCAACTCTTTGACTAAGGTGTAGTCACCCTGCGTGGCTTGTTGGTAGGCGGGAACAACTAACCACTCTCGCCATGCGTATTTTGGGTTAGTCTGTTTCATCTTTGTTGAGATCTCAGCCAAATTACCGCCCTTGATGACGAGGTCGCGCCAGCTTTTTAGCCAAGATTGCCATTGTTCGTCGAGTTGTTGCGGGACTTTACCATAGAAGCTCTTTTTCAATACTGAGACATTGTCTGGCATGTGGGATAACTCGCGAAAGAAAATGGTGTAATCGACCTCTGAGTCGGTCATTAACTGCATTAATTGCTTAAATAGATCTGGGTTAAATTCAGTCAAGCCAAGTTTGTCCGACCACATTGTTTGGATTTGTTCTTGCATGGC
Source organism: Synechococcales cyanobacterium VAR_4_metabat_354 (assembly GCA_031414775.1). GTDB lineage: Bacteria > Cyanobacteriota > Cyanobacteriia > Cyanobacteriales > Chamaesiphonaceae > JAAFHZ01. The sequence continues at coordinate 4,522 of JANOQI010000015.1, forward strand.
TTCTGCAAAACCATGGCGTACTTGGTCGAACTGTTCTAAAGCTTCTATATGTTCTACAAGTAGCGGTCTCACAGCTTTCCAAAACATGTGATAATTTGCTTCCGCTGCATTGGGCTGATTGAAGAATGAAAATTGCTCACCGCCGCCAGTCCAAGGTTGAAACCAAGGGTCAAAACTTTCACAAAACCCAAAGGGTCCATAGTCGAGGGTAAAACCACCCGCAGCGCAGTTGTCACTATTAAAATTACCCTGGCAATAACCAACCCGTAACCAATTCGCGACTAGGGTCGTAAGACGGTGGCGAAATAGCTTAGCCAACTCCACCAATTGATTTGCAACATCAAGATTTTGATTAATCTCACTTTTGTATTCTCGCTCAATTAAATGCAATACGATCATGCGCAACTCTTCTAATGCTCTAGGATGAGCATTGTTGCGATCGCGGCGGGCAAATAACTCTAGATGACCCACGCGCAAAAAAGATGGCGCAACGCGAGTTGAAATGGCAATAGGATTGTCCACCAACACATCCGGCTCAAAGGAGTGGGAATCTTGAGAATACCAAGGTCGGGTAACGGTCTCAGATTTAGAAACATATAGCGTCAAAGCGCGCGATGTGGGAACCCCTAAAGCCTGCATATAGTCCTGCGCGAGAAACTCACGCACGCTTGAACGGAGAACTGCGCGCCCGTCGCCCCCTCGGCAATAGGGCGTTGGGCCACCCCCTTTCAACTGCATTTCCCAGCGCTGGCCATTGAACACTCCTTCAAATACAGAGATCGCCCGACCATCGCCATAGCCATTGCCCGTACCGAATGGACAATTTCGGATATATTCGGTGCCATAAATCGACAGTGCATAACCCGTCGCCCAGCCCACCTGACGCATCGGCTCACGCGCAGCAGAGAGATTACCCGAAAAGACCTGGCGAAATTGTTCATCAAGCGCTAGCTCGTCGCTCAACCCAAGTTCCTTAAAAAAAGTGCTGCTATGGGTGACATATTCTGGTTCTGCAAGCGGCGTAGGTGTCACAGGTACGAAATGACCCGAAAAAACCTGGCGAGGCCGGTGATCATCCCCATCGACCGTGGCATCAGGGTCGGCATTGAGGGTATCCATTAGAGAATAATCTGCCCGTCGTTCAAACTCATCGAAGGTCGTTACGCAGGGTTCAGCAGAGGGTTGAGATGGATGTGACATTGTTGCTAGCACCCGGATTGTCGGAAAAGAGTCAGGGTTAATTGAGAACCTTGCCAAGGCTAGCATAGTACTATGCATAGTCGATGGGTCTGTAAAAAAATAACCTCATGTATTTTGAGGAAACTGCTGGCGGGGATGAAATAGATAATTCCATTGTGGACAAATCGGGCGGTGGGTCAGATTCATAGTGGCCATTTCGGCATTTGAGACTTTAACTTTAGTGGGATAATGCCCTTTGAGTTTAGCAGCTTTGACTGTTAGCCCAGTCTTAGTAGTTGTACCGCGAATCAAAGCAGTCTGACCTTACCCTGAAAACATAGACCATCCACGTCCTCAACGAAACTCCACGCAGCAGCCAAATCACTTCAGAATCAAGAAATCCACAAACTCAAATTACCTCCGGTACAGTAGAGCTGAACGACGAACCCCATCAAGCAGCTGCTAAGTCCACCGACAATCGATCGCCTCCAACGCCACCATCGTCCGCAACGATCACCGAAAGCTACCGTTGACCTCCCACGAATCCCCCCAAGCGCCTAACTGTCTCGGCAAGGTCATTAGCATCAGGGACTATCCAGACTCTCCGGTGGTTCTATTATCAGCTTATCGCTGACCTCTCTAACATATGAGGGACTATGTTATATTTCCAGCCATTTGTACATCACCAAAGCATCAACATAGCCTTTCTCAGGGTGATTGAATGCCTTTGCTAAATGCCCAACAGTATCAAAACCTAATTTAGCCCAGAGCCTAATAGCATCTTGATTAGTAGAAATCACAAAATTAAATTGCATTGCTTTGTAGCCCAATTCAATTGCAACTTTCTGTGAGTGTTCGCACATAGAAGTTGCTAGTCCTTTACCTCTTGCTTTTGAAGAAACCATATAGCCACAGTTGCATACATGGCTCCCGCCACCCAACTGATTTGTCTTTATGTAGTAAGTTCCGCATATTTCTGTGCCTTCTTCTGCCACATAAGTCTTTCGGGGCAATTCTAACCAAAGCCTCATGGCTTCTTCTTGCGTTATGTCTCTTGGATAAGCATATGTTTCACCGACAGAAGCAATTTCATAGAAGATTAGCCAAATTTCATCAACGTCACTTTCCTTGGCTTCTCGGATAATCATCTTCATCCTCTCTCCGATTTGAAACATAACGATTAAGATAAGCGGCCGCAAGTGACCTTGGCAACCCCACCAACATCTCCTGTCTGTCCGCTTTATCGACTTGTTATACCGCGTTGCTACACCGAGGTATTGAGTTAAACTCTTTCACAGCAGGGAAATCGAGCACTGGCTCAGTCAAATGCTTGACGTAATTCAAAAAGGTGTAGAGGCCGATTACTCCAACAATATCAAGCTAACATTGCCTTGAAACCCCAATCACCCCCCACCCAACATAACCCCATCGCATCCCGCCAAGGCAAAGCCTCGCCACTAATCAGCACAACGATCGCATGACACCGAGGAGCACGATAGCTGTAGTCAACCAGCCCAGCAGCTTTCACCAATTCATACCAAGCCTTGAACTCAACGGCCTCCGCCTGATTCACGGGCTTCGGTTCAGCATAAACGTCCGACAACGGAGTCACCTGCGGCTGAGACCGAGACTGCGAGATACTCATCTTCTCCTCCAATGCCAACATCTGTGCAGCAATCATGTCCCACGGAGCCTCGCCGACCACCCCAGATTCCACTTCAGCCTCCAGAGCAAGCACAGGACTCAGCGACTCCATCATTGGCTGGCAAACCTGGGAAGCATCATCGATCCTCAATAGCTGCTGAGTCTGGGCGGTGGCATCGTTGTCAATGAGAGGCTTTGGCTTCAGGGACTATGTTGGGCTGCCATAACTCACAATGCATGATGACGCGATCGGAGATTGGTAATCCGGCTTCACACTCTTGCCATCTTATCTGTTGGAACCCAGCCGTCAGTTCAGATTCGTCGAGAATAAGAAACCCCAATTTTGAATAGAATGGAGCATTCCAAGGGATATCTCGAAAAGTGGATAATGACACCACACTATAGTCAGACAGTCTTGCCCAAGAACGAATTGTATCGACCAAGGTATATCCAAGACCTTTCCGTCCGTGCTTAGGCTCGATATCTATTTCCTGGAGGTAAATTGTGTCATCTACCTCGCGAGTAACGGCAAACCCAATCACCATATCTTGCCGATCCACTGCTACCCAGACCTGTCCTACTTGAAATCTTTGCTGTACAAAGTCTAGCGGCAGTGGTTTAGCATCAACCAAAAAAGCATAGGGCGTGTCGAGAAACCGAATTGCGGCTGATTTTTCAATATGAGCTAGTAGGGTTAATTCTTCAACCCGAGCAGAGCGGATTGTATATCCCGATTCAAGAGTCCGCATGAATAGCTTACTATTATTCAACTTAGTTTCTTAATCTTACCGACAATTTAAGCGGCTCAACGGTGAAGGTGAGCGGCAGCAGATTGTCTCAAACTCCGACCAACTGCTCTCAAGTGTCCTCTCCACCGCAGTTTTGGGCGGCTGGCTTTCAACATCTGGCTCAGAAATACTAATATCTGTCCGCTTCATATGTCTTCCCAAGATAATGGACTCCAGGAGCATCTTCCCGTTGCCCTAAATCGATCCATCCCTGCCTGAGATAAAATTTCATTGCGACTTGATTCGTAGGGCTGACGCTCAAACGGGCTGATTGACAACCCAGTTGGCTGAAGAAATGAGCGGCATATCGATCTAATTGCTGACCAAAACCCCGCCCTCGGAATTCTGGAATCAGGTAAAACAAATTAACGTAACCAACACTAAGATCGTGTTTCCATCGTCTCATCTCTATTTGTCCAATAACTTGCTCTCTTTGCCACACATGGACACAACTGTTAGGGATTTCTATGATTCGCTGTCTTAGCCACTGTAAATAGCTGTTTGCTCCGTTTCCATCCTCTTCATAAAAGCGGTCAGCTGAACCAAAACTGCAAACAAAAGAGTCCACTCTGAACTGAACGCACAAATCCTCATAATGCTCTATGTCAATAGGTTTGAATTCTAGGGTAGAAGACTGCATTGATATCTCTCCAAGATAATCTGTATATTGCTTCAACCGTCATTGTGCCTTAAAGCTATCCAGACAGACATTGCCCAACACTTAAGCATTCCACACAGTATAGATGCCTTCCAGACTAACATCCTCGCCGAAAACTCAAGCAGCCTAGTGGTTATCCCGAAAGTTTCTGGGTAACAAAGCAATTAAAACTACGTGCCTGTCGCAATCTCGCCATCACCCCATCGCATCCCGCCAAGCCAAAGCCTCCACCAAAATCATCGCAACCCCTTGGCTCCCATCATCCGCAACAAATCCCAAAGCCGCCAGTGACCTCCCACAAATACACCCAAGCGCCTGACGGCCTATGCCCAATCGATACTCTGCGAGGCGTGGTACCCGTCAAGCTAGCGACTTCAATTAAAGCAGGGTGAGCCAACGAAAACTAGGTGCTTGTCGCGATCTCGCCAGCTACCTTTGGGGAAGTGGGAGCAAGGTATAATCAAGGGTAGTCCTCTAGCTTTTACCGACAACAATGCCAAAGAAAAAGGACGAAGCCGTGATCATTTTGTCTGCTGTAGAATGAAGATATCTTGACTGTGATTCACGGTCACAGTCAGGGACTTTACGGATTGGATATCATGAATCGAATCAATAAGGCGAGCA
>JANOQI010000016.1:0-347737 GCA_031414775.1 Synechococcales cyanobacterium VAR_4_metabat_354
CCTCAAAACCCCTCTCAGTAAAGATATTACTCTCTATCCGGTCTCTCGTTTGTTTTTGCCGCTTTACAAGCATATCCTTTCTCTCTTCTTGTGTCAACTACTTTCTCCTATCTCTTTTTATTTTGAATCGATAGTTTTGCAGTGGATACTTAGCTTCTTATGAAATATGGTCGGAGATCAGTATTTTAAGTCAGGGCAAAACTTGGTGTCACTATTGTTAATAAACTCCAGTGATGAGATCATATCCAACGGAGTCTTGCAACTGCGGCAATAAGCGACGTTAGTACACTAACATTAGATAAAATGAGAACCTGCGATAATGAAGCTGGCATTCTGCGAAGATGTACGGTGCAGCAGGGTACAAAAATAGCCAAATTATAGTTTCTAAAAAAAAGGTTGGGTCGTGGATATTCAAATTGGGAGAGGTAAAAATGCTCGCCGGGCTTATGGCATCGACGAAATCGCTTTGGTACCGGGTCACCGGACGATTGACCCCAGTTTGGCAGATACACGCTGGCAGATCGGTGGTATTGAGCGCGAAATTCCGATCATTGCGAGTGCAATGGATGGGGTCGTTGATGTCAAGATGGCTGTGGAGCTATCCAAGTTAGGAGCCATAGGAGTTATTAACTTGGAGGGAATCCAAACCCGTTATGATGATCCAAATCCTATTTTGGATCGAATTGCGGCAGTGGGAGTTGATGGCTTTGTAAAACTGATGCAAGAACTCTATGCTCAGCCAGTAGATCCAGCGTTAATTGAACAACGCATTAAGGAAATCAAAGATCAGGGCGGGATTGCAGCAGTTAGTGCTACTCCAGCTGGAGCCAGTAAGTATGGCGAGGTAGTGGCGAAAGCCGGAGCTGATCTATTTTTTATTCAAGCTACGGTAGTGTCTACTGAGTTTGAGGCACCAGATGGTGTTGTTGCTCTGGATCTAGCTCAGTTCTGTCATGATATGCCGATGCCAGTAATTCTGGGTAACTGTGTTACTTATGATGTAACAATTAAGTTGTTGGAAGCTGGAGCAGCAGCAGTTTTGGTTGGTATTGGTCCAGGAGCAGCTTGTACCTCTCGAGGGGTGCTGGGGGTGGGAATTCCACAAGCTACGGCTGTCGCAGACTGTGCAGCGGCTAGGGATGATTTCTTTGCTAAGACGGGCAAGTATATTCCGATTATTGCTGATGGTGGTTTAGTAACTGGCGGTGATATTTGTAAGTGTATTGCCTGTGGGGCTGATGGAGTAATGATTGGTTCACCTTTTGCCCGTGCCCAAGAAGCTCCTGGTCGCGGTTTCCATTGGGGAATGGCTACACCTAGCCCTATTTTGCCGAGGGGAACTCGGATCAAGGTTGGGGAAACTGGTTCTTTGAAAGAGATTTTGGTGGGGCCAGCGAGGCTTGATGATGGCACTCATAATCTCTTGGGCGCTCTGAAAACCAGCATGGGAACACTGGGAGCTAAAACAATTAAGGAAATGCAGCAGGTTGAGGTCGTAATTGCGCCGTCTTTGCTGACAGAGGGCAAGGTTTATCAAAAAGCGCAACGTCTCGGTATGGGTAAGTAGGTACAGAAATATTCTGGTGGTGTAAATCGGATGAATCGCCCACATCACTTGATATCTACTGTTACAATTGAGGCTAACGGAGACTGATGTTTCCGTTCACTCCTCACACCACTACTCCGCCTGGAACTTTGTTTCGGGCGGTTCCTTATACAATTGAGAATAACTGTTGCAGACTATTACAGCTTCCGATCGAACTCAGGTATTTAGTTTTCAGTGGTAAAATGCATAGGGGAGGTCTAATCTTAGATTTTTCCACCGTTAGTTTGGTATTTTACCCATGGTAGAATTGCCTGAAAGTTTGGACTATTAAGATAAGGAATTACAGTAATGGCAGCACCAGCAGTTACAGATGCATCTTTTAAGGATGACGTTCTAGATAGTGAAGTTCCAGTATTAGTGGATTTTTGGGCACCGTGGTGTGGCCCCTGCCGCCTAGTTGGACCAGTTGTCGATGAGTTAGCACAGCAGTATGAAGGCAAAGTAAAGGTTGTCAAGCTGAATACTGACGATAATCCTAATGTGGCTAGCCAGTATGGTATTCGGAGTATACCTACTTTGATGATTTTCAAGGGTGGGCAAAAGGTAGAGACTGTGGTTGGAGCAGTTCCTAAAACTACTCTGTGCAATACGATCGAAAAGCATTTGTAATGCTCTGGATCGTGAAGGCTGGTTCATTACATTGTGAGTAGTCAGCAACAATTTCCAAAATAGTGTTGTAATTTTTTTAGCAAGCGCCTTTGGTACAATCCTGAAGGCGTTTGCTTTTGCCTAAAATATTGATATGAATAATTCTGATTCTCTAAAACAAGATTTAGAGAGCTTAGTCGATCGACTACCAACACTACCTTATGGCAAGTGGATAACCAGAGCGTTATCAACTATTGTACGATTGGCTGAAGAAGACGTAGACCGGCTAGATTGGAAAATTTTGAGCGCTGCCGTAGAAGATATGGAGCGTGCTTTTCAAGTCTTTTATAACTATCGTCATGTTCGTAAAATTGCCGTCTTTGGATCGGCACGCACTCCTGATGATCAAGTAGAATATCAAATGGCTAAGCAGTTTGCCCAGCAAGCCACCAAGCAAGGGTTTATGGTAATTACTGGTGCGGGCGGCGGCATCATGGAAGCAGCAAATCAGGGAGCTGGTAAAGAGTATTCTTTTGGCTTGAATATTCAATTGCCCTACGAACAAGAAGCAAACTCCTTTATAGAGAATGATCCTAAGCTGATGCACTTTAAATACTTCTTCACGCGCAAGTTATTTTTCTTGCGCGAAAGTGATGCGATCGCACTCTTTCCGGGGGGATTTGGCACTCATGATGAGGCATTAGAATGCTTGACTCTTTGTCAAACTGGCCGCCATGAACCGATTCCAATGATCTTAATTGATAAACCAGGTGGTAGCTATTGGCGAGATTGGGATGCCTATATCAGAAAGCATTTGGTAGATAACCAACTAATTAGCGCTGAAGACACGAGTCTGTATACTTTAACTGACAGTTTGGATGAAGCTTACGACCAAATATGTAATTTCTATCAGATTTATCACTCTAGCCGCTATGTTAAAGAGCTATTAGTGATTCGACTAGAGCAAGATATCAGTGAGGCTGAGCTAGATACCTTAAACCAAAAGTTTGCAGACATCCTCGCTAGTGGTCAAATTACCCGCACGGCAGCTTTAGATGCAGAAATTGGTGATCCGACAGAGCATTTACCGCGCCTACTATTACATTTTAATCAGCGAGATTCAGGACGGCTATACCAAATGATTCAGATGATTAATCAGATGGGTAAAGGTTTAGGCTGCAACGTCCAACCACAAACTAAATAGAGACTTCACTTAGCTATCTGTACTTCGCGGTAAGCGTCATAGACACCTTGTACAGTGTAACGGTTCAAGAAAATTCGGGCTACTTGCTCGGCTAATTGGGGTTGGTCTCGATCGATCAACCACTGCATGACTGGTTGCAATGTTTTTTCATTTAAGGTGCCGCCGATAGTCAAGATTCCCCACAGCATTCGATGGAGAAGGGTCATTTGAATCATCATTTTGACATCCCAGGTGGGGTGTTTTTGGTAAAAAACCACGCCCATTTTACCCCGTTGAATTTCTTGATCAATCAGATGGGGAATCCGATCGAGCGAGAAAGCCGGATGCCAATGGTAACCAACAGCAGCTGGGCATTTAATCATCTTCAAGCCCAAATTTTTAAGCCGCACTCCTAATTCCAGATCCTCCCAGCCGTACAGCTGAAAACCTAGGTCAAACAAACCGGCTTCAATCAACCAGTGGCGAGCGATCGAGACATTACCCGTCGCAAAATAGGCGTTAGAAAAATCGGTGACCTTATAAGGTTCAGCTGTGGGATCAGTAAAATTACAGGTGTTGATCACGGCACCATAAATAAACAGTCGATCACTACCTAATTCACGCTGTCCAGCAATCAACTGATTAGCATGGGATTCCAGAAAGCAGTCAGTAACCACCAAATCACTGTCAATAAAAATAATCGTATCGCCTTCAGCTTTTTCTACACCCAGATTGCGTGCTGCTGCTGGGCCTTGGTGAGCCTGAGTCAGCAACCGGGTATGGGGCAAAATCTCGGTATTGTTATTCAGCCAATCGATTGTGCCATCAGTAGAACCATCATCGACCACCACGATCTCATAGCCAGTAACCGGACTATCAGCACCAAATACCTGCTGCTCTAAAGCCTTCAAACACTTTTCCAGAATTGGTAATCGATTATAGGTGGGAATCACTATACTGAAAAACACCGGCTACCCTCAAATATTAACAACTCTAGTTTAGCCAGTATTACGCATCCCGGCAGCAATTCCATTGATCGTCAGCAAGGCTCCATCCAGCAAGTCACTCTTCTTATCGCGGTAGGCCGTTGGCAGTTGGGAGTCATACTGGCGCAATCTACGCAATAAAGACACTTGAAGAAAGCCCAAAGGCACAATACTACCATTACGCAGCTGTACCGAACGTTGCAGTTCCGGATTATCTTCTAGAAGTTGAGAGTGACCAGAAATCTCTAATACTAGCTGACAGGTAAGATCGAACTCGGCCTCGATCTCTTTGAACATCACCATAAACCTACCATGGTCTTCCGGCTTGGCTAGTTCTTCGACATAATGCTGAGCAATCTGCATATCAACCTTGGCCAAAGTCATCTCTACTTTTGAAATAGCCATCCGGAAAAAGCGCCAATCCCGATAGAAAGATCGCAGCATTCGAAAATTGATTTCCGGGTTTTCTTGAATAAATTCAGCCAATGCCGAGCCAACACCGTACCAAGCAGGTAGCAGAAAGCGACTTTGCGTCCAGCTAAATACCCAGGGGATCGCCCGCAAGCTCTCTAAATCCTTCTTTCCTTTCCGCCGCGCTGGCCGAGAGCTGATTTGGAGTTTACTAATTTCTTCGATCGGAGTAACTTGATGAAAAAATTCTATAAACTCTGGTCGTTCATAAATTAATTTACGGTAATGAGTACGCGACTTGGCGGATAACTCTTCCATAATCTCGTTCCAGCCCGCGATGTCATCATAGCCACTGCTTAGTAAGCTAGTACCGATGACGGCGGTGGCTACTTTTTCTAGGTTATATAGAGCTAGTTCTGGCAAAGAATACTTAGAAGCTAAGACCTCGCCTTGTTCAGTGATTTTAATGCGGCCATTCACACTATTACCCGGCTGGGCACGAATTGCATCATAGGAAGGTCCACCACCACGACCGACCGAACCACCCCGCCCATGGAAAATCCGCAGTTTTACAGCGTATTGATCGGCGATTTGTTGGAGAGATTTTTGAGCTTTATGGATCTCCCAATTGCTACTCAAAAAACCAGAATCTTTATTACTGTCCGAATAACCGAGCATCACTTCTTGCAGATCGAGAGTGAGAGTTGAGTGATGAGCAGCTGGATCATAACCGCCACTGAGATTCGATCGATACAGAGGTAAAGCAAAAAGAGCATCCATTACAAATGGCGCTTTTTGCAAATCCTCCACAGTTTCAAATAGCGGCACAATCCGCAGCGTTCCCATCCCAGTGGCTGGATCATATAATCCTACTTCTTTAGCCAGTAACATTACTTCTAAGACATCGCTGACATCACGATTCATACTAATGATGTAGGTATGGCAAATTTCTAGGCCAAACTCCTGCTGCATTAATCGCACAATTCGCAAAGTCTCGATCGATTCTCTGGTCTCCGCCGAAAAAGGTAGCTCGGTAGGAATCAGAGGACGACGGGTTTTTAATTCGCTCACCAACCAAGCGACTCGTTCAGCTTCAGTCAGCTCCAAATAGGGGCGGGGCAGAATTTGCAAGTAGTTAGTAATTTCGGCCACCGTATTGGCATGAACCGAACTCTCTTGTCTAATATCCAGATGGGTCAGATTAAAGCCAAAAACCTCTACCTGGCAAATCAAATTTTCAACAGCACTTACTGATAAGGAATTTTGCGCCAAACTATTCCGAATAATTTGTAATTCTTGCAAAAATTCTTGGCTACTACTGTAATAGGTATGAGCAGGCTCCAGTTCGCGGTGCAGAGCATGTAACAACTCCCGCGCCGCTACTTGCTCATTGCGCTTAATCGTATTTTCCAGGCGCAACAAAATATAAGCCAGCTTCATTCGGTAAGGTTCACGAATATAGCGATGGGCAATATCGCTATAAAGCTGAGGCAAATAAGTAGCGTCCCGACCCAAGGTATCTAGTAGTTCTGCTGAAACTTGACTACGATTCGCCGATAAACTCAATAAACTATTCAGCTCTTTAACGGCCTGATAATACTTACCCAAGACAATACCCCGCTGGTAACAGGCCGTTTGCCAAGTTACTTGCGCCGTCACCGAGGGATTACCATCTCGATCGGAACCTACCCAGGAACCAAATCGGCAGAAATCATGGGCAGGTGGTGCAATATCTGGAAAAGATTTCTGCAAAGAGTATTTAAGGCGCTGAAATAACTGCGGTACCGCATCAAATAATACTTCCTGAAAATAGTGCAGCGTATAGTCTACTTCATCTAAGACAGAAGGCTTAAACTGATGAATTTCGTCGGTAAACCACCACAACCGAATCTCTTCTCGGAGTAGTTCAGTTAATCTGGCCACTTCCCAAGAATTACTAGTAGACAAATCACTAGCATCATCCACCTCTCGATCGATCTGCTCTAGAAGCTCCGAAATACGCCGCTGCTTAGTACGAATAGTATGGCGCACTATCTCAGTCGGATGGGCAGTGAACACTAAATTAATATCCAGATTGGCTAGCAGCTGCCGAATATAATTGGGGGGAACGTTGACATCTTTAAGATAAATAAATAAAGACTGGAAGGTATCCGGATCCTTAGCCCAAGACCGATCTAAAATATCAGCATCAGATGCACCAACCGCAGTTTCTGAGTAAGTACTTGCCACCGGCATACCACCATGGCGGTGACGCAAAAAATACTGGCGGTCTTTTTGCTCGCAGTGCTGTTCGACAATATTGATCAGCTGAAAATATAAAGCAAAAGCCCGTACTGCTTTCACCGCGTCTTCTAGTTTCAGATCGGCAATCAGCGTATGAACGGCACCATCGATCGTATTAGTAGCTTGGCCTTCAGGAGAGCAAAGATCCCGGAGCCGCTGCAATAGCTCCACTAATTCCGAACCGTAGGCTTCGGATAACACATCCTCCCACAAGTCTTCGATAAATTTAGTGTATTGATGTGATGAAGACGGGAGTGAAAATATCGCCATTGGTTCTAGCTGAGACGGATGAAGTTGCTGACTCATAAAGACACTAAGCAGATAGACAGGCTAATAAGATCGAGCAATAAAGCACAACTCCTAACAATGAAACTTACCACACCAGCAAAACCTACGACTGATCGGGAAAAGGCAAAATGGGCAATCGATCGCCGCGAAAAATCTCTTCACTGCTCACACCCAACTGTTCCACATGATGAAGAATGGACTCCATGATAACTATTACCGACAAAATCGGCACACTGGCTAAGCAAATACCGAGTGTAGGGGATACTGGTGAAGGGTTCACAGCTGCTGAACTCAGAGATAAAGAAGGATTAGAAAACAAAAGTAACAACCTCAACAAGCTGGTATAAGATACCGAGATGAGCTGCTGAAAGCACAAGGACAACTTTCACAAAACACCACACCCACTAGTAATCTGACGGACATCGCGGATAGTTGGAAATGTCAGTCATCATCATAGCGTATCAGCGTTGAGTTGAATAGTTACTGACCTTTGTAGATAAAACCTCTGTTCATCTTTATGCTTCAGCACTGTCCTCAGTTGCAGCAACAGCGATCGCCATTTCTACCACACCTAATACCACAGTGATATTGTCACTGCCACCATTATTTTTGGCAGCATCGACCAAGATCTGGGGCAGTTCCGCCACAGATTTCGACTTTAGATAAGTTGCAATCTCCCCATCGGAGACCTCTTCAGTTAAACCATCGCTACAGAGCAACACCAGATCACCAGCTTCAACATCAACAGTGCGAATGTTTACCTGGCGCAAATCTCGTCGCCCTAAACAGTGAGACAATACGTGCCGTAGCGGATGGGTGCGAGCTTCATCAGCGGTTAGCTGATTCATTTTCATAGCCCTTGCCACCCAGGTATCATCCTCGGTAATTTGGGTAAGAGTGTCATCTCTAAAACGATAGAGACGAGAATCACCAACATGAGCTGCCCAGACCTGATCTTCTTGAAATAGGATTAGCACAGCCGTTGTACCCATATCAGCGCGCTGTGGATTACGCACTTGGTCTTCCACGATCGCTTCATTGGCCGCAAGCAAAGATTCTTCTAACAGCTGACTGATTTCAACTGTATCATTCCAGTTTTGCTCAATGTGTTCTTTGATTGTTTTGATCGCGATTTGACTGGCTTCCTCACCACCGGCATGACCGCCCATCCCATCGGCCACAATAGAAAACCGGCCAGCTGGATCGACATAGTGCGAATCCTGGTTGGCACTACGTACCATGCCTTTATCAGTGAGATCCAGAAAATTAGACTTCATACATTTGCCTATGACACAAACTTCGGACTAGTAAAAGGTTTTGGAAATGGTAAACACTTCATTGGAAAATTAAGCCAAATTGCATGATATGCCAGTTTGGTATTCTTGTATAGCTATTTTGATTATGTACAGCCATTCTAAGTAATTCTCTCTTTCTCAATTTGGGGATTTGCAGTTAACGTTGAACTGTAGTTTTAACCGTAAAATAAATTCAGTTAAAAAGTTCGATCCGATTTTTCGATGCGGCGGAGATGGCGAATAAGAACAATTGCTAAACTTAAAGCTAGTATGCCCATTATGCCAGCTAAAATCAAAAATTTTGTGATGTACAACATGGTAGCCGACAGGGTAAAGGTACCCACCAGTAGTGCATAGTTAGTACCCTGTTGCATGGCAATCATCCGGCGCATAATTCGATCGGTCTCGGTTGATCGAACGCGCACCCGCAAATCACCTCGTTCTAGCTTCTCGATCGTATCTTCAATCCGACGCGGTAGACCCAGGGCAGAAGTACTCACCTGGGCTGCTTGCCGACCTAACTCACCTAAGAAACTGCCCGCATCGGGTGTAATATTACCGTTCGTCATAAGCTGTAGGGCATAAGGTTGTGCCGCCTCCATAAAGTTAAAATCGGGGTCTAAGCCCTTACCCACCCCTTCTATTGTCGAAAAAGCCCGCATTACAAAGGTGAAGGTGGCCGGAAACCGAAAGGGTTGATCATAGGCAATTTCGTAGAGATCGTCGCTGATTTGGGATATGGACTGCGCCTCAAAGGGCTTGTCCATAAAATTATCGAGCATGTATTGGATCGATCGACGCATCGGGCTAACATCACCAACAGCAGCAATTACCCCCAAATCCACCAAAGACATCAACACCTGGTCGGCATTTTTTTGGACGATACCACTCAGGGTACCCATGAGCTTTTCTTTGGTTAAAATGCCGATTTTGCCCATCATCCCAAAATCATAAAAAATCAGCTGGCCAGCAGGGCTGACCGCCACGTTCCCCGGATGGGGATCAGCATGGAAAAATCCATCAGCCAAAATCTGGCGCAGATAGGCTTGGGCGCTAAGTAAAGCAATTTGCTTACGATCGATCCCAGCAGCTTCGAGGGCTTCATAATGACTGATTTTGATGCCTGGTAAATATTCGAGGGTCAAAACCTGCGGCGAAGAATAGCGCCAAAAAATTCGGGGCACCATCACCCAATCTTCCCCCCGAAAATTGCGACGGAAGGTGTCAGCATTTTGGCCTTCTTGCAAGTAGTCAGTTTCTTCCCACAGAATTTTGCAACATTCATCGTAAATCCCCATCCAGTCACGGCCTTTGCCCCACTTGCGATGGTTCTGAAAATACCGGGCAATGCCGCGCAGAATCTCTAGATCGATCGTAAATAGTTTTTGAAGTCCCGGTCGCTGGACTTTGACCACCACATTTTCACCACTGTGCAACTGAGATTGATGCACCTGGCCCAGACTAGCGGCCGCTAGCGGTATCGGATCAAAGCTGGCAAATAATTCAGGAACGCTCTTTCCTAATTCTCGCTCGATAATTTGCTCTACCACCTCGTAGCCAAAAGCTGGCACCCGATCTTGCAGCTTGCTTAACTCTTCCACATACTCAGCCGGAAAAAGATCGGCACGGGTGGAAAATAGCTGACCCAACTTAATAAAAGTTGGACCGAGTTCTAGGAAGGTATCGCGCACCCAAATGGCCTGCCGCCGTCGCCGACTATTCAGTTTAGCCTCGGTATAGCCTCCTACGTAACTCCATTTTTTGCCCGCCAACCACGAACTATTCAAGAAACTGAGGACGAAATACCAAATATCCACATAACGACGGCGCCGCGAGTAATTTTCTCGGTTCCAACGGTAATTATTGTTACTCTCAGTAAACTGTTTGGACATATCAGAGTCTGGCAACTCCAGGATGGGATTCTGGGATTGCAATGACAAGAGTAGAGAAGTGGTAGCAGGCACGCTGGCTGTTTACGGGGGTGAAGGAATTAAACACGATTCCGATAACGCTGAAGTTCCGCCCGCAGCCTAGCGATTTCGGCGCGGAGGTCATCGATCGTTTCTTGCAAATCAGTGGAGACAGCTTTATGATGCCCAGAACTAAAGCCGGTCTCTTGCTCGGCGCGATCAATCACTTCTTGAGTAAACTGCTTGAGCTTTTCGCGCTGTTCGGCATCAAATTTGCCCAGCTCGCTTAAACCTACTGTCAGAGTCTCACTCACTTTGTCATTGATAGCTTGGGCGAAGGCTCGACCGATAAAAAAGCTGTTAGTAACGGGGTTTGTCATTGCTGCTGGTATTGTTTACAGTCTCGTAAAGAATTATAACGCGGTGCTGAAAGAATTTGGTAAGGAATCCCGATCAGAATTAATTTCGGATTAATTTTTGAGCATCGACATTGAAATTGTTATGTCATCGGCTTAAGCTGGTTTCTAGGCCACCTGTATGCCCATTTTTTTGTTACCTATGTTTACTGCTGAAAACTCTGCAACTATCGCTATTTGCCTGATCGCCATCGGCATCTTAGGTTGGGGTTTTTACCGCAATCGCTCCTATGGCAAAATTGGCATTCTAGCTTGGCTACAGTCATCAGCTTTGATGTTGCCCTGGCTAGTATTTTTCGGTTCTTTCGCCCTAGGTATCTATATCAATTTAGCCGCCGTTTTAATCTTGCTGCTAATTTCCACCGGTCTATATATTTGGTTAGGCAATCGCCTCCGCCTAGCTGCTCAAGATCCTAATACCAACGCCGAAATCGCTAAAAAGCTAAATCGTTATCAGCCAGAGAACGGCTCAGCACCATCCCAGTCAGCACAAAGCGTGGCCATACCTCAGATCTCCCATGAAGATTTAGAAAAAATACGAAGCATCTTTGGGATTGACACTTTTTTTGCCACCGAAACCATTCCCTATCAACAGGGAGCGATTTTCAAGGGTAACCTGCGAGGCGAGCCCACGATCGTCCACGATCGATTGCAACAAAAAATGATTGATTTAGTAGGAGACAAATATCGAATTTTTTTGGTCGAAGGTTTTGAAGATCGGCCAGTGGTAGTAGTACTACCCAATACCACTGACCAACTGGCCACAACGACCATCCAAAAAGTGCTGGCAGTAGTACTATTACTCGCCACGATTGGGAGCAGCTTAGAGACAGCCGGAGTATTTTTAGGATTTGATTTTTATGCTCATACTGAGCGCTGGCAGGAGACTTTGCCAATTTCTTTAGGACTCTGGGCAGTTTTAATCAGTCACGAGCTTGGTCACTGGTTCATGGCTAGAACACGGCAAGTGCAACTGAGCTGGCCAAATTTTTTACCAACTGCTCAAATTGGCGCTTTTGGCGCGATTACCCGCTTTGCATCGATTTTACCCAATCGATCGACCCTGTTTGATGTTTCGATCGCTGGCCCAGCAACTGGCGGGCTGGTAGCTATTCTCATGCTCCTAGTAGGACTATTACTATCCCATCCTGGTACTGGCCTAGAAATTCCCGCCCAGTTCTTTCAGAGTTCCATTTTGGTCGGGGCTTTAGCCAAGGTAATTTTAGGCAACGAAGTACACAAAACACTAGTAACAGTTCATCCTCTAGTCATAGTTGGGTGGCTAGGCATAGTAATTACCGCCCTAAATTTAATGCCCGCCGGTCAATTGGATGGGGGCAGAATAATTCAAGCCGTCTATGGCCGGAAAACAGCCCAAAGAATGACAATTGCCACCCTAGTAATTTTAGGAATTGTAGTTTTAACCAATCCAGGCAACTCTTTGATTCTTTACTGGGCAGTACTAGTTGGCTTTTTGCAAAGAAGCTTAGAAAGACCCAGCCTCAACGAACTGACCGAGCCGAACGATACCCGAGCAGCATTAACCTTAATAGCACTATTCCTGATGATCGTCATTTTGATACCCTTTAGCCCAGAACTAGCTAGTCAATTTGGGATTGGTGACTAGCTCATAAGAAGGGATCTTCAATGACCACCGGCCGAAACTCAGATTCCTCTGGAAGTGTTTGCAAGTCAGACAGATTTGGAGTCATTGCAGGAAGACCTAGCAGATGTTGAATGGCATCAGCGAGAGGGGTGCGCAGGTGTGCACTGAGCAGGTCAACTTCATCGTCCACTGAATCACCCTTAACCAAACGCAGAGCAATACCCCGCACTTCTTGTAATTGTTGATCGGTAACAGTGGGATAGAAATTCTCATGACCAGCAAAAAGATTTTTAGGCGCAACCAGCGAAACCCGATGCACATCATCTCTTCTAAGAGTAGGAATATGAGCGACAGTCACAGGAGCAGGATTTCGATCATCAACTACGATCCGCTGCGGTGTTGTAGATGGAGATACAGATATGACGTCAATGGTATTGAGCAACTCACATACATTAACTTTTTGGCGCAGTCCCTGCGGGACAATTACATCCACACCTTCGGCATGACTATCAATTAATTGTTGGTAGGAAACAGATGCTGCTGGAAAGTCAGGCAAAGGAACGTAAGTATCAACATCAAAAGCTCCGAAAATTTGATTAATTCCCGTAAGTTTATGGCGTAGCAACTCCAAAAAGTTGCGACGGGTGGTTGGCAAGCCGACAATATAAATCGAAATAGTTCTTTCTTTTCGATTGCTCTTAATCAAAGCCCGATTATTTGAAGATTTGAGAATAACACCATAGCGCCAGTAAAAATTGCTATCAATTAGCTCACTACAACGCACCATTAAACGAGAGACAATACTATGAGGAAAAGTCGAATAACGATATTGAAATTGTAAAGCGCCTTGCCACTGATCGAGATGTGCTTCTGGCAATTCTTCTTTGGGAAGTAAATCTGGAATCAAAAAACTACGCCGGTCAGTCAGCTCGCAACACAACTCTAATTTCATCATCGTTTCCAGGACAAAGCGATGTTTTGCTGGAGTATAGGTAAATTCTCGTTTATTGGACTGAAATGTTGTCAATATACGTGTCAGCATTCGCTCCGCTAAAATGCCTTTACACTCACTCACCAAGAAATGATCATTGAGTATTTTATAAATTCCATGCATAATCCAGCCTGTATTCATCACCGGAGCCTGACTGAGAGGCTGATTTTGGTGAAAGTTAAGAATCACACCTAGATCATGTAGTAATTCGACTAGAGTTTGCTGTTCAGATGCCACCACCACATTACAATTTTTACAAATCTGACAATATTCGGCATAGGTAATATAGCCTTTGTTTAAGTTTTCTAAGTTAGTTTTCACGGCCAGCCAATCTGGGAGGAAAGCAGTCTGTGCATGACATAAATTAGCAAGCTCCTGCAAAATATGTTGACGGAGTTCAGGAATACCAGATGCATCCTGACAGGAAACAGGAACAATTCCTTTAATATTCTGATATTTATTCTGATACTTATCATAGTTAGTATCCAAAGAAGCTTGATCTTTTTTGTTACCAATAATTAAAATAGATGCATCTTTGGCAAAGCTGCTAATCAGTTTAAGCCAGTATTCAATCCGATTCTGTTCTTCACTGGCATTATTATCAATTACTAATAAATACAAACTGCGCTCTGTCAGAAAAATTTGGTGAGCAGTATGCAGGTTTTCTTGACCACCAAAATCCCAAATATTGAAACAAGCTAGCTCCCTAGGTTGAGGATCAATGGTTGCAGCAGAACAAAAATCAATATGCCATTTTTCAATGTTAATACCATCGGTAGAAGATTCATTAAGAGTAAATTGATCGTAAACTAAACGTTTAATTACAGATGTTTTACCCGTTTTGCTCTGACCAAGTAAGATAATTTTTGCTTCATTTGATTTCGACACAAATCCTACAGGCTTAGTAATATGCGGAACCAATTGCGGTATCAAAGTTTTCTGATTATTTAACAGCGATGCTGGTGACTGAACATTTTGAAGAGGATTGCCAGAGACATTAAGGTCTTGCAGATTAGTTAGTTGTTCGATGGATGGGGGTAAACTCGTCAACCTATTGTTCGATAGATTTAAAAGACGTAAATTAGTCAATTTTCCAATTGATTCGGGCAAACTAGTTAGTTTATTAGATATAATATCGAGTCGTTGCAAATTAACTAACTGACCAACTTCTGGTGGTAGTTCTGTCAACGAATTTTCGGATAGACTCAACCTCACTAAATTCATCAGTTTACTAATAGAAGATGGAAATATCGTCAGATTATTGCCAGATAGAAAAAGGATCTTTAAGTCGGCTAGTCGTTCGATCGATAACGGTAAATTAATCAGTTGATTATCAGACAAGCCCAAGATGGCTAAACTTTTGAGTTGTCCGATCGATTCTGGCAGACTAGTCAATTGATTTTCATAAAGATACAGTTCTTGCAAATTAGGTAATTGCCCAATTACTTCGGATAGTCTTTTGAGGCGATTATTACGGAGATCCAGCGTCCGCAAATCAGTAAGTTGCCCAATCGTTGACGGTAAACTCGTCAATTGCTTGCCAGAAAGGTCTAGGATAGTGGCATTTTCCCTTCTTGCTTGGACTATAACTCGTAGTACGTCTTCTTCTTTCATCACTTCACCATAGACCACTTACACCACTCTCATATCTAAAAAGTGAACAATTGAGGGCGCGATATCCAGCATCATTCAGCTGTCTACGTCCAGCTGGGATCAAGATTTTTGAGACAGCTCTCAATTAAACTCGCTCTGATTACTCACCATTTTACCCAAAATGGGATTATAAAAATTTGGAAAGTCACTTTTATGAAATCTGACTTTTCCTGCTAAGTCCTAGACTCTTTGCTAAGAGACACTTCCAAGATCGATATAAATCTCTGTCAAAAAGGCTTATGGGCTTCGATCTTACCTTCAGATTTTGCTCTCGAAAAAATAACGGGAAAAGTCAGCTATGAAATGGATGCACCACATAACTAAAAATTTGAAATTCTTCTCCTAACAAGCCTAAAACAAAAGCCTGCTCTCAATGAGAGCAGGCTTTTAAATCTTAAGTTGGTTAAAGAATTAACCGTTGATGGAAGGAGCCATCAAAGCAACTGGAGTAGCTTCGCCAGCGGCTAAGTCTAGTGGGAAGTTGTGTGCATTACGTTCGTGCATTACTTCCATACCTAGGTTGGCACGGTTGATGATGTCTGCCCAAGTGTTGATGGTGCGACCTTGAGTGTCAACTACAGAAGAGTTGAAGTTGAAACCGTTCAGGTTGAATGCCATGGTGCTTACGCCCAAAGAAGTCATCCAGATTCCAACTACTGGCCAAGCACCTAACAAGAAGTGAAGTGAGCGGCTGTTGTTGAAGGAAGCGTATTGGAAAATCAAACGACCGAAGTAGCCGTGAGCTGCAACGATGTTGTAAGTTTCTTCTTCTTGACCGAATTTGTAA
Organism: Synechococcales cyanobacterium VAR_4_metabat_354; assembly: GCA_031414775.1. Classification (GTDB taxonomy): domain Bacteria; phylum Cyanobacteriota; class Cyanobacteriia; order Cyanobacteriales; family Chamaesiphonaceae; genus JAAFHZ01. Next base: position 16,004 of record JANOQI010000016.1, read on the forward strand.
CCGTAGTTAAGTGATTCAACTTCAGTTGTTTCACGAACCAAAGAGGAAGTTACAAGTGAACCGTGCATTGCGGAGAACAATGAACCACCAAATACACCAGCTACACCGAGCATGTGGAAAGGGTGCATCAAGATGTTGTGCTCAGCTTGGAACACAATCATGAAGTTGAAGGTACCGGAGATACCCAAAGGCATACCGTCGGAGAAGGAACCTTGACCGATTGGGTAGATTAAAAATACAGCGGTTGCTGCTGCTACTGGAGCAGAGTAAGCAACACAAATCCAAGGACGCATACCTAGGCGGTAGGAAAGTTCCCACTCGCGACCCATGTAGCAGAAGATTCCGATTAAGAAGTGGAATACTACTAATTGGTAAGGACCGCCGTTGTACAACCACTCATCCATGGAAGCAGCTTCCCAGATTGGGTAGAAGTGCAAGCCGATAGCGTTGGAGGAAGGAATTACAGCACCAGAAATGATGTTGTTTCCGAACATTAGAGAACCAGCAACTGGCTCACGGATACCATCGATGTCTACTGGAGGCGCGCCGATGAAAGCAACGATGAAGCAGATAGTAGCGGAAAGAAGGGTAGGAATCATTACGACGCCGAACCAACCGATATAAATACGGTTGTCGGTGGAAGTGATCCAACCACAGAAGCGATCCCAAGCATTGGGTGCCTCAGTACGTTGTAAAGTAGTTGTCATTTGTTTATGATTGCGATGAATTTTTTAGGTTTGAGATTAGGACTCGCACCCTGATCCCCATATTAGATTAAGTATTTATCTTTGTAAAGAGTATTAACAAAAATAAATTCTTTGCTGAGAAAGATATTATCCGTTAACCAGGTGGCCAAGACAAAGGACGCTTACCTAGCACATGAAAATGCAGGTGAAAAACTGTCTGACCACCATCACTACCAACGTTTGTAACCACCCGATAGCCGTTGTCTAACCCTTCTTGATTAGCAACTCTCTGAATTATTAGAAGAATGTGACCTAAAACAGCTTGCTCGGCAGCAGTAACTGTTGCTAAGGACTCGATCGACTGCTTAGGGATCACCAAAATATGCACTGGTGCTTGGGGGTTCACATCGCGAAAAGCCATCACCAGGTTGTCTTCGTAGACGATATCGGCCGGAATTTCCTTACGGATAATTCGGCTAAAAATTGTTTCACTCATAAATCACGAAAAATTATTAGAAAAAATGTGGTGTGCGGGCAACTAGCTCTCATTTTCGCCAGATGAGAAAGAGTTGTAGGTAATGCCAGCTTTCTTAAGTCGATCGATCGCCTCACCCAATCGATCGCAATCGGCAATCAAACTCAAACGCACATAGCCCTCACCACCACTGCCAAAAGCATTCCCAGGAGTCAAAACAACCCCGGTCTCGCTCAGAACTTTCAAAGCAAATTCCGTCGAACCAATTCCCGGCGGACAAGGTACCCACAAATACATCGTGGCTTTAGTCACTGGTACATTCCAACCCAATTCAGCCAGACCCTTAATCACAAAATCACGCCGCTTTCGGTAACGGGTTTGGACTTCCGAAACATATTCATCCGGCAGATTGAGGGCAGTTTCCGCCGCCGACTGCAAGGCCGCAAAAATCCCATAGTCTAAATTGGTCTTAATCGTTCGCAAACCTTGAATAATTTTGGCGTTACCCACCACAAAACCAATCCGCCAACCAGCCATGTTGTAGGTTTTGGACATGGTGTGAAACTCCACACTAATATCTTTTGCACCAGGGATTTCGAGCAGGCTGGTAGGCTGATAGCCATCAAATGCTAGTTCGGCATAGCAAAGGTCATGCACCAATATAATTTCGTATTTGCGAGCGAAGGCCACAATCTCTTCATAAAACTCGCGGGGTGCAGTTGCACCAGTAGGATTACTGGGGTAGTTGAAAAATAATAGCTTAGCTCTGCGAGCAACATCCTCTGGAATTTTAGCTAGATCGATCACCCAATCATTTTCAGCAGTAAGCAGCATTTCATGAATATCAGCACCTGCAATTAGCGGCCCCCGAAAATGCACTGGGTAAGCTGGGTTGGGTACCAGAACGACATCGCCGGGATCAATGAAGGCCATCGCCAAATGGGCTAATCCCTCCTTAGAACCCATCAGTGGCAAAGCTTCATTTTCAGGGTTCAAGGTCACATCATAGCGACGCTGATACCAATCAGCAATTGTCCGCCGAAAACTACTCAAGCCTTCAAAAGGTGGATAGCCGTGAATATTAGGGTTGTCTAGAGCGTCTTTGGCAGAGGTAATTACCGATTCATGGGGTGCCCCGTCTGGGTTTCCCATACCCAGATCGATCAAGTCAATACCCTGCTGACGGGCATTGGCTTTCAGTTCATCCAACCGAACAAACACATACTGCGGCAGGTTGCGTACACGAGTAGCTGGCGTAATCCAATCTAATATCATTGAAGCGATTGAGCAATTTTAAGAACGGCACAGGACAATAGCATATCAGAGTGCTATGGGAGAAATTCAAAAATGATAATAACTAGTCCTATATTACGAACTGTTACAGCACCCTATAGATTTACGCCCAAATGTCGCAGAATGTTTGCGGAAGGTAGCTGAATAACTTCATAGCATCTTGTATACTGCCGAATTGTTTAATTGAAAAATTAAGATTTGGCTAAGTAAGTGCCTGTAGTCAGCTCTCATCCGTATTTTGACTGGTAAAACCAGCGATAAACAACTGGTTAATAACTTTTTTTGGAGTAATACCTAATAATGAGTATCGTCACCAAAGCGATCGTCAATGCAGACGCTGAAGCTCGTTACCTCAGCCCCGGCGAACTAGACCGGATCAAGTCCTTTGTGACTTCTGGCGAGCGTCGTCTTCGGATTGCTCAATCTCTAACTGACTCTCGCGAGCGTCTAGTTAAAGAAGCTGGCAACAAACTTTTCCAACAACGTCCTGATGTTGTTTCTCCTGGTGGAAACGCCTACGGTGAAGAAATGACGGCTACTTGCTTACGTGACCTAGACTACTACCTACGTCTAGTTACTTACGGAGTAGTTGCTGGCGATGTGACTCCGATCGAAGAAATCGGTATCGTTGGTGTGCGTGAAATGTACAAGTCTTTGGGTACTCCCATCGATGCAGTTGTCGGTGGCGTTCGCGCTATGAAAGATGCTGCTGTAGGGATGATGTCCGCAGAAGATGCAGCTGAAGCTGGTGCATACTTCGACTATGTGATTGGTGCAATGGGCTAATTGCTCTTGCCACAATCATTAACTAAAGCGACTACAGTAAATCAGTTAAGGAATTTAAAATAATGCAAGACGCAATTACTGCTGTAATTAACTCCTCTGACGTTCAAGGTAAATACTTAGACGCCAGCTCTCTCAGCAAGCTCAAAGCTTATTTCGGTACTGGTGAATTGCGCGTGCGTGCTGCTGGCACAATCAGCGCCAATGCTGCCACTATCGTTAAAGAAGCTGTTGCTAAGTCTTTGTTGTACTCGGACATAACTCGTCCCGGTGGCAACATGTACACTACTCGCCGCTACGCTGCTTGTATTCGTGACTTAGACTACTACCTACGCTACGCTACCTACGCTATGTTGGCTGGCGATCCGTCTATCTTGGATGAGCGCGTATTGAATGGTTTGAAAGAAACCTATAACTCTCTGGGCGTTCCAGTTGCTGCAACTGTGCAAGCCATCCAAGCCATGAAGGAAGTAACCGCTAGTTTAGTAGGTGCTGATGCTGGTAAGGAAATGGGTGTTTATTTGGACTACACCTGTTCTGGCTTGAGCTAGTCTCAATCAAGAAACGATGATTTAGGGTCTGGAAAGTTAGTATAGATACTAGCTCTGCACAAGCTAATCTGAATAGATCAGTTTCAATGAGCTACCTTAAATACTGGCTTTCTAGGCTTTGAAATATTTATAAAGACTGAATTTAGTGATCAAGCATCGCTAAAGAATGTAAAAATCTAAGCTTATTCATAAGAAAACAAGTTTTTGGGAGAAATGTCATCATGCGGATGTTTAAAGTCACTGCTTGTGTGCCTAGCCTCAGCCGGACTCGCACCCAACGGGAATTGCAGAACACCTACTTTACCAAGTTGGTACCCTACGATAACTGGTTCCGCGAACAGCAGCGCATCATGAAGATGGGTGGCAAGATCGTAAAGGTAGAATTAGCCACTGGTAAGCCTGGTGCTAACACCGGTCTTCTCTAGTCTAGGGACTGAGATATTACAAAAAAGCAGGGCTGTATGGCACCCCTGCTTTTTTGATGGGCAAGTTATGCAGCCCGGTCTAAAAAAAGCTAAGATAGCAGATTGCAGAAAATTTATTTTACGTCCCCCCACATATGCAGTTTATTGATCAGGCCGAAGTAGAAGTAGCTGCTGGTAACGGTGGCGACGGAGTGGTGGCTTTCCGACGGGAAAAGTTTGTACCAGCGGGGGGACCATCGGGCGGTAATGGTGGACGTGGCGGCTCGGTACACTTCATGGCCGTGGAAAATCTCCAAACTCTGTTGGACTTTAGCTATCGCCGTCGCTTCAAGGCTCCCGATGGACAAAAGGGCGGTTCCAAGAATTGCACAGGTCCATCGGGGGATGACCTAATTGTGGAAGTGCCTTGCGGCACGATTATTTATGATTTAGATACCACCGAGGTTTTGGCTGATTTAGTTGAATCCGGTCAACAGTTTTGTGTGGCGGCTGGGGGTAAGGGCGGTTTGGGCAATCAATGCTTTTTGACCAACAGTAACCGAGCACCAGAAAAAGCACTCCCGGGAATGCCAGGGGAAGTTCGATCGATCCGCCTAGAGCTGAAACTTTTAGCGGAAGTGGGAATTATTGGAATGCCCAATGCTGGCAAATCGACGCTGATTTCGGCTTTGTCGGCAGCGCGACCCAAAGTAGCAGACTATCCTTTCACCACTCTTGTGCCTAATTTAGGCGTGGTGCGGAAGCCTACTGGGGATGGTACTTTGTTTGCCGATATCCCAGGACTAATTGAAGGTGCTGCCGGAGGCGCGGGATTAGGGCACGAATTTTTACGGCATATTGAGCGCACTAAGTTGTTAGTGCATTTGGTGGATGGGACAGGAGAAGATCCGATCGAAGCCTACCGCACCATCCGCCGAGAATTGTTGGCCTATGACCAATCGTTGGATAACAAGCCCCAGATTTTAGCTATTAATAAAATTGATGCTCTAGATGATGAAGAACAGGCGCTGTTACAAGCAGAATTAGTTAAAGCTGCTGGTCAGGATGTGTTGCTGATATCAGCAGCCACTCGTCATAACTTAGATGAATTGTTGAATTTGGTATGGCAGCAGTTGGCTGATTTAGAGAACACTACGGAAGCTTGGGAAGTACCTCAATATCAAATGCGCCGACGGTTTGGCCATAAGAATGAAGAGGATGATTTTGAGCTAGAGGAAGATGATGATTCGGAGCTGGCCGCCACTGAGTTTATTTATACTCATCGGTAAACACATTCCTCATCAATTACTTTCTCACCCATAGGGCTAAACCACCACCGCGTCCCCGCGCCGCAATGCCCTGATTACTAGCTGAGATAAAGCTAAAAAATGGCAAATTAGCGATCGATTTCTCCACGAAGTCTCGATCTATCTTTTGTTTTTGGGGCATTTTGCCTTGATAAACCACTCGATCGAGGATTCGGACTTCAAAATCAATAAAATCAAAAGCTAGTAAATTTTTTTTGCCCAAGTAACGATATGGCCCGGTCAGCTTCAGGCGCACTAACCCGACGGCTACTTGATTGGCAATTTCTCCTGTCTGGGGGTTGGTGGCATCTGGCGTGAAACTAATGCTGGCCGGAATGAATTGGGGGAAGTAGAAACCTTTACCGAGGCGGATGCCTGCTTTATTTTTGGATTTTTTGGCTCCGGTGGCAAAGGAAAGTTGCCATTCACCCACCAAATCGGTAATGGGGATGTCTAGTTTAGTTTGTTTGGCTAGTTTCTCAACGCCCAATAGGGCACTCACGAGATCAGCAGCTGGTGTTCGATCGCTTTTGCCGGTCAATATGGCGGCAATTGCTTGGGTTAGGATCTGGGTGGAGTCTGGAGAATTCACGATTAACGCTGGCTTGGTTAATGTCATTTTAGCTCTAATGACTGATCTGAAGGGGTTCTTGATCAGCGAAGAAGATTGATCGAACTTTCGAGGTGAAGTAGCAAGCATCTTAAATAAGGGCAATGGTCAAGTAGTTGCAATATTTGCAAGAAAGACTGGGAAAACTAAATTCATAGGGTGAGTTATTTTCGATAATCTCCCTATCGGATTTCTCAACTCAAGTTAGCCCAGGAATTTCCATGGAAGCCTCACCGACCAAAGTCATCCAGTACTTCAACGGCGAAAAGCAGAATCTTATTCCCCTTTTTCAGCGTCCCTACACCTGGAAACAGAGCAATTGGCAATCACTTTGGGATGATCTAATGGTGCAGTACGATTTGGATGATTCCAGCACCCACTTTATGGGTGCAATCGTCTCAATTCCTGCCGTTAGTACACCTGTAGGAGTGAGCAAACATCTCATTATTGATGGCCAGCAACGTCTCACCACAGTATCAATCATCCTTTGCGCCTTGAGAGACTGTCTAGAAGAAAAGCCAGCAACCCGAATTCAAGAAGTTTATCTAAAAAATCCCTATTGTGAGTTAGAAGATACCTTAAAATTTGTTCCCACTCAAGTAGATCGAGATATCTATAAATCGATAGCCTTAGATTGGAAAGTCCCCACAACTGAGACACTAATGGGTCAGGCTTATCACTTCTTTAAAAAGCAGTTATGTAAAGGACTCGATACAAATGGAGAGCTAGTAGTACCGACGAAAGTATTGACCGTCATCGAGCATTCACTACAAGTAGTCATGATTAATCTTGGGAATGATGATGATCCATATTTGATTTTTGAAAGTCTTAATTTCAAAGGTGCACCGTTAACCCAAGCTGACTTAGTTCGCAACTATATACTAATGCGTTTCCGCCATTCTATATCAACAGGTGGAGAGCAAGAGATTATATATGATAGGTATTGGAAACCCCTTGAAAATGCCCTTGGCGACAATCTAACTGAGTTCCTGCGTCACTATATGATGAAGGATGGGTTTAACATTAATCAAGGTGGGATTTATGCCGCAATCAAAACAAAGTTGAAAAGCATGGAGATCACTCAAGATGTTGAGAAAGAAGTGAAATCGATACAAAGATTTGGCGAATTCTATGAAAAAATTTTATGTCTGAAACCAGAGGCAAATAAAGCTATTCGTGAGCGTTTGGAAAACATACAAGCCCTAAAAGTCACAACTGCATACCCTCTCTTACTCCGTCTTTTAGATGCTTATCAATCTCAACAAATCCGTCAGATGGAACTAGAGAAATGTCTAGGATTAATAGAATCTTACATCGTTCGTCGTACTGTTTGTGAAGTGCCAACAAACACATTAAATAAACTATTTATTCAGTGGGTTAAAAACTTCCCTGAAATAAATCATGCTTTATGGCTACATGACTTGATGATCTCCGGTAGCGGTGGCCGTCGTTTCCCTACAGATACTGAGTTTGAAAATGCGTTCCTCAATCACCCACAGTATGGGCGAAGTAGCACTCGTTTCATTCTATGCCGATTAGAAAAATCCTTTGAACATAAAGAATGTGTTGATCTCTCAGTAGCAACGATCGAGCATATTTTACCTCAATCCCTTAGTCCGCAATGGAAGCAAGATTTAGGGGAAACAGCAGAGAAAACTCATGCAACTTTGGTTCACACATTTGGTAATCTGACACTGACTGCCTACAACTCTGAGTTGGGAAATCTACCATTCTCTGAGAAGAAAATCAAGCTTAAAAATACTCATATCGATCTAAATCAGTGGGTTCTTCAACAAGATAATTGGAGAAAAACGGAAATAAATGGCCGAGCCGCAGATCTTTTCCTCAAAGCTAAACAAATTTGGACAAGAGACCTCAATTAAGGAATTTGATTCAACTGTGTGTTGATCGCCAGTGGTCAAACTAACCAAACTTGATCTTTAGATAATCATCTTCCATCTTGGCTCCAGCCGGTTGCAGAGCCGCTAAAGCCTGTGGCAGCACTAAATTTCGGCGATGATTACCAATCCGAATATTTAACTCATCACCGCTTTTATTCAACTGCACCTTATCCTTAGCCACTCCTGGCAAATAAAGCTCGAGATTATACTGATTATTCCCCTGAGAAACCACCCGCATGGTGACTTCCTTGTAATAGACCTGGGAAGGATCTTCGTCCGCTGCGTAAAGAGTGTCTTTCAACCTTTGCAGAGCTTCCATCCCACACATTTCCTCAGAAAATAGCGGCACTTCCTTAACTGGTAAAGGACTGAAGTTATCATGCAATTCCTGACGATACTTCTCTTGGCTTTCCTTCCATTTTTTGAAGAAAGGATCAGTAACTTCGGCTGGAATAATCCGGTTCGCAATCACCAAGTCAGTAGAAACGTTATACAAGCTCAAATAAGCGTGGGCACGCAACGATTCTTTAATCACCATTTTCTCCGGATTGGCTACCAGCCGCACCGAAGTTTTGGAATTATCCATCAAAATCACTTGCAGCGCTTCAATTTGCTCGTAAAATTCATAAGGCGCATCCATTACTTCCTTATCGGGCAACGAGAAACCCACGATTGGACGAAAAATTGGTTCGACCAAAGGTCGAAGAGCCACAGACACCGCCTGGAAAGGCTTATAGAAACGGCGCATATACCAGCCGCCTACTTCTGGCAGACTCAACAGGCGCAATGCAGTGCCAGTCGGTGCCGAATCAATAATCAAAACGTCATAAAAGCCTTCGTCGTAATGGCGCTTCATCCGCACCAATCCAAAGATTTCATCCATCCCAGGCAAAATGGCCAGTTCTTCGGCTTGGACTCCTTCTAGACCCCGCGCTTGCAATACTTGAGTAATGTAACGTTTGACCGCTCCCCAGTTGCCTTCTAGCTCCATTAAAGCATCAAGCTCCGCTCCCCATAGGTTGGGACGCACTTCGATCGGATCATGTCCCATTTCGGTATCAAAGCTATCGGCCAGAGAGTGAGCGGGGTCGGTGCTGAGAACGAGGGTTTTATAGCCCATTTCAGCACATTTTAGGCCGGTAGCGGCAGCCACTGAAGTTTTACCAACACCACCTTTACCGGTCATCAAAATCAAACGCATAGTAATTTATTTTTTCTTGAAGAGAGTAATAATTTTAAATATTATTTAAGTGTAACGAGAAATATTACAGTCAGGTAGCTCTAGGCTCTTTGTTGCATAAAATTAATTAGTTAGACCAATAAATTAGATATCTCTAAAAATCCCATGAATCACCGCATATTTTCAGCCTGGGTCGCGATCGCCAGTTTTCTGATCCCTTCGATCGGCTTAGTAACTATCTCCTCTGTGGAATTAGCAGTGGCAACTTCAGTCAAAATCAGTAAAGCCGCTAACCGTGAACCTTTTTACTCCAAGGCTGGTCGGTTCTCGATCAACTTCCCCAGTGAACCAGCTGCCTCCAATGAAAAAATGAGCGAGGAACTTACCATCTACTCCTTTATCGTGGCTGGTAAAGAGGGATTTTACCAAGTTGGCTATTACGATGTTGCTACTTTGCAAAATTTTTCTCGTAAAGAAGTCAATAAATTGCTCGATCAGCTACCTAGTATCTATCTCAAAGAGTTACAAGCAAAGCTGACAAATACTAAAAATATTCAGATCGGGAATAATCTTGGCAAGGAATTCAACTTTACCGTCTCCGGTCAAAGCGGCAGAGGTCGAGTTTATATCGTAAAAGATCGCGTTTATATAGCAACAGCGATCGATACCCGAACAGCAATGTCTTCGTTCCTCAATTCTTTTCGCCTGCGGTGATCGATCGGAGTTAGCATTAACTAATATATTTTTTGAAAATTTGCTACTCCCCGATCAACACAATGACCTCAGCGCCTCTTTCTGCCCGCCAATATCTACCTGAAGCAACCACCGCTTCTCCTAATCAGCAAATTTTGCCACTCACCGCGCAAATAAATAGCAAAGATTGCTTGGAAATTGGCGGCTGCGCTGTGACCGAACTAGTCCAGCAATACGGCTCGCCGCTCTACATTCTTGATGAATCATCCCTACGGACAGCTTGCCAACAGTATCGAGACGCTTGGAAACAATATTATGCGGGCGAATCATTAGTCATTTATGCCTCCAAAGCCTGGAACTGTCTAGCCATCTGCAATATCGTCACCAATGAAGGCTTAGGTATTGATGTCGTATCCGCCGGAGAATTACTCACTGCCATTAAAGCCGGTGCTCAAGCGAAAAATATTTATTTCCACGGCAACAATAAGTCGGTAGCAGAACTGAAGCTGGCGATCGAACAGGGCTGCAATATTGTCGTTGATAACTGGTTAGAAATCAAAACCCTCAACACCCTCGCCATCGACAAACCCGTGCCCGTCATGCTTCGCCTCACGCCTGGGATTGAATGCCACACCCACGAATATATTCGGACTGGCCACCTAGATAGCAAATTTGGCTTTGACCCCAACAGCATTGATGATTTGTTTAAGTACCTCAGCGCTTACCCGCATTTGCAATGCATCGGCGTTCATGCCCACATTGGTTCCCAGATTTTTGAACAACAACCTCACCAAGATTTAGCAGGAGTAATGGTCGGCTGGTTTACCAAGGCGCAGACCTACGGACTACCGATCGAACAAATTAACGTGGGCGGTGGCTTAGGGGTGAAATATACCGAGCAGGATGATCCTCAAAGCATTGACACCTGGGTAGAAGGCGTGGCTCAAGCTCTCTTAGTAGCCTGTCAAGAAGCCCAGATTGCCCCACCTAAAGTTATTTCCGAACCTGGTCGATCGCTAGTGGCTAATTCTTGCGTCACCGCCTACACTGTCGGTAGCAACAAAGAGGTTCCGGGCATTCGCAAATATATTGCCGTCGATGGCGGCATGTCCGATAACCCTCGCCCCATCACCTATGAATCGGTCTATCGCTGTTTGCTGGCCAATAAGATGTCGGCACCAATGACTGAAACTATCACCGTAGCAGGCAAGCATTGCGAATCGGGAGATGTGTTGATTCATAATGCCCAGCTCCCACCTGTCAGTACTGGTGACATCTTGGTGGTGCCCGTGACCGGAGCTTACAACTACAGTATGGCCTCCAATTACAATCGGATTACCCGGCCAGCCGCAGTGTTAGTGAAAGACGGTAACTCTGGAGTGATTATTGAACGCGAAACCGATGAGGATTTAATGCGGTTTGATCGGCTGCCTACTCATCTTCAACATTAAATATCTAAAATCCCCATACATTAAGGATGTGACCCGTGACCTCATCGACTAATTCTAACAACGGCACTGGTATTGAACTAAGTCCCAGTTACAATATTGCACTGGCTATCATGGCGGCTACCATCCCACTGGTTTGGATTCAGATCTGGGTAGCTTTGATCGTGGGGTTATTCGGTCTCTTCTTGTTGGTGCAAACAGCCCTAATCAGGCTAAGATTTACAGCTACGGCTTTAGAAGTGTATCGATCGGGTAAAGAAATTCGCCGCTTTCCTTATACTGAATGGGAAGTATGGCAGATTTTTTGGCAGCCCGTGCCCATTTTGTTTTACTTCCGGGAAGTTAACAGCATTCATTTCTTACCCATGCTATTTGATGCCGGGCAGCTGAGAAGTTGCCTGGATCAATATTGCAATCCTCAATAGTTTTAATCTATGAGTTCTTCCGAACCGGAAACATCGCCGTCCGAGCAGTTGGCTAATGAATTAGTCAGTCTCCACCAACAAATTAACACTGCTCAACAAAAATATAGCCAGATTGCTAACCACACTCTGGCCGAGATTGAGCAGCGCCATCAAAACTTGCTGGTATCGATCGAACAGTTAGAACGCAAGCGTGATCGAATTCAGGCTGAAATCGACCAGAGTTTTGCCGGTTCGTCCCAAGAAATTGCCATCCGCATTCAAGGCTTTAAAGACTATCTGGTGGGCAGCCTCCAAGATTTGGTATCGGTGGCCGAGGAAATGGAATTTCCTGATCCACCCGCACCCAAAATTTCTCCAGTTGCAGTAACAGCTCAGGTAGTGACAACGACACCCCCAGCACCCGTAAATCAAACTTTACTACCACCAGAATTTGCCGAACCAACCTATCAATCCAATGCCCGCCGCATTCGAGAGCTACTAAACAAGTATCAAACCGCCCCCGACTACTATGGCGAACCCTGGCAGATTCGGCGTACCCTCGAACAAAATCAGATCGATCGAGCGGCTAATTGGTTTCTCCAACAGGGTGGACGCGGAGCCATCAAATCTCTCAGTGGCCGTCTCCAAAATGTATTGGTGGCCAGCGCGAGTATCTCGGTGCTGCGAGAACTATATGGCGACTATTTGCGGGTGTTGATCTTGGCCAACAGCCCCGAGCGACTAGGCGAATGGCGGCGCGGTTTACAAGATTGCTTGGGCTTAGGACGCGGTGATTTTGGTCCCAGCGGCGGTATTATTTTGTTTGAAGCCCCCGACCCGCTCATGATCAAGGCCGAAAAGATTATGGCCGAACGAGACATGCCCTTTATCATCATGGATGACTCTGAAGGTTATGTCAGCCTAGCCTTACTGCAATATCCCATCTGGCTGGCCTTTGCCCCCGAACCCAACCTCTACCCCAACGATTACCGTTATTAATTAAAATGCTGTATGCTGCCGTCGCGATCCTACTCGGTACTGCTTATTTATTAGGTTCTTTTCCTACGGGCTACCTTACTGGCAAAATCCTGAAAGGCATTGATATTCGCGAGCATGGTTCTGGCTCCACCGGCGCGACAAATGTCCTACGTACCCTCGGCAAAGTCCCGGGTTCGCTAGTCTTATTAGCTGATGTGGGTAAGGGCTGGGCTGCCGTCAGCTTAGTGGCCATCGCCTATCATTTTTTCCCGTTCCCAGCCAACTGGCAACCGCTACTAGTGATCGGGACAGCCACCATGGCTATTTTGGGTCACAGTAAATCGGTCTGGTTAGGTTTCCAGGGTGGTAAGTCGGTAGCCGCCAGCTTAGGAGTATTATTGGCGATGCACTGGCCAATAGCTTTACTGACCCTGGGTACCTTTGGAATCTCGATCGCCATTACCCGCATTGTCTCGATCAGTTCCATTCTGGGTGCGATGGCTGTCACGCTGTTTATGTTTGCCTATCAGCAGCCGCTGGCCTATGAAATATTCACCTTCATCGGCGGTGCCTATGTAATTTGGCTGCATCGCGCCAATGTCGAAAGACTGCTAGCGGGCACCGAACCACAAATTGGCCAAGCCAAAAGTGATTCACCAAAATCAGAACAGATTACCCCTTCCTAACACCTTTCATCTGCGCGATAAAACTGACTACCGCAAGCATCGTGTTCAAAATGCAGATCGTATAAACCTTGTTTGATGGGGTGACTAGTGTTTATGGATTGAGGGTGTCGGAGGGATCGGACTGGGTAATAGAAGGCACAATTAAGGCTGATTCTAGAGCCTACTATTTTCTAACGCATTTTCGCGACTAGGGTAGCTACTGATACAAATATTTAACCTGAAGCTGAAAGCACAAGCATGTCAGCAAGGAGGAGGGTTAGTTTCATACTGAGTTGGTAGCTGAAGAACTTATTTTTTCGAGGATTGTGTTGCCTTTCGCTTGTCCCAGGGTTTAACGGTAGACACGATGATAACTGCCAGGAGTGCTAAGGTTTGTAATATGCCAGCAAGGGTAACGGTGTTTTGCAGCGCGAGGTAATCAGTATTCTGCAAGACCTGCGATTTTCCTGCCTCAGAGAGGGTTGTTATCTCCTTCGTCATCGGTCCCAGCCAGACAGAACCAAGCACGATCGAAAGCAACGTAATGAGTTGCTTTGTAATCACCCAGTAATGCTTAAAGAAGCCCCAGTTGGTAAAGCTACAAAGCAAAACACCCGTAATGACCGAAAATACAGCAGAAGGAACAATGATGTATTGCCCCATGAAGTTTCGTGCCAGGTTGATGCCGTGAAGTGCATCCCCAGGGTTGAGAAGAACAATACTCAGTGCTAGACCGACCGAACAGAAAGCTGTGCCAAACCATAAAGCACCTGTTGCAATATGCAGGCTTAACAGCCAGTTTCTCTGATTGACGCTCAATTTCATAAAGCCTCTTGATGACGATCGTCTTATAGTTAGTTAGCTAACTAACTATAATTTCAACAGTAAGAGCCTTTGTCAAGGAGATTGTCAAGATTTATTTGCTGGCTTATAATAAGCTGGCTTATAATAAGTTTACATTATGAAAGTTTTTCCAGGGCGGGAGGCATTCTCGGATCTCGAACGTGATTTTTCTGGCTTCGATTTAGAGTCAGTTGAAACTTGCCTTGCGTTTCTTGATGCAACGGCTGATGTCTACGCTGCCTTTGATGCTCACTTCGAGCGTTATGGTCTATCAGCAGGAAAATTTACAGTTTTGATGCAGCTGTACAGTGCAAAGCGTGAATTGTCACCATCTGAATTCGCCAATCGTGCAAATGTAACTCGTGCAACAATTACAGGCTTGCTAGATAGATTGGAGCGAGAAGGTTTGGTTGAGCGAAATGCACACCTGAGCGATCGACGAATGTTAACTATTCGTCTCACAGAGCAGGGGAAAATTTTAGTTGAGAGAGTTCTGCCCGACCATTTCTGCCGCACAAAGGGATTAATGGCAAGTCTCACGTCTACTGAGAAAAAGACATTTTTTAAGTTACTTAAGAAGTTGAGATCGAGTGCCTCAGCACTATCTGACCCAAGTTGGACTCAAGGCAACTTAATAAGTCGATGAAGCAGACAAACGTGAGTTCTTGATGGAGTAGGATTTCTCCCCGTAGGTTGAGTTGAGCCTTGAAACCCAATAATCTCAGTGTTTGAGGATCGATCGATCGCTATTGAGAAGTATCTTTATGTTCTGTCGAAATTATCGATCGATTAGTTTGGGTTCGATCGATCGTTGTTAATGCGATCGATCTTTAGTGCGATGCTTTTGGGATCTATCGATTACCATATCCGTTGTACTGGATAAGGCTCAAACGCCCCATCAGCACTTATTAGTATTAACTCGTGATCGATCGCTTGAGAAATGATGAGTCTGTCGAAAGGATCGCGATGATGTAGCGGTAAAGTTAAATATCTGTCTAGATCCAACCGATCGATTGGCAGGACTTCAATTTTTAGTTGGGCTAAAAGTTGATAAATATCCTCGATTGAATGCTCAATTTTTAACTTTCCAATATTTAGCTTAATTGCGATCTCCCAAATACTGACTACACTAAGATTAAGCTGGCTAGCATCATCAGATATGATGGATCTTACTCGTTGGCTCAACTGTGAATCGCCTTGAATCAGCCACAAAAATATGTGTGTATCCAGTAAAGACCGACCCATTACATATATTCCTGTAAATCATCTAAAGGCGCATTAAAATCATCAGACATCCACACCTCTCCCTTCCAGATGCCGAAAGCATTTTTTCGACTGAGTGGGGGTGTTTGCACCGACTGATTATGCTTTGCAACCAAACCCTCAATATATTGCAGGGCTTCCTGTTGCACCGACTCTGGTAGTCGCTGAATTTGGTCGAGGAGTGCTTGCTCCATACGATTCAAGGGCCATAAAGATGTACCCCTATTTTAGCTCAAACCTATGGGAGTGCACTCATAAATATTAAAGTGAAATATTTAGCTAGTGATATTTCTCCCTATAGGTTGGATTGAGCCTCAAAACCCAACAATCCCAGTGTTTGAGGCTCGATCAATCACCATTGAGGAGCATCTTTAGATCCTGTCAAAACTATGACTCGATAGCTTTGCCGACGTTTTCAGTCAGGCTTGTAAGATCGATCAATTTGAAAGCTTCTTAACTCGATCGCCAGACCCCAACAACCAGTAAGTTATAATCGACATACGAGACTCGGACACAACCGTATGACTAGCAGCGAAATTAGCTATACCGAAGCACAGAGTAATTTAAGCGTTCTGCTCGATCGCGTAGCAGATAGCAAAGATATTATCATAGTCAAACGAGACGGCACCGATAAAAACGTCGCTCTCATTGCCGAAACAGATCTCTTAGAAACGGTCTATCTACTGAGATCTCCCGCCAATGCAACTCGATTGCATCGGGCGATCGATCGAGCCAAACAAAGAGATCTCCAAGGCTACCGACTTTCAGAGCCAGAGAATTCATTGCAATCGATCTCTGCATTGTGCGAGGAGTTAGGAATTGTCCGCTAAAAAGAAAGATAAGAATCGCTCCAAAAATTCTCAATCAGAAATAATTATCATTCAAAGGCAAATTATTTTTGATGAAGATTTTCGAGAATCGAACAGCTTGCCGTCTGTGACAGCAATCGCATAGGTGCGGTCGGCAATCAACACCAGAGCAGGATGTTAAAATTGATGCTTAAATCATCATGGAGTAGCAATATGGCAATTAGTCAGAGTCCAGATGAGTGGTACCAAGCACATTGGCAAGAATTAAAGGAATATGTTGGTGAATGGATTGCATACTCCAAAGATGGAGTAATTTCTCACGATCGTGATTATCTGACAATGATTGCTCAAGTTAAACTCGATCCATTGGAATACATTATCGAACGAATTTATGAAAACGAATTTGTTGAGCCAATCAAGATTTATCCTGTCAGATTTAGAACTGTCAAAGCCAGCGATTGGCAACCTAAATATTCAGTCACGCTCAGTTATCAGAATATTCGACAGCTAAAAATCCTAGTTGATTCCGGTGCTGATTTTTGTTTGATGCCAAAACAGTTAGGCATCGATCTAGGTTATGGTGTAGGCACAGAAGAGGTAATGTCTAAAGCTGAAGGGGTGGGTGGAGAGGTAGATTACGTGCTTAGAAGAGTAAACGTGTCGATCGATAGTTATGCTTTAACTGTGCCGATTGCTTGGCTCCAAACTGATGATACTGTCGAATGTTTGTTAGGACGAGAAGTAGTGTTCGACAATTTTGATATTGAATTCAAGCAACGCGATCGACAAATTATCTTTAAATATAGAGATAATAGTTAATACATCTGTACGAATAAATGTGGCGTTGTAGAATGGGATCTACCTGAAACTATGTGAGTGGGATTTCTCCTTGTTGGTTGGGTTGAGCCTCGAAACCCAACAGTCCCAGTGTTTGAGGCTCATTCGCGTAGCACACCGGAGGTAATCGTTGGCGCAGCCTACCGTTAGGTAATCGCCATTGAAGAGTATTTTTATACCGTGCCAAAATTATTGGTCGATCGTGTAGTATACCGGACGCAATCGACATCAATGATGTTGGGTTTCGCTGAGGTATGATCGATTGTTTGCGATGTGATGCAAATATCTAAAAATTACATATTTACGCCAAAAATAGTTTTGAGGGCAGATTGAACAGGAACTCGATCGCTATGAAGAGATTGATAATTATTTGAGCTTCGTGAACCGTACCATGCTGACGAGCTGTGGCAATACGTTCAATTTAATGTAGACCATGTGATGCCATTATCATTACCCAACAATCCTAGTGCCAGTATTGAGCACGATAGATTGCCAAACCAGGAATTTATTCGTTACATTTATTAATAATTCTCTGTTAAATGCAAAACCTTTAGCTGCCATGCCTGATACTCTCACCAAGCTCGCCTACCAAAACCTTCAGCAAGGCAAAAATTACTTGAGCTTTGCGCACAAAACCTTAGCCAACCAAATATGGAAGATGATTGTACCCAACGATCGTCCGGTGATTCCAGTACCGCCACACCTCATCCCTCTATTACAACAGCGCGTTAATGACATGTTAGCGATCGATTGGCAAGATGCTGAAGATGGAGTGTACCCTCAGAGTTTGCTATTTGATGAACCTTGGTTAGATTACTTGCTGCAATATCCATTATTGTGGCTAGATACCCCCAGCATATGGAAAAGAGTCGATCAGAAGAAATATCAGGATTTTGACAGTTCGATCGATACCACCGAATATCCCAGTTACTACATTCAGAATTTTCATCACCAAACCAACGGCTATCTCAGTGATTCTTCGGCCAATCTCTACGACTTGCAAGTCGGAATTTTGTTTGGTGGAGCCGCCGATGCCATGCGCCGCCGAGTATTAGCACCGCTCAAAGCCAGTTTAAACAATTTCCCGGCGGTGCCAGCTAAACAAATACGCATTTTAGATGCAGCCTGTGGCACCGCTCGCACCCTGCAAGCAATGCGCGCTATGCTCCCCCAAGCCTCATTATTTGGGATCGATCTCTCTGCGGCTTATCTGCGCAAAGCTAGCCAATCACTCTCCCAAATATCCGGTGAATTACCACAGCTGATGCAAGGCAACATCGAAGAATTACCCTACATCGATAATTACTTCCATGCCATTACCTGCGTCTTTTCGTTCCATGAGCTGCCGCCAGCCGCGCGGCAAAAAGCGATCGAAGAGTGTTTCCGAGTCTTAAAACCCGGTGGTACCTTCATTATCTGTGACTCCATTCAAGTGCCTGATTCTCCAGAATTTGAGCCGATTATGACCGCTTTTCAAAATACCTTCCATGAGCCTTACTACCAGAGCTACATGCAAGATAATTTGATCGATCGACTAACCAACGCTGGATTTGACTCTGTGCAACCCAACCAAGTTCACTTCATGAGTAAATATTTAATTGCTACTAAAGCAGCATAGTAGTTAAACATTTAGTGGCTAAAAATTTTCGTTACAACTCATCGGTAAAGCTATAGAAAAAGACTTAGATTAGTGAAGTAGCACAAGTTTTCAAATTCATGAACCCAAATATTACTAGCCCTCTTCCTCAACCAACAGATAGTGAATCAGCCACAGAATTAATAGATATCCAGTATATTGATGTAATCGAAACAGTGATTGGCAGCCTCGACCCCACCAAAACAGCAATGGTCAGCCATGACAAAGATGGCTACGTCTGGAAATTCACCTACGGTAGTGTCGAGATTTTTGTTCAGCTCACCGGTAAAACTGATGATGATGTGCTGACAATTTGGTCATATATCTTGAATTTACCAAGGCAGCATCAGCCAGAGCTAATGCAAAAACTGCTGCAAATGAACTGGGATAGCACCTTAGAAGCAAGATTTGCGATCGTCGATACTCAGGTCGTTGTGATGTCCACCCGCACAGTAGCAGAATTATCACCCGGGGAAATTTCTCGGGCAATCACTCTGGTGGCGAATGTAGCTGATGACAATGACGACGACCTCAAAGCCGCCTTTCCAGCAATTTAGCAATATCTGGGCAATATCAAAAAGGGAGAAGTGATATTAATCGCTTCTCCCTTTAGCTTTATTTAATAAATCAAACTAATTAATTAATCAGACCTAGACCGCTACGGCGGGAACTGCTGACCTTAAAACTTTACCGCTATCATCAACAATCACTCGATCGATCTTAGCTCCTAAGTTCCGCAATTTTTGTTCAATATTCTCGTAGCCGCGATCGAGATGGTGTAAACCTTCCACCGTAGTCATTCCTTCTGCGAACAAACCAGCAATCACTAGAGCCGCTGAAGCTCTTAAGTCTGTAGCCATCACCGTCGCCCCAGTAAGTTTTTCTACACCCTGGATAATCGCCTTGTTTCCTTGCACCTGGATATTGGCACCCATCCGCTGGAGTTCCGCCACATGTTGAAGGCGGTTTTCAAAGACCGTCTCGGTAATCACACTATTCCCAGCCGAAATAGCCAGCAGTGCCATAAACTGTGCTTGCATATCAGTAGGAAAATCTGGGTAAGGCAAGGTTTCAATATTCACCCCAGTTAAGTTCTTAGGAGGCAACACCCGCATTCTAGAACCCTCCGTGACCACTTCCACCCCAATTTCAGCCAACTTAGCAATTGCCGCCGACAGATGCAGGGGCACTACGGGGAAAAGACTGATTTCAGAACGCATCATAGCGCCAGCTACTAAAAAAGTAGCCGCTTCTACCCGATCAGGAATCACATCATACTCAGTGCTATGCAGCTTTTCCACACCTTGAATCACAATGCGCTCGGTGCCAGCACCAACAATCTTGGCTCCCATCGAAATACAAAAATCAGCTAAATCTACAACTTCTGGTTCTTTAGCCGCGTTGTCAATAATAGTCTCGCCATCAGCCAAAGTCGCCGCCATCATCAAGGTTTCGGTAGCACCTACACTCGGATAATCCAAATGAATTTTGGCACCTTGGAGCCGCCCATTAGGGCTAGTCGCTTTAGCATGAACTTCGCCATGCTTAATTTCCACGGTGGCACCTAGAGCCTGTAAACCTTTGATATGTATTTTTACTGGTCGATCACCGATCGAACAACCCCCCGGCAAAGGAACTTGCGCTTCTCCTTGACGCGCCAAAATAGGGCCTACTGCAAAAAAAGCTGCTCGCAGCTTAGAAACCAATTCATAAGGGGCACTAAAACCAGTCACTACGCTCGCATCAAAATCGATCGTATTGCCTTGACGTTTGACCTTAATTCCCAAGGACTCAATGATTTGACACATCTTACCAACGTCGGCGAGAGCAGGGATATTGTTAATGCGACAATCACCAGTACACAGTACCGCCCCAGCCATTAATACTAAAGCCGAATTCTTCGCACCACTAATTTGTACTTCTCCTGCTAGAGGATGCTGGCCCCAAATATGTAAAACAGACTTTTCGGTAGGTGAGGCCATAGATTTATAAGTTAGGCTATTAATGGGTTTGTCTTTCATTCAGAATGTAACAGCGGCTGAATTTTAATAATTCGAGCTATGTTCTACAAGAAAATCGATTTGCAGTATTGGTTTTTCATACGTCATGTTCTATTACAATCGCTTTGCCGCCGGACAAGCTGTTAACTGTAATACTTTTTATTGATAACTAGTATACCTAGATGTTAAAAAGAAAATATTTTTATTTCATCAATCCTCAGTAAAATCACGTAGTGTACAGCATTAACGGCTAAGATACTATAAAAATTCTCGATTGAGATATTTGCGTAGTACGCTGGGCACGACCACAGTACCATCGGGTTGCTGATAATTCTCCAAAACTGCTGCCATAGTACGACCCACGGCTAATCCAGAACCATTTAAGGTATGAACAAACTGTGTACCTTTTTTGCCAACTTCTTTATAGCGAATATCTGCCCGTCGAGCTTGAAAATCGTAGAAGTTAGAGCAACTAGAAATCTCTCGATATTTGCCAGCAGAAGGCAACCAAACTTCTAAGTCATAGCACTTAGCAGCACTGAAGCCCATATCACCAGTACATAGTTCAACCACTCGATATGGTAGCTGTAAAGCTTGGAGAATTGCTTCGGCATTTTGCACTAATTTTTGGTGTTCCTGCTCAGAAGTTTCTGGCAGCACAAACTTCACCAACTCAATTTTGTTGAATTGATGCAGTCTAATTAATCCCCTAGTATCACGGCCATAACTACCCGCTTCTCGCCGAAAGCAGGGGGTGTAGGCACAGTGATAGATCGGCAGTTGGCTCAGGTCTAAAATTTCACCGCGATAGAGATTAGTAACCGGGACTTCGGCGGTGGGAGTCAGCCACAGGTCGTCATTCTCACATTTAAAGCTTTCTTCACCGAACTTCGGTAACTGGCCAGTGGCTGTCAGCGAAGCAGTATTTACCAGTACAGGTGGGCTGATTTCGGTATAGCCTGCCTGGATTTGCTGATCGAGCATGAAGCTAATCAAGGCTCTCTCTAGAGCCGCGCCAGCCCCAATCAGGGTCACAAAGCGAGCTTGGGCAATTTTAGTACTACGTTCAAAATTTAATATGCCGAGCTTGTCACCAATTTCCCAGTGGGGTAACAACTGGTCGCTATTTTTGGGAATCAGTTCGTCACCCCAGCGGCGTACTTCCACATTTTGATCTTCGCTAGCACCATCGGGGGTACTAGGGCTGGGCAGATTAGGCAATTGCAGCAAGATGATTTCCATCTGCTGTTTAATTCCCCGTTCTTGGGGTTCTAGTTCGGATAGTTGGGCTTTGACTTGATTACCTTCTTCCTTGAGGCTGATAATTTCGGGACTGGTGGGTGCAGTACCAGATCGCATTAGCTCGCCGACAGTTTTACCAATT
Source organism: Synechococcales cyanobacterium VAR_4_metabat_354 (assembly GCA_031414775.1). Taxonomy (GTDB): domain Bacteria; phylum Cyanobacteriota; class Cyanobacteriia; order Cyanobacteriales; family Chamaesiphonaceae; genus JAAFHZ01. The sequence continues at coordinate 38,154 of JANOQI010000016.1, forward strand.
TCGTTACTACGTGCTTGCAATTCACTGCGCCGCAGTTCGATCGATCGCTGCTGTTGATCCAATTCTACTAAGGGCTGCAAATTGTGATCGCCATGGCGGCGATCCAACTGAGCTTGCACAACGGTGGGATTTTCCCTGATTTTTTTGATATCTAACATGACTAACCAGTCTTTTTTCCTCGCCAAGCTCTTATCCTAACTTGACTGGGGTCGAGAATCATCAAATCAACAGCCCAAACTCTCTCTAGTTTCAACACCAGTCTGAGAATTTGTACCGGCAGCATTCTCACATAACAACTTGACTTGGGACCTGTCGATAATTGCATTGGTAAAGTCGGCACCAGTAATTTTGGTGCCATAAAATCGCGATCTGGTCATAATGGCTTCCGCCAACACCGCATCTGTCAGATCAGCATTATCTAACGTTACTTGATCCAGTAAAGCGCCAGTTAGGTTAGCACCATGCAAATTAGCTTCCAGTAAAACGCCTTTGGTGAAAATAGCATTGGTCAAATCGGCCTTGCTAAAGTTGACCCCACGCATTTCAGCCGCTAAGAACACGCCTCCCACTAATTTATTCCCGGCAAAATCTCTGCCCTTCAGATCGATGTGGCTGTAATTTTGCAGTGCCGCAGCGGCTGGAGCGGTAGCCAATACTAAAAACAAACACAGTCCAGCTATGATTTTGCCGATTTTTTGCCTACAATTCATAGGTCAATCCAGCTTCTCAAAAGATGAAACATTGAAGACTTTACCTATCATGGCCGCCGTCATCGCGTCATCATCGACCGCCCCAGAAACTTTCACCTTGAGGCCAATATGGCGCAAATCGCGCGGACAGTCGAGCAACTCATAGGTGGTGCCGTCGGTGGCAATTAAGGCCCAGGCTCCCATCCCAATATCTTTCTTTTCGATTGTGCCGGTCACCGTTACCATTAAGCTTCTACCTCAGATTTCACTGCAAACCGGGCGATCCAAAAACAGAGCAAGGCGTTGATCGCCAGAAATGCTCTAGCGAACATGCTATCACCCATCATCCACACTTGCGGAGAATAAACAGCATTCACAGCTAGACAGGCCGCCGCCCCCAAGCTGAGGCCGATCGCGAACTGTTTACCAACCTTATTAGACCAGAGCACCACCAACACAACAGCAGGCAGCACCACACTGGCAAATAGTGGATTCAAAATACCATTGCCAGCGATCGCATTGCCTAATTCTGGCAAGGAGCTACCCAAGACCCGAAAGGGAGCCTGGGGCAAGTCGAAGATATATAAACCGCGTAGGAAGAACAGACCACTACTCCCGGCCACCAGACCGCTCGATAAAGCCATTGTCCAAGAGAAAGGAAAAAGATTGCGAACTAAGAAAGCAAACAAGTAAGAACCAACTACCATCAAAATCTTGGGTAGCAATGCCACCGCCCCACCATCAAACCAAAAACGCAGATTGAGGTAGCCATTTTGATTCAGCCACTTGAAGAAATCATTAAAGGTAATTTGACCTTTGCCAGCCATCTGCACCGCAGCAGAGGCATCTAACTGGCCGGAACCATAATGGTTGAGCGGGTCGTTGGCGATCGATCGAACGGAGTTTTGCAACACTTGAAAAACTGCTTCCGGCTCTTTGATGCCTACCGATTTAATTAAAGCCGCGACACCGGCTACATGTGGTGCCGCCATACTGGTACCTTGCAAACCCAAAACTTGAGCCGGTCCACCATCGGGATCGATCGTTTCTTGCCAGATCTTGCTACCGTGACCACCGCCAGGAGCCGCAATATCGACACCAGCTCCAAAGTTAGAAAATTCCGCTTTCTCGCCTTTGGCATCAAAGGCCGCTACCCCCAGTACATGGTTATAACGAGCCGGATAGGAAGCGGAGTTTTGATTTTCGTTACCAGCCGCCGCAATCACTACCACTCCTTTGCTGTAAGCGTAGTTGATCGCCTCTTTCATCAAGGAGCTTTCACCACCACCACCCAGGCTCATGTTGATTACATCAGCGCCATTATCCGCCGCAAATTTAATCGATTCCGCAATATCAGTAATAGTGCCGCCGCCGCTGGCCGATAGCACTTTCAGGGGCATAATCTTCGCTTCGTAGGCCACCCCGGCCACACCATAACCATTATTAGTAGACTGGGCAACTGTCCCCGCCACATGGGTACCATGGCCATTATCATCATCGGCGGCAACACGGTTATTCACAAAATCGTAACCAGCCACGAATTCGGTTTTTTCTAAATCGGTCACGCGACTCACGCCAGTATCAATAATGGCCACGGTCACACCCGCACCGCGATTATTTTCCCAGGCTTGCTCGGCATTAATGTTGTGCAAATGCCACTGCTTACTGTATTCCGGGTCGTTGGGAGCTACGGAGCTGCGGTAAATATAATTGGGTTCGATCGATTCCACGTCTTTGAACAGATCTGGATCTTGGCGTTTTAACAAATCCAAGGTGGATCTATTGCCTTTGATCGTAAATAGATGGTCTGTGGCCGAGAATTCACTGTTGAGCTGGGGCTGAAGGCCAAACTTGTCCCGGAGCTGTCGCACCTGCGCATCAATTTCCACCGCCAGAATGTCTTCGCGGAAATCGATCGCCAGGGAATCAAACTCCCCTCTGGTGGCTAGACCTTGGAAATTAGCCAAAGCCACTCCAATGCCCACAATAAACAAGCCGCACCAGAACAAGAATTTACGCATGATCGCTAGTTACAGTGAATGTATCCACCAGCATAGCTCAAGAAATCTCGATCGATCTCGACCAGAACCACTTCAAAATGATTTATCAAGATTAGACTTTTATAAATAAGTCTGCTGGACTTCGTTTTCGGACTTATGATTCCCCCAAATCCCCCTGAAGAAGGGGGACTTTGGATTTTAGAAACTAGCTAAATCACTTGGTTCCAGTAGCTTTCGTGGAATCCTTTTTCGTGGTCTTTTTGGCCGCAGCAGTTTTAGTCGCCGTCGCCTTCTTAGCAGTACCAGCCTTGGCCGGAGCCTTTTTAGTAGTTTTAGCCGCAGCCTTAGTACTGGTTCGTTTCTTCTTAGCTGGCTCCTTATCAGCCAACAACTTTACTGCCGCCTCCAAAGTAACTGATTCAACAGTTTCACCTTCCGGAATACCCACATTAACCTTGCCATGTTTAATGTAATTACCATAGGGGCCAGCATAGATATTCACTGGTTCACTATCAGCAGGGTGAGCGCCCAGTTGTCGAATCGGCTCACGGGATTTGCCGCCCCGCGTCGCCTTCGGTTCCGCCAAAATTGCCAGCGCTCGATCGACAGTAATAGTCAACACATCATCACCAACTTTGATCGATCGATATTCCTTACCATCCTTACCCTGGTCATGCAGAATGTAAGGGCCAAAGCGACCCAAAGAAGCCGACAACTTGCCGCCAGTTTCAGGATGAACTCCCAAGCTGCGCGGTAGAGCCAATAACCCTACGGCCAGCTCCACAGTCACATCTTCCATTTTCACGCCCTTCGGCAAGGAGCTTTGCTTAGGCTTTTTACCGTCTTCGGTTTTTTCGCCCAGCTGCACGTAGGGTCCATAAGGTCCGAGTTTGGCATAAATTGGTTCACCAGTTTCCGGGTGATAGCCCAAAACATCTAGGTCGCCGCTTTTTTGTTTGAGGAGCAGCTCAATGGTTTCAGGAGCCAAGTCTGCCGGAGTCAGATCGTTGGGAATAGAAGCATTACCCTGCTCCGACTCGATGTAAGCACCAAATTTACCAATCTTGACCTTCACGTCCAGATTGTCCAGGGTGATCGTACGAGCCGTAGTGGCATCAATTTGGGCTTCTTTTTCTTTGACTTGAGTTTCTAGGCCAGTCGCTCCCAAATAGAATTTCTGCAAATAGGGCAACCACTTAGTGCCACCAGTCGAAATATCATCAAGGGTTTGCTCCATCCGGGCGGTAAAGCCCACGTCTACCAAATCTTCAAAATGATTTTCCAGCAGCGCTGTTACGGCAAAAGCCGTGAAAGTCGGCACCAAAGCATTACTTTGCTGCTGCACATAGCCGCGATCGATAATCGTACCGATGATGCTGGCATAGGTACTAGGGCGACCAATACCTTCACTCTCTAGCATTTTCACCAAGGATGCTTCGGTGTAGCGAGCAGGGGGCTGAGTTTGGTGATCGATCGCATCTAACTTTTGGCAATTAGGCTGGTCGCCTTTTTTCAGATTAGGCAAAATAATTTCTTGGTCTTCGATCGCCGCATCCGGATCATCCGACCCTTCCACATAAGCTCGCAAGTAGCCAGGGAAATCAATCCGTTTACCACTAGCCCGGAAGCCAGCATTCTTCACCTGAATATCCACAATCACCTGAGTTTGGCGGGCATCGGCCATCTGACAAGCCACTGTCCGTTTCCAAATCATGTCGTATAAGGCCAGCTCTCGATCGCTTAAACCAGTTTGTTTGGGAGTCACAAAAGTACTGCCCGCTGGCCGAATCGCCTCATGCGCTTCTTGTGCACCTTTCGACTTAGTGGTGTATTGGCGCGGTTGGGGACTGAGATATTCCAAGCCGTACATCTGTTCGACACAACTCCGTGAAGCTTCGATCGCCTCCGCTGACAAATGCACCGAATCCGTCCGCATGTAAGTAATGTAGCCCTGTTCATAGAGTTTCTGAGCAGTGCGCATGGTATCCCGAGCAGACAACCGCAACTTGCGATTGGACTCCTGTTGCATCGTTGAAGTAGTAAAAGGCGGAGCCGGTTTCCTGGTAACTGGTTTTTCTTCCAGCGCCGCCACAGTCCAAGCCTGATCGCGAATGGCCATCTTTAAAGCTTCAGCAGCAGCACCATCCAAAAGTCGAACATTTTTACCAGCCAACAACTGACCGGTGTTCGGGTCGAAATCAGCACCGGTAGCCACCCGCACGCCATCTACAGTAATCAGTTTGGCCTCAAACTGACTTTTGGCCTGCTGAAGGAGAGCCTTTAAATCCCAATACTCAGCGGTTTTGAAAGCCCGCCGCTGTCTTTCTTTATTGACAACTAGCCGGACGGCTACTGATTGCACCCGACCAGCAGATAATCCAAAAGATACTTTTTTCCACAATAACGGCGACACCGTGTAGCCCACCAACCGATCCAAGATGCGGCGAGTTTCCTGGGCATGAACCACATCTTCATCAATCTCACGACAATTTTTCAGGGCTTTTTGAATCGCCTCTTTAGTAATTTCATGAAACACCATGCGCTTAGCTGGTACTTTGGGTTTCAGCAATTGCAACAGGTGCCAACTAATACTTTCACCCTCCCGATCTTCATCCGTCGCCAGAATCAATTCATCAGCATTCTTGAGTGCCGCTTTTAGCTCCTGCACAATTTTCTTTTTATCTTTGGGAATTACATACAGCGGCTCAAAATTCTCGGCTACGTTGATACCCAAATTTGACCATTTCTCTCCTTTAAATTCGGCGGGAATCTCCGCCGAAGAAGAAGGCAAATCACGGACATGCCCCATGGATGCCTTCACAGCGTAGCCGCTCGGCAAAAATTTACTAATAGTCCGCGCTTTGGTGGGGGACTCGACGATCACAAGAGTAGTCATAGGAGCTAAAAACTAGCAGAGTGCTAATGAGTCAAGTTCGAGCAAATCTCGTCAATTGTCAAGGGGTAACGGAACATATCTACATTTGAAGCATCAAAAATTTATAGAAATTACCCAATCTATAAAATAGAGTTTGCATAGTCTGTTACTCTATACTAAGATTAGGGTAGCTTAGTCAAAGATAGTGCCATGAAGATTTATAATCACTTCATGGAATTGCTGCTAATCTAAATATAAACAGCACAGATGCACTAACTTCCAGAATTGTCCGAAACTCCCAGTGAATCATGAGAAAACTGTTACTGATATTGTTATCAATGCCAACAGCTGTGGGTGTTTTCCTGCCACTAACCAACCCTGCTAATGCCCTTGAAATAAAAAACAAGCAGCAGCCTGGTAAGTTTTGCATGTTTGAGCACGGTAAAGTGTACTGTGTTCGTCAAGCCCGCCCGGATGCTTCTAAGCTGAATAAAGCTAGAGCTATCACCAGCGATTATGAGCAGGGGCTGACTTTCACGGATGTCGATAGTGATGAGGCTGTTGCCAAATTCGGCTGTGACTGTCCAAATTGTATCCGTGCTATTAAAGGAATGCGAGCTTTTACGGCCAGTTGATTTAGCTTTAATGTGCTTTTAGCACTCTTTGGCAACAATTTTAAAAGCCCAGTGCTGACGCTGGGCTTTTGCTATCAATACTATGTTTTTCACATCAAATTATGACTGCCGAACTCCGAGCGCAGCTCGCTGAATCGATCGATGAAGCCGAATTGGACTGGCTCAAGCCCCACATTCAAAAAGACACCGTAATTGTGGTGAACGATAGCCTAGATTTAGTGGAAGTGGGGGTGGCGATTACTACCGATAACACCATTGCTGTGCAACAGTGGGTGGGCGAGCAGCTCATCACCAAGCCGTCAGAGAACGATTTAGCAGCCTGGAACGCCCAACCTCAACAGAAATTTCAAGCCATCATCGTTCAGCCCTATGTCTTAGTCCAAGCTATTTCTGGTTCAGTCTAGTGTGGATTCCCCGCAAGACTAGAAATTAGAACGTTTATATTCCTTGGCTAAACTTCCGCCAGTGTGACCAGTCAGCAACCAAAGAAACGCTCTGGCTCCATCAATTGCCACTTTACCAACCGGCTCGTCTGGTCGATCGCTCTTCACGCTCACTGGCTTAACCGCAATCCCCCGACTGCCAAAAATAATTTCGCCAATTAATCTCGATCGGTTCATGTGATAGTCCGATGTGACCAAGTAAACACTTTTGATATTGGCTGCTTGTAGCTTATCGACCATCGAAGTAAAATTGGTGATGGTATCAGTGGCTTGGTAATCCAGTTTTAGCCTTTGCAAATCAACTGATTCTTTGCCAAAAATACCCTTAGCGTAATCCTGCGGAGTGCCTCCAGATACCCAAATTGGAATATTGGGATGCTTAGCGGCTAGCTTGGCAGCAACAGGTTCACGCTTAATACCCCCACCCAAAACAAAGATGGCATCCGGCTCTAGCCAACTGTTCTGCCATTCTCTATAGGCAAACCATAAAGGTCCACTCAAAATACTTCCTAACAACAGGAGCTTCACCCCCAAATTTTTGGATAGCGGTTTGCGGTTAGCAGATCGAGTTTTTCTAACAACTTTCCGGGGAGACAAGGTATTTATGCAATAAAAAGTCTAAAGGTGTACTACGGACAAGACTAAAACTACACTACAAGCCTGAGACTTAAAGATCACCTGGCTAAGTTCGTAAATCAGCCTAACACAGGTTTACAGAAGGAGTGCTGTCAATTTCATCAAATTCTCGTGTCAAATAAAAGATTTACATGCTACAATCCTATATCTGGCGATGTGTCAATTTTTCAAAGGCTAACTGTGGCTAATATTAAGTCTGCAATCAAACGTGTCGAAATCGGCGAGCGCAATCGCCTCCGTAACAAGTCCTTCAAGTCCGCAGTCAGGACATTGATGAAAAACTACTTTACGGCAGTGGATCAATATAAGGGTGAACCAAATCCAGCAATGCTGGCCGAGGTGCAATCCAAAATGTCTGCTGCTTATAGCAAAATTGATAAAGCTGTCCAAAAGGGCGTTTTACACAAAAACAATGGAGCGCACAAAAAAGCTCGTTTAGCTAGTGCTCTAAAGTCAGCAGCCTAGCGCTAACTATCAGTAGCGGGGGGATTCAGCCGAATGCCCTCAGTGGTCGTTCATCAACTGTACGCCGCTAAGAACTAATGCAGCTAATTGATACCCATGTTCATATCAACTTTGAGAACTTCCAAACAGATCTCGAAGTGATTTGTGGTCAATGGCGCCAGGCTGGAGTTATCCAACTGGTGCACGCTTGTGTTCATCCCGAACAATTTCCGGATATGCAGCGTTTGGCTGACCAGATTCCAGAGTTGTCGCTAGCGATCGGTCTGCACCCTCTAGAGGCTGACAAGTGGTTGCCAGAGATGGTTGACCAGATTCGCAGACATGCTACTAGTGATCAACGGGTAGTGGCAATCGGAGAGATGGGATTAGATTTTTACAAATCTGATCTATCTCACAATCAAGTTACCGCTTTCACTAGTCAAATTTTGATCGCCCGGGAGCTGAATTTACCAATCATCATTCACTGTCGCGATGCCGCCGTTACTATGCGGAAAATTGTCGGTGATTTGTGGCATGACCAAGGTGCAGTGCCCGGGGTCATGCATTGCTGGGCTGGTACTCCAGAAGAAACCCAATGGTTTTTAGACCTGGGTTTCCACATTAGCTTCAGCGGAGTCGTCACATTCAAGAATGCTAAACAAATTCACGCTGCCGCCCAAATGGTACCAGCCGATCGACTATTGATTGAGACAGATTGTCCGTTTCTAGCACCTGTTCCCCATCGTGGTCAGCGGAATGAACCGTCCTATGTCAGTCATGTGGCAACCCGTCTCGCGGAACTGCGATCAGTACCGGTGGAAGAAATTGCCGTCACTACTACGAGTAATGCCCAACGGCTATTTAATCTGCCAAAGTTGACTTGAAGCCCAAGTCATATCCCTAAATTCAGCACCAGAACGCCCATCCAGAGGATAAGAATGAGTAATCAAATTGTTACGGCATCCAACTACATGTTGCCCGACTTAGTAGAGATCCAGCGTTCTAGCTTTCGGTGGTTTCTCGATGAAGGATTGATTGAAGAATTAGACAGTTTTTCACCAATTACCGACTACACAGGGAAACTAGAGCTGCGGTTTTTGGGGAAGGACTATAAGCTCAAACGGCCGAAATATGATGTCAATGAGGCCAAACGTCGGGATGCCAGCTATGCGGTGCAAATGTATGTACCTACCCAGCTGATCAATAAAGAAACTCGCGAAATTAGTCAAATGGACGTGTTCATTGGCGATTTGCCACTGATGACAGATCGGGGCACATTTATTATCAATGGTGCCGAGCGAGTAATTGTTAACCAAATCGTTAGGTCTCCTGGTGTTTACTATAAGTCCGAACTAGATAAGAACGGGCGACGGACTTACAGTGCTTCCTTAATCCCCAACCGGGGCGCTTGGTTAAAGTTTGAAACCGATAAGAACGACATTGTGTGGGTGCGGATCGATAAGACACGTAAGCTTTCGGCTCAGGTGCTTTTGAAGGCATTGGGTCTATCGGACAATGAAATTTTGGATGCTCTGCGTCACCCCGAATTTTTCCAGAAGACGATCGCTAAGGAAGGCAATCCCAGCGAAGAAGAAGCTTTGATGGAGCTATATCGCAAACTGCGGCCTGGTGAGCCACCAACAGTGACTGGTGGTCAACAGCTTTTGGATTCCCGCTTTTTTGATCCGAAACGCTATGACCTAGGCAAAGTAGGCCGCTACAAACTGAATCGCAAGCTACGCCTCAATACCCCTGATGCCACTCGGGTGCTGACTCCGCAAGATATTTTGGCAGTGATCGATTACTTGGTGAACCTCGAATTTGACATTGGCCACACCGACGACATCGACCACTTAGGCAACCGCCGCATTCGATCGGTTGGCGAATTGCTGCAAAACCAAATCCGGGTAGGCTTAAGCCGCTTAGAAAGAATCATCCGGGAACGGATGACGGTGTCGGAAACTAGTACTCTTACTCCGGCTAGTTTGGTCAATCCCAAACCACTAGTTGCCGCCATTAAAGAATTTTTTGGCTCCTCCCAACTCTCCCAGTTTATGGATCAAACCAATCCATTAGCCGAGTTGACTCACAAGCGACGACTCTCCGCCTTAGGTCCAGGTGGTTTAACCAGAGAAAGAGCGGGCTTCGCCGTGCGGGATATTCACGCCTCTCACTACGGTCGGATTTGTCCGATCGAGACACCAGAAGGACCCAACGCGGGTCTGATCGGTTCCTTGGCTACTCATGCCCGAGTCAATCAGTATGGCTTTATCGAAACGCCCTTTTTGCCAGTTGTTAATGGTCAAGTACTGCGCGATCAAGAGCCGCAATATATGACCGCCGATCAGGAAGATGACTTGCGCGTAGCCCCCGGCGACATCCCGACCGATGAGCATGGCTACATTTTAGGTGAAACCGTCGCCGTGCGTTACCGCCACGAGTTTACGACTACGCCTCCTGATCAAGTAGACTACATCGCGATTTCGCCGGTACAAATTATTTCGGTGGCAACTTCACTGATTCCCTTCTTGGAACACGATGATGCTAACCGCGCCCTGATGGGTTCCAACATGCAACGGCAAGCCGTGCCCTTGCTCAAACCAGAGCGGCCATTAGTAGGCACCGGATTGGAAGTTCAAGCCGCCCGTGACTCGGGGATGGTCATTGTTTCTAGAACAGCTGGTCATGTTTCCTATGCAGATGCCGAAACAATTATCGTCACCGATCCAGAAGGTGAGCTACACTCTTACAACCTTCAGCGCTACCATCGATCGAACCAAGATACCTGTCTTAACCAGCGGCCTTTGGTCAATATCAATGAACGGGTGCAGGTCGGTCAGGTGCTGGCGGATGGTTCGGCCACCGAAGGCGGGGAACTCGCCCTCGGCCAAAATATCACCGTGGCCTACATGCCCTGGGAAGGATACAACTACGAAGATGCCATCTTGATCAGTGAAAAGCTGGTGTCGCAAGACTTTTACACTAGTATCCACATCGAAAAATTTGAGATTGAAGCCCGTCAAACCAAGCTGGGTCCAGAAGAAATCACCCGAGAAATTCCCAACGTCAGTGAAGACTCGGTAAGGCAGCTCGATGAAACTGGCATAATCCGGAAGGGTGCCTGGGTAGAGTCTGGAGATATCTTGGTGGGCAAGGTTACACCAAAGGGTGAATCGGATCAGCCACCAGAAGAAAAACTACTGCGGGCAATCTTTGGTGAAAAAGCCCGCGATGTGCGCGATAACTCCCTGCGGGTGCCTAACGGTGAAAAAGGCCGGGTAGTAGATGTCCGGGTATTTACCCGCGAACAGGGCGACGAGTTGCCACCAGGAGCCAATATGGTCGTGCGGATTTATGTGGCGCAAAAGCGCAAAATCCAGGTCGGCGATAAAATGGCTGGTCGGCACGGCAACAAAGGCATCATCTCTAAAATTCTGCCGATCGAAGACATGCCTTACCTACCAGATGGTACTCCCGTCGAAATTGTCTTGAATCCCCTCGGTGTGCCTTCCCGGATGAACGTTGGCCAAGTAATGGAGTGTATGCTCGGTTGGGCTGGTCACCATTTAGGTGTGCGCTTTAAGGTCACTCCTTTTGATGAGATGTACCACAAGGAAGCTTCCCGCCTCACTATCTACAGCAAGCTGTTGGAAGCTGCTGAAGAAAATGAAAAGCCTTGGTTATTTGACTCCGCAGAACCAGGTAAAACAAAAGTTTACGATGGTCGAACTGGCGAGGCGTTCGATCGACCAATTACCGTCGGCAAAGCCTACATGCTCAAGCTGGTGCATTTGGTCGATGACAAGATTCACGCTCGTTCCACTGGACCTTACTCGTTAGTTACTCAACAGCCGTTGGGTGGTAAAGCTCAACAGGGTGGTCAGCGGTTTGGAGAAATGGAAGTTTGGGCATTGGAAGCCTTTGGAGCAGCCTATACTCTCCAAGAGCTATTAACAGTCAAATCCGATGACATGCAAGGACGGAACGATGCCCTGAATGCGATCGTTAAGGGTAAGTCGATCCCCAGTCCTGGTACTCCAGAGTCCTTCAAGGTATTGATGCGGGAGCTACAATCTCTCGGTCTAGATATTGCCGTACACAAGGTGGAAGTAGACCCCGATGGCGATAGTCGCGATGTCGAAGTAGACCTGATGGCTGATGTCGTTACTCGGCGGACACCTTCCCGTCCTACTTACGAATCCTTCGCCAAGGAAGAGGTGGAAACCGACGGTAACTAGCTGAAATCTAGTTGGAATGTTCTTGTTGTCCTCTCAAATTTTTACGAACCATGCGCCAAAAAATCGAGACCAAATTTGACTACGTAAAGATTGCGATCGCTTCACCAGAGCGAATCAAGGAATGGGGTGAGCGGACGCTCCCTAATGGTACGTTAGTCGGCGAAGTCACCAAGCCAGAAACTATTAACTACCGGACGCTTAAGCCCGAAATGGATGGCTTGTTCTGCGAGCGGATCTTCGGTCCAGCCAAAGACTGGGAATGTCATTGTGGTAAATATAAGCGGGTGCGTCATCGGGGCATCGTCTGCGAGCGTTGTGGCGTAGAAGTCACCGAGTCCCGAGTTCGTCGGCACCGCATGGGCTATATCAAGTTAGCAGCACCTGTTTCACATGTTTGGTACCTAAAAGGAATCCCCAGCTATCTAAGCATCCTGCTGGATATGCCCTTGCGCGATGTCGAGCAAATTGTCTACTTCAACGCCTATGTGGTGCTATCACCAGGTACTGCTGAAGACCTTACCTATAAACAGCTCCTCACTGAAGAACAGTGGTTGGAAGTAGAAGAGAAGTTCTACAGCGAAGACTCCATCTTAGAAGGCGTAGAAGTCGGTATTGGCGCGGAAGCAGTCCAAAGACTACTCCAAGATCTTCAAATGGAGACCGAAGCCGAAAGCCTCCGCGAGCAGATTTCGGGAGCCAAAGGCCAAAAACGTGCCAAGTTGATCAAGCGCCTGCGGGTAGTAGACAACTTTGTAGCCACCGGCAGTCAGCCGGACTGGATGATTCTCAGCTACATTCCAGTAATTCCACCAGATCTGAGGCCGATGGTGCAGCTGGATGGTGGTCGTTTTGCTACCTCTGACTTAAATGACCTATACCGCCGGGTGATTAACCGCAACAATCGGTTGGCCAGATTGCAAGAAATTCTGGCACCTGAAATTATTGTGCGTAATGAAAAACGGATGCTGCAAGAAGCCGTTGATGCCCTAATCGACAATGGTCGCCGGGGACGCACTGTGGTGGGTGCCAACAATCGTGCCCTCAAATCGCTATCTGACATTATTGAAGGGAAACAGGGTCGTTTCCGTCAAAACTTGCTGGGCAAACGGGTGGACTACTCCGGTCGATCAGTGATCGTAGTTGGTCCCAACCTCAAAATTCACCAATGCGGCCTGCCCCGCGAGATGGCGATCGAACTCTTTCAGCCCTTCGTGATTCAGCGCCTAATCAAAAATAGCTTAGTCAACAACATCAAAGCAGCCAAAAAACTAATTCAGCGCGGCGACCCCACAGTTTGGGATGTGTTAGAAGAAGTGATTGCTGGTCACCCGGTAATGCTAAACCGGGCACCAACGCTGCACCGATTAGGGATTCAAGCCTTTGAACCAATCTTGGTAGAAGGCCGCGCCATCCAGCTACATCCATTAGTCTGTCCGGCTTTTAACGCTGACTTTGACGGTGACCAAATGGCCGTCCATATTCCACTGTCATTGGAAGCCCAAGCCGAAGCCCGACTGCTGATGCTGGCTAGTAACAACATTCTGTCCCCAGCGACTGGCTTGCCCATCGTGGCTCCTTCTCAGGATATGGTACTGGGTTGCTACTATCTAACCGCGCGTGATCCAGCCCTAGCCTCGACAGCCCATCGCAAGTTTGCCAATCTAGACGATGCCGTCCGAGCTTACGATCGAGGAGATATCACTATCCATGACTTTGTCTGGGTTAGATATGACGGCGAAATGGAATCAGAAGAGCCAGAAAAAGAGCCATTGGAAGTCCAGGATCATGGTGATGGCACTAAGACTGAAATTTTCAAATACCGCCGCCGCCGCGTCACCGATGATGGCGAACAACTCGGTCAAATGATCTTTACGACCCCTGGCCGGATTATTTATAACCAAACCATTCAAGAAGTCTTGATGGGCTAAGTCCAACTCCTAATACATTTATAAGCGCCATGACTGAAGAGCAAAAAAGACCCACCCTCCCTTTTAACAACCGCATGGTTGACAAAAGCCAGCTCAAAAAACTGATCTCTTGGTCTTATCGGTACTATGGGACTGCTCGGACTGCCCAGATTGCCGATCGACTCAAAGAACTAGGCTTCCACTTTGCCACCCGCGCCGGGGTATCGATCAGTATCGACGATCTGAAAATTCCCGAAGAAAAGCGGGATATGCTGGAAGAAGCCGAAGAAACCATCCGCGCGACTGAAACCCGCTACACCAAAGGCGAAATCACTGAGGTCGAACGGTTCCAAAAAGTTATTGACACTTGGAATGCTACTTCAGAATCACTTAAAGATCGGGTGGTCACAAACTTCAGAGAAAACTACCCACTGAACTCCGTCTACATGATGGCCTTCTCTGGAGCGCGGGGGAACCTCTCACAGGTGAGGCAGCTGGTAGGCATGCGCGGGCTGATGTCCAATCCCCAAGGGGAAATTATTGACTTACCAATTAAAACCAACTTCCGGGAAGGTTTGACGGTAACTGAATACATTATTTCGTCTTATGGTGCCCGGAAAGGTCTGGTAGATACCGCCTTGCGGACAGCCGACTCTGGCTATCTCACCCGCCGCTTGGTGGATGTGGCTCAAGATGTAATTGTGCGGGAGAAAGACTGCGGCACCACCCGAGGCGTATTCGTACGGCCAATGATGGATGGGGAACGCACCTTAATTCCCATCGGCGATCGACTATTTGGTCGAATCTTAGCAGCCCCCGTGCATCATCCCAAAACCAAAGAAATGTTGGGTGATCGAAATGACGAGCTGGATGAAGCACTGATCAAAAAAATCAGCGATGCGAACTTAAAAGAAGTCTACGTTCGATCGCCATTGACCTGCGAAGCCGCCAGATCCATCTGTCAAACTTGCTATGGCTGGAGTTTAGCCTACGTGAAAATGGTAGATCTGGGCGAAGCCGTGGGGATTATTGCTGCTCAGTCGATCGGTGAACCAGGCACCCAGCTGACCATGCGGACATTCCATACCGGTGGAGTATTTACCGGCGAAGTTGAAAAACAACTGCGCGCTAAAGTAGATGGCACCATTCGTTATGGCACCTTACGTACCCGCTCCATGCGGACTCGACATGGGGACGATCGTGAGCAAGTCGAAGCCAATGGTGAATTTTATTTAGAACCCAGCGGTAAAGGCAAAAAACAGACCTTCTCACTCACCGTTGGTTCGACACTGTTAATCGCCGATGGGACAGAAGTGAAAGCTGGCAACTTATTAGCAGAAGTAGCACTAGCTAAAGGTCGGCGTTCCACTGAAAAAGCGACTAAAGACGTAGCCACCGATTTGGCTGGGGAAGTTCTGTTTGCGAATATTACTCCCGAGGAAAAAACCGACCGTCAGGGTAATACCACCCGCATCGCTCAAAAGGGCGGTTTGGTGTGGGTGTTATCGGGCGAAGTCTACAACTTGCCGCCTGGTGCCGAGCCTGCTATCCAAAATGGCGAGCCAGTAGATCTGGATGGCATGTTGGCTGAAACCAAGCTGATTTCAGTCAATGGTGGGGTCGTGCGTCTGCGGGGCGAGCGGGAGATTGACATTATTACGGCCTCAGTTTCCCTAGATGATGCCACCGTTACCATCGAAAGTAGCGGCAGCCGTGATCGATATGTAGTAGCCACGGCTCAAGGACAACGCTTCCATCTAATTGCCCCACCGGGCACCAAGGTGCTGAACCAAACTCCGATCGCCGAACTAATTGACGATCAATACCGCACTCGCACTGGTGGCATCATCAAATATGCCGACATCGAAGTGCAAAAGAAAGGGAAGGCCAAACAGGGTTACGAAGTGGTCAAAGGCGGCACCATTCTATGGGTGCCCGAAGAATCCCACGAAGTCAACAAAGACATCACTTTGTTGAACGTCGAAGACGGTCAGTATGTAGAGGCTGGTACCGAAGTAGTCAAAGACATCTTCTGCGCCACCAGCGGGATTGTGGAAATCGTCCAGAAAAACGACATTCTGCGCGAAATCACCATCAAACCTGGCGATCTATTCTTACTAGATGACCCCGAAAGTGGTCAATCGGTAACTGGCACCCTGGTTAATCCTGGCCAAAAACCAGTACCAGAACTGGCAGAAGTTACCGAGATGCGCTATCTAGAATATGTTGAAACCCCAGATGGTTCAGCTTTACTACTGAGGCCAGTAATAGAATACCAAGTACCTGACGAGCCAAACATGCCATCCCAGGCATCAATCAATAAGTCCGGCGGTGGTAGTTCGATCGAACTACGGGCAGTCCAGCGCGTTCCGTACAAAGACGGGGAACGGGTCAAGTCGGTGGACGGAGTAGAACTACTCCGTACCCAACTGGTGCTGGAAATGGAGGGTGAGACCTCCGCAGCCACTCAATTGGCAGCAGATATTGAGCTGGTGCCCGACGAAGACAACCCAGATGTCAGTCGCTTGCAACTGGTAATCTTGGAATCTTTGGTAATTCGGCGCGATACCGCTGCCGATCCGTTGGGTGGCAGTACCCACACTGAACCATTAGTCACCGATGGCCAGCAAATTGCCCCCGGAGCAGTAGTTGCCCGTACCGAAATTCGCTGTAAACATCCCGGCGAAGTCCGTGGCATTCGGGAGGGAGAAGAACTGGTGCGCCGAGTACTAGTAATTCGCGACCTCGATCGGATCACTGTTGAAACGGCTGGTGCAACAGCCAGCATCAAAGTCGGTCAACTCATCGTGGCTGGCAGCGAAATTGCTCCGGGTATTCCGACCCCCGAATCTGGTCAAGTACTGGAGATCGGGAAGGATAGCATCGTCCTGCGTTTAGCACGTCCCTATCGGGTATCACCCGGTGCCATCTTGCACATTGATAATGGCGACTTAGTGCAACGGGGTGACAACCTAGTATTGCTAGTATTTGAACGAGCCAAAACCGGAGATATTATCCAAGGTCTGCCCCGGATTGAAGAACTACTAGAAGCTCGCAAGCCCAAAGAAGCCTGTATTCTTTGTCGCCGGGATGGTGCTGCCACCGTTGTTTACAGCGATGATGGCGAGCCACTAGAAATCAAGGTCATTGAGGCTGGTGGCCTGGTCGCCGAATACCCCCTCGGTCCTGGTCAAAACATCATTGTTTCTGATGGTGAAGAAGTGACCGCTGGCCAACCGCTAACGGATGGTCCTTGCAACCCCCACGAAATCTTAGAAACATTTTTTGAGCACCACCGCGAAAGCCATGATGTTTACGAAGCAGCCCTCCTCGCTCTCCAAAAAGCCCAGTCTTTCTTGGTGAACGAAGTGCAGTCAGTGTACCAATCCCAAGGGGTGGACATCTCCGACAAACACATTGAAGTAATCGTTCGCCAGATGACTTCTAAGGTACGGATCGACGACGGCGGCGACACCACCATGTTGCCAGGGGAACTCATCGAACTGCGCCAAGTAGAGCAAGTCAATGATGCCATGTCAATTACTGGTGCGGCACCGGCTGTTTACACCCCTATGCTACTGGGAATTACCAAAGCATCGCTCAATACCGATAGCTTTATCTCGGCCGCCAGTTTCCAAGAAACCACTCGGGTGCTGACGGAAGCGGCGATCGAAGGTAAATCGGATTGGTTACGTGGTCTCAAAGAAAACGTGATTATCGGACGATTGATTCCAGCGGGTACTGGTTATAATGCCTACGAGGAATCGATGGCCAGCTTCGATAGCGATCTGGGCGCGGGCATGATGTACGGCTACGAAGGTAACTTGGTCGGTACCGACGAAGATATGATTCTGGACGATCAAAGCGCTCGCCGCTATGATTTCGATGACTCACCCGAGGGCTTCTCGATCTTCTCCCCTAGCAAAGATGGCTTCAACGATGAAGACAACGTGCCCATGGGTGGACCGACAGTCAGTACCGACGAAGTTGACGATGACTGGGAAGAGACCAGTAGCAGTGACGATCCAGAAGAAGATGACTTCAGCTAAGTAATTAGCAATGAAAAACTTAAAAAAGTGGTAGAGCTGTTAATCATCTGCCACTTTTTTATTACCTTGATTGTTTACTTCCAACCAGGATCATCGTACAAGGCAATTATTACTTCGGCCTGACCAGCTGGCACCCCACTAATGCAAGCACAAACCATATCTTGTCCCACGATTTCCACCTCACAGGCATGACAAGCACCCGATAGACAACCAGTGGGGATTTCGACTCCAGCTCGCTGAGATACTTGCAAGAGTGGTTCGCCGACAGCAGCCATCACCGTGATGTTATCAGGCATAAATTGCACTTTTACTTGCATTAAGAACACCGGATGATTTGTGAAAAGAATATATAAATAATATAAATCGAAGATGTATCCTAGCTAAAAAACAGTGTTGGCAGCAGTAAAAATTATGATATTTTTATTACATTCATACTAGTTGTATCAACCCTATACAATTACTTGATTAGTTAAAGTAGTACAATTCGGGAGTAAGCACATTTTGGCGCAGAATTACTGGCACAGCAAGGTCTCTCATCTATGAATTTGGCTAATGAAAATGTAGTCGTGGCACTAATTGTACGCTATGGGTTTGACCTGGGTGGGCAATCAGCGTTAGCGTTAGTACGATCTTGGAGCTGTAAATACGATCCCAGCTTTTTATCACTAGCTGTGGTTGAGTCTCTCCACTTGGGTCGATATAAAGCAGTATCGATCGAACAAGTTCTGAGTAGCTGGCAACGGCGGGGAGAAGTGATGCCCCACTTTAGTCCAGAGTTTGCTGAAATGATCAGTGGCCCAGAAGTCTTGGCCAAGTTGACAATTGCCGATGATGAAGAGAGCGCAGCAGAGCTAGAGTTAGAAAAAACGTTATTTTCAGACAGTGAAATTGCCGAAGCACATCGATCAACTGAAATTTTTGAGTTAAGCGACCCAGCTCTAGATGAAGGATCAGGATTACCGGAACCCCCAGTATCACAATCGCTCCTAGCTACCGAACCCCATCCGGCATCGCTAACCCCCATAATTTATCCGCCCACAGCACCACGCCTATCCCCAGATAATTGGTACCAAGCAAAAGAAGCTACTGATGAGACCAATCTCGCGCCACCAGTCCAAGTTTCTCAGTTTTATTACAAGCTCCGCGCAGTAGCAGCATCAGCCCCAACCCGCGAAAAAAATAATCGCCATTGGCCACAGATTAACCACCACCCATCCTAATTTCCGAGCAAAAAGAAGCTAAACTCCAGCCCGCAGAGCTTTTTTGCACGCTAGTCCGGAGACGAAGATTGGGGCTAGCAAACCAGATCCGCTCTTCAATTTGCATTAGTTGGTAGGTGAGAAACAGAGTCAACGCCTCGTCCTCTCCTACCTGAAACTTGCCTAGCGGCATTTGCTGCCCATTGACCATCCAGAGTAGTGACCCGGAGAGAGAGTTAGCGGTAGACTCGTCGCTCGGCATCAGGACAGTAGTCGTGCTAGTCGGTACCGCATTCTTCGGAGCATTCCACTGCTGAGCTGTTTTAGCGGTTACTTGAATACCAGGAACAGCTGGACTGCCATCAGCGGAATGCTCTTGACGCAGCTGCAATAGCTGGGGATGATCAGCCGCTAACATTTCGATCACAATATCAGAGCTGCCATGTGCTGACTGCTGGCTGGTGAGCTGATGACTGGTGCGCTGCGAGAACCATTTACCGGCACTCATTTCTAAAAACTTCTGAATAGTCATGAATATAAAATACAAAAATTAATTGTGTGAAAAATACCGCCGCTCATAAGTCTAGAGCGAATTAGCCGCCACCATAACCATTAGTAATCATCCGGCATCCAATCGGGTCAGTGACAAAAGCGCCGATTGAGCCACATTAGTATTTTGATCTTTGGCTAAATATTTCAGTGCTGCCACACTTTTAGGAGATGGTAACTGACCCAAGGATTCCGCCAAGCGCTGCCGCACCAGCCAATCTTCGTGATCAGCAAAGCGCAGAATATGATCGATCGATGCCACAGCTTTAATTTCACCCAAGGCGGCAATCGCGGCCTGCTTGACCACCACTTCTGGAGCATCTAGAGCTTTAATTAACACATCCAAAGCGCGGGGGTCTTTTAGATTCCCCAAAGCAACGGCAGCACTAAAGCGCACCAACCAATCAGTATCCTCATAAAAAGCGCGCACCAAGCTATGAAAAGCACGGGCATCTTCCAAATAGCCTAGGGCACCCGCAGCATCTGCTCTTATTCCATAATCGGGATCATTTTCGAGTAAACTGACTAGGATTGGGTATGATTCAGCGGTAGCTTTAATTCCCAGTGCAAACACGGCCATCGATCGCAACTGCAAATTTTCATCATGCAAGACTTTTTTGATTAAGGGAAAAGCTTCAGCAGCGGGGACTGCACGGAGCGAAGCTAGCGCCACCATGCGATCCTTGGAATTTCCACTCTCTAATTTGAGAGATAATTCCGCCAAGTCATATTCGCTCATTTGTGTTACCAAACCTTTATCTATCAATAGTAACAATATTTTTTTGTAGTTCTAGGCACATGCTTTTTCATCCCGAATTAGTACAAATTTGCGAGCTAACGATCCGCCAAATCCGAGAAGTACTGGCTGTGTATCATGTTTCTATTCAGCGTCATATCCCAGCCACTGGGGAATGGTATCCTCAATTGTCAGCAGAGGTCGCTCCCACATCATCATTTTTGTCTTTGATAGATGGCTTAGATGGAGAACAGCCGACCGAAATCAGTGGCGAGCTAACCGCCATGATGGGGCAAAGGTTACGCAACCTAGAAACGGTTTCCTTTAAAATCATCTCCAAGATTGGATCGGTATCGATCAAAGGCGACTGCATGCTACTGCCGATTACTTGTCAAGAATTGGTCTGGGGTAGGATTTGCATTATCGGCAATCCAGATATTTGGGAGCTGCGGGATTTTGATTGGTTGCAGGTATTAGCCAAAGTACTCGGACAATCCATTTTTGCTATTTACCAACTCCAAGTACCTCAAGTTATTCATGACCAAGCATCAGCTGACGATCGTCCTGAATTCAATGATGATTCATTAGAGATTCTCCATGCCCAACTGACAGAACTAGTCCAACGAGATCAATACAAAGACGAGTTTATCAGCAAGATTTCCCATGATCTGCGCGCCCCGCTAATGAATATGCGGATGGCACTAAAGATGCTCAAAATTAGTATTGGCCAAGATCCGAGTCTGTCAGAGTTGTTAAGCAATAAACGAACCCAAAGCTATTGGAATATTTTGGAGACAGAATGTGAGCGAGAGATTAGCCTGGTCAATAATGTTTTAGATTTACAAAAAATTGAAACTGGCAATACTCAGCTCCAAAGAAATGAGATTGATATGACCGATTGGTTGGTGTCGATCGCTCAGCCCTATCAATCACGAGCAGCTGATCACCAGCAAAAATTACTCCTGCGTCTCCCGGAACAAACCGCACTAGTGATCACCGATGAAGCTTACTTGCAGCGAATTATCTCTGAGCTGTTACACAATGCCTGCAAATACACAGCAATCGGTCAAGAGATTATCTGTGAACTGGAGTATCCAGCACCGCTGCCACTTCTCAGTACCATGGGTGCTTCCACAAATAGTGAGAGTAAGAGGCAGGCCAAGAATGCTGTGCCAATTTATTTAACGATTAGCAATCAAGCTGTTGTAGATGCTGCCGACTTGCCGCACTTATTCGACAGGTTTTATCGGGTACCAGCAGCGGATCATCATCGCCAAGGGGGGACGGGACTGGGGTTATCGCTGGTGCGCAATCTGGTCGAGCAACTGCATGGTCAAATTACGGTACAGAGCAGTGGCGGCTGGACGACTTTTACAGTGGCACTACCGCTAGCACCACCAAATTAGCGGCTACAATTTAGAATTAGGTATCACCCCCAAAAATCATGGAACTTCAGACTTTACAAGAACGGGTACAATTTATTGAAAACAAACGCACCTGGTTGCGCCAGTTACTGGCCGATCCTCAACAGGCTCACTTGGCTATAGATATTAATCAAGCACTGATTGAACTAGAAGACTTAGCCGCAGAATTTGCGCGCACCTTCCCCGACGGAGTACCAACTAATGATAATTAGGGCAAACATTAAGTTAACTTTAATAAATACTTTTGAGTTGCTTCTTCGCTTCTTTTTGCAGACCCGCCGCAATTCTAAATAGCTCCTGCCCCGAATGCAGGTACTCATCGTTGTAACAAGTTGTATAGCGATTCAGCTCTTCGATCGCATCCCCCAACCGACCAAGGCAGTAGTAGATATTAGAAGCAATACCTGCTAAATTCGACGGGTTGGGCAGAGAGTGAAAATGCTGCTCAGCTTTTTTGAGGTGACGCTGGCAGTCGAGTAAATAAGCGGCGAAATTACCGAGCAAATCATCGTCAAAGGGATCCGCCGATAGTTCCATCAGCTTGGTTTTAAAAGGTTTGAGGATGGCGGTGATCGATCGATTCACCGGCGCATAGACCGAGTTCAGCCAAATTTCAATTTCGCTATCAATATCAGGTGCTGCCCGCTGGTTTTTAGGACGGCGGCTAGCTCGGTTATGAGCAATTCGTTCATCAATAGCCGCCGGGGCATCTCGCTGGAGAGACCTGTCATAATTCTGCTTCCGCAGCGGGTCACTCAATACTTCGTAGGCGGCATTAATAAAAATCATTCGATCGATCGCCGCCCTAGATTGATTCAGATCAGGGTGGTGCTGCTTGGCTAATTGCCGATAGGCTTGCTTTATTTCAGCCGTCGTCGCCCGGGGATTGATTTGGAGGGTTTGGTAATGCGTGTTACTCATTCAATAAACTAATCAAACTAATTCTTGATTTCAGGGTCTTGAAACAATGGCGTACTCAGATACCGTTCACCAAAACTGGGCTGAATCATCACAATCAGTTTACCTTGGTTTTCTGGACGTTGGCCAACCTTAATAGCAGCACACAGCGCTGCCCCACTCGAAATACCAGAAAGTAAACCCTCTTCGCGAGCCAGGCGGCGCGCATAGGCAATCGATTCCTCGTCACTCACCGTAATCACCTCATCAATTAAATCTACCCGTAGCACCGGGGGCACAAACCCTGCCCCAATCCCCTGAATCTTGTGCGGGCCAGGCTTCCCACCCGACAAAACAGCGCTATTAGTCGGCTCCACCGCAATCACTTGAGCACCGGGTTTACGTTCCTTTAGCACTTCGGCCACCCCAGTGATCGTACCGCCAGTCCCCACTCCCGCTACCAAGATGTCAACCTTACCATCCGTATCTTGCCAAATTTCTTCTGCGGTGGTGCTGCGATGGATCGCCGGGTTCGCTGGATTCCGAAACTGTTGAAGCATGTACGAATGAGGCGTTTTGTCCACAATTTCTTGCGCCCGCCGAATACAGCCACTCATCCCTTCAATTCCCGGAGTGAGTTCCAGCTCAGCCCCATAAGCCCGCAACATCGATCGCCGCTCCATACTCATGGTTTCTGGCATCGTCAAAATCAAGCGATAGCCCTTCGCCGCTGCGGCCATCGCCAAAGCAATACCAGTATTACCGGAAGTTGGCTCAATCAAAATAGTTTTGCCAGGGGTAATCAAGCCTTCCCGTTCCGCAGCTAAAATCATGTTTACCCCAATCCGGTCTTTAACCGAAGCAGAGGGATTCATACTTTCTAGCTTCACCACAATATCCGCTACACAGCCGTCGGCAAGGGGAATCCGCTGGAGCCTGACCAACGGGGTGAAACCAACTAATTCAGTGACATTATTAGCAATACGCATCGGTTTCACCAGTTCAAATTCCATAAATTATACCCGCAATTTCATGACCAGTGCTGCTTGGCTCTGGACTATGCCAAATCTTTGCTAGAATAATTCAGGACTTTGCACGGTTGGCCGAGCGGTTTAGGCAACGAACTCATAATTCGTGCTAGACAGGTTCAACTCCTGTACCGTGCATCCTTTGGATAACATAGACCTCGGTCTGAATCTTGATAATTCGCTAGGTGTTCATTGACAGTTCCATCATCTGGTAATAAACCCCCGCTGGCGCTGGTGGAAACAGCATTTCTTGCCAGTGCTGCTTGTTTGCTATGCCTCATAGATAACTATCTGTTGATGGGCAGAGCATTTCTGAAGCCGTTTTTGGCTTTGCCTTTAATTCTTGTCTATCTGCGCTGGGGTAAAAGAGCGGGCTGGATGTCGGTGGTGGTGTCCAGCTTACTACTGTCGGTGCTAATGGGACCAACCCGTAGTATCTTGTTTACGATTCCACACGGTTTACTGGGGATTCAATTGGGAGCTTTTTGGCGGCGGGGCATTGGTTGGGGCTGGTCAATCTTCGTCGGCAGCATCCTCGACTCCTTGGGTTTCTTTTTTCGTTTTTGGCTGACTTCCATTCTGGTAGGTGAAGATCTCTGGACGTATACAATTGCCAGAACTAGCGATATTTTAGGCTGGGTCTTAGAAAAATTCGGCACTTTAGCAGAACCAAATATCGGGGCTGTGCAGCTAGCGGCCATTGGCTTGCTATTTCTCAGTAGCCTATCATCTTTGCTAATTATTCATTTGGCAGCGCTGCTACTCTTTGACCGAATCGGTGGCCCCATTCCCCGCCCACCAGCCTGGTTGGAAGAGGCTCTGGAAATCTAAATAATCTCCACCCAATAAATCTGGATTCAAGATAGTTGATCAATATTCACACCCAGCATCACATAAGCGAGCAGTGGTTAGCCCGACATCGCCACCAACGCCCCCATTTCTGCTGTGTGCTGGGCTTTACTGATACTGGCCTGTTACCCCAGATTTCAGCAGCTGGTCTGACCCCTGCCGATCGACAGTTGACGGCTCTAGCTGATGGTGAGTTTTTAGCGCTGGGAGTACAACCCCATTACCAATATCCGCTGCCACCCCTGCAAGCCGGGGTGTCCCCCGCGATCATCACTCGATCGATCGTCGCCGCCTTAGATATCCCAGTAACGATATTCAATGCTGGTCTGCCCCAAGCACCGAGCTTTACTTGTGTAGATTTAGGCGGCCAACCCGCTCAGTGCCTCACGACTGGTCAAGCCCTGCCCCTGGCCGTAGTTCATCATTTATGGCAGCAAGGTTTAGCTTGGGGCAATACAGTGGCACAGGCACTACCGGCTAAGTCTTATCTAGTCATCGGCGAATGTGTGGTAGGCGGTACCACTACCGCCTTAGCCGTCTTGACAGCCCTAGGCATTCCAGCCGCCGGCAAAGTCAACAGTAGCCATTCGCCCTGTAATCATGAGCAGAAACTGGCAGTGGTCAATCAAGGTCTGAGGCAGCTGCCCATTACCGCCGATCCCTGGCAGATCGTCTCGACACTGGGCGATCCGATGCAAATAGTGGTGGCAGGCATGGCTTTAGCTGCTAGCAATCATGGTGGAGTGCTCTTGGCCGGTGGAACTCAAATGATCGCGGTCTATGCCTTAATGCAAGCACTGGCTCATCACGCCAATTACCACTATCAACCGCAGCAGATTGTGGTAGGCACCACTGGCTGGGTAGCACACGATCCTAGTGCCGATGCTGTCGGACTCGCCCAAGCAATTTGTCCATTCCTATCGGCGGAGCTGCAATTTAGCCAATCAGCATATCCCCAAATGCAGGTATATGACCAGGGTTTTGTTAAAGAAGGAGTAGGTGCCGGAGGTGGTGCGATCGCTGCTGCCCTCTACCGCGACTGGCAAAGCTCGGATGTTGTGAATGCCACAGAAAGCTTACTGCGCTTAATTGAGACTCAGTGAACTACCAGCAGAAAAGTGTCGATCGACATCATCCACCAACCCCGACAATTGTGGTAACGTGGGAAAGCGCTCCACATGAGTGGTAAGAGGCTAACTTAATCGATCGCCCAGTCGCCAGGGCGGGCTGAGGGACAAAATGCTTGGGATTGAAGATTTTTTTGCTGATTGTAGTGGTCTTTGGAAGACCGAAAGAACCTACCACTACCCCCTGAAGGGAGAGGTAGAACGCTCCTACACAGAATTCAATGTCCAACCGCTGACGGCGGTGGAAAAAAACCAAATTTCTTCAGCTTTCATTCCGTCAGAATTTTTCAAAGCAGCCAGCACTAGCGACCAGGCTTACGGCTTCGGCATTTCTTTTGAAACCCTCTCCGAAACTGGGGAAGAAGTGGCCATGCGCCTCAAAGCCTTATTTATCCCAGATAATTTTCTGACCGATCCAAAACATCTGCCCCAAGATGCCACTGCGCCCGGTGTACCATTAGCCGCTGAACTCCCGGCCACTGAGGAAATAATTAGAGGATTTTATTTGCGGGATGAAGGCTACTCCGAATCAGGCGCAATTACCGGTCGTTTCACTTATTTGCCCAGTCGGCAGACCTTAGAAATGACCACCTACTACAGCCGATCGGTAGCAGTAGACCAAATGCGGCTCATGTCTCCTCAGCTACGCTTGCGCACAATTGTCACCTATCAACGCCCGGAACCGGGGGTAATTCCGTCGGTGATTAATTTGGTGGGTTTTGGCATGGAACGGCGCGAGGACTAGTATGAAGCGTCGTCATCTGCTCCAGTCACTGGGAATTTTAAGCTTAGAGCCGCTACTTTTTGGTTGTCAGTCAAACCCAGTCGATCGATTGAAAATTAAGTTTCTCAAACAATCACTGCCCACCCTCCTCATCAAAGAGTTTCAGCAACTAGTTAAAGGCGACTTGAATGCCAGCAGCATCGCCCAATTAGCTGACAGCCTAGAACTGCTCCAGAAATGGAGCAAACCAGCGGAGATCGATCGTAGTTGGCGGTGGCCGTGGCAATCGCCCCCTAACAACTCAGTAGCTAATTTAATTACTCTAGGCGATACCTGGCTGTCGATGGCGATCAATCAAAAACTAATCAAGCCGCTAAATCCCAGCAAAATTCCCGCTTGGTCGCAACTCGACAGTAAATGGCAGCAACTAGTAACCAAGCAAGGGCAAGTCTGGGGAGCACCTTATCGCTGGGGAAGCGTGGTACTAATCTATCGTCGCGACAAATTTCAGCAAGCAGGCATTCCTGCGCCCACGGACTGGTCAGATTTATGGCGACCGGAGCTAAAGGGTCAAATTTCCCTCCTCAATCAGAGTCAAGAAATTATTGGTCTCACCCTCAAGCAGTTAGGTCACTCCTACAATACCGATCCACAGACCGTACCAGAATTGCCGACCAAACTCCGTCAATTGCACCAGCAAGTAGCTTTGTATAATTCTGATAATTATTTATCACCACTACTTACTGGTGATACGTGGTTGGCCATGGCCTGGTCTCATGACGTAGCTGACCTAATTAGTAGATATTCTAATCTGGGGCTGGCCATTCCCCAATCGGGTACTTCTTTGTGGGCGGATCTATGGGTACAACCCCAATCGGCTCAGCCAGTTGCGAACAGTCCGACCATTGAGCAGTGGATCGATTTTTGCTTACAGCCAGCTATCGCTCGTAAAATTTCACTTTTTACCAACGCCTTGTCACCACTCGCCACCAATCAATCGTCTCAGCAATTCACCCCAGAAATGAGCAGTCACTCCGGCTTAAACGCTACAGTTTTTGCTAAAGGCGAATTTTTACAGCCGCTTAGCGCCAATCAGCAACAATCTTATCAATCGTTATGGCGATCGATCCGCACTTAAGAACAAACTAACGGCGGGGGGAGTTATTGGGGCGCGGTGATTTTTTCAGCAGGCACCGCTCTAACAACCGCAGCTGGTAAGCATGTTGAAAACGAGCGGGATTGAGCATCACCCGAAAAGTAGGGTGGAACAACGGCTGGTTCAGAAAAGGCCAGAGCGGGAACTTAACTTTAGAAGATTGTTTGGAGGCCATAGGAAGGCAAGCAGTAGGGATTGGTAAAATATCCAAATCGGTGGAGCAGCTTTAGGCGAATCTCGATCAATTGCGATCTAAATCACTATCTCCCCAACTTCCCATATATCAATGCTGCTTACATCAGCCATTTATTGCATTCAGCTAAAAACCCAAGTCAGCCAAAGCGAGTGGAGCCGCCGTCGCAATCTCCGCATCGGTTTTAGCCGTCCAGTCTTGACAGCCAATCTCTTCATAAAATTTCTGGTCATAGGAGCGCGTTTTCACCACTACCGGCATCGGCACCGCGTGCCCCAGAATCAGAGCCTGTTGTTTGGAATCCATTTTGGCCAAAACTGCTCGTAAGCCCTGCGCTCCAGAGACGCCGGTAAAAATGGCATCAATGTCTTTTTCATCATTGATCAAAGCGGTAATCCGAGTACCAATCTGGGACATTACTTCTTTATCGATGCCAGAAGGACGCTGGTCAATCACCAATAATGTCACAAAGTACTTACGCATTTCGCGGGCGATCGTCCCAAAAATCGTACTTTTCACAATGGCCGGATCAAGAAAGCGGTGGGCTTCTTCGATCGTAATCATCAATTGCTGCGGTTTATCGATCGGACTCTTGGTTTGCAGATATTTCTCGGCTTTTTCGACATAGCGCTTATGAATACGGCGGGTGATCATATTGGTCACTAGCATGTAAGACAACATGTCATTTTGATTGCCAAATTCGATCACTACATTTTTACCGGCATCAATGCTTTGCAACATTTGATCGATGTAGTTCTGGCGAATAGCTGGTCGCAAATATTTGAGCCGCTCCATCCGCAATAATTTCCGTTGGAGAGCCATGATCGAACCCATGTGCCCTCTCTTCTCCTCGCAGAAATTCTTGATGTCCTCATTAGTCATCTCAATCAGTTCTTGGATCCAACCATTCTGAAACTCGCCATATAAAATATTGGCACTATCCAAGCTAGCCTCCGAAATATCTAGCTCTCGACTCACTAACTGAATATCTTCTACTTCAATCTGGCTGTAGCTGAGGTATAGTTCCTGAGCATCTCGAATGCCCCGACGGCGGCTCGATTCAGGATCGAGGGTATAGACAATCACCTCGTTCGGAAAAAGCTGGCGCAAACCTTTGACAGTACGGATGTTTTTACCTTCGGCGACAGCTTCCCAGCCGTACTCGGAGTGCATATCAAAAATCAAGTTAACAGCGGCTTTTTTCCGAATCACACCGGCTAGCAGCAGCCGGGTTAGAAAAGATTTACCAGTACCAGACTTACCAAATACACCGTTACTCCGTTCCACAAAACGATGTAGATCCAAGCAAACGGGCACATCCATATCTAGAGGTTGTCCGATCGCAAAGTTACAGCGGGTAGGATCATCTTCCCAACCAAAAACCGATCGAAAGTCCTGTTCGCTGGCATCAAAAACTTCGCTGAAGTGGCTAGGAATGGTTTTAACTGGCAGCAAATCGAGTTCTACGCCAGTCTGGGCTTGATAAGAAGCTAGCACCGCCTTGGCTTCAGTATCTTCTAATATTTCAGCTGCTCCTTTTTTACCATTGCCATTAAACTCATTTAGGTTCTTGGTTGCGGATGGCCTGCCCAGCATCAGCATCGGCGCGAGGTTGACGGTGCCGAAAGTGGTACTACCCGATAAAACATCTAGTAAAAAATCATCGTTGGGATCGGGAGGATGAACAAGGATTCGATCGCTAGTTGTGCCTAATGTTACGTCGGTGAGCAAACAAAAGAAATCGTATTTGTGGCCATGCACCACCAGAAACTTACCGACCCGCATATCTTCTACGGAAATGCCAGGATAAAGTTTTACATCCAAGCCACTAGTGAGGGAGCCTTGAATGACGGTACCGAGTGGTTTGTACATAAGCGAAAATCTTGGTAGCAGCTTCCCGAATCTTCTCTGGCAAGGGATTAGGAGCGTGACTCACCAGATGTGGGGTTGAAGAGATTCTAACACTCTACTGGTAGCAATATTCCACTTTATCTATGACTGAAAGACTGAAAGGCTGGCTTAGACGCTTTACGTTTCTAATGTGTTGGGATCTACACCTAACTCTCTGAGCTTTTGAGTTAGTAGTTGATTGGAAAGCCGCTCTTCGGCGAGGGCTGTTTCTGCTTGCTCTGCCCGTTGTTGTTCTTGCTCTACTCGCTCGCTACCCCATAGTAATAAATTGCCTGACGGATGCCACCAGCGCAGCCAAGCAAAAGTCATTTCTGCTTTTTTACCCTGCCATACTCCTAAAAATAAGCCAATCTCTTCGATCCAGTAACGATGATGCTCATCCGGTAACTGTTGCTCGTATTTATTGCTAGTTAATCGATAGATATCTAATTCGCCTGTTTTGGGATGAAAGATTGCGTACACAGGTACTTGGAGGATTTGTTCGTAGAAGTACCATTTGCCGTAGGGAAAGTGGGGATTAATGGAGTATTCACCGCCTTCGGTTTCGGAGATAAATTCCATGACGATCGCGGGGGTGTCGCCTTCGATATGAGGAGTATAGCTGCGCCGAATTGCGCCGTTGGGAATGGGTTGGATCGATCGAACGTATGTCCAGTCGGGGGCTTTTACGACGGTTTTATCACCGACGGTGGCGCACAGGCCAAAGTTGGAAGCAATGAGGCTGGATTCTGGGATTAATCCGGCTAATTCTAGGCATTCGCGGAGAGCTGCTGCCAGTAGAGGCTGAAGATTGCTTTCCACGGGTTCTTCGGGTAGGGTGAAGTCAGCTGGGAGTTTTTCCCAAGTGACTGGAACTGATAGGTTGTGGAGCTGGATAGCTGTCATAAGCTGCCCTCAATAATATAAAAACTTGGAACTATGAACATTAATAACTCTCACAGTTTCTACAAATCAACAGTCCGTAATGTTGTTAAGACTATTTCTTGTGAAACATTTTACTCATCACACTTAAAAAGCTACTAGAGTTGGTTTCTTTATTGTTTCTTAAAAAAGAATGACCACCAAACCTTTTCTTATCTAAAATCAAAATTTTCTGTTCGAATGGTAGTATCCAGTTTTCAGGATACAGATAGGATGGCGAGATTATTTTTGGATTTCTCCCCATCATATAACTATTAATGTGAGACTCATCATGCCAGACTGCTATAATACCATTGTCCAAGTCTATATCAATATTAGATTCTAATGTTTGAATTAGTTTAGTGAACTTTTCTTGTAGCCCTCCATTTAATCCTCCGGCAAAGTAATAATCACTTTTTGGCTTATCAATATAAGCCTTTGATATTTTTTGTCTTCTTTCCAATGGAAAGGCACTAGACTTTTTATTATGATAGCCAGGATGTATGGTAACAAATGTTCCATCATCATCTATTCCATTTGGCAATATTTCATCCGCATATATACATTTAGTCACAATAAGATTAGCATTGAAAAATATCAAATGTGAACATTCTTTCCATAGCTCTTTTGCCTTTAAGAAAATCTTGAATCTCAACAATGTATTTTTTGGCCAACCTAAATCCACTTGTTTAATGACAAAAATATTTTTTTCACATTTTATTTGATCAGAATCAGTAAATACAAAATATATTTTTTCAACTCCAGGTAGAAAATTATTTTCAACACTTTGCCGAAAGTCATTCCAGAAAATTGAATATTTGCCAATGCAAATATACAGAATTCCAACTTTCATCACTTTATTTTCACAATTACTCATAATTTGTAATTCTCACATAGGCTTAAGTAACCGCGTAATCACATCAATATATTTATCATATTTTCAACATAAATGAAGTATAAAGATCACTAGTATTAAGATGTTGCAAAGAATAGCCAAACCAGTTTACGGGAGCGATAACACGTTTACTAATGTTTTGATTTAACCAACTTCCCCACCAACTAAAAGAACTATTCGCAATAATTTGATGTTGACATATACTCATCAAATACAAGTCAACATCTTCACTATTATTTTCACTAAATGCAAATCTATCCTCATTAAACATGTTTTTACACCAGTTAATATCATCAGAGAATACTAAAAATTGAGTATTTCTATCAAATAGGGCAATCGCTGCTTTATAGTAATTGATCGAACAAATGGGATGATTATTAGGAAACTTATGGTAATCACCTCTGCGAACATGAATAGCACAGCTAGGATGGTCAAGAATAAATCCATATTCTAATTTTAATTTATCTATTATTTGGGGTGATGGAGCAAACAAATCAAGAAGCTTTTGTCGATATTTAATAAAATATTTTTCTGATTGAAAATAACCAATCAACTTCATATTTTTTCGATAATGAATCTGTTGATAATGATGTCCCTGTTCTCTAAAAACATATTTACTCAGCCAGATCTTACGATCAATTAAATTTCGGTAAATAGTTTTTTGATAGTGGCTAGCTCCATTACCTTGCAATACATTTTTATGACCCTTAATATTGAACACCGCAATATCTTCGTTCTCCCAAGCTAAAGCAAGAGTAGTGGCTATTTGAAATAGCTGATTTCCCAATCCGCCCATTAAATCACAAGTAATCATATAGAATATTTTAGTTTAACCAGTTAAATGTTTTGACGTATTGTTCAATCTGTTTTCGATTCATTCTTTTGACTTTTTGTAATTCCTGTTGATTATTTTTAGCAAAGATATTTTTAACTGAGCTATTCTCACCTCGAGAGTGATAGAGATGAATAAATATTCCTTCGACACGGCCAATCTTGTATCCTAACTTATAAAATCTTTCGATTAATTCATTATCTTCCCAACCATATGACTTAAAGTATTCATTCATCATCCCGCCTTCTAAAAATACTTTTTTTTGAAAGAAAATAGCACCACCAATAGAGTTTCCCTGATTTGGTTGAAATGAAGATTTAGGAAGCATTTTTAAATCGTATTCTCTATCCACAAGTTGCTGATGTAGAGACTGCGAAAGATCTACAAATATCCCATTGTAAGGATATATGATATCAAATCTATTTTCAGATAAAGCTCGATAGCTCGAAACTATTTGATTTACTGGAACTAAAGCATCAGTGTCCCAAATGGATATAATTGAAGTCTTAGATTGTTTAGCAATCAAGTTGAGAGTCCTTGTTCTATGAGTATAGTTAAGATCTGTAGAGTAATGTATATATTCACATTTATTATTTACATACTTTAAGTGAGAAATTTTTGATTCCTCACAAACAATTATATTAGTTTTAAAATGATAGTTTAAATAATCAACTGTTAAGTTAAGATTATTCTCTCGATCTTTAGAATCAAGCCTTACTGGAATAGCAAAGGTAACATCAGTCAAATCAATTCGAGAATTTACAATAGGTTCTTTCAACTGAGATGGAATATGGGAGATGTGATACTTCTTATTTGTAAGATACCGACATATAGGATAAAACATGATCGCAATAGGAATTAATAGATAACCAAAACCGTTAGCAAGATTTTCGAAATAGATCGAAAATATAATTCAGTATAAGTAGAATTGACTTAATATTAGAAGTGATGATTGACTATTCTAATATAGCTCAGCTAATCAATACTTCTTCATAAACATCAACCGTATTATTTAGCATTCCCGATAAAGCAAATTTCTCTCGATATCTGGAATAACTGCGTTCCCCAAAATCTGCCAGCAATACCGGATCAGAAATTAATCGATCGATCCCCGCCGCCAAAGCCAACGAATCTTGGGGCGGCACAATAAACCCAGTTTGACCATCAGTCACCTGCTCCGGCATCCCGCCCACATTAGTAGCCACAATCGCCTTCCCCATCGACATAGCCTCCGCACTAGCCAGCGGCAAAGCCTCTTGCAGAGAAGGCAACACAAAAATGTCGAAACAATACATTAAGTTCTGGACATCCTGAAGGTATCCGGCAAAAATCACATGCTTACTAATTCCTAGATCAGCAGCAATTTGCGGCAAACTGTCCCGCAGTTCTCCATCCCCAGCAATCACCAACTTAATGTAGGGATGTCGATCGATCGACAAAATTTGCTCTAACTGGGTCTCGGCATCTTGACTATTGAGGAAAGTCAATAACGGCAATGTATCTTTCATTTAGCTAGTCAGCGCTTTTCATAAACATCAACTGTACTATTTAGCATTCCCAATAAATCAAATTTTTCTCGGTATTGGGCATCACCGCGTTTGCCAAAATCTGCCAACAAAACTGGGTCAGAAATCAATCGATCGATCCCCGCCGCCAAAGCTAACGAATCTTGGGGCGGCGCGATAAACTCAGTTTGGCCATCAGTCACTTGCTCTGGCACCCCCTGCCATAAATTTTGCTCTAGACGGGGAAATTCTTGATAGCCAAATCCGGCTTGCCGGAAAGGAGCAGATCCCAGACCATCAGGAGCTAACAGCGAAACATGATAATGCTGTTGCAGGTTATCCATTAAGCTGAAGGCATGTTTCTCGGTACCGCCAAGCTCCAGATAGGGCAAAACATACAAAATGTGTTTCATGAGAGCACATCATACCAATAACGAGAGCCAAGAGAAATTCTAGCAATTGGCATCCGTTAAGATGGAGCTAAACTTTCTCCAAAGATCCATGCTATCTACTTCACCGACTACTTACCAATGGACATGGCAAAACCAACAGATTTCAGTAGCTTACTCGATAGGCGGTCAGGGCAAACCAGTGCTACTGCTGCCCGCTTTTAGTACAGTCTCTAGCCGTGGCGAAGTCGCTGAAATCGCCAGCATTTTAGCCCCAGAATTTCGGGTCACGACAGTAGATTTCCCTGGCTTTGGGGACTCCGATCGACCACCTCTACAATACAACCCAGAACTCTACCAGCAATTTCTCACCGACTTCATTCGGGACATAGTGCCCCGGCCGCTGACAGTAGTAGCCACTGGCCACACCGCTGGCTACCTGATGAAATTAGCCCAGCAGCAGCCCGATCTTTTGGAGCAAATTGTTTTGGTGGCACCAACCTGGCGCGGCCCACTGCCCACCATGATGAAAGGTCAAAAGCCCTGGTTTAAATTCTTGCGGGAATTAGTTCGATCGCCGATTCTCGGCCAAGCCTTGTATCAGGTCAACACCACTCCCGGCTTTTTGCAGATGATGTACCAACGGCATGTCTACGCTAATGCTGCCGACATTACGCCAGAACTAATCGCCCACAAACGCCAAATCACCCAACAAGCGGGAGCCAGATTTGCCCCTGCCGCCTTCGTCACCGGCGGCTTAGATCCAGTCAATGACCGCGCGACCTTTCAGTCTTTCTTTCAGCACCTTTCAGTACCAATTTTGCTCGTTATCGGAGCTGACTGTCCGCCCAAATCCAAAGCCGAGATGGAAGCGATCTCTCTGTTACCAGGAGTTACCACGGTCACGTTACCAGGCACCTTGGGAATGCATGAAGAATACGCCGCCCAGGTGGCGATCGAGATCCGAAAAGTGCTTCAGCCATGAACGAGCCAATTGTCACTATCGCCCAGATGAGATCGATCGAACACCGCATTTTTACAGCGGGGATGCCAGTAGCCGCCCTGATGGAAAAAGTCGGCGGTTTAATTAGTCGGCGCTTTCAGCAGCTATTTCCATTAACTAGTTATCAGCGAGTAGGTGTAGTATTTGGGGCTGGCCATAATGGTGGCGATGCCTTAGTGGTAGCTAGAGAGCTACATTTGCGCGGCTACCAAGTGATGCTCTACAGTCCTAGTGATAGCTTCAAGGATTTAACTACTCAGCATTACCAATACGTCACGAGTCTGGGCATCGCTAGAATTAAGCACATCTGTGAGCTGCAAAATTGCCAGGTGCTGCTGGATGGTATCTTTGGCTTTGGTCTCGATCGATCACTGAGTGCAAACATAGTCGCAGCAATTACCGCAATCAACAAACTGCAACTACCGACCGTCAGTATTGACCTCCCATCAGGGATGCAGGCCGATACGGGGGCGGTGCTGGGAGCAGCGATCTGTGCCAGCCACACTTTTTGTCTGGGTTTGTGGAAAATGGCCTTTGCCCAAGAACCAGCGCTGGCCTACCTCGGCCAGGTCGAGTTACTGGGTTTTGATATCCCCCAGGCCGATATCCAGGCCGTGTGGGGTCAACAAAATACCCTCCAGATGATGACCAAAGCCACTGCCGATCGCTATCTGCCCCACCAGCGCCCCATCGTGACCCATAAATATCAGCAGGGGCATTTACTCTTGGTCGTTGGTTCCTGGCAATACGCGGGCGCTGCTATCTTGGCTGGTTTAGGAGCGAGGGCTAGCGGGGTCGGACTGCTCTCGATCGCTGTTCCTAATTCTCTAAAACTAGCAGTGCTAAACCATTTACCAGATGCCATTGTCATCGGTTGCCCAGAGACAGACCAAGGGGCGATCGCCCAGCTGCCAGAGCTAAATTGGTCTAAATATACAGCAATTGCTGGCGGCTGTGGTTTAACAACAGAACCAGTAGAAACAGTTAAATTATTACTGACCAGAGATTTACCATTACTGTTGGATGCCGACGCTTTAAATATTTTGGCAAAATTACCCATAGATAGCTGGAAGCACCGTTCAGCTCCTACTATCATCACACCACATGGTGGCGAGTGGCGACAACTGTTTCCTGATTTGACTGATCATGAGCAGATCGATCAAATAACAGCAGTCATATCAAAAGCCGCTCAAAACAAAATAATCATCCTCAGCAAAGGTGCTAGAACGATTATCTCTGACGGTGAAGAAACTTGGGTTATCAATAATGGCACTCCAGCACTAGCTAGAGGTGGTAGTGGTGATATATTAGCTGGCCTGATTGGCGGCATAGTTGCCACCAATTATTTAAATACTGAGCCAGGATATCTCCTAAAAACAGTTGCCAGTGCCAACTGGTGGCACGCCCAAGCTGGCAGTCTTGCTGCTCGAAAACGAGGTGTAGCTGGAGTAGATGCTTTTCATCTACATCAGTATCTAGCCCAAGTGATAGTTGATTAATTATCAGTGCGACCGGTTAATATTCCCCAAAGGAAAACTGCCACGATTGCACCAAGTACAGCAACGAACATACTACCAATATCAAAACTTTTACTAGCAACAAGATTTAACTTACCATTGCTAATGAAGTTATGGGCAATACCACCAATAAAAGCACCAACAATACCAAGCATCGCTGTTGCAAAGAAACCACCACCCTGACGACCAGGTACGATTAATTTAGCAATTGCACCAGCAATTACCCCAAATATTATCCAAGCAATAATAGTAATAGGATTCATGTTTACAACTCTACATATTTATAAATTAGAATGCAGTTTTACCATAGCAAACTATGGTAAAAAATGTGTATTTTATGTAAACAATTATCACGAAATTTGTTAACAATTGCGAGATATTGCTTATCTGGCAAGACTTTTGGCTAACTACAAAATTTTTATAAACTAAAGATTATTATCATGGCAATCTCGATCGACTTTGGCACTAGTAACACTGTAATTGCCCGTTGGAATACTGCCACCCAACAAGCCGAAACCATTAATTTACCCGGACTATCAATGGTAGATGCTCTCAATCCACCATTGATTCCCAGCCTAGTCTATGTCCATAACGCAACCACTACAGATTTAACTATTGGTCAGGCGGTGCGCGATCGAGGCTTAGATGTTGCCAGCGATCTACGCTCTTTTGCCGGATTCAAACGAGGCATTGGAGCAGAAATTCAAGGATTTTTGCCGGAGTTAGATGGCTGTCAAATCACCTTTGAGCAAATCGGTGAATGGTTTCTAACCCAGATATTGCAGTCTATATCCCTGAGTAATAAATCCGCTGAATCGTTAGTAGTGACGGTGCCCGTCGATAGCTTTGATACCTACCGCAGTTGGTTAAACCGAGT
This sequence comes from Synechococcales cyanobacterium VAR_4_metabat_354, assembly GCA_031414775.1. Classification (GTDB taxonomy): domain Bacteria; phylum Cyanobacteriota; class Cyanobacteriia; order Cyanobacteriales; family Chamaesiphonaceae; genus JAAFHZ01. Next base: position 75,781 of record JANOQI010000016.1, read on the forward strand.
TTGTGCCCAGCTAGAGATCGCCCAAGTATCACTATTAGATGAATCCACAGCGGCGGCGCTCGGCTACGGCTTAGATAGCGGCTTAATTTTAGTTTTAGATTGCGGCGGTGGAACGATCGATCTATCTCTGGTGCAACTGGTCGCCAACCCTAGCCAAAAATTAGGTTTTTTAATTAAATTTGGCAATCAAGTTTTAGATAAATCTACCCAAAAAGCACAGCTAGCCAAAGTGTTAGCCAAGGCTGGCCAAAACCTGGGGGGCACCGATATTGATCGCTGGATTGCCGAATATCTAGCTGCCCAGCAAGGTTTACGGGTGACATCCCTAATCATGCGGCTAGCCGAAAAACTCAAGATTCAGCTATCAGTAAGCACTACCGCCACCGAAGTATTTTTTGATGATCAAGCCTTTGAAACCTACGAATTTCAACTCACCCGCGCGGAACTAGAACAAATCCTGACCGACAAAGGACTATTTTCTCAGTTAGACGACCTGCTGAAATCTATTAATCAGCAGATCGATCGACAAACTATTACTTTCAGCGCCATTGATGCGGTCTTACTAGTCGGCGGCACGGCTCAAATGCCTGCAATCCAATCCTGGATCAGTCAACATTTCGAGCCTAATAAAATCAAGCAATTCAAGCCCTTTGAAGCGATCGCTCATGGTGCTTTACAAATTACCCAGGGCTTAGAAGTCACCGATTTTCTGTACCATAGTTATGGCATTCGCTACTGGGATCGCCGTCAAAATCGTCACAACTGGCACCGGATTATTAATGCAGGTCAGCCGTACCCAATGAATAAACCATTAGAACTGATGCTGGGGGCTTCCCAAGCTAGTCAACCCAGCATTGAACTAATTATTGGCGAACTGGGTACCGAAACCGGCGGCACCGAAATTTATTTTGATGGCGATCAATTAATTACCAAAAACTTAGCGGCTGGGGTGGCGGCGGTACGACCATTGAACGAAACAAATGAAGGTAAAAATATCGCTAAACTCGATCCGTCCGGCTTTCCGGGAAGCGATCGAATCAGGGTGAGATTTATGATCGATCGACAGCGCTGTTTACGTTTAACTGTCTATGATTTATTGACTAGCCAAAACCTCTTGGAGGATATGGTGGTGGCTGAACTCAGTTAGATTAGTAGTCCGTTTCATAGATATGGGGTAACTTCAATAATCATGTTGTGGTTGAATTCAATATAGCTGTGTTGCTCCAATCGATGAAACTGTTTTTCAGTATGTATTTCAGATTGTCAATGCTCCGCAGGAGTTAAAATGTCTGAAACCCCATAAGAGCAAAGATTCTAGGATTTGGATAAATACTTTTGTTAGTCAATCAGATCATATCGTCTCTCATTCCTTGGCAAGCCAAAATTTGCTGGAGAACTGACATTGTCTCAACATAGTAGGCTAGAAGACTTTAACTAGACCTATAATAAATTTTCAACCCGGCAAAAAAGCTTCCGAGTTAAAAATAAGATTTTTTGTTATCGTCGCCGTGCAACGACAAACCGATCGAACCCTGCCCAATCATTAATAATCCGGATATCTTGATATTGACCTTGCTGTTCCAACAGTTCCACCACCGCAACGCCCTGGCCAGCCATCATTTCGATTAGCCACAACCCACCCACCACCAAAAAGTCAGGTGCGATGGTGACTAACTCCCGTATGGCTACTAATCCATCTTGGCCGCCATCCAAAGCCAGGTGTGGTTCATGCCTAGCCACTTCCGGTTGCAAACTTGCCACCAGCGCCGTAGGAATGTAGGGCGGATTGGAAACCATCCCCATCACCTGACCAGACAAGTGGTCTAATGGTTGCCACCAGCTTCCTTGGTATAGTTCAATGCGATCGATTAAGCCAGCATTAGTAATATTTGTCCGGGCGATAGTCAAAGCCGCATCACTATAATCCACCGCATGAATAGTGGCTTGGGGCAACGCCGCCGCTAGCCCGATCGCGATCGCGCCACTGCCTGTTCCTAAATCTAGCCAATTACCACTCTGGCTGACAGAGGATGTATGTTCTAAAACAATATCAATAATTAATTCTGTCTCTGGGCGCGGAATCAGCACCGCTGGCGAGACTTGCAACTCCCAATCCCGCCAGGGAGCAATACCCACCAAATATTGAAGAGGCACCCGCTGCTCTAGATACTGTTGCCACAGATCCAAAATCTCTGCCCAAGGCTGGCTCAGTTGCACCGACTGTCGATCGATCAATGTCCCCAACCGCAACGACAATTTATCTACATCAGTCAGGGCAGACAGCAGCCACTCGGCGGCGGCGACTTCCGCCCCCACGCCTTGATACCACTGCCAAACGGTGGCTCCATCAATCCGTGGCACTAATTGCGCCACTAACGAATGGTAGCTTTAGAGCCACGCAGCAGCTTCACAGCTTCTGTGGATGGCATGATTGTCACCTTTTCGTACAACGGATTGTTATTCGATCGTAAGGTATTCATAAATTTTTCTAGAGAAAGGACTTGAATACCCGTTGTGTCGGCCAAACTGGGATTATTTTTTTTGAAGGTCTCCAGGTATGGTTCCAGCTGCTCACGCTCAAAGAAAAGAGGAATGATCTGCTTCTTATTTTGATTAATGGTCAAATAGCCCGGTTGTTGACCAGCTAATCCCAAAAAGAGTGGTACCCCCTCAAATTTCTCTAGAGTCGTGTTATTTTTCTGATTTAAATTGCGGGCTACGGTAACTTGAGACTGATTAGGAACAAACAATACATCAACTTTTTTACTCGCTTTCAATTTATACATTTCGCTCAAAGATACTGGCCGAATCTGCAACTGCTTGGCCAGCTCTGGTTTCCGCTGCTGCATCTTTTGCAAAGCAGCTTGGGCATCTTTTGAACTCAAGTAAGCATTGGTATAAGTTCCATTAGTAGCATCACGATCCACTAACGGTGACCCGGTTTTATCAGTAAGAGTGAATACTGGCAGCTCTTGCAGCTTTTTCAGAATTTGAGCCGTGGGGATAGCTTGGGCGACACTTCCAGCCAAAACACTACTACTAACCAATCCAAACACTATCCCACCCATTAAAATTTGCTTCATGGCAATGCACCTTAAAATTATGAAAAATTCCAACAATTAAAACTAGCTAGCTTTCCACTGCTGATAAGCATCATCCAACCTCGCTAGCAATGACCGGGCTGTCGATAAGCGATTGACAACGGGCGGTTGAGAACTTTGGAGGGGCAAGCTGTTTAACAGCCGAGCCTCATCGATCGCTACATCATTGTCGCTATATATAATTCCACCTAAAGCTTCTAATAACTGTTCATAATCTGCATCATCTGGCTGACTCTTCAAGTAATCTTGCACCCACTGGTAGCATTGAGCCGCTGGAATCGCCGTCTGGCCTAAATCATTGATTAGCACACTAATCTCTGGATCGTTTGCCAAATTTTGGCTGTTAGCAATGCCGATCAGATGTTCGCGCTCAGCATCTTGCACTTGCCCATCCAGCCAAGCCACACCAATCAGAATTTTGAGGAGTTGTTGCGGAGAATTAGCCATAGCCTCGTTGATTGAAATGCTTCACTTTTAACTTTCTCATAGCTTTGGCCATCAGCTGGTAAAACTTACAATTACTTCTCAATCCACTAATTTTACTGCACAAGCAGTATATAAACTGATATGAATTTCCCATATTGACTTGTTGAAAAGAATATAGTGCCAGTCTGCGGAATTTTGCTGATTCCATACCCCCAGATTTGGAGCCTCGGCCTTGATCACCACCAAAATCGTTACATTTGATACAAAATGACTCAGCAGATTCCCAGGGTGATTCTAGTTTTCGGTGCTACTGTTTTAGATCCATGCGTACCCCCTTGTCACTTTTCTAGTGCGTGGGTACTATATAGAATACGTGTATCTATTTGACTAATTTCCCTATGTCTTTTGTTGGTCTACACATCCATAGCGACTACAGCCTGCTCGATGGGGCTAGTCAATTACCAGAATTAGCCGATCGAGCAGTTGAGTTAGGGATGCCCGCGATCGCCCTCACCGATCACGGCGTAATGTATGGTGCGATCGAACTAATCAAGGTTTGTAAGGCGCGGCAAATCAAGCCGATTATTGGCAACGAAATGTATGTGGTGGATGGCAATATTCATGAACAAAAGCGCCGCCAGAAATTTCATCAGGTGGTGCTGGCCAAAAATACCCAGGGTTATAAAAACCTGGTTAAATTAACCACCATCTCTCATTTGGAAGGATTCCAAGGACGGGGTATTTTTGCCCGTCCCTGCATCAATCGCGAGCTACTTAAGCAATATCGGGAAGGTCTGATCGTCACTAGTGCTTGCTTAGGTGGGGAGATTCCCCAAGCCATTATGGCGGGCAAATTGGAACATGCTCGCAAAGCAGCTCGCTGGTACCAAGATGTTTTTGGTGAAGATTTTTACCTAGAAATTCAGGATCACGGCTCCCAGGAAGACCGGATTGTGAATGTGGAAATCGTACGGATTGCTGAGGAATTAGGCATTAAAATCATTGCTACCAATGATTCCCACTTTATCTCCTGCGAGGATGTCGAAGCCCATGATGCCCTGTTGTGCATTCAAACTGGCAAACTGATCACGGAAGACAGCCGGATGCGTTACAGCGGTACTGAGTACCTCAAGTCGGCAGCAGAAATGGCGATGCTGTTCCAAGATCACCTACCCGCAGAAGTGATTAAAACGGCGATCGCCAATACCCTAGAAGTTGCCGATAAAATCGAGCCATACAACGTTTTGGGTGAACCCAGAATCCCCGACTTCCCCATTCCCCCCGGCCATACGCCCTCTACCTACGTGGAGGAAATCTCGCGCGAGGGTCTCAAAGATCTGCTGAAGGTGAATAACTATGACGACATCGATCCGGAGTATCAGGAACGGTTGGACTACGAACTGAAAATGATCGAGCAGATGGGGTTTTCCACCTACTTTTTAGTGGTCTGGGACTATATCAAGTTTGCTCGTGATCAGGGCATTCCAGTAGGGCCAGGACGCGGCTCGGCGGCTGGTTCGCTGGTGGCTTACACCATGCGCATTACTAATATTGACCCAGTGCATCATGGCTTACTATTTGAGCGCTTTTTGAATCCCGAACGGAAATCGATGCCGGATATTGATACCGACTTCTGCATCGAACGGCGGGATGAAGTGATTCAGTATGTGACCAAAAAATACGGCACTGAGCGGGTCGCCCAGATCATCACCTTTAACCGGATGACTTCTAAGGCGGTTCTGAAAGATGTGGCGCGGGTGCTGGACATCAACTACGGCGACTCCGATAAGATGACCAAGTTCATCCCCACTGTACGCGGCAAGCCCACCAAACTGGCGGTGATGATTTCCGATAAAACCCCATCACCAGATTTCAAAGCAGCTTACGATAGCAACCGGATTTTTGAAACCAAAACACCAGGAGCCGGAGTCTCCGCCCAACAATGGATTGACATGGCCATGCGGATTGAAGGCACCAACAAAACCTTTGGCGTTCACGCAGCGGGTGTAGTGATCTCCGCGCAGCCTTTAGATGAAATTGTACCCTTGCAGCGTAATAATGACGGCTCCGTAATCACCCAATACTACATGGAAGATTTGGATGCCTTGGGTCTCTTGAAAATGGACTTTTTAGGGCTGAGAAATCTGACGATTATTCAAAATGCCTTGGATTTAATCAAGCTTAATCAAGGCGACGATATTCATCCCGACGAAATTACTTACGAAGAGCGTCGATCGATCTCAATTCTGCACAAAAATGGAACTAAAAGTAAAAAACGCCCACCCCAAGTCGAGCGCACCTATAAGGCGATCGAAGCCGGAGATTTAGAAGGCGTGTTCCAGCTGGAATCGTCGGGGATGCTGGATGTGGTATCTAAGTTGAAACCCTCTTGCATTGAAGATTTATCTTCGATTTTGGCGCTCTATCGACCGGGGCCACTAGACGCTGGACTGATTCCCCACTTTATCGATCGTAAGCACGGTCGCGAAGCAATTGTTTACGATCATCCATTACTAGAACCTATACTAGAGGAGACTTATGGTACTTTATGTTTACCGAAAGGAACATTGATCGATCGGCCAGATGGTGGTAGTACGCCGATTGAAAATATTCGATCAGGTGATTTGGTGTTGACCTCTGATGGTCGGCGGGTCTATCCAGCGACCGTAGCTAAACAATGGGCTAGTGGTCAGAAGCCGCTGCTCAAAATTGTGCTGTCTAGTGGAACTGTCCTGTATTCTAGTCCAGACCATCGATTTTTGACCGCAGAAGGAGATAAATGTGCCAAGGATTTAAAACCGGTCAAAAGCCTTAAGAATGCTCACTTTACTGGTGATGCAATTTATGAAAAATGGCCAGTTAGTCTAGATAAAAATTCACTACAAACTAATGAAGCATATTTATTAGGGTTATTAATTGGTGATGGTAATTTAGTGTCTTCTACCCCCAATATTGCCTGTAGAACCGAAGATTGTGCCCAATGGGTCAGTGCCCTAATGTCAAAAACATGGGGTGGCGAAGCCAAGCAGTATTTCCATACTCGTTGTTGGTATGCTTATGTAAAATTCAATACTCAGCCATACCCCACTCCTTTAACCAAGCTTCTGGATCGTATTTATACCGGCAGGAATTGGAAAGTTAAGTCGATTTTCAAGCATCTACCGTCGAATATTCTTAGCTATGTAGAGTCCGATCGAATCGGTATTTTGAAAGGACTCTGGGATAGTGATGGCTGTTATAGCAAACGATTAGTCTATTTCCGTAGTGCCTCGCCGCAACTGTTGCGACAAGTTGGCCAACTCTTGGGCAGCTTAAAGATTCAACATCACATCGCTAAAAATTACCTGTGCATTACCGATTTAGGGAGATTTAAACAGTTTATTGGGGTGACCAAACTTCCGGATAAGAACTATCAACATACTCGTGAGCACTACTTACCAATCCACTCATCTGAACTAAGAAGTTATCTAGAGCCAGAAATAGTTTCGACTGACGTTTTAACCCGCAAGCTAGTGAAACGAGCCTTGAGTCAAGCTACTCTCTTTAAACCAATTCATTCTCAATATCAAAAAAATCTAGTCGGGTGGGAGGGTTTTTATCAACAAATTTATACAGATACTTATTTACAAGATGCCCACCCAGTTTACATTATGGCCATTGAAGAAGCTGGTAAAGCCGAATGCTATGACCTGGAAATGGTTGATCAACAATCGCCTTACTTTCTCGCTCAGGGGGTTGTAGTCCATAATTGCTACCAAGAGCAGATCATGCGGATGGCGCAGGATTTAGCGGGCTATTCTCTAGGACAAGCCGACTTATTGCGACGAGCGATGAGTAAAAAGAAAGCCGACGAAATGCAGAAACAACGTACCACTTTCGTGGATGGCTCAGCCAAAAACGACATTTCTAGCGAAATTGCTAATAAGCTTTTCGACCAGATGGTCTTGTTTGCTGAATATTGCTTCAACAAATCCCACTCCACCGCCTACGCTTACGTTACTTATCAGACCGCCTTTTTGAAAGCCAACTACCCAGTCGAATATATGGCGGCACTGCTGACAGCTAATAGTGGCGACCAAGATAAAGTCACCAAATATTTGAATAACTGTGAGAAAACACTCCGCATTAAAGTCGAACCGCCGGATATTAATCGATCAAACATCAATTTCACCCCAGTTAAAGGCCAAAAAAGCATTTTCTTTGGTCTCTCCGCCATTAAAAATGTAGGGGAGGGAGCGATCGAGACTATTTTGACCGAACGAGCTGCCGGCGGCGAGTTCCAATCTCTAGCCGACCTCTGTCAGCGGATTAATATGCAAGCTGTCAATAGCCGCAACCTCGAATCGCTCATCAAATGTGGGGCCTTTGATAACATCGAACCCAACCGCCAACAGCTGATCCAGGATATGGAATTGACCGTACCCTGGGCACAAAAACGCGCGAAGGAGAAAGCGATCGGCCAAGGGAATTTGTTCGATCTGATGGGCAGCACCCCAAAAAGTGCCGACAATAGTTTTGAAGCGGCACCTAAAGCCCCCGCCACCGCAGACTTTAGTTCTCAAGAGCGCCTCCAGTTCGAGCTAGAACTATTAGGAGTCTATGTCTCCGACCATCCCCTCAAATCGGCTGAAAGCATTGTCCGGCACCAAGGAATTGCCACCGTTAATTTAAATGAAATCGATAAACATGTCCGCAAAGGCTTAATCAAAGTAGTGGTAATGCTGCAAGAAATCAAAATTGCCCAGACCAAAAAAGATAATAAATCAATGGCGATTCTCAAGATCAGCAGCATTGATGGCACTCAGGTGTCAGCAGTAGCCTTTTCCGATGCCTACGAAAAGGTCAAGAATTTATTAGCCATAAATGTACCGATTGTGATGGAAGGCAAAGCCAATCGCCGCGATGAAGAACTCCAAATCGTGGTGGAGAGCATTACCGTCATCGACCTGAGTCTAGATTTTGGCGAGGAAGAAGTTACCGGAGACAAAATTGCCCTTGTTCACATCCCGATCGAGATGCTTCAAGATCAACGCCAGCTCCAGCAGCTCCAAATGATCTTAGAAGAATATGCTGGTACTGATCCAGACATCGCCAAAACGCCAGTCTACGCGCTGATAGCCTCGGCTACTAGCCAGCGGTTAGTCAGACTTGGGGAACGATTTGCCCTAGAGTCTGAGGACAAAGCAGTGGCCAGAATCAGCCATCTCGGCTTCACGGCCAAAATTCGGCCTCGGCCGCTAGAACTACCGCCAGTTTTAGCACCGCAATTACTCACCTCGATCGAAGCCAAGCCATCTAGACTATAGCCACTATGAATAACAGCCACCAGATTTCGTGAAAACATCGAATCTAGTGACTACAGCAACGAAATACTTAAGACCTAAGTGTCTAGGTGTGATTGATCGGAGCAACCAAAAACTCTTGAATAGTAGCATTGAGTTGCTTGAGTTTAACAGGTTTAGTTAGGTATGCATTGGCACCCGCTGCCAAACATTTTTCGCGATCGCCTTCCATGGCCAAGGCCGTTAGAGCAATAATCGGAGTTTCGTCAAATTCTGGCATTTTACGAATATGACATATGGCGGCTAGTCCATCCATTTTCGGCATTTGAATATCCATCAAAATTAGATCGGGCAGCACTTGCTGAACTCGATCGTTAGCGCAGCCTTCCAGAATGGAAATTGCTTCTAGTCCATTTTCAGCCACTAGTATTTGGTATCCCTTAGCCATCAAATAGCTAGAGAAGGTACTGATATTAGCTTGGTTATCCTCTGCTAAGAGAATCAATGATGGTGTGATTAAAGCGCCCTCAGCTAACTGGAGAGGCGTAACTAAACTATCGATCGATAGTACACTCTGGTGATCGGTAACAGGCCAACAAATAGATGGTAAGCGCACCAAAAAACAACTACCTTGGCCAATTTCGCTCTCCAGACTAATGGTGCCACCATGTAGTTCAACAATTTGCTTCACCAAGGTCAGGCCCAATCCGGTACCGGCATATTGACGATTAAGACTACTATCTAACTGGACAAAAGGTCGAAACAACTTACTCTGTTGATGGCTAGCAATCCCAATTCCTGTGTCGATTACAGCTAATTCTAGCCAATCTCCATCAACCTCATTTTTTAGTTGAGTCATGCGCAGAGTAACCTGACCACCGACTGGAGTGAACTTGACCGCGTTATTGAGGAGATTGATCAGCACTTGACGCAGCCGCCGTTCATCCACTGCCAACGGAGTAGGTTCTGGAGGCAACTGTACTTCTAATTTAATTTGTTTATCATGAGCCTGTTGTTTAACAAAAGATAAACTAGATTGGCACAGCATAGCAACATTGACATTGCTAATATCTAGTTCTAATTTACCAGCGGAAATTTTGGAAACATCCAAAATATCGTTGATTAGAGATAGTAAATGCTCTCCGCTACGTTCAATCGTGGCGATGTATTTAAGTTGTCGTTCATTTAGAATTCCAAATGCTTGTTCTTGTAGAATCTCTGACATGCCTAAAATGGCATTCATCGGCGTACGGAGTTCGTGACTCATGTTCGCCAGAAATTCATCCTTAAGACGAGTAGCTCTTTGAAGTTCAGTGTTAGTTGATTTCAATTGATCGTTAGTTTGCTGTAGTTGCTCTTCTGCCCACTTGCGATCGGTGATATCCATCGCAATACCGACAGTTCCAGTAATTTCTCCATTACTATTTCTGATGGGCGTTTTAATTGTTTCGAGCCAGCGGTCTTCAGACTGAGCATTCAATATTTTTTCTTCGACAACTCGGCGTTGACCAGAGTTAATTACTAATAAGTCATCATCTATGTATTTCTGAGATATATCAGCTGGCCACAAATCCAAGTCATTTTTACCGAGTAATTCTCGAGGTGTACACCCTAGCTGATCAGCACAAGATTGATTTACTGAAATAAAACGACTATTTACATCTTTCAGCCAAGCCATATGAGGAATATTATTGAGTAGTGCTCCCAGATAATTTTGCTGGAGTTGGGCATTTTCTGCCGCTACCTGAGCTTTTTGATAAAGCTGGGCATTTTCTAGGGCGATCGCTGCCTGGGTAGAAAGGAAAGATATCACTGTTTCGTTGCTTTCAGTGAAAATATTGGCGGCATGAAGATGCTCTAGATAGACCACCCCCAGCACTCGTCCTTGTTTCAAAAGTGGCAACCCCAAAATGCTCTGAGGTTGATACTTAAGCAAATATCGATCAGTATTTGCCAACAGTTTGCCTGCATCACCACAAAAGATTTGCTGATTATTTTTGACCCAGTAAACCAATTTTTCGGGGTACTCCATATGATTCAGCAAGGGTGTGGCCAGATCAGTCGAATGAGCTGTCGTAGTTGTACTTAATGCCCGCACTCGCCAATCACTGTCACTGTCACTGTCACTGTCACTGTCACTGTCACTGTCAGGCAATACTAACAGGCAAGTTTCAGCACCAGAATTTTTCAAAATAATTTTACATAGTTTTTGCAGGAGTTCTTCCAGATCGATAATGCTAGATAGAGATTGAGCCGATTGAATCACTGAAGCCAAGTCAATGTTGTTCCCTTTTTGAGCACTAGTGCTGTTAATACTAGAAGCACCGGTGATCGTCGCGAGAGTAGACAAAAGACTAAAGTCTGGTGGCGATTCTACTCTCAAGATCGCTGCCAGGAGATGAGGATAGCGTTGCTCTAAGTCATCGGTTTTAGCCTTGGCTCCCCACCGGGCATAGCAATAGTAAGCTTCAATTATGTAGGTTGCCGCAATTTTCGTTTTGCCCCAATCAAGATAAAACTTGGCGGCTAATTCATTGGCTAGGGCTTGATCTTGAATCCAGCTGTTTTCCTTGGCTCCGGCAATAGCCAGATCATAATGTTCGATCGCATCGGCTTTGTTGCCTAATACACGCTGGTATTCGGCAGTTACTAAGTGCCAACGATGCCGATGATTCATGGGAGCGTGGTCGGCCCATGCTTGGAGTTTTGCTCGATCAACTACTACTTTTTCTAGACACTGTACCTGTGCCTCTGCCGTCAGGGATGAATACAATTGCAGCTGAGTCAACGCACTATAAAAACAGGACAGCGTAGTAGCAAACATCCCGATCATGCTATCGGCATAGAACTCGACCAGAACTGCATATTCTGCGGCCTGCTGATATTGCCCAAACAAATAAGCTAAGACAGTTTTATTGAAAAATAAGTAATAGAGAGCCGTATAAGAATTTGATTGTTGGAGCGTTGACAACGTTTGCGTTTCAGCATAGATCTCCCCATCCAAGCAGCAAGGATCATCAGACTGTCCCAGCAAGTTCAAAACAGTTTGATGATAAATTAAATGATAGTTGAGCGCTGTTTCCTGCTTGAGTTGCAACAGCCCCTGACGATAGATTTCCATCTTGATAGCTAGAGATGACAATTCATCGCCAACAAAGTAGGAACCAGCACAATATACTAAAGCATTAAATGAACTATTCTCTAGATCTCCAGTTTCTAAACCCACTTGATATGCCTCCCGGAAAAACGGTAATCGGCTGCGGAGGGGTTCTTTCCAATGGCTAATAAAACTATGGACAATAAAATAAGTGTGACATTTGGTAGTTATTAATTGGAATTGGTCGAGAATACTCAGAGCTAATTGTCCAAACTGATAGCCCGTATCCAATGCGCCTGCAATCCCGCAGAGCACTAGTCCGTAATTAGCGTAGACAAGGGACGAAACCTCACAATTACCATGCTTAAGACATAAATCAATTTGTTTAAAAATCAGTAAGGGCATCAGCATGGGAGCTGATTGATAAGCAGGGGCAATCAATTGAGATAAAATCCGCATTGTTGCTAGGACGATCGGATCGGTCATCATGGGCAGATCTACTAAACTAGCGATCGGACGATCTTGCCAGAGTAATTTAGTTTGCTCTAAGGCTTTTCCAATATCCGCTGGTGTCGGCTCTACTGGAAACTCGATCCCCAGCAGCTGGAGCAATTGCAGTCCCATCTCGATCGATTGACGTAGTTGGCCTTGCGCCTTCGCACCCATAATCTGGATTTCGTAAATCCGAATTCGATCAATTAACTTATCAGTATGAGCTAGAAATATCGCGATCGATTGCTCCATTTGCTCATAGTCCCCACTCAAATAAGCAACTTCGGCAGCTAATTCATAGATCGATCGAGTTAAATCAGCCGGAGCGTCCCAACGATCTGCTGGTAACAGCTCCATACAGATCGTCAAATACTGATGTGCCGCACTATAAGCCGTGGATATTTTCGCTTTTTGAGCAGCCTGCCAATTCAATTGCAATAATCGCTCTTGTTCAGCAGCCTCAGTAATTAAACTACGTCCCATGTTCAATTGGTTGACAATAGCAAAAATCTGCTCTTCTAGCTCTCTAGCGGAAATATTGCTAAGTAGCAGTTGACCAATTTTCAAGTGGACAGATTTCTGCTGGGCGCTGGGAATCAGCGAATAAGCCGCTTGTTGCACCCGATCGTGTAAAAAACGATAGGTGACAAGAAGAGGAACAGAAATATCGGGTGCGGCATCAGCATCGGTAAAAAACTTGTAAAGTTCGGAGCGGGGCATAATCAACCCAGCCTGTAGCGCTGTTTGCAATGCCAGGGCGATTTGGATAGGCGCTTGATTACTGATCACGGCTAAAGTCTGGAGATCGAACTGCGAACCGATACAGGCCGCCAACTGAAGAATATCTTGAGTGAGAGTTGGCAACTTCTGCAACTGCCCAGCCATAAACTCCACGACATCATCGGTAATTGCCAAAGTTTTGATGTGAGCAATATCGCACTGCCAATGCCGGGCGGCTACATCAAAGTTAATATGGCCATCTTGATGTAGTGCCTGCATAAATTGGGTAGCAAAGAAGGGATTGCCTTGAGTTTTGCGATCGATCAACTCTGTCAATGGTTGAGCACAGCTCAATTCACACTTCAGAGTATCAGCCACCAACTGATTCAAATCGTCCAATGCCAATGGATCGAGCAACATAGTATTCACCGTTGCCCCAGATTTTTGGATCTCATTTACGGCTATCATCAAGGGATGAACAGGCGATACTTCCTGATCGCGATAAGCCCCAATCACCAATAAATGCTGGATATCTTGTGTCAATATTTGCAATAAATTCAACGAGGCCGCATCAGCCCATTGCAAGTCATCCAAAAAGATCACCAACGGTCGATCAACAGTAGCAAACAACCCCAAAAACTTCTGAATCAACAAATTAAAACGATGGTGAGCTGCATTACTTTCTAACTCGGCGGCAGGCAGCTGTTTGCCAATAATTTTTTCTAGTTCAGGAATTACTTCGATCAGCACTTGAGCATTTTCGCCTACCGCAGCGATGATTTGACTCTTCCAGGCTTGTAATTGGACATCCAATTCTGCCAGCAACTGTCCGATCAAATCACGACAGGCTTGCACAAAAGCACTAAAGGGAATGTGGCGCTGAAATTGGTCGTACTTACCTTTGATAAAATAGCTATGTTGACGGGTAATTGGCTTATAAGCTTCATTAATAACCGCTGTTTTGCCAATTCCCGAAGATCCAGCTACCAGCAATATTTCAGTCTTGCCGCTGCTGATACGATTCTCCCCTGGAGACGCTACGCGATCGAAGGCTGCTAGTAAGGTTTTCACCTCGGTGGCTCGTCCATAGAGTTTTTCGGGGATAATAAAGCGATCACCTAGATCCCGCTCTCCTAAATCAAACTCCGCAATTGCTCCAGTAGCCGACCATTGGCTCAAACATTGCTCTAAATCATATTGGAGTCCGATCGCACTCTGATAGCGATCCTCAGCATTTTTGGCCATCAATTTAGCAACTAGCTGCGATACTACCGCTGGAATATTCGCATTAATATGATTTACTGGCACCGCCTGCTGAGCTAAATGACAATGAATCATTTCCAGCGAATCTGCAACCCTAAAAGGCAATCTGCCGGTGAGGAGTTCATACAAAGTAACTCCCAAAGCATAAAAATCAGTCCGATAATCAATCCCCCGATTCATCCGCCCCGTTTGTTCTGGCGATAGATAAGCCAGGGTTCCTTCTAATAAATTGGGACTAAGAATTTCTGGGGTTTCACGAGGTAACAGCGAAGCGATACTAAAATCAATTAGCTTCACCTGTTTAGTTTGTGGATGAATCAGAATATTGGCTGGTTTAATGTCTTTGTGGATAATCCGTTCTTTCCCCAGTACTTGCAAAGTAGCGGCCAGTTTAATAGCCAGTTCCAGAATATCCGGTAGTGATAAAATGTGCTTTTGAACATACTGATCTAGAGCAATTCCGCCAAAATCTTCCATCACCAAAGCATAACCGCAATCTTCTAAACCATAGCAGCGCACAATTCCCGGCACATTCAAATTTTTAGCAATCCCATACTGATGCTGAAAGTTCAGTAAATCTTGGTAGGTGGCATTGGCTGATGACAAGAACTTAATCACCACCGGCAGCGACGATGCACCCAACTCGAAATTTATTTTTTCGGCTCGAAACACTACAGTTTTCGAGCCACAGTAAATTTCCTCAACTAGACGATAGCCTGGAAGATTAATGTTACAGCTTGCATTAGTCATAATTAGTGATGAGATTTTGCTGATGTCCAATAACTTTTTCCTCACCGGAGTGTTGTCAAAGTATTAGTTACTGAATTTAATGTTCCCGATTATTTCCACAGTATTATTATAGACAAGATAAAACATTAGTTTTGAGTTCTAAATATGACCAACAACTTGGTACACGTGGCACTGTTGAAACAGATCCAACAAATCAGCATTAATTTTTTGCTGGGCAGCTTCCTGCTGGAGAATGGCTAAACTTTGATCGATCGATAGTCGAGCTTTATACGGTCGATCGCTAGCTGTCAGGGCATCATAAATATCAGCGATCGCCATCATCTGCGACTGAATCGGAATATCAACTGCTGTTAGCCCTTGAGGATAACCCGTACCATCCAGCTTTTCATGGTGCGAGCGGGCAATCTGGGGCACCCCTTGCAAGTGCTTCGTCCAGGGAATTTGTTTGAGAAAATCGTAGGTGTGAACCACATGCGATTGAATCTGTTCCCGTTCAGCCACCGTCAGACTACCTCGGGGAATCAGTAATTGCTCAATCTCCACACTGGTAATTACTGGTTGCCAATGGCCGTCTAGATCTTGGTAACTACAAACTGCCAATTCTTGCAAATCCCGCGTAATATCTTCAATACTCTCCACAAAATCACGGCGACGCAGAACTTGCGGCTCATTCAGCTGACTAATTAAATCCCAATGCTGCGCTAACCGGTCGAGCTTAATTTGGAGAGATTGGTCTAAAATTTGAGCCTGTTGACAATGAAGACAATTAGCCTGTGGCTGATGAACAAAACTGCCAGTTAATAGCTGTTGATATTTCTGGTGGGCGCACTCCGTCTGCCATTGTCGCTGCATCAATAACATACGATCGCGGATGGATTGTAGTTGTTCAGGGTATAGTTTTTTTTCTTTGTGCAAAACCGACTCTGCCACGCCCACTTTGCCAAAATCATGCAACAGTGCTGCATAACGAATTTCTTGCAGCTGCGGAGCGTTAAAAAAGATCGATCGCAAACTACCCTGGCGAGCAGCGTGAGCTTCTTCCGCTAACCGGACGGTCAAGTCGGCTACCCGCTCCGAATGTCCTGCTGTGGCCGGGTCACGAGCTTCAATTACCTGCACAGAGGCACGGACAAAACCAGCGAATAGATCCTCGATACTTTCTTGCAGCTGATGACGCTCGATCGAGATCGCTGCTTGCGAAGCCAAAGCCGCAATGATTTGCTGCTCTCCTGCCGAATAAGTCTGAGTAATTGTCAAAGCATTAACAGGCGTAATGATTTGGTCGGCTTGCTGTTTACGATTGATCAGCTGCAAAACTCCAATCGTCTCACCCGCTTGGTTCTGCATTGGCAACACCAACACCGAAACAGTCCGGTAGTTAAAATCTTGATCGAAACGTCGATCGAGCTGATAAGCTTGATCGACGCTTTGATCATAAGCATCTGAAATATTCAGGCTCTGGCCAGTACTGGCCACATAACCAGCCAAACTATCTAGTGTCAGTGGCATCCGCGCTTCTTGAAAAGAAACTTGCGGTAAAGAAGACGTTTGCGCCGTCTTGAAAATCAATTCAGCTGGGGTGGTTGATCGATCGATCAAATAAATACTACCCGCGTCACTACAAGTAATTTCTCGACTGCTCGTCAAAATCAGGTGGAGCAGTTCATCCAGGCCATGGTTGCCAGACAGAGCACAGCCGATCGCTAGTAATTGTTCGATTATTGCGGGCGAGTCCACCATCTTGAAACCAATACTAGGTATTGGAAGGAGTTTTATCGAGGGTGACTTTAATCGCTAACGCCACTAAACCAATGCTAATAATTGCAAATATCCCAGTGCCCAAGGCTGTGATGCCCGTCACTAAAGTCCGCACAGCTGTGCCAATATTCATGGCCATAGTGCTAGTACTATGTACCGGTCTAGCTGCAAAGGTGGTTGCAATTTTGCTAGTCATCCAATACATCATCAAAGTCATGATCGCCCCGACGGAGGCTCCCAGCAAACAATTGACGGCACTAGGCAAAGGAACATTGGTTTGGTCTTTCATAGCAAGAGATTAAGTTGTTTGGACTATTTTAGCCTGTCGGTTCCAAGTGCACCCCCTGCGTCGAGAAACGAGTGACAAACAACTCTAATTCTGGATCGGGCAAAGCAGCACGGACTTGACTCGCGATCGACTGAGCCTGTTCTAAATCCTGAGCCAAAGCAAAGACAGTTGGGCCAGACCCAGACATCAACACCCCTAAATTATCAGTCTTCCCAAAAGCAGCGCGTAAATTAGCTACCAACGAATATTCGGGCAATACTACTTTTTCCAGATCATTGTAGAGCAGCTGACCAATCTGGGCTAAATCTTGCTGCATAATGGCTTGCACCATCTGACCAGAATGTACCCGCCCTGACCGGCTGCGGCGATCATCACCATGGGCATAAGTATGGGCAAACTGCTGCCGATAGGTCTGATAAGCCCAGGGAGTCGAGACACTAATATTACGGTATTTACCTAATACCACCGCTCCCTGACCAATAGCAGGCAAAGAATCGATCTTTTCACCCCGCCCGGTCGCGATTGCCGTGCCCCCACTAATACAAAAAGGAACATCGGAACCTAATTCGGCTCCTAATGTTTGCAGTTCCGCCTGAGTTAAGCCTAAATTCCAGAGCAGATTCACGCCGACTAACACCGCCGCCGCATTACCGGAACCACCGGCCAAACCTGCTGCCATCGGAATGCGTTTGTGCAAAGTAATCTCGACTCCACCATGCCTCTGCCAATCTTGAGGAAAACGCTGACGCAAAAGATCTGCCGCCCGGTAAGCCAAATTGGTATGGTCTGGGGGCACATCTGGCTGGCTACAGTGCAGGATAATTTTATCCACCGCCAGCGATCGTACTTCCACCAGATCGGCTAATTCCACACTTTGCATAATCATGGCCAGCTCGTGAAACTGGTCGGAGCGTAAGCCAATAATTTCTAGGTGCAAGTTGATTTTGGCTGGTGCCAGGAGCTTGTAAGTAGTCATGCAATTCGGGGTAGCAAATTACTTAATTCTACCCACTGATTGACGCTCAAATCCTCAGCTCGATCGGATGGATCGGCACCTAAACCCACTAGAATCTCGCCTAATAGGTCTCGATCGATCACCGATTGCAAATTATTGCGGAGCATTTTGCGCTTGCTACTAAAGCCCAACCTAACCAAAGTATCTAACCAAGCTGGCTGCCGCGCGGTAATTGGGCTCGGACGAGGAATAATTTGAATTACTGCCGAATCTACTTTGGGCGGCGGCGAAAAGTCCCGCGCCAACACCGGACAAACCAGCACACAATCGGCCAAATATTGCACCCGGATCGTCAGGGCACCAAAGGCTTTGTTTCCCGGTTTGGCAGTGAGCCTTTGCGCCACTTCTTTTTGCACCAAAATCGTAATGCTGGTAAATGGTCGCACTGCGGGCTGGGCAATATTCCCCAGTAGCTTTTCTAGGATCGGGCCGGTGATATTGTAAGGAATATTAGCAACCACCTTAGTGGGCTGCTGAAATTCTGGCCAAGCAGCTAATTGTTGGTCTAAGTCGGTAGCGAGAAAATCATTTTGGAGCAGCAAAAAGTTCTCATGCTTGCCCATTTTTTTGACCAGATGGGCACAGAGATCTCGATCGATCTCTACAGCCACCACGGCCTGAGCCGCTTTAATTAATCTAGTCGTCAGCACTCCCATGCCCGGACCAATCTCTAACACCCGCTCTTGGTCGCCAACAGCAGCCGCTGTCATGATCCGATCCAAGATCCGGTCATTACGCAGCCAATGTTGGCCAAACTGTTTTTTTGTTCTCACAGATCAAATTTAGGAATTTTTGACACCGATGCCAATATATTGAAAACCAGCGTTGGTCAGCTCTACTGAGCACAAAAAATTACGACAATCGATCATGAAAGGCGATCGCATTTTTTTCGCCAGCTGGGCATAATCTAGTTGTTGGAACTCCGACCATTCAGTCATTAAGACTAGCGCATCACTGCCAGCTACTAACAATTCAGGACTAGTCACCAGCTCCACACCTTGCAAACCGGCATGTTCTTCCACTTCGATCGGATCATAAGCACGCACTTTAGCACCCAGATTGATCAGTGTCCGAATAATATCCAGGGAGGCAGCATCCCGCAAATCGCTGGTATCCGGCTTAAAGGTCAAGCCTAATAAACCAATTGTTTTACCTTTGAGAATTTTCAAAGATTTTTGCAGCTTTTCAATTACCAAAGCTCGTTGTTGCTTATTCACACTGACAGTCGCTTTTAGTAACTGAGCGTCATAACCATAGTCTGCCCCAGTCTGGATCAAGGCAGATAGATCTTTAGGAAAACAGGAGCCGCCCCAACCAATTCCCGCATTCAAGAATTTATTGCCAATTCGGGAGTCTAAGCCGATTCCTTTAGAAACTTGGGTGACATCAGCACCGACTCGTTCACAGATATTAGCGATCTCGTTAATAAAACTGATCTTGGTAGCTAAGAAAGCATTAGCCGCATATTTAATCATTTCGGCGGAACTGAGGTCGGTAGTCAACACAGGCACTGGTTTCTTTTCTTCAGCAAATTGCCGATCAATGATCGGAGCATAAAGCTTGAGCATTAGATCGATCGCCGCTTGGTTGTCACTACCCAACACAATCCGATCAGGGTTGAGAGTATCATAAATTGCCGAGCCTTCGCGCAAGAATTCAGGATTACTCACCACATCAAACTTAACCCCTGAACTTGGTGGTGTTTTTTGTTCAGCCACGCCATCCATCACCAGCATTTTCACCCAATCGCCAGATCCGATCGGCACCGTAGACTTATTCACGATTACTTTATAATCACCATTCAGGTGCTGACCAATACCTCTAGCTACGGCTTCTACATATTCAGTGTTAGTCGAACCATTCGGTAAAGAAGGCGTGCCCACCGCAATAAATACGATTTCACCATGGTTCATCCCCATCGCTAAATCAGTGGTGAATTTGAGACGACCAGCAGCGATCGCCGACTGCATAATTTCCGATAAACCCGGCTCATAAATTGGCGATTTACCCGCTTGCATCATTTCAATTTTGGCTGGGTTGTTATCAACACACACCACATCATGACCAATATGAGCCAAGCAAGCTCCTGTCACTAAACCAACATAGCCAGTTCCGATCGTACAAACACGCATTATGCTTTTTTTCCTAATCTTTAAAAATAAAGTCTTTCTAAAATCTACTTAACCAGTGTGGGCAGCGCAGCGATCCGCTGCTTAAACTCCGCAATTGTTTCAGTCAAGCCCACTGATAAAGGTACTATTGGATGCCAATTCAAAAGAGCCGTAGCCTTGGTAGTATCGGGTTTTCGCTGTTTGGGATCATCCTGAGGTAGGGGCTTGAAAATTATTTCTTGATTTGGATCAATTCTGTCTCTGATATTTTGAGCCAGCTGCAAGATTGTATATTCTTCCGGATTACCAATATTGATCGGACCAGTGTGGTCACCATTCATCAATTTCATCAACCCATCTACTTGGTCAGAAACATAGCAAAAGCTACGAGTTTGCGAACCATCACCATAAACAGTCAAAGGATTTCCACGCAAAGATTGAGCAATAAAATTGCTCACCACTCGGCCATCATTTTCGAGCATCCGAGGTCCATAGGTGTTAAAAATGCGAGCCACCCGAATTTCCAGACTGTGCTCCCGGTGGTAATCAAAACTGAGGGTTTCAGCAATCCGTTTACCCTCGTCATAACAGGATCTAATGCCGATGGTGTTGACATTACCCCAATATTCTTCCGGCTGCGGATGGACGGTAGGATCACCGTAGACCTCCGAAGTAGAAGCCAGCAAAAACCGGGCTTTAACCCGCTTAGCTAAGCCGAGCATATTAGATGTTCCTAAAAAACTCACTTTAGTAGTTTTGATCGGATTGTATTGGTAGTGAACCGGTGAGGCAGGGCAAGCTAAATGGTAAATTTGATCCACTTCTAGTCGAATTGGCTCTGTAATATCATGACGAATCAATTCAAAATTGGAATGACCCATCCAGTGAGAGATATTTCGCTTGGTACCCGTATAAAAGTTATCCAGGCAAATGACTTCATTAGTCTGATCCTTCATTAGGCAATCGATTAGATGCGACCCAATAAAACCCGCTCCACCTGTCACTAAAATCTTCATAAAAGTATACGTAGTTTTTTGTTAATCAATCATACCAGTTGAAAACAGCCTTTCTACCAGTTATTTGATCGAGGGCATTGCCAGTGGCAACACCCTCCCAGCAATTAAGCCAAAAAATATCTTATTTAGCCCAGAAAAAATCTTGGTCAATTTGTTGAGTACGAATCAGATATTCCAACTGCTTGAGGCGAGTAAAACCTTTGTCGGTAAAAGTGTCTTCCTTCATGTCAATTTTTTGAAACACATCAAATAGTTGCTTAGCACCGCGTTCAGCATTCCAATCACATTTGAAGCCAGGTAATACAGTATTAATCTTCTCAAATGAAACACGATAACTACGATTATCAGCGCCACTATCGCCAAAGCTCAACTTGCAACCAGTGAAAACACTAGCAACAATCTCCGCAACTTCTTTCACCCGGTAATTATTAGCAGTATCACCAACGTTAAAAATTTGGTTATGAACAACATCGCGGGGTGCTTCCAAAGCGCAGACAATTGCTTTGCAAATATCGAGGGCATGAGCCAACGGCCGCCAAGGGGTGCCATCGCTGGTCATTTTGATTTCATTAGTTGTCCAAGCCAGTCCGGATAAATTGTTTAGGACAATATCAAACCGCATCCGAGGAGAAGCACCAAAGGCCGTAGCATTACGCATAAAAGTCGGCGAAAAATTATCAGAAGCCATCGGTTGCAAATCACGTTCGACGAGAGTTTTGCACTCAGCGTAAGCTGTTTGCGGATTAACCGGCGATTCCTCCGTGACATCTCCAGCAGTAGCCACACCATAAACGCTACAAGAAGACATATAGACAAAACGGCTAACCCCAGCTTCCTTAGCTAACTGAGCCAGCCGCACCGAGCCTTTGTGGTTAATATCGTAGGTGATAGTTGGAGATAGCTGACCAGCCGGATCATTAGAAAGCTCGGCCATATGGACAACCGCGTCTACACCTTGCAAATCTTCTGGGGAAATATGGCGAATATCTTTGGTTAGAGTTTTAGCCGTAACTGACGTGCCATTGTATAGCCAACCGACTTTGTAATAGCCAGTATCTACGCCCAAAACTTCGTGGCCAAGCTCCATGAGCAAAGGGGGTAATAAGGAACCTAAATATCCTTCTGTGCCTGTTACAAGTACTTTCATAGTTTAATCCTTCAAGTAGTGGTTAATAATTAGGAGTTGATCGAAGTGGCCAAATGGGACTGCTCTGGGATTTTAGCTACAATAGCTTTACCGATCTCTAATGATGATGTAGCTGCTGGGGAAGGCGCATTACAAACATTGACACAATTCTGACCAGAAACAATCAAAAAGTCATCTACTAGTTTGCCATCATTCATTAAGGCTTGCGCTCTGACCCCAGCATGACAAGGCACCAGATCGGCGGCTTGTACTTCTGGAATCAATTGCTGCAAACT
The DNA here is from genome assembly GCA_031414775.1 of Synechococcales cyanobacterium VAR_4_metabat_354. Classification (GTDB taxonomy): domain Bacteria; phylum Cyanobacteriota; class Cyanobacteriia; order Cyanobacteriales; family Chamaesiphonaceae; genus JAAFHZ01. The sequence goes on from JANOQI010000016.1 coordinate 98,523, forward strand.
GCGGACAAAAGCAGCTTTGCTGAAAGAACGAATAATTTCCTGGATACCTTCATCCGCGTGCTTAGCGGCTAGTTTCCAGAAACCTGGATAAGTCATGACTTCGGCAAAGTCTCGCAAGTCAAAATCAGTCTTTTTATAGCCTTCCCGCTTGAGGCTCAACACAGCGTTGGGGCCAGCGTGCACACTATGATCAATCATGCGCGTAAAATGTACGCCCAAGAAAGGAAAATCTGGATTGGGAACCGGATAGATCAGAGTTTTCACTAAATGCCGCTTCTCAGGAATTAGTTCGTAATACTCGCCCCGAAAAGGAATAATTTTAGCTTGGGGATCAACATTATTGAGCTTAGCCACCCGATCGCTATGCAAGCCAGCACAATTAATCACAAAGCGAGTTTCAAAAGTACCATTGTTCGTCTCAATGACCTGATTAATAGCACTGTGTACAATACGCAAAACCTTGGTATTGAGTTGTAATTCCCCGCCTTGCTGCTGAATCAGTTCCGCATATTTGAGACAAACTTGTTTGTAATTGGCGATGCCCGTGGCATGAACACGCACACCAGCGACACAACGAACGTGGGGTTCCACTTCCTTTACTTCTTCGGCAGTAATTCGCTGCACTTGAATCCCATTCTCTACGCCGCGCTGGTAGATGTTGTCGAGCCGCTGCACTTCGCTCTCGTCTACGGCTACGATTACCTTGCCACAAACATCATGATCGATGTTGTGCTCTTGGCAAAACTCCACCATCGAGGTCGCCCCATCCCGACAAAATTTAGCTTTAAAACTCCCCGGTTTGTAGTAAATACCAGAGTGAATCACGCCGCTATTATGGCCAGTCTGATGAGCCGCCCAATTACTCTCTTTTTCTAACACTACAATCTGCGCGTTAGGATAGCGCTTACCTAGTGCCATTGCAGTGGAAAGGCCAACAATCCCGCCACCGATGATCGCAAAATCATACATTCAACATTAACTCCATAACTATCTACCAAACCCCAAATCAGCCTAAGAATATCTAGCTAAGCTAGTACCTTAGCAGGAGCAAAATAAGCGTTCTGCTCGGCTCGTAATTTGTCACAGAGTCGGCCAGCGGGTAATTCAACATCTTCGTAGGTTAGAACTTGATCCTTAGCAATATCTTGTTTCAGACGGCAGCCTTCCGCCAAGCCCATCGGCAACAAATTCTGTTCCTGGGCAATGCCAGCATTTTCACATTGGCCATAAGTCATGTAATAACCAATCCCATCCAAGGTTTCCCCAGCTTTAAGATTAATTTTGGCAGTGGTCACTACTTCTACGCGCGGCGCACCCAAAGGAGCCAAGACCGCATCTTGGAACAACACGGCTCGTGCCACCGATAACGGCACTTCAAAGTGGCAAAGATGGTAAGGCGTATAGAAACTATAGAGTGGGCCTTCGCCTAGTTTGTACAAGTTCAGATAGTGTTGTTGCTTGGGATCATCGTGGGTGGCAAACACAAATACACCGGGACCGGGCTTAGTACCAACCACATAGTCCACAATTCCTCCCAAGGATTTGAGCTGCTCCACATCGTACATAGAGGTCATTTCATCAACATGTCCCCGAAAATCGTAGCCCAGCATTCCCCTTTTAGCCACTTGCATCCCGGTAGCATTAGCCACAATCGCTTGCTCAAAAGAAATTTTGGTGCCATCAGCAAAGCTAGTTACCATGTGCGCCTGTTGGCCCCACTGTTTAGCAAAAGCTTCCTGGGTAGTGGGATTGCGATAGGGGTCTTGGAGGCCTTTAATGTTACCGCACAGTAAGGGGGTGAGACCAATACTCTTCACAAACCGATAGAGATTCATCTCCACGCCGGGTTGGTCGCCATCACAAGCAGAAAGAATCACGCCTGCCCGATCGGCATGAACCTTGAGAATGGCACCGATTGTCCCATCCAATTCAGCATTCATCATGATGACGTGTTTGTGATGATCGATCGCTTCCAACACGACCTGCGCCCCAAATTCTACCGCGCCAGTCACTTCAATGATGGCCTCAATCCCTTCCGCCCGACACAACAACAAGGCATCTTCACAGATGGCATAATGACCACTGGCGATCGAACTCTCCAACTCAGCAACGGTAGAGACAACCTTAATGTCTTCAATGCCAGCTTCGGTATAAGCCCGCCGCGCCGCTTCCGGATTCCGGTTGAAAATAGCTACTAGCTCCATCCCCGGCACTGAGTTAGCAATTTGATTAGCAATACCCCGCCCCATAAATCCAGCACCAATCATCGCCACCTTTACTGGTTTCCCAGCTTCTGCCCGAGTTTGTAATGCCTTATCAATAATAATCATGTTGTAGTTCCTACCAAGTTGGATGAGATTTAAGCGGGGTTCTAGACCAGCAACGGCCAGGCGGCATCTTTTTCAGAGATTTCAGTCACGGCTATCGGCCACTCGATCGCGAAAGCGGGATCTTGATGATGAATACCTCTTTCGTAGCCCGGTGTATAAAATTCACCCACTTGATACACTACTTCCGCACCATCAGTGAGAGCTTGATAGCCATGGGCAAACATTTCTGGAATATATAGCGCTCGCCGATTTTCAGCAGTTAGTTCCACTCCAAAGTGAGCTAGGTAAGTGGGTGATTCTGGACGCATGTCAATAATTACGTCATAGATTGCACCTTGAGTACAACGCACTAATTTGGTCTCAGCTGCTGGCAATACTTGGTAATGCATCCCCCGCAGGGTTCCTTTTTTGTGGTTGAAAGATAAATTGCATTGAGCCACCGTAGGCTTTAAACCATGTTTTTCAAATTCTTCAGCACAAAAAGTCCGGGCAAAAGAACCCCGATGATCAGGCTTTAGTTCTAAATCAATAATATAAGCGCCAGATAGCGTAGTTTCAGTGAAGAGCATTAATAACCTCAAGTATCAAGTTTTACTGGTACCCATAACAATTGTGGGTGAAAATTTAGGCAAGGTTCAAAGGGAAGATAACAGTAGGGGCGCGATTTTAAGGTGTGTAGTGGCAAACAACTATTAATTTAATTAGGAGGTGGCATTTTAGTTTCTCTCTTGTTTGAGTAAACCCCAAGAGTACATCTCCAGTCACCAAAAGGACTTTTGTAACATGCTCCCACGCTCTTGGGCACACGACTAACAATGCAATTTCGACCACGCTCATAAACACCACCAAGGAGGTTAAAACAGGAATATGCGATGACGCTACCCCTGATGTTATAGATGGGCTTATCGCTATCTATAGTACTCCCATATTTTTGGACATCAACAAGACCAACCTGACGAGGCTTTGGATCAACTTGAAGATTGAGAATGTCAATAAAATATGCTGTGCCACCCATCTTAACTTTACGATCTCCTTCAGCTTCGCAGGCAACATAGATTGCGGCCTGTTTGGCACTGATGGAACCTGTACTTGGTTCCGATTTGGATGCACAAGTTCTAGGTTGACGGTTAGTTCCAAAATCTCTAGTTTGAGCATTTATGATACTAGGAGACATCAATGGCACAAGCGTACAGCCGATCATTCCAATAATTAGTTTTGATTTCATATTGATTTTGGATATTTAATGTTTTCGTTAGTTAAGATCTTGCACCATTCTCAACAAAGGTTGGCTAAAAGGACAGAAACCTAAAAAAAGGGGCGTAACAAAATAATGAGATGGTTATGAAAACCATGCCAAAAATCACCAGACTTTCCAAGGGGCTTTGCCGCTCTGCCATAGCCCTTCCAAATAGTTCTTTTCGCGCAGGGTGTCCATCGGTTGCCAAAAGCCGTCATGTTCAAAAGCCATCAATTCGCCCTTAGCAGCCAAATCCATCAGCGGGCGATCTTCCCAAGTACTATGGTCGCCATCAATCAAATTGATACAGTCTGGCGACAGGACAAAAAAGCCACCATTGATTAATCCCCCGTCGGGCTTCTCCATAAAGCCCGAGACCTGCTGGCCATCTAGCTGCAAGATACCATAACGACTAGGTGGCTTAACCGCAGTCACAGTGGCCATCTTGCCGTGTTCTTGGTGAAAGGCAATTGATTTGGAAATATCGATATCGGAAACACCGTCTCCATAAGTGAAACAAAAAGCTTCTTCCTTTGCTAGGTAGGGAGCCACTCGCTTCAGCCGTCCGCCAGTCAGAGTTCCATCACCAGTATCTACTAGGGTCACCTTCCAAGGTTCGGCATTACGTTGCAAGACATTCATCTGGTTATGAGAAATATCAAAGGTAACATCCGACATATGTAAAAAGTAGTTAGCAAAATACTCTTTAATCACATAGCCTTTATAGCCACAGCAAATAATAAAATCGTTGACACCATGAGCAGCATACATTTTCAGGATATGCCAAAGAATCGGACGACCGCCAATCTCCACCATGGGTTTGGGTTTAAGATGGGTTTCTTCGGAAATGCGGGTGCCGAGTCCACCAGCTAAAATCACTGCTTTCATACAATTTTCTCAATTTTCCAACTTAAGGATGGGGTGAACAACTTTTAGGGTTTGATAAGCGAAATGTAATCGAGTTAAGATCTTTTTGATCAAAGGTTTCGTCCGAGGCTTTTTAATCTCTAGCTAGTTACATTTTATGAAGTTTTGGAAAGTAGGTCGTCAGTGTTTTGGCTGTTTCTGATCCTCCAGAAAACACGGTTTCATGCAAAGTGTAACAATAATGGCTAAGTCATTGGTGACCATCAAATAGCTCAGCCAATTGTATTAAATGCTTTCAAGCCTTGATATCCTTTGATCCGCGCCGCATTTCTGGTGAATTCGCCAACGGATGGGTTGCCATGAGGGTGAACAACACCACCAACACTCTGCCACAGCGCATCTGAAGCTAAGGAAATTTCGTATGATCGATCGCCTGTTTTAGATACGTGATACCAGGTAGTCTGCTGACATTCATCACACCAAAAAGCTTCGACCCACTCACCAGTAACACCAATAGTGGTGTGAGACTTAATCAACATTTGGGCAGCCAGACTGTTAATGCCTCTAGCTTGGAGCTGCCCAGGTCGATCATCAAAAAGACGATATTTTTGACTCGCACTATCTAAATAACAGTTATGTGCCGGACAAAAAATACTGCGCCGTTTAGATCTTCTTTTTTTGCGTTTGGCAATATCAGGACTCTGCACGTTGGTCTCCTTTATTGATCAGTTTGCATCAAATTTTCAGCAAAATGCCTATGATTATTAGCCTTTTGCTCTGAAATAATTTTTGCTCGTTTACCTCCAATTCATACGGCTAAAGAACCCAGTGCAAAATCTCATGGAGATTACGACATCAGTTAATAATATTCAGCACTCAAGGTCTGATTTCGGAAAAAATTGCTATCTATGTGCATATTAACTTTTTTCCAGACTGATATAAATTACCATTGCCATTGGTTAGGGGATCATTAGCAGTTGCACCGGATTCTAGACTTCCTTTTTCGGGACGTAAGTAGATTTCACAGCTAGCTCTTTTAGCTGCTTTTCTTCTACCACTGAGGGAGCATCGGTCAACAGACAGCGGGCTTGCTGAGTTTTGGGAAAAGCAATCACATCCCGGATCGAATCTTCCTGAGCGAGGAGCATTACCAATCGATCGAGTCCAAAAGCGATCCCCCCATGAGGCGGCGTGCCATAGTCAAAAGCATCGAGTAAAAAGCCAAACTTACTTTGAGCTTCGGCTTCAGAAAGTCCGATCGCCTTAAAGACCTGTTCTTGAATATCCCGCGTAAAGATGCGGACACTACCACCACCAATTTCGGTGCCATTAAACACCATGTCATAAGCTTGGGCACGGGCAGTTTTTAGGTCGCCAATGTCAGCGGGATGCGGTGCCGTAAACGGATGATGCAGAGCTTCCAGGCGTTGCTCGTCGGCGTTCCATTCAAACATCGGAAATTCGGTGACCCAGAGTAAATTCATCTGATTATCATCGATTAGTCCTAGTTCGCGGCCAATAACCTGACGCAATCGATCGAGTGTTTTATTCACCATTGCACCGTCACCGGCTCCAAACAGCAGCAAGTCACCATCCTGAGCGCCAGTGATGCTCATCAGTTGTTGTTTAGCTGCCGGAGTCAAACTATCTTTAATCGCGCCAATGGTTTCCAGCTCACCATTGACAAATCGAATATAGGCCAAACCTTTAGCCCCCATATCGGTGGCTTCTTTGAACAGGTTGCCACCGGGCTTTATTCGCACATTAGAAATAGTCTCGTTGCCACCCGGAATGGCCAGGACTTTAACAATGCCACCCGCCGCGATCGCCCCGGCGAAAACTTTAAACCCAGAGGTTTTAAAGATTTCGGACACATCAGCTAGCTCCAGCCCAAAGCGAGTATCGGGTTTATCGCAGCCATAGCGCGCCATGGCTTCTTGGTAGGTGAGACGCGGTAAAGGCAAAGATAACTCGACTCCTTTAACTTCTTTGAAAATATGGGCAATCAGGTGCTCGTTGAGGCTCATGATCTCCGCTTCGGACATAAAACTCATTTCCATGTCGAGTTGAGTAAATTCCGGCTGTCGATCAGCTCTCAGGTCTTCATCCCGGAAACAACGAGCAATTTGGTAGTATCGATCGATCCCTGACACCATCAAAATTTGCTTAAACAACTGGGGCGACTGAGGCAAAGCAAACCATTCGCCAGGATTGACCCGACTGGGCAGCACAAAATCGCGAGCACCTTCCGGAGTGGATTTGTTCAGGATCGGCGTTTCTACTTCTGTAAAATCTTCTTGGTCTTCTAAGAAGCGGCGCATTGCTTTCACCACTTGATGGCGGAGCTGAATATTTTTGCTCATCCGCTCGCGACGCAGATCTAAATAGCGGTAACGCAGCCGTAGGTCTTCGCGCACATATTCATTCTCGGCAGCGGAAACTTGGAAAGGCAGCTGCTGATGGACTTTGTTCAAAACATTGATCTGATCGGCGTAGACTTCGATCGTCCCACTGGCAATGCGGGGGTTAAAAGACTCCTCTGGTCTCTGGCTAACCCGTCCAATTACCTGAATCACGTATTCATTACGCAGATCGGCGGCTAGTTCATAAGAGGCGGGGGTACGTTGCGGGTCGCTGACAATTTGAATGGAACCGGATCTGTCGCGCAAATTCAGAAAAATCACACCACCCAGATCGTGACGGCGATCGACCCAACCACATAGGGTCACTGTTTCGCCGATTTTGTCTGGGGTAAGGTGGCCGCAATATTGGGTACGCATATCGAAAACAGATGTAGATGAACGGGTTTATCATTTTAGCTTACCCGCTGTGACATATATCTTCTTGTCCCAGGCGAGGATTCAGGAATTCTAGACAACAAGCAGCCCAGCGGCTTCTACCGAATTTGGTTATGCGAAAAGAAGCCGGTGCGTTGCCAAGCTCAGCATGTTGGTAGATTTTATGGCATCACCGAAATTGATGTTGATGAGAACTTCGCCTGAGTCAGGAAACCGGTAGAATTTAAAGACATTAGCTTTGCTCACCGCCTACCGCATGAGCTAGCCTCACCACAATCCCAAAATATGCGCTCTTATTGGCCAATTACCGAACTTCCGGGCGTAGACACCACAACAGCAGCTGAGCTTACCGCTGTCGGTGTCATTGATACCGAACAACTGCTGGCCTTAACAGAGCCACGGCAAATCAGCAGCAATCAGCTCCAACTAGCCGCCATTGTGAGTACCAGACCTGGCCGTAAACTGCTCGCCCTAGCTAAGTTAGCTCAAATCCCCAGCGTTGGTTGTAAGTATTGTGGATTGCTATTACATGCTGGGGTGGCTTCGATCGAACAACTCAGTCAAACCCCACCGCAGCAATTACACCAACTAGTTTTGCGGCTGCATGTTTCTCTCCTCCAGCGCCGGGATCTCACACCTCGCATCGATCAAGTTCAAAACTGGGTGCAGCAAGCCAAGGTGATTGTTAATAGTTAATTTAAACAGCTGGCTTCGCCAATACCCCATGCAAAAAGATATCGGCCAGACCCTCAGCCATTTCCCGCATTTCTTTGGGGTTAGAGTTGGGGCTAATAACTGTATCGTGGCTAAAACCAGCAATCACAAACATTCCTAAGAAAACCTGTGCCACAATTTTTGGGTTCAAAGGCCGATATACCCCTCGATCGATCGCCGTCTGAAAAAAGGCTTCGGCCACATCGGTCATTTTCGCGACCACTTCTTGCTGGATTTTTTCGCGTAGATCGTCATGGAATTGAACTTCCATAAAACAAACCCGCATCACTTCATAATTTTTACCCAGATGTAGCATCCGCTTATAAATTACCTGAGCGATCGCTTCATAGCTAGCCATTTCACTCAGTTCCGTCAATAAATCAGTCAGCAACTCCACCCAGCCTTGGGTGGCCACTTCGACCAAGATCGCTTTTTTATTGGTGAAGTGTCTAAATAAAGTACCTTCAGCAATACCAGCATTTTCGGCTAATTCTTTAGTCGTCGTGCCATCGTATCCCCGGTGGGCAAACAAGCGCTGTGCCGTTGATAATATTTTGGAGCGGGTGTCCGGTTCAGTCTTGGTTTTTATGAAAGTGGGCATAATCAATCAACTTAATTAGAGCTGAGTTGCGTAGTACCTTTATTTTGTCGCCTGAATATTCAAATTAACGAGATTCTTTACAGTTGTTAAGATGAGAAATGTGTCGCTGGTGAAGAATATCTTTACGTATTATATTTTAAAATAAAGTAATGATAAATTACTAGTACTAAATACCAGGCTCTAGAAATCTGAATTAACTAACTCAACCGGGTTTCGATATGAGTTACTAATTCACTAACAGTCATCGAGTTTTTGTTCATCAAAGAAATAGGGAACTCTATTTTAAACTCTTCTGATAAATCAAAGTAAATATTGACAGCTTCTAAATAGTAAAGAAGGTGATGATTGCCAGATTTTTGAATCCGATAGGTCGCCAATTGATCGATGAATTTATTAAACTGGAATCCTTCGTACACCGAGTCTGTATGGATATGCAGGTTATCAGCAATTATTTTTGTGACTTTAAGATAGATGAGACTTTCTGATTGCTGATTTAGCATATTTTAATTTAACTTGGCATATCTGAGTCACTTCCTATAAGTAGAAATATAGTCGAGGAATTAAAGGTATGTAATTAGTAGAATGTCTTAAGTTTGACTAGCAACAGATTGTCGATTAGCCAAATGGTGCTTGGCAATTGCTAAACTACAAGCTAAGGAAATATTTTCTTGGCACAGCACCCCAATAATTTTGGTAGGGTGTTCTGGCTCGACTACTGGCAATTGATGTAATCCTCGTCCTCCCATTCGTTCAATCGCTGTCGCTACCGATTCATCGGCATTGGCATAAAGAATAGCGGCGGTGCAAATACTACTTAGCTGTTGATTATCAGCTGCTTGGCCGTTAGCAATCGCTCGGTTGATATCATCCAACGTGACGATTCCAACCAACTGACCAGCGGGATCTTGGACTAGGGCGCTCCGATACTGACGCTCTACTAAAGTGGTAGCGGCCTCGAAAATGCTTACCACTGCTGATAAATTTAGCCATTCTAGTTGCATGGCTTCGCGCACCAGCAAATGACGCAACATCACTGCCTGTTCATCTTGCTGAATATTTAAGCCCATTTTTTCTAGGCCACTATTGGATTCGTTTACAGATTGCATTCGATCGACTAACCAAATACTCAAACCAACGCAAGCCATTAGCGGCAAAACAATTCGATAGTCGCGAGTTAACTCAAACATTAACAAAATGGCTGTTAAGGGGGCGCGGGCATTGCTAGCCAACATGGTAGCCATCCCCACCATCGCGTATGCTGGGGGCGCAGCCATCACGCTGTCTAATTGTGGAATCAACATCACCAAGCCTTTCACATAGGCCGTGCCTAAAGAGGCACCTAAGAACATCGAAGGAGCAAATAGACCACCAACTAAGCCACTTCCCAAACTGATGCCGGTCATAATCAGCTTCACGGCCACCAACAAAATTAGTAAGGTCAGCGAGAATCCCACATCTTGCAGCATCGCTTCGATCGTTTCGTAACCAATCCCAGTAATTTGCGGAAACTTAAGAGCCGTAATGCCGACCAATAGGCCACCTAAGATTGGTGTAGACCAATGTGGTAGTTTAGTCATCCAGGCAGAGTAGGGAGCTTTGCCCTGAAAAACCTGGCGACACCAGCGAATGGTTTGGGTGGAAGCGTAGGAAAGCAAGCTGGCCAATACTCCTAAGCCTAAGTACAGGGGCAACTCCCAGGCAGACTGAACCTCATAAATAGGCAGTTTAAAAGCTGGTTGGGAACCCAACCCTACTTGGGCTACCAACGAAGAAATAACTGCTGCCAGTACCACCACACTCACCGCCGCTGTGGCAGTGGTACTATTTAGCACTACTTCTAGAGCGAAAAACACGCCAGCGATCGGTGAATTAAAACCCGCTGATACCCCCGCCGCCGCCCCGGCTGCTAGTAATAAACGTTGCCGTTCTTGAGATACGCGCAGCGTTTGCCCCATCAAAATGCCCAGATTAGCGCCAATTTCCACGCTCGGACCTTCTGGCCCGAGCGAAGCTCCAGTCCCCAGCGAGACGGCGGCGGCCAACATTTTCACTAGTCCCAGCCAGGGTTTCATTGGTGCTCCGGACTGGGTAGCGGCCAACATGGAAGACATATTTAGACCAAAATCTTTCCAATACCAGCGCATGGCACCAACGATGATGCCCCCAATCATCGGAATCGAAATTGTCCACAGCCACTTGTTACCCCCTAAATTGGTCAGATCTTCAAAAGCCCAATCGTGAATATGGTCAATTAAAAAATGAAATAGGATGACCCCTGCGCCTGTGGCCACGCCAATTAGTAGAGCTAAAACCAGGGTGATACCACTGCTAGAAGCCATCAGTCGATCGACAAGTTTACGCGACAATAAATTAGGCTGATTCACAAGCATGGGGAGAAGGCGGCGACTTTTCCTAATTGTAGGACTTAGGGGCTGACTTGAATTTCCCCATTGCAGAGGAGTTCGCCTTCTTGTAATGTCAATTCTTTTAAATTAACCTGATCGCCCAGGTCGATTTCGTAGCTTTGTAGATCACTGCCTGGTAGTTCTAAATCACAAGTAACCAGCAAAGGAGCCAGTCGCAACACCTGACCAGTCAACAATTCGATCCCAGTTTGAATGCTAATGGGAAATTGTTGATCAGGACTCTGTTGCACTTGTCCTTGCAGCCACACCTGATTGGATTGGATGGCTGCTGATTGCCATTGAATTGACCAGTTTTGGTCAGTACTGGCCAATATCTGCTTCACTAAATCGGTGATGGCCTTATTGAAAAAAGGTGCGGTCAAGGAACTATGTAAATCCTCACTAGTCATCAGGGCATTCGCATTAATCATAATTGGTTGCAGCAATTGTAGGGGCTTACCGCGTACTACTTGCTTCAGATTAATCGCTATTTGCTCGGCTAATAGCTCTATTTTTTGAACGGCAATTCCCCGATACACTATTTTTTGGGCAGCAACGGCCACGCTGGGCACTACACCCGCCAGCATTTGTCGATCGCCAGCCACAATTTCGACTTGGAGTTCGGCTACGGCACTGACCTGGGTGCGTAACCATGCCGCACAGGCCGATGACAGTACAGAACTAATAATTCCACGGGGTTTGCTACTCAAATTTTGCACTTTCAGAGAATAACCAGTAATCCATCGTAATCGATCGTTCCGACTTGCGGCTGGCCACCTAAGTTTTTCGTGATAGTTTCAATGTTTCACTCTTTTCGCTAGAATTTTGGGCAGTATACAAATAACGGAATAGCTATGGCCGTCCGGCTGCAAAAAATTATGTCTCAGTGGGGCATCGCTTCCCGCCGTCAGGCCGAAGAAATGATCCGAAATGGTCGAGTGATCGTCAATGGTCAGACCGCGCAGCTTGGTGATACTGCTGATCCAGCAATCGACCAAATTACCGTATCCGGGAAACTGTTAGCAGCTCCACCCCAACGCTACTACTTGCTACTCAATAAACCAGCGGGAGTAGTTTCCACCTGCACCGATCCGCAAGGTCGATCGACAGTGATTGATTTACTACCTCAGCACTTAAGATATAGATCGGGTATTCATCCGGTCGGACGCTTGGATATTGATTCGACTGGTGCACTGTTGCTCACCAATGACGGTGAATTAACCTGTTTGCTCACACACCCTCGGCATCAGGTGTCTAAAACATATATCGCCTTGGTGGAGGGACATCCCTCTACCACTACACTACAAGCCTGGCGCTCGGGTATCAACCTAGAAGGTAAATGGACGTTGCCCGCCCAAGTGACGGTTCTGGATGAAGATCGATATGAAACTCGCTTACAAATTATTTTGCGCGAAGGTCGTAATCGGCAGGTGCGGCGAGTAGCTGAACAATTAAATCATCCAGTTTTGCGCTTAGAACGCACCGCTATTGGTTGTATTCCCTTACATCTACCCGATCAATCTTTGCCGCGTGGTGAACACCGAAATTTAATTTCGACGGAGGTGGAATGGTTATCTCAAATACTCAACCATGCCATCACACCGAGCTTATGATTTGGAATGGAGCATTTGTTTTCTGAGTCAAAAACTTTTACAATTCGTAAAGAATGTACCAAACATAAAGCACATGCGGATTGCGATCGTGGGAGCTGGCTTAGCAGGACTATCTACAGCAGTAGAACTAGCCGAGGCTGGCCATCAAGTAGAAATTTTTGAATCGCGTTCCTTTGTTGGCGGCAAAGTAGGCAGCTGGGTCGATCCCGACGGCAATCATGTGGAAATGGGTCTGCATGTGTTTTTCAATAATTACAACAATCTTTTTGCCCTGATGAAAAAGATTGGTGCCTTTGAGAATTTGCTGACCAAAGAGCATGTCCACAATTTTGTCAATAAAGGTGGTGAGATTGGGCAACTGGATTTTCGATTTATCCTGGGTGCACCTTTTCATGGCTTGAAGGCGTTCTTTACTACCGGCCAATTAACATTTATCGATAAGCTGCAAAATGCCCTAGCATTGGGAACTAGTCCGATCGTGGCTGGACTATTGAGCTACGAAAGCGGCATGAAGATGATTCGGGCTTTAGATAACGTCAGTTTTGCCGATTGGTTTCGGCAGCATGGCGGCAATAATCATAGCCTGCGCCGGATGTGGGATCCAATCGCCCTCGCTTTAGGTTTTATCGACACCGAGAATATTTCGGCTCGTTGTATGTTGACCATCTTCATGATGTTTGCGGCCAAGACCGAAGCTTCTAAGCTGAATATGTTAGCTGGTTCCCCCGCTGAGTATCTACATCAGCCGTTGGTGAATTACCTGACAGCGCGGGGTGTGCAGATTCACACCCGTCGCCAACTGCGCGCCATCAAATACAGTGGCAGTGACCATCATATTGATGGCTTGGAAATCGCTAACGGTGACAGTGTGGAGCTAGTCATTGCCGATGCCTACGTTTGTGCCTTAGATGTGCCGGGTATTCAGCGGGTGATACCTACCGAATGGCGCACTGATCAGTTTTTCGACAATATTTTTGAGCTAGAAGCCGTACCCGTGGCTACTGTTCAACTGCGGTTTGATGGCTGGGTAACTGAAATGAAAGACCCCCAACAGCGTCAACAGCTGGAAAAGGCCGCTGGGATTGATAATCTGTTGTACAGCGCCGATGCCGACTTTTCTTGTTTTGCTGATTTGGCATTGACTAGCCCTAAAGACTACTACAAGCCGGGGGAAGGATCGCTAATGCAGGTCGTGCTGACACCGGGTGATAAGTTTATTTCGATGAGCAACGAAGATATTGCCCAACACGCCTTACGGCAAGTACGGGATCTGTTTCCCTCGGCTCAAGATTTGCAGATGACTTGGTACAGCGTGGTTAAATTGGCTCAGTCGCTGTACCGTGAGAAACCCGGAATGGATCCCTTTCGGCCAACTCAAGCTACCCCAATTAGTAACTTCTTCTTGGCGGGCAGCTACACGGCTCAAGATTATATTGATAGCATGGAGGGAGCCACGCTTTCTGGACAGCAAGCTGCTGTTGCAATTTTGGCCACTGCCGATCGATTGCAACCAGTCTTAAGTTAGTTAAATTTGCAACTAGCTATCTAGTTTTTCTTATCCCCTTAAATCTTTAAAATATGTCTGAATGGATTGAGCATACTGTCCAAGTTGAACTAGAAGTTCCGATCGATCATGTCTGGGATCTGTGGTCGGATCTAGAACTAATGCCCACCTGGATGAAGTGGATAGAATCAGTAAAAATTTTAGAGGATAATCCCGAACTATCCCGTTGGAAGCTGGCTACCAACACCCTAGAATTCACCTGGCTGTCGAGAATTCTCAAAACTACTACCCACCAAATTATTCAGTGGGAATCGGTGGATGGCTTACCCAATCGTGGTGCTATTCGTTTTTATGAACGAGATACTAGTAGTATTGTAAAGCTGACCGTTGGCTACTCTGTGCCCGGGTTTTTGGCACTGCTCATGGACAATGGCTTTATTCGCAAAGCCGTAGAGTCCACTCTGCAAGCAGATTTAGACCGATTCAAAGTCTATGCTCTGAGTAGTAAGCCTCAACCATAATTATTAGAACGGATAACCTTTGCTATAGTCTGATAGTGTCTATGGCAAAATTTACGCATTTCCTTTTCTTTAAATATGAAATATAAATCACTATCGCTAGCCATTGTTACGTTGTTTTGGGGAACCCAACAGTCTATGCTCTTAGCGGCCAGTCCCCGCTCTGTGGAAACCGTAACCTGTGACATTTTGGTAGCTGGTGGTGGTTTAAGTGGGACAGCAACAGCCTATGAGGCGTTGCTAGCTGGGAAAACGGTTTGCATGACAGAAATTACCGACTGGGTGGGGGGTCAAGTTTCAGCGCAGGGTACGTCGGCTTTAGATGAACGCCCTACCCAACGCAAAAAAGGATTTTTTCCCAGAGGCTATAAAGAATTTCGCCAAGGCATCAAAGATTATTATGGCAAGCTCAATCCCGGCGATTGCTGGGTGAGCGAATCTTGCTTTATGCCCGCCGATGGCCACCAAATTTTGACTAAAATGCTGACAACAGCTGCCAGCAAAGGTCAAGGTAAATTAAAGTGGTTTCCCAATACCGTCATCAAAGACCTAAAAGTTGTGCCCAAAGGCCAGGGTCAACAAATTGTGTCAGCGATCGCTATTCAGCACAGTCCCCAAATAGGAACACCCCCGCTCAACACCAAACCGCTTTCTCAGACAATTACTGATGCCTATAACTACGAAGATTCAGCCCTGTTTCGGAAGAAAGTAATTCAGTTTGCGCCAGCCAAAAGCAACCAAAAAGCTGCCGATTGGTATGTAGTAGAAGCTACTGAAACTGGTGAATTAATTGGCTTGGCCGATGTCCCCTATCGCCTAGGTCTGGACCCACAGAGTTATGCCGAACCTTCCTCTCCGAGCAAAGTTAATGATGCCTATTGCACCCAGGGCTTTACTTACCCTTTTGCAATGGAAACTACCGATCTGCCTCAGAAACAGGTGGAACCCAGTTTTTACAAAAAGTATGAGCCGTACTATAGCTATGAAAAACAAAAACTAGCGGACTTTGGCTTGGTTTATAGTTATCGTCGGATCAAGGGTGGCGGCAAGGTGCAAAAAGCCAAGATGGGCAGCATCGAATATACAGTGCCAGCTACCGGCGATATTTCGATGCAGAACTGGACTTGGGGAAATGACTATCGCCCCGGCAGCGCTCAGGACAATTTGATTTTAGATAAAGCGCAGTTACAAGCCAGCAATCAGTTGCAACCAGGTGGTTGGATGGGCGGTTTGCGGCCAGAGACGCTCCAAAAAGGTGAAGAAATTGCCCAGGGTTTTTACTATTGGTTAGCGACGGGCACTACAGATAGTCATGCCCAGGCTGATCCCCTAGCACTAGGCAGTTGGCGGAAAAGCACTAGCCTCAATCAGCGCTATTTAAAAGGGTTGAAATCACCAATGGGAACGGCTCACGGTCTGTCAAAATATCCTTATATTCGAGAAGGGCGACGGATTATTGGGCGACCCAGTTTTGGCTATAGTGCCGGCTTTTCCGTTAATGAAGTGGATATTTCCCGCAATGATCTCTGGACACCAGAACGGCTGGCCAAGTTATCGGAGTCCGATCGACGGTTACTGGGTGCCACACTAGCTGGGTTTGAAGGACTCGATCGAATCATTGCTAAAGATGTCCCAGTCAAGTTAAATCAACGTCAACGGGCAACGGTTTACGCTGATTCAGTGGGTATCGGGCACTATGCAATCGACTTCCACCCTTGTATGCAAAACAGTCCGGTAGAGACGATTAAAAATCAGGAACGAGCTGGTGGCCGAAATGGTGAGGGGCAAGCTTATCCTTTCCAAGTACCGCTACGAGCCATGATTCCGCAAAAAATTGATAATATGTTGGTGGCGGGTAAGAGTATCGCTACTAGTCATGTGGCGGCAGCGGCTTACCGAGTGCATTCTTTTGAGTGGTCGGTAGGGGCAGCAGCAGGGACGGCGGCAGTTTTCGCAATGGAAAAAGGAATTATGCCTTATGAATTGGTGCAGAATTTGCCGAAGCCGGTACCCCAGATGCAAGAGCTGCGGAAGCGCTTAGAGTCGCAGAATAATCCTACGATGTTTCCAGGAACTTCTATTCTTAATAACAATTGGAAGGACTGGAAGTAAGAAAGAGGTTGATAGTTGGGGAGCAATCGATCTCAATTACCGGTTGACTTGGCCTGACAGATAACTATACCAATCCGTCGCGATCGATACATCTGTAAAAGGAATACTGACCTTGGTATTGTTTTTGATGAATAGATCGATCGCAATGGATTTACCCCGCTCCGGCAGACTTGGATCATCCAAACTAAAAGACTCACCATCAATACATAGCTTGATTTCTTGCACATTTGATATTTGGACAGATTGCAGATCGATCGGCTCCTGCCGAGTTGGTTTGCCCCAAGTCAGCTGATCATCTTTTTGGCCGAGCGCCGCATAGACATCATACTTAGACCTGTCGAACTGTCCCGCCCAGCGCTCATAGGCTTGCAATTTTTGGTATTCATTCCAGCCTGCCCAAGCCAGCCAAAAGAAGGCTACGAGTAACGGCAGCCACATTAATCCACGTTGCATCACATCTCCAGTTCAGAGCCTTTCTCTATTGTAAATATAATATCTTCATAAACCTGCTCGATGGGGAAAGTCAATTTGACGCTGGTCAGCTCCACTACATCCCCTGGCTCATAGTCAATAATACGCCAGTTATCGTCACCAGTCTTGCGAAATAATTCGATTGCCATCGTCTCAGAATCAACCAGAGCATATTCTTGCACAATAGGATTACGCCGATATAGTTTGAATTTATTTCCTCGGTCATAAGCTTCAGTAGAAGAGGAGAGTACTTCGATGATCAGGCAGGGATAGGTGATGTATTGGGGAGTGTTCTTATCTCTCTCGTCACAGGTAACACTCACATCAGGATAAACGTAATTAGATGATGCCACAATATTCACTCGGGCATCAGAATTGAGTGTTCGGCAACCGCTTCCGCGCAGATGATTTCCTAGCAATCGATTAAAATTTGAAGCAATCTGACTATGGTTGATCGTGCCGCCAGTCATCGCATAGACCTCGCCATTGATGTACTCATGGCGAACTGGCTGCTTCTCCTCCCAGGCAAAGTACTCTTCGGGGGTAAATCTAGGGAAATGTTCTTTAGCAGCAATCATGTTAAAACTTCCAAAGCATTGAACTGACTGGTTTTCGACCTTCATATTATATCACTAGTCTGATTTGTGAATAATATGTGCAAATGCATAATCTCACCAAAAAAGCCCGCTAAATGCGGGCTTTGACATTTTTATAGTTCAGATTTCCGAACCGAAATAATTTAGCGCTTGACTAACTTCTTGGATAGCTTCCGTAGCCGGATTGACTCCGGAGTTACTTCCACCATTTCATCAGGTCCGATGTACTCTAAAGCCCGTTCGAGGTTCATATCGATCGGAGCCTGCAATTGCACAAGTTCTTCCCCACCCGAAGCCCGGTGGTTAGTAAGCTGCTTGCTCTTACAGATATTCAGCTCCATATCTTGACCCCGGTTGTTTTCCCCGATGATCATGCCCTTATAGACCTTAGTCCCCGGCTTAATAAAGAACGTACCGCGATCCTCGGCACCCATCAGCGAATAGTCAGTCGCCACCCCTTCTTCAAAAGAAATGAGAACTCCATTGCGGCGGGCTGTAATTTCACCACAAATTGGGCGATATTCTAAAAAGCTATGGTTCATGATGCCGTCGCCCCTGGTGGCGCGCATAAAGTCACCCCGGAAACCAATTAAGCCCCGTGCCGGTACCACAAATTCTAGGATCGATCGACCGTTAGAGGCCATCATATTTTGCATTTCGGCTTTGCGCTGACCAAGACGTTCGACGCAACCACCAACGGCTTCTTCGGGCACGTCTAAGGCAAGCAACTCGTAAGGCTCACATTTTTGACCGTTAATTTCCCGATAAATTACTTGCGGCTGAGATACTTGGAATTCGTATCCTTCCCGGCGCATAGTTTCAATCAGAATGCCCAAGTGCAATTCACCCCGGCCAGAAACAGAAAGTTTGTCAGGTGAATCAGTTTCTTCGACGCGCAGTGCCACGTTGGTGTCTAGTTCTTTGAATAGTCGATCGCGCACTTGGCGAGAAGTCACCAGCTTGCCTTCTTGACCAGCAAACGGTGAGTCGTTGACACAGAAGGTCATTTGCAAAGTAGGTTCATCTACTTTGATCATGGGCAATGCCAAAGGTTCATCTGGGCAAGCGATGGTTTCGCCAATGTTGGCATCAGCAAACCCAGCCACGGCAATGATATTGCCAGCACTAGCCGATGGGATATCAATCCGTTTCAAGCCTTCAAAGCCCATCAGCTTACTGATTTTGCCCTTCAGGATTGAGCCATCTTCGCGCAGTAATGAGGCTTGTTGACCCATTTTGATAGTGCCGTTATGCACTTTCCCAATCACGATCCGACCTAAATAATCGGAGTAGTCGATGGTGGTAACTTGCAGTTGCAGGGGCTTTTCCGAATCACCGACTGGGGGTGGTACGTGGCGTAAGATAGCATTGAAGAGCGGTTCCATGGTGGTGCTTTCTTCTTCTAGCTTGTCTTTGGCAAAGCCAGAGATACCAGAAGCAAACAGGTGCGGGAAGTCGCACTGGTCATCGTCAGCACCGAGTTCGACGAATAGATCGAATACTTTATCTACTGCCGCATCAGGTTCAGCCGAAGGTCGATCGATCTTATTGACTACCACAATTGGGCGCAAGCCTTTAGCCAATGCTTTGGTCAAGACAAAGCGGGTCTGAGGCATCGGGCCTTCGTTGGCATCGACGATTAAAATACAGCCATCTACCATACCTAATACCCGTTCGACTTCGCCACCAAAGTCAGCGTGTCCAGGGGTATCGATGATGTTGATCAGGGTATCTTTGTACCGGACGGCGGTGTTCTTAGACAGAATTGTAATACCACGTTCACGCTCGATGTCGTTGGAATCCATCACGCAGGTAGGCACTTCTTCGCCCTCGCGGAAAATTCCAGACTGTTTGAGCAATGCATCAACGAGGGTTGTTTTACCGTGGTCTACGTGGGCGATAATCGCAACGTTACGAATGGGAATCGTCATAAATTAAAGAGAAGAAACTCGCAATATGAATTTTTGTGCTATCGATCGAAGGATTGTGAACAATCATTTACAATTCTACCTTATGACTTTGGCTTAGGGATTAGCTTTTGGTCAGAGTAAAAAACATTTCGCGATCCCCAGCGGCTTTTTGGTGAGTGGTGGGCAGCAGAAAGAACATATTATTTGAAAAAACAAATTATTTTAAAACCTATGGATGTCAGCCAAGCCGTTCAAAAACTCTACGATACCTATCCCTTCCCCCCGGATCCGCTGCTGGATGAAGTACCACCGGGCTATAACTGGCGCTGGCAATGGCAAGCCTCCCATAGTTTTTGCTTGGGGCAAATGGCTGCCAAGTCGGATGTGCGGATTTTGGACGCGGGTTGTGGAACGGGCGTGAGTACCGAATATTTGGTACATCTCAACCCTCAAGCTAACGTAGTGGCGATCGATATCAGTGCCGGGACTTTAGCTGTGGCCAAGGAACGTTGTCGGCGGTCAGGAGCCGAGCGGGTGGAATTTCACCACATGAGTCTCTTTGACGTCGATCAGCTGCCTGGTGAGTTTGATTTAATTAATTCTGTGGGAGTTTTACACCATACTGCTGACCCCAAAGGCGGTATCCAAGCCCTGGCCAAAAAACTAGCACCCGGTGGCTTGCTGCATATTTTTGTCTATGGCGAGGTGGGACGTTGGGAAATCAGCTTGATGCAAAAAGCGATCGCGATGCTTCAAGGTAACAAAAAAGGTGACTATACCGACGGGGTAAAAGTTGGTCGGGAAATCTTTGCCAATTTACCAGAAACAAATCGCCTGGTAACTCGGGAGAAATCCCGCTGGGCACTAGAAAATCATCGTG
The DNA here is from genome assembly GCA_031414775.1 of Synechococcales cyanobacterium VAR_4_metabat_354. GTDB lineage: Bacteria > Cyanobacteriota > Cyanobacteriia > Cyanobacteriales > Chamaesiphonaceae > JAAFHZ01. Next base: position 119,079 of record JANOQI010000016.1, read on the forward strand.
ATGAATGCTTTGCGGATATGTATGTACATCCTCAAGAAATTGACTACAATGCAGAAACGATTTTTGAACTAATTGATGCGGCGGGTTTGGAGTTTATGGGTTTCTCTAATCCGCAGTTTTGGCAGCTAGAAAGGTTGCTGGGTAAAGCACCAGACTTGATGGAACGGGCGGCGGGATTAAGTGGTAGACAACGTTATCGATTAATTGAGTTGCTTGATCCAGAAGTTACTCACTATGAATTTTTCTTGGGTAAACCACCACTAACAAAAGCGGATTGGTCACAGGATCAAAATCTATTAACAGCGATACCGGAGCGGCATCCTTGTATGGAGGGTTGGCCAAGTCGGAGTTTCTTTAATTTTGATTATCAAATTGTTCATGTGGATGATGCGGAGTTTGCCTTTCTTTCAGCTTGTAATGCTCAGAGGTCAGTGCAAGATTTGTTAGCGGAGACTGGAATTGATTTGGGGGGAGTTCGATCGCTCCAGCAAAAGCAATTAATCATGCTGAAAGCTACTTAAAATTTGGATTTTGCAGTCTTGGTATAACCGAAGAATAACTATTTGGATTTGGATATTGTTGAGCTTCATTAGGCGACAGGTGTCGCGGAGGATGCTCGATCGGCAGGTTACAATAGATATCAGATAGAGAGTTGGCCATACATAATGTTATGGGATGTTGGATGATTGGTACTGTTGCCACGCTTTTAAGCCTTCATAAAAAATCTGAAAGCTTTTGGATCTATTGATTTCTGGATTCATATACTGTGCAATATCTCGCGCTGCTTTTGGTTTATCCAATCCCCCCTGATGATACCTTGCCCTTTGCAATATACGTTCTAAAGCTTCCCATGTCCCACCTTGAATTGCATCAGGGTCACTGTACTTTTTTTGTTGAGTCAGACTAGACTTAACACCAGGATAAGCTTTTACAATTGCATCAACATCTCCAAAGAACCATGATTCTAATTCCTCGATCATAATTCTATTTAAGACTTGAAAACACTCATTATCTTTCGTTTTAGTAATAAATCCAGTATCGGTAGCTATATCTTCTAATTTTTGCTTGAGTTCCCTACAATCTTGATCATCACGATCAATTAAAACAACAATTAACCAATCATCGGGTATCCATGCTTTATAACCTTTTAATCGGTCTGGTAATTTTTTGAGCAAGTCTGACTTACCACTAAAGTTACGCACTTGATATTGTGTTTCAGGAGCTAGACATGAAGGCAAAAGTTCCTTTAGAGCTTCACCTCCAGAGTAATCCTCAATTAGAAATTCAATGTGCATTGACTATTTCCGAATAGACTTTAGAGTGGAGCCGCCAGCATTTGTCAGAGGATCACCTACATCGAAATAGTTTTCCATCCACAAATTGCCTAAAGTTGCACCATTATTCATAAATTCTTTTATTCCTTGCATATCCGAGGTTCTTTTTGCTTGAGTGTAACCTTGCTCATCACGATATAGTACCCAAACTTCCTCTGGCTTGAGTGAATCTATGAAAAAAGGTGAATGTGTTGTGACCATTAATTGACTCCGAGCAGAAGCTGCTCGACATTCACCAGCTAATTCTGGAAGTAGACGCGGATGCAATTGATTTTCAGGCTCTTCAATACCGATTAATTGAGGTGGATCTGGGTCATAGAGTACGGCTAGATATGCAAGCATCTTTAGCGTACCATCAGAGGCAAATTTAGCTAGGATTGGGCGTTCAAATGGTGCATCCTTAACTTGCAAAAGTAACCGTCCATCCTGCATCATTTCAGCATCAACTCTTTCTAGCCTTGGTATTTTTTTAGATAGCGTGTTTAGAATTTTCTCTAGAGATTGAGGATGTTGTTCTTTCAAATATTGAATCACATTTGGTAAGTTATCCCCGGTAGCGGAGAGCCGTTCTTGTGGATCAGCTTCTGGTGTATCACGAGTATTGTCAGCAGTGAGATAAGAAAGATACCAGCCTGTGATAAATTGTCTCAGCGCACTGACGCGAGGATGTTTTGTAAATTGTCCTAAAGTATTTACGGCTAAAACATCAGGGGCATTTAATTGTTCAGGAATTCGAGTGCCTTGCTCATCAGGAGTATCACCAGTGATGACTTCTCCCGAACCTTCTTTAAAGTATAAAAATCTAAAAGGCTGCCCTTTACTACCTCTCCGCCACTGCAACCATTCTTCAGCAACATAGGAGCCTTTACTATTTTCATCAATCGCCAGATGATATGTAATTATAGGAGATTTACTTTTTTCTCGATACTTTAGTTCAATTATGATTGGTTCAGCAACACCGCGAGTGCGTAATTCTCGAAACCTACCTCGTTTATCCCAAGCGCGGCGCAGCCCAGATTGAAAGCATTCAGATAGAAATGCAAAGACATCAAAGATGGTAGATTTACCACTACCATTAGGACCAAGAAATACTGTCAATGGAGTAATATCTTTAAGCTCTAGCTCTTTGATTGCACGGTAGTTACAAATCTTGAGATATTCAATTCTTGGGACGGCTAGCTTGGACATTAAAGTTCAAAATTAAATCAATTATTGATCGGGATTCTTTGTTTTGGATCCTAAAAACTTGAATCTCTCAAAACCTCAACATCCAAAATTTATGCTTTTCTATCTACTTTGATAGAATTTGCTCTAGAATTGTCGGGTCTTGAATTTCCTTATCCTCCGCTAATAGTAACACCTTCGACATGATCTCCGCCGTCTTCGGATCGTCATCCACAAATGGTAAAAACAACCGTCCGCGATGCGGGGAACTGACAGGGAGAATGCAGAGGGCACCGCCTGGTTGCCGATGAACGATCGCACTGCCTAAAATGTATCGAATAGGTACCGATTGCGCCTTTAAATTAGAGCGTGGCTGCCTTGGATTTGGATATTGTTGAGCTTCATTCGGCGACAGGTTTCGCGGAGGATTCTCGATCAATAGGTTAAAATAGATCCTAGGCAAATAGCAAAGGATGGCATGTCAATGCTGACTCTACTCGATCGCATTAATCAAAAGCTGCCACAAGTCCCCGAATCAGTTTTGGAGCAAGTTTGGACGATTCTTAACGCTGCTAATGAAAATGACGAACTGTATGCTGAATTCGAGCGTTGGGAAGCCGCCAGCGATGAAGATGAAGCTCAAATGGAAACAATGTTGGCAACCAAAGGTGTGTAAATGGCTAGAGGAGATATTTTATTAGTCACTTTACCTGAATCTGATAAACGGGAGGAAAAAGGAACTCGCCCAGCAATTGCAGTTCAAGCGGATGATGAGCAATCACCAATGTTGATGGTAATTCCGCTTACGTCTTCAGCAGGAGCATCACGCTTTGCTTTCACTGTAGAAATACAGCCATCAGAATTGAATGGGTTGACTCTACCATCTGTCGCAATGAAGAGCCGAATTTCCTTGTCCTTCGCTAACAGCAACACCTTCGACATAATCTCTGCCGTCTTCGGATCGTCATCCACAAATGGTAAAAATAGCCGTCCGCGATGCTGGGAACTGACGGGGAGAATGCAGAGGGCACCGCCTGGTTGCCGATGAACGATCGCATGGTAACCAAGCTATAGTGCTATACCCATGGCCTATCACTATCCCGTTAAGGACGAAGCATGTCTGGTTGTCATCACCGCATCCATCAATTCAAACGTTGCATCCTTTGCTTTGGTTAACAACTGGTGTATTTCTTGACGGAAGGTCTGCAATAGTTCAAAGTTCATGACGGGGAAGGTGATGATTAGTTTTCACCTTTATCGTCTTCCCTAGAGGTAGCTTTGGTTGATACCTTGGCTACCTTTGACTTTTTTGGTTAGTCTAAACTCCAGAGTTTTAACAATGCTGGTCAATAATTCTTGAAGGGTGAGGGTTTGATTAGCTTGAGACGGCAGTGCCATCTGCCAAGTTGTAAGCAAATTTTGACTTTTGCCCAGGACTTTGCCAGAAATAGTAAGGTGAAATAGAGCCATTGATCGATGATTTCAATAGAACGCCTCTACTATTAGAGATCTCAGCTTGTTACTCTTATCCTTTGACAAAAAAATAGGTGGTCATGCTCACCGCGACGATCGATACCAACCGATGAATAATCTGAGGTGGAATTTTACGGGCAAAATGCGCAATGACATATCCACCTAAAGAACCGCCCACAGCCATCAGAATCGCTTGCGGCCAAGTGATCAAACCGGCAAAAATAAATAAGATCGCCGAAATACCGTTCAGACAAGTTCCCAAAAATGCTTTCAGAGCATTCATATTGCTCATCCCTTCAAATCCAAAAAAAGTCAAGGCTGCTAACATCAAAATTCCCGCCCCACCACCAAAAAAGCCCCCATATATCGCAATCACTAATTGAGCAATTACTAAATAAAGTAGTTTTGGTGGCTGAGGATCAGCAGTTTTAGTAAATGATTGCAACCATTGTTTCAGAGATTCACCAAATATAAATACCCCAGTTGCTAGCAATAACAAATAGGGAATCAACCTTTTAAAAATATCGGGAGAAATATATAACAGTGCGATCGATCCCAGCATTCCACCCCCTAAACTGGTGAGGCTCAACATCATTAACACTCGCCTTTCCACCGCAAAATCACGTCGATAGGCTCCCACACTGGCTAGGGAGGCTACCCACATGGCGGTAGTATTGGTGGCATTAGCTGTGATCGGGGATACACCAGTAAAAATCAAAGCTGGAAAAGTGATGAAGCTGCCACCACCAGCAACTGCGTTAAGTCCACCAGCAATAAATGATGTAATAAATAGCAAAAAGCCATTGAAATGAGTAAGTGCTGGTGGCACAATTTGATTCATATTGTTATCAACGCTAATACCACAACATTTTCCTAAAATAGACCCAGGGTCGAAGTAGCCATAATCATTGCTGGGACTGCCGCTGCTGACCAATTCCCTTCGGCTTTTCGACCACTATTCAACAACAACCGCAAACTATAGCTATGAGAATAACCAGAAACTTGTAGCCATAGTAGATCACTTTCAACTTCACAGTCAATCTTCTCTTCGGCCATCAATTCATCTGTCATGTGGAACATAGTATTCGACAACTGCTGCACCAAGCGGCAAAAATCAGCCATCTCCACAGCTGTCAGTTCCAATGCCCAATTATCACCACCTACCAAGCCAGGATAATCGGGGGTAGCTGGTCGCCATCCCAAGCGCCAGCCATCCCCCGATTTTAGGATCTTCTCCATAATTAACTAGTGCCTATTCGCCTAGAATTTCTGGCTGAGTCAATTCATCAGCCATTTCAATAATGGCGCGCAGTACTGGCTTTAGCATTGGATCATCAGTATTTTCAGTTTCATAGCGATGGCGCTTTTTGGCACGACTGGCTACTTGCACAGTAATTCGGTAGCGGTTAGAAGCAGCTTTAACCAGTTCTTCGGCGCGTAAGGATACGTGGTTGGAGTCGAACTGTGGGCGTTTGGACAACATGAGCGCATGGAAAACAGAGGGCTTTCCTATCTTAACAGGCCGCAGACGGAAGATCTCTCGATCGGCTGATGAAAATGCTTTAAGGATTGCCCGGGAAAGGACTAGATGAGTAGGTAGATGGGGTAGAAGTAGTCGATTCAGTAGTTAGTGGGGATGGTGATGGACTATTGATGGGTGGAGTTGACGGAGGTGGAACAGTAGAGGTGGTCGCTGATGGAATCGGATTTAGAGGAAAGTTGGTTGGAACTATCGCTGGATCGCTAGGTAACGGCGAGACTGGGCTGTCCAGATCTTTTGGTAGGTCATATAAATTACTATTAGAGAAAGAAGGCGTTGGTGTTGATGTTTTTTTGATAACGCTGGGTGATTTAGAGATCTGCGGTTTGGGCTTAGATGTAGAAGGTAACGGTGAAGGACTTAATGATGTTGTTGGTATTGGAGATGGAGTGATGGTAATACAGCTTCGGATCTGATCATTGAAAACCCAACCTGTATTACCGTTGCGCTGTTCAATCCGGACAAATTCTTCTTTGCTAGAGACAAACAACAGCTTCTCCCCCTGGGCAAGCTTGCTCTTAATAGCCGCATTCCGATCGGGTACCTCTCGTACTTTGGTCACAAAATCTGAGTTTTTTCCAGGCGCGGCAATTCGGCAGCGATCGGTTGTGGTCACTAAAGTATCAAACTGGTCAGCCATGAGCTGAGGGCGCACTAAAAAATAACCTAAACCAGCAGCACCAGAGAGGAGCAACAAACTAGTCAGCCATTTGCTGGCTGGATGATATCTACGTGGCTCATCGGGACGGGTGGCACTGACAGGGAACTGGCGATTTATTGGTTGGGAGGGGGCGGGCTGAGGGGTTTTAGGTGCTACTACCCACGTAGCCGCCGTTGGTTCAGAAGTAGGAGAGTTAGATGAAGGAATCTCATTGTGAATAGCGGGCTGCGGATAGGTCACTCCGAAGTTCAACTGCTGCAATGCCTCGTGAGCCGTGACATAACGATCTTTGAAGTGGTAACTAGTGATTTTAGTCAGAAAAGCCAGTAGAGGTGGGCTAATTGTTACTAAGTGCTGCCATTGCAACTCGCCAGTGGCGTCATCTTCCGATAATTCTGTCGGATGCTGACCGGTAAGTGCCTGAATACAAATCATGCCTAGCGCATAGAGATCACTGCTAGGGCGAGGGGTGCCACCGGCTTGCTCTAATGGCATGTAGCCCGGTGTGCCGATCGAGATTGTTTTAGTAACTTCTCCCAGCTGGGGATACTGCTGGGTGCGGACTTGTTTAATAGCACCAAAGTCAATTAAGACTAATTTGCCATCAGCATCCCGCCGCATAATGTTATCGGGCTTTACGTCGCGATGAATTACCCCTTGACCGTGCACAAATTCTAGAATAGTCAACACTTCTCGCAAAAGTCTTTGAACCGCAGATTCTGTCCACTTTTGACTAGTCCCTAGCTCCGAAGTGAGGGTATGGCCAACTATATATTCTTGAACCAGGAAAAACTCTCGACTTTCTTCAAAAAAAGCCAATAAACGAGGGATTTGTTCGTGGCTTCCCAGCTGTTGAAGGGTTTCAGCTTCTTTTTGGAAGAGCTTACGGGCAATTTCCAACACGGCCGGACTAGTACTAGCTGGTTTAAGGTGTTTGAGTACGCATTTTGGCTGACCAGGTAAATGCAGATCTTCAGTGATATAGGTTTGGCCAAATCCTCCGGCACCTAAAACTTGCAATACTTGATAACGTCCGGCTAGTAACTGGCCAATCATAAAAAAAATTCACAGCGATTACTTCAACTTTACCATTCCCGATCGATTGGCGATTACAGACACTTTGAATTTGAGTAAGATGGAGCAAGTTCGACCTAGCAACTTGTGATGACTAATTCTTCGGCCAGTCATCAGCTGCATCTAGTCAATCACTATGAGCAGCTGAGCCTTCATCCTTCTGCCTCTGCGATCGAGATTCGGCGGGCTTATCGCTTGCTTAGTAAAAAGTATCATCCAGATACCACCACACTACCGGTGATTGAAGCGCAGACCAAGTTTCAGCAACTCAACCAAGCTTATGCCATTTTAACTAATCCCACTCGCCGGTTGTTGCATGACCAAGAAATTGGCTATTCTCGGGTTCGGGTAATGCAGGCTCCCACCGCTCATCGACCTAATTACCAATCCAATTCGGCTTATCTTGACCCGATCGATCGACCATTGTCTGCCGGGGAAATATTTGTGCTGCTATTGCTAAGTGGTACGTTTTTGATCTGTATTGGCCTAGTATTAGTAGTGGCAATTAGCCGGGGCGAATTGGTTTATTAACTTAAAAATTTACATGGTAAAAGTTGTGCTCAAAAGTCTTCTTTGTTTACTGATCGCTTGCTTCATGGCCTGCATAGCTTTGCCAGTTTCTACTTTCGATCATAGCTGGTCAGCGATCGCGGCGACCATCTCTCAGGGTCAAGACGTTACTGTCAAGGGCAAAATGAAGCTGATCAATGTGGAAGGTGGCTGCTATCAACTAATCACGACCGACAACACCCACTACGAACTACAGGGTGAATTCCCGAAGCAAGACGGTCTGATCGTCAAGGTGCGCGGCACCTTAGTTGCCGATTTAGTCACCACTTGCCAAATAGGACGGCCTTTGCAAGTGAAAAATATCCAGATATTAAGAAATCACTAAATTCTATGGCCAACATCAATAGTGAAGCGATTAAGGCTCAGGCTCACGCTGTTGGCTTCCATTTGGTGGGGATAGCCGCGATCGATAGTGTGGCCATTAACACTACGGCGGAGCGTTTAGAACAGTGGCTAGATTTAGGTTACCAAGCAGAAATGAACTGGATGACCAATCCGCGCCGTCGCGACCCGCATTTGGTTTTGCCGACCGTTCGATCGATCATTGCCGTAGCACTCAATTACTATCAGCCCCAATCCCGACCAACTGGCGATCAATACGCCAAAATTTCTCGCTACGCTTGGGGCAAAGATTATCACAAAGTCTTAGAAAAAAAGCTCAAGCAATTGACTCAGTGGCTGCAAACCTCATCACCCAATTCCACTTTTAAGTTCTATACCGACACGGGTCCCATTGGCGATAAAGTCTGGGCCGAAGCTGCTGGGCTGGGCTGGATCGGTAAAAATGGCAACTTAATTACCCGCCAGTATGGGTCTTGGGTATTTTTGGGGGAAATCTTAACTGATTTAGAACTTACTGCCGATCGACCTCATGATCAACACTGCGGCACCTGTACCCGTTGCTTGACAGCTTGCCCCACCCAAGCGATCGCCGCCCCCTTTGTAGTAGATGCTAATCGCTGCATTGCCTACCATACGATCGAGAACCGCGCCGCACAACTACCAGCCACCATTGCCAACAATTTAGCGGGCTGGGTCGCTGGCTGTGACATTTGCCAAGATGTTTGTCCCTGGAATCAGCGCTTTGCTCAACCCACTGATGTGATCGAGTTTACTGCGGATGATACCCGTATTCAGGTAACATTATCAGACTTGGTCGAACTTACCGATGCCGACTGGCAGCAGCGCTTCACTGGGTCAGCCCTAAAGCGGATTAAGCCCCCCATGTTTCGACGTAACGCCCAAGCTAACCTAGATGGTCTGGCTGATGACTAAAACCGTTATCTTTGATTTTGATGGTACTCTGGCCGACACATTTGCAGTCCTCATCGAAATTACCAACGAATTAGCACCGGAGTTTGGCTATCAGCCAGTAGATAAGCAACAAATCACCCAATTGCAAGGACTCAGCTCCCGCGAAATCGTGAAGATTGCCGGAATTCCCCGTTGGCAAATCCCCTTTTTGCTGCGTCGTTTTAAGCTAGCTTTTCGGCAAAAAACCGATATGGTCAAGCTTTTTCCGCACATAACTCATTTGCTGCAGACCCTGAAGTATGCTGGCTACAAAATCGGGATTATCAGTTCTAATTCTGTCGATAATATTGAGACGGTGTTGACTCGATATCAGATTAATCATCTCTTTAGTTTTGTCTACTCCTGCTCAATTTTTGGCAAGAGTCGCGCCATTAATTCGGCTTTGCGCGCTCATTACGTCAATGCTGATGAGGCGATTTATGTTGGTGATGAAATCCGAGATATCGATGCCGCCAGACGCAGTAAAATTCCCGTGATTGCCGTAACTTGGGGTTTCAATCGTGTGGAAATTTTAACCAAACGCCAGCCCGACTATTTGGCCCATCAGCCCCAAGAAATTATTCAACTGCTGGTCAAGGAAAAAGTCGAAAATGTCGATCGATCCTAATTTACGACTGCCGATCGCCATTAGTTGTGGGGCAATTGCCGGAGCTTTAGGACGACACTATCTGACCATAGCGATTAGCCATTGGTGGGGCACCAGTTTTCCCTGGGGTATTTTTGTGATTAACATCACCGGTTGTTGGCTGATGGGACTAATCTACGGTCTAGTAACTATGCGAGTAATTCATATATCATCAGAATTATATATAATGCTTACGACTGGTTTCTTGGGAGCCTATACTACTTTTTCTACTTATGGATTGGGTGTGATCAAATTACTCGAAGCAAGGTGGATACTGGGTATATCCTATGCCGTAGGAAGTGCTTTTTTCGGCATCATCAGTGTTCGATTAGGTATTATAATGGCTCATTGGTTTAGGAACTAAAAAATTATAGGGTCATGTTGCAATCTACCCAACCGTTGGAATATGTCGAATACGCCGCCACAGCTGTCACAGTATTCGGATTAATCATTGCTTTATTCACCGGTAATTGGCCAATTGTGTTGGTACCACTGGTGTTGTCTCTAAGCTTAAGTGTTTTTAATCGATATCAAAGTGACCAAAACTATCGACGACGCTTGGCGAAAGCAAATCATGACTTACAATTACAGTACGAACAACTACAACAAGAAATTGTGCAAAGTCGTAGTTTTTCAACATCTTTGGTGAAACAAACTCTGGCTGCCCAGAAAGCAGAGTTGCCCGCTGCTACCAGTGAACCATTTCATTTTCAATTATTAGAAAAGCGGGTGATCGATCAGCAACGATTAATGACATCTTTTCAGAACCACATTGTAGGTGTCGAAAGTACAATTACTAATTTGGTAGAAGCTTTAGATGGAGCAGCAATTCCTGATCGAGTAGAGTACTTGGAGCAAGCAATCTTCAAGCTGTCCGAGATAACTGGTCTCGATCCAGCCGAAATTTTAAGCCCAATCCTAAGTGGTCATCGACAAATGGCAATTAGTGCGGCGCCCAATCTGTCCGCCAGTGCTGAAATGTTTAGTCTGGATGATTTGGGTCTAGACGATCCCGAACAGTTTAATTTTTTTGATGATCAGCCCGAACCCACTAGATTGCAAGGAACTGATTCTGGGTTTTTTACCAAATCTAAAAATGCTGAACTGAGTATTGACCGAATTGCTGCCGATCTTATATCTGGCGATCTGTTAGGCTCCGATCCCATTTCTGGGGATTTGGCCTCCGGGGATTTGGGGATTAGCGATAATATATGGGCACGGTCATCTTGGGAACTCAAAACTACGCTCAAGGCTCATACTGACTGGGTGCGCTGTTTAAGCTTTACTCCCGATACTAATACTTTAATTAGTGGTAGTTTTGACCAATCAATTAAATTTTGGAACCTGGACAATTACCAACTAATTCATGATTTGCAGGATCATCACAAGGGAGTGTTTGCCTTGGCAGTGAGTGCTGATGGTCGGACTTTGGCCAGTGGGAGTTGGGATGAAACAATTAAACTGTGGAATATCCCCACGGGTCAGCTGATTACTAATTTAGAAGGGCACACTGCTTCGGTACGTTCGTTGGCGATGAGTCCGGATAATCAGCTGTTAATCAGTGGTAGCTTTGACAATAGTATTCGGGTCTGGCATCTGGATTCTGGTGACTTACTTACTACCATGTTGCAAAGTGAGCCGATCGCGGCCATTGCCCTCAATCATACTGGCCAGTTGTTGGCTAGTACTGGTGATGATGGTTTGATCAAACTATGGTCAATCAATACTGGTCAAGTTATTGCTCAGCTCACGGGCAATGGTAACTGTATTTGTTCTTTGGCCATTAGCCCTACTTCCGATGCGATTGTGGCCGGAACGGTGAGTGGTTCGATCGTTATTTGGGCGATCAATCCCCAGGATGTGAGAAGCAGCAATCCGCTCCAAAAGTTTAAGGCTCATTCTGGTCAGATTAATGCTTGTATTTTTCATCCGGACGGTCAGTCTTTAGTAACTGGCAGTGTCGATGGTAAAGCCCGGATTTGGGCGAAAGAAACTGGTAAGAATTTCCGGGAAAAACCTCGCAAAACTCTGCGCGGTGAACCTGGTCGTTCGGTAATGTCTACGGCGATTAGTAGTGATGGTCGATCGATCGCTATTGGCGGAGCTGATGGTAGTATCGAAATATGGCGTAGTTGACGTTATTGCCAAACAACTCAACTAATTAGCTCAAAGGGATCGTGAAGTGAAATTCACTACCCTTATTTTTGCCACCTGATTCTGCCCAGATTTCGCCACCCCAGCTCAAGACGGCTTGCCGACAGATTGCTAAACCTAAGCCAGTGCCACCAGTGGTGCGCCGCAGTGAACCTTCCTCTTGATAGAACCGCTCAAAGACAGCTTGGAGCAGATTCGGCTCAATGCCTCGGCCAGTATCAGCAATGATCACTTCTAGCATGAGCTGACGACTTTGGGCTTGGATGGTGATACTACCCTTGCTAGTGGTGAATTTGTAGGCGTTGTCTAAGAGCTTGCTTAAGACCTCCACCAGCCATTCTCCATCTAATTTAACTAGGGGTAAATCATCAGCAATATCGACGATAATTTGGGGCGTATCATGCTGGTGATTGCGAGTCTTCATGCCGCTCATGGCCAGATCAACACATTCGCGCAGAGCCAAATTCTCCGGATGCCATTGAAAACGACCACTTTCTAGCTGAGAGAGAGTGAGAAAATCTTGGATGAGTTTGCGCATCCGTTCACTATCGGATAGGGCGGTACTAAGCATCACTTGCCGCATCTCGATCGACATATCTGGATCGCTAGCCAGACTTTCGAGACAAATTTGAATAGTCGATAAGGGTGTGCGTAATTCGTGACCAGTAATTGCCACCAAATTGCCACGAATGCGATCGAGCACCGCCAGCTGTTCGTTCAGATATTCTAAGTGGGTGTAGGCTTCGGCCTGGATCAAAGCGCTGCCTACATGGGTCGCTACCGCTTCGACCAAGCTAATTTCTTCCGGTAACCACTGGCGGGTGGTCGATTCACAGTGATGTAATTCAATCATCCCCAGCAGCCGATCTTGGGAAAGGACTGGCACCAAAAGTAGGTCAACAATTTGGTATTTGGTAACTAGTTCGGCCATGTTGGAATTGAGATGGTCAGCAGCCAAAAGAGTGCTGGGAAGACGGGTGGTAATCACTTCTTGGAGGAGGGGGTGAGTACTGAGATCCCAACTATGACTAGCCAAAGAAGCAATATCGGGCTGGCTAATATATTCGTAATTAATGGTGGCAATGTCGGCACCAGCTTGATAACGATAAATTAAGCAGCGGCTAGCTTGCATCGCTTCGCCCAGTTCTTTGACGGCTACTTGTAAAATTTCATCGGGTTTGACAGAGCTGCGGAGGGCACTGGCAATTAGGTTAACCAGTCTTTCTCGATTTTCTTGAGCGGCGATCGATCGATAGGCTTTGATTAGTTTATATTGGCCAGCCTGAAGATAGGTTACCAATCGTTGCACGAAGGCATCAGCACTAGCCGAGCCAGTTTCAGTAGTAATTATTGGTGCAGCAGCTAGCTCGATTTGAATTTTCTGAAGCTGTTTCTTGAGCTTCGGTCGATACTTAGCAACTCGGCCTAATAATATTTGAGCAGCATCAATTGCTATCTGTCGATCGAATGTCCAGATTCCATCAAAACGCTGGGAAGATTCTAGTCCTTGGGCGTTAGTCCACTCGCCAGTACGTTCTTGGCAAATTAAACAGGCTGCCGAATTTTCACCAATCACCACCAAGTTCCATTCTTGAGCTAAGCCATCATTGGGATTGATCGGAATCAGTACATAGTCGGTGGCGGGAATCTTACTACTTTCCATGACGGATAAGACGTAAGCTCGGTCGGTCTGGGCGGCAATGCGCTGGTAGCGGTGCGCTTCTTGCCGGTAAAATCGCTCTTCTTGAAAAGTAGCAATTACCAATGGTCGATCGGCACCAGCTAGAACAAGATCTTCCATAGCCCGCGACAGAGCAGTCAGTGAAGACTTGAAATAAAGGTGTGGACGCAGGTGGGAATGTTGGCTTAGTAACTCTGTCAGGACAGAATCGGAGATGCTCATGAACCCGCCTTCAATAAGGCTCTGACATTATCTACGCCTAATTTTAGCTTAGATGGTCATGTAGTTTAGATGTTGAGGGTTAGATGGTTGTGAAAAGTTACAGTTTGCCACTTTTTGCTTTGGAGACAAACGCCGCACAGCTTTATCGGTTAGCAGCTGATCGGTATTCGCTCCAGGCACAACAGACAGCCAACAACAACTCACCATGTGGTAGGATAGAAGGCTGTGTCTTAAACCAGATATATCCATGCCCAAACTCAAAACCCGGCGCGCCGCAGCCAAGCGCTTCCGTGCCACCGGCACCGGCAAAATCATGCGCCGCAAAGCCTTCAAGAGCCACCTACTTGAGCACAAAAGCTCTACCCAGCGCCGTAACTTATCCAAAATGGCCGTAGTTGACGAAACCGACACCGCCCGCGTGCGGGGAATGCTGCCTTACTTGTAGCGCACGCTTATTCCAGTCAGCCTGGTAGCTTGAGGAATGCCGACAGCAATCGCTGTTTTATAAAGCCGTAGAGCCATTCAAAATCACCATAGACTAATACAAATACCTAAACCATGACCAGAGTTAAGCGCGGTAATGTAGCCCGCAAACATCGTAATAAGATCTTAAAGTTAGCCAAAGGCTTCCGGGGTTCCCACTCCAAGCTATTTCGGGTAGCGAACCAACAAGTAATGAAGGCGCTCCGCAACGCCTACCGCGATCGCAAGAAAAAGAAACGCGATTTTCGCAGGCTATGGATTGCTCGAGTCAATGCTGCTTCCAGACAACACGGCATCAGCTACAGCCAATTGATTGGCGGCCTAAAGAAAGCTAACATTCATCTGAATCGAAAGATGCTAGCTCAGTTGGCTATCCAAGATGCTAATAGCTTTGAGCAGATTGTGAAACTGGCGATTGCTGCTAAGTAAAACCAAGTACCAAAAATGCGAGGATAGAACATGCCTAAGTCCATAGCGCTGCTGATTCTATCCTTGGTACTATTGCCTAACCAGGTAGCAGCCGAAAGCTTACAAGGCATTCGAGAAAGAGGACGGTTGATTGTCGCAGTAAAAGACAACACCCGTCCTTTGGGCTTTAAAGGCACAAATGGCCAATTACAGGGCTTAGAAATAGACATTGCCCGACGCTTAAGCCAAGAAATTTTAGGAAAAGCAGACAAAGTAGATTTTCAACCAGTTAAAAATCAAGAGCGGTTGCGGGTATTGCTTGATGGACGAGTAGATTTAACGATTGCTAGGCTAAGTGTCAACACATCTAGATCCCGTGTCATAGACTTTAGCCGTCCCTATTATCGAGAAACCACCGGGATTATCACCAATAGCCCCAATATCCGGCAACATAAGGATTTGGTTCAAAAAAGAGTAGCAGTTTTGAAAGGTTCTAGTACTGCTCTTGTGCTCACTAGTCGCCTTCCCCAAGCTAAATTAGTCCCAGTCGCCAGCTACCAAGCCGCGAAAAATTTACTCGATCGACATCAGGTAGATGCTTTTGCCACTGATAAAAGCTTGCTAGTGGGCTGGGTGCAAGAATATCCCCAATACCAATTGTTGTCTGGTGCCCTGCCGGGGAACACTTTGGATGCTAGAGAATCGATCGCGATTGCGATGCCCCGCGGGCGGAAGTACGATCCGCTGTGGCGATTTGTGGACGAAACTCTCCAAAAATGGGAAAAGGAAGGATGGCTGCAAGCCAGAATTCGTTACTGGGGACTGTGAGTTGCTAAAGTATTAACTGTTAGCCAAATAAATTTAATATATGGATTTTCCCAATCTTCAAGATATGTTCAGCAGCTTGCCTCTCATTTATCTAGCGGCTTTTGTGGCACTCCTCGCCGTTGCTGGAGTGGTAGTTGTTAGACAAGTGCTGAAAAATCGATCGATCGAAAGCGATTTAGGTAAGCTAGAAAAGAAGGTGAAGTCAGCAGACTGTACTGCTGAAGACTACTACGCCTTGGCTAGTATTTATTTAGATAAAAAATTGTTTGTGCAAGCAGTAATTTTGTTAAATAAAGCACTCAAGTCCAAGACCACTAATTCTGATGACTTTGCGCCGGTTCATAATGCTTTAGGCTATGCCTATGAGTGCCAAGAGCAGTACGATGTGGCGATCCGTAACTATAAAGAAGCCATCAAGCAAGATCCGAACTATGTGACGGCTATGAATAATTTGGGTCATGCCTACGAACAAAAAAAACTCACGTCGCAGGCGCTGGAAATTTATGACCAGGCGCTGCAACTCGACCCCGAAAATGAAACTGCTAATCGACGGGCAGAGTCTCTACGACGGCGCTTAGTGGCCTAAATAATGGTCAAAAAAATTGTGTTCGTTTTAGGCACCCTCAGCTGTGCGGCTTTAGTTGGGGGGATATTGTTCTACAACGGGATCGTCGCTATCCACGATCCCAATCGCCAGCAATTTCCAGTGAGAGGAATTGATATTTCCGCCCACCAACGTCAAATCGATTGGGGCGAAGTTGCCAAGCAGAAAGAAGCTGATTTCGTTGTAATTAAAGCTACTGAGGGTGGAGACTTTCGGGATAGCCGGTTTTCTGAAAACTGGAAAAATGCCAAGAAAGTTGGCTTAGCACGCGGCGCTTATCACTTTTTCACTTTTTGCAAGCCTGGAAAAATCCAAGCCCAAAATTTTATTGCTACGGTACCTGTGGAATCTCAGACTTTGCCCCCAATAGTAGACTTGGAATTCAGCGGTAATTGTCAAAAACACCCTTCAGCTTCAGCGTTACAAGAAGAACTGACTGAGTACTTGCAAGAAATTCAAAAAAACTATCAGCAAACTCCAATCCTCTATGTTACCCACGAATTTTATGATGCCTATTTACAAAATAAATTCACTAATAACCCGATTTGGATTAGCAACTTTTACACTACCCCGACTCTTTCTGACCAGCGCTCTTGGACATTCTGGCAATACAGCGAACGCGGCAAAATTGCGGGAGTGAATGGATTGATCGATCGCAATGTCTTTAATGGTAGTTATCAGCAGTTCAAACAACTTCTCAAACAATCCTAAAAAAATGCAAGTTATCTGGTTTTTGCTCCAAGCCTCTTGGCAGAGTATGACGACCGCCATTATTACTGGCCTGATCAGTGGGGTCGGCAGTGCGGCGCTGATTGCAATTATCAACACAGCGGTGAATGGTAGTAGTTCGGCCAGCTGGCTCTGGCCGTTTTTGGGTATTTCGGTGATGGCGTTGTTCACTGGGATTATTTCCCAGTTTGTATTGATCGATTTAGCCCAAAACTCTGTTTACAATCTCCGGCTGAGCCTCAGTCGGCGGATTTTGGCTGCTCCTTTTCAGCAACTAGAAGAACTGGGCGCTAGCAAGCTATTGGCCAGCTTAACCGAAGATGTAACGGTACTTTCTAATACTGTTTCAATCATTCCTTTCTTTTGTATTGATATTGCGATTATCGCTAGTTGTTTGGTCTATCTGGCTTTTTTATCGGGTGTTGTGTTTGTCGTCACCATTGTTTTGATTATTTTGAGCATTGTAATTATTCAGTTAATGATTATCCGTGCTAACAAACTATTTTATGGAGCTAGGGAAGAGGATGATCGACTGTTGCAACTCTTTCGATCGATCACCGATGGGATCAAGGAACTAAAACTTCACTGGCAACGCCGTCAAGACTTTGTCGATGTGGAACTGAGCGAGAGCGCTGGGGTATCTCGCGATCGGAATATTAAAGGTCTAAGAATTTTTGCGGTCGCTGCCACAATTGGTCAATTAATTTTTTCCTTGGTGATGGGGATTTTGATTTTTGGAATGCCCCAGCTATTACAGCTAAATATTGCGACTCTGAGTGGTTATGTTTTGACCCTGACTTACTTGATGACCCCGTTCCAAAATATTTTGCAACGGCTGCCATCATTACTCCGCGCCAATGTAGCCATTCGGAAAATTGAAAATATGGGGCTAGCTCTAGCCCAATCTGCCGAAATTATCCAACCACCAGCGTCTACTCTGCCCGAAGTAGAAACGCTGGAACTATACAATATTAACCATACCTATCAGGGCGATGAGCAAAGCTTTCATTTGGGATCTATCGATTTGAAGTTTACCAGTGGTCAGTTGGTGTTTATTGTAGGCGGCAATGGTAGCGGCAAATCAACGCTGGCCAAGCTGTTGACTGGTTTATATATTCCCGAACTAGGCGAGATTAAGCTTAATGGTCAAGCTATTACCAATGAAAATCGGGAGTGGTATCGGCAACATTTCGCGGTAGTATTTGCTGATTTCTTTTTGTTTGAAAAACTGTTGGGCTTAGGCCAAGATGCCACTCAACTGGATGCTGAAGCCCAACGTTATTTGCAACTTTTGCAAATTGAGCACAAAGTACAGGTCAAAGATGGAGTGCTATCAACCACCAATCTTTCCCAGGGACAACGGAAGCGGTTAGCATTACTGACGGCCTATTTGGAAGATCGCCCGATTTACCTGTTTGATGAATGGGCCGCCGATCAAGATCCATTATTTCGAGATATCTTTTACAAGCAGTTACTCCCACAATTGAAGCAGCGCGGCAAGTTAGTATTTGCCATTAGTCATGACGATCGATACTTTTCGGTAGCCGATCGATTAATAAAACTCGATTACGGTCAGGTCGAATACGACAAGGTTCAGCTGTCTAATTAATCTAGAATAATGCTGTGATTCCTTGATGTGATCGATCGGTTATTTGTGATGTTGGGGGAAGAGGTACAACACGGAGGATCGTGACCCTATATTAGTTACCCGACCCCCAGCTACATTTAAAGCGCGATTGCCGTGTTCGCTATAGCGCATGCTTAGCCATCAGCTACTGACCAGCCGCAAGTGCCTGGACATCTTTCGTGGTCAGAGGATTGCCACCAATTCCCCAGTCACCACTCTTGACCTCTTCGACAACAACCCACGTCACTGGACGCAGGTTCTCGCCTTCGATCGACACCATTGTATCGGTCAGCTTGCGGATCATCTCCTGCTTTTGCGTTGACGTGAAAACACCTTCGATTACTTTTACATTTACTAAGGGCATAGCTTTTCTCCAGCTTGTGATTTTTATTCGTAAAGATAAAATACGACCGTTCGTGCTTTTATCTATTTTGATAATAACGACCGTTCGTGCTATTGTCAAGTTATGAATTCTTCTTTTTCATCAATCACTAATTCAGAAGGCGACAAGTCCCGTCACTTGAAAGGTCAGTCTAGTCGCACCACCATTCTGCTGACGGCAGCTCAGCTGGTAACAACGAAAGGACTGGCTGGCTTGTCGATCGGAGAATTGGCTGCTAAGGTCGGAATGAGCAAGAGTGGTCTCTACGCACATTTCAAATCCAAAGAAGAACTGGAGTTGGCAACAATTGAAATGGCCGCCGTAATTTTTGACGGCGAAGTTCTTCAACCAGCCATGAAGGCACCTGCCGGAACTAAGCGGCTCAAGGCACTGGTTAATTCATTTCTTTCCCATCTCGAACGGAGAGTTTTTCCCGGCGGGTGTTTTTTTTCCGCACTTGCCGCAGAACTCGATACCCGACCCGGTTTGGCACGCGATCGAGTCGTCGAGGTACTCGGCAATTGGCTAGCATTATTGAGGCAGTGTATCCTAGAAGCGCAAGACCTCCAAGAGATCGATCCCAATGCAGAAGTTGCTCAGGCGGTTTTTGAGATCGAGGCGATGCTCTTGGCAGCTAACTTGCTGTTTGTCATGATGAATGACCCAATTTATCTAACACAGGGGCGCAGGGGAGTAGAAAATGTGTTAGCGACGCTCGCAATAAGTACGAAGTCGAAGTAGAAACGATCTCTATCAAGACATTACCATACCGCCATCCACATTAAAGGTTTGTCCTGTAATGTAAGCCGCTGCTGGATCGGCAGCCAAGAATCGAATCATGCCAGCCACTTCTTCTGGCTGCCCGTAACGACCCAGCGGAATAAATTGCAAAATGCCCTCGGCTTTCAGGTCGTTAGTCATATCAGTAGCGATAAACCCTGGTGCCACTGCATTCACCGTAATTCCTCGACTAGATAGTTCCTTAGCCACCGTCTTAGTGAACCCAATCACTCCGGCCTTGGCGGCACTATAATTAGCCTGTCCGGGATTTCCCATCTGACCAGCTACTGACGTGATATTCACAATCCGCCCGCTCTTTTGTTTGAGCATAATTTTACTTACAGCTTTAGTGCAGAGGAATACCCCGGTGAGATTTAGATCGATTACTGCTTGCCAGTCTTCTAATTTCATGCGGAGCAGCAGTGTATCTTTGGTGATCCCGGCATTGTTCACCAAGATATCAATCCGTCCCCATTGGTTCATGGTCTCAGCCACTAGCTGATCTACAGCCTCAGCTTGGGAAACATCCGCTCCGATCGATATCGCTTCGCCGCCAGCGGCCTTAATTTCATTCACCACAGCATCGGCAGCCCCACTAGAACTGGCATAGTTGATCGCCACTTTGGCACCTTGTGCTGCTAGTTGCAGGGCGGTCGCCTTACCAATGCCCCGCGATGCTCCAGTTACGATCGCCACCTGTCCGTCTAGTAGTCCTGCCATAGTAATTCTTGGTGAGTCAACAACAGCTTATTTTATCAGCATCGGCAGCCTGTGCCACGGCAATCGTCAGGGCTTGGCCAGCTAGTCGATAAATTTGTTTGGTGACCAACAATTGACCACCGGAGCCAGCGGCGAGGAGGGCGGAGGCTTCGGCCACAGTGGGGGTCTGGACTTGCTGCTGGACTGCTGATGATCGGTTGGGGACTGGGACGATCGATAGAGTCTCTGCGGTAAAAAACTGGAGTTGCCAGCCTCTAATCTCACAAACCTGGTAAATTTCTGGGTTGTGGGCTTTGCGATCGATCGTTCCAACTCCAATGACCAAACTCAAATTCAGCTGGAAATCAGCAAAAACTTGATTGATCGCCTGTTCAATCGCTGTTGTTGATATCCCTTGCTGGTAACCGATCCCTACCCATAAACTAGTCATAAAAAACGATAGAGGCGTAGCTTACGCCTCTAAAAATATTGCAAATCTAAAAATATTGTAAAATACCGACTTCAAAATTTAGCGAAACATACTACTCACAGAGCTATCTTCATGTACCCGCCAAATAGTTTCGCCAATCATATTAGCTACCGACAGCGGCGTGAGCTGGGCAAACATTTTCTGGGGCACAATGGGCAAGGTATTAGTGATAATCACTTCCTCAAAGATGCCACTGGATAGCCGTTCGATCGCCGGATCGGAAAAGACAGCATGAGTGGCACAGGCATAGACTTGGCGGGCACCTTCCTGGCGTAGAATTCTGGCTCCTTCGGTAATCGTACCGCCCGTATCAATCATGTCATCTACCAAAATCGCGGTTTTGCCAGATACATCACCTACTACATTCATCACCTCAGCGATGTTGTGAGCCTGCCGCCGTTTGTCGATAATCGCGATCGGAGCATCGTTGAGTCTTTTGGCAAAAGCCCGCGCCCGCGCCACACCGCCGACATCTGGTGACACCACTACAA
Source organism: Synechococcales cyanobacterium VAR_4_metabat_354 (assembly GCA_031414775.1). Lineage (GTDB taxonomy): Bacteria > Cyanobacteriota > Cyanobacteriia > Cyanobacteriales > Chamaesiphonaceae > JAAFHZ01. Next base: position 140,412 of record JANOQI010000016.1, read on the forward strand.
TATCTTCTAATTTCTTACTGTTGATATAATCGACAATCACTGGTGAACCATAGACATGATCCACCGGAATGTCAAAATATCCCTGAATCTGAGCCGAGTGTAAGTCCATCGCAATCACTCGATCGGCTCCCGATTTAGTGATTAAATTGGCCACCAGCTTAGCTGTGATCGATTCGCGACCGGCAGTCTTGCGATCGGCACGGGCATAGCCATAATAAGGTAAAACAGCGGTGATTTGCCGCGCTGAAGCCCGCCGACAGGCATCAATCATTACTAGTAATTCCATCAAATGATCGTTCACTGGATTACAAGTCGGCTGAATCAGATAAACATCACAGCCCCGAATTGATTCTTGAATCTGAACATAGATCTCACCATCAGCGAATCTCTTCCGCGTCATTGGACCTAGATCCATCCCCAGATAACGGGCAATTTCTTGAGAAAGGGGAATATTTGCAGAACCAGAAAAGAGTCGCAAGCGGCTGCTATCTATTACTGGAATCACTTTTTGCTGAAGAGGCAAGGTTGCAGACAAGACCACAGCAGATCCTTTAATAAAATCAGTATTTGCACCCGCAATTCTAGCACCGATGATTCCCAAATGGTATAAATACTTGAGCAATTTTCACGATTTTGGCAGAATAGTGATTATTTTGACAGCAAAACTAATTGTTATTCGGTATCGAGCAAGATTGCTCACTACTGCACTAATTGCTCCCAACTCCATACCGTGTTCTCTAGTAACATGGTCACGGTCATGGCGCCCACGCCCCCCGGTACTGGGGTGAGATAACTGGCTATGGGTAGCACTGCTGCAAAATCCACATCACCAACTAATTTTGATTTACCATCAGCTTGCTCGATGCGGTTGATCCCAACATCAATGACCACCGCTCCGGGCTTCACCATATCAGCGGTGATCATCTGAGACCTTCCCACTGCGGCCACCAAAATATCGGCCTGTTTGCAAACGGCGGCTAAATCAGGAGTACGAGAATGGGCAATTGTGACGGTTGCATTGGCGGCCAGCAACATTAAGGCCAAGGGCTTGCCCACTAAAATACTCCGACCCACCACGACAGCACTACGACCAGCGATCGGAATATCATATTCGGCCAGCAGTCGCATCACGCCGAAAGGAGTACAGCTGCGGAGACCAGCTTCATCGCGGACTAAATGCCCGAGGTTCAAAGGATGTAGACCATCAGCATCTTTGTGGGGAGCAATTTCGTGCAGCAAAGCCACGGAATCTAAATGACTAGGTAAAGGCAACTGCACCAAAATGCCATCTACTCGCTCATCAGCATTTAGTTCATGGATCACGGCGGTTAGTTCGGCCTGGGTGGCATTGGCCGCGAAATGTTTCCCGAACGAAGTGATCCCAATCTTGGTACAGGCTGTTTCTTTGCCTTTGACATAGGCGGCACTGGCCGGATTATCGCCCACCATCAACACCGCTAAGCCTGGCGGACGACCAATTTTAGTTTGCCGTTGGGCAATACGAATAGCTAAAGCTGCCTGCATTTTTTGGGCGAGGGCTTTGCCATCTAAAATTTGGGCTGGGGACATTTTTAGGCTCCGCTGGAAAAACTTAAATCATCATCACTTTAAATCATTACTGTCCCTGGCGTTGCCAACTGCTAATCGGTTGCAACTGTAAGCCTAGTTGTTGCTCTGGTTGTCCGGAAGCTGTTGGCCAGTTGCCCAGCTGTTTGATCGGCAGTTGGCTATTGTAAGTAACGGTATCCCACTGCTGAAGCAACAAACTACCAGTGATCCCCGTTCCCATTTTGGGTGCCGCCCAACTACTGCCAAGCGCTAACGGGGCATGGATCAAAGCCATGATGCTAGCGCTATCTTTAATGGAGAATTTGAGCGTTTGATCGCTCCCATAGATCCGCAATTTTTCGGGGTGGGGTTGAGTCTCGCCCGTCACTTGAACAATAACCTGACCACCACCTAGATCAATATTTCCTCGGGTGTAGAGATTGACTGACTGGTTAGCTGCCACCTGCACTGTAATTTTTTGATCATCGGGTAGTTGGATCGAATTATTGAGGGTGTCAGCTTCCACTACATAGTCAAAGTTGCCCTGGGCATCAGGAAAGTCGGCGCGGCGCGGCAGAGTGATGTTACTTTTGATTACTGGCACCGAGATGGCACTTGCTGGAGCCAGCTGGGGCAACGGCCAAAACGTATCCACTGCGGCGGTGATGGTACCATTCGCCACATTAGTGCTGACAATTCCCGGTACTCGATCGACATCAGCTAAATCTGGACAAGTATGGGCGCGAACATCGCCGGTGACTTTAGTCGTGCTGCTCATATTAAAGCTTTTTGCCCACAGGGCGGGCGGTGGTGTAGGCGAGCTAGCGGTGGCAATCGGAATTTCCACGGCCAACTGACTCACAGCTGGTCGCAGACCACCAGTCACCTGTCCTTCGATAGTCAGCGTCGCTAGCCCGACTTGTCCATTACTGCCCAGTTGCGATCGATAGTTGTAGCTAAGCATTCGATATTGGTGGTTAGCCTGACCAGCATTCAACCATTGTCCTTGAGCATAACCCTGACCTTCTACCCAGGCATTATGGAGAGAGAGATTTGGACAGGAGCCAATTTCGTTGTTTAAATTAGCAACCAGGGTCGCCCACTGGGTAGAGTTTTGAGTAGCAAAAAGGCGATTTTGAGTCAAAAAAGACTGTAACCGGATGATGCCAATCTCGGCAGCATTCATTGCGCCTTCACTTCTAACTTGCATCCCGGCGATTGCCTGGTCACTTTGCACCCGATTGATCAGAGCAGCAGTAATCAAAACCATCACCATGCCGATGCCCATAACCGTGGGGATCGTAAATCCTTGCTCCTGGCGATAAGATCGATCAAACCTGTCAAATCTGTTCATGGAATACTGGCACACAGCCGCTGAGCTTGGTCGTAAGTGCCTTGGCGCAGAATGCCGATCGGTGCTGATACCACCACACATTTGGGGGGTGCTGAACTATTGAGCAGGTTCAAGAAAATAGTACGATTATCGGTGGTATTGCCTTTAGCCCCGTAAGAAATCGAACTACTGCCACTGTGAGCTAAGGTAATGCCGGTGGGTAATGATCGATCGCCTGTCACCAGGCAGTGATTGCTACCGTTAGCCAAAATCTTGGCCTGCCCCGCATCAAAAGTTACGATACAACTGTGATTGCGTTCGATCGCCCGTTGTTGAGCTTCTTGCAGAGCTGCAAACACCATATTGACCGCATTATTGAGCTGTTGCCGCTGATACATGGCCAACACATTAGGAATGCCGATCGCCGCGATGGTTCCAATAATAGCAAGCACAATCAATATTTCTAATAAAGTAAAACCACTGTGGCTAGGCGCATTGGAAAACAGCATCTGCCATAACCTCGCTATAGAAACTAGCCACCGGGATTGCTCCACTCATGCGGGGACGAACTTGATATTGAATGCCTAAGATATGGTAAGGACTATTAGCAATCGAGAGGGTGCGCAACAGCTCAAATTCTTGACCGCTGGCATTGCGTTTGATTTGAACCGGCAAGTTGTAGGGGGCTGTACCAGTCACATTTGTTTGGGCAATGTGATCGCGCAAGGCATCAGCAAACCCTCTATCGGTAGTGGGCGATTGGCAGCGAGTTCGATCAAACGCCAACTGGGAAATATTAGCTTGCCAACGCAACTCCGCTAAATCACTGTAAATCCATTTCAACGCTTCTGTTTGACGAAAAGCCTTGGCCTGGAGCAACGTGGCTGTCAAGACCCCTTGCAAAGACAAGCCCACAAAAGCTGTTGCCACCAAAATAGAGATTAATACTTCCATTAAGGTAAAGCCTTGGATCGATCGCACAGACTGTTGCATCACTAAATCACCAATAATTAGGCAACATCCCAAAAATACTAAAGCTAGCTAAAGTACCCCCAAACCTGGGGGTAAGGGGCAGTTTTAAAACTTATTTAAGTTCAAACCTGCTTCTTTAGCCATAGCCACTAAGCCTTTACGTTCTAAAGTTTTGATAGCTTTAGTAGAAATTCGTAATTTGACCCAACGGTTGCCTTCAGCCCACCAGATCCTCTTCCACTGCAAATTGACATTTTGCAATTTCTTGGTGCGGCGATGGGAGTGGGAAACAGACATGGCGTTGTTCGCCCTTTTCCCGGTTAATTGACATACTTGCGACATGTAATCCTCAATTCTTACAACTAGGCACAATTTTTAAGTTTAACTAACTCTGGTCAATTATGCTGCTATCTATACTGTAAACCAGCAAAACTACATATGGCAACTATCTATACTAGTAAATTTGCTTGAACTAATCAGTGAGCTAGATTGCTCGTAAGTTGGCCTGAAAAATTCAATTAAATGATTGATCATTAACCACCCTTGGCCGATGATGAGATAGTAGGCGTTGAATAACAGAGGTTGCTGTGAAACGAGTTTTAAGCATTATTTTAGGTGGTGGTGCAGGAAGCAGGTTGTATCCACTAACTAAGCTCAGAGCCAAGCCTGCCGTCCCACTTGCTGGTAAATATCGACTAATCGATATCCCGGTCAGCAATTGTATAAATTCCGAAATTTTCAAACTCTACGTTCTAACCCAATTCAACTCGGCCTCTTTAAACCGCCATTTGGCAGCTACTTACACTTTCACTAGTTTTACTAATGGGTTCGTAGAAGTTTTGGCCGCTCAACAAACTCCGGATAACTCCAACTGGTTTCAAGGTACTGCCGATGCGGTAAGACAGTATCTTCAGTTGTTTGAAGATGCTGATGTAGACGAATACCTAATTCTCTCTGGCGATCATCTTTATCGGATGGACTATCGGCAATTTGTGGAACGCCATCGGCAGACTAATGCCGACATCACAATTTCGGTGGTGCCTATGGATGAAAAACGCGCCTCCGATTTTGGGCTGATGAAAATTGACGAACAAGGCCGCATCATAGACTTTAGCGAAAAGCCCCAAGGTGACGCGCTTAAGGCCATGCAAGTAGATACTACTACCCTCGGACTCAACCCAGAGCAAGCTGCACAGCAACCTTATATTGCCTCAATGGGCATTTATGTTTTTAAGAAAGAAGTTTTAATTAAACTCCTCAAAGAATCGCTGGAGCAGACGGACTTTGGCAAAGAAATTATTCCCGGTGCTGCCGGTAAATATAATCTCCAAGCCTTCCTCTTCGATGGTTATTGGGAAGACATTGGGACAATCGAGTCTTTCTATGATGCTAATTTAGCGCTGACTCAGCAGCCAGTGCCTCCATTTAGTTTCTATGCTCAAGACGCACCGATTTATACCAGATCTCGCTATTTGCCGCCCACTAAGATGATTGATGCTCACATCACAGATTCGATGATCAGTGAAGGCTGTATTTTAAAGAACTGCCGGATTCATCACTCGGTCTTGGGAGTACGTTCTCGGGTTGGTGCTAACTGTGTGGTGGAAGATGCCATGATGATGGGCGCTGATTACTACGAGCATTTTGAGGATCGGGTGTTTCAGGCCGAAAGAGGCGAAGTATCGCTCGGTATCGGTGCTGGCAGTACTATCCGGCGGGCGATCATTGACAAGAATGCCAGAATTGGCACTAATGTGAATATTGTGAATAAAGATAATGTGCAGGAAGCGCAGCGAGAAGACCAGGGATTCTATATTCGTAGTGGTATTGTCGTGGTGCTGAAAAATGCCATTATTCCCAATGATACAGTGATTTAGATATCAATTAATTTTAAAATAGAGTAGAAGAGGGCAATATAACTGCCCTTTTTTATTGGCTTCCCACTGTTGATAATATTTGGCTTAACAGGGAAACCCCGAGAGGAAATCTAGCAGTGTTAGAATACCAAGGCCATTAACTGCCGCCTGCCATGAATTCAATCGCTAACCATCGCCCAGAACTACTTGCTCCCGCCGGCGATTGGGTTTGCGCTAAAGCTGCTGTCGAAAATGGTGCCGATGCCATTTACTTTGGTTTGGATCGTTTTAATGCCCGGATGCGGGGGGATAACTTTACCGAAGCTGACTTGCCAGAATTAATGTCTTTTCTGCATCAGCGGGGTGTCAAAGGCTATCTCACTCTCAATACTTTAATTTTCCCCTCAGAGCTAGCAACTGTCGAGCAATATCTAAAGACAGCTTTGCGATCGGGCGTCGATGCGGTCATTGTTCAAGATGTGGGAATCTGTCGGCTAATTCGGCATATTTCCCCCGATTGGCCGATCCATGCCTCTACCCAAATGACTATCACCAGTGCCGCTGGAGTGGAATTCGCAGAGGAATTGGGTTGTAACTTGGTGGTTTTAGCCAGGGAATGTTCGATCAAAGAAATTACTAAAATCCAAGATCAACTGAGCGCTAAAAATCTGAGTCTACCGCTGGAAATCTTTGTACATGGGGCGCTCTGTGTTGCTTACTCCGGTCAATGCTTAACTAGTGAATCTCTCGGCGGTCGGTCGGCCAATCGGGGAGAATGCGCTCAGGCTTGCCGTTTGCCCTATGACTTAATTACTGATGGCAAGTTAGTGGAGTTAGGCGACAGGCAGTATTTGCTCAGCCCTCAAGATTTGGCTGGAATTGAACTACTACCGGCGATTGTGCAAGCGGGAGTGAGCTGCCTCAAGATTGAAGGCCGTCTGAAAGCACCAGAATATGTGGCTAGTGTCACCCGGATTTATCGCCAAGCGATCGATCAATTAACTACTCCCATCACTGCCGCTGATCGATATGAGCTGGAGATGGCTTTTTCCCGAGGACTAGCTCCTGGCTGGCTGGCCGGTATTGATAACCAAAAATTGGTGCAAGGTGAATATAGTAGTAAACGCGGTGTGTTAGCTGGTGCTGTGACTCAAGTTCGATCGCGAGAAGTAACCGTAAAAGTCACCACTACAATTAAACCTGGGGATGGGGTGGTGTTTGGTCTGGGCACTACTCAATCTCATCGCCCCTCGATTGGAGGCAGAATTTATACCGTCACGCTGCTCACTAAAGATTCGGCAGTACTCACGTTTAATTGGGATGATGTAGATCTAAGCTTGGTGGTAGTTGGCGATCAGCTTTGGAAAACCAGTGACCCAGAGCTAGAAAAGAAAGTGCGGCTAACCTATGCTGGTGAACAAGTTCGCACAGCTCAACCACTACAGTTCGAAATTTATGGATCGATCGATCAACCGCTGACCGTGATTGCCAGAGATCGGCAAGGACATATAGTGCGAGTAGATTCGATGATGCCGCTATCGATCGCCCACAATCGGCCCTTAACCACCGAGAAGCTTAATCAGCAACTGGGACGGTTGGGTGGTACTCCCTTTAGCTGGGGAGGATTCACCTGCGATATTCCAGATAATGGGATGCTGCCAGTTAGTGAATTGAATCGGATGCGCCGGACTTTGGTGGAGCAGCTCTTGGAGCTACGAACTCAAGAATGTCGCTGGCAGATAGATGAGACTGCCAATGTCCAAAATCTGCTGCCGATCGTCACAACAGTATCAACACCGGTAAAGCTACGAGTGTTGGTCAGAAGTTTGCCACAACTAGAAGCAGCGGTGGATGCCAACATCGAACAGATTTATTGTGAGTTTATCGATCCGCGCCATTATCGAGCGGCGGGTCGGATTGCTGATGATCGGGTCGAGATTTTTGCGGTGCCACCGCGTATTACTAAACCCGGAGAACTTTGGACGCTGGAGCAGTTAGCAACTTGTGAACCGGCTGGTTACTTGATACGTAACTATGATCAGCTGGAGTTCTTTCAAGGTCAGCGTTGTGTTGGCGACTTTTCGCTGAATGTAGCCAATGCCTTGACGGCAGACTATTTTCAGCGGCGTTATCGACTGGAGCGGTTAACGGCCTCTTATGACCTAAATATTTCGCAGTTGCTAGATTTTCTAGAAACTTATCCGGCGCAGCAGATCGAGGTAACTATTCATCAGCATATGCCGATGTTCCATATGGAGCATTGTGTATTTTGTGCTTTTCTCTCGGATGGTACCGACCATACTAATTGTGGTCGTCCTTGTGAAACGAAGCAGGTGGAGTTAAGAGATCGAGTAGGCACTAACCATATTTTGCAAGCAGATGTGGGATGTCGGAACACTCTTTATAATGGTAAGGCGCAAACTGGTGCAGAGTATGTGCAACAGCTAATTAATTACGGGGTAAGTCATCTACGGTTGGAGTTTGTGCAGGAGGATGCGGCGACGGTGACGAAGACGATCGAATATTATCGTCAGTTGATTTCTGGGGAGATGAGTGGTACGCAGCTTTGGCAAAACCTTCAGCTTTATAACCAACTGGGCGTGACACGCGGTACTCTCACTAAACATTGAAATTTTTCAACTTACAACTATGAAATATCGTCGTTTTGGCCGTACCGAAATTCAAATGCCTGTATTTTCCTGTGGAGGAATGCGCTATCAATACAAATGGCAAGATGTAGCAATCGCCGAAGTACCTGCCGCAAATCAGCGCAACCTCGAAGCTACCATTCGCCGTTCTCTGGAATTGGGCATTAATCATATTGAAACCGCCAGGGGCTACGGTTCCTCTGAAGTGCAGTTAGGCCAGATTTTACCGCAACTTGATCGGTCTACTCTCACCTTCCAAACCAAGATTGGGCCTACCGAAGACGCTCAGGAATTTTTGGCCGACTTCAATACATCTTTATCGCTACTGAACCTAGATTATGTAGATCTGCTGGGGATTCATGGCATTAATAATCAGGAAACCTTCGACCAAACCATGCGCCCTGGTGGTTGTCTAGAAATTGCGAAACAGCTAAAACAGGCAGGCCGGGTCAAACACATTGGTTTTTCCACCCACGCTCCCATCAATGTCATTTGTCAGACGATCGATACTGACCAATTTGACTATGTGAATTTGCATTGGTACTACATCAACCAACTCAACTGGCCTGCGATTGAAGCCGCCACTGCCCACGATATGGGCGTGTTCATTATCAGCCCGACCAATAAAGGCGGTTTGCTCAACAAACCCTCCACGCGGTTAGTCGAACTCTGTGCGCCCCTCAGCCCGATGGTCTTTAACGATTTGTTTTGTCTCAGTCATCCCCAAGTGCATACCCTGAGCGTCGGGGCAGCTATGCCCGGCGATTTTGACGAGCATCTTAAAACATTGGAATTGTTGGACAAAGCCACCGAAATATTGCCACCGCTGATCGATCGATTAGAACAGGCGGCGATCGAAAAATTGGGGATTGACTGGTTTCAAACTTGGCGGCAGGGTCTACCAGAACATTCCGCCACCCCCGGCAACATCAACATCCCAATGATTCTGTGGTTACGCAATCTGGCGATCGCTTACGACATGACTGAGTATGGTCAGATGCGTTACAACTTGCTAGAAAACGGTGGGCATTGGTTTCCGGGGGCAAAGGCAACATCGATCAATCAATATGATTTTGCGTTTTGTTTAGAGAATAGTCCTCATGCCGACAAGATTCCAGCTTTGTTGATGGATACCGATCGGCTATTAGGTGGAGCAGCCGTGCAACGTTTATCGCAGAGTTAGGGAGTAGCAATGAAATAAGATACCGTTTGGGTGGTTGCAGGGAGATCGTTAACAAGGCAAGAGGTTTCTAGTTCGTTTCGATTGTAGCTAATGTTTATGTTAAGAAGGATTTAAAAGTATGAAGCCCACGATCGAACGCATTATTATCGCAGTAGTGATATTTGTCACCATTATTGCTCTCAGTGTCAAAGTTGTCCCATCCGGCACAGTGGGAGTGGTTTCCACTTTTGGCGTAGTGCAATCACCACCGCGACAACCCGGTTTGAATTTCCTGATTCCCCTCGCCCAGACAGTCCAAGAGATTTCCATTCAAACCAAGGCTATCCCCGAAGAATTTACGGTGCAGACTAGAGATTCGCAACAGATTAAGGTGACAGCAACGGCCACCTATGCGATCAATCCGCCCAACGCCCCAGCGATCGTCGCCAATATTGGCCGTACAGAGGATGCAGTCAGAAATGTGGTAATTCAGCCAATTCTCATATCTTCGGTAAAACGAGTGGTAACGGCTTATGCCATGCAAGAAGTTATTGAGAATCAGGCGCGGATTAGTGGCGAGATTCGGGAAGATATTGTGAAAGAACTGGACAAGCAGGGCTATGTGAATTTTCGCGATTTTGCCGTGACCGGGTTTGTGCTAGATATTGAAGTACAGAAGTCGATCGAACAAAAACAGATTGCGATTCAGGAACGGCAGCGGAAGCTGACGGAGTTGGAAACCGCGCAGATTGAGGCGCAACGGCTAAAAACCTTAGATGCGGTGTTGTCTGATCGGATTCTTTTGAAACAGGCGATCGATAAGTGGGATGGTAGTTCGATGATTCCGCCGATGGCTGGGGGAGGGAATTTAAATCTGTTACTGTCTCCTAAGAAATAAGTATGATCTTTATAAGACTATAAGAGTGGTTTTTATTTATGGGCACTAAAGTCTGTTTTATTTGGTCTAATCGATCTTACCCTTTAAGCCATCTACCACTTATGAAACAATTTATACCAGTGGCTATAATTAGCCTGACCGCATGCGCTAGCCATTGGCCAGCTGTAGCTGGTGAGATCGCCCCTCGGGTGCTGATATCACAGTCTAGCTATGGACGCGAGCGAGATTTATTGGCTGCTGGTCTGACTAAGTACCAAAAAGGTGATTACCAAGGCGCGATCTCGGACTACAGTAAAGCGATCGATCTCAACCGCAATTATGCCGAAGCGTACAATAATCGGGGTAATGCCCGCGCGGCAATCAACCAACGCTCAGCGGCGATCAATGATTTTACTCAAGCAGTACGAATTAACAGCAATGATGAATATGCCTATAGCAATAGAGGCACAGTGTACCTGGAAGATGGCAAAAAAGAACAAGCCCTGACCGATTTCAATAAAGCCATCAAAATCAATCCTAGTTATGCCAAAGCTTATTATCATCGCGGCTTGGCCAATTCTGATTTAGGCAACTGGCGGGAAGCGGTCTCGGACTTTACCAATGCAATTTCGCGCTCTTCCCAATATGCCAAGGCTTACTATCAGCGTGCTGATGTGAAGGAACGTGATGGCGATCGCAGCGGTGCTAGGACAGATTTCCAAAAAGCGGCAGATCTCTACAAGCAGCAAGGAAAAATATCTAGCTACCAAGAATCTTTGGAGCGGTCACGCCGATTGTGATCGATCGTCTCTGGCGGGAGCAAATCTATATCAATACTTTAAAACGCTGGTGAAAACTTAGTTGCATTAAGTCTTCGCCAGCGTCTCTAACTTCTGTCGTATTAACTAGCAGCCAAAGCTAGACAGTTGCCAATTGTTGAGCCGCTTTCGATAAAACATCCGCCTTATCGGTTTTCTCCCAGGGTAAATCTAGATCATTGCGACCAAAGTGACCATAGGCCGCCACATCCTGATAGAAGCGACCATTACGCTCCCCGGGTAGTTGGCGTAGGCCAAAGGTGGCTAGAATACCTGCTGGGCGAAGTTCAAAATGCTTTTCCACCAGATCCAAAATGTCGTCATCGCTAATCTTGCCCGTACCAAAGGTATCGACCAAAATACTTACGGGACGAGCAACTCCGATCGCATAGCTGAGTTGCACTTCGCATTTTTCAGCCAAACCAGAGGCAACCACGTTCTTCGCGACGTGACGACAAGCATAAGCAGCAGATCTATCTACCTTGGTGGGATCTTTGCCCGAAAAGGCGCCACCGCCGTGGCGAGAGTAACCACCGTAGGTATCGACAATAATTTTGCGACCAGTTAGACCAGCATCGCCTTGCGGGCCACCAATAACAAACTTACCGGTCGGATTCACCAAATACTTAGTGGCACCGTCGGGCTTAATGCTGAGGTCAGAGAAGACTGGCTCGACAACATTTTTCCACAGCTCATCTTTGATCTTTTTCTGCACACCAGCGTCATCGGTAATGTCACCAATGGTGGCATCATGCTGAGTCGAGAGTAAAATCGTATCGATCGCTACTGGTTTACCACCTTCGTAAGCGATCGTGACTTGGGTTTTACCATCAGGACGCAAGTAAGACATGATCCCAGTTTTACGGACTACTGCCATCTGCCGAGCCAGCCGGTGCGCCACACTAATGGGGAGGGGCATTAGCTCTGGTGTTTCGTTACAGGCATACCCAAACATAATGCCTTGGTCGCCTGCTCCAATTTTGTCGAAGCTATCGCTGCTGTTATCGTCCCGAGTTTCTTGGGCTGTATCTACACCTTGGGCAATATCCGCCGACTGTTGATCGAGGGCGATTAGTACCGAAGCGCTGTTGGCAGAAAAGCCATTATCGGCATCGGTGTAGCCAATTTCAGCAATTTTGGCACGAGCTAAATCAATGTAGTTGACTTGAGCTTTGCTAGTAATCTCACCTGTAATGAGAACTAAACCCGTGTTGACAACCACTTCTGCTGCCACTCGACTAGCCGGATCCTGTGCTAGTAAAGCGTCCAGAATAGTATCGGAAATTTGGTCACAGATTTTGTCAGGATGTCCTTCTGTGACTGATTCTGAGGTAAATAAGTAGCGACGAGACAAGTAATAATCCTCCGTGAATTTAGAATCGACCAGGGTTAATGAGATACAGCGGCAACCTACAAACATTTGTTAAGAAGACTTGATGTAATCTTAACCACTACCAACTTTGTAAATCACTCTAGCAGTTAACGGGACTTAACATGTTAAGTGAATAATTAGAGTTAATCTTAGCTACCCAGTATTTGAGCTGCTGCTGCTACCCCAGACTGTTTCGCCGGATGACCTAATTCGGCTAGGGTGCCTTCGAGGGCGGCCAAAGCAGTGAGAATATCTCGATCGCACACAAAACCCAAATGTCCAATACGGAAGACTTGACCTTTGAGGTGATCTTGACCGCCAGCGAGGACAATGTCGTACTTTTTCTTCATCACGCTGCGGATTTGTTCGGCATCGGTGGTGGCCACCGCCGTAATGGCTGGGCTACCATAACCTTCTGGAGCGTAGAGTTCTAAGCCCATCGCTTGAATGGCTGCTCTAGTGGCGGCGCGATGGCGATGATGGCGAGCAAAGATGTTTTCTAAACCTTCCCGTTTCATCATATTTAGAGCAGCTTGCAGCGCAAAGATGAGGTTCACTGGTGGCGTAAAAGGCGTGGTATCTTTGGCGGCATCTTTTTTGTACTTGCCCAGATCCATATAAAATTTGGGGATCTTGGCGGTTTCGTAAGCTGCCCAAGCTTTAGCACTGACAGCCACAAAGCCTAAACCGGGAGGAATCATAAAGCCTTTTTGAGAACCAGAACACACTACGTCTAGACCCCAGTCATCGATCGGTACATTAGTTGCTCCTAAGCTGGTGACGGCATCGACAATCATCAAGGCACCATGAGCTTTGACGTGCTTGTTGATGGTTTCTAAATCGTTAATTACGCCCGTGGAAGTTTCACTGTGGGTAATGACTACGCCTTTAATTTGTTTTTGGCTATCCGCTGCCAAGGCTGCTTGCACATCAGCTGGATTCAAGGGCTGTCCCCAGGGAGCCGTTACTTCTACTACATCCAGGCTAAAAGCTTTGGCGACAATTGCCCAGCGCTCACCAAATTTACCGTTGTGTAAAACCAGGATTCGATCGCCAGGGCTAAAGAAGTTGATAATGCCTGCTTCCATCGCGCCAGTGCCCGAAGCAGTCAGCATCAGAACATCATTAGTAGTTTGGTGTAACCATTTGAGGTTGGCGGTCACCTCGGCCATGATTTGACTGAATTCACCGCTGCGATGGCCGATCGGATGTTTAGCAAGAGCTAACAAAACATTCTCTGGCACTGGGGTGGGGCCAGGAATCATCAACATTAATTTATTTTCCATGATGTTTTTCTCTAAATCTCTAAATAGTTTCTGGGTGAATTCAACTAGCGGCCACGCTTAGACAGGACATTCTAACCTGGATTGCTTATTTTTTTGTTTAGCTGACGCTGTATAGATCGATAATCGCTTGGGTTGGATCGGGTTGCTTAATTAAGGATTCACCGACTAGGACTGCCCGGGCACCAGCATTTTTGACAGCAGTTAAGTCAGCGGGCTGATGAATTCCCGACTCGCTGACGACCAAAATCTGTCGATCGATCAACTGCTGACCATACTTGTTCATTAGCTCAGCGGTGGTTTGCAAGTCTACCTCAAAGTTAGTGAGATTACGGTTATTAATCCCAATTAAGTTCACGCCTTCCAAGGTGAGAACTCGTTCTAACTCTTCGGCCGTATGGACTTCAATCAGAGCAGTCATACCCAACGCCTTGATAATTTTCAGGAAATACTGCAAATCGCCATCGGGTAAAATCGCCGCAATCAGCAACACCGCATCGGCACCATGCTTGCGCCCCAGATAAATCTGGTAGGGATAGATCACGAACTCTTTGCAGAGTAAGGGCAAATCCACCGCTGATCGCACTTTCGACAAGTTCTCGAAGCTGCCTTGAAAGAACTTGCTATCAGTTAGTACTGACAGGCAACTCGCCCCACCCTGTTGGTATGCTTGGGCGATCGCCACTGGATCAAAGTCTGATCGGATCACGCCTTTACTGGGCGAGGCTTTTTTGACCTCAGCAATCAGGGCGGGCTGCAACTTACTGGTGTTTAAAGCTGCCCAGAAATCACGGGGCGGTGGCGCGGCGGCCAGTTGTTGACGCAGGTCGGCCAAAGGCAACTTTTCGCGCCAACGGGCTACTTCTCGTTCCTTTTGCCAAACTATTTCTTCCAGGATGTGCCGAGGCTTACTATCCGGCACCTTAATCTGAAATTCTAAGTTGCTGATATTGACCGACAAACCGGGCTGGATGCGGCGTATTTCCATGGGTGCTAATGGGCAAAGGCCGCTTTTTTGAAGGCATCATCCAACACTTCGGAGAGGGTGGGATGAGCGTGGGTAATCTGGGCTAGTTCTTTGATGGATTGCCGGGCAGCGATGGCATTAGCCGCTTCTTGAATTAAATCAGAGGCATGAAGACCAATGATGTGAGTACCAAGCAGTTCACCAGTATCAGTCCGATAAATCACTTTAGCTAGGCCATCAGCTTCGCCTTCGGCGATGGCCTTGGAGTTACCTTTAAAGTAGCTCTTGGCAGTGGCTACAGTGAAACCCTGAGTGGCACCCTGCTCTTTTGCTTGGGCTTCGGTCAGTCCCACAAAACTAATCTCGGGGTGGGTAAAAGCAGCAGCTGGAATACTTTGATAATCGACGGTGCGCGGATGGCCACAGATATTATCTACTGCCACTATGCCTTGGGTGGCAGCGGTGTGCGCCAGCATCATCTTGCCGGTGGCATCGCCAATTGCCCAGGTATTGGCTACTGGCTGACCGTCAATCAACACTTGCATTCGATCGTTCACCGGAATAAAGCCCCGTTCTAAGGTGACTCCGATCGATTCCAAATTAAGGTTTTTGGTATCGGGTACCCGACCGGTGGCGACCAGACAGGCATCGACTTCCAGCACTTCTACAATTTCTTTGGTCTGGGCGTTGGCTAGCTCAATTGTGACCGGACTGCCGGGGGTGATTTTCATCGCCAACATCCCGGATCTAGTTTCCACATCACGCGGTTTGAGCAAAATCCGCTCAGCGAGGGTAGCAATATCTCGATCGAACGTCGGCATCAGTTGGTCTACAGCTTCAATGATCGTAACTTCTGAACCCAGGGCGGTATAAACATCAGCAAACTCTAGACCAATATAGCCACTGCCGATAATCGCCACCCAATCGGGCACCGATTCCAGCTTAATCGCATCATCGCTGGTGAAAACAGTCTTACCATCTAGCTGAATTCCGGGTGGGACGAAGGGCATCGAGCCAGAGGAAATAATAATGTCTCGGCCGGTGATAATCTGGTCGCCTGCGGGGGTGGTGACACTGACCTTTTGGGTGCCAACAACTTGGCCGTAGCCTCTAATAATGTCTACTTTCAGGCGGGTCAAGCTATTGGTCAGATCGCCCCGTAATTTGCTCACAATGTTACCAGCATGATCGGCAATGGCCTGTCGATCGTAGGTCACGGCTCCCACCTGAATGCCCAAAGCCCGGAGATGCTGAGTATCACGCATTTCCCGAACACGCCCAGAGGCCGCCAGCAGTGCTTTGGATGGAATGCAACCCCGATTGACGCAGGTGCCACCCATATCGCCTGCTTCAATGATGGCAGTTTTGAGACCACAACTCACGGCATGGATGGCTGCGCCGTGGCCGCCTACTCCAGCCCCAATAATTACTAAATCATAGTCAAATTGTTGACTCACGCCAGGAAACCCTCATTAATAATGCGCCAATACTGCGCCGACTTCTTCTGGCTTTATTCTCGCTCTCCCTGATCGCTCTTGTAAAGGGCTGAGACTGTGTATGTTGAAAAGTATAAATTTGAGATTGAGGGAAATGCGCTACTTACTACTATTGGCTGATTCGCAATATATGATCTTGCTAGTATTGCGATTGTCTTGTTAGTATCGACTTAGAAAAAGCCTATAAACTACACGCACACGTAAAAGATATTAGAGAACCAAATTCACACTAGGCTCTACGTGCTGTTTATTTGAAAATTTTATTATCATGACATTACTTACTATTGCTATCCCGTCTTTTAACAGAGCGACTTTGCTAGATAACCAACTATCTTGGCTGTGCCAAGAAATTAAAGGCTGCGAATCAGAGTGCGAAATCTTAGTATCAGATAACTCTTCTACAGATGATACGGCCGATATCATCAAAAAATGGCAAAGGAATAGCAAAAATATTTCTTGGAGCGTCAACAGAAATCCTGAAAATATTGGGGTGATGCGGAATATTTCTTATTGCTTACAAAACGCTGCAAGTGAATATGTGTGGGTAATTGGGGATGATGATGATATTAAACCAGGCACCCTCAGCTATGTGCTCAACAGCTTTAAACAAGATCCGGAGTTAACCTTACTGACTCTTAACTACTCGATGTTTGATGTCACTACCAGTACTCTCAAAAAAGCATCCAGGTTTAGTCTTGATCAGGACAAAATTATTCAGGGTTGTATGACCGAAAGCGATCAAATTGAATACCCGATGGTCTTGGGATTGGGGTTTATGTCTGCTCAAATCTATCACACCACCACCGTCCAGCGTGCGATCGCCAGTTGGCCACATGCTTTGAATAATTTGGAAGTGCAGATATACTGGGGCGCATTTTGCGCTGCACAAGGTAATTCTAAAGTTACTAAAAGTGTTTATGTCCAATATAATTGTGGCGATAATACCCTGTCTAAACCACGTAACTGGTTTAAATGTTATTACTGCGATGCCCCCAACGTGTATTTGAAAATGCTGGGAATTGGTTATCACAAGAAATTCATGAGAGATCTGCTGATTAAAACATTTTTTAATCAGCACGAGTTTAAAGCTATTATCAAAGGAATTATCAAATGGCCAACCTTGGGAGTTAACGTAATTCAAGCTCTGGGTCTGTTGTTGATTACTTGCAACTTGCCAATTGGCAATAATCTCACCATCAATCCAGTTAGAAAATAGCTGTGATGGCAGCTCTTGTTCAATTATGGTGTCTGACGATTTTTTTCAGGATTTTGAGGAGTGAGACTGGAGCGATTATCCCAGCGGTAAAGAGTAATCATTAGTGCAACTACGCCTACTTGGAGAGCGAGATTGGGAATAGTGTTGGCGAGATCACGACCAGCGGCTAGTCTGGCCAAGAATACTACGCCGCCAATGAAGCCCGAACCGGCAAAAGCCAGATAAAAAAACTTGCGTAATCCTTTGTATGGTGATTTGGCCTCGGTTTTAAGTCTTTTGTATAGCTCTGGATCGATATCTTTAATTGGTGATTTGGTCATAAAATTTTAGTCGGTGCAATGTATCCTCTATATTAGAAGTAAGTCGCCGATGTAGCTCAGTGGTAGAGCACTCGATTCGTAATCGAGCGGCCGTGAGTTCGACTCTCATCATCGGCTTCATCTAAGATATGAAGCAGCCTGAATAGCTGTCACCAAGCTATAACCATAAGTTTTTCGAGATATTGAGTATGCTGCGCATTACCGAAATAAAGCTTCCGATCGATCACATCGCGGGTGAAATCAAGGCAGCTATTCTCCGGAAGCTGCATCTTCAGGCTCCAGACTTAATTAGCTATTCGATCTTCAAGCGCAGCTATGATGCTCGCCAAAAAGGCGAAATCCGCTTGGTCTATATTGTGGATGTGGAAACCACCAAAGAAAAATATTTACTGAACCAGTTCAAGAAAGATCCCCATGTACTGGCCACACCGGACATGAGTTATCGATCGGTGGCTCATGCTCCCCATAACTTGGCACACCGTCCAATCGTGATTGGGGCTGGCCCTTGTGGTTTGTTCGCGGCTTTGCTGTTAGCACAGATGGGATTTCGTCCGATCGTACTAGAACGGGGCAAGAAAGTACGCGATCGCACTGCCGATACTTTTGGTTTTTGGAAAAAGCGGCTGGAATTCAACCCGGAATCCAATGCCCAATTTGGCGAGGGTGGGGCTGGTACTTTTTCGGATGGCAAACTTTACAGCCAAGTGAAAGATCCGCAGCACTACGGACGGAAGGTTTTAACTGAGTTTGTGAAGGCGGGCGCTTCCCCAGAAATCCTGTACATCAATAAACCCCACATCGGTACTTTCAAGCTGGTGGGGATTGTCCAAAATTTCCGCGCTCAGATCGAAGCATTGGGCGGTGAATTTCGGTTTCAAAGCCGCGTGACTGATCTAGATGTTGTAGATGGCCAGGTGCGGGGCTTGACTGTAGCGAGTGGCGAATATCTACGCAGTGACCATCTGGTTTTAGCCGTGGGGCACAGCGCCCGCGATACATTCCAAATGTTGTTCGATCGCGGGGTGTATCTGGAGGCCAAACCCTTCTCGATCGGCTTTCGGATTGAACATCCCCAAACCATGATTGATACTTGTCGGTTTGGGGCGCAAGCTGGCCACAAAGTTTTGGGAGCGGCGGATTACAAGCTAGTGCATCACTGTCAAAACGGTCGATCGGTTTATAGTTTTTGCATGTGTCCGGGTGGTCTGGTGGTGGCAGCGACCTCGGAGACCGGGCGGGTGGTGACCAATGGGATGAGCCAGTATTCGCGCAATGAAAGGAATGCTAATAGTGGAATTGTAGTGGGCATCTCACCGACCGATTATCCTGGCTATGCTCTGGCCGGGATTGATTTGCAACGGCGATTAGAAGAACAAGCCTTTGTGTTGGGTGGTAGTAACTATGCAGCACCGGGGCAATTAGTAGGGGATTTTTTGGCCGATCGATCTTCCACCACTTTAGGGACAGTTAAGCCTTCTTATACGCCTGGCGTGCATTTGGGCGATCTGAGTCAGAGTTTGCCAGATTATGCGATCGAAGCGATTCGGGAAGCTTTGCCAGCTTTCGATAAACAAATTAAAGGTTTTGCAATGGCTGATGCGGTATTGACGGGTGTGGAGACGCGCACTTCTTCGCCGATTCGGATTAAACGTAATGAATATTATCAGAGTTTGAATACGGTTGGTTTGTATCCAGCGGGGGAGGGAGCGGGCTATGCTGGGGGGATTTTGTCGGCGGGGATTGACGGGATTAAAGTTGCTGAAGCAGTGGCCTTAAGTATTCTGAAAAGCTAGAGAAAGAAAGGCGTGTACATCTGAGTGCTCAACAAATTTGGAAGGTACTAAAAAAAGGCGAAAAGATTGAGCGTTATTGCAGCACTATGACAAAGTTAGGGCTAGTAGAAGAAAGTTTAAATAGTGAAGCCTACTATTAAATGACAGAACCCAATAACGCTATAAATTAAGACCCGACTACTTACCGCAGCCGAGTACTTAAGGTGATAGAGAAATTACAGGCAATGAATGTTAGCCGATCCGGGGAGAAGACATTAAGTCAATCGCCACCAACGAGATTTTGTTTTGGGAATCTAAAGAGAACCGCCAAGCCATATTGAGACCAGGACTATCGCCAGACCAGGTAGTTTGCATCCTCCCAGTTACTCGCATCCTAGTCAGCTCATCATCTTGGTATGAAACCAAACCTTGGTCTGGCAATATCTTAATATTCTGGCATTCCGCTTCGAGATAGCTCAGAATCTGCTCTTTGCCCACGATGGGCTGTTGAAAGGGTGGTTGCAGAGCACCACCAGTCACAAACAGATCGACTACGGCATCAAAATCATTAGCGTTCATACTACTCAAATATTCCAACACGGTGGAATTAGTAATGCTCTCGATCGCCCTTGGCGCTAGCAGAGTCATCGCTGAGTCAATAGTAGATGTCATTATTTCCTCATTTTCTTATGCAAGAGGTTTAACTACTTTAGCTACTAAATTGTGAGGAATTAGAAGCTCAGCAGTTACTGGCTATCTTATTATAAATATTTTATAAAGTTTATATTATCTTATACATTTTAAACATTTAGTTTTAAGTCATTATGATTAGGCCAAGATCATTATAAAGCTCTCCCAGACTAATGAAGGAGAGCTTGAAAGCAACAAATTACACATGTATTAAATGTATCAAAGATAACAAAGTTATCTTTGATACATTGTTCTCAATCTATTTATTAAATTCATTCTAAATTCATTAGAATGTGCGACTGCGCCACTTATTTAAACGGTATTCAGCGATACTAGCTAAGGCTCGTGCTTCTGATAATTGGGCAGTCAAATCATCATTGCCAATAGTCGGTGAGGTACCTTTGGATACCACAGCAGCTCCCACGTTAGCCAAAGGCCGCAATTCGTCAATTTGTTGTTGCAGCGTGGTACTTTGATTACTGATGGCACTCACTGGCTGAACGACAGGTGGCACATAAACAGGTGTCGCAACGATCGTACTGTGCTGAAACAGATTGGCCAACATTTGATTAACATCTGTGAACTGAGTGGGTCCCACGGCATTGTAAATCAATACTTTTTGCAGCTTTGGTACATTGCCAGTAGTTAAATCTTTATCACTACTAGCTGCCCCGCCCATCAAAGAGCGCATATTAGTTACAGCTTGCATAGACAAGCCATTTTGGGTAGAAAAACCTCGTGCAAATGGCACGACGTTTTCACCGTAAAAGTTTTGATACTCATCGCTATCTAAATAACTATCAATTTCAGCATCATGGCCACCCTCATCAAGGATGGTGCTGTGGGTACGCATTTCTTCAAAATCATCGGGTGCTCGCCCTAACAAATGTTTAAAGTTCAGTTCGATCGATCGATAGCGGTAGCAATTATCAAAAAATCTCGA
The DNA here is from genome assembly GCA_031414775.1 of Synechococcales cyanobacterium VAR_4_metabat_354. Classification (GTDB taxonomy): domain Bacteria; phylum Cyanobacteriota; class Cyanobacteriia; order Cyanobacteriales; family Chamaesiphonaceae; genus JAAFHZ01. The sequence goes on from JANOQI010000016.1 coordinate 161,685, forward strand.
CAGGTACAGCTCAGACTTGGCAACCTGGCGTACAAACTCGCGCACGCTAATTTCTCTGGCCTTTAACTGCGATTCCGGAACGACGAGCCGCTCACTTTCCATCACATAGGCATTACCTAACACTTGACGATAAACGGCATTAATTAAGGTCTCAACAGCAGTGCTGCCATCATCCGATGACAGCCACACAGAACTCTTCGCAAAACTGCTAACCATCGCAATAGCTCCTGGTTTATGAAAGGTGTTTTTAAAGTTAAAACATCAACACCTCTTGCCAGTGGCAAGAGGTGGAACAAGAAATTCTTAGCCTCGGACTAAGCGATTTCTGTAATATTTAAAATTTTGCCGCCAGCTTTTTGAATGCTCTGGATTTTAGTCGAGAGCTGGGCATAGCTAATATCGAAAGATACACTGCTGCGGGCAGTACGGGAGGCATATTTAACACTGCTAGTTGCAATCCGAAAACGCTTACTAGTATTGCTATAACCACCAGAACCATTGCGAGGAGCACTAATTTTGGTTGCTAAGTTACCACCAATATCGCTGATGAGTTTGGCTGATTTACCAATATCATTAGCGGCAAAACCCCGATTGATCGCAAAAGTACGATTGAAGCCGACGTTTTTAATACCAGCTTGGGTCTGATTGCCGCGCACCGATGGTACAATCGCATCCCCAAAGTTGTCTACATACTCATTACTGTCAATATAAGAATTGATTTCAGCTTCATAGCCGTGATTGTTGTAGATTTGAACATGTTCAGCGATTTCGGCTTGATCTTGCGGTGCCCGACCGAGCAAATGCTTGAAGTTTAATTCAATAAAACGATAAGCCGAGGAACTTTCAAAAAATAGTGATTTGTATAGATCAGAATTAGCTACTGCTCTGACAAATTCTCTGACGGTGATATCCCCGTTACGCAGTAAGGATTCAGCACTATCTAAACGCTGACTTTCCATCACATGAGCATTACCCAAAACTTGACGATAGGCGGCGCGGATCACGCCTTGCAGATCGTCTTCAGTGGCATTAGAACGCAATTCTACTTGATCGGAATTATTTATCCAAAGAGACATGGTACTTATCCTTAAAATTTTCAAAAGCTGACTATCACATTAAGGCAATATGAGAGCATGATGTATAAATGTTAAGTGCATCTTCACGCTTCAGAAGTTTTACTAACATTTATATTAAGGATTATTAAGACAATTTATTTTCAGCCTCAAAAAAACGCTCCAACCTAAGTAGGGGAGCGTTTACAGCGTAATTTATTCTAATTGAAATTAGCGAATGTAGTTCAATAGTTCTTTGGGGGAAGCTAATAGATCGATCGCTACGAAGAAGATTTTACCTTCGGGATCGAGTAAGAAACGCCAAGCCATGTTCATACCAACATTGGCACCAAACCAAGGAGTTTGCACTTTGCCAGTGACTTTAATCTGATTATAGCTACCTTCCGCTGGCTCAATGGTGCCCCGCTCCGGAATCAGCTTCAGGTTTTGGCATTCTTCTTGCAGGTAACGAAAAACAGCATCTTTACCAACAATCGGTCTTTGGAAAGGAGGTTGTAGAGCACCGTCGGTGTCAAAAAGAGCAATAACAGCATCGAAGTCATTGGCATTCATGTTGTTGATGTAGCTCAAGACGGTGGCATTATCTACGCCTTCGATCGAGACAGCTTTCCGCAGTGCTATTTCTTGAGGTAAAACCATCGGCTCAGATACTTTTGCCGCCCCTTCACCGATATAACCCATGTCTACTACGGTATTTCGTAATACCGTAATCTGTTGACCCTGCTCTAGATCACGAATGGCTTGTAGAATGGCGGATGCGTTGGCGGAAAGCTTATAGCCTTCTGGGATGGGGGCAACAAGACCTTCAGCCATCCACTCCCCTAATTGATACCAAAAACCTAACTTGATGTTGGGAGTAAAAACACCGTAGGCACGACAGACTTCGTTGTCGGCGCGGTTCGCCAAGTCGCACATGGCTTGGGACTGTTCAGTGAAAGACATCGCCTTAATTTGGTTCAGCAAGCCCTGCGCCAAAATCATACTAGCAGCGCCCGGTGCCGCTACAGTAATGGTGGTACCCATTTCTTCGTAGGCAAACCAAATTAGGGCTAACTGATCTTCAGCACTGAGTTGATTGAAGCGAGCGATCGTCGCTGGTACAGCATCAGCAGTCAGAGTGCCGGGGAAAATGCCGCGTGCAGAATCAATAGTGAATGACATATAGCATTACTCCAAATTTTATAGCTTTATTTTATGTGTTGTTGAGCGGAAAGATAGCGAATATTCGCGAACTAGTTACATACTTTATTACATTTTGTTAACAAAAGTAAATATATCTTTACAATTATTTAACAGATGGTAACTTATACCAAGGCAGCTGGGGATATTCATGATGCTCCCAGTGATAGCCAAAATGGTAACAGGTCAACAAAGACCACAGGGTTGATAAGTTGCTGCTGCGCGATCGATGTTCTCCCAAGTTGACTGGGGAATGATGGGGCAGAAAAGTACCAAAATAGAAGAGCTGGAGCGAGCTGAGCAAGATCGGCAGCACCCAGAACAACAGCAAGTTAGCGATCGATACTTGCCCGAACCAGTACAAACAAATAAAAATAGTAGCCATTCCCAGCAGTAATGTCCAAACTTGTCGGCGCGGCACCCCGACTAAATAACCGCGCATAAATTGGAGATACCATTGCCCAATCCCCTGTTCACAAAAATCTGGGTCTAGCTCAGTGGCTGGATGCTGGTGATGGAGCTGGTGTTTAGCTTGCAGGGCAGAATAGGACAAAAAAGCGTAGAGAGTAGTACAAAGTCTGCCAACGAAATGGTTTAGGCGGGGATGATCGATCGAGACTGTGCCATGCATCGCATCATGAGCCGTCACAAACAGTCCGGTATGGAAAAAAGTCCGCAGCGCAATCACCGCCAGGATTATCATTAGCGGACAGTGAGCAACATCCAGCCAACAAGCCCCCACCAGGCTTACTGTCCAAGCAGTCAATAGCAGCAAAGGAACCAGTAGGCCAACCAATATTTACACAAGAGAATAACGCCATCCTAGAGTCTAGCGGAAAAATTGGGCTTGGTCGGAATCTTCCAGCGTTCCGGTCGCGTCAGTTCTAGTTAAGTTCCTCACCACTGCGGGAGTAGATAGCAACCTTGATGCTAGGATTACACCGCAGCGATCAGTGCTCTGGTGCCACACCCAGATTGCGAATGTCCAAATCGTTTTTCTCTAAAAATATGAAATCAAAGTTTTTAGTATCCACAGGTCTGGTTCTGCTAGGAGTAATGGAGCTATGTATATTAGCTGTTCATCCACAGACAGTCCAAGCTCAGCAGGGGGTCGCCGCCCATCAAGGGGTAGAAGTAGTAATCAATGGCAACAAAGTTGCCCTGCCCTGGCGCACGAATGGCAAAAAACTAGAACTGAGTGATACCGGATTGCTGTATCAGTTTGGCTTGGAATTACTAAATACCAGCAGTTACCGCCAGCAGCCGGTTGACGGTTATGCCAACGCCAAAATGAGTCTGTCTGCTAGTTTGAACAAGCAATATCGCTACTTAGATATCACGAAACTGGCAACAGCCAATAAGTGGAACTGGAAAACAACGGGTAAGCAACTGCAAATTAATACACCCAAACTGACGGTGGCGGATGTACAAGCCAATAATTTGGGGAGTGATCGAGGCCAAATTACGATCAAGCTCGATGGTACTGTGCCCTGGCGATTGAGTCAGGATGCCACTGAGGGATTTTTGACTATTTATACTGCTGCTAAGCCGCAGCTAGTGACTTTAACTAGTCCTAGTTCTACCCCAACTCCGAGAAGCAATGAACCGGGCGATGAGCAAAAAATTACTAATACCAACTTTCAAGTAACCAGTACCGGCCAAAAAACCATAATTCAGTTTCCAATCAAACTCGGAACCAGAGCCAGAGCCAAAAATATTGCTGGTCGGCAGATTGCGATCGATATCACGCCCACTGCCATGACCGAAAGAAAAATTGCCTGGGCACCGGGATTGAATTGGCAGCAAAAATGGCAGCCGGTAGGCAAAGATCGTTTTCCAGTTTCCCTATTAGAACTAGATCCGCAGCAAGTGCAGCTCCGCCCCATTCTGCCCCAGCCGGATACGGTAGTCGGTAGCCAACCGATCAGCCTGATTACAGCTAATCAACAGGCCGCCGCCGCCATCAATGGGGGTTATTTCAATCGCAATACTCGCCAACCCCTGGGGGCGATCAAAATAAATGGCAAGCTGCTCTCCAGCCCGATCTTGGGCAGAAGTGCTTTAGGCTGGCAAAAAAAAGATGGTTGGGAAATTGCTCGTTTCAGCTATGCCGAAACTATTAGTAATAGCCAAGGACAAAAGGTGAGTAATACCTTTCTGAACAGTGGCTACGCCCAAAATGGAGTAGCTAGATACACTACTGCTTGGGGTAAGGCTTATCAACCAATTACAAATAATGAGCTAGTGCTGACTGTCCAAAATAACCAAATCACACGAGTTACGCCGCGCGGGGAAGCCAAGAGCGTGACTATTCCAATTCCGGCTAATGGTTACCTGTTGGTAGGTCGAGGCATTGGCACTTTGGAGGATTGGCAACCGGGTAGTAGTGTATCGATCACAAATGTGAGCAAGCCAGCAACATTCGATCGATATGCTCACATTTTGGGGGCAGGGCCTTGGTTAATCCAAAATGGTCAGGTGGTCTTAGATGCCCAGGCCGAGAAATTCAGCGGCTCGTTTGGGATCCAGTCGGCGGCGCGCAGTGCGATCGCCTTTAATGCTCAGGGAAAAATCTTGATTGTGGCTGTGCACGATCGAGCAGGGGGCAAAGGTCCAACCTTGGCCGAACTCGCCCAACTCCTCAAACAAATGGGCGCAGTAGATGCTCTAAATCTAGACGGTGGCAGTTCAACCAGTATGGTGGTGGGCGGGCAGTTGGTGAATAGGTCGCCCGCTACTGCGGCTAGGGTTCATAACGGCTTGGGTATTTTTTTGGAGCGTTAGCTTTTGGCCGCAAACTGAAGAAACCAATGCTGGGTGGTAGAGGTAAAACTAGATACCATCCCAGCACGGCTGGTTAGTAGAGAGGATCATCATAGGGGGGAATCGAATATTGCTCGTCAGCTGCCAAATTGTGAGCGAGAGATTGGCGCTGAGCGATTTTAAACCCTAAGAGTGATTCTAGAGTTTCAGCGACTTTTTGCGCCAGTAACGAAATTGTTAACATCATTTTTGTGACCCATATTATGTGTGGTAACTGGAAAATCAATCCAGGTAAATTGAAACAATCAAGAATAAGTAGACTTCGATCTTCTTAACTTGGTCTTAATTAAAAAGATGAATTTTTGATGAATTTGTTTCTTGAGAAACGAACACAAATGCCAAAATGTGTCTATTCCGTGAGTGCTGACACTGATAGCTGGGTTTATTATCTGGAGTTGATTTGCTAAAAAGTGGCTGTCCCACTATATTTCTTGCAATGATTAGGCTGTCAAATATTTGGGATGTTCTGGAAGGTAAATAAATGTTGAGCGAGCGGATGCGGAGTCTTACTTCCGTATCGGGAATCCCTATTCCTGCTTAGTGGTCGATCGAACGGTAATTCGGCATAATAAAAAAGCCGTCTGTGACCACTTACGATCATGAAAGCCTCTGATGTCACCGCCATCTCCACCTACACCCAAGACGATATTCAGCAGATTCTGCACCTAGCTCTGACCAAACAGAGTAGTAATGGTGATTTAGAGTTTTCCCATCAGCAATTGGTCGAAATTGCCGAAGAAATGAATATTGGTCTAGATACCCTCCAGTCGGCCAAGCAAGATTGGCTAATCAATCAAAGCAGTAGCCAGCAGCGTATCGAGTTCGATCAACATCGCCAGCAAAAATTCAAAAAGAGCTTAGGCAAATACGCAATTGTTAATACCTTTTTGGTGGGTATTAATGTGTTGCTGATGGGCGGCGGTTTTTTGTGGTCGCTATATGTTTTGGGCTTTTGGGGAATGGGGATGGCTTTGAAGGGTTGGAACCTGTATCATTTGGCAGGCGAAGATTACGATCGACAGCTGCAAAAATGGCACAGCAATCGCAAAATTCGCCAGTCAGTGCATAGCCTCATTGCCAAAGTATTGCCTGGTTGAGTTTGGTTGGATTTGATCAAATGCCGCGCAGCGTAAGCACTTGAGGCGGCGTAGCATCTGGCGGATATAGTAAATCCACTTGCACCATGTTTTTCCCTAATGGTGGCAAGGTTAAAGTCGTGAGCGGACTGCCCTGTTGACCGCGTTTTTGCACCAAGTGATAGAACTTAGTCTGGGTAGTGCCTTGGGCATTTTGATATTTAACTTTCACTGTGCCCCGCCAGAAAACGGGCTTAGGCAAAGGCTGTAAGAACCGCAAACCCCCACCATCTAGTTGATCTTGTTTGAGTGGTGTTTGAAGTGCCAAGGTGACAGTTTTAGCTTGCTTGGTCGGATTCGATAGCGGTAACTTGAGGCTGTACTGCACTCCATAATTACCGTGGGCTTGATAGGCCGTATCGGGATAGCGGACAGCCATCGGGGCACTCTGTACCTGATTAGTGCCAAAAGTCCCACCGGGCAAGGTCGCCAGCCCCCAAGAAATTGCTTTACCTTTGGGCGGCACTTGCAAAAATTTACTGCCCTTGTCTACCAATCTGGTTTGCCAGCGGGAGCCGATCGATACCCCGGCCACCCGGCCATAAATTCGCGCTTTATCGCTATCTGGTGGAGTTGGTGTGCGATCGCGTGGAGTCGAAAGATTTCCTTGCTCCAACACCTGCTGCCACTCCGTCATATTCGGTGCCCGCTCCTGACCCGCCGCATCTTGCGGTGCAAACAAAGCCATAATAGCCATCTGTACCGGGCCAGAGCTAAACAATCGCAAATAGCTCGATCGACCATTAATCGGCGGTGTGAGACTAGCCACTGGAATCGGTAGATTCATCAATAATTTACTGCCCCCGGCTGGAATGGTTATCTGAGCAGGAAAAATGCTCTGCCGCCCACCCCGCAAAACCTCACCCATCACCCGACTACCCGGTCCGGCGTAGATATTACCAGCGGCATTATCCAACTGAGTAGCTAGTTCGATAAAGGGCGCATCTGGTTGACTGAGATAACTAGCGCCCTGCAAAACTTTAATGGTGACAGATCGCTTGCCCGGATTTTTGACTAGTACTCCCAGATACAGAGTCCGTAAATTATCGGCGGGTTGGGCTTTGGCAACATGGTGAGCAAAAATATCAAAGTAGCCAGTCAGCGGATAGTTCAAATGAGCCGCCGGATTCGCTTTGCCCTTACCCGGAAAGGTAGACAGCAAAATACCTTCTTGTAAGACTAATTCGGGACTATTGCTATTAAAAACCGGTACATTATCCAACTTGCCAGGTAAAGGACGAACTTCTTGCATTTCCACAATCTCTTGTGGTTTAACTTCTGGAGGTTTGGGGGTAGGTGGAGCAGGCAATGTTTGGGCAAGTAAGAAAACTGGCAGCATATTTGTGGTGGTAGATTGATTCCAGAGATTATATTAAGTTAGTTGATTGCTGATTATCAATCGACGTTCCCGCTCTTCATCCTTCTTATTTTCATGACCCAGCCTACTGTCTATGTCACTATTACCAATCATGGCTTTGGCCATGCTGCCCGGACAGCCGCAGTAGCAGGCATGATTCAACAACTGAATCCAGAAATAAAATTAATTATTACCACCACAGCGCCCCGCTGGTTAATTGCCAGCTATATTTCTGGTGATTTTGTCTATCGTCCCTATGGCTATGATGTGGGCGTAATTCAAGCTGATAGCTTGAATATGGATTTGCCGGCTACTGTTGCGAGATGGCAAGATATTATCGATCGACAGGAAGAAATTGTCCGCAGCGAAGCCAGCTTTTTACGCGAGCAGCAAGTCAATTTGGTATTAGCCGATATTCCGCCCCTCGCTCCCCTGATTGCCCACCGCGCAAACGTACCCTGCTGGGCGGCGACTAATTTTGGTTGGGATTTTATCTATCGAGATTGGGGAGAAGACTTTGCCGATATTACCGACTGGATCAGCAGTTGCTATCAACAGTGCGATCGATTGTTTCGGTTGCCCATGCATGAATCACTCAATCGGTTTACCGTAATGGAAGATGTGGGTTTAACTGGTGGTCAGCCCCGTTACGAGACTGCCGAGTTGCAAGCCAGACTAGGCTTTAATCATCCCCAAGACAAAACAGCCCTATTAGTATTTGGGGGCTTAGGACTGCAATCTATTCCCTATCACAACCTTAGTAACTTTCCCGACTGGCAGTTTCTGACTTTTGACAAAACTGCACCGTCTCTGCCCAACCTGCACCAAATTCCTGATCCATCTGGGACTGATCTAGGACAACATTATCGACCCGTGGATTTATTCCCGCTCTGTGGCTTAGTCATTTCCAAGCCAGGTTACACCACCTATGCCGAGGCCATGATGGCAAATATTCCGGTAGCAACGATCGATCGCCAAGGTTTTGCGGAATCGGCCATAATTCTGAAGGGCTTACAAGACCATAGTTCCCACCAACTAATTACTGACCAAGATTTCTTTACCGGCAGCTGGGGATTTCTCAACCAATTGATTCAGCCCGCCCGGACTGGACAGGCTTATCGTAATAATGGCACGGAGACGATCGCTCAGGCCGTGGTGAAGTACCTAAGCTAAATTATAGTAATTTTGGTAATTTTCGGGCTAGTTTTAACAGTTCGATCGATACCATTCGATCGTCTGCTCTAGACCTGCTCGCAAGGTAGTCGTAGCCTGGAAGCCGAAGTATTCTTTAGCCTTTTGGGTATCCAAACACCGTCGCGGTTGGCCGTTGGGTTTATCAGTTTCCCAGACAATTTCGCCTTTGAATTCCATCAACTCACAGATTAATTCAATTAAATCTTTAATGGTGATTTCAAAGTTGGTGCCCAAGTTTACCGGATCTGGGGAGTCGAACTTGGTGGTTGCCAATACGATTCCCCGTGCCGCATCCGCCGCATAGATAAATTCTCGACTAGGGCTACCATCGCCCCACACCAGCAGGGTAGAATCATGGCGTTGCTGGGCTTCATGAACTTTCCGAATCAACGCCGGAATCACATGGGAGCTACTGGTATCAAAGTTATCAGCCGGTCCGTAGAGATTAACAGGTAAAACATAAATGCCGTTGAATCCGTATTGCTGGCGATAAGCTTGTAGTTGTACTAACAAGGCTTTTTTGGCAATACCGTAGGGGGCGTTAGTTTCTTCTGGGTAACCATTCCAAAGATCTTCTTCCTTGAAGGGCACCGGCGTAAACTTGGGATAGGCGCAAATGGTGCCAACGCAGACAAATTTTTCGATTTGGGCTTGATAAGCCGCATGGATCAACTGGGTACCCATCATCAAGTTGTCGTAGAACAGCTCAGCAGGCTTTTGCTGATTCAGGCCAATCCCACCGACATGGGCAGCTAGGTGAATAATAATATCTTGGTTCTTGACTACTTCTTGGCAGTTGGCCATCACACACAAATCATAGTCTTTAGAGCGCGGAATAGTAATTCGATCGGTGCTAGCACCAGCCTCTATCAATTGGGCGACTACTTGCTGACCAAGGAAACCCGCACCACCAGTGACTAAGATTTTTTTGTTACTGAGTTCTAGAGTAGTCATAAGAATTTAGATTCTGATCGAGATATATCATCATCTGTTATCGTATCTGAGTTTGGATATCGGTTATCACAGAGATGTCTTTTTTTCGCAGGAGCTATGAGATGAGAGGATTTTAAAACTTATTCTGAGTGCCAACCTTTTATGATCTGTCCATAATGGCTGAGTTTTTGCATTTTTGTGATAAGAAGTGATCCAGTTCCTGAAAATAAGCGGATGTCAGTGCTTAAAATAGAATAGTTAAGATAGACCATAAACCAAAATTATTATCATTGAGTCTATTGTGCAATTTGCGACATCGAAATGCTCAGCGACGATTAGGTTTGATCAGCCATTCACCTAACGTACATGTGACGGATATCAAAATCATCGCCATGGAGTCAAAATAGTTTACCGCAGAGGTTTTGCATGATGATTAAATTAATATGCAATCATTATTAATCTAATATGAAAGTATTTTACGATTAATATTTATTGAATCTAAATAAATTAAATAAATAAATTTATATATATAAACTCCAGCTTTTGCATGAAAAATTTAGCTACTGACTTATATAAAAGCAATGAGTCCATCTCTAGTCGCCAAAAGCGCTGGCTGCTAGTTATTATCGATATCTTGCTCTTGCACCTGTCGATCGTTATTGCTCTTTGCTTAGGCTACCGCTATTTTCAATTAGGTTTAGAGAAGTTTGCCGATGTTTATTGGCCATATATCTTCTTTTTTATCTGCTTGAAGATTAGTCTATTTCATTTTCTGGGTATCTATCGGCCAATTCTGCGCTTCACTGGCATCGAGTTTATCAGCAATATCAGTCGGGTTACTATCTACGCTTGCATTATTCAAGTTGTCATTTCTTTCAGTCTCAATTACTGGCCGCTACCCAAAAGTGTCCTGATTATTGATATTCTATCAACTCTCTTTTTGGCGATCGCTGTTCGTCTGGCGATCAGCTCTTTTTTAGCTTCAGGCAATTTGGCTGGGCGCAATCCGAACCCTAATCGTCCCCACGAACGTCTGCTAATTTACGGCGCTGGTATTTCGGGTAGTCAACTGGTAGATGCTCTGAAACAAGAGCCGGGTTATCAGATTGTTGCTTTCATTGATGACAGTGAGGTATTGCAAAACCGCACAATTAGAAATTATCGGATTTATCCCTCTGAACAAATATCTAAAATAATTAGTAAAGAAAAAATCGACACAATGATTTTGGCCATGCCGTCGATTAGCAAGTCACGGCGGCGTGAAATTATTGAGCAACTAGAAAAGCTGCCGATCGCCATTAAAACAATCCCTTCTTATAACGAGATTCTTACCAATAAGGTATCAATTAACGAAATTCGGCGGGTAGACGTGGCCGATTTACTCGGTCGGGAAGAAGTACTGCCAGAGCCAGCACTGCTGAGTCGCAACGTTATTAACAAATCGGTTTTAGTGACCGGAGCTGGTGGTTCGATCGGATCTGAACTATGCCGCCAAATTGCCAATCTGGAACCAGCTTGCTTAATTCTTTATGAGTTGAATGAGTTCGCGTTGTATTCGATCGATATGGAACTCAGCAAGACCTACCCGCAGGTCACTCGCCATGCTTATCTAGGCAATGTTAATGATGCCCAGCACCTAACTCAGGTGCTCCGCTCCCACCAGGTTCAAACGGTGTATCATGCTGCTGCTTACAAGCATGTCCCACTGGTAGAGGCCAACCCCTCGCAAGGGATTTTCAACAATGTCCAAGGTACGATGATTTCGGCCAAGTCGGCCATGGCGGCTCAAGTTGCTAATTTTGTGCTGATTTCTACTGACAAAGCTGTCCGTCCTACCAATGTGATGGGTGCTAGCAAGCGGATAGCGGAATTGGTGATTCAAGCTCTCGCCGATCGACCGAACTGTCCCACTTGTTTCGGCATTGTCCGTTTTGGTAATGTCCTCGATAGCAGTGGTTCTGTTGTGCCGCATTTCCGCAAACAAATAGCCGAGGGTAAACCCATCACCGTTACCCATCCAGAAGTAACTCGCTACTTCATGTCTATTCCGGAGGCTGTCCGGTTGGTGATGCAGGCCGGAGCGATGGCCACCGGTGGAGACGTATTTGTCCTAGAAATGGGTGAACCAGTCCGAATTTTTGACTTAGCTGAACAAATGATTAGGCTAAGTGGACTAACTCCTGGTAAAGACATTGAAATCAATATCACCGGCTTACGACCAGGCGAAAAACTTTTTGAAGAACTACTCATCAATGGGGACAATATTCGACCCACTAAACACCCCAAGATTTTCTCTGCTTTTGAGCAAAAGTTCATTTGGGAACAGCTCCAACCAATGTTGACAGAGCTATTTGAGTTAGCCAAATGTCATGACACACCTCGTCTTATTCAACAACTGCAAATACTGGTGCCTGAATACAAGCCAGACCCGAAACTGCTAATGATCACGAATCGCATGATGGCAACTCCCTTACCAGCAGGCAACTTGACTGGTGAAAGCGATAACCAACAAGCTCTCAGCAGTTCTGTTTAACAAATTCACTAACTTTTTCTGGATTTTCAACATTTTAACAGTGCGTAACCATAGACTTTAGTCATCAGTCCAGCTATAATCAGGAGTTTGGTCAAGAAACAGTTTTAAGGAAATATTATGTCCCGATATAGAGGACCCAGACTCAGGATTGTACGGCGGTTAGGAGACTTGCCTGGGTTAACAAGGAAAAGTCCCCGCCGTGCCTACCCCCCTGGGCAACATGGGCAAAATCGCAAAAAGCCATCGGAATATGCCATCCGCTTAGAAGAGAAGCAGAAACTGCGTCTCAACTATGGTGTTACCGAAAAACAAATGCTGCGCTACGTCCGCAAGGCTAGACGCGCATCCGGTTCTACTGGATTGGTAATGTTGCAGATTTTGGAAATGCGCTTAGATAACACCGTATTTCGGATGGGGATGGCTCCCACCATTCCGGCTGCTCGTCAGCTAGTGAATCATGGTCACATTACAATCAATGGCAAAGTCGTAGACATTGCTAGTTACCAGTGCCGTCCCGGCGAAGTAATTACAGTTCGCGATCGTGCTGCTTCCAAGCAATTGGTCGAAGCCAATCTGCAATACCCCGGTCTGGCCAACTTGCCTAACCATTTAGAGTTTGATAAAAAGACTCTTACTGGCAAAGTAAATGGTGTAATTGAGCGGGAATGGATTGCCCTCCAAGTCAATGAATTGCTAATTGTTGAGTACTACTCACGTCAAGCTTAATTCTCCCCAAAACAGAAAATTAAAGACTGAAAACTATTATGGTTGGAAGTTTTTAATTTTTTGTTTTTACATAGATTTTTGATCTCTCAATGCAAACCGCTGAGTTTCCAGTGTCCAAATCCACCGACCAACCACTAATTATTGCGGGTAAAAGCTTTAACTCCCGGCTGCTAACTGGCACGGGTAAATATCGGAGTATTGCCGACTTGCAGGCCAGCATTATTGCTAGTAATTGCGACATGGTGACAGTGGCAGTGCGGCGCGTGCAGACCAAAGCGCCCGGCCATGAAAGCTTAGTAGAAGCGATCGACTGGCAAAGAATCTGGATGCTACCGAATACTGCTGGTTGTCAAACCGCTGAGGATGCAGTGCGGGTGGCGCGGCTGGGACGAGAGATGGCCAAGTTGCTCGGCCAAGAAGATAATAACTTTGTCAAACTAGAAGTCATTCCCGAAGGTAAATATCTGCTGCCCGATCCGATCGGCACCCTAGAAGCAGCCACCCAGTTAGTGAAAGAAGGCTTTGCGGTTTTACCTTATATCAATGCTGATCCGCTTTTAGCCAAACGCTTAGAAGAAGTAGGCTGCGCCACCGTGATGCCGTTGGGTTCGCCGATCGGCTCCGGGCAAGGGATCCAAAACACTGCTAATATTCAAATTATTATCGAGAATGCTGGCGTGCCAGTGGTGGTCGATGCCGGGATTGGCACGCCCAGCGAAGCTGCACAGGCGATGGAGATGGGAGCAGATGCAGTTTTAATTAATACAGCGATTGCTCAGGCTCAAGATGCCCCAGCGATGGCCAGGGCCATGGCTTTAGCAACTGAGGCGGGACGATTGGCTTATTTGGCGGGGCGGATTCCGGTGCGATCGATCGCTAGCCCCAGTTCACCCATCACTGGCACAATTGTCTAGATTTTTTAGACTTACTTACATGGGAGCGGGCATGGACATGTCTGCTGGTAAAAAGATTCGGGAGCTGACGGCGACGAGGGCAAACAAGAAAACCAATAAGATAATGGCTGGAAAAACGTTTTGTCTAATAAATTGCATAATTAATCAAAGTCGCGAGCGATCGGATGTGATGGGAAGACCTAAATAGAAATTATATCCGATCGCACTTTCGAGGATGATGATTACTGGCGATGTTGTCGCTGCAGTTTTTGTGGTAACTGAGCTGCAAGATTACCAGTTCTGGCCAGCGGTAGATCAGACGTAAAAACAAAATATCTTAAATTAACCACCCAAAGTTTTCATAAATCTCTTTAAACCACTGAAAATCCCCGCCGCCGTCGCCGGAGCCGACTCCTCATCCCCCATCAAGATCCTGTCCAACTCATCCCCCAACGGCTTATACGGCAACTCCGCAATCACTTGATACTCCCCATCTTGCATCCGCCACACCTGCCACTGCCCCGGAAAACAACGATAAATTGCTACCTCATCCGACAGCGGCTTAATATAATATGCCGTCGTCAGAGTCTTAATAAACCTGTCCCGCAACTGCCGCGCCGCGTACCCAATCCCCACAATCGCCGCATCTTCCAACCTCGGCAATAGCAAAATCACCGGCCGATCTGCCGCCACCCCGCACAGCTTTTCAATCTGCTCCACCTCCACCGCCGAAGGCTCCACCGCCACATAGATCCGATCCTCCGGCTGAATCTTATCCACCACCGGACTGCGGCTACTGCCCATATCACTAATCTGAAACCCCGCCTCTGGCCAATCCCGCCGCGCCAAAGCCGCCGCCCCTGTATCTGAAAATAACACCCGTAGCGTCGCTCCGTATTCTTCCGCTAGAACCGGCAGAAACTGCTGAGCTACCCCCATACTCCGCAACTCCGGATAGATAATCTCCACTGTAATCTTGGCATGACCAGCCGCAATCGCCGCCTGGGTGGCTACTTTGGCCTGTTCGATCGCTTCTTCAATACTTTGGGGCAGCATAGTAAAAAATTCAAGGGGGATAGTGAAAATTCTAATCCCCCAGCGGTGCATTACACCACGAACTCTTGATAAAGATCTTTGCTATAGACCATGTTTTTATCAAACGCCGATAGCACCTGGTTTTGGGCATTGTCTGATGTCAAACACTGACAAACAAGGCTGGCCACGTCCGATCGACAGATACTACCCGCCACATGCGTGTCCAACGTCAACACCCCATTCCCAGTGGCTGGCTCCGATTTCAAACCACCGGGCCGGACGATCGTGTAATTCAAACCACTCTCGATCAAGTATTGCTCGGCTTTTTCTTTATCGGCTAGCACCGCTGCCAACGACTCATAAGCCGCTGCTGGAATCGCATCTTTAGTGGCACCAGCGCCCAATGAAGAAACCAGAATAAACCGACCCACGTCGCTTTTCACCGCCGCATCAATTAATTGCTTATTCCCCAAGAAATCCGCCCGTTGACCATCTTGCGGCATTCCTCCAATCGTACTGATAATTGCACTAATTTGACCAGTCATGGCACTAGTTACATCGGCCACGTTCAGAGCATCACCCACCACGGTCTCCACGTTCAGTGCTTGCAGATCGGGCTGAGAGGCCGGAGACCTAACTAGTGCCAGCACCGGCAAATTTTGCGTAGAAAGAATCCGGGCTACTTGATTGCCGACGCCCCGGCTAGCACCAGCGAGAAAAATTGAGCCAGAAGTTATCATAGTTATGGGTGAATAGAAAGTGGCAGTATTTTTAGAAACGCAATAGTAGTTGAGTAATTAACTACTTGAGTAAAGGAGATTGATAACTACTTCCCGTTTCATCGTAGAACCTGAAACCTGACGACAACTAAAGATTAAGATGTAGCCAAACCCACCACACAGACTGAATGGATTGGAACCAGTGGAAAATGGCTACAGACAGACTTAACTTGTTAGGTATTAAATATCTGATTGTCCAACTTTAATTGATAGGTGGCAAGTTTACTATAAATTTCATATAAAACATCTATAGTAAACCTTTGCTGTTGCTATAAAACTATTGACTCCCTAAACAGCAGATGCGTAGGCATCACATAAGTGCTGAAACTCTTGATCATCGACTGTTTTGGTAGTGTGGTCTTGAATAGTTTTTGTCATCCCATATCCAACTGCTGAATCAGTCGAAATGAGCCGTGCAACTGCCTGACCGTCTCTTTCGATCGTAACTTCTCCGCCTTTATGAACTCTGTCGAGTAAGGCAATTAAACTAGTGTTGGCAACTTTAACAATAGTGCTTGGCATAATTTTTAATCTCTAAACTCGTTGCCCACATTCTAGCGGCCTAAGTGCAAATTGACTACCCACCGCAAAATAAAACTACTTAAAGGTATGTAGCTGGAACTGAGCATGACTACCAGGCCGCACAGCCTAAGTTAACATTTCTTCTAGTTGATTTTGACTCCACAGCCACTGGTATAAGCCCTTTTGAGCGATCAGCTCTGCATGAGTGCCAACCTGGACGATCGATCCTTTATCCATCACTAAAATTCGATCGGCCATCGCGGCTGCGGACAACTGATGAGATATAAAAACAACTGTTTTACGTTGAGTTTCCTCTGCTAAGTTTTGCAAAATTGTCGTGGCGGTTTGGTTGTCCACACTCGAGAGCGCATCATCTAAAATTAGGATTGGTGCATCCACCAGTAGTGCTCTGGCGATCGAAGTCCGTTGGCGTTGGCCGCCAGATAGGGTGATGCCCCGCTCCCCGACCAAGGTGTCGTATTGTTGGGGAAAATTAGTAACCTCACTATGCATCTGTCCCTGTCGAGCGGCGATCTGCACTTGTCCTAGATCAGCTGCCGGACTACCGTAGCGAATATTGTTAGCGACTGTAGTGCTGAACAAAAAACTCTCCTGCGGCACGTAAGTAATTAGTCCGCGCAAGCTAGCTAGGGTTAGCTTTGTCACATCATAGCCATCCACGAATAGCTGACCGGGAGCGACTTTTAGGAGCCGAGGAATGGCATTCGCCAATGTCGATTTGCCCGATCCGATCGGACCCACAATCGCAATTCTTTCCCCCGGCTGAATCTTAAAACTTACATCCTGGAGGGCGGGACTGCTGGCACCAGGATAAGTAAAAGATAGATGACGAGCTTCCACCCCACCCCGCCATTCATAGGCTGGTGCGATCGAGTCTGGAGCATCAGCAATTTGCGGCTGGGCAGACATAATTTCTTCTACTCGCTCAATACTGACTTCCCCCCGTTGAAAGGCCGTAATAGTAAAACCTAGTAGAGCAGTAGGGAAAATTAGATTTTGGGCATAGATAATCAAAGCCAAAAAGTTGCCCACCGTAATTTCTTGGCTGGCGATCGCCTGACCGCCTTGCCATAACAAAACTAGCAAGCTAATCGAAGCCAGACCTTGAATGATAGGGAATACAGTATTGCGCGATTCGGCGAGCTTCAAATTAGCAGTGAATACTGCTTTGTTTTTTTCGGCAAAAGCCTGCCGCTCAGTTTCCTCTTGGGCGTAGATTTTGATCAGAGTAATCCCGCTCATATCCTCCTGAATCAACTCGCTTAAATCCGATAGCTTTTCCTGGACAATCACTTGCTCCTGACGCAAACGTCCACTAAAAATCTGGACAGTCAGCAACATTACTGGATAGATCGCCAAGGCCAGCAAAGTCAGCCGCACATTAATAGTCAGCATGGCTGGCAGCGTAAAAGCATAGGCAAAAATAATGTTGAAAATACTGAGCAGCGAAAATCCCATCAGCCGCATAATATTTTCCACATCACTAGTTGATCTGTTGATTAAGTCACCAACAGTAGTGGTGGAAAAGTAGGCCACATCCATTTTTAGTAAGTGATCAAAAATCTGTTGTTTTAGATCGGCTTGTACCCTTCGACCCACGCCAAAGATTAGTAGCCGCGAGGTCATTCTAGCTACCCAGGCGATGGAAGCCAAGAAGATCACCAGCATCGCTAAATGAGTGATTTCGGTGTAGCTAAAGTTGATACGCAATCGATCGATCCCATCACGGATCAGTAAAGGGATATAAACACTCAGGAGATTAACGACTAGCAGTGCTCCGATGCCCTGCCATACAGCTGGCAAATAGGGTTGGGCGTAAGCAAAAAGTTTTTGGAGCCGAGGATTAGCCATCGAAAAGTTTAGAACCAAGTAGATCTCTGACCATCGTAACAAACCATGTTATTATTGGAATTCTGGCATTTGGGTTTCAAGACATTCCCCTAGGATTATGGCAAAGCGTACAAAATTAGTTCTCAGTAAAGAAGTTCGGAAGCTGGGCAAGCTCGGTGACGTAGTAGAAGTCGCCCCTGGCTATGCTCGTAACTACCTGGTGCCTCAAGGCATCGGCCTTCCAGTGACTCCTGGTATTTTACGGCAGGTCGCCAAGAAAAAAGAAATTGAATTGCAGCGGTTAGCGGAGCTGAAGATTGAAGCTGATCAGCAAAAAGCATCGATCGATAAGGCTGGTGCATTGCAAATCAGCAAAAAGGTCGGTGAAAACGATGCCATCTTTGGTACTGTCACCACTGCTGAAATTGCGGAAGCAATCAAGTCCTTGTCTAGCGTGGAAGTAGACAAACGGGATATCAGTATTCCTGATGTTGATCAACTGGGTAGCTACAGCGCCGAAGTAAAACTGCACCCCGAGGTAATCGTAACTGTTGAATTCAACGTGGTTGCTGAATAGTTTTAGCCATCTTTTAACAAATGTCTGAAGAAAACAGCTTTTCGAGTGCCAGACATAACCAAAACTCGCCGCTCACTGGCGAGTTTTTGGCATCTAGAGTCAGTGAAAATCTGACGGTTCCCAACATTGCGGCTAATTATATTCCTCCCCAAAATATTGGTGTCGAGGAAGCAATTCTGGGTGGAATTTTGCTAGATCCGGAAGCCTATGGACGGGTGGCCGAGTTATTGGTACCCAAAGCTTTTTATATTCCGGCGCATAGTCACATCTATCAGGCGGCGGTCGAGCTGCATAGCCAAGGTAAGCCCACCGATCTTTTGAACGTTACCAATTGGCTGATCGACAACCAATTAATGGAAAAAATTGGTGGCCAAAGCAAATTAATTCAACTAGTGGAACGCACCGTCAGCGCTGTAAATATTGATTCCTTAGCTGTTTTGCTGATGGAAAAGTATGTACGGCGGGAGTTAATTCAAGCTGGTAATGATGTCAGTCAATTGGGCTACGACACCGGAAAATCGCTAGAACAGGTGCTAGACCAGTCTGAGCAAAAGGTATTGAACATTACCCAAGTGCGTCCCCAGTCTGGTCTGACGCCGGTCAGCGAGATTGTGCTAGATACTTGTAAATCGATCGAAGCACGGCATCAAAACTTAGTGCCGCCGGGCTTGACTTGTGATTTTGCTGACTTAGATGCGATGACTGGGGGTTTTCAGCGATCAGACTTAATTGTAATTGCTGGTCGCCCCTCGATGGGAAAAACCGCCATCAGCCTCAACATTTCCTATAACATGGCGCAAATTCACCAGTTGCCAGTCTTGGTTTTTAGTTTAGAAATGTCTAAAGATCAATTAGTTCAACGGATGCTTGCTGGCGAAGCCCGGATTGATAGTAATCGACTACGGGCTGGTCGGATCAATCAAACGGAGTGGGAGCAGGTCTATGATGCCATGGAAAAAATCGCTACTTTACCGATTTATATTGATGACACTGCGAACATGATGGTGATGCAGATGCGTAGTCAAGCACGGCGGCTGCAAGCCGAAACTGGTAAGCAGTTGGGTATGATTATGCTGGATTATTTGCAACTGATGGAGGGCAGCAGTGATAATCGGGTACAGGAAATCTCAAAAATCACGCGGAGTTTAAAGGGGCTAGCGCGGGAGTTAGATGTGCCCATTATTGCGCTGTCGCAGCTGAGCCGGAGTGTGGAAGCTCGCAATAATAAGCGTCCGATGATGTCGGATTTGAGAGAAAGTGGCAGTATTGAACAGGATGCTGACTTGGTAATTATGTTGTATCGGGATGCTTACTATAATCCAGATACACCCGATCGAGATATTACAGAATTAATTGTGACCAAGCATCGGAATGGTCCGACGGGAGTGGTGAAGCTGGTGTTTGACCCCGGTTTGACCAAGTTCAAGAACTTAGCCCGACCTATCTAATGACTAAAAAATAAAATTAATTCTGTAAACCTAAACTCGATTTTTCATTTTATCGACTGCGCGGCACTGGCCTTGATGGCCGCACCGGAGATGCCCCCCCAGCACTTCTCTGGGGCTTCGCCGACGAAGACCGCGCTGATTGCCCTCGTCCCTGGCCACCCTGCCGGGACTGCCGCCCATTCGGAATCGGCTCCGCCTTAATGCGCGGATCTGGCTCAAAACCAGCCACAACTTCTTGCGGCAACGGCTGCTTAATCAACCTTTCAATATCAGCCAGCAACTTGTGTTCATCAATACAAACTAACGATGAAGCACCGCCATCGGCGCCCGCCCGACCCGTGCGACCAATGCGGTGCACATAGTCTTCTGGTACGTTGGGTAACTCAAAGTTCACCACATGGGGCAGATCATTAATATCTAGGCCCCGCGCCGCAATATCGGTGGCTACCAACACTTGCAAACCGCCATCTTTAAATTCAGCTAAAGCCCGGGTGCGCGCTCCCTGACTCTTATTGCCGTGAATGGCCAAAGCTTTAATCCGATCTTCGGCCAGTTGCTTAACTAATCGATCGGCACCATGCTTAGTACGGGTAAACACTAACACCTGCGACCATTTGTGGGTATGAATGAGGTGAGAAAGCAACTCTCTTTTTTGCTCGCGATCGACTGGATAAACTTTCTGCGATACAGTGTCGGCGGTGATATTGCGGCGGGCAATTTCGATCATGGTGGGATTATTCAACAAACCCGCCGCCAGTTCCTTAATTTCTGAGGAGAAAGTGGCTGAGAATAGCAAATTCTGGCGATGCTTGGGTAGCAGCACCAAAATGCGTCGAATATCGCGGATAAATCCCATATCGAGCATTCGATCGGCTTCATCCAGCACCAAGATTTCCACATGAGACAAATCTACTGTCCGCTGCTGGGCGTGATCCAACAATCGGCCCGGTGTTGCTACCAAGATATCGATGCGGCTTTTCAACTTTTGGATTTGGGGATTGATATTTACCCCGCCAAAAATTGTCATGGAATTCAGCTTTAAATACTTGCCATACTCGGTAACACTTTCTTCTACTTGTGCCGCCAATTCGCGGGTAGGGGTTAAAATTAGCGCCCGAATCGGTAAGTTGCGGCTGATTGGACCATCGTTTTTGTTTTTTTCGGATAGTAAATGCAGAATCGGTAATGTAAAGCTAGCTGTTTTACCAGTACCAGTTTGAGCGCCAGCTAGAATATCACCACCAGCAATCGCCACGGGGATTGCCTGGAGTTGGATGGGGGTGGGTTCGGTGTATCCCCGCTCATTGACAGCCCGAATGATGGCATCGGATAGACCGAAATTAGAAAAAGACATGTTTAGTTTGCAGTGAGCGGTTATTTTTTACCAAATCCTTTGCCGACGTTGGCTTTGGTCAGAGACAAACAGTCATTTAACTGCTTTTTGAGCTGGTCATGGTCTAAGTTTTGACCAATCAGCACCAGCTTAGTAGAGGGTAAATCTGTCCATTCCCGATCATCGATCGAGAAACGCTTGCCGCAAAGATGAAAAATATGGCAATTAGGGCTTTCATCAAACCATAGCAGACCCTTGGCGCGGAAAATGCCTTCATCCAGATGATTATCTAGAAAATATTGAAATTTCTTAATCGAGAAAGGCTGATCGCTCTGAAAAGACAGAGAAGTAAAACCATCTTGAGCCAGGTGATCAGAATGATGATGGTGATGCCCGTGGTCATGATCATCGTGTTCACAATGGTCGTGAGCATGATCGCAGTTGCTGTGATCTTCATGATCATGATGATCGTGGCCGTGATCTGCTGATCCTTCTACAAACTTATCAGACTCAAACAAGCCCACGCTTAAAATCAGTGGCAAAGATACTTCGGAGTTTTTAGTGCGCAGGATTCTAGCGCCGGTCTTGAGATCTCTAATCCGCACTTCTAACAGATCAACATCGGCTTCATCAACCAAGTCGGTTTTGTTCAGCAACAAAATATCACCATAAGTGATTTGGTTCAGCGCTGCTTCGCTGTTAAACAAGTCCAGGCTAAAGTTGGCGGAATCTACCAGGGTGATGATTGAATCCAGGCGGGTCATGTCCCGCAACTCGGTACCCAAAAAGGTCAAAGCCAAGGGCACTGGATCGGCTAAGCCGGTGGTTTCTACTACTAGGTAATCGATCGGATCAGGCCGATTCAATATTTTGTAGACTTCCTTGACCAAATCATCATTGATCGTGCAACAGACACAGCCATTGCTCAGCTCTACCATGTTGTTATCAGCACTAGTCGCGATGATCAGATCATTATCGATCCCAATTTCTCCAAATTCATTGACCAAGACTGCGGTCTTCAAACCCTGCTGATTGGTTAAAATATGATTTAGGAGAGTCGTTTTGCCACTGCCCAAAAAACCGGTAATAATTGTGACCGGCAAAATTGGTCGAGTAGTTTCATCGGTAGGTGACTGGGCAGAAATAGTAGCAGAAGTCATAGGGCGTGATGAAGAGAAGAGTTGATATGATTAAGCCTAAGCGACATCATGCTAACAAGTTTAACAAACCCCCGTTTTTTATGAGCATTAGTATCTATAACACCCTGACAGCTAAAAAGGAGCCATTTAAATCGCTGTTACCCAAACAAGTGAGCATGTATTGCTGCGGTGTCACGGTTTACGATTTGTGCCATTTAGGTCATGCCCGGGCTGCGGTCATTTGGGACACTGTGCGCCGCTATTTGGAATGGCGCGGGTATGAAGTGAACTATGTCCAGAATTTTACAGATATTGATGACAAAATTCTCAACCGGGCGCAGGCCGAAGGCTTGACGATGGCCGAAGTATCAGCCAAATATATTGAAGCTTACTTTACTGATTTAGCCCGGCTCAATGTGCGTAATGCCAGCAATTATCCCCGCGCCACCGAGCATATTCCCCAAATTATTGAGCTAGTGACCGAGCTAGAGAAAAAAGGTTTGGCCTATGCGGTGGCTGGCGATGTCTATTTTCGGGTACGCCAGTTTGCCGGCTATGGAAAACTCTCTGGTCGAAAACTAGATGATATGCAAGCTGGTGCTGGTGGCCGGGTGGCTGTCGCCACGGCGGAAAACACCATCAAAGAAGATCCTAGTGATTTTGCCCTGTGGAAAAGTGCCAAACCGGGCGAACCGGCCTGGGATTCACCTTGGGGTAAAGGCCGCCCGGGTTGGCATATTGAATGCTCGGCTATGATTCGATCGACTCTAGGGCAAACGATCGATATCCACTGCGGCGGTAATGATCTGATTTTTCCCCACCATGAAAATGAGATTGCCCAATCTGAAGGTGCTAATCAGCATCCCCTCTCACGCTATTGGATGCACAACGGCATGGTGAATGTGGATGGGGAAAAGATGTCTAAATCCTTGGGCAACTTCACCACCATTCGCGATTTACTGGACAGACCCGTAGATCCAATGATCATTCGATTATTTATTTTGACCGCTCAATATCGCAAACCAATGGATTTCACGGCAGAGGCATTAGCTAGCAACGAACGCAGCTGGCAAACCCTCAAAGATGGCTTGCTATTTGGTCAGCGATTTGCCGATAAATTGGGCTGGGATTTGCACAAACCACCGATCTTTGCACCCATACCAATAAACACCAGCACTAAGGTTGCCGCGCAGCCCACCGCAGTCAACATTCCGTTGCCAGAGGAAATTGGCCCCGTGGTAGAAACTTTTCAAGCGTTGCCGAATGCTGTGCGACAATTCACCCAAGAATATCGAGGCTTAGTAATACTGACGATCGCTCTATTCTTTACCCAGTTTCCGGTGCGGTTCTTTTCGCGATTTTTAGGTACCTTTAATACAATACCGATCTTGCCAAATTTACTAGAATTTGTCGGTATTGCAGTGGTAGCAAGAACTATTTTGTTTAAAAAACCTCGCGAAAATTTCTTTGCTAGCCTCCGGAAGGTTCTTAGCTATTTATTTAAAGATCGATCGCCAGTTAAAAAAGTGCAAGAAGTGACAGCCGCTGATGATATTTCTAATCCAGATGTTTCTAATGCACAGACCCCGGCGTTCACTGAACAGCCTGCCACCATCAACCCATCTTTCCAACAATTTTGCGATGTGGTCGATGAAGATTTCAACTTTGCTGGCGGCTTGGCGGTGTTATTTGAGCTGGCCAAAGATTTAGGCAAGGCCGGAAATGTCTTAACCCACGGCGGCCAAATTGCTGATTCTGCCATGCTAGAACAGCAGTGGTATAGCTTGCAGCAGTTGGCCTCAATCTTGGGTTTAGAAGCCCAACTGACCGATGAACCAGTTCCGGCCAATGACGGTTTGGATGACCTGTCGATCGAACAACTAATTGCTGAACGTAAAGCTGCCCGAGATTCTCAAAACTTCCAAAAAGGCGACCAAATCCGCAATGATCTAAAAGCCCAAGGCATTGTGTTGGTTGATCGCAAAGGCGAGCCGACTACTTGGTATCGCAGCTAAACGCACAAACCAAACAAAAGCCCGACTTCTTAAAAGAAGTCGGGCTTTTGTTTCAAAACGGAGAGGGAGAGATTCGAACTCTCGGAAGCTTTCACTTCATCCGATTTCAAGTCGGACGCGATCGACCACTCTGCCACCTCTCCAGCAGGTTTTTTATTGTATCACAGGACTCAGTGCTGTTAAATAGTTCTCCGAACGCTGAATTTCGCCCTGTCGATCAATCCAAATCAAACTGGCTTCAATCACTTGGCCATCTTGCAAAGTGACAATCGAGAAGTTATGCAGAATTGGTGGATAGTTAACAACCCGTGGACAGCGCGCCGCATTGAGATATAGAGTTTGACCAATTTGGCGAGCAGGCACCCGTAGTCGGTCGGTCGTATGACGGAGCTGATGGTGCATATGCCCAAAAGCCACCAAGGGAATTGATTTGCCTTGAGATTGCAGTCGATCGATCGCCGCTGCCAAATCCGGGTCCCCAAAGTCGCCACCCAGCGGTGCCCAATCTCTACCACAGATATCTTCTGGTTGATCGCCCAAGCCAGTCGGCCCATTGTGTCCAATAAAAATTAATTGCTGTGCGCTGGCACTCTCGGCGGCGGCCACAATTTTGGCGGTAGATTCCGCAAAACTGTTAATCTCAAACCTGCTCCGATAAAACTCTTGATTGCGCCACTGATCACCACCCCAGCTAAACGGACGACCACCCACCACCGCCAGATTCAGCTGCGGAAAACTGCGCTGACCATAGCCCACGTAGCTATCCCCCAATATCTCAATTTGGGCTTGCACCCAATCCTCTTGAGATCGATCGTAAGGACATTGGCTCTTTCCCCAGCTGGTCGCACTAAACCAAGCATCATGATTACCCAAGATTACTGCTTTGGGTAATTCTAATTCGGAAACAATTTTAGCGATCGATACGTCTTCATTGCCAAAATCACCAACAAATAGCACTAAATCTACTGCTAACCTTTGCAATAACTGATTGTCAGTCAAACTCCATTGACTGTGCACATCGCCAATAATTGCAATTCGGCAGCTACTGGACGCAATGCTTGCAATATAATTCATAAAACTTGCAGTTAAATACTGGTCAAAAACATTTTGATAAGCGCTATTTCCTGGGTATACCAGTGACAATTTGCCTGAATCTAATACGTCAAATTGCTGGCTGAATCAAGTGCCAATAATACATATTACTAATATTTTTAAATAGTAATAATTTTGGCCAAATCAATTCCGTGATATTAGTGTTTTCCATCCATTGTGTTGACCTTCCCTGCCCTTTCCGGGTTATGCCCTGAAAGACCCCGCTGAAAATTATCCTTTAGACACATGTTGATTCTGAACTTTTTAAGTAAAAGCAATAAAGGGGTTTGCAAGTGATACATTCTAATTAAGAGTACCTGTCGCCGCACAATTAAATACTGATAAAATGATTAACATGTTGATTTAATCTATGAATTGACAATATAATTGCCTCGGAAAGTTTACTTGCATTAAGACTTTGCACTAGTATAAAAGTATCTTATGCGATGCTTCAATTATGTCAAGCAATCACTATGCTACATAGTTTAGACTTAATCTTTATGAAGTTTAGAGTAAACCAGTTTTGTTTAATAGGGAGTATTGAAGTATGAAACATTTTTTGTTGACAATGAGCCTTTCTTGCTTTTTACCAGCAATGGTAGGAATGCCCAGTCAGGCCAGTAACCTAAATAGTCTAGATAACTTGGATGCTAGTTCGAGCCAAGCTAAATTAGTTGCTCAAGCTGTAGAAACTCCCGGTTCGCCTAGTACACCAGGCTCTACCGTAGATCCTTCGGTAGCTCCCGCAGACGATAAGTCAGCACCAGAAAAAGATAAAAAAGATAAAGCACCAAGTTCTACCACAGACCCTACGGTAGACCCAGCGGGTGACAAGGCCACCCCAGATAAAGATAAAGTAGCGCCTATTGCACCAGACGCCACCACACCTACAACACCCCTAGCTCCACCATCTGGTTCTTCCGATGCGCCAGCGGGTGATAAAGCTTCTCCTGATAAAGATAAAGTAGCACCAGGTATCACCCCTGTGACACCTCTAGCTCCAGCTCCAGGTACCCCTGATGCGCCAGCGGGGGATAAAGCCACTCCTGATAAAGCACCAGGTTCCCCAGAGATGGTACCTCCGGGAGCACCAGGAATTGCTCCTGCCGATGCGCCACCTCCTCCAGGATCAGTAGATCCTTCTATGTCTCCCGCGCCTGGTTCGGCACCGGCTCCTGTTAAGCCTGCCGGTGATGGTGTTCGTCGTTTTATGCGGAGCAGCGCCGAAGGCACTGGCACTCCTAATGCAGCAGCACAAGCTGAATTAGAGAAAGTTAAGGCTGAATCAGCTGCTTTCTTGGAATCTGTCAAAAACCCTAATGCTAGTCAGCTAGATCAGTCTTCTGGTGGTGCCTCTTACCCTAGCCCCACTTGGTAGAAAATACCAAACTGATTGATGCATAACAGCTTGCTCAACTTAATCGATTGTCAATACCAAACTAACAGCGAACATTATGGCGAATAAATTTAAAACTACTACTACCATTGGCCTGGGACTAGCCAGTCTGGCTCTCACTGGCCTAACGGCTCAGACAGCTAAAGCTGATGAATTTGGCAACAATGTTGTCCAATTTGATACCGAAACTGCCGTTGAATTTGAAGTAATCGAATCCCATGGCGCTTACAAGTCGATCTTTGGCGTTATGGATCTCAACACTGGAGCTAAAACACTCCTAATTAAAGAAGAAAAGGCAGCAGACAGCGATGATCGAGATGTGAACAAGGCTAGTGACTTTCTGGGTACTCCTGGAAATACGCTCAACCCACCCAAGAACGTCTTTAAATTTCAGGCCAACACGCCTTACACCTTTTTTCTAGAGTCCCGAAATGGTAGTGGTCGGGTGGTTTCGACAGTCTATTCCACTAGTTCTAAGAACACTAAGAGCAGCGTGCAGGCGCAGTTCGACAAAGATTTTTCGGGTCTTTCTAACCAAGGCGTGAAAATTAGTTGGGATGATTCGGTCAAAAAGGGCGGTGCTGGAACTGACTATAACGACTTTGTGGTGATTGCCGGTGGTGTTGGCAATAGCGCTGCTGCTCAGCCAGTTGATCCTGCTACTCAAGAAGTTGAGGGTCAGTTGGGTAGCCTAGGTTCTAAGGAATTTCCTTCTAACATTCCAGTAGCTGGTTCCAGTATCTCCCCTGGTTTGAGCATCAACAACCCGATCGGTTTTGGCGCTGATGGCAACATTGGCTTCATCTCTGGTAGCTTTCAATCTAGATCACGTTTTACTGAACAATCAGACGGTGAACTTGGTATCGGCGTGGGCTTAGGTAACGCGATCGATTCAGTGGGCTTAGAAGTTGCCTATACCTTAAACAGTTTTGGTAGTAGCCAGTCTTTTGGTAATGGTGGTTTTAGTGCCAAGCTGCACAAGCGGATTGCTGATGATACAGCGATTGCGATCGGCTGGAACCAATTCGCTAATATTGGTTTTACTGATGTTCCTCGGAACTCCTACTACGCAGTAGGCACCCAGATTCTACGTACTACCGATAACATCGATAGTTTCTTGAGTCGGATTGCTCTATCCGTTGGGGTGGGCGGTGGCCAATTCCTTTCCCAAGAAACTCTTACTAATACCCCTCCCGGCGAGAGTCCTAGCGGCGTGAATGTGTTTGGTTCTGCGGCTTTCCGCCTTGCCAAACCAGTGAGCGCAATTGTAGAATGGACCGGACAAGACTTGGCTGCTGGCCTATCGATCGCTCCTTTTGGCGATAGCTTCCCATTGGTAATTACACCAGCCTTCCGTGATATTACTGGTGTTACTGGTGAAAGTGCTAGATTTGTATTGGGTGTCGGTACTTCTTTCAGATTTTAAGCATACATATTTTATTTAGGAGAAATCAAATGAAAAAAATTCTTGCCAGTATAGCCTCAGTGACAGCTGTTTGTTTAGCAGCAGCCCCCTCCCTTGCTACTCCGCACAATCCTTCTTCAGCACCAGCAACTGTTTCCGTTTCTGGAGGGACACACAGTACTGGCAGTGCGCCCGCCCCAATGGCTCCATCACCTTCAATGGGAGGTTCTGCTCCTAGTGGTGTCGGTCCTGGTGCCAATGGTAGTAACTTTGGCGGCACCGGAAACACCGGCTCGGTCGCACCTCGTGTTAATGGTGGTACTGCTAGTAGTAATCCTAGCGCTGGTTCTGGTGGAACTGCTAGATTCAGTCCAGGTGTACTAGCTCAAGCGCAGTCCTTGCAGCAAAGATTGTCAGCTGCTAGAGCGGCTGTTGAGCAAGGTGGCCCGGAAGCTTCCATCGAAACTATTCCTGTTGCTGGAGAGCCAACTGTACCACCTAACACCAAGATAATTCGTGGTCGCGGTTAGTAATTCAACTACACTATATTGAGGTTTTCTAGTATTTTAGTTAAGAAAGCTAAACCTTAAGAAGTTAGTTAAACATCATCTAATTGTTAAGGTAAGTGAAGCAGGGACGAATCCCTGCTTCATTTTTGTTTATCAATCACCTAGACTAACTAATACCAGATGGAATAAAATCATCATCATTGTCAGAAAGTGTGTAGCGTTGTTCTGACATACCTAATTTAGGGGAAATCAATGAAAAAGAATCTCACCAGTGTCGTTACTGCTGCTGCTGCTATATTTTTAGGCGCTTTACCATCTTTTGCGGGTGATCAAAAAGCTCCCGCAGCTACTAATGGTTCTAACGCAAACTTTGGTATAGATAGTCCTATTCCGACACCAAGCTTGGTGCCAATAGCTGCTACGGCTATTAACGGCCTGGCTCAAGCTGAGTTCTTGCAGCAAAAATTTGCAGAGGACAGAGCGGCCGCCGAGAAAAAACTCGCAGCAGATAAGGCTGCGGCCGAGCAAAGCGATGCGCTAAAAAATCTCACTGAAAATGAAACTATTGCTGTTGCGCCAGAGCCAGTTGAATCAACTGAGATGCTCACACTGGATTAACTTACCGCTAATTAAATCCAGCAATTAAGCCTGTAAAAAGACCTAAACCATCGATACTACCCAGCTTGCTATCAGCGGCTCTTTCGGGGTGGGGCATCATTCCCAGTACGTTTTTTTGCTGGTTACAGATTCCAGCGATATTATTAAGCGAGCCATTCGGATTATTGCCCGCATAGCGAAATAAAATTTGCTGATTATCTTCTAGCTGTTGGATAGTGTCGGGTTCAGCATAATAGCAACCCTCACCATGAGCAATCGGTAAAGAAATCTCAGGCTGATTTTTATAGTCTGTTGTCCAAGGTAAGTCGGTCTTGGTAACGCTCAAAGGTACCCGGTCGCAGATAAAGTGTAAATCGCGATTGCGCACTAAGGCTCCTGGCAATAGACCCACTTCTGTTAAAACCTGAAAACCGTTACAAATTCCTAATACATACTTGCCTTGCTGGGCATGATTCACCACTGCTTTCATCACCGGCGAAAACCGAGCGATCGCGCCACAGCGCAAGTAATCGCCATAGCTAAAGCCCCCTGGTACCACCACCACATCGATATCTGCAATGTCGGTGTCCTCGTGCCAAACCATCCGGGTGGGCATTTTTAACAGATCACGAGTAACATAGGCTACATCTCGATCGCAGTTGGAGCCAGGAAATACCACAATGCCAAATTTTATAGTCATGAGCTAGACAGCAGGAACAAGTTCAAAACGGTAGTTTTCGATGACTGGATTGGCCAGGAGCTGGTCACAGATTTGGTTTAGTTCGGCCTGGGCAGCATTTTCATCATCACTATCCAGACTGACTTCGATATATTTACCAATTCTAACGGCACCCACATTCTGGAAGCCCAAATGTTCGATGCCCGATCGCACTGCGGCACCAGCTGGATCTAAAACAGAGGGGCGGAGAGTTACGTAGATCCGAGCTTGATATGATTGAGTCATGCTAATCGCTTTAATTACTTAAAAATTCAATCCGCCAAACTCAAATATAATATAGCAACGTGGCTGCACATTGGCCGAAAATTTTCATCTATATATCCAGTATGAAATTGGAACTAACTCGCAGCCAAGAACGTATCTTGCAACTTCTTCAAGAGCTGCATCGATCGACATCCGCCCAAGACATTTATGTAGAACTACGCAATCGTAGTCAGGGTGTCGGTCTGGCTACAGTATATCGAGCCTTAGATGCACTGAAACTAGCGGGAGCCGTTCAGGTTCGGACCCTTGGCAGTGGGGAATCCCTGTATAGTACTATTCAAGAAGATAAGCATCATCTCACCTGTGTGTATTGTCAAAAGTCGATCCCGATCGCGGAGTGCCCCGTTGATCAGCTAGAAATCAAGCTACAAGAGATACACCAGTTTAAGGTGTATTACCATACACTAGAGTTTTTTGGGGTCTGTAGCATCTGTGCTGTAATTCATCCCCCCACCAAGACTGTTCACCATCGCCACGATCATTAGCAGCACCATGGATTTTATTTTTGGCTACATGAGATCGATCGGGATTAGTAATCCACAAGGAACCGGCTGGATGTCAGTGGTGCTGACTTTTGCGGTGGCTTGGGCGGTCACCTTTAGATTTATTCCTAACCTCCGTTCTTTTGCCCTGAAAGTTGGTTGGGCAGATAGCCCCAATGCTAGGCGGCTCAATAAAGAACCATTGCCCAATGCTGGTGGATTGGCGATCTATGCTGGTGTGATTGCCGCTTTGATTTTGGCGGCTTGTATCAGCCCCATGATCCTTCAGAAGATTCTGGTACAGATTTTGGCCATTCTGCTGGGAGCTTCAATCCTGGTATTGGTGGGTTTCATTGACGACCAGTTTGGCTTACCAGCGATGTTTCGGCTGATTGTCCAAATTTTGGCAGCTTTATTGTTAGTGGTCGTCGGCATCAAAGTTGGGGTGAACTTTGGTACTCCGATCGATGGCTCGCTATCCGTGCTGGTGACGGTATTTTGGGTGGTAGGCATCACCAATGCCGTCAACTTGATGGATGGGATGGACGGGTTGGCCGGGGGCATTAGTTTTATTGCCGGAATGAGTCTGCTAGCGGTATCAGCACAGTTTGAGGCTAGGGCAGCGGCCACCTTGATTCTATCGGCAGTATCGGGATCTTCCCTCGGTTTTCTCCGTCATAATTACCACCCATCGCGAATTATTTTGGGTGATGCTGGGGCTTACTTTTTGGGCTATGTGTTGGCGGCTACCAGCATTTTGAGTAGTTCTAAGGTCTCTAGTATTTTTGCCTTGGTGCCCACCGCCATGTTTCTGCTGGTGCCGGTATTAGACACGACCCAAGTGATTGTGCGCCGCTTGCTGGCTGGTAAAAATCCGATGAGTACACCGGGCAAAGACCATATTCATCATCGACTGTTGGCCTGGGGTTTTTCGCAGGGGCATTCGGCCGTAATTTTGTGGAGTGCCACGCTGGGTTCTAATCTAGTGGCCATGTGGTTACAAGGCACCCGGCTTAACGTAATCTTTACCACCGCCCTAGGGACGATGGGTCTGTTGGGGCTGACAGTGTGGCGAAGAATTCAGGCCACTAGCGCCGTTCAGAATAAAGCCGAACAGCTAGAACTATTGAACAAGACCGATATTGTGGAGCGAGAAAGACCTAAACCTGCCGCCGATTCGGAGTCCTAGGTGTTTAATCGGCAAGCGATGGGCATCCGCCAACCAGTACCAAATGCTCGATCGGTAATTTTTAATCCTGGTGGCGCTTGACGACGCTTGAATTCTGCCCGTCGCAACAACTGGGTGATTTTTACAACCACCGCTGGCTCAAAATCCCGTTCGATTAACTCGGCTGTTGATCGATGCTCACAAATAATTTTTTCTAGTAAGTCATCTAAAACCTCGTAGGGTGGCAAAGAATCTTGATCGATCTGCCCCGGCTTTAATTCAGCGCTGGGGGGCTTGTCAATAATATTGATGGGAATAATTTCCTGGTGGCGGTTCAGCCAGCGACACAGCGAATAAACGCGGGTTTTAGGCAGGTCGGCAATGACAGCTAAGCCGCCGTTCATATCGCCATAGAGAGTGCAGTAGCCCACCGCTATCTCGGATTTGTTGCCCGTGGACAAAAGCAAATGACCAAATTTGTTAGCGATCGCCATCAACAAATTACCCCGAATCCGCGACTGGATATTTTCTTCAGCAATGCCAAATTCGGTATCTGCGAACAGAGGAGCCAGAGTTCGATCGAACCCCGTCATCAACTCTTGGATCGGTAGCTGAGTTGTCTGAATACCCAAATTCTGGCCGAGATCGATCGCGTCAGTAATAGAGTGATCGGAGCTGTAGGGCGACGGCATTAAGACTCCCAGCACTTGCTCGCCCCCCAGTGCTGCTGCCGCAATCGCGGCCACCAGTGCCGAATCAATGCCGCCGCTCAAGCCCAACAGCACTTTGCTGAATCCACATTTGTGAGTATAGTCCCGCACGCCCAACACCAATGCCTGCCAAATTTCTTCATCTTGGTGATCGATCGATCCCGCAATTACGCCCGGTTGTAAATCACCTTGCTGAAACTCCACTACCGATAAATCAGTTACAAAAGACTGGCTTCTAATAACCAGTTGGCCCTGTCGATCGAACCCCATGCTACCACCATCAAAAATCAAATCATCATTGGCACCCACTTGGTTTACATACAAAATGGGTTGGCCATAGCGCTGTGCGGCATGTTGCAGCATCGCTTCCCGCACCTGCTGTTTTCCCACTGTATAGGGCGAAGCCGAAAGATTCACAATCAAATCTACCCCTTGAGCAGTTAACTCTTCGATCGGATTAGCTAAATACTGGCGCTTGCCCCAAAAATCCTGATCATTCCAAAGGTCTTCGCAGATAGTTACACCAATTTTGTAGTCCTGGAGTTGAAAATAATTACTACTCGCTCCCGCCTGGAAATAACGATTTTCATCAAAAACATCGTAGGTAGGGAGTAGTCGTTTGTGAAAAAGCTGCTGAACCTGGCCATTGAGCAGCAAAGCCGTACTGTTAAACAGTGGCTTACCAACATCGGGCTGCGAATTCTGGCTAGCAAATCCTACCAGTACAGCTAAACCCGTTGGTAGTTGAGTAGCCAACTGCGCCAATCGCTCCGCCATCGCTTTGATCAGGCCAGGATTTAGTAGCAAATCACGCGGTGGATAGCCACAAAGTGATAACTCCGGAGTCAGCATCAAGTCTGCTTGTTGAGATTGAGCCTGTTTAGCCATTGCTAAAATCTGAGCCGCATTACCAGCTAAGTCACCAACGATCGGATTAATTTGAGCTAATGCAATTTTCATGAAAATTACCAAAGAAAAATATTAATTTATAGAAAAAAACTATAAAACTGAGTTACTCAGACAAAAACCAAAGGTCGATCGCGCAACGGCTCAAACGCCACCGCATCAAACCGATACAAACTAGCCGGCCGACCACTCCCCCGCACCGCCTTCACCCCCGTCTCCACCAAAAAACCCAACTTCAGCAACCGATTCCGAAAATTAGAATAGTCCGAGAAATCTGCCCCCAAAATCGTCGTATACAGCTGGTAGATATCACTGAGCGTAAACGCCTCCGGCAGCACATCAAACGCGATCGGACTATACTCCAACTTATTGCGTAACCGCCGTTCCCCATAAGCCAAAATCTCCCGATGATCAAATGCCAAATCTGGCAGACTATTCACTGGATACCAAGCAATGCCCCCCACCCCCGTCGCAATCAACTCCGCTTCCTCAAACCGCACCAAGGCAAAATAGCTCACCGATAAATAGCGCACCCCAAAACTATCGATCGATTCCCGCGGATCCCGCCCCGGTCCCCCGAAACTATAGAGCTGCTCCAAATATAAATTCTTGACCTTAATTTTCTCGGCCAGAATGCGATCAGCAGCGGACTCTAAAGATTCCCCACGGCGCACTAGAGTTCCGGGCAAACTCCACTGTCCCAAAAAAGGTTCCTCTCCGCGCATCACCAACAACACTAACAATCGATTTTGAATGGTATCCACCGAGAAAATGACATTATCGACCCCGACCTTAAAGTCGGCTAGAGCCTCGGCATCTCCAGATTTTTTTGAGCTTCGTTCCGCAACCATAAGGCAATCAATTTTTCTTAGTTTTCAAATGATAGAGATCCAGTCGATCGATATAGGCAGCCACTGCTGGCGTTAAGCCATATAGATCGTGGTGCTGGCGAATGGCCGTTGAAGAAACTGGCGGGGTCTTCAGATCAGTAACCAACTGCACCCGTCCCCCTAACTCAGCCAAACGGCGCAATGATTCTGGCTGAATCGACCAACCGGGACGGGGCACCACCAATAACTCCACTTGCCGAATTAGTTCAATGCCACCTTGCCAGCGCTCGATCTGACTCACCAAATCGCCCCCAATCACCAAGCTAAATTCAGCTGTTGGCCACAACTGCTGGGCAAAATTCAGAGTTTTGTAGGTGTAGCGGTGGCTGAGTTCTTGATAAACCCGCACTTGGGGATGGTTCAAGTCGGCTACCAATAATTCCAGCATCCTGGCGCGCTGTCCCAAAGTAGCCTCATGGACTTTGTCAGGATTGTCGGCTGCCCACACCGCCACCAGGGGGAAACTTTCGCTTAACCAATGCATGATTTTTTGGTGAGCCAGAGTTGGCGGATCGGCACTAGTGCCAAATAGGGCTATTTTCATCATTGCAGCTCCTGCATGACAGCGACCAAGTCTGGCCTGATTTTTGCTGCCACCTCCAGTGGTCGATCAATATCCCGCACCTCAGCTGGCAAACTGGCTACATTTTGTTGAGTTCGATCGCGAATTTGCATCAGACTTTCCGATGGGATAATTTGCTGGCCATTGGCCATGACCAACTTCAATAATCCCGGTTGCTGATGATCGATTAAACCCAAGCTGTCACTTTGCCACTGACCCTGGCTCAACTGGCGATAAATTTGCTTTTTGCCGGGATAGGTTTGCTTGCCCGTGGCTTTTTTCATTGTCGGATGACCATCAATCTCCACTAATTTATAGACCCCATTGACTGGTTGACCAGTGACCAGCTTTGTTCCTAATCCATAACCGTCGATTTTAGCCCCAGCTGATCGCAGTTTAGCAATTTCCCATTCATCCAAATCGCCACTGGCGAAGATTTTAGTATCCGGTAAAAGTTGGTTGATCAGCTGCGATAGAGCCACCAAATCACCAGAATCTAGACGAATACCAGGGACTTTCATCTCACCAGCATCAACTTTGACGGCCAGTTGCTGGACAGCAGCGATCGGATCGAAAGTATCAATTAACAAGGGCGATTGGGGAAAATACTTCTGAAAAGTAGTAAATGCTTGTTGCTCGCTGCCACTAGTAGCAGCGATCGCCATCACCAATGAATGCGCCATCGTGCCACTGGGCTTGACTCCTAACTGAAGAGCGGCCAACACATTAGAAGTCGTATCCAAACCCGCTGCGATCGATGCCCGGGCAGCCCACAATGCTGCCTGGGGGCTAAAAGCTCGCCTAGTACCAAATTCTAAGAGCGTCGCCTCGGCTCCGGCTACATCCCGCAGCCGAGCAGCTCGCGTTGCAATTAGGGTTTGATAATTAATCGTATTAAGTAAAAAAGTCTCCACCAGCTGCGCCTGCCAGAGCGGTGCTTCCACCCGCAGGATCGGTTCATGGGCAAAGATGGCGGTGCCTTCGGATACCGCCCACACATCCCCGGTGAACTTTGCTGCCGCCAATAATTGCCAGAAGGTGGTGGGGGCGTGCTCAAAAACTTCTAGCTGTTGCAAGGCGGTAATTTGGGTGGCGGTAAACCGCAAATTTCGCAAATATTCCAGAGCCTGAGTTAGCCCCATCGCAATTAAATAACCAAAGGATTTTGGTAGTTTTCTCACGAATAGCTCAAAACTGGCTGGTCGTTGATCGAGCTGTTCACCCACATAGCAAGCGGTCATGGTGAGCTGATAAAGATCGGTCAGCAAGCTATAGTCAGACATCTGTGGCAATGTAGTCAATGCTAAAGGAGCCACTGGTTGGTGGGTAATAGTCATAAACAGCTCTTAAAATCTTTTTTTTATTATGGTGTTATTTACCACAAATAGTCAAGTATTTTTTGTAAAAATACTGCTTATTAATATATTAAAGTGTTACAAAGAAAATACACTTCATTAGGAATTTCTCTACTAGAATGCAGTATCAGAAATTGCTAGCCCCAGAAAATAATGGTTTTTGTCCTCAATTCCGACAATATTTTTGATTACTTGGATCGGGCACAGCTGGGAATACCCGATCGATCAGCTGCTACCGTAAAATTAATTGGTGCTAAAAACTTTAACCTGCTGGTACAATCGCCCGGAGCCGATCCTTTGCTGGTCAAGCAAGAAACAATTAGTGCCGATGGTCAGCAAGCGGGGGAACTGTTTACAGAATGGAAACTGCAACAGCTTATTCCCCAAATTCCAGAACTGCGATCGATCGCCAGCTTCATGCCCGAAATTTTGCACTGCGATCCCGATAACTCGATTGTGATTAATCGTTTCTTTGACCAGTACCAAGACCTGGCCGATTATTACAACCACCAATCAACATTTCCGTCCGAGCTTGCTACCATTCTGGGTCAGCGATTGGGATTAGTTCATCGGTTGTCGTTTGCTCGATCAGACTATCAGCAGCAGATCGAGACAGCTATTGGTGACCGAAAGTTAATGGCACATCGCATCGTGCAGCGCTTAGCACGTTTATCGCCTGGTCTGCTGGGTATGATGCCGATCGAATGCCTCCAGTTTTTTAAGCTCTACCAGCAATATCCCAGTCTCGGGGCGGCGATGCAGCAGCTGGCAGAGAGTAGTGTGGCTTGTTGCCTGGTACACAATGACCTGAAGCTGAACAACGTGTTGGTGTGGCCAGAGTCCAGTGATGCCAAAATTCGGTTGATTGATTGGGAACGAGCGGCCTGGGGCGATCCCGCCGGAGATTTGGGAATGCTGATTGCTAGCTATTTAGAGTTGTGGCTAGAAAGTATGGTGGTGAGCAATGAACTGAGTATTTCCGAATCTTTGCAACTGGCTACTGTGCCGTTGGAGCTACTGCAACCGTCATTACTGGCGCTCATTGTGAGTTATCTGAATACTTTTCCCCAAATTATTGATACTCAACCGCAATATCTGCAACGGGTACTGCAATGTACGGGAATGTCGTTAATTTATCGGATTGAAGCAATTATGGAATTCGATCGATACTTTGGCAACCAGGGGATCATGATGTTGCAAGTTGCCAAGCAACTATTGTGTAACCCTGCTGATTTTATGAATACTGTATTTGGTGAAAATGCTCAGGAGTTATTGCAATAATGCTAGATGCCGCCACTACTTTCATGCAAATGGCTGAGACTGTTTTACAGGAAATAGCCGATGTAATTACAATCGATTCAAAATTAACTATTCATCACCCTAGTTATCCAGAATGGTTAGTGCCAGAGTTAGTTAGTAATCGACTGCAAGATAGTCCCAGAGAAATTCAGGCGAAGTTCTTGTGTGCTCAGCTCCAAGCCTATCTTCACTGCATTTATTTCAGTCGTTCTCTATTGCCTTTGGCAGCTTCAGCTAGTGCGGCAACTCCGCCCCTGGTTATCCACAACAGTACGATCAAGGGCATTGATACCGCGTTTTATGCTCAGATCGATCGAGCGAATTGTAGCCAAGGTTATTATGATCCAGACTGGATTATTGAGGGTGATGAAGATGATGGCATGGTGGCGGTAGTCAAAGAAGGTCTGCGTTTGCATGTGTGGCCACCCTACATCTATCCTGATTATCAAACCCTGGCCGAGGGCGATCGAGCCGCGATCATTATGCCCAAAAATCTCCTGACGATCGATCGATATATCGCGATCAGTAATTATGGTCGAGTGCGACAGCAACCCATCATTAATCTTTACTTTAGTTGTCCGCCAGATCCGGCGATCGCGGTTATTACTCAAATTACTACCGCCTTAAACTCTCTGGAACTGCCTTTTGAACTGCAAGTGCAGCTAGCACCTAGTAAATATCAGCAGACCGATTCTTTAATTCTTCAGTTAGCTGTCGCCGACTACCCCACCGCCCAACCAGCTCTGAGCAAAATCCATGGCCAATATCGATCGCAATTTTACGATCAAACTCCCAGCCTCACTCAACCCGTCGCCACTGGTGTCGGTCTGTCTACAGCAACCACTGACCAATATGGAGTCTCGCAATTATGGCAATTAGTTGCTCAGGCGCTAGCCGAATCTTGGCTGCTCCAAACTGTGGATACTAAGACGAAGATCGATCGGATCTGGCAAGCATTGGAGCAAGCCGATATTAGGTCCTCGGTGGAGATTGCTCACGAACAGCAACAGCTCACGTCAAATTTAGATAGTTATCAGTCGTGGTAATGGCAGCTTTTTTCATGCAAATGGCTGATACTTTTTTCAGATAAATAGCTGATGAAAATACAATTTATTTCCTGTAGTGATTTTGGAAAACAACAATAGTCCACGTCAAATTTAGATAGCTATAGTCGTGATTAATGGCAACTTTGTATAAAATATTGTTATGTTGGCTGCACAACGCCTAGACACTTCATGTAAATTAAAATAGTCTCAAATACTTGGTTAGTAAAGTTTACAGCTATTAGTTGCTAACTGAATAAAATAAAATATTGACCACCCACTTTACAAATATAGTGATGTGACATTAAGCTATCAAATATAGTAACTAATAACTTTCTCATAAGGAATTAGTTCTCTTTACGAATTTATGCATCTACTGGAGTTTTAATATGTCTAGAATTCAACTGACCAATCTTCCATCTGCTGGCAGCACTTTATTTCAAGGCAGCGAAAGTTTTCTAACTGAACTACAATCCACTGAAGCTCATGCTATTTATGGCGGCAAAGGTCATGGTAAAGGCAGTGGCAGTGGCAAAGGCCATGGCGGCAGCAAAAAAGGTAGTAAAGGTAGTGGCCGTGGTTATGGTGGACATGGACACGGCGGGCCTTGCGCACCCGGTTGTCCTCCTTACACACCACCAGTTTGTCATTAATTAATGTGATAAAACTTGATTTCCACCTGTTTAGCATTCATTACTTCATACTGAAGTGATTTAAGACAATGCTGAAAAGTAAGCCTATCCAACTTTTTGGATAAGCTTATTTTTATGAGCGATAAGAAAATTGTGAAGCTCAAAACTTTAAGATTTCTTAAAAAAATTAGTTAACTTTGAATGTAATTTCTACTAAAATTGGCAGGAGTACCGATCAGGGTTTATGGTGAAAAATTCAGGTATCACAGGCCGTAACTGAAATCCAGATGCTCTCGCTGGTGCTCAATTTGCTGTTGTAGCCAACCTTGAAACAGATCCCACATAATTTGTTCGCGGATAGACGGGCTTAATTGTGGTGGCACAATTTCTGTAACCAGAATTAAGTGACTATTTTTAGTGACCCTGATCGGCGGTAATAGTTGGGGCGGTTGGGTCGCAAATACCACCGCCGAAATTTCTGGTGGCATCTGGCGACGTTTTACCAAGCCCCGATAGCCCCCCTTTTGCTGCTGCACACCTGTCGAATAATCATGAGCCACTTCCCCAAAGCTCATATCGCCTTCTTGAATCGCATAAAATAGCTCGATCGCCAGATTGTAATCATTGACCACTACCTCTGAAATTATAGCTCCCCCATAATCCAAAATATGCTGATGAAAAAATGGCTCAACTTTGTCAGCAAACATTTGCTGGGCAACTCTGTGGGTTAGGAGATTAGTGACCACTAGCTGCTCAAAATCATCCATTGAAAGTGTTCGATCTGCTAACCATTTTTCAGTAGCGGCAATCGTGTCTAACTTATTAGCTTCTCGGAACTGATCAGCACCAACTTGTAATTCAGCGTCAGTAATCTCGATCCCTAGACGCTGGGCATGGTCTTCTAAAATTCTCTGTTGAAGAATGCCAGTAATCAGCTCCGGAACCTTACCAGTAATTTTGATTTGATGCAGTAAGTCGAGACTAGTGATTTTGATAGTAGGCATAAGGCTGGATTCAACAAGTATTGAGGCTACATCAATAGCATCAATTAGTTAGACTTTAGTTTCGTAAAAGGTGCCGTAATCAAGTCGATAATCCGGCGTTTGCGGATAATAATTTCGGCAGTGGCCGGTTGCCCAGACTTAAATGGTAGACACTCACCCCGGTACTTAATGCACGACTGTGCCAACGCCACCCGCACTTCGTAGTTAACCACATTCCCCAATGGTGAAGCAACCAACTTAGAATTAGGT
Source organism: Synechococcales cyanobacterium VAR_4_metabat_354 (assembly GCA_031414775.1). GTDB lineage: Bacteria > Cyanobacteriota > Cyanobacteriia > Cyanobacteriales > Chamaesiphonaceae > JAAFHZ01. Next base: position 202,533 of record JANOQI010000016.1, read on the forward strand.
GAAATCCAAATCAGCTTGCCATTGACAATCCCATAGCTCTCAAAAGGGAATTCCTCAAACTTCAACTTCACATTTTTGTTAGTAGTTGTACGCAACGATTCACTTTGGGAGGCCGGAATATCACCCTTGAAGATCAAGTCCATTGCTTGATTCGTCTGAGGTGCAATTTCGGCAATTAGTTGCTTTGGCTGCACTACCGAACCCTCCCGCGTAATCGGCAGTTCAAAAATTCGGCCATCCACATCAGCCCGAATTGTATATTTGGCCAGCTGCCGATTGAGAGTTGTGCTCAGATTTTTCGATTGTTCAATGTCGGTACGTAGCATCGTCACTTGGGATTGGACTTCTTTTAGTTGTTGTTCGCTTTTGCCCACAGCTAATTTACCGCCCTGCACCAAGCTTTGCAGACTCCGTTGTTGTTCTACCAACCGCAATTGGGCTTGGGTAATATCCGATCGCAACTGACCGACCGTCCGCTGATAAGTACCCTGTTGCTCGGTTAAGCGCAGCTTAGACTGCTGGACATCGGCTTGCACTTGCTGAACTAACTTACTGTAACTATCTTGCTGCTCGCGGTAGCGGAGCTTGGCTTGCTGTAAGTTAGCCTCGGCTTGCAGTTTGGCTTGATTACGCTCTTTGGCTAGGCTCTCGATTTCCCGGCTTTTCACCTCCGAAATCGCCCCGGACTTATAAAGCTGATTAAAACGACGCGCTTCGGCCTGGGCATCACGCAGCCGATTAACTGCTACCTGATAGGCCGCAGTACTATCCATAATCGTTCGCTGAGCTTGGTTGATTTGGGTAATCTTCTCTTGCTTTTGCAGGTTGAGTCCACCCCGGCGATCTTGAACGGTTTGTTCTGCTTGGTTTAGTTGTGCTTTTTTCTCACCATCTTGAGTGTTGTAGCTATTCCTCAGATTAGTAAGATTTTGTTCAGCCTGAGCAATTTGGGCTTGTTTTTCGAGAAGCTGGGCTTGGTTCTGTTGCTGCTGAGTACTGATCGCGATCGATAGCTGGTTGTTCATGAGCAGGAGCTGATTCAAGCGCTGCTGCTGGCCTTCTAGCTTGACCTGATTTTGCTGCACCTGATCCCGAATATTTTTGGCATCTAGCTCCATCAGCACCTGGCCTTTTTTGACAGCATCCCCTTTTTTGACAAGCACCTTTGTAACCGTTACACTGCCATCCACATCGGCCTCCCGCTTAATCGTATCCCCAATCACTTCTAATCTTCCTTTGGCGGTACCAATTTCATCCATCTGAAAGAAACTCGCCCACGGAATAAAAACTCCCACAAACGCCAGCAGAAAATAAAATAGACCTCTTGTCCAAGGCAACGGCACCCCATCAATAACTTCTTTGGCCGCAGTTGACCAATCAGTCAACTGCGTCAGGCCGGTTGGAACTAAACCAAAGCTAGTTTCGGAATTGAACACAGCCAAATCTTGGGAAGGAGTCGGTGCTAAATCCTGGGAAGAAGTTGGTGCTAAATCCTCACTGGGATGTGCTTCGACTGGGATAATTAGCTCGCTGGCGGTGGGTTCTTGAAATGCTAAATTGTCGGAACCGACTAAGGCTTTCTCTAATAAACCTGGGCCAAATTGAGTATACCCAAGTTGTACAGATCGAATAATTTCCACAATGATGGAGTTGATATTGTGTTTGGTAACATAGCCACTTACCCCACTTTGTAAAGATTTTTGGACATACTCAGCATCATCGTAACTACTAATAATAATTACTTTGGTATCTGGAAAGTCGTGATGAATTAACTTGGATACTTCCAGTCCGTTCATACCGGGCATTTCAATATCCAGCAGCACAATATCTGGCAAAAATATTTGCACCTGCTCCAGAGCACTAAAGCCATCCGATGCGGTGCCAATTACCCGAAAATCCGGTTGTTGAGTTAAAATTGCTTGCAGATTTGCCCGCACCATTACTTGGTCATCTACAATCAGAATTTCAATCATAGTTATTCGCCGATAATTGTCATTTGCTGTTCATTCAGGTGAAAATATTGACCCCGCCTCGCCATCAGCTCTCGATGATTACCGCTTTCAATCAAAATCCCTTGGTCTAAGACCAAAATTAAGTCAGCATTTCGCACTGTTGATAACCGATGGGCAATAATTAGGGTACTGCGTCCTTGGCAGATGTTTTCTAAGTTTTTCTGAATAATTCGCTCCGATTCGGTATCCAAACTGCTGGTCGCTTCATCAAAAACCAACAGTCTGGGATTGCCCAATAATGCCCTGGCAATCGCTAGCCGTTGTCGCTGTCCACCGGATAACATGCCACCGCCTTCCCCAATTTGGGTCTCATAGCCCATCGGCATCTTCCGAATAAATTCATCGGCACCAGCCAGTAGCGCCGCCTGTTTCACTTCTTTGAGGTTGGTACGGGCATGACCCAGGGAAATATTGTCCAGGATGCTACCGCTGAACAAAAAAGTGTTTTGATCAACCACGCCAATTTGCGATCGGAGAGAATGGAGAGCAATATTAGATAGTTCTCTGCCGTCGATTAAAATTTTACCAGTAGTAGGCGAATAGAGTCCTAGCAACAGTTTAGAGATGGTGGTTTTGCCAGAACCACTGCGTCCCACCAAGGCCACCGTCTGGCCAGGTTTAATCTCAAAGCTGAGATTTTCTAAGGTATTATTTTCGGTGTGCGGATTGTAGCGAAAAGTCACTCGATCGAACACTACCTGACCGCGCAGTTTGCCGATCCGCTGGCGATTATCGTTGTGGAGATTTTCTTCCGGGGGAGACTCAATCACATCACAAATCCGTTCGATCGCGATCGTTACTTCCTGAAATTGATTCCATAAACCCGCCAACCGCTTGAAAGGACTAATCACATTCGCAGAGAGCATATTAAAAGCAAACATTTGACCAATACTAAACTCACCACTGATTACCAAGGTCGCCCCTAACCACAGTAACGCTACACCGCTGAAGGACTCTAATGCCGAACTAGCAGCTTGCAGCTTAATTCCAAACATCTTGCTGCGATATTGCTGCTTCACTTCTTGGTTGAGTAGCTCTTCCCACCGCCAGCGCACACTCTTTTCCACAGACATGGATTTGACAGTGCGTACTCCGGTTAGGGCTTCAATCAAATAGCTATTCTCTTCGGCAGTGGCCGTAAATACTTCGCGCGAGATTTTTTTCAGAAAAGGGGTGGCGGCCACATTCAAAATCAAGAAGGACGGAATCGTTACCAGTACCAAGAGTGCTAATTTCCAGCTATAGACAAACATCAGCGATACATAAACAAATACCGACATGATGTCCAGAATCAAACCCAAGGTTTCACCAGTAATAAAACTGCGAATCTTGTGATTTTCTTGCATCCGCGAGGTGATATCGCCCACCTGCCTGGTGTCAAAATAATTGAGTGGCAGACTAAAAGCATGACGGATAAAGCCAACAATCATGGCTGTATCGATACGGATGGCCGTGATATAAATCAAGTATTGGCGGAGACCTCCCATCATGATTTGAAAGATCGCCATGATGAGTAGTCCGATCGAGAAAGTCGTAAGGCTGTCAGCAGATTTATGAATGATGGCGCGATCTAAGATGAGCTGGGTAAAAATTGGGGAAATTAAACCAAAAAGTTGCAGAACGATCGAAGCAACGAAAATCTCACTAATCACCACCCGGTGGGGTTTAACTAGTTCTAGCAACTGCCAAAAAGTATCAGACTCTTCCTCCGTATTTTTCGAGAGCGCTACTGTCGGTTCTAGCAGTAGGCAATAGCCCGTCCAATCTTTAATAAATTCTGCCGCAGTCAACCGCCTTTGACCCACTGCCGGATCGCCGACAATCACGCCTTTCTTATTGATTTCATAGATCACTAAGTAATGGTTGCCACGCCAGTGAGCGATCGCTGGCAGTTTTTGTTGAGACAATTGATCGAGACTGGCTTTAACTGGCCGACTATTAAAGCCCAAGCTCTCCGCCGCCGTAGCCAAAGTTTTTAGGGAAGAGCCATCGCGGCTAATTACGGCCATCTCCCGCACCCGGTTGATTTTAAAAACCTTGCCCCAGTAACGGCCAATCATCACGATACAAGCCGCTCCACAGTCTGCCGCACTCTGCTGAGCATAGAAGGGGTAGCTGGCCATGGTGCGCTGCCACCACTGCCCCAGTTGCTGTACTGGCGAAGGAAAATAGATTTGGGATGTCTTCAGTCGAGAATCCTGATGATTACCTCTGGTATTGGTGAAGCTACCAAGCGTCATGGGCATCACGAATCGATCGGCTGTTACCGGCGGAACGCTGATCTGGGAAATGTTGGTGACCGAGGCGATTTCTACCGGCTGGAGTGGACTTTGGGCTTGAGCCAGCAAATGAGACTGGATGTTGGGCAACTTCTGCCACAGCGTTTGCAGGGTCTCGGCAGTTAGCCGCGCGACGATCGCCTGAGTTTGTCCCTTGACCAGCGCTGCTTTGGCTACATAGACCAAACCGTCATTAGCAAATAGAGTGCTAGATCCAAAAGTATTATTTGCTTTGATAACAGCTAGTTTTTCACCGGCTTCGCTAAAGAGACGGATTTTGCCAGCTAAGACTAAATGTAGACCAGCCGGACTATTCTGAGAATGCCAAAACACTTGACCTGGTTCTACTCTAACCAACTCTACTCGCTGATTCAGCCACTCCCAGTCAGGAGGAGTCAAGTATTCACCAAGCACGGCTTGCCATTGTTCAGCCGAAATAGTGGAAGAATTAACCATTTGATTTTGCCGTTGTAGCTAGTAAGCAGTTTACCGTACTAAAACTACTGATCCACTAGGTAATATGGCTTAACCGCAGCTAGACATAGTTCACCAGCATGGCTCATAATTACTTCCATTAATTTGCGAGTAGCGTGTGTTTTATGTGGCGATCGATCTTGATCCGAAAAAAATATTGGCAATTTGCCGCAGTTATGCTGCTAGCAACTGCTTGCGCGATCAGTACAGTCACTTGGTGGCCACAGGCTACAGTGGCTCAAACCCAACCTAATTTTTGTCCGAAGGGCATAGGACTGCGGCCAAGGTCAGTAGCAGCCACTGCCAACTTACCGGTAGTAGAAGTAACAAAAGAACTAGGTATAGCCAGAACCGGTCCCCATGATGACTGCGAACGAGTAACACCCCTGCCACGCGGTACCCGTGCTCGGGTCACCAGCCGCGCGACTGGACCTGATCGCTACAAAAAAGTCGTGCCCTGGTCACAGTTGGATTATGGAGCCTGGATTGAGTCCTCGGAGTTGAATGCCATCTCCGGCTCGGCATCTATTCAGTCGCGCTTAGAAGCAGTCAGCACCCAAGTCTTGCCCGAAACCACCGAAATTTCTTTTCCGTTGTCTAGCCCGACTCCGATCGAGATTCAACAAGGCGATCGAACTCTTAGCCTAACTTTCCACAACACGGCGGCAGCCATTAAACAGTTGACTGATGCAGGCAAACAGCAAAACTGGAAACCCAGCCAAAACGTGGCCTTCAGCAATCCGGTGGTAGCTCAAGCCAGTTGGCGGCAAATTACCCCCAATAAGGTCAAGTTCGACTTCCAACTCAAACCCCGCCAACAATGGGGATATCAGACCCGCTATGCCGGTAACAAGCTGGTCTTATCCTTGCGTCAGCCTCCCAAACTAGCTGGAAACATTCCCCAACCGCTCAAAGGAATTAAAGTACTGGTCGATCCTGGCCATGGTGCCGTGGACTCTGGCGCTGTTGGTAAAGCTTATGGCAAAACCTATGAAGAAAAGCTCTTGAACATCAGCTTTTCGCAACTACTTCAGAAAGAACTGCAAAGTAAAGGGGCGATCGTCACCATGACTCGGACTACTGACGTGAATCCATCCCTAGACGATCGACACAATATGATCAATCGCACTAGTCCAGCGGTGTCAATTTCTATTCACCATGATGCTTCCACTCCAGGCCGCTCTCGCGGTGCTTCCATTTATTGGTATCAGCCCCAGTCCAAAAACTTAGCAGCCTCACTTTTAAATACTTTCAACAAAAAAGGAAATCGTCCAATTCTGAATAACAACGGCGTGATCCAAAAAAGTTTTGCAGTAGTACGTCCTAGTGGCGCACCTTCAGTACTCCTAGAAGTGGGTTTTATGACCGACTCCCAAGAAGTTACCGAACTATCGAAACCAGCTACTCAACAGCGGCTGGCTAAAGTGTTAACCGATGGCATTACTCAGTGGGTGGTGAGTCAGGCCGCTACCTAAAAAATTTAACAATCTAGATAATCCACTCCGAAGTCCGATCGCCCAGATCCAAGGGAATACTAATTGCCTTGCCCAGTCTGGGCTTTTCTTTGGTTACTGCGATGAAATCTATGACCTGTTGTACGCCACCCATGGCATTGAGATGGGCGGCGATCGCATCCAAATGTGCCAAATATTCTTCTTCGGAGAGCGGAAAGGAAACCTGCTCTAAATATCGCCACATTACTTGCAAATAGACTCTATTAGTCAGTTTGCGTAGCTGGACATCATAAGAATAAGTCCATTTCCCAATAATCAGTTGTCTGAGGTCTGCTCCAGTCAAGTGCTTTCATCCATGTGCGATTCGGGCAAAATGCGATTTTCGCCGCTGCAAAAAAATGGCATAATAGTTCGATATCCTAGCTATTAGCTTTATACATAATATACATTCAACCAAAATCTAAGTTATGGCTCAACTTTCTGCTGGCTCCAACGACGCACCAGATCTTGGTCGCCGCCAATTTATGAATCTATTAACCTGGGGAACTGTGACCGGTACCGTTTTAGGCGGAGCCTACCCCTTTGTTAGCTATTTTATTCCGCCATCTAGTGGTGCTGCCGGTGGCGGCGCTACGGCCAGAGACGCTAGCGGCAACGATGTCTTAGTGAGTCAGTTTATTGCTGGCAAACAAAAAGGCGATCGAGCTTTAACCCAAGGTCTCAAAGGCGACCCTACCTACCTAGTCGTGGGTGAAGGTACCGTTTTAGACTATGGCATCAACGCCATCTGTACTCACCTAGGTTGTGTCGTACCTTGGAACGGTGCTGAAAACAAATTCATGTGTCCTTGTCATGGTTCTCAATATGATGCTGCTGGCAAAATGGTGCGCGGACCAGCACCAAAATCTTTGCCGTTAGCTCATGCTGCCGTAGTAGATGACAAAGTTTCCTTTACGCCTTGGACTGAAACTGATTTCCGTTCTGGTGAACCAGCTTGGTGGGCTTAACTCGCCATCATTACAACCTATTTTCTCGGATCTCCTAATATTTAAAATAATGAATCTAGTTTCTTTTCCCCGGCTGATTGCTAGATCTGCACTAGTTTTTTTAGCCAGTATCAGCTTCTTACTGTTTGCACCGCAGCCAGCAGAGGCGTATCCCTTTTGGGCGCAGCAAACCTACCCCGAAAGCCCTCGCGAAGCCACTGGTCGGATTGTTTGTGCCAACTGCCATTTGGCAGCTAAGCCCACTCAAATAGAAGTACCCCAATCAGTACTACCAGACACTGTGTTTGAAGCGGTAGTGAAACTTCCCTATGATAGAAGCATCCAGCAAGTTACTGCTGATGGCAGTAAAGGCCCCTTAAATGTGGGTGCGGTACTGATGTTGCCAGAAGGCTTCAAGATTGCTCCTGACGACCGGATTCCACCAGAGATGAAGGAGAAAATCCAAGGTCTGTCCTATCAGCCCTACGGTGAAGGCAAAGATAACACCGTCATTATTGGCCCATTACCGGGTGATCAATACGAAGAAATTATCTTCCCAGTACTGTCTCCCAATCCTAAAACTGATAAAGGTATCTACTTCGGCAAGTACCCTATTCATGTTGGCGGCAACCGTGGCCGTGGTCAGGTTTACCCGACCGGTGAGAAAAGTAATAACACGGCTTATGCTGCTTCTGTGGCTGGTAACGTCACTGAAATTACGGCTGGTGAAGCTGGTGCTTCCACCATCACGATTCAACCCGCTAGCGGCGAGGCTGTCGTCGAAAAGATTCCGGCTGGTCCAACTATCCTGGTCGCAGCTGGTGACACTGTAACTGTTGGTCAAGCTCTAACCAATAACCCCAATGTTGGCGGATTTGGCCAGCGTGATGCTGAGATTGTATTGCAAAACCCTAACCGGATTTACGGTTTGGTGGCTTTTTTGACCATGATTATGCTTTCTCAAATCCTCTTGGTGCTGAAGAAAAAGCAAGTCGAAAGAGTTCAGGCCGCAGAATTAGAGTTTTAGATTACTCTTTTTAAAGCCGATCGCAGGGGTACCAAGTTGGTATCCCTTTTTTGGATCGATCGACAGATAACTTGAAAAGTTTGCTCCAGTACTATTGACAGTCATACTCCCAATGCTATAATCTCTCTCCATTAGATAAATACACTTAAAATACTCCAATTATTATTAGCTCCTCAAGATAAATTCAGTATTCCTTCGGAGTGCAAATATCTAGTCTTGGTATTAGATTAAATTATCTATCGCTAGCTGCCTGTCACTAAATTCCGTAAATTAACGGATTACTCTTGATTTACTATCTCAAGTCGATCGAGAGCATTAGTAATCGGCGGAATTAATATCTCAACATAATAAAATTTTTAACAGGAGGTGTAGCCGATGATGGCTTCCCCGCACTTAAACAAACTAATCCGATTTTTAACAGAAGATTTATCACTGTCCACTGCCTCCATGAATGTGGCTCTGAAGCAGATCGAAAGTAACCCTGGTCCATTACCAATGGTTCTATGGCAGTATGGCTTGGTGACGATCGATCAGCTCAATCAAATTTATGACTGGCTAGATCTAGAAAAAGCATCCTAGCTAAAAACTTGTCGGTTCGGTTCTACCCATTAACTAACTTCGGTTCTACGCAATGACTAGCTGGATCATTACCTGTTAGATTTTGACTATGTGTTAAGTTAGCGTTCTTATAAAACAAACCGTCGAAATCCAGAAGTAGGGGATAAATCTATGGACAACATTACGAACCACCTATCGGAGTTCTTTGAAGGTGATGGACAGGTCGCCACTGAAGAAAATCTGTGGGATTATATCCAGTCAATGAGTCCAGAAACGATGCGTCAGTTGTCCCAGCCCGTTTCATCTGAGATATTACAGGTGATGGAACGTAATATCATTGGGATGCTAGGTAGCTTGCCATCAGGCCAGTTTGATGTCGTCGTAACCACCAGTCGGGAAAATCTTAGCCGCTTGGTGGCCTCCGCGATGATTAATGGCTACTTTCTGCGTAATGCCGAGCAACGTTTGTCCTTAGAACAATTCATGGATGTTGCTGACGAGGACGAAATTTAGGTGATAGTTCAGCCATTCACTCACAAGCTAGTTGGGGTTGGCCTTATTTGGGATGCCGACCTGCTGTTGATCGATCGAAGGCGACAGACTGGCTTGTTGGGGGGCTTATGGGAATTTCCGGGGGGCAAGATTGAACCAGGTGAATCCATTCCAGAATGTATTGCCCGCGAGATTCAAGAAGAGTTGGCTTTACAGGTGGTAGTAGGCGCAGAACTAATCACCATCAAGCATACCTACAGCGAATTTGACGTAACGCTGGTAGTCCACCACTGTCAATACTTAGGTGGTGAGCCACAGCCGCTCTCTTGCGACGAAATTCGCTGGGTGAAGGTGGCGGAGCTAGGTAATTATCAGTTTCCAGCAGCTAATGCTGAGATTGTGGCAGCCTTGGTAGCTCTGAAGAATTTAGATCTTACTTACTGAAAAGCAGCAATATGAATTATTGGTACGAAAGCTTAGCAGTAGCGCAGCGCATCTTAATTGAGCTAGTACGGCGGCGACGCAGCCTAATTTTGTGGGTGATATTTCCATTGTCCTTATTGAGTATTAATAGTCTGGTGGTGGCGGAGCAAGGAAATATTTCAATTAGCCAAGCTTTAAGCCTGATCGCCCCTTCGGCTCTCATTGGTTCTGCTTTGTTTTTTAGCTGTCTAGGCGGTACCGTGGCTACTATTGTGGCCGAAAGAGAGCATCTAACTCTAAAGCGACTATTCTTATCACCCTTGAGTGGTCTATCTTACTTTTTGGGTATTTTTATGGCCCATAGCTGTATTGGGCTAGGTCAGACACTATTGGTTTATACCAGTGCGATGCTCTGGGGTGCTAAGTTTCAGGGGAATTTTTTATTAGTCTTAGCCATCATTCTATTAAGCATCATCTCCTATGTGGGGATGGGTTTTATCTTGAGTACCCAACTAGCCAAACGGACTGAAGATGTTAATTCTGTCGTGGCTGCTTTTGGGATTCCGTTGTTAATTTTGGGTGGAGCATTTTTTCCCACTTCTTTCTTTCCCAAATTACTCCTCCAACTAGCCGAATTTAATCCCGTCTATCATATGAATGAGTCTTTAGTCGGTGTTTCCAATAATGGCGACTCTTTACTGAAGATCGGCAGGCATCTTAGCTTTTTGTGTACTTTTGCGGCTATGACCTTGGGAACGGCCTGGTTCTCTTACAATCGCATGTTGAAAAGCGAGAAAAGATTGTAATCTGGAATTTTAGTATTCCCCAGTGATATCAAAGCTAATTTAGCGTCGTCTTTACCTATGCTCCAAATCAGTGATCTATGCAAAAATTACGGCGCGAGACAGGTCTTAAATAACCTAAATCTCCATGTCACTGCGGGCGAAGTATACGGACTATTGGGACCCAATGGGGCTGGTAAAACAACGACTATCAATATTCTGTGCAATTTACTATCGTCAGATAGTGGCCAAGTCAAGATTGCTGGCGAAGTGTTATCAGCAGCGACCAAACGTTGCATTGGAGTAGTACCTCAAGATAACTTGGTCTATCGTAATTTAAGCTGCGCAGAAAATTTAAACTTTTTCGGCCAAATTTACGGCCTGCGTCGCCGTGAGCGGAAGCAGCGCATTCAAGAATGTTTAGTGGCTGTTAACTTGATCGATCGCACTCATTCTTTAGCCGAAACTTTGAGTGGTGGGATGCAACGGCGGTTGAATATTGCTATTTCATTGATGCATCACCCCAAGTTGATTATTTTAGATGAACCCACCACTGGCCTGGATGTGGAAGCTCGTTATGAGATTTGGGAGCTAATCAGGACATTGCAACAGCAAGGAATAACTATTCTGTTGACAACACACCTTTTAGAAGAAGCAGAACGCCTTTGTCAACGGATTGGCATTCTCAAACACGGACGAATTATTGCGGAGGGGACAATCGCCCAGCTGCGTGCCGAAATGCCCGCTAAAGAAATTGTAATGGTACACACTTCCCAGGAAGAACAAGCTATTCATATTGCCAGCAAGCACGGCTTTGCCCATCGCTTATATGGCAATGAGCTAGCCTTTTGGTTGCCAGCACATCTAGAATTGAAAGAAATCCTAGAAATATTTGCTGGTATTGAGTTGGATTCCATTAGCCGTCAACCGGTACGATTAGAACATATCTATTTGGAACTCACCAATCAGTGTCAGTCCTGATTAGTCTTGAATATTCACCAATCGAAAACCCATCTGACACTCGTAGGCCGAGGGCTGATCATCAACGGTGCGCTGACTAATTTGTTGGCCGCAGCACAGTTGCCCTTGTCGCCAGCGTGGTTGGCCTTGAGTGGTTGCCCACAAGCAGCTAGAGCAGATGTCTTGGGGACAAATAATTTGTCGATCGGTCATAATTACGAGCATCTTATTACCTCCGGTTACTCACCGCAAGTGATATTGCTATTGTAATGGGCTATATTTTTTTTTGATAAATCCGCAACAATTTAAGACTGTCGATCCTTGGTGAGAAGTCCTCTGGATTAGATATAACGATAGATATTAACCCTAACCATTGAGCTTCTGATTCAAGATCTGGTTAGTCAGCTTTGGCTCCGCCCGTCCCCCAGACTGCTTCATCACCTGACCCACAAAGAACCCCAGTAACTTTGTTTTTCCCGCCCGGTATTGCTCTAACTCCTGCGGATTTGCTGCAATAATCTCATCAATCAGCGCCGCAATCTCCTCTGGATTTGAGATCGCCGTCATCCCCTTACTTTCCACTAGTTTTTGCACCGAGCCACCTTTTTCAAGCAGCTCTGGCAGAATTTCCTTAGCAATCTTGCCGCTAATTGTGCCCTTCTCGATCAGCGCCACCAACTCCGCTAAATTCTCTGGCTTCAGACCGATGTCATTGATACTGATTTTCTGAGTTTTTAGATAGGAAGTAATATCTCCCATCAACCAGTTAGTGGCTTGCTTGACATCCGCTCCGGCCTCGATCGATCTCTCCAGATACAATGATATATCCCGATCGTCGGTCAACACTTGGGCATCGTAGGCAGACAAGCCTAGCTCGGTGACATAGCGCAATCGTTTGACCGCTGGTAGTTCGGGCGACTCGCTTAACCACTCTTGTTTTTGAGCATCACTCACAATGATCGGAGTCAAATCTGGCTCGGGGAAGTAACGATAATCGCTGGAACCCTCCTTGGCGCGCATACTAATGGTGCGCTGAGTACCTTCTTCCCACAGGCGGGTTTCTTGGACAATCTTTTCGCCAGCTTCGACGGCAATTGTCTGCCGCTCAATTTCGTGATCGATCGCTCTTTGAATCGCACTAAAGGAGTTCATATTCTTGATTTCTACCTTGGTGCCGAACTCCTTTTGACCGAAAGGTCGAATCGAAATATTGACATCGCAGCGCAGGGAGCCTTCTTGCATGTTGCCATCGCCCACCCCCAAATAGCGGATGATCCGGCGGATTTCTTGGGCGTATTCAGCGGCTTCTAGGCCAGTCCGCAGATCTGGTTCCGACACAATTTCCACCAGCGGCACGCCGGTTCGATTAAAATCCACCAGAGAATAAGTGGAGCCAGATAGTCGATCGCTACCAGCATGGACGAGCTTCCCGGCATCTTCTTCCATGTGCAGCCGGGTGATACCAATCCGCTTGCGCACTGGATTACCATCGGTATCTAAGGGCGCAATTTCTACCCAACCATGCTCGCCGATCGGTAGATCTGACTGGGTAATTTGATAATTCTTCGGTGAATCTGGATAAAAATATTGCTTGCGATCGAACTTGCTATAAGCCGCGATCGTGGTATTCAAAGCCATGCCTGCTTTCACTGCAAACTCTAAGACCTTTTCATTGAGAACTGGCAATACACCGGGCATCCCCATGCAGACCGGGCAAACATTTTGGTTGGGAGGATTGCCAAACTCTGTCGAGCAATTACAAAAAATCTTAGTGGCCGTACTCAATTGACAATGAGTTTCTAGGCCAATAATTGCTTCGTACTTAGTTTTGACCGGAGCTGCTGTAACCATTATGGAGAAGGCTGGATAGACTGATCAAATTATATCTTACGGGCGCAGCGTCGAGGGGTTGCTGATATTAACGGTCTCCGCAATCAACCCTGAACCGATATCCTCAGCTGGATCGGCTGGTTGAAATTGACTGAGGGTGGTCATAAAGTCACTAACACCTTGAAATTGCTGATAGACCGACGCAAACCGCACATAGGCCACCTCATTGAGGGGTTTGAGTAGGGCTAAGACCAAATCACCAATCTCGGCGGTGGTTACTTCACGGCGACTGCGGGACTGAAGCTGGGCTTCGATTTCATCAACAATCCGCTCCAATGTATCATGAGTCAGACCGGTTTTTTGGCAAGCATGTACCATGCCGCGTAGCAGTTTAGACCGGTCGAAGTATTCCCGTTCTTCATTGCGTTTAATCACGGTGACCGGAATGAATTCGATCCGTTCGTAGGTAGTAAAGCGGTGCTTGCATTTCAAACATTCTCGCCGCCGCCGAATGCTCTGCCCGCTTTCTGTCGATCGAGACTCCAGCACGCGGCTATCGGTAAATTGGCAGTAAGGACATTCCATATTGAACGCAGGTTTGGACAAAGCTACAACCATTATCCATCATGATTGCGAGAGTCTTTGTGCAAATGCGACATTCGCGACTCTCGATTACAATGGGCAGATTGCTGGTTGCTAATTTTCATCACCTTTTTATTTTGCGTTTTGACATCGTTACCCTATTTCCCGATTTCTTTACCTCGCCGCTCTCCTGTGGCCTATTGGGGAAAGCAATTGCTAAGCAGTTAGCCACAGTGGTGCTCACTAATCCTCGCGACTTTACATTCGATCGACACCACAAAGTCGATGATGAGTCTTATGGGGGCGGCGTGGGCATGGTTATTAAACCAGAGCCGATCTTTGCGGCGGTGGAATCGCTGCCAGTTTTGCCCAAGCGCTTAGTTTTGATGATGAGTCCGCAGGGCGAAACCATTAGCCAGTCAATGCTTTGGGATATGGTGGCCAATTGTGAACAGCTGGTAATTATCTGCGGTCATTACGAAGGCATCGATGAACGGGTGATGAATATTGTCGATCGAGAGATCTCCCTCGGCGATTTTGTCTTAACCTGTGGCGAAATTCCGGCGCTGACACTGATCAATGGCATTACTAGATTAATTCCGGGCACTGTTGGTAAATTGGATTCCCTTAAACAAGATAGTTTTGAATCTGGTCTACTCGACTATCCACACTACACTCGTCCGCCAGAATTTCGGGGCTGGCCAGTACCAGCAGTTTTGACCTCGGGCAACCACAAAAATATCGCCCAGTGGCGCTATGAACAGCAACTCCACCGGACGAAAACGAAAAGGCCAGATTTGTATCAGGCTTGGCTAGAATTGCAAGCCCACACCAACGATGCCAGCAAAATCTGAATTAAAAGTACTAGAAAGTTGCAATAGTAGCGATGCCCCGCCACCCAAATAAGTGTCTGCGCCGAGGAGTGCCAGTGGCCTTAAGTCATTTCCACCAGTGCCTGATTGATAGGTGATCCCACCGCCAGCGTGCAGCATAATGAAGGGATTTTCTCCAAACTGATCATTGCTAGTTATAGGAAAATCATAGGTAATCGGTAATGAAAACTGGGGAAAATTACCCAAAAATATGCTGGGTCTTACCGAAATATTGGTGCCAACACCAAAACGGCTCACTGCTCCAATCTGGCTACTATTACCAAAAGATACGGCGGGGCCAATATAGTTGCCGTAAGAATTTTGTCTAGTATTAGAGTTGCTGCTAGACGGTGCTGGTGGCGGGTTATTGGGAGCCGGAGAGTTTGGTGGTGGCGGCGGTGGTGGGGCGCTGACGCCACTGGGAGCTGGATAGGGAGCTGGATCTCTGCCGGGTACGGGGACGATCCGCTTTTTTTGAGGTTTCTTCTGAGCTAAGCTAATTTTGCCTGGGATGGCAGCTAGATTATCTACCTGCCGAACATCTGCTTGGTAGAGACTAGGCGGCACCGTGTTGATGGGAGCAATCATAATCGTTTAAAAGAGTTTGCGAATGTTGCTGGATATGACGAATCGATAATAGTCGCTGTGCCTAGCATACTGCCAATCCAGAAGATTTATAAATTTTCAAAGTTTTTCAGGCTCGTAATAATCACTAAAAACCCACCCCAGAGAAGCTGGAATGGGTTTTGTAGTAGGAGAATTATCGACAGGTTAATTTACTTGTCTTAACTGTGGGTTAGAGAGCCGGGACAAAGCGATCTTTTTCGGGTACTACGGTGTATTCGGCCACAATCTGGCGTAGTTCATCACCGTTGATGGTTTCTTGTTCGATCAGTAGATCTACCAGCCGATCGACAACTTGACGATTGTCTTTCATGATTTTAATTGCTTCCTTATGGCATTCATCAACAATGGCTCTTACTTGGACATCAATCTGGGCGGCTACTTCATCGGAGTAGTCGGCGCGGCTGTTCCAGCCCCCACCCAAAAATACTTCACCCGATTGACTTTCTAAAGACAGAGGACCTAGCTTAGACATGCCAAATTGAGTCACCATCCGCCGCGCCATGCCAGTAACCTGTTGCAAGTCGCCACCCGCACCCGTTGTTACTTCCGAATCACCAAAAACAACTTCTTCAGCTGCCCGACCACCCAAAGCGCCAGAGATTCGGGCGCGTAGCTGGGAGCGAGATATCAGCATTTGGTCTTCATCGGGGGTAAACCAGGTTAAGCCCAGAGCCTGACCACGCGGAATTAAGGTTACTTTTTGAACTGGATCATGCTCCTTCAGCAAGGTGCCCACAATGGCATGACCAACTTCGTGATAAGCAATTAAGCGCTTGCTCTTACCATCTACCAACGGTGTGCCTTCCATACCGGCTACTACTCGATCGACCGCATCATCCACTTCTAACATGGTGATGGCATCTTTGCGGCGACGGGCAGTGAGGATCGCGGCTTCGTTGAGTAAGTTGGCCAAATCGGCACCACTAAAGCCTGGTGTGCGGCGGGCAATAACTTCTAATGAGATATCTTCACCCAGCTTTTTGTTGCGGGAGTGAACATTTAATACTTCCAAACGACCCTTGATATCGGGGGTATCTACCGTTACCTGTCGATCGAACCGACCAGGGCGCAGCAAGGCCGAATCCAAGACATCTGGGCGGTTAGTGGCCGCAATGACGATGATGCCGGTGTTGCCCTCAAAACCATCCATTTCGGTCAGCATTTGGTTGAGCGTCTGTTCTCGCTCATCGTTACCACCACCAATACCAGCGCCCCGTTGGCGACCGACCGCATCAATTTCGTCAATAAAGATCAAACAAGGAGCGTTTTCTTTAGCTTTTTTGAAGAGATCTCGTACCCGGGAGGCACCCACCCCGACAAACATTTCTACAAACTCAGAGCCAGAAATACTAAAAAACGGTACACCCGCTTCCCCCGCAATCGCCTTTGCCAACAAAGTTTTGCCGGTTCCGGGTGGTCCAATTAGCAGTACACCTTTAGGAATCTTGGCACCAACTGCTGTAAATTTCTCGGGCTGTTTGAGAAAAGTAACGACTTCTTGTAGCTCTTCTTTGGCTTCATCAATGCCAGCGACATCATCAAACATAATGCCAGTCTTGGCATCCATTTGAAACTTGGCTTTGGATTTGCCAAAATTCATAGCTTGGCCAGGGCCCCCGGGCATGTTGTTGGAACGTCTAAATAGTAAGAACAAACCACTCACCAGCAATACAGGGAAAAGCAGATTCCCTAGAAATCCCCAGACTGCTCCATCATTCCGGGCGGGATGGCTGTCAAGCTGAATATTAGAATCACGCAAACGAGCAATCAAATCAGGAGCGGTGCCCGGTAGATCTACCCGTAATCTCTGTACCCGACCATCTAGATCTGGATCCGTTGCTTGGACGATTGCCGTTTTGCCACCATCATACAAATCTACACTCACCACTCGGCGGGCATCAAGATATTCTAGGAACCGGCCATAGGTCATCCGGGCACTGGCAGTATTCTTACCTGGTTCACCGGTCAGGCCGGGGGATAATCCCTGCCAGAGGAAGAATCCAATCACCAAGAGCGGAACCGACCATAGGAGGGCTATGCGCCAAGAAAATTTCATATGCTATCTGCCTTTAATAGAGGTTTATATTAAGTTCCACAGGTGGAAAGAGGTGGGTGTAGCCGAAATCTAAAGTTAGAGATTTCTACAACTAAGTGGATGGGAGGTGATTGCTTCTTAAACAAATGTAACGTAATTCTCAGATTTCCGGCAAGCTAGCTGTTAATTTTTTGTCGATCGATACGGCTAGTTTGGACCGACCGACAAAACCCCGACCTCCAGTAGAAGTCAGGGTTTCCATCATAAAATGGGCTATTTAATAAGTTTCCACATGCCAACGACCAGCCTTCTTCATTTGGCTGCGGTAGTCTGACCATTTGACCCCATGTTTGCCAGCGGCTTCCGTCAGAGCCGTGTCAATGCCACCTTCCATGCCTTTCAAGCCACAGATATAGACGTGGGTTTTTTCTTGTTGAATCATCTCCCACAGTTTATCGGCACTGGCTGCCACCCGGTCTTGGATATACATCTTGCCGCCTTGGGCATTCTTTTGCTCGCGGCTGATGGCATAGTCCAACCAGAAATTATCAGGATACTGAGTGCGTAATTCTTCTAGCTCTTGCTTGTAAAGAATATTGGGCGTAGTTGCTACCCCAAAAATCAACCAAGCTAAGCCTTTGAAGCTGTAGTCATGATTAGCAGCGCGTTCTTTGTCCTTAAACATCCGCCACAGATAAGCTCTAAACGGAGCAATACCCGTACCAGTAGCCATCATGATCACATTACTCTCAGGATCTTCGGGTAAGAGCATTTCCTTACCAGTGGGACCAGTGATTTGAACTTCATCTCCAACTTTTAGGTCAGTCAAAAAAGTTGAGCAAGTGCCGAGGACAGTTTCGCCTTTATCGTTTTGATACTCTAGCTGGCGCACGCACAAAGATATGCTCTTGTCATCCACATCATCACCGTGGCGAGTTGAGGCGATCGAATACAAGCGCAGTTTATTCGGCTTGCCCTTCTTATCCTTACCCGGCGGAATGATCCCGATACTTTGGCCTTCATAGTAGGTAAGGTCACTACCACTCAGATCAAACTTAACGTGTTGAACAACCCCAATTCCGCCTTTGGCCAGCAATGAATCATTAGAAACACACTTAGCCTTTAAAGGCGAGTTCGGACGATAGATATTTACCGGAACATCGGCATGTTTCTTGGGCGCTGGTGCCGCCGCCGGAGTGGCCGTCGCCGGGGGATTATCACTAGTACTAGCCAAGGGAGCTATTGGTGCTTCATGATTGGCAGGTTTAATGTTAATTATTTTGCCACCCAACCGCATAATACGCTGCATCTCTTGACTCATGCGGTTATAGGGAACGGTGAGGAAGGTACTACCCTTTTGGCGTTGATTGTTCAAACCGACTATTTCGTAAATATATAGACGGCTACCGGACATGGAGCTAGTCGTGCCGATGCTGGGGTTATACATGATTTTTTTTAATATCTCCAAATCTACTTATTTTTAAGAATGGTGAGCGCACCTGCTAGATACGCCCGTCAGCTTACCGGATTCTGACTTCATCGCACAAGAGGCTAGCCCCTTGTGCATTAACCTGCTTTAGAAAAATATTATAAGCAGTCTGACTGTTAGAGTGTTCGCCAATTACCATTCTTGATCGAGATCGCACCAAGCGCTTGATAATCTGGGAGTCTATTGTGATGGATACTGCCTTCTGCTAGAATTTTGTATCGACTTATATTCGGCTCCAATAATCGGTATTTATTGGCCGTGCTCAGGTTGTTATATATAGATTTAATTTTTGAATTTAGAGGGTTTCTATGACTATTCAGGTGGATCGAGTAGTAATAATTGGTGTTGCTGGCGACTCTGGTTGCGGTAAATCAACTTTTTTGCGACGCATTACCGATTTATTTGGGGAATCATTTGTCACAGTGATTTGTCTGGACGATTACCATAGCTTGGATCGCTATCAGCGCAAAGAAACTGGCATCACAGCTCTCGATCCCCGAGCGAATAACTTCGACTTGATGGCCGAGCAAATTAAAACGCTCAAGCAAGGTAAATCGATCCAGAAGCCGATTTACAACCATGAGACTGGTTTACTCGATCCACCAGAACTGATTGAACCCAACCATGTAATTGTCGTAGAGGGTTTACATCCTCTCTATGACGAACGAGTACGTGATCTACTGGACTTTAGTGTTTACCTAGACATTAGTGATGCCGTGAAGATTGAGTGGAAGATTCAGCGCGATATGGCTGAACGTGGTCACAGCTACGACGAAGTTTTGAAAGCGATCGAATCACGGCGACCAGATTTTTCTGCTTATATCGAACCCCAACGTGGTCATGCTGATGTCGTAATTCAGGTACTACCGACTAATTTGGTACCAGCCGATCAAAAGAGCGAATTATTGCGAGTGCGCTTAATTCAAAGAGAGGGTGCTGCTGGTTTGCCTGAGCCTTCTTATCTATTTGATGAAGGTTCTACCATCAACTGGCGACCATGTGGTCGCAAGTTAACTTGTAGTTATCCTGGCATCACCATGTTTTATGGTCCTGATGATTATTACGGTCACGAGGTTTCTGTTTTAGAAATCGATGGTCAGCTCGAGAACCTAGAAGAAGTGAAGTACATTGAAACTCACCTCAGCAAGATTTCGACCAAGTTTGAAGGAGAAATGACCAAGTTATTGCTCCAGCATAAAGAATATCCTGGTTCCAATAATGGCACTGGTCTCTTTCAGGTATTGGTTGGTCTGAAAATGCGTGAGACCTACGAGCGGCTCACTCAGAAAGAAGCTGTTGTAGGTGCCAAGGCTTAGACTAGTCTATCCTCAAAATTTGTTCAGCCGTGGAGATATAATTGATGTCTCGGCGGCTTTTTTACAGGAGTGGGTTATGGTGCAGCTAGCGATCGTTGTTTTCTTCGGACTATTTGCCGTCGTCGAAATTTATCAGTCAATTAAAAATATTCAACTGCCATTGCCCATATATTTAGCTTTGGGTATTGCGCTGGCTGTTGTTTCTAACTTGTCGGTATTAAATCAGACTAAAACCGTTCATCCGCCGCTGTCTGCTGCTATTACTGCCCCGACTACTAATTTAGTGGCGCAGGAGGAAGCTCAAATAGTATCCAGCATTAACTAACGATGTAATGCCTGCTCCCAGGATGACCCCCTTGATGATGCCCCACCGCTCTTCATACCGTAGGAAAATAATGATGGGGATGATGTAAAGAAACTGGGAAAAGCCGATCGAAGACCAAAGATAGGAAAATAAAACTGAGAGGGGAACGCCCAAAATACAAATTGCTAAAAATACTAAGTTGAGAATTAAAATCCCAACTAATCCTCTTAATATTGCTATTAATTCACGCCATTTAACCATATTGAGATAATCAGCGGCTCCAGCCGATAGGAATTGCAGCGATCAATTTCTGAGTATAGGCTTTTTGGGGCTCGTTATATATTTTATCGGCAGTATCAATTTCTTCGATCTTGCCTTGATTCATTACCATAATTCGATCGCTCATAAACTTCACTACGCTCAAATCGTGGGAGATGAAAATATAGGTGAGTCGAAACTCTCCCTGAAGTTCTTTCAGCAAATTTAAGACCTGGGCTTGTACCGAAACATCTAAGGCCGAGACTGATTCATCACAAATAATGAAGCGGGGATTCAGTGCTAAAGCCCGCGCAATACAGATGCGCTGGCGTTGACCACCCGAAAACTCATGAGGATAGCGATTCATGCTATCGGGGTTGATCCCCACCCGTTGGAGTAAATAGGTCGCTCGTTCTTGGCGTTCCCCTTTGCCAATCGCCTTTTGGTGAATTTTCAGTGGCTCCATCACAATTTCACCAATACTCATCCGGGGGTTGAGGGAACTGAGCGGATTTTGAAAGACAATTTGCATTTCCCGGCGCAGTTTTTGGAGGACATTGTTCTTGTACTCCAAGATATTTTGGTTCTCGAATAGCACCACGCCATCCATTGGCTCAATTAAGCGGACTAAGGTTTTAGCCAGCGTACTTTTACCACAGCCCGATTCGCCCACTAATCCCAGGGTTTCGCCAGGGTAAACATCAAAAGATACATCGTTGACTGCCCAGCGGTAGCGATTGGTCATGCCTAATGCTTGCTTTTCGAGGAAACCTACTCGCAAATTTTTGACTTGTAAGAGCGCTGGTTGATGGTAGTCCGCCTTGGCTGTGAAAGTTCGATCGATCTCGTATTCTAGTTCCCGCTCATCGATCACTGCCATGCCGCTATCACGGTCTACTACTTCGATAAAATCTTGGACGGTGGGCAAATACTGAATATGTTGGTTGACTTGGGGGCGACAGGCGAGTAGACCCTTGGTATAGGGATGCTGGGGATTGTCAAAGAGCTGTTGCACTGTTTGATGCTCTACGATTTTTCCTTGGTACATTACCGCTACGGTATCGGCCACCGTAGATACTACGGCCAAGTCATGGGAAATAAAGATCATGGACATTTGCCGTTGCTCTTTGAGCTGGCGCAGCAAGAGCAGAATCTCGGCTTGGATGGTCACATCTAAGGCGGTCGTTGGTTCATCAGCAATCAATAGAACAGGATTGCAAGAAATCGCCATAGCGATCGCCACCCGCTGGAGCTGACCACCAGAGAGTTGATGAGGATACCGATCGAGAAAGTCTAATTGGTATCTTTGAATGTATTCAGTAACTGCGGCTTCATTTATTTGCGGAGCATTGGGATGAAGGTCACTGTATTGTTGGCGGAGTCGCTCATCACCAGGAATTAGCTGGACTTCCTGTAACCGTTCAATGGCCTCCAGCTGAGCGCTTTTCGCAGAAATCTCTTGGTGTTGCAGGATCGCTTCGATGAGCTGAAAGCCGATCGTAAAGACCGGATTGAAAGAACTCATCGGCTCTTGAAAAATCTGGCTAATCTGGCCGCCCCGATAGTTTCGTCGGAATTTCTCTGGCAAAGTACAAAGATCAATTGCTTTAGACAGCTGCTCTTGCTGGTAATTAAAACTCCGAAACAAAATTTCTCCGTCCACGAAACAAGAAGTGGGCAAGAGTCCCATAATTGCTAAGGCTGTGACTGACTTGCCAGATCCTGATTCGCCCACAATGCCAATGGTTTGCCCGCGCTGCAAACTAAAAGAAATACTATTGACCGCTGGTACCAGTCGATTATTCACCTTAAACCCGACGCGCAGATCGCGGATGTCTAAAACATGGGGAGGAGTGATGCTTTGTACCATAGGAATCGGGGGAATAGTAAATTTTTTTGATTATTGGGGTCTACTTGGTCGCCATCCAATTAGCGCCCTGGCCAATTTCTATCAGCAGCGGCACCTTTAGTTGCACAGCACTCTCCATAATCTGCTTAATTTGGGGTTGGAGTTCCTCCCATTCATTATTGGGCATCTCTAGCACCAGTTCATCATGTACTTGCAATAAAATGTTAGCTTGATAATCTTGCAGTAATTGGTGCAGTTTAATCATCGCTATCTTAATAATATCGGCACTGGAACCCTGAATGGGGGCATTAGCAGCTTGGCGCAGGATGCTGGCATCATTGTTGCTGATCTTACCTAAATCATCTAAATTAATATCTGCAATCGGAGTTCCCTGTATCCTCCGTAGTCTCCCACTCTCAAATCGAAAGTAGCGGCGACGACCACAGATGGTTTCTACGAAGCCCTGACTAAGCACCTGTTTTTTGACTTGTTCTAAGTACCTGAAAATCCCGGCATATCGATCGTAGTATTTTTCAATAAATTCTTTACCAACTGCATTAGTTACGTTGGCCTCCCGTGCAAACTTCGCTGCGCCCATGCCGTAGATCACGCCAAAGTTGATGATTTTTCCCAAGCGTCGTTCTTCTTTACTGATTTCTGATTTCTCAAATAGTAATCTAGCGGTGACAGCATGGATATCCTCCTGGTGCTGATAGGCTTGCACCAGCACCGGCTCTTGGCTGAGGTGTGCCAAAATGCGTAGTTCAATTTGAGAATAATCGGCGCTTACTAGCGTCCAGCCAGCCTTGGGCAAAAAGGCTTGGCGTAGTTGCCGACTGAATTCGGTACGAATCGGAATATTTTGGAGGTTTGGTTCGGAGGAAGACAAGCGGCCAGTACTGGTGACGGCTTGGTTGAAATCAGTGTGTACCCGACCGGTTTGGGGGTGTACCAATTTAGGCAAAGCATCAGTATAGGTAGATTTCAGCTTGGATAGAGTACGATGCTGGAGAATCAGATCGACGACTGGATGTTGACCTTCCAGTTTTTCCAGGGTCTGGGCATCGGTTGATAAGCCGGACTGAGTTTTCCGAATGCCCTTAGTAGGCAGACCCAATTGTTCAAACATTAACTCGGCCATCTGTTTGGGCGAGGCCATATTAAATTCGTTACCGGCAGCGGCATAAGCCTGTTTTTCGATTTGCTCTAATTCAGTCGCCAACTGTTGAGAAAAAGATGCCAAATATTCCACATCAATCCGAATACCTCGGTCTTCGATATCGGCCAGTACTGGTTCTAAGGGCATTTCGATCGCCTGCCACAGCTTCAGCAAGGTCGGCTGCTCGCTCAGAGCTGCTTTGAGGTGGGCAAATACGCCTCTGGTGGCGTAAACATCCATGCCACAGTATTGAGCCACTGCTGGAATGTCAATATTAGCAATGGTTTGGCCTTTCGGGACTAGCTCTTTGTAGCTGGTGGAATCCAAACGCAGATAACGTTTAGCTAAGTCAGTGAGATTATTTTTCTGATCAGGATTGAGGACGTAACTGGCTAACATGGTATCGGCCACCACTCCAGCTAAGGTAATTCCTTGATGACGCAGAATCAATCGATCGAACTTAGCATTTTGTAGAACCTTCGGATAATGCTCACCTTCTAAGATCGATCGCAGATGCTGAAAAACTATTTCCTGACTAAGATTTTGCCCCTCTAGATGATTGATCGGAATATAGGCCACATCCTGAACCTCGGCTCCCCAACAACAGCCGATGCCCACTAGCTGCACATCTCTAGCAATCAAGCCGGTTGTTTCCGTGTCCCAGGCGACTGGCTGCTCCGGGTCTTGTTGCTGTTCGAGAATAGCTACTAATTCTTGTAATTTGTCTGCGGTATCGACCAGCATCAAAGGTAAAAATATTTTTTTCAGCGGGGGTGGAGCATTTAATTCATCGACGGCACTAAAAAACCAAATATCATCGTCATCGTCATCACTCACTGCTAGCGGTTGTTTTTTAGTCTTCGTCGCCACCCCACTCAGAGCAACGGCAATAGATTGGATGTCTTTAATAAACTTTTGTAGCTCTAGCCTCTCTAGCATCGGCAACACGCGCTCGGGCTGGAAACCTTGGAGCTTAGTCTCAGCTAAGTCAATTTCCAGCGGCACATCGATGACAATTCTGGCTAAATGCTGGGAGTGGTAGGCACTGTCTTTCCCTTCTTTCAGTTTGATTTGCTTGCTACCTTTGACTTGTTCGATCGACTCATAAACCCCATCTAAGGTCTCAAATTCCTGCAATAGGGGGGCGGCACTTTTGGCTCCAATGCCGCGCACCCCCGGAATACAGTCAGATGGGTCGCCACACAACGCTTTATAGTCCACAATCTGGTCAGGACGCACCGCCATTTTGTCGAAAACCGCTTTTTCGTCAAAAATTGCTGGCCCTCCACTGCTGCGCTGATAGGGACTTCCCGAAAAATACAAAACACTGACTTGCTCTTGGTCGTTCACTAGCTGAAACATATCCTTATCGCCAGAAGCAATTTTGACCTGATAACCCTCGCTACTGGCGCGGGTTGCCAAAGTGCCGAGCACATCATCAGCTTCATAACCAATCGCCGTAACCATCGGGATATTGAGAGCCTTCAAAAGTTGGTAAAGGTTTTGAATGTCTGGGATAAAGTCTTCTGGGGTTTCTTGTCGATCGCCTTTATAGTTAGCATCCATCTCATGGCGAAAAGTTGGATTGGGCAAGTCAAAGGCGATTGCTAAGTGCTGCGGCTGATAGGTATTCACAATTTCCAGCAGCGACTTCAAAAAGCCAAAACAGATGCTGGTGGGAATACCATCAGTAGTTTTCATGCCACCATCTTTATTCTTGGCGTAGGCATAGAAAGATCTAAATGCTAGGGAATGGCCATCAATTAATAGCAATTGAGGAGAAGATGAGTTCATTATCACGCAAAATAGAACCGTTGTATTAATATAGCAAAAGCTTGGCAGTTCTGAAAAATACCATAATCTTCGTTATCACAACAAAATAGGCACTGATTGGTCGCTCAGTACCCATTTTGATTTGTTTATCCGCAGATCTCAACTTCCCTCTCAATTAGCCAGTTCTACCACCTATTCGTCTAGTCTTAGCTAGTTTGGTCTCTCCAGACAGCCCCGTTAACTCTTTATTAATTAACTTGGATAGTTCTTTACTATTCATCAAAGACACATCCATACTACTTAAATCAGAGACATCCCAGATGTTTAGGTCATCAGAGAAGTCATAGTCGTTTTGGTGACGACTTCTGACTAACTGCATGCTAGAGCTATTGGCTCGTTTCTTGTCTCGTCTAGCTAGAAATAGAATCATACTGCTTGCCAAGAAAAGACCACTTAAACCACCAAGCAATAGAAATAAAGTCTTTTTCCCAGCGGCTGGAGTATTGGGAATATCTGCTCTTGAAATAATCCGGGCAGAAGACTTCTTATCATTTTCAGCCAACTGTAATTCTTCAGATTTTTTCAGTAGATTTTGATAAGTAGTTTGTGGTATCTCTAGTCTTCTTTCCAAGTCACGCAGCTGTTGTTCCAGCTGCGGTAAGATTTTCAGTCGGGGTTCATAAACTGCTTTGGAGTTGTATAGAGAGGCTAACTTTTGAGCTGTCCCCAATCTTTGAACTTCCGATTGGAGAAAATTCGATATCATCGTTTGCTTCAATTCCCCCATCTCGATCAGTCCCATTTTGGCTGGCGCCTGTGGCCCAGCAATTTGTACGACTTCTTGCTGTAAAAGTTTGCTCAAACTGGCTCTTTTAGCTGACAAATCAACAATTATCGGATTTTCATCTTGAAATTGACCCCGAGCCGATGCTATTTGCCGCTCCAAATCTTTCAGTTGTAACAATGTTTCTTTTACTGTATTCGATTGGCTCAGAGCACTAGCCACCATTGCATCTTGAGCACTCAGACCGACATTCGATCGAAGTTGATTGGTTTGGGCTGTAATTTGACCCAACTCAGATTTGGAAGCATCAATTTGATTATCTATAGTTCTAAGAGCGGCAACTGCGGTCTTCTTTTCCTCAGCTAAATCTACAACGCTATACTTTTGTTTGAAGGTGCTTAGCGCCACCTCTGCTTTCTGGACAGCCTGATTATATAAAGGTAGCTGCTTACTGATTAATGATAAAGTGCCTTTCGCATCAGAGCGATTTACAAAAACATCATTCTCTATATACAGATCCATCAACGTATTGACTACTGCTGCGGCTACTTCTGGCTTTTCATTCTCGTAGTCAATTGTTAGTACATCTGTGCCGCCAATAACCTTGATCTTGAGAGCTTTTGCTAGGTTATCAGCTAATAAGACTTTCCCTTGAGTATCTTTGGGCTGTATTTTGTCAATAGTTTTCTGTAGTAAGGAATTAGATAAAATTACTTGTACCTGCGTATTAACAGGACTTTGGTTTTGCACCAGTGGGATTAAATCTCCTTTGGCGTTAGCCGAATCTTTGTCTGATGATGACAAGGTAAAGGGGGCAGCTTTAAAAAGGAGCTTACCAGTTGTTTCATAAGTAGGCTTAAGCAGAGTTGTTGCCAGAGCACTGATGGCCAGAGATGAAAGAAAGATGCTGACAGCAGGGATCCAATGACGGCTGATCGTTGAGGAATAACGATTTAAATCTACATCAATAGTATCTCTATATTCCTTGGCAGATTGTCGAATGAACGATTGGCGTGAAAGTGTCATTTAAGCTACCTTTTACATCTCTCTAATATCTATTAATTCATCTGTACCGAAAATGTGGAAAATTTGGGCTAGACTTGGTACCACTATAACCGGAAGCTGTGTCTATGAGACACGCAAAAATTGCTGAAGTTAAAGGACAAAGCTTTACTATAAATTGCTGACACTGAGTTTTGGCAAGTTAAGAGAAATATCTCTTTCCCCAGTTTGACAGTAGCTACGTTAGTTTTTATTTAGGAAAAGCTGCTTTAAAAAATCCTTTGCTCTAGAGGATTGGGATGTAATTCAAAAGTGTTGATCTATGCTTGAAAGTGTAAATTCAGATGCACTAGACCGAGAAGCTTTGCTTTTTTTGGCTTGACGCCAAAAAGTTGATAGTTCGGCCTCGATCGGTAGATTGAGGGATAAAAGTAAAGATGTTTGAATAATATAAAGAAAACTATTGGCTTGAACAAGGCCACTTTCGGCAATATTAGATACTAGGATAAAGATAAAAAATATTGCTGGCCACAGACCATCAGCTGTTTGCACCTGCTTAATATAAAAAAGTGCCCGTTTCAAACCAATAAAAAATACAAACATGTACATTAAGAAACCGATTAGTCCTACATCAAGAAAAAGCTCTAGATAACCACTGTGAGGATGCATTGCTTTGAAAGGTTGTGCTAACCAAACATAAGCAGATGGACCATCAAACCCTTGCCAAAAAGCACCATATCCGTAACCTAGCCAAGGACTTTCTTGAATCTTATCCATTACAGAAGCCCACAGTTCCGTTCGACCAGTTAACGATGAATCTTTACCTAATACGTCAAAAATCACACCACTATTTGATGAAGCCATGGTGTATAAAATAAACGAAACCGATGATATACCAGCTAGTACGGGAATCATTAATTCATAGTTTAAGCGCAGAATTGGTAATAAGAAGAGAGCTGTACCCATTATTAAAATATTTATGGCAGCTGATGATGATCTGGATAAGACTACCAATAATATTGAAATGCCAGCTAAAACCCAAAAGAACCAAGATTTTTCAGAATTTTTCTGAGAACTTTGAGCTAGTAGGAGAAAAACAGTAGCGGCAATTGACATAAATGGACCAAATGCATTTTTATGCATATATATCCCTCTCCAAGCTCCAGTATGAACGCCAGCCATAATTCCATAATTTGGTAAACCGATAACGAACAAAAAGCTCATCACAATAATGACAAAAGATACCCATCCTAACAACTGTAATTGTTCTTTTAAGCTGTAGCGACTGGCTAAGTAGAATGCGAAAAATGTTGTGCCGGTGAAGAGAAGTGTATGGTTGAATGTTGCTGATGGTGTTTGAGACCATATATTAGAGAAGATGATTATGCCAGTGAAAAGACAAATTGGCCAACCTCTGACTACCAAAGGCAATACCTTTTTCCATCTCAAAATTAGTAAGAAAAAACTAATAGCATAAATTACCAGATACAAGAATATTACCAACGGCATACTAGTAACGCTGTCGGTGCCGTCACCTTCACTGGTGCCTCCATCCAAAATAACCATTAATGGTCCGCCGGATAGATGAACTAAAGCCAATATGGCAAAAGGTTTTTCCAGTGAAAATAATATTTTTTGCATGAATAAATAGGTCTATTTAGCCTTGATATATTAACAGTTTTAGAGTGAATATAGTGGTCATGAAAGGTTGCCGCTGAATAGTATTTTTACCTTTTAATCTCTAAGTTATTTTTGGTATTTGTTGTCTTATGGGCAACTTATTGCTTAGATATATGACCAGTTTAGAATTTTCAATCTTGCCAAACTTTGAGCAAATTAAATACATGAGTCATGGATGACTAGACAATTTCTTTCTAGAAAGACTGTTTGATTGTTTTTTATATGTATTTTGCTTAAACATTTATCTATATTGTGAGTAATTATATCAAAGGGAACTGATCATGACCTCAGTATTTTGGCCATAATTTGTTTTTCAGTCTTGTTGTGTTTTGATAGTGAAAATGGCGAAGACCATTTCACCTGCTTCAAAATCCAATCTGATTTTTGTTTCCAGCGCTGGTTTCTTGATATCTTTTGACATGATTTTCAGGAAGTCTCAGACTGTCTTTGGTCTAGTCACAAAGTTATGGTGCCTGATTATTGATGATGATTTTAGAATATCTCAATGTCAGTAATAGGATCAAGCTATTGCTAGTTATGAACTGTTATTACAAATACTCTGAAAAGGAAGATTATTTTAGTAAAAGATTATACGTAAATATTCTAGCTGTCCGAATTATTGAGAACTGAATTGATGTGTAGACTTTTGCCTTTTCTCAATCAGCAATTCAGTTTCTACGCCTTGCTGGTATGAGATTTACAGGGAAGTTATAAGTCACTGCGAGTATTATCTAGTATCGGTTGCCATATGTCTGCAATAATTCAGAGCGATCGAACTGATTCTACCCAGCTACTGACTAGTAGTCTTTGACAAGCCCCATTGGGTTGCAAACAATAGATACCACTGCCGTTGGTATAGACGATCGAACCATCATGGCTAAGATCGTAGGATAGTACTCCTTGAGCTAGCACTTGTGGTTCACCACCTTGCAATGATTGGCGCACTAACTGCCAGCTAGCTGGCACTAAGGAGGGAGCATCTGGCTCGCTAAAAGACTGCCCTTTCATCAGATCTGGATTGAGGTATTCGCCCCAAGCTTTAATACCCTTGGGTTGAACTTGTTGGTTTTGATTGGTACGCAGCAGAGGTTTACCCGTATACATTTGGGTGAAAAAGTTGAAAAAACGAAACATAGCTTCAACTAGCTGAACAGGTAGCAACAACATGTTCTTAATTGTTTGCCACAAACTTGTCTGGGGCTTGAATTGATAAGGACGGCGAATGTAATAAAGTAATCCATCGGCACCAATTTGAGGCGCTACCAAATCGGACTTAGGATCAGCGGCCAGCGTATTCATCTCTTCGGTGTCAAAATCTAACTTCTCGATCGTAAATGGTGCCCGATCGCCCACGAAGCCATCACTGGTGCGACCAATCCCGGCCGATTGATACACAATTACTTGGTGCTGCCCTGGCACCCACCGTGGAGCCAAATCTAAGGAATCGCCTTCAGTTATTTCTTGCAGCTTAATGCTGTCACGAGGCATAGTGGCAATATTAGCAATACCGGTACGGTGGGTTTTGGTGCAGACAATTAAATTATGGCCGGGATGAAAATCAGGATCTTGCACCTGAAATTCAGAATTATGGAAGAGCCGATCCTCTCGATCGGACTCCGGGCTATAGGCAAATAGACCGGACACATTGCCAGCACTCAGCGCATAGAGCAACTGCCCGCCAGTCACCTGACAGATGCTAGTGATGGCGATATTGATGATCGATTCAGCTGCTTGGTCGAGCTTCTGCCGTAAACCCTCTGGTACAGTCGTCTCGTTCAAGCTTTTATTTTTCCAAGCTTTTTGACGTTGCGCCTGCAAATTACGAGCTTGAACTGACCTACCAAAATCACTTTCCACTTCCTGATGGCGATCAGTATGGTGTAAATAAAGTTTGCCTTGAGACAAGTAGGCGAAATTTGGAGTCATACAGAAGATGCGGCAAACGAACATACTGTTCATTATGCCCATAATCTTAAGTTTCCGGACATTGATTTTTTGATCGGATCTCTTGCCGCCCAAGGTATTCTCATGACATAATAAAAAATTGTGTTTAATTTTCAATCCTTTCTGGGATCTAGGAGTCTATGGCAGCCAAAAAGGGAGTTCGGATTATCATTACGCTCGAATGCACCGAGTGTCGGACTAATCTAGCGAAGCGCTCACCCGGCGTATCGCGTTACACCACCACCAAAAACCGTCGCAATACTACTGCCCGGTTAGAGGTCAAGAAATTTTGTACGCACTGTAACAAACACACAGTCCACAAAGAAATCAAGTAATTAGCGGTATTACCGTTTATACCAATTCACTAAAATTTTAATTAATTATCATGGCTTACTTTCGCAAGCGCCTTTCTCCCATTAAACCGGGCGATCCGATCGATTACAAAGATGTTGAACTGCTCCGTAAATTTGTGACTGAGCGGGGCAAATTGTTACCGCGTCGCATTACCGGACTCACTGCTAAGCAGCAACGAGACGTGACTCTAGCCATTAAACGTTCACGTCAGATTGCTCTGATGCCCTTTATTAACGCCGAAGGTTAATCATAAGTTGATCATGCAGATCGATAGGAATGCCTAGCTAGAGCTAAAATAAAAGCTAGGCATAGCCGCCTGCATCATTACATCACAAGGTAGTTAACTGGGTGGAGAAAGGTACTTTAGTAGAATTTTGGCATAATGGCGAACGACGCTTAGGAATTTGCGATCGACCAGAAGGCAAAAAACTTTGGGCTGTAATTGATGCGCGTCAACAGTCGCACAATCTTCATCCCACCAAAGACATTACCTACACCGTAGCTGGTGTTAGTTTTAAGCAGTCAGCCGAGATTGACAAATTCTTAGCAGCAGTTACTCCCAACCTTGATCCGGACAGTTTGTCGGTGGCTTGGGAGATGTTAGTAGATGACGGTGAATCTGTCGATCCAGCCGCGATGGC
Source organism: Synechococcales cyanobacterium VAR_4_metabat_354 (assembly GCA_031414775.1). Classification (GTDB taxonomy): domain Bacteria; phylum Cyanobacteriota; class Cyanobacteriia; order Cyanobacteriales; family Chamaesiphonaceae; genus JAAFHZ01. The sequence goes on from JANOQI010000016.1 coordinate 234,479, forward strand.
GGATCTACTCTATGCTGAGCAGTCTCCCAGTCTATGTTACGCTGCCCATTGTTTGCTGTCTGCCGACAAAGTTTATTTTAAAAATAAAAAAGAACAGAACTACGAACCTAGACCGCGCTCTCAGGTCAGCGAAATTCAGCACCAGCTAGCAGTCAAAGATCAGAAAGAACAAGAGTTGCGCGGTTTTGTCGAACGGGTACAAACGAAAGCCCAGGGTGAAGAAGTAGTTTGGTCAGAGATCGATCGACTGCGGTTAGAAACCCTAGAAAAATATGTTTTGCAGCCAGATAATCCGCCCAAAGGCATCACCGAACTATTGGCTCTGCTCAATCTCACCCAAACCCCTCAGCAGGTTTTTGATTTTCTAGTGACGATGGGTTGGTGGGAACCACACGAAAACTTGTTTTTGCGTAGGTCTCAAATTCCCATCAATTTTCTTCCCAAAATTACTGAGGCGGTCGATCGCATGTTAACTGACTTTCCTGCCGATCTAGACACCAACCGCCTCGACCTCACTCATCTCAAGGTCTATACCATTGATGATGAGAGCACCCTAGAAATTGACGATGGTCTCAGCCTGGAAACTTTGGCCGATGGTAGCTGTCAGATCTGGGTACATATTGCTGACCCCACTCGTTTTGTAGCGGTCGGCGACGAGCTAGATTTAGAAGCCCGGCGGCGTGCCACCACCATCTATATGCCCACCGGCATGATTCCGATGTTTCCAACCTCTCTAGCTACCGGGCCAATGAGTTTGGTACAGGGGCGAATTTGCTGTGCTCTCAGCTTCGGCATTATCCTAGACGAACAAGGTGCAGTCAGTGAATATAAAATCACCACCTCCCTAATTAAGCCTACCTACCGTCTCACCTATGAAGATGTCGATGAGATGTTGCAGTTGGGGATTCAAAATGAGCCAGAAGTTGAAGCCTTTTTCAAACTAGCTAAATTGCGCCATCAGTGGCGACAGTCCCAAGGTTCAATCAACATCAGTATGCCAGAAGCCTCCATTAAGGTGAATGGCGACGAAGTTTCGATCTCAATTATTGAAGACTCTCCCTCACGGCAGCTAGTCGCCGAAATGATGATTATGACTGGTGAAGTGGGAGCCAAATACGGCCAAGATCACGATCTACCCTTACCCTATCGGGGTCAACCCCAACCAGAACTGCCCCCCGACGAAGAATTGATGTTGTTGCCACCAGGACCAGTGCGCTTTTGTGCCATCCGCCGTTGTATGCCGCGCAGTGAGATGTGGGTAAACCCAGCTCGTCATGCCAGCCTGGGCTTAGATACTTACTGCCAAGTTACTTCCCCGATCCGACGCTATGCTGACATGCTGGCGCATTTTCAGATTAAAGCCCATTTGCGTGGTGATGCACTGCCGTTTGATTCTGAGCAGTTGCAAGACATTATGCAAGTGATGGTGGCGACTAGCTATGAAGGTCAGCTGATGGAACGGCAAACAAATCGCTACTGGGCATTGGAGTATCTCAACCGCAACAGCGCTCAGCCGTGGGATGCACTGATGCTACGCTGGTTGCGGGAGGACGATAGCCTAGGCTTAATCTTGCTCGAAGAATTGGGTTTAGAGCTAGCAATGCGCTTTAACCGCTGGATCAATCCTGGCGATCGGATCCAAGTACAAGTTACTTTTGTGGATCCGCGCCAAGATGTCATTCATCTACGTGAAGTTGCTAATCAAGAAGCGTAGGCTCTTTCTTGAATTTATTCCTCCGCAAAAAACTCTTCGGCATACTCACTTTGTTCTAATTCCAGAGATAAAAATATTGATAATTGAAGAACTAAAAAAATGTTGTTTTGAATAAAAAGACCACTTTCAGTGAGATTAGATAAAACAATATAAAGAAGTAACAAACTTGGCCACAGACCGTCAGATGTTTGATTGAATTCAATGTATGTTAGAGCATTTACCAGACAAACAAAAAACTGGAGAGCATAGATCGTCAAGCCGACTATTCCTAGTTCTAGCAAAATATCTAAGTAACCATTGTGGGCATTGGGTGCCGCAAAAAAGATCGCATCCCAGACATATCTAGATGGCCCATCTAACCCATTCCAAAATGCTCCAAATCCATATCCTAGCCAAGGTTGTTGTTCGATTTTATCTATAACAAGTGGCCACAGATCAGTGCGGCCACTGAAGGTTAGATCCTTTTCAAAAATACCTGCGACAAAATCGGCATTGGAAATAAGTATGAAATGTAGGACAAAACCGATTAAAGCAATGCCAGATAAAGCTGGCACCATTAAAGCATATTGCCACCGAAAAGTTTGCAGCAAAAAGAAAGCCATAATCACAACCGCCAAGTTGATTAATGGTGATGATGCTTTAGACATAATCAATAGAAATATTGATAAACCCAACAAACCCCAATAAATCCATCTTTGTCCTTCTTTTCTTTGTGCCAAAATTAAGAAAATCACAGCAGCAATACCCATGGTTTTGCCCAAACCATTTTTATTATAAAAAACTCCTCTCCACAACCCGGCGTGAATGCTGGCCATTTGTCCGTATTGCGGCAAAGCTAGCGCGAATACCAAACTCATTATTGCCCCAATACCCATTGTCCAACCAATCAATTCGATTTGCTCTCTAATGGTGTAGCGGCTAGAAAAATAAAGAGAAAAGAAGACGGTGCCACACAGAGCAATAAGGCGATTGAGAGTCATGTTTGGTAAAGCAGACCAGATAATAGATGTTATGGAAAACCCGATCAATAGCCAAATTAGCCACCCCTGAGAAATAGTATGGAGTGCTTGTCTCCAGCGCAGTACAAGTAAGCAAAATGTAATGAAATACAATCCTAAAAATATGACATTGATGACAGCAAAATCAGTTTCAGGAGCATTATCTCCTTGGCTAGCCCCCCCCGACAAAATTACTGCTAATATTGCTCCGGAAAAAAGAGATAAAGTAATGACAGAGAAGGCTTTTTCTAGCAATCCTAGCTTGTTCATGGTCGGAATTAAAACTCTGAGGTGATTGGATTGGTTGGATATTATTAATCTGAGTGCAACGTACTTGTAAATATATTGCCCAGAAATACTATGGCAGAGAGCTTTTCATGCCATAAATTACTAATATTTATAGTTGTTGCGTTATTTAAGGACTTGCCCATCGCAAATATTGTTGCTTTGGAAGCTCTGCTTCTTTCCTCGCTACAATATTTATGAACCTCCAGTGGTGATATCTATGTCTGACTTATCTAAATCCCAATGTGTACCGTGTCATGGTGGTGAAGTCGCAGCTACTCCTGCTGAAATCGATGCCCTTTTACCCCAAATTCCAGCTTGGTGTCAGTTTCAGGTGAATGGGGTGGATCGGATCGAACGGGTGTATTTATTTAAAGATTTTGTGACGGCCTTGGCTTTTACTAATGCCGTGGGTGAGATTGCCGAAGCGGCGGCGCATCACCCGGTACTAATGACTGAGTGGGGTCGGGTGACAGTGACCTGGTGGACGCATACGGTGCAAGGGTTACACAAGAATGATTTGATCATGGCTGCTAAAACTGATGATCTAGCTCTGAATTTCGGTTAGGGTTTATGTTCGATCGATCAACTATTGACACAGCCATTGATGTCTTAGTTCAGCACAAAAGAGTGTGGCTGGCGGTGACTTTGCCGCAGCGGATGGTCTATTTACAAAGATGTATGGCCGCCGCACAGACAGCTAGCTCTGGTTGGGTGACAGCGGCTATGGCGGCTAAGGGTGGCGAGCCTGCTAATTTATTGAGTGGCGAAGAGTGGGCCGCTGGCCCAATGGCTACACTGCTGTATTTACGAACCATGTTACGGACGTTGCAATCTCAAGGACAGCCCCAGCCGCCAGCGATTCGGACTAGTCACGGTCAGATGGTGACCACCGTTTTCCCCGATCAATGGATGGATCGGTTATTGTGGCCAGGTTATCACGGAGAAGTTTGGATCGAGCCGGGACAATCAGCTAGTCAAGGTGGTTATCCTCACGAGCCTCTCGATGTTCCTGTTAATCAGATCGAGGAACTCCCCGGGCGCATAGCGCTGGTGCTAGGAGCCGGAAATATTGCCGTGATTAGCATCCTGGATAGTTTACATAAACTATTGGTCGAAAATCAGGTGGTGATCTTGAAGATTAATCCAGTAAATGAATATGTGGGGGAATTTATCACCCAGGTATTACAGCCTCTAATTAATGACGGCTTTGTGGCGGTGGTCTATGGGGGTGCTGCGGTGGGCAGCTATCTGTGCCAACATCCGGCTATCGACACGGTGCATATCACCGGGTCGCACCATACCCATGATGCGATCGTCTGGGGTGCGACACCTGCTGAACAACAGGATCGAAGGGCGACCAATCAGCCACTTTTGAACAAGCCAATTACCTCCGAACTGGGTTGTGTAACTCCGGTATTGGTGGTGCCTGGTAACTGGTCAGACCGGGACTTGCGCTGGCAGGCGCGACATGTGGCGAGTATGGTGGTACATAATGCCAGCTTTAACTGTACGGCGGCGCAAGTACTGGTGTTGGCGCGGGGCTGGAGCCAACGCCAGCTGTTTTTAGACTACTTGCGATCGGAGTTAGCGCAAGCCCCACCCCGCAAGGCTTATTATCCTGGTGCTGCTGAACGTTATCAAGCTTTCCTCGATCGATACCCCCAGGCAGAGGTTTTAGGGAGCAAAGATTCAGCGGTTCCTTGGACGCTGATTCCTGATGTACCAGCTCAGACTGGTGAGTTGGTGCTGACAATGGAGGCTTTTTGCGGAATCTTGGCCGAAGTTAGTCTAGATGCTAGCAATGCTACGGACTTTTTGGAGCAAGCTGTAGACTTTGTCAATGCCAGTATCTGGGGCAGCTTATCCTGTGTGGTGCTGATCAATAAAAAGACCCAGCAATCGCATCAGACTATTTTGGAACGTTCGATCGGCAGCTTGCGCTATGGCAGTATTGGGGTGAATATTTGGAGTGGTATGAATTTTGCGGTGCCAGCAATGACTTGGGGGGCTTTTCCCGGTAATTCGATCGAAGATGTGGAATCAGGCATCGGGATTATGCACAATGCTTATCTTTTCGATCATCCACAAAAGTCGATCGTTTATGCGCCGTTTCGGATGCTGGTGCCACCGGTTTATTTGATTGGTGCTAAGAATGTCCTCAAAATTGCCCAATGTTATGGAGATTTGCAGGTTCACCCTAATTTATGGAATCTGCTGCGGGTTTTACTGGCCAATTTATGAAGCCGAGTGCAGGTGATTTTAGCCTAAATGTCCAAAGACCATGAGTCGAATTGATCGTGAAATTTTTCTCGATACCAGGCATTTCGCAAAACATCTTCCTACTACTGATCAAGTGAATCGACTGTTAAAGAGTGGTCGAGCTGCTCATATATTTAACGACCATGAAACCATGTTGTGGGTTGCTCAAGCTATCATAGAAAGAGGTACCTATACTGGCAATACCAGAGGTTATGAGCGTTACGGTTTAATGTTTACAGAACCGATAGGCTTGAGGATAAGCCCTGATGGCTCTGTCATTCCTTTGTTATACGGCGAGGTAAAAATTGATGCAGACAACAAATACCATCCCATCCCCCGCACTCGGCCTAGTGCAGAATAGTTGGAACTTTCTGGAGGTTTGGATAGATCCGATGCAATCTCCGCCTTATCTTTTATTATTGCTAGGTGATAAAATAGGCAATTGCCACATCTTTGACCCCACTAAAAACTATAAACTGATCACCAGTTGCGAGAATTATGATCAGGCACAGCTTTGGCTCTTAGAGGATGAGTATGAACCTCTCGAAGGACGGTTGGCTGGGTCTGAAATTCGCGAAAATACATAATTTTATCTTGTGGATTGTTATAAAAAAGCCCTCGCTGAACGAGGGCTTTTTATAACAATTTAGTCAAAACCGAGTAGGTCAAAAATCTCGCGATCTTTGAGTGGTTCTACCGACAAAGGCTTCACATCATCCAGCATTCCTTTGGCCAATTTCAGATATTCTTGCTGAACTTCTAGTACTTCCGGGTCAGGGTCCATTTCAAAGACAGTACATTTTTTCAACCGACTGCGGCGAATGGCATCTACTGTGCGGAAATGCGCCAAGGTTTTTAGACCCACCCGATCGTTGAATTTATCAATTTGATCGGTGCCTTCACTGCGATTGGCAATAATACCACCCAGCCGGACCCGATAGTTTTTAGCTTTAGACTGAATGGCTGCCACGATCCGATTCATGGCAAAAATCGAGTCGAAGTCGTTGGCAGTAACAATTAAACAATAATGTGCATGTTGTAAAGGAGCAGCAAAACCACCACAAACTACATCGCCCAATACATCGAAAATCACCACATCAGTATCTTCGAGTAGATGGTGTTCTTTGAGGAGTTTGACTGTTTGCCCGGTGACATAGCCGCCGCAACCGGTACCAGCGGGTGGCCCCCCCGCCTCGATGCACATTACACCGTTGTAGCCTTCAAACATAAAGTCGTTAGGCTGAAGTTCTTCGGAATGAAAATCAACAGTCTCCAAGATATCGATGACCGTGGGCACCATCTTTTTGGTGAGGGTGAAGGTACTGTCATGCTTGGGATCGCAACCAATTTGCAATACGCGCTTGCCCAAGTGGGAGAATGCTGCCGACAAATTAGAAGAAGTGGTGGATTTGCCAATGCCGCCTTTTCCATAGACCGCGATCACCAAAGCCCCTTCGATATTCATACCAGGGTCTTGATGTACCTGAAGACTGCCTTCGCCATCTTCGCACTTAGTAATTGATGGGGGATGAGCGTTGGAAACTACCATAATAAAATCCTATATAAAATTTAAGTTACTTACCGATCTGGGCTTTAGCGTCGTAAAGAGTCTCGGATGTGATCGAAGTAATGCCGCGATCGATCGCAAATTTTTCGGTATTGCGTTTGACTTTACCTCGGACAAAGAAGGGGATTTTGTTCAACTCCGCTTCACCATCGGCGCTCCAAGTTACTGTCCCTGGAGTATCCGGGGGAGCTTCGATAGTTAAAACTGCTTGATTAGAGCCTGCTGTGGCGGTCGCGACTGGTGATCGATCGACAGCATTGCTAACGACTACTTCCCGATCAGAGTGGTGAGTGGGGGCACTATGTAAATGGCTCATATGTCCTTCGCCGAACTCAAAATCTTCCCGGAACATTCCGATCAGATGTTCTTCCAGACCCATCATCAGCGGATGCACCCAGTCATCAAAGATCACGTTGGCACCTTCCCAACCCATTTGGGGGGAATACCGAGCGGGGACGTCTTGAACGTGAATCGGAGCCGAAATGACTGCGCAAGGGATGCCCAGACGTTTGGAAATATGACGTTCCATCTGAGTGCCCAAAACTAGTTCGGGAGCAGACTCGGCAACTTTGGCTTCCACGGCCAAATAATCGTCACTAATCACCGCTTCGATGCCATGCTTTTTAGCAACCTCCCGTACTTCTCTGGCAAATTCGCGGCTATAGGTACCAATCCCCACCAGTGTAAATCCTAACTCTTCGGTAGCCATCCGCGCTGCCGCCAGCACATGGGTGGCATCACCAAAGATAAACACCCGCTTGCCAGTGAGATAAGTGGAGTCCACCGATTTCGAGTACCAAGGCAACCGGGAAGCCTGCGCGGGAGCTGCTGATGACAACCGCGCAGCACCCCAACTACCGAGGGTGTCAGCTTGCGACAGGTCCAATGCGGCGCTGACATCGATACCAGCGACCTGACCAATTTCAGCAATAAAGTCACGAGTGGCACCGACTCCAATGGGCACTGTCTTGACGGTGGGTTGACCGAAGCTGCGGGTCAGCCAAGTACAAGTAGTAAGTGCAATTTCGGGATAGAGACAGATATTAAAGTCGGCATCGGGAATTCGTTTTAAGTCGTCGGGTGTCGATCCCAGCGGCGCGATGACGTTTACATCTACACCGATCTCCGCCAACAACTTAATTACTTCCTGAATATCATCCCGACAGCGAAAACCTAAAGCGGTAGGGCCAATAATGTTGGCTTTGGGGCGAATGCTGGGATCGCGCGGTGGGCGGGGTGTATTGGGCGCGGGCACCACTGGCAACAACAAAGCCCGAACTAGATGATAGAGGGTTTCGCTAGCCCCCCAATTTTCTTTTTTGGAATAAGCCGGTAGTTCTAGACTGACCACCGGGATCGGCAATCCCATACTCTTGGCCAGTGATCCGGGTTGATCTTGAATGAGTTCGGCGGTGCAGCTTTCACCCACCAACATTACCTGTGGCTGAAAGCGATCATAGGCATCGCGCACCGATGCTTTGACCATCTCGGCGGTATCACCACCCAAATCGCGGGCTTGAAAGGTGGTGTAAGTTACCGGCGGACGGCGATCACGACGCTCGATCATTGTAAACAATAGATCAGCGTAAGTATCGCCTTGAGGGGCATGAAGCACATAATGCACTCCTTCCATCGCCGTCGCAATCCGCATTGCTCCTACATGGGGCGGGCCTTCGTAAGTCCACAGGGTTAATTCCATAATTCCTGATGAGTTGGTGATGAGTAAAGCTAAAAAATTTAATCCTAAATAGTCAATCGTTTCCGTCTTTCTAAGGGTCGTGCGAACAATTCGGCGAGGTCAGCCGCTTGGTCGTAGCCCTGAATTGGCGAAAAAACCAGTTCGATCGACCATTTGGTGGCCATCCCTTCTGCCTCTAGAGGATTGGCTAGTCCCAAACCACAGACGGTGATGTCTGGTCTAGCTGCCCGACAGCGATCCAGCTGTTTTTCCACGTCTTGACCTTCTGATAGAGCCGTACCCGCTGGCAAGAGAGCGATTTCGCTATCCATTAACATTCGATCAATATAAGGCATTCCGACTTCGACTAGTTCCATGCCACATTCTCTAGACAAAAAACGAGCTAACGGAATTTCTAATTGCGAATCAGGAAATAGAAATGCTTTCCGACCACTAAGGGTTTTTTGGTAGCGTTCTAGTCCAATCTGGGCGCGGTTAACGGCGGGGGCGATCGCCGCTGCAAAGACTGTCTCATCTATATTCCAGGCATTAGCAGCTGTACGTAACCAGGCTGTCGTACCTTCGATCCCCAAGGGATAAGGTGATGGTAAAAGTGTGGCACCGCGTTGAATAAGCGATCGAACGGTTTCGCTCAAGAAAGGCTGGGCGAGCAGTAACTTGGTTCCTTTGCCAATGGGTGGCAGATTGGCAGCGCGGCGCGGTGGAAAGAAATAAACCGGCCCAATGCCCATTTTGTCGAATAGGCGTTGGAACTGGTCTTCCACCACATCGGCCAAGCTCCCCACCACCATCAGACCCGGTTCGTCATTGCTGCTGGGTAAAACGGGTATCATCGATCCCAAACAAGCATCTTCACCCTGAGTAAAGGTCGTTTCAATGCCACTGCCCGAATAATTGAGCACCCGTACTTTGGGAAAGAAGCGCTGACCAAGGCGTTCTGCCGCTTTGGCTAGATCTAGTTTGATCACCTCGGAGGGGCATGATCCCACCAAAAAGAGAGTGCCAATATCGGGGCGACGCTCTAGCAGCTGATTAACCACCCGATCAAGTTCTTCGTTGGCATCAACCAGGCCAGCGAGATCTCGCTCACCCAGAATAGCTGTCCCAAACCGGGGTTCAGCAAAAATCATGACCCCAGCCGCTGACTGAATCAGATGGGCGCAGGTGCGGGAACCTACGACTAAAAAGAAAGCATCCTGCATTTTGCGATGGAGCCAAACGATTCCCGTTAGGCCGCAAAATACCTCTCTTTGTCCGCGTTCTTTAAGTACCGCAGTAACAGTGTTAGTTTGATTAGGAACTTCCGTGCAAGGCTCTACAGCCATTTTCTGCTCTCCATTTGAGGTCCTATTATCTAAAAAGCAATACCCTAGTTTAGGGGAGTGATGCCCTGTCTTATTTCAGAAAAGTGCGATCGCCAAGCAATTGATAAATTAGCTCCCTTTACTATATTTAGTAACGCCAAAAGACAGCGCAAAAGTTGCAAAGGTTTACAGGAAAGCGTACTTGTTCGTTCTATATCGGCGGCATTCTACCCGATCCCCAGATCTATGACAAAATCATCATCGTCCTCAAACTCTTCTGCCCCAACAATTTTTATAATTACAGCTCGGACAACTGAGCGTACTTGAGCATGAGTCCAGCGTTCATCTGGATTCACCAAACTGCTGGGGTGATGTGCTACCGACCAAATTACTATATCTTTGATGGCGATCGGCATAAAGATCACTCCGGTACCAAATCCAAAGGGTGGTGAGGCCGGCAGTCCCGCTTGAGCAAAAATTGCTTGCCAAGCACCCTGGCGCTGCTCTGGGGGTAGTAGTTTACGTAATTTACTATTGGGTCGAATTTGGGCACGAGGCACACCTAAAACGCTACAAAAAGCTTGGCGAATACGATGATAAGCGCGTAATTTTAGACAAACTCCCACCACTCGATCGGATGCTCCCACTTTGGCTGAAATAAGATCGATCGCGTGCCTTGGAGTCCGCAGCTCAGCTATTTCAGCATCGTTTAGCTTAATTTCAAAAGCATTTTCCCAGCCCATTATTATTTCAACAGCATCTAGTCCCATATACTCACCAGTCGGAACAACCATTCTCAACTGTACGATAATTGAGAAGTGTCCTTCATTATTAAAATCTTCTTGTGACAGTTAGAGTTCGTATTGCCCCCAGCCCCACCGGAAATCTTCATATCGGCACCGCCCGTACGGCCGTTTTCAACTGGCTCTTTGCCCGCCATCTTGGTGGCCAGTTTATTGTGCGGTTAGAAGACACCGACTTAGAGCGATCGAAAGATGAATACACCCAGAATATCTTAGACGGTTTGAAATGGTTGGGTTTAAACTGGGATGAGGGCCCTTTGTTCCAATCGCAGCGCCTTGATCTTTATAGCAAAGGTATTCAGCAACTGCTCGATCGCCAGTTAGCCTACCGCTGCTATACCACCACCGCCGAACTAGACGAACTGCGGGCTGGCCAAGAAGCTCGGCAAGTTGCGCCCCGTTACGATAATCGCCATCGGAATTTGACCCCGGAGCAAGAAGCGGCTTTTATTGCCGAAGGTCGGCAGCCAGTGATTCGCTTTCAGATTGATGACCAGCAAGAAATTGTCTGGAATGACCTAGTCCGTGGTCGAGTGAGTTGGAAGGGTAGTGACTTGGGCGGCGACATGGTAATTGCCCGTGCTGCTGACCAGCACAGTGTTGGTCAACCGCTTTATAACTTGGCTGTAGTTATTGATGACATTGATATGCAGATTACTCATGTGATTCGTGGCGAAGACCACATTGCTAATACTGCCAAGCAAATTCTGCTCTATCACGGGTTAGGTGTGAAGGTGCCCGAATTTGCCCATACACCACTGATTCTCAGTCCCACGGGCAAAAAACTTTCCAAGCGGGACGGCGTAACTTCTATTTGGGATTTCAAGGATCTGGGCTACACCGCCAAGGCATTGGTCAATTACATGACCTTGCTGGGCTGGTCTGCTCCAGACGGCGAAGAAATCTTTGACTTAGAGGGTGCGGCTAAGCAATTTGGGTTCGATCGAGTGAACAAAGCCGGGGCTAAATTTGACTGGGACAAGCTAAATTGGGTTAATAGCCAGTATCTACATGCCATGTCACCGGAGGAGTTGTTGCCAGAAATCTTGCCTTACTGGGAGAAAGCTGGTTTTGATGTAAATGTCGATCGAACTTGGTTGCTACAACTCACCACTTTGATTGGTGCCAGTCTGACAACCTTAAAAGATGCGGTGGAGATCAGCCGCACTTTCTTTACGGTAGCATCACCGCTGCATGAAGAAGCCCAAGCTCAAATTGCTCAAGAAGGAGCTAAGGCTATTTTGGCCAGCTTGTTGACTGCTGTGCAAGCAACCCCAGACTTTAACGAAGAAGCAGCCAAGGGCATCATTAACCGTGTAACCAAGGAGCATGGCGTGAAGAAAGGGATGGTGATGCGCAGTCTGCGTGCTGCTCTGAGTGGCGAAGTCCATGGACCCGATCTGATTCAATCGTGGTTATTGTTGCATCAGCAAAATCTAGCGGTGCCAAGAATTCAGAGTGCTTTGAGCTAGAAGGCTGGCTAGGTCAACTAAGAGTTGATAAAATCATCCACATTGCGACTGTAGCTTTTAATGATCTGACTAAAATCGAAATTTTCTTGGGCATAAGCAGCAATCTCGCAGCGCGATGCCTGATTATTTTCGATTAGTTCTTCGATCGATTCACAAACAATTTGCTGATTCTGCGGAGTGGGATTAGTCAAGATGTCATCTGGTAAGACTTTAATGAAGTCTTGGGTGTGCAAATTAGCACTAGCTGATTTGGAAACAACAACTCCCAAACCAGCAGCCATTGCTTCTAGTACCACTAGTGGTGCAACTTCCCCATTACTAATTAGAACCAGACAGCTATATTCTGTGAGCCGCTGATAAACTTCTGGTAAGCTCCATACTCCTAAATATTTAGTTGTCGATCCTTCTCTAAAATTAGGATCGTCTAAAGGCCCTACAAAATCAATAGAAAGCTGGCCATCGACTGTTTCAGCTAACAGCCTTTGTTGTTTGCGCGGCTGAATCCAACCCAAGCAAATAGCCTTGCCATTTCCTTGCTCTTGACGATTAATTTTTCTAGTATCAACTCCATTAGCCTGAGTTGATATATATCCAGAATAACCAACATCTAAAAAAAGCTGTTTTGAAGTAGATGAGAGCGCAATAATCCCAGGGGCATTTAAGTAAGATTGAAATTCTTGCTTGAATATGTCATTCCATTGATCAAATTTCAACAGATGTCCAGCATGAGATGTAAAACAAAATCTTTGCTGGAGCGTTTGGTTAAAATTCAATACAAAACTACCATCATGTAAATGCACAAAGTCATAGTTGCTACCGTTGATGCTGTCTATGACTTGGTGTACATCTTGATGATTGAAAATGTCTACTTGATGCCCATTTTTTTCTGAGTAATACTTGTACTCTTGGAGCAGAGTTAAAATAGAGTTCGACAGCGGAGGTGTAGGATTGTAACCACTGCTGACTAATGCCATTTTCATAAAGTTCAACCACTACGAAAAATTTATTACTGGCATTTGATTAAATTGTCTTCAAAAATTCAAATAAATAGTTTTCATCTTTTAGATTCAGAAGGCTACCATCACCATTGAAAACTTCGTCGTAAGTCATGGTATCTAATGCTTCTTTACTCAAGTTTAGGTTAGTATCGGGTCTCCCTTTCGTGACTATTCCTAAGCCATAGTCACAATCTAATACAAATACTTTTAAATCTTGTCGCTGGCTCCTGAGATGACAAATAGTTTTCCAAACATCACCACACCATTCTCCTGTCCATCCTGGTGATTTGGTAGCTTCATCTTTTTGCATATCTTCAGCTTCTTGCAGTGACTTGGCCGGACAGGCGGCAGCAACGTGGGGCGGTTTGCAATCGTGCATTACAATTACGCCGTTGTCATTGAGTTTATCTAAGGAGTTGAGGACATCTTGCAAGGATTGCTGGTAGGTGTGCAGGCCATCAATAAAAACTACATCGAAGCCATCGATCGATTCGGCCTTGGCAAAAAAATCATCGCTGGTGGCGGTGACGTATTGGGCTTTAGCGTTGTATGGATTCATGGTTTCCCATTCTTTTTGGCGCTCTGGGGAGAAGGCGAAGCTGGGGTCTACGGCAATCTTTTGGTCTACTTCGATTGGAAAGAAATTATCACCATTATTGACCCCTATTTCTAAGTATCTCAGGGCTTTTTTGTGGTCAATTATTTTTTGAATTACATCGGTTCTAAGCATTTCAACCTCTTGAGTATCTATAGCAATTTGGAACTCAACTATTTAGGCTGAATGGGTTTAGTATAGCAGTGCCTAGCCCCTGAGTTGTGCTTTTTGGATTTTTTGAGATGGCTGGCTAATGTTGTTTGCTATGGCTGGCTGTGATGTTTGGTCGATCGATCAGAATTCTAGCTTGCCCTAGTCTAGAAATATTCTTCTATGACATGTTAAATACATAGTGTTTTATCAATACTCAGAATTTGATTAGAATGGAATTTGCCACTTTGACTACTTTTATCGGCAATAGAGCATGACCATCCGAATGGAGCTATCCTAATAGGCATCTCAACCAGAGCCTAGCGTAAAAGCAACCTACGGAGTTGACAACGTATGAAAGCAATTGTTTATGAAAGATATGGAGCGCCCGAGGTTCTGCAATTGAAGGAAGTTGAAAAACCTACCCCTAACGACAATGAAGTCCTGATCAAAACACATGCGACAACGGTAACAGCAGCGGACTGGCGGGTGCGCAGTCTGAATGTGCCGACCGGCTTCGGGCTGATCGTGCGTTTGGTGTTTGGGGTCTTCAAGCCCAAGCAACACATCCTAGGGACAGAGCTGGCCGGGGTCGTTGAATCGATCGGCAAAAATGTCCGGAAATTCCAGGTCGGTGATCAAGTTTTTGCATTCAGCGATGCCGCTATGGGTTGTTATGCAGAGTACAAATGTATGCCGGAAGATGGGGCGATGGCCTTAAAACCAGCTAATCTGTCCTACGAAGAAGCCGCCGCCTTATCTTTTGGTGGCACAACGGCGTTAGATTTCCTCCGCAGAGGAAAACTTCAGAGCGGCGAAAGAATCCTGGTTAATGGCGCTTCTGGTGGGGTCGGCACCGCTGCTGTGCAGTTGGCCAAGCACTTCGGGGCAGAAGTGACCGGGGTGTGCAGTGCTGCGAATATGGAATTGGTAAGATCTCTGGGTGCTAGTCATGTCATCGACTACACCCAAGAAGACTTCACGCAGAATGGTGAAACCTATGATGTCATTGTCGATACCACTGGCACGGCTCCGTTCTCCCGGAGCAAAGTTTCGTTAAAGGAAAAAGGACGTCTGCTGATGGTTTTAGCTGGGCTGCCGGATATGTTTCAGATGCTATGGGTGTCGATGACAAGCAGCAAGAAAGTCATTGCTGGGACAGCGGCCAGTGGCGCGGAAGATTTACGTTTTCTGGCGGGGCTGGCGGCGGCGGGAGAATTCAAACCGGTTATTGATCGGTGTTATCCGTTTGAACGGATGGTTGAGGCTCACCGTTATGTCGATACTGGGCGCAAGAAGGGAAATGTCATCGTGACCTTGGAGGATGTCGATCGAACCTAGGATCAAATCAGAGTTCATTGCCAAAAAAGATTCAAATATTCGGTATTACAAAAATGAGACAAGACATGCTGATATTTCTGAAAATAAACAAAAAATCAAGCTGCCAGCAGCTTGTAAACCTCGCCTTCGCAGGGCTTCCACAAATAATTCAGAGCAAAATTGCGGAGTGTTGATGGTGAACCTATCCGCTGCCAAATATCCTGCGAAACCACAATTCCAGATAGATTAGTTAACCTGAGTTCGGGTTAAACAGAAGCCAGTAAATTGTGTTCCATAGCGATTCCTGGCTTCTTAGGTTGATGACAATAAGCAATCAATCCACAGAGAATGTTGACAAAGCAATTAACTGGAGAGCGATGCCGGGAATGTTCGATCTGGGAGATATTCTTCAATTGATCAATAACTGTTTCGACAACGGCTCGTTTCCGTAACAGTAATCGGTCGCAAAGGGGCATCAAACGCTGTTTCATATTGCGTTTGAGCTTAGTGAGCAGTTGGATACCGACTTTTTCCAATAATTCCTGAGCCAATTGTTGAGATATGTAACCTTTATCGGCATATACTTTACCAAAAAGATGTTGAAGCAAGTCGGGCACTGGCTTTCGGTCATCTACATTGCCTGGAGTTACATGAATGTTTAGCAGCTCACCTTTGTCGTTGATAACCAAATGTAATTTTAATCCAAAGAACCAGTCCACGGAGGTTTTGCCGCGAGCAGCTACATTTTTAAAAACTTTATGTTGGCGAATTCGCTTGTTGTGACAGACTTTTAGGCTGGTAGCATCCATAAAGCTAATACCTGTACAAGTACCAAAACAAGACCGAAGATAAGCACACAGTGGTACTAAAGTCCCAGGCATCCACTCCACAAAGCGGTTATAACTAACCAATCTTGGAAAATAGCTCTGCCACTGATTTTGGACTTTATCTAAGTAGTAGATTTTGAAATTCCGGTAGCAAGACTGATGAAAACTGATCAGAATGGTCATAATTTCACTCAAGCTCAGACTGCGTTCCCGCTTGCGTATTTGAAAGTTGTGTCCAAGAAGTTGTTTCTGCCATTGCGGTTCAAAGATTTGACAGAAATCATCGACGGAACAAAAGAGTTCTTCTAAACTAGGCATAAGGCAATCCAGATTTTTGGTTGATTGGTACCTCCAGACTATCTGTTTTGCCCCTTTTTTTCTTTCCTTATCCCGAACTCACGTTAGTTACTGTCAGATCTTCAATTAGTTCGCTGTAGGTTCTGAATTCGTCAACTTCTACTCCCAAAATGCTATGGCGGAATGAAGAAGCCGATCGTAGTTTTTGATAAAGCAATATTCCTAGTTTGGTCATTAAGTAAGCACTTTCTGGAGCTTCAATACCAATTTCACAAGCCCACTCGGACAAACTCGACACCACCAGTTTCCTTCTAAATCTGCAAATATATCCGATCTACATTGAGATTGGATGCCACTATCGATCGTCCAAGTTAAATCTCTGAAGTGTTCAGCAAATTTCTCTGCCTGGGATTGCTCGGTGCAACATTCTACTGAAAGGCTAAAAACCCGTGTCATCAGTTGACTCCTAAGTGCAGTTTGTTTACTACTCGGCGATCGATCTCAATGTTTCATAAATCACATTATCAACTCAAGATAAAATGGAAGAGTCCAGTCATACAGAGGTTAAGGTGATGACGGTTAGACAGCCCCGATATAGCAAGGAAGAGTTTGCCCAACGGGGTGATGCACTTTACGAGTCACAGATTCGATCGCAAGTCGAAGAGGGTAATCATGGCAAGATTGTGGCGATTGATATCGAAACCGGAGTTTTTGAGGTAGCTGATACGACGATGATAGCAGTCGATCGACTTTATGAACGTGAACCTGATGCTCAACCTTGGGTAATTAGGATTGGACACAGATCAGTCTTCCGTTTTGGCAGCCGCAGTCTGAGGAAGTCTGTATGATGTTTGGCGTGGTCAACAATAATTGTGAGGCAATCATCAAAGTTGCAGTAGGTTGCATCGGTTTACCTAAAATAACCTTTGATGCAGTCATTGACACAGGGTTCACTGGCTTTTTATCTTTACCATTTTCTGTGATCACAGATCTTGGCTTACATTGGCACTACCGTGATATTGGAACGTTGGGTGATGGGAGCGAAGTAGTTTTTGAAATATACAAGGCGGCTACGATCTGGGACGGTCAGAACCAAATTGTTGATGTAGCGGCTTCCGAGGCAGATCCGTTAGTGGGAATGAGTTTGATATGTGGTTTTAAGCTTCAGATTGAGGCGGTTGAAGGTGGTCTCGTTACGATCGAAGCTCTGAAATAGTTTGGTTATTACTCGGCGATCGATCTCAAAGATTCACAAAGCATATTATCAACTCTCGATCGCATTAGTTAATGCGATCGGTTACGTATTGATGGGTTAAGTCGCTTATCAAATCCGAGTTCGTAGCTGAGAATGAGTCGAGTATTTCATACTGTTCGGATATGATATTACGAAATTCTAAATGTATACCAATCTGCTATTATAGTGACCTGGCTAAATTTATTGAGCCTTGGGCGTGTTATTAAGTAAACCAAAAAGACGGTGAAATATTAATAAAATAATGACAGCAAAAAGATATGAGCTACATAATGACCAAGGGGAAAGAATCAAAGACCTGTAGGTTATGGGATTTAAACGTCGTTACTTCAGGCTAATTACTCGTCTCGCGCCCACTAAAAAATAATACTTAAATGATTACCTCAGAAAAATGGAGCATTCTTGCTCTCCTAAGATTTTTCCTTGCCTCTATCGTTGCCATAAATCACTTAGCCGAATATACGCAACTTGGGCTATTATCAATCATACCTAAATTAGGCGCATTTGAGGCAATTTTAGGATTCTTGCTCATTAGTGGTTACTCAGTTACGGCATCCTATCTAAATAGACCTGATGGATTTTTACTGCGTCGATTAAAACGGCTGTATCCAGTATATTTCGCAAGTCTTATGATTACTTTAATTGTACTTGTTTTTGTACAAAAAGAGGTTTTCCCTAACCCATTTATTATATTAGTAAATGCATTATTTTTAAACCAAATTCTTACCACCACCTCCTTCGTTGGCCCAGCTTGGAGCCTCTCACTGGAGTTTTGGTTATATTGTTCTCTTCCTTTTCTTTATACTTTGAGTCCTCGTGTAAATCGCTTCATAATTTATATTTCGTTAATCTCGTATGTAATTTATACAGCTCTTAGGACACTCCTACACCTACCGTATTACTCAAATATTGGCTACGGAGGCAACCTGTTGTTTTTGTGCTTTGCGTGGGTTTGCGGGTCACAACTCGCGCGCGAAGATACAAAAAAATCAGTTGTACTCAAAGATCTAAGGGTTATATTTATTATTCACATCTTTATCAAGGCCCTAATACAGTTGGGTTCAAGTATTAAGCGCGGAACAATCGAACAGTTTTTTTATATTGATATATTTAATTATTTTATGCATGCGGTTACGTTGTGGGTGGTGTATACAATTTTCAAGATCTTTATTCTTGATGATCATGTCTCAACGAAAAAATCTAGGCTAATGCAAACTCTTGGAGATATCTCGTATCCGCTTTATCTTATTCATATTCCTATATATATGGTGGTATCAAAAATAGGAATTAAATCGCCCATTGCATTCTATCTATTTTCATTAGCTGCGTCCTATCTGCTTTACATGTTCGTTGATTTCTATTCTCAGCGCCGAGGAAAACTCAAAATAAGTAATACTGAAAGATCTTCCTGAAAATACATTATTATTCAATATGGGCATAACTACTCATTCGAGCAGCAGATAGGCGGGACAGACAGGCAAGAGGTTTATTTTTCAGACCATGGCTCAATTCTAGGGCGTTAGACAGTAAATAATAATTTGTCAAAGTTGCACAGCTTTGACTGGAATTGTTTGAGTCATCGACTTTCTCATCGCAATTGCTGGCCAGCAAAACAGCAGCACAAGCTATTTGCTAAGATAATCAAAGCATTGCACAAACATCAACACAGCTCCAGGAGCTTCCCACCATGTCAGACCTCGATCGCGGCATCATGAAATTCAAAGGCGCAGACAGTCCGATCGTCATCGCCATCTCCGCCGTTGTGATCCTGGGCAGTATTGGTGCCCTGATTGCCTGGGCACTAAAAACCGCCTACGTCGTTTCCTAACAACAACTTGAGCAACATTCAACCCTTGCCCATCGCCGTCATCCAAAAAATGACGGCGGGTGAAGTAATTGATTCTCTCGCCGCCGTAGTGCGCGAACTATCCGAAAATGCGATCGATGCTGGTGCCACCCGCTTAACCATTAGTGTTTATGCCGACCAGTGGCGAATTCAAGTCGCAGACAACGGACGGGGGATGGATTTAAGCAATCTGCAACAAGCCGCCACACCCTACAGTACTAGTAAGATCCATCACCCTGAAGACTTATGGCGAATTACCAGCTTGGGTTTTCGCGGTGAAGCCCTCCACAGCATTGCCCAACTCGCTAATTTAGAAATTCTTAGTCGGTCACATGATATTGGCTGGCGGGTGCGCTACAACCAGCAAGGTGCAGTAACTGTGGCCGAAGAAACCGCGATCGCCCCCGGTACGATCGTCCATGTTACCGATCTGTTTGGGGAATGGTTACCCCGCCGTGCTGGACTTACGAATACAGCCCAACAACTTAAGCAAATCCAAGCCCTGATTGGCAACTTGGCACTCTGTCATCCTCAAGTACAGTGGCAGATCCGCCAGGGCGAAAAGCCTTGGTTTCATATCAATGCGGCAGCGACGGCGCGGCAGATCCTGCCGCAAGTCTTGCCGCGCGTGCGCGTCGAAGATCTGCGCCAAATCGTTTTTAATACCCCGCCAGTTGATGCTACTGAAATTGACACCGAAGCGATAGCCCTACCACCCGCTGCTGGTCAGATCGAGTTATTACTGGGTTTACCTGATCGCTGTCATCGGCATCGCGCTGACTGGATCAAAGCGGCCGTCAATGGTCGGCTAGTAGTGGCACCGGAATTGGAACAGGTGTTGATGGCTGGGATGGCTAGAATGTTGCCACGTGATCGATATCCAGTTTGTTTTTTGCATATCTACTTGCCACCGGAATACATTGACTGGAACCGTCACCCAGCTAAGTCTGAGATCTATTTGCACCATGTGGCCTATTGGCAAGAACAGGTACGGGGGGCGATCGATCGCATCCTGCGCCATAGCCTGACTGAAGAGTTATTGATCCCGTCTAAGATCACTCAATTATTAACCGCCGCTGAAAACCCTGGGAGCTATCAAGTACCGCAAAGATCGGTAGATGTTACCACCGATCAAAATTCCCTGGCACTTAAGGCGGTCGGACAAATTCTGAATACCTATATTGTGGCTGAACACCCGACTGGTTTATGGTTGGTGGAGCAGCATATTGCCCATGAGCGGGTGTTGTACGAACAACTAGCAGCAGCTTGGCAGCTTGTACCCTTAGATTCACCAATATTATTGGCAGATTTACAGCAGAAGCAGATCGATCGACTCCAAGAATTGGGGCTGGAAGTGGATGTGTTTGGGGCGGGGATGTGGGCAGTGCGGAAAGTACCAGAACCATTGCTCGGTCGATCAGATTTGGAATCGGCGATCTTAGAACTCAGCTATGGCAGTGATCTGACAGCGGTGCAGGTGGCGGTAGCCTGTCGTTGTGCGATTCGGAATGGGACGGTGCTGAGTTTGCCAGAGATGCAGAATCTGTTGAATCAATGGCAAAACACTCGCAATCCGCGTACTTGCCCGCACGGACGGCCCATTTATCTGTCGTTTCCGGAGTCGGCTCTCTCTCGATCGTTCCGCCGTCATTGGGTGATTGGCAAAAGCCACGGAATTTAAGTAACCAGCGACTCTACAATTCTTAGAAAGAACTATCGACTAATTGATATGCCGATCGAGACTTGGTTTCCGCTGGCGATTTACTACGATGATTTAGCCGATGCTCCCCAGCATCAGCAAGCTTTACTCGATGCCGTACTGCAATTAGAACGAGATGGAGATGATCGGCGGGCATATCCAGAAATGGCCTGGACTGGAGATTTACATGGTGTCGAGCAAATCCATTCTGATCCACGCTTTGCCTGGGTGGTAGATCAAGTCGAGGAGCACACTTTAATTTATTTACAAGATCTGGGCATCGATACCAGTAAGGTACAGCTATATATCCAAAGAGCGTGGCCGATCGTTTCACGCACACTGCAAGAAGTGGGTGCCCATTGTCATAATACGGCGCATGTCAGTGCGGTGTATTATATTGCGGTGCCAGAGTCAGAGGAAGAAGACCCCGGTAGCTTGGTCTTTTTCGATCATGCCCGGATGAACGAGGTGGCTCCGGGCTTAGGTAGTGAGAACACCGACATTGTGGATGAGGAAAATTATTTTAGTCAGTTGCAAGCCGTTTATGTGCCGGTGGTCGGTAGATTATTAATGTTTCCAGCCAAGCAAAGACACGCCGTCACCCTCAATGAAACACCAGATCTGAGGGTATCTTTGTCGTTTGACATTGTGTTGACAGCTAAAGATGATGAAGCAGGTACTTACGAATTTCTAGCCCCATCGCCAAAACAGTGGCGGCGCTTTCAAAATACTCCTAATTTGTCTCAAGAGTGACCAATTAGGGGTATGAAAATAGATAACTTGGAATTTTGGAAAATAGCCTAAACATCAGTTTTTATTTTTACATTTTGAATCATTCATGCTACAAAGCCGGAAAGCATTTTTTATTATTAAATTAAGTTAAAATCTATCCCAGAGATCCAGCCATGCTCAGATTTCACAATTAGCTAATTTCAATTATCTTAAGATGAACAATCTGAAAATCTTCTTGAGTACAAAGTAATATTTTTAATACATGAAAATATGAGTAAAGTATCTATTATTACAGTAGTCCAGAATAATTTCAAAACCATCAGTCATGCCATTGAATCTGTTCTCTCTCAAGATTACAAAAACATTGAACATATCATTGTCGATGGTGGATCTACTGATGGAACAGTAGAAATTATTAAATCTTTCAATGGTAATATTGCTAAATTTATTAGTGAACCGGATCAAGGGATGCCCGATGCGATGAATAAAGGGCTAAAACTAGCGGAAGGAAGTATTATCGGAATTCTCCATTCTGATGATTTTTATGCTAGTAACACCACTATTTCAGAGGTGGTAAGTGAATTAGAAAAAGGTAAATCCGATATGCTTTTTGGCGATTTGGTATTCGTCAATCCAGGCGAATTAGATAAAGTTGTGAGGTACTATGATTCTGCTAAATGTACCCCAGATAGCTTTGCCTGGGGCTGGATGCCAGCTCATCCAACTTGCTTTATCAAGAAATCGGTCTATGAAAAGTATGGTGATTTCAAAACAGATTATCGGATCGCTGCTGATTATGAAATATTGACCCGATTTATGGCTAAATACCAAGTGCCCTACACTTATATACCTAAAGTTATGGTTAAAATGCGTATTGGTGGTATGAGTACTAGTTCATTCAAGAATAACTGGCTGAATTGCCAAGAAAGTGTGCGAGCCTGCACTGAAAATGGAATTAGTACTAACATAGTGAAGATATTATCAAAATACTTTACAAAAATTTTATCTCTGGTCTACATGAAGTAATATTTTGCAACTCGATCGAATACTTTATCTTGTCTGATGTGCCAAGCTTCGTTGGGTCAAAAAATGCGCTGCGGCGTTGTGGAGTAATACTAATAGCGATCGCCTATTGGTGGATGGGCAGTAGCGCTGTCTGGGCAGGGGAAATAGAAAATCGATTAGTTGCTTTCCCCCACTGGACAGCACCAAATAATTTATTAACCGATGGTGAATTAATTTATCCAGAGTGGTTTGCTGGGGAATGGCAAGTTACTAGTATTCTTCAAGAACAGATAGCGCCTTTGGCTCCCAAGATTATCACACCGGGGTTTGATCGCAACAAAACTAATATCGATCGAGCCTACCAGTTTCGGGTGCGGTTTGGCTCGGAAACCACCATGGTGTCTCCAGGCATCTCGATTAGCAATGATACGGCGACGCAGGTGTTAGCTAATCGATCATTTAATGGTCAACAGATTGCAACTGCTTATTTGGGCGAAAAGGCGGTGGATTCGATTCAAGTAATTAAAAAACCCCAAATCAAGCAAATTACCAAGTTGGCGAGTGGCACCCAGTTGACTTCAGTAATGACGGGCTACCAAAAAGAGACTAGCCAAAATCATTTTACGGCTACTGAAGTCAATCAGCAGATTTTCCAATGGAAAACCATTTATCTGAATACTGTCGAAACCACTACTAGCTACCAATTGCTGGCCGATGGTAGCATCACGGCTCAGCAGGTGACGGCGATTTACTTATCACCGCAAGATCCAGAATACTTTAAAGCCTTACAGCGACCCGTGGCGCTCTATCGGTATAGTCTCAGACTGATCCCAGTTTTGACAAGCAACGGCTAAAAATCGTATTCTTCCCGGACTACCCGAATCAAGCCAACCAGCATCAGAATGAATAAAAAGATGGGCATTAGCTCTGCACTACGACTAGGAAATCTGGCCACCAAACCAGCTAAACCAATGTAGAAAGAGTTGCCCCAAGCGGCCAAAAACAAGGCATAGATAAGGGGGAATGCGGCCATTTGCCAGGGCAGATCTAATTTATTTTGTTTAACCAATCCAGCAAATCCCAGTACCATTAGGTAGGGTACAACTACTCTGTACACCCAAAACCACAGCCCGACTTTAAAAGGACTGGGAGTCATGAATAGTAAGCCCAAGTATAAAACGCTATTTGCGCTTATTCCAAACAGCAATAATAGAAAAAAGAGGCGGGTGCTAGCAGCCATGCTTAAGCTGGGGATAAAGTGCCAAGGATATGATGATATTTACGCCATGAAGTAGAGTGGTGGCTTCTGAATTAGAATGATTCTCTGTATCAGCACCGCCGGAGTAAGCTAAATGGATCAGAATTTTCCAGAACTGGCTGAATTATATCGTCATACCTTGTTGCACAATATTATTCCTTTTTGGATGCAGCATTCGATCGATCAGCAACAGGGCGGCTATTTTACTTGTCTCGATCGGACTGGCCAAGTTTTTGACACCGATAAATTTATTTGGCTGCAAAACCGTCAGGTCTGGATGTTTGCGACTTTTTATAATCAGATTGAACAGCATCCCGAATGGTTGAAGGTGGCCGCCCACGGCGCTGACTTTTTAGCTAAACACGGTCGGGATAGCACAGGGAATTGGTATTTTGCCCTCGACCAGTCGGGTCAGCCGCTGATCCAACCCTATAATATTTTCTCGGACTGCTTTGCGGCGATGGCTTTTAGTCAATACGCCTTAGCTTCTGGTCAAGACTGGGCTAAAGAAATTGCCCTGCAAGCCTATGGTAATGTGCAACGCCGTCAGGACAATCCCAAGGGCAAGTACAGCAAGGCTTATCCGGGCACTCGATCGATGAAGTCCTTGGCCGTGCCGATGATTTTGGCCAATCTCACTTTGGAAATGAGTTGGTTGTTGCCCAGTGATGAACTTGATCGGGTACTAGACAGCACGATTCAAGAGGTGATGACCGATTTCTTAGACCCAGACCAGGGCATTATGTACGAAAATGTGGCCCCAGATGGCTCGCACATCGATTGCTTTGATGGCCGTTTGCTGAATCCTGGTCATGGCATTGAGGCGATGTGGTTCATGATGGATATCGCCGAGCGGCGGCAGGACAAACCGTTGATGGAAAAGGCCGTACAAGTGGTGCTGAATATCCTGAATCTTTCCTGGGACAAAGAATATGGCGGTATTTATTACTTTTTGGATGTCCAAGGCCATCCCCCCCAACAATTAGAGTGGGATCAAAAACTGTGGTGGGTACATGTGGAAACCCTGGTGGCGCTGGCCATGGGCTATCGGTTAACTGGCAACCCCCAATGCTGGGACTGGTATCAAAAAATCCATGACTATACCTGGCAACATTTTGCCGATGCCGAGCAGGGAGAATGGTTTGGCTATCTCAACCGACGCGGTGAAGTATTGTTAGATCTCAAAGGCGGCAAGTGGAAAGGCTGCTTCCATGTACCCAGAGCAATGCTAATGTGTTGGCGACAATTTGAGAAATTGGCTAACCACCCACCAGTCTAACCACAGCAGCAACCAGAGCAAAAATACCTGCCGGGTCAGATTTAGCGCTCGATCGATCTGACCCGCATCAATAATTTTAGTGTTATCGCCTAATAGTGGCTTAGTTCTCAACTCGCCCTGGTAATAATTAGCGCCCCCTAGTTGCACGCCTAAAATGGCGGCATAAATACATTCACTCCAGCCGGAATTAGGGCTGGGATCCTGACGGGCATCACGCTGACAAATTGCCAATACTGGAACAGGCCGACCCGATAGTAAGGCCAAAGTCAGCACCGTGAGCCGACAGGGTAGCCAGGTCAAAACATCCTCCAGTTGAGCACTACACCAACCCAAATCTGTGTAAGGTTCCTGGCGATAACCCACCATCGAATCGAGGGTACTAGCCGCTTTGTACGCTAAAGCTAGCGGCACCGGACCTACAGCGGGTAAACTGGCTCCCAATAGGGCATAGAACCAAGGAGCTGTCACTCCATCCGTGGCATTCTCGGCGACGGTTTCGAGGATAGCGCGATAAATTTCGGGGGTGGTTAATTGATCGGTATCGCGTCCCACATACTTCTTCAGCCGCAGCCGGGCTTCTTCAATATCTCCAGTGGCTAATGGTGCCAAAACATCCTGAGCCGCTTGCCGTAAACTGCGCCCGGCTAGACAACTGGCCAGCAAAATAATCTCTAAAATCTGCGCTATTACTGGCTGAATGCCCCGGAGAATATTGAAGAACAGCCAACTCCCTAGAGCACTGCCCACTACTAAAACTAGGAATAAACCGATACCGGAAATTTTTCTAGCGATCGGATGACTCAAATATTTCCAGGTTAGCTTGCTCCATTGATCAATCGCCCAACCTATTACTTGCACCGGATGCAGCCAGCCCCAGGGATCACCGATTAAATAATCTAGCAATGCTGCCAGGACTAGGGTAAGTGGCCATCCAACCAAAGATTTCAGCATGGCCCAGTTAAGCAAGAAATATATCGACAGTTAATGGTACAAGATTATTTAAAGGCTAAAGTCCACTTGTATGGATTGATTTAGCTAGTCCGTGCATATGGACTTTTTAAATGGGGCTTTTAGCCTCAAACTAGTCCGAACTAAGATTAATTTAGTCTGAGCAGCAGTGATGAAAGACGGGTTGCGGCTGGGAGGATTGCCATATTTCTACAATCAGGGATTCGATCGCAGTAGGTAAATGAGTAACAAATATTCCTTCGTCGCTTTGGAGGACAGAAGATAGCCAGTAACCTTCGAGGCCAATCTCCACCATATCTACATCACAAACCGATAGCGAGATCATGTCGCTGGCTTCATGGAAAATTAAGTGCTCCAAATCTGTCCAAGCACTGACATCAGTGGATAGGCCAAAGGCGGCATTCATTGGTTCTACGGATACCGTACTTCCGACTCTTACTGCCAGTAAAACGCGCTGGCCAATCCATTTCTCGACGGAAGTAGAGAGTTTTTCAATGTGTAGATCGGTATCTGTATAAGATAGTTTCAACATAAATCGGTTAACCTCCTTTACTCAGCTGCTTTTGAAAGACTGAACGATATAATCCATGACATTTCAGTCAGCTGCTGACTGTTGTTTTCATAAATACTTAGAAAGTGATGTTTAGTTTTCGGAAAAGAAAATTAACATACTGCTGTTAGCCAAAGACAAAAAGCTCATCTGGAAGATCAACCTCCCAGCAGATAAAGAATTTAATATTGCCTTGCTCTAATTACTACAACGATGATGGGACTGATTCCGGAAATCTCCAAAAATATTTTTTTGAAATTTCGGGGCAGATAAAATAGATAGAATTGAGTCTGGACGGGCTACTTAACTGATAAAGCGTATATTTATATACATTTTGCCAAATACCCTACCTATTTCCTAGATCCTGGAGCTGCGCTACAATCGTACTACTAATCCTCTGAACTCCCCGGGAAACAAATTAATGATAATGGGCACGATGGTCAAACGAATTCCTACTACCGAAATGGAAGTAACTAGCATCCGCTTAGAGCGAGAGCTAAAAGAAAAGCTGAAAGAAATTTCTGGACATCAAGGCTACCAGGCACTAATTCGAGATGTGCTGTGGCGATTTGTTCAGCAAAAGTCTGGTGAATATCAACAAAGATATACAGCGGCGGATATTCGGGCGACAATGCCAGCGGTCGCTAAAAGTGAAGAGCGTTGCTGTATTACGGGCAAAGTTATTCAAGCTAATGAATCCATGCTGCTAGGCTGGACAACATCTGGTGATTTGGTGCCTCTTCACTGTGAAGGCTGGTCGATCGATTAAAATTTTGGATTTTTAATAAAAAACAGCTCCCTGATTTTTGACAGGGGGCTGTTTTTTTGATGAATCTAAGATTAGGTTCTTAGAGATCCTGTTCGCTAAAATCGCGGGTAATATGATCGAAAGGTACATCGACAAAACTGGTGTCATTCATTCCAGCAGTGGCCAGCTCTTCCTTGACGATGTCTTTCATAATCTGAATACCTACGACTGTCGGGGCAATTGGTACACCCAGTGAGTTATAAGTTTCCCGCAGACCTTGCAGTACTCGTTCATCTAGCACATTGTTATCAGCAGCGACAATAGCATAGCTGGCATAGCGCAGATAGTAGTCCATATCCCGCAGGCAAGCGGCATAGCGACGAGTGGTATAAGCATTTCCACCAGGACGAATGAGTTCTGGGTTTTCTTCAAAGAGGCGCAAACCGGCACGGCGCACAATTGAGGCGGCGTTGCTGTTAATAATGGAGGCGGCGGCGATCCGTGCAGCTCCGGTATCAAAGTAGTTTTTTAAGCTATCTAAAGCGTTCCGATCGAAGTATCGGCCAGTGATATCGTAGGACTTAATTAAATTTGTAACAGCATCCCGCATGAGACTGCTCTCCCAGGAGTAATAAATATATATTTCAGCCTCTAAGTATTGCAGAAAAGCTACAACCTCTGGGAGCCTAACGTTACAATTCGCAAGGTCAACTAGAGTATTAAGCGCCTTCTAAAGGTGCCATGGTCAATCCAGCACGCCGTAATTGTTGATGATATAGTTCAGCCTGTTCTTGAGGGCCAACCCAAGCCACTGCTTGACCTTGATCATTAACTTGATGGGTCAATGTCCAGGCGTAATCATCGCTCATGCCCGGAATATAAGTCATCAGGCAATGGTGGACATGCTCAAAAGTGTTAAAGTCATCGTCCAGGATAATGACTTTATAATTGGGATAAAGCTGTTTGGTGGTTTCTTTGACCCGATCGGGAGTAGCAACTGGAGTCATAGGCTTAACAAGTACGTACAGTACGTAGTTTTGGTTTAAACAATTTTAACGAAATTATCGCCTAATCTATTCTTTTTCGAGAGCTTGGTTTTTACGGCGACGACAGCGATCGGAGCAGTATTTAACCTCATCCCAACATTTTTCCCATTTCTTGCGCCAGGTGAATGGTAAATTACAAACCGAACAGGTTTTGGTGGGTAGGTCAGATTTGGCTCTTTGTCTGGGCATGGGTGATGGTATGAAATCAGGTTTAGATCAGGTGCGGATAGTTTTGGTGGAACCCGCTGGGGCACGTAATGTGGGATCGATCGCGCGGGTGATGACCAATATGGGCTTGAGTCAGCTGGTAATTGTGAATCCCCAGTGCGATTTGGGTAGTGAAGAAGCGCGGCGCATGGCTGTACATGGTCAACAGCTACTAAGCAGCTGTGAGGTGGTTCCAGACTTAAGCACCGCTTTACGGGGCTGTCAACGGGTGGTAGGGACAACTTTTCGTCAGGATGATTTACCCAGGTTGCCGCAGCCACCAGCAGTGGCATTGGCTTGGTTATTAGAAATCTCGTCGCCGACAGCGGTGATTTTTGGGCGAGAAGATAATGGCTTAAGCAATCAGGAGCTAGACTACGCCCAGCGCTATTTGCGGATTCCGGTATCACCGGCTTATACGTCTTTGAATCTAGCACAGGCGGTTGGAATTTGTGCCTATGAGCTGTTCCAGCTTAGTCAGCAGCCGTTAGTAGTCGAGCCTGTTCCGGCAGTTACCGATCTGGCAACGATCGATCAGCTCGATCGATATTACCAACAGTTAGAAACGCTATTGCTAGAAATTGGCTATCTACAACCGCAGACGGCACCGAGTCGGATGTCCAAATTGCGGCGCTTGTATGGTCGATCGGAGATGTCTGGTAATGAACTCGCCCTGTTACGAGGCATTTGTAATCAGATGACTTGGGCGCTGCGGCAATCCGAATAGACGAGATCTATAGATTTGATTAGATCTGATGGATCGATCAAAGTGCCATGATTGTTAGTAGCAATCTTGACAATTAATCTTTATTTTTGTTAAGAAAAAATACCAGAAATGCCCACTAACGGAAGGTTATAATACCTTAAAATCACTTCATTATCAGAAAATCTCCAGCTATCAGTGAAGATAATCTCCAAATATTACTGAATCGGTAATTCAACTCTAAAGTGCAATTCATTTGAAATATAATTTATGTTTAAAAATAAAAGTGTACGAGCAAAATTAATTGTAGTATCACTGCTTTTAGTTGGCTTTTTATTTTCGACGGTCTTTATCAATCATTTATCGATTCAACAGGTGATCGATCGATCATCCCCCGGTGAACTGAATTTTGTGGTCAAAGCCGATCTGCCAGTCGCTGAGGCTCAAACTCTAAGGCCACTGCCGCTTATTCCCACCTCTACTAATTCAGTCATAACCACAACTACGCCTGATTCTGAGAAAAAGTTCGTGCTAGAGCAGAACAGAGTTGTCAGTTTGCTGCTAGTTGTTTTAATTGGAACTTTGCTATTATTGTTTGCGTTTCTTTCGCCAGTGGTTGGCTTATTTTGGCGACCAAATACTCAAGATAGTCTCAGAGACAAAGCCTGGTTTTTGACAGAATCTTTTCCTAAACTTCTAGAAGGAGTAAGTATAATTCTGATTGTGATGGTAATTGCGGTATTAACTTTGGCTGGGGTGCTGGAATCGCAAGGAACTATTAGTATTTTGTCTGTATTAGTTGGTTATGTCCTGGGTCGAAAATCTACTCAATGGGAGCATTCTTCATCTCATAATCGATCGGAGTCCATGACCAAGTTAGCTACTCAAACTAGGAAGCCTAGTGGTCAGGGAGTAGAAGATGTTTGGAAGGGTTGAAAAATATTTTCACTCTAGACTTGCGCAGAATCACACTTTAATGGTTTAATTATCGTCTGTGCAAATTGGGGGTGTGGCGGAATGGTAGACGCTGCAGACTTAAAATCTGTTGGCTGTAACGGCCGTGCGAGTTCGAGTCTCGCCACCCCCACTATCATCATTTAAGGAATCAAGAGCAGCGTGATTAACCTGCTGCTCCTCAAACATTTGGCTAGTTTAACTGAGCTATGATGAAATTATGGTTTCTGGCCTTGGCAAAATATGGAAACAGATAATCGCAACGTTTTGGGTGAAAAACTACGGGTTTGTTGCTTGGTGACAATGACTGGTTTTGCTCGGGATGGTTCGTGCCGGACTGAGACGATGGATACGGGTGTACACGTGGTCTGTGCCCAGGTCACAGCGGAGTTTTTGGAATATACCAAGGCACAAGGCAACGATTTGAGTACTCCGATGGGAGCTTACGGTTTTCTGGGATTGAAACCGGGTGACAGGTGGTGTTTGTGTGCAACGCGGTGGCGAGAAGCCCTGACAGCAGGGATGGCACCGCCGATCGATCTATCAGCGACCCATGCCAAAATGTTGGAATATGTCCCTATTGAGGTGCTGCGGGAGTACGCTATTGCTACTCCAGATTAATTATTGGAGTGGGGCATAATGGAAGTGAGAGTTTGTGGAGGATATCGCCAATGGTTCAGACCCCAGTTAGACAAATCACTCTGGCGGAATTCTTAGAGTTACTATTGCTCCGAATTGGACGATTGAGGTGCTCTCACCTGGACAAAGTGCTAATAAGGTTTTAAAGAATATTAATCATTGTTTGGCACATGGTACCCAAATGGGTTGGTTAATTGATCCAGTCGATCGATCTGTTGTCATTTGTCGGATTGGTCGCCATGCGGAAATCGTGGATGAGCCGAGGGCGATGTTGCCAGTTCCAAATTTTGCTGATTCGGTGCAGATATCGATCGAACAAATATTCGGCTGGCTAAACTTGATGTGATCAATATTGCTGAAGCTGTATTATCAAATTCTGGTGAAATCCCCTGAATAAATCTCAAATCTCTTGGATTTTGATTCATATGAAATCAATTCAAGTATTATTTATTTCATTTTGCTTTTTTCTAATAGCTTCTCGAATGAGACACAATCTATTTTCTTCAGTGTGAGTACTGGCCATAATAAAA
This sequence comes from Synechococcales cyanobacterium VAR_4_metabat_354, assembly GCA_031414775.1. Classification (GTDB taxonomy): domain Bacteria; phylum Cyanobacteriota; class Cyanobacteriia; order Cyanobacteriales; family Chamaesiphonaceae; genus JAAFHZ01. The sequence continues at coordinate 266,187 of JANOQI010000016.1, forward strand.
TCTTCAAGTGATTTAACTATTTCATCTTTGAGTCGCCAAAGTATTGAAAAGCCAGCAATAGATATAATAGCTTTATCAAGTATTTTTACTGTGCTCCAATTTCATAGCAGTAATGCAAAAGATACACACAGCATTAAAACGCATATACGCATTATAGGAGTCATTCTCTGTTTATTGTTTATATTTGCGCTAACAAAATATTCAACTTCTTTCAGCAGTTCTAATGTATGTATATTTATTTATCAGTATAGAAATGCATTTCTTGTGAATTAAATTATAAGCCTCTTCATATCTAAGCCTTTCAGCTCTGAGCGTATCTCGTTCAAGTATGTTGCGTTTTAGGGAAATATAAGCCTCTGATAATGCACCCAAAAAACGTTTTGCAAATGGCATTTCTTGACGTTTTATAGTAACTATTTCTTTGATATCATTGAGTATATTTTTATGGGAGAGAACTGCAATTGCAATTTCTGAATTTTCTTCATCTATAAATCTAACTGGATATTGTGAATACGGGTACATATAATCTATTTCGTACAAATATATTTCTATTCTTGCCTTGTCTATAGTTTTATCGATACCTTTGAGAACAATTTGAAAACCACTTATTTCTCCTTCGCCATTTTTATTCTTGAATTTTGTGATGATTGAATCTTTAGGATTGATACCTAAATTTTTCAAGCATTGCTCTAGAATTTCATATGCTTTTCGTTCCTTCTTGGAATTAGCTTTTCTTTTGAGAGTAGAGAAAATATTTTTGTGGGTTCTTAACATGTTGAGTTTTGTCTTCAGTTCAAAAATACTATTGCATGTCTTATCAAACATCCTCAATCACAAAAACCGACCTCAAAAATTGTCGGCTTTACTCTTGACATTAGTGCAAGCGTATTATTAGTTCTTGAATCACATTGTGCGATATGGTTGGTAAATAGAAAATCCAGTAGCCAAACAGCTATGACCATCAATTCGCCCCTGCTCGCCGTCCAAAATCTCAGCGTCGCCTATCCCAATGCCGCTCGCAATGGTATCAAATACGCTGTCCAAGATATTTCCTTTCAACTAGCAGCGGGCGAAAAACTCGGCTTCGTCGGCGAATCGGGCAGCGGTAAATCCACGATCGGACGCGCCATCATTCGTCTCCTACCCCCCACCGCTCAAGTCAGTGGCACCGCCACCTTCCAAGGCCAACCAATCTTTGACCTCGATCCCCCTGCTCTGCGCCGATTTCGAGGTGAAGCTGTTTCGATCGTCTTCCAAGACCCCATGACCCGGCTCAATCCACTGATGACGATTGGCCAACACTGCCTCGAAACCATATTGGCTCACGAACCCCAAATTGGTAGAGCCGCTGCCAAGCAGCGCACCCTAGAGGCTCTCGATACTGTCAAAATTGCCGCATCTCGCTGGCAACAATATCCCCACGAATTTAGTGGTGGGATGCGTCAACGGGTGGCGATCGCCCTCGCTCTTGTCCTTAATCCCAAAATGATTATTGCGGATGAACCAACTACTAGCTTAGATGTGCGCGTATCTGCTGAAATCTTGCGGGCGCTCACCGAACTCTGTCAAGAACGAAACCTGGGCTTAATGCTGATTTCCCATGACTTAGCCATGATGGCGGAGTATTGCGATCGATTGATGGTGATGAACGATGGTCAGCAGATTGAAACCGGCACTGTTAAACAAATCTTTGCAGCGCCCCAAGAAAAATACACCCAAACTTTGCTTAATTCAGCACTCCACATTCAGAGTGATGATCACAGCACCAAAATTCCTGTTGATCAAAAACCGATCCTGAAACTCACCAACCTGCAAAAACATTACACCCTAGAATCTAACTTCTTACAGAAATTAATTGGCGGTGAGAATAGTAAAACCATTAAAGCCGTCGATAATGTTGAGTTGGAACTGTATGAAGGAGAAATATTTGGCTTGGTCGGCGAATCTGGCTGTGGTAAAAGCACACTCTCGCGCACCATTTTGCAGCTTATTCCGGCCACTGGTGGCCAAGTCGAGTTTATGGGCAAAGAACTTACCCAGCTTTCGCCGCGAGCGATGCAAGCCCAGCGGCGCGAAATGCAAATGATTTTTCAAGACCCTAGTGCTTCCCTCAATCCCAAAATGACGATCGGTGACAGTATTGCTGATGCACTCCTGATCCACAATATGGCCACCCCAGCGGCAGCCCGGACGCAAGTATTAGAAATCCTCGAAAAAGTGGGGCTAACACCAGCCACTGAATTTATCGACAGGTATCCTACGGCTCTTTCCGGTGGCCAACAACAGCGCGTTGGTATTGCCCGGGCACTCATTACTCATCCAAAATTAATAATTTGTGATGAGCCAGTCAGTATGCTCGATGCCACCATCCAAACCGAAGTTTTGGATCTAATGCTGGCGCTCAAGGACGAATTTAAGCTCACCTATCTATTTATTACCCATGATCTGTGGCTGGCTAAATTCTTGTGCGATCGAATCGCCGTGATGAACCAAGGTCAGATTGTCGAAATGGGTGATACCGCCAGTATCTTCAACAATCCCCAAGCTGAATACACCAAGGAATTGCTCGCTGCTGCGCCGCTACTCACCAGAAAAGCTGCGTAATATTCCCTGATCAGCTTATTTCTCAGTAACTTAAGCTACTATTCATTGACCTTCACTTCACTAACTGGGGGACGATAGCCATGTTCAAAAGCAAACCGGACTAACTGCGATCGATTCTCCAAATTTAGCTTGGTCAAAATATTACTAAGGTGAGTTTGCACCGTCCGAGGGCTAATAAATAAGCGCTGGCTGATCTGCTTATTAGTCAAACCCTGAATTACTTCCCAAAATACCCGTGCCTCAGCCGGAGTCAGTGGTAAATCTTCTTGAGGTTCTGTATAGAGAGTTTCCGTTACCTGATTCCTGTTAACGGCAGATGATGCAGTTGTGCTGGGCAGTGTCGCTTCTTCATCGGAACCCTGCTGAATTAAGCGGATCATCTCCGAATGAATCCGGCGAGAGCGCTCTAGCTGCGATTCAATTTTAGCTAACAATTCCAAGGGTTCAAAAGGCTTGGTGATATAGTCATCGGCACCCATATGGTGGCCCTTAACGCGGTCTTCTAGATCTTTTTTGGCAGTGAGGAAAATAAAAGGAACTAATTGCCCGGGTCGGGTCGCCCGCAGGCGACGACAAAATTCTAAACCATCCATACCCGGCATCATAATGTCTGAAACTACCAAATCTGGTGGGTCTTGGGCAAATAGCTTCAATCCTTGAATCCCGGAGTTAACAACTTGCACTGAATAACCGCGTTTTTCTAAGTAACGAGTGAGAACAGTTTGGAGCGTTTTATCATCATCCAACAGTAGAATTTTTTTCATTTGACCCCTGATGCCACGCGAGTTAGCTGTTGTAGTGAGTTAGAGAACATAATATTGACGATTAATCGCCCTTGATGGTTATAGTTTCTTTAGCGAAGGAGGGAAGTCAGGATAAAAATCTGTCGAGTTAGATATTACTAGCAATTATCACTCTTCCCTTTGACTCTCAATCAACATAAAACGTTTCCCCAGTCATTGAATTTCTAAGTATGGATAGTCGTAACCTAATAAATCAACTTAAGATATATTTACAACGATTTTACAATAAGCCTTAGTCGGTATCGCTTAGAATTTTAAGTGAATTTGACCCATTGTATTATGACTGTCTTAGGTACAAGAAGCTATCCCCCACTTGCTCAATCATCGGCAATGGCGAGCTACAGGTAACAAATTTCACTGCAAATTTTGAATTGTTCAAAGATATTTTAGTGATGGTCGGTATTCCAAACAGCCATTCGGATACCGACTCGCTACAATGTAGAGTATGTTGATCGCAAACTTAGCGCCCTTCCTATGACATCCTATTCCACTGCCTCGGCACGCGCCGAAATGAGTGAACTGCGTCGGCTTAAAAGTATTATTCCGCCAGAACTCCAAAGCTGGGTATCAGTCGAAACTACCGTCGAAGTTAATCCTCCCCTGGTTCGCTGCGAAGAGATTGGCAAAGATCAGGTGGAAATTCAGATTGATTTAGTGAAATGGGAGAAGCTGGCGATCGATCAACGGAATTTATTGTTCTGGCACGAAGTCGCCCGAGTTCAGCAAGATACCATTCCCCGTGATGGTTGGGAGATGGCCGCCCTGGCAATTGGTCTGGGTGGTGCTGTCGGCGAATTGTGGGTGCAAGATGGTCTATTGCTGATTTTAGCCCTATCCCTCTGTGGTATTTCTGGCTACCGCCTCTACGCTCGCAACAACACCGAACGATATGTGAAAGAAGCGATCGATGCCGATGAAAAAGCTATTTCCTTGGCGATGCGCTTTGGTTATACTCTCCCCAATGCTTACAAAAGTTTAGGGAGCGCTCTCAAGACCCTCATTGATGATACCTCTAAGAAAAGCCTACGCCGCCGCTATGAATCGCGCTTAGATGCCCTCAAACGTAGTGCCAACAAAGCCAAGAACAAAGTTCAGTCCGATCGCGGCGGTAGCCGTGGTTCTTTGGGTGGCCAAAACGATCGAGAAAGTTGGAGTAATTAAACGGATATATTTATGAATCAAGACGACCTAACTCCGACCCCCACCGATACTAGTACCGCCGTAATAGACGTTCCGGCTATCGCTATTGAGGTAGATGCTGCTGGTAACGCCAAGCCACCGGGCAGCTACGTCAAGCATGCCATGCGCAATATGGTGCGCAAACGGAGCAAATCGCTCCAACACTTTTTCCTGAGTGCGGTGGGCTTGCTAGGACTTTTTATTGCTTTAGCCTATCTCACCAAATAATTTGAACTGCGAAATCACTGTCCAAAATCTTCACCCAGATTGCTCTATTCCCCCAGCAATTTGGGTGTGTTGGTTTGAAACCTGGTTGGCTCAGCCCGACTTAGATTTACCCACCGCTAGTAGTTACGAACTAAGCTTACGTCTGACGGACGATGCTGAAATTCAGCTGCTCAACAGCCAATATCGTCAAAAAGATCAGCCTACTGATGTATTAGCCTTTGCTGCCTTAGAAAATGAAATGCCCTTAGTAAAAGGTTTGCCAGTCTATCTTGGTGACATCATCATTTCGGTGGATACGGCTAATCGTCAAGCACTGACGTACCAACATTCTCTCGCTCAAGAACTAGCTTGGCTCGCTAGTCATGGATTCTTGCACTTATTGGGCTGGGATCACCCCGATGAAGCTAATCTGGAAAAGATGTTGCAACGTCAAGAGCAACTCTTGGGAACAATTAAGGTAGGCTCATCGACAAGCGCTAGTAAGCCATAAGTAGCAGCCAGACAATCTTATAAATCGTATTTTTTACAGATAGGTAACCTGGAATATGGAGTCTAAACTGGACGAGTCGGTAGTTCTTCATTCATCCCCTGATTCCATGACTAGCAAAGTATCTGGACTAACCACAAAATCAGGACAAAAGCGTGATCTTGCCTGGCAAGTAGCTGGTAATATTTTCTCCAGTTTCCGCTATGCCTGGGCGGGGGTGAGCTATGCTTTTTTCACTCAAAGAAATTTTCGGATTCACTGCTTAATGGGGACAACCGCTATTTCTCTAGGTGCTTGCTTACGCTTGCCACCACTGGAGATGGCGATTATCTCGCTCACGAGCAGCTTAGTTTTGACCCTAGAACTATTGAACACTGCGATCGAATCGGTAGTAGACCTGACTGTTGAACAGACCTATCATGAGCTGGCTAAAATTGCTAAGGATTGTGCTGCTGGTGCGGTGTTGATTTCGGCGATGGCTTCGTTGATGGTTGCAGCTTGGTTATTAATGCCCAAGTGCCTAGCATTATTATTCGTTAGCCGGTAGCACTATTTCGCTGTAAGCTAGAGAAGACGGCGATTTCTCGGGGCTGGCCATGATTATTGTTATTGACAATTACGACAGTTTTACCTACAACTTAGTGCAGTATTTGGGTGAACTGGGTAAAGACTGGCCAATGGCTCAGGATCTGCGAGTTTTTCGGAACGATCGCATTACCCTGGATGAGATTACAGCCCTACAACCAGATGCTATCCTGATTTCCCCCGGCCCTGGCCGACCAGCCGCAGCGGGGGTTTCGATGCCGATAATTCGTGATCTGGGTCAACAGTTTCCGATTTTAGGTGTTTGCTTAGGGCATCAAAGCATTGGAGCGGTTTTTGGTGGCCAAGTGGTGCGTGCTGCCGAATTAATGCATGGCAAAACCTCGGAGATTTACCATAGCAACCAGGGCGTATTTGCGGGGGTGGAAAATCCTTTGATTGCTACTCGCTACCATAGTTTAATTATTGATCGATCGACCTGTCCCCCAGTCTTAGAAATTACGGCTTGGATTGCCGATCAGATGATCATGGGCGTGCGACACCGTGACTATCCCTGGATTGAAGGGGTTCAGTTTCACCCTGAAAGCATTTTGACCACTGCTGGTAAACGTTTATTGGCGAACTTTTTGCAATCTTTGCCTCAACATCATCAAGCCATTAAGGCTCATGCCGCCAAAAATAGCTGATTTCAACATCAGTTTTTTGATACAGTGATGGCTGGTCTGCACTTCTTCTGAGCTTTTATTGCATGTCTCATTCGATCGTTACTAATATTTGTGAAGGTGTGGCCGACTGCGTCAGCGCCTGCCCAGTAGCTTGCATTCATGAGGGTCCTGGCAAAAACACGATTGGAACTGATTGGTATTGGATTGATTTTTCTACCTGTATCGATTGTGGTATTTGCCTGCAAGTCTGCCCAGTAGCCGGAGCAATTTTGCCAGAAGAGCGCCCCGATTTGCAGCTACAAACTAGCTAATTTGTTTTTAGACTGATCCCATACATCGTAGACAGAATAGAGTACTGATCGCGAGAGAATCTCTTATCCATCAGGAGAAAACTATCTGACTGTCTCCTAATGGGCAGCGGCTAGCGTAAGCTTTTTCTAAACCCAAAGTCATAACTATTACTATTACGTCGCAATAAGTAATATCATCTTGGTAAGCACAATAGCTGAAAGATGTAACTATTTGTAGTATCTGAGATACTGTTGATATCAGTTTTTAGTAGGAATATCTACATTTAGGATACTATTGATATTATTTATTAATAGTAGAACGGTTTATGCCAACACAAGAGCAAGAAATGCTGGTCTCAGAACTATTGGGTCCTTTGAGTATGCACTTCCGACGCGGTGAGGCTGCCTACCAAAATCTCTATTCAGATGGTAGGCAGTTTCTGTTTGCTAAAATTCTGCGAGACAATAACCGAGAAATCCGCAACTTAATTCTCTCCAAAGGTTATCTATTACCTTTAACTCAACAGCAAAATGCGATCGATCTAGTAGCACACTTAGATATTTGGCTGGAGCTATGGCAACAACTGGCCGCCACCAAAACGTATAAACCCGAAGACCAATTTAGTTTTGAAAGTTGTAAATATCCGCAAGCAGCTGCTACCGCCCTCAAAGAGTTTTGTTTTGCTCTGGGTCAGCAATAAAATCAAGTAAATCAACCAATAAAATTAAGTAAGCTAATCTCATGAAAAGTAAATCTACTAATTCCGTCCTGTTTCTGGGGAAGAAAGATGATGAATATTGCAATAGAGCATTGAAATTTATTGAAGATAATTTCGATAATGTTACATCCTACTTTTCGGCCTGGGGAGAACCAATGCCGGAAGAAATCAGAAACTGGCAAGGTGATTACATACTCTCGTACTTGTGTCGATGGGTGGTGCCTTTATCGGTCATTCAAACCGCCCAACTAGGCGCAATCAATTTTCACCCGGCATCACCAGACTATCCAGGAATTGGTTGTAATAATTATGCTCTCTATGAAAATGCATCGGAGTATGGGGCGACCTGCCATCACATGGCTAGCAAAGTAGATACCGGCAAAATCATTGCCGTTAAAAGGTTTGCCGTTTTTTCTACCGATGATGTTAGCTCGTTACTGCAAAGAACCTATGAATTTCAATTGGTGCTGTTTTATGAAATAGTCGGAAAAATTCTTAACGGTGAACAATTACCTGCACCAAATGAGAACTGGACTAGACATCCGCGCAGCCGCAAAGAATTTAACCAACTGGGCATTATCACACCGGACATGACTGATGAGGAAGTGGCTCGGCGCGTTAGAGCGGTAAGTTATGGTGTCTTTCAGCCTGCCGTTGAAATTGGCGGATATCGCTTTGAGCTAAAGGTTGATACGAGGATGCCGGAAAAGCTAGCGTTCCTACCAGTGATCAGAAGTTTAGCTCCTATACCTCCAGGTGAAAACAGCAGTGCAGCCTTTGGAGTTGATTTTTCAGACATCCTCTAAATAATTGATTTTTTAGATCTGTACAGAGCGAAAAACAGGCAAAATCAGATGATTTGGAATAACAAACTCATCACCTGCTTTTTTATTTTAGTAGTGACTTTTGCAGAACCTGGCCAAAGACAGCAATATGTACTTGCCAGTCGGCAGTAGTTTGGGGGAAGTCTGTCCGAAAATGTCCACCCCTACTTTCTGTCCGTAACAGAGCACTAGTGAGAATTAAGCGGCCAATGTCCAGCAAATTGCCAGTTTCTGCCCAAGTCCGTAAATCATTCTGGGTGACTGAGTTAGGCCATGCCATTACTTGATGGGGTTGAAAATTCTTAATTGCTTGTGAAATCGGTAGTTGAGCAAATTCTTGATGCCACTTTTCTACTTGGGTAATGCCAGACTGTAGCTCACCAGCCTGTCTGGTAATCCCCGCTACCTGCCACATCACCTTTGGTAATTCTTGTCTAATATGTTGGCATACCCGCTGTTGTTGTGACCAATCTTGCCAAATTTGCTTATCAGAAATTGTTTTTTTGAGGTCTGGCCGATCTACAAGTACCAATGGCTGAATCTGAATATGAGCGAACTCCGCCCCAAACACTAAACATTCCAATAGTGAATTACTTGCTAGCCGGTTGGCACCATGCACACCAGTGCAACTAACTTCACCGACTGCATAAACACCGGGGATGGAAGTTTGATTATGGAGGTTGGTGGTGATACCACCCATCCAATAGTGTGCCGCTGGTGATACCGGGATGGGGGTGGTAAAAACATCAATGCCCCAGCTCTGACAAACTTTGATGATATTGGGGAAACGATGTTGGATTTGAGTAGCAGGGATGGGTCTTAGATCTAACCAGACGTTGGCAGTAGCTGGATCGGTAGCCGTTTTTTGTAGGTGAGAGAAAATAGCGCGACTGACGACATCGCGGGGCGCTAACTCGCCATCAGGATGGTAATTAAAGCAAAAGCGATCACCAGCGGCATCAATTAAATGAGCGCCTTCTCCCCGCACGGCCTCACTGATCAAAAATCGGGGCGCTCCGGTAACTTTCAAGGCGGTAGGATGAAACTGAAAGAATTCTACGTCGGTCAATTGGCCACCGACTCGATCGATCATTGCCACCCCATCACCGGTACTCACTGCCGGGTTAGTAGTTTGAGCATAGACTTGACCGCCGCCGCCAGTGGCTAGAATTACCGCCGCTGCTCGTAACCAACTAATTTGCTGTTGGTAAACCAAGCTAATTCCTTGGCAATGACCATCTTCGATCCACAAATCCAGAGCAAAGGCCGGACCTAGCAACACAATATTGGAGCGCAATTGCACTTGAGCCAGCAGTGTCTTCATCACTGTCCGGCCAGTTGTATCGGCGGCATGTAGCACCCGTGGCCGGGAATGAGCGGCCTCCAAGGTCAATGCTAGTCTCTCGGGGTTCTGATCGCTGCCCGTGCCCGCCACGCTATCAAAATCTACTCCCATCTGGACTAGCGACGCGACGCAGTGTGCCGCATTCTCTACTAGGAAACGCACCGCCGATCGATCACATAGCCCATCACCAGCTTTCATCGTGTCTTGAATATGTAGCTCTACCGAATCTTCGGGGCTAACTACCGCTGCAATACCGCCTTGTGCCCAGTTACTGGCCGATGGCGGTGATTCAGTGAGTTCGATTTGATCTTTGCTAATGATCGCGACGCGCAGGTGCGCTGGTAAACACAAAGCTGCATATAAACCAGCAGCACCCGCCCCTACTACGATCGCATCGTAGCCAGTGGACAAGTCATCAGACAAGGCAGAGTCAGTCAATTTGTAGCTAAAAAATATTAGTACCTCATTATACCGAGCTGATTGCTAACACCGCATTTTGGCCGCCAAATCCGAAACTCCAGCAGAGGATGTTCTGAAGATCCGTCGGACGAGCAGTATTAATAATATCTAATTCATCAAAGTTTGTTGCCCGACAGCCTACCGAGGGCGGCAAAACTTGGTGATGCAGGGCTAAGCAAGCAAATGCCACCCCCATCGCCGCTGAAGCTCCCAAGGTGTGACCGATGGCTCCCTTACTGCCGCCCATCGGCAGCGACTGCGGCCATATTTTCCGGACTAAATTGGCTTCATTCTGGTCGTTGAGTTGGGTGGCGGTTCCATGCACATGGATATAGTCAATATCGGTAGTTTGCAGCTGACTAGTTTGTAAGCACTGTTGGATCGCGGCCAGGGCGCTACTGCCATGGGGTTCGATCGCACAGGCATGGTAAGCATCGTTAGTAAGACCACCACCTCGAATTTGTCCATAGATTTTAGCCCCCCGACGTTCGGCGTTGCACCTTTCTTCTAGGGTAAAGATTGCTCCTCCTTCGCCGAGAACTAAACCTTGCCGCTGTCGATCGAACGGATAACAGCCCGTCGTGGCCAAGACCCCTAACTGCTGAAAACCAGTAATCGTCAAAGGGCTAATGGGGGCTTCTACGGCTCCCACCAACGCTTGTGGGTATTGGCCACTAGCCACTAATTGATAGCCCCGTTCGATCGACCAAATCCCCGTAGAACAAGCGGCCAGCGGTGCCAACATCGCGGCCTGTGTCCCAATTTGTCGCGCCACATTAATTGCTAACATGTGCGGCAAATATTCCAAGATCGGGAAGTCTGCACCGCTGTGATTAAACTGCTCCCAGATCGGCTGATAAGCACGACTAGAACCGATCACCACCGCACAGTTTGGTAGCGGAGTTTGCCAACCAGCATCGGCGAGAGCAGCAGTCACTAGCTGAGCCGTCAGGACATTGAGGACTTGAGGGGCAGTGGCGATCATGGCCAAGGGTACCGCTGGCAATTCTGGAAAAATGTGCTGCATCCTAATGCCGGTCTCAGCACGTAATAGTTTTGACCAGCTATTTCCTAAGTCACCCAGAGCGGACTGGAGACCAATGCCGGTGATCACTACTTCGTTGTTATTCATGCTGAAACTACCTAAAACAAAAGACGCCGAATCAGCGTCTTTGTTAATTATCTATTTACGGGATTGACGGGACTCGAACCCGCGACCTCTGCCGTGACAGGGCAGCGCTCTAACCAACTGAGCTACAATCCCAATTTTTCAGACATTTACGATTATCACTTGAATTTCTACGGCTGTCAAGAATTTCATAAAAATAAAGTTGTGATGTTCTCCACTAGGAGAGTGGCCAGTATTTTAAGTACTAGCCACCATTCTGAATATTTCTAATGTAAGAAATGGCGTTTGCCAGTAAATACCATTACTACTCCCAGTTCATTCGCCGCTACGATCGAATCTTGATCGCGCATACTGCCGCCCGGTTGGATAATGGCTGTAATGCCTGCTGCTGCTGCTGTTCGCACCGAGTCATCGAAGGGAAAAAAGCCATCGCTAGCTAAAATGGCATCCTGAGCCGCAGTTCCGGCTTGAGCTAAGGCAATTTGGGTAGAGCCGACTCGATTCATCTGGCCAGCACCGATCCCGATGGTGGCGGAGTTTTTACTAACCACAATCGCATTGGACTTCACATGCTTGGATACTTTCCAGGCAAAGAGGAGTTCTTGGAGTTGGTCGGCCGTAGGCTGTTGAGTGGTTACAATTTGCCAGTCGGTGGTTAGCTCGATGGCATCATCGGCGGCTTGAAGCAAATAACCACCAGCGATCGCTTTGATTTGCATCGGACTCGGTGCCGTGAGGTCGGCCAGAGTCAGTACCCGCAGATTTTTTTTCGTGGCTAAAATTGCCAAGGCTTCAGGAGTACAATCTGGTGCCACAATACATTCCAGAAAAGTTTTGGTCAGGGAGGTAGCAGTGTCGGCATCGATCGATTGATTGAGAGCCACAATTCCCCCAAAAGCGGAGGTGGCATCAGCTAAATAGGCTTTTTCATAAGCTGCGAGCAAGGTATCACCTAAAGCTGTGCCACAGGGATTGTTATGCTTAATGATAGTGGCTGCTGGTCGATCGGGAAACTCAGTAATAATTTGCCGAGCCGCTTCTAAATCGACCAAGTTGTTATAGCTTAATTCTTTGCCCTGTAATTGAACAGCGGCTGCCCAGCCGGTAGCTGTGGCTCCGGTTCGATACCAAGCTGCTGGTTGATGTGGATTTTCGCCGTAGCGCAAAACCTGTTGCTGTTGACCAGTGGGGGGCTGATAAATAGTTGGTAGCTCTGATGACTCAGCGGATGGCTCAGCCTGAGATGCCAGGTAGACGGCGATTGCTTGGTCGTAGCTAGCGGTGTGACCAAAAGCTTCTAAAGCTTGGGCTTGGCGGAAAGAGCTGGTCGCTTGACCATTATTATCGGTTAATTCTTGGAGATAGTTATAGTACTGATTGGGGTTGGTCAAAACAGTGAGATGGGCAAAGTTTTTGGCCGCTGCCCGAATCATGGCTGGGCCACCAATATCGATTTGTTCGATCGCCTCAGCCAGCGTGACATGGGGCTTGTTAATGGTTTCGGTGAAGGGGTAAAGATTGACGACTACTAGATCGATCGCCCGGATTCCTTGGGTGTCTAAGTCGGCTAGGTCGGTAGCTAAATCTTTCCGCGCCAAAATGCCACCATGAATTTTAGGATGTAGCGTTTTAACCCGCCCACCCAGAATTTCGGGAGCACCAGTATAGTCCGCCACCTTCGTGACTGGAATACCGGCAGCTTTCAGCGCTTGGGCGGTGCCACCGCTACTCACAATATCAAATTTAAATTGGTCTACCAACTGTCTAGCAAATTCGACGAGACCAGTTTTATTAGAAACACTCAACAACGCCAAAGGTGCCATAAATTCTACAACTCTTCAAATTCAGAAGTTAACATTATAGGCCGTGGGTAGGAGCAGCCTCTAAGTATTGGTTGCCAATTAGAAAATTGCCCCGATCGAACTTCACGGCCCAATGATCGCCAGGGTGTCGATCGATCACCGTCCCGACTTCACCCAAACTAACTAATTGAGCTGGTCGCAACATCGGCATCGGATCAGCAGTTTTGACATAAGGCGGCAGCATAATAATTTTCACACTGGATCCGATCGCAAATTCTTTAGACATATTTTCGGTGGTAATTATATTGACCCCCAAAAGCTCGTCTAAGGCTGCGGAGTAACCTTGAGCTGAGGCGGAGCCGTTGATTTTATGGCCGGTTTAGCATACTCTTGCTGGACAATCTTAGACGATTTCTGGATTAGCTCTACAGCTTGGTCATCACCACTGGGTCTGATCACCATAGCCGCCAACACATACTTTTGCTGTCCAGGTAACTCAATCAGTCCGACATCTGCCACTAAGCCAGCAATGTCACCAGTTTTGTGAGCGATTTTAGTTTTAGGCTCTAAACCCCCAGACAGCATCAGGTTACGGTTGGTTTTGGTTTTGCCCAACATCGCGAGCACCTGTCGCCGCGCAGTGGATGACAGTAAAGATCCCTGGTCGAGACGTTGCAACAGGTTAGCTAGCTCCCGAGGGCTAGAGACATTAGTCCCAGCGAAATCCGGTAAAAGACTTTTGATGGTGGTATTGGCCAGCCCCCAACTCCGAAATTGGGTATTTAATTTATCTTGGCCACCTAAACGCTTAATTAACAAATTTGTCGCGGTATTGTCATTGTCCACAATCATCTTAGTGGCACTGTCTAACACCGTAAACTTAGAACCCACTGGTTGCATGGCCATATCTCCATTACCAGCAGCGATCATTGATTTCTCAAACATCAACTTCTCATTTAGTTGCAGCTGTTGGCGATCGATCTGCTGAAATAAAGCAATCAAAATGGGGATTTTAATAGTACCTGCTGCTGGTATTTCACTAGTTCCCTGCACATCCACCATTTCTTTACTTGTCAAATTCAGTAACGATAAATGTAGCTTTAGCTGAGGATACTGAGCAGCTAGCTGTTGCAGCTTTTGTTTCAGCTCCGTATTTTCCTTTTTGAAAACAGCTGGACTTGTTAGCTTTTGTGCGGTGGGCGCAGATGTAGAATTCTTGGCGAGTAGCGGTCGGGGTAATGGTTGGACAATCGATAGGATCGTACCTGCAATTGTGCTGGCTCCCAGTAATCCAATTAGCAGTCGCACCAAATAAACATAGACAGGTACTAGCGTTGCGGGCTGCTCAATCTGTAGCTTTTTGGAGCGCATGAGCATGGCCTGACCAGTAATTGGCAACGCAATCCTTTGATTGCGCTGTATTCTGATGCGCTGAGCGTGCTTACGCTGTCGGCGGCGCAGCAATTTAGGCCATAACGAACGATTGATTTTGGAAGCTGGGAGGCGGCGCACCATAAAGACCGTCTGATAAAGAACTGATTTTCTAGTCTATCATCAAAGAATCTACCAAGCTTTTTTCGTCCCATGACGGGCTTGCTCGTAGCAGGCCAATGCTTCTGGAATCCGACCCAGCTGACTCAAAACTCGTCCTCTATTGAACCAAGCCTCTTTCTCTTCTGGATCTAGTTCGATCGCTTGCTCATAACAGAATAAGGCATCGTCGAGTTTGTTTAGTTCTAGCAAGCAATTACCTCGATTGTTCCATGCTTGGGGCAAATCTGCTTTGATTTTGAGCGCTTCTTCGTAGCTATTCATCGCCGCCTCAAAATCTTGGGACTGGAATAATAAATTGCCATGACGTAACCAGGCTGAAAAAAAGCTGGGCTGAATTCTTAACGCTTTTTCGAGGCTATCGATCGCCTCAGGATGCCGATGCAATTTTTCTAATACCCCAGATTGCTGATACCAAACTTGGCTATCCCCACTCTCCAAACTTAGACTCCGTTGGAAGCAAGCCAACGCTTGCGGATGACGACACAGCTGGTCGAATAAAGAACCCAAACTACCCCAAGCTACGGCACTTTGAGGAGCTATTTTGGTAGCTCGACGATAACTATGCAAAGCCGCTGTTGTCTCCCCTTGTTGTATCTGCACTAGTCCTTTCTGAATCCAAGACTGATAGTGATCAGGAGTGTAGTTTAAAACTTGATCATACGCTGCTAGGGCATCTTGCCAGCGGGCTGTCTGTTGCAGAGAAATCCCCCGCAAATAGTAAGCCTGACTTTCTGCTGGTTTCAGAGCTAGACAATTATCAAAACACACTAAAGCATCATCGTGTTGGTTTAGTTGTGCTAAAGCGATACCTCTATTAACCCATACCAAATGATCATGGGGATTAATTTCAGCACTTTGGACATAACATTCCATCGCTTCTTGCCATTGGTTGAGCTGTTGTAGTGCCAGCCCCCGATTATTCCAAGCACTTGCTTCCCGAGGTTTGATGGCCACGCAACGGGCGTGAGCCGCTGCAGCCTCCGCATAGCGCTGGAGATGAAATAATGCTTTACCCCGATTATTCCAGCCTTGGTGAAATTCCGGATGAATAGCTAACGCCCGATCGTAGCTATCAATTGCTTCGTGATAACGTTGTAAGCAGCCTAAAACATTGCCGTGGTTGTTCCAGGCACAGTAATCCTTGGGCGCTAATGCCAACACTTGCTGGTAGCTGGCTAAGGATAGCTCTAATTTGTTTTGTCTGAATAAAATATTACCCTGCTGATACCAGGCCGGATGATGGTTGGGATTGATGGCTAAACATTCTTTGAAGCAATCCAGCGCTTCACTAAAACGCTCTTGCTGAAAGAAAATATTGCCCTGCTGGTGCCAAGCTAAGTAAAAATTGCACTGGCAGGACAAAGCACGCTGATAACTGGCTAGGGCATCATCAGAACGATCTAATACTGCTAGGAGATCACCCCGGTGAAACCAAGCTTCCGCATTCAATGGATCAATGTTGATCGATTGACGGTAGGCTGCCGTAGCTTCCACTAAACGGCCTAACTCAAAACAGCTACATCCCAAATACTGCCAGGCAATTGAAGCCTGACTACTCTGTTGTGACTTAGTCGCTAGGGCGAGACTAGCCACTGCGGCTGGAAAATGACCAAGGTGGTATTGAATGATGCCTAATTGTTGGATGTAGGCACCTTCATTTTCTACCAAAGAGAGAGCCTTTTGCACTGCGACTAAGGCATCCATCCACCGATTAGCTTTTCCTAGTACTATACTGTAGTGGTTCCAAACCAGGGCTTGCTTCCCATCGTAGCGTAAGGTTTGAACATAAGCATCTACAGCTGCTGGCCACTGTTCCAATTTACTGAACATCTGAGCCTGATGGCACCAAGCAGTGAACAACTGTGCTGGTTGCTGGGCAATATTAGTGGCATTTTGATAACAAGACAAAGCCTCAGGCCACCGACTCATCTGCACACAAGATTCACCATAACTCAAGAATAGATCGTAGTTGTCCGGTTGCAACTGAGCAGCTTTGCCATAGCATTTGCTGGCATTTAACCATTGATTTTGCTGAGATAGAGCTTGTCCTTGCTGGTACCAGGCACTGCCAAAATCTGGCTGAATTTCCGTAGCTCGCTGGAAAGCGGTGACGGCATCTGCCCACCGACCACTCTGGCTGAGCAAACTTCCTAAGCCATACCAACTAGTTTGATCCTGCGGCTCGTGAACCAGAGCTTGCTGGTAACAATCTAAAGACTCTTCGATCCGATCGATCTGTGCCAAAGCACTGGCTAAGTTGCGCCAAGCTGGATGATAGTCAGGCTTTAAGGTGGTTGCCCGCTGGTAGCTATCGATCGCCTCCACACTTTGACCCAAGTTGAGCAAAGCCAATCCCCGATCGTTCCAGCATTTAAAATCAGTCGGGACGATTGTCAAGGCTTGATTGTAGCTAGTGAGTGCTAGGTCGAAGCGCTGCAATTGCAAGAGAGCATTAGCTTGTTCACACCAGGCTAGTTGAATTCCTGAGTCGATTTGGATCGCTTTTCGATAGCTTTGCAAAGCATCTTCCTGGCTACCTATTTGCCAAAGGACATTACCGCGCTGGCACCAAACATCATAACTACCTGGTGCTAATGCTGCCGCTCGGTCATAGTCAGCAATTGCCTCGGCATAGCGTTCTTGCTGGCAGAGGGCTTGACCTCTGCCTTGATAAGCTGGCGCGAATTCACTATTTTGAGCTAACACCTTGTCATAGTTAGCAATAGCATGTTCATAGCGACCCAACTCTCTTAGAGAATTGCCATGTTCATACCAAGCCTGATAAAGCTGTGGATCGAGCTTTAATGACCGGTCGTAGCTAGCTAAAGACTCATTGTAGTTACCCAGCGTCGCTAACTCACATCCTTGCTCGTACCAGAATTCAGCCTGGTCTGGCAAGACATTAATGGCTTTTTGATAGCCAGCTAGCGCCTCTTGGTGCTGGCCCAGCTTTGACAGTGCTAGACTGCGGCCATACCAAAACTCAGCATTACCATCGCTCAGAGCTAAAGCCCGATCAAAACTATCTAATGCTTTTTTCCAAGATTCCAAACTCAACAATAGCTTGCCATGGGATTGCCAAAGATAAGGATCTTGCGTTTCATATTGCAATGCGCTTTCAAAACTAGCCAGAGCTTCCGTTGTTTGGCCAATTTTGATCAAAGCTTTCCCTCGACTACACCAAGCTTGATAGTAATCTGGCTGTTGCTTAAGTGCTTTGTTATAGCAATCGACGGCTTCTGAGTAATGACCCAAATGCACTAAGATAAAGCCAAGATTATTCCAGCCCGGCGGATAATCTGACTTGATATTTAGACATTGCTCATAACTAGAGCGAGCTTGCTCTAACCGATTCAGCTCAAACAGAGCCATGCCACGATTATACCAGGCGCGATAGAACTGCGGTTGCAGCTGGAGAGTGTAGTCATAGCGAATGATCGCCTCCTCATAGTTACCCATCTGAAAGTAAGCTACTCCCAAGTTATTCCAAGCCGTGTGCAAATCTGGTTGCACCTGGATCGCTTGCTGATAGCTGCGGATGGCTTCATCATATTGCTCTAACTTCGATAGAGCTTTACCTCGATCGTTCCAAACTGCGGCATGGTAAGCATCTATGGCCAAGAATTGGTCATAAGAAGCTACCGCCTCTTCGTACTTCTCTAATTTGAATAAAGCTTTGCCCTGATTAAGACAGGTTTCCAAGTCATGATGCTGAACTTTGTGGTGGACTTGATTAACATGCTGAAAACACTCTAAGGCTTCTTGCTGCCGATCGAGTTGCATCAGCAGATCTCCCCGCGCCGTCCAGCCCTCTAAAAACTGAGGAGCCAGACTAGTTACCTTTTCATAGTGCTCTAAGGCTAGTAAAGGCTGACCTAAATGTACTAAAACATTGCCAGCATAATGCCAAGCCTGGTAAAAATCTGGTTGATGGATAACAGCTTGGTCATAGCAATGCAGCGCTTGAGATAACTCACCCAAATAGAAATGGGTCTTGCCAAAATTCACCCAAGCTTGATGGAAATCTGGCTGAACCTTCACGGCTTTACCGTAAGCAGCCAAAGCTTTTTCAAACTTCTGCTGTTCAAACGAAACAACACCTAAATTATTCCAAGCTTGCGCGAACTTGGAATCAAAGTCGATGGCCTGTCGATAGCAGTCGGCGGCCTTGTCTAACTCCCCAAGTTGGCAAAGTACCTGACCAAAGTTATTCCAAGCATAAGGGTCTTCGGCATTGATGCTCAAACTACGCTCATAACAATGACGAGCTTCAGTCAACCGCCCTAAATTGAATAAAACCCAGCCACAATTACTCCAAATATGATAGTCATCGGGCTTAGTCTCCAAAACTTGATCGAAAGCAGCCAGGGCATCAGGATAAAGACGCAACGATGTTAGAACTTGGGCGCGTTGCTCCCGCGAAAATTCATCTTGGTGATTAAGCTCTAAGCTCCGGTCAAAACTAGCTAGGGCATTTTGATAGTTTCCTAGTTGGCTTTCGATCCATCCCAAGTCTCCCCAAGCTGAATAATCATCGGGTAGCAGTGTGACTACTTTTTCGTAAGCGACACCAGCTTCTGGTAAGCGTTGCAAACCAACCAAACACCAGGCGATACTCTGCCAAGCTCTAGGCTGATGGGGCTGAATTGTTACTGCTTTTTGATAACAAGACAAGGCATATTCTAGCTGTCCAGCATCTCGATAAAAATTACCTTGATGGTACCAAGCTACTGGATCATCAATATCTATGGGTTTTGCAAAGCTGTCATTATTTGGTTTGATGATGGTAGTATCACCCTCCACAGGTATTTCAGGGGGCACCATCGGCCTCGATTGGTTGGATGTGCCCCGATGCCATATTTTATTCAACATAATTATGCTGCTGAAGTAAGTCCTGTTTTTTGAACACTCTAGCTATTATTAATGTTTTCGAGATGCTTTGTTGGTTATATCTTCATCCAGATTTTATCATTGGCTGTATGTTTTGTCTTAAATCCATATCTTTATGATCTTGAGTTCTACTGCTTATCTATTGCTAGCCCATGGTAGTCGCGATGCACGTACCACCACTGCTCTCAACCAGTTGACTAATGTCTGTAGTGCAAAATTAAAATTACTCAACACCGCGACACTCATTGGTACCGCTTATTTAGAATTGGCAGAACTACCGATTGTCGAGCAGCTGGTTTTATTTGCTAATCAAGCTATCCAGCAAAACTGCCAGCGGGTGAGAGTCTTACCGCTGTTTTTGGCTCCTGGCGTTCATGTTCTAGAAGATTTACCTAAAGCCATCCATCAGGCTCAAACCCAATTGTCAGATCGATCGCAATTGGAGCTACTACCTTATTTGGGAGCTAGCGCTGAGCTGCTCAAAATATTGCAACATCACAGTCAGCAACTACCCGCTCACCAGATTTTTCTGGCTCATGGTAGCCAACAAGCTTCCGCTCAGGAGCTTCTGCTCACTATCGCTGCTAGCTTGAATGCTACCCCAGCTTATTGGTCAGTCCAGCCTCACTTGCCAGAGCAAGTAAGCAAGCTAGCTGCCCACCATCTAAGCGAAATTGGGATCTTGCCCTACTTTTTATTTCCTGGTCGGATCAGTGCGGCAATTAGCGGAGTCATTAATGAGTTACAATCGCTTTTCCCGGATATTCAATTCCGATTTACCCAGGGCGAACTAGAAGCATCCCTGTTGTATAGAGATCCTCAACTTACTGACTTGTTGGTTCAGATGCTTCTGAATACCAATTGATTAAAAAACTACCGCAATTATCATTCAATATATCGATGGGTAAAGTTTATTTAGTAGGTGCTGGACCTGGCGATCCGGGCCTATTGACCATGAAAGCCTACCAGTTGTTAAGTCAGGCCGATATTGTCGTTTATGATGCCCTAGTCAGCCCCGAAATATTGGCGCTAATTGCTCCTACTGCCGAAAAAATTGACGCTGGGAAGCGGATGGGCAGGCATTCTTTGCTGCAAACGGATACTACCCGACTCCTAATTCAAAAAGCCCAACAGGCTGAAATTATTGTGAGGCTCAAAGGTGGGGATCCATTTATCTTTGGTCGGGGGGGAGAAGAAATGGCCGACTTGATGGCCGCTGGTATTGCCGTGGAAGTTGTGCCGGGAGTAACCGCTGGCATCGCCGCTCCAGCCTACGCTAACATTCCGCTCACCCACCGGGACTATAGTTCATCGGTCATTTTTGTGACTGGCCATGAGTCTGCTGGTAAATATCGACCAGCAGTTAATTGGACGGCGATCGCCCAGGCCGCTGAGACCATCGTGATTTATATGGGAGTGCACAATTTATCTTACATAGTCACTAAGTTACTTCAGTCCGGGCTACCTGCCGATCTGCCGATTGCCCTGATTCGGTGGGGGACTACTGCCCAGCAATCGGAGTTAATTGGTACCATCAGCACGATCGAACAACAGGTTCAGTTAACTAACTTTACTGCCCCGGCAGTAATAGTAGTGGGATCGATCGTCAATTTCCGTAAATTATTAGCCAAATAAATTTGCTAAAATTGCATGCTACATAAAAGCTACAAATACAATTGTTTGTCTAATCATTACAGTTCCGGCCACCAATATTCACCAGTGTTCCGGCCATAAGTCCGAAGACAAAATAATTTAACTGCGCTATATTGCTGAAGGCTGAAATACTTTTGATGCAAAAGTGTTTCTCAACACTATGATTATGGGCATGTTAATTAATAATATGGAAAACATCGCAGCCATTATCTTGTACAGTATCCACAAATAATTAGGTTTGTAGAGCTTGTAGTAAAAGAATTAGTTCAGTCCCGGACTGTGTTAGCAAATAAAATTATGATCAGAAAGGCACAAGACAAAATCGTATATTCTTCTACACAGAATTGGTTGAATTTGCTGATTCGTGATTCACTACTCCTCAAAGTAGTAGCTTGGCTGGGTAGTTCCAGCCTTGTGATTGTGGCACCGGTCGTTTCGGCAGAGTTCAATCCGCCACCAACTACTCCAGATTTAGCTACCCAGTCTTTGCCGCCAGTAGTGAGCGTCGCCAAAGACGAGCCTAGTGCGGCTGAACTTAATCTTCATAATGATTTACTGACCGCAAATAACTTCACTGTCGCGGTTCAAAGCAATTCATCTGCACCCATTCACCACTACTACTCTAGGGCTGGAGTACCATTAGCAGTCAAGGTACCAGTACCTGTTGATTGTAATCGCAGTACAAGTCAATTGGTAAGCAGTTTGTGCAGTCGGATTCGCCCACAGAGCAAAATCACTGCTAGTGTTCGTCATTCTGTAGTTCCCACCAGAATTATGCCTGCCGTTCAACCATTGCCAGCAGTCAAAAGTAACATCACCCAGTCGGTCATCAAGCCGATCGCCATACCACAGCGCTTTCAAAGACCTCAGTCTTTAGCACAGCGGCTAGTACCTGAGTCGGTTGCGCTCTATGTGGCTCCGCCTCAAAGCAACGAAATCCCCAATCGAACAGTAGCGCCGCTGAGCAAAATCCCAACGGTCAGTCGGCCAGCTGTACCGAGTATTTCTCCCATTCCGACAGTAGTGGCAGCTAGCAAAACACCAGCCAGTTCTCCGCTAGTGCTCGCTAATAATTATCGAGCCGCCAGTAATTTTATTTATCCGTTAGCTAGTCCCGCACCGGTGACTTCACGCTTTGGCTGGCGGGTTCATCCGATTACTGGTAATCGCCGTTTTCATGCTGGTACAGACTTTGGTGCGCCAGAAGGTGCTCCGATTGTGGCAGTTGCTACCGGTCGGGTAGTAGTGTCGGGTTGGCATGGTGGTTATGGAAAGGCAGTTGTCATTGAACACAACGGCCAACTTCAGACTCTTTACGGCCACATGTCGGAAGTATTAGTGCAAGAGGGTCAAGAAATTCAGCAGGGTACAGTAATTGGGCGAGTGGGCAGTACTGGTCGTTCTACTGGCGCTCATCTACACTTTGAAACCCAAGCCCCCACTAATGATGGCTGGGTAGCAGTTGATCCAAATATGGATCTTCAGTATGCGCTGAATAATCTGCAACAGGCGATTGATCAAAATCGCCAGAGTGACGTTTTGGATAAGCCTTTGTAGCTAGATCTAACTCAGCTGGACATAATTATTATTTATTGATGAGATATACTTGCTAGGCTGAATTTTAGCTTAGCGAGATAACTTTTTCAGTGATCTGTTTGATGACTAAATAGAACAGCCAGTGTAGCGATCGACAAGATAATATCGGAATGGAGTTTCTGGCGATTAACAACCCGGCTATGACCTATTGTCTTGGAATTATAACTAGTGGCGGCTTAGTAATTGCGGCTGATTCGCGCACCAATGCTGGGGTAGATTATGTTTCCAGTTATCAGAAAATATTTGATTTTTCGCAGCCCGGTGAGCGGGTTATTTTAATCTGTACATCGGGTAATTTATCTATTACTCAAGCAGTAATTGCCGGTATTCGGCAGGATCTTAAATCCCTAGATAGTGAAAATTTACACAATATTTCTAGCTTGTACGAAATCACTTACTATATTGGCCAAAAGCTGCGGCAGATCCAAGCCCAAGAACGCCCTTGGCTAGAGAAAGACCAAATAGATTATCACTGTAATTTTTTGTTGGGTGGTCAGGTGATCAGTGAACCGGCTGAACTGTATTTAATTTATAGTCAGGGGAACTTCATTCAGGCCATGCCTGATACACCTTTTTTGCAAATTGGTGAAACCAAGTATGGCAAGCCCATTCTTGATCGCACACTCACCTACGATACATCTTTAGAAGATGCGGCAAAATCAGCGCTGCTATCGATCGACTCCACGATGAAGTCCAATATTTCGGTGGGGCCGCCGATTAATTTAGTGATGTATCAGAGTGATAGCTTTGTCTTGAGGCACCAACTACGTTTGCGGCGTGGCGATCCCTATCTAGCGAAAATTCGGACCCAGTGGGAAGAATCTTTGCGGGCAGCTTTTGAGCGGATGCCCAGCGTTGATTGGCAGCAGTCTCAGCCGGATACCAACGCTACTGATTTTTGAATGGTGAGCTGATATTTCATGGTGGATTGAGCTACCTGACCAGTCTGGATGGTGCCAGTGATCAGTGCCGCTTGGGGGGGCAGCGGGCTAGCGACCAGGGCAATATGGTCATCAGCGACAGCCAGACCATGAGTGGGATCATAACCGCGCCAACCAGCTCCCGGCAAGTAAACTTCTGCCCAAGCATGGAGCTGTTGTTGCTCTGGTGGGGACAACTCGTCCACCATCATTTCTGCACTACTCTCTTGATAGCCACTCACAAATCGGGTGGCTAAACCAACTGATCGGCAGACTTCCATAAATAACACGGCCAGATCGCGGCAGGAGCCAGCCTGCTGTGACCAGGTAATTCCTGGTGGTAAGGGTTCACCGGTCTCTCGAAATAGGTACTGACAGTTTTGATAAATGCGTTGATTGAGCAGCAGTAAAAAATCTAGGGTTTGACCATTAGTGGACAGCCAGATTTCTTGTCCTAACTGGGTTGCGACTGGATCGATCGACACTGACCTAGATAAATAACCGATCAAATAGGGCTGAAGCTGTTGCCATAAAATAGCGGGGTAATCGATCGGCAACTGCACCGCCCCAGTTGCTAACAAATATTGGAAAGGATTGACCAGATTGGTTTCCACCTGCGACTGGCTGTGGATGGTCAAATGGGCAGTCGGAACTTGCTCAAACCAGGCAGTAGTCATAACATTGCCATCTAGCTCCAAACTGTCGTATCGCTGGAGTGGTATAGGGGTGATGTGTAACGAAAATTGTTGGAGCTGCTGGAAAGAGTCACAACGAGGCCGGAGCCGCAGGCGATGTGCCGCCAGCACTACCGGGCGATCGTATTGGTAATCGATCGTATGAGAAATTTGGTACAAGGACATGGGTATGAAGAGCTGGTGGTTTCAACCGCGTAGAGAACTAAGCAACAGATTGGATGTCAAAGAACTTCTGCGAAATACATTCTCCCACCTGGTTGATCTGGACTTCTGTCTCATCTAGAAACTCGTGCAAACCGCTCTGCATAATTTCTTCAATCGTCATAAAATCAATCTGCGATCGGAGTTTTCCCAATTTGCGCTCCGCTGGGTTGCCCCACCGACCAGCACTGCCCCCAGTAATTTGAAACAAAGACTTTTCGGCCTGAATCAAGCAAAACTGAATAGAACGGGGAAAATCTCGCTCGAAGATTAAAAATTGGGCGACATCTTGAGGACTAATCCGATGACGGCTCTTTCGATACATTTCGTAGCCACTAGTGGATTTCAACAGGGCAATCCATTGCAATTCGTCTAAGGTAATACCGATCTGGCCGCTCGTCGGCAATAAAATAAAATATTTAACATCTAAGATTCGTGCCGTTTTATCAGCCCGCTCCAGCAGCCGACCTGCCCGGCCAAAGTGCCAGCCCTCATTGTGGGACATGGTGGCACCCATTACCCCCGCAAACAGATGGCTAGCCATTTTAACCTCAGCAAAAAAACGCGGTAATTCCAGCAAATTTTCGGACTGAGCGGCATCTTTCACCATCAAATAAAAAGCATTGACCTGCTCCCACATTTCTGAGGAAATGACCTCACGGATCGATCGAGCATTTTCCCGGGCGGCTAGCAAACAAGACAAGATCGAGCTGGGATAGGTGGCATCAAAAGTCAAAAACCTGATCACATTAGCAGCAGTTGGCTGGTCATAACGACTCCGAAATATTTCTAGATCACCAGTTGTCGTCACGATCGGCTCCCACTGTTGATTAATATCTACCGGGGCATCCAACAATAAATTAAGATTCACATCTACAAAGCGCGCAATATTTTCTGCCCTTTCCACATAACGATTTAGCCAATAGATCGAATCCGCGACACGACTAAGCATTAGATAGTTCTCCTGATTGCATGACCCAAGTATCTTTACTGCCCCCGCCCTGCGAAGAATTTACGACCAGTGACCCTTTCTTTAGGGCAACGCGGGTCAAACCACCGGGACTGATGTAAATATCTTGGCCATATAAAATATATGGACGCAGGTCTACATGGCAACCTTCAATGCGATCTTCAAATAGAGTCGGTACCCTGGATAAGCAAAGAGTCGGCTGAGCAATGTAGTTGCGGGGGTGAGCTTTAATTAGCTCCGCAAAACTGGCCTGTTCTGCGGGGGTAGAATGTGGCCCCACCAACATCCCATAACCGCCCGACTCGCTGGCAGCCTTGACCACTAGCTTGTCCAAATTGGCCAGGACATGCTGCTGCTGTTTTGGTTCCCAGCATAGGTAAGTAGGTACGTTGGGTAGCAGTTGCTCTTCGTCTAGATAGTACTTAATGATCTGGGGGACGTAGGCATAAATGGCCTTGTCATCAGCAACCCCCGTACCCAAGGCGTTAGCGATCGCCACTCTTCCGGCCTGGTAAACACCCATCAACCCGGGTATTCCCAATAAAGAATCAGACCGGAAGGCCAAAGGATCGATAAAATTATCATCAATGCGACGGTACACCACATCGACTTTCTCCAATCCTTTGGTGGTGCGCATTTGCAAATAGCCGTTCGCCACCACTAAGTCGCGACTTTCTACCAGTTGTACTCCCATTTGTTGTGCCAAAAAGGAATGCTCAAAATAGGCTGAGTTGTACATGCCCGGTGTCAGCACCACCACTACCGGATTTTCAATACTATTGGTTGCTAAATGGAGTAGGGTGTGGAGAAGATGACTGGCGAAGTCTTCCACTGGCTGAATTGACCCTTGGTTAAAAATTTGCGGAAAAGTAGACTTCATCACCCGTCGGTTTTCGAGAACGTAAGAAATCCCAGAAGGACAGCGCAAATTGTCTTCGAGAACATACCATTGCCCATCTCGATCGCGGACTAAATCAGTGCCGGTAATGTGGCACCAAATTCCTTGGGGTGGCTGCAATCCCATACAGGGTTTTAAAAATCCGGTGGCAGAATAAATTAATTCGGCGGGAATAATGCCATCGGTGATAATTTTTTGGTCGCCATAAATATCACTCAAAAACAAATTGAGGGCATGAATCCGCTGCTTTAAGCCTTTTTCTAATACGGCCCATTCTTGAGCAGCAACGATCCGAGGAATAATATCAAAGGGTAAGATCCGCTCAGCGCCCTCTCGATCGCTATACACATTGAAAGTCACACCCATCTTGAACAGCGTACTCTGAGCCATGGCTTGCCGTTGGTGCAGCTCTTCGATCGATAGTTGGGCGATCTTGGCAATTAAAGTTGCCGCAGCCGACCGGGGCTGGCCGGGGGCGGCAAAAAGTTCATCGTAAAAATCACCGGGATGGTATTGGTTTAATGGCACGTTAATGGGAGTGGAAATTATTTTTGTTTCTTATATTATTGAATAAACTTTTGGGGAGGAGTAAAACTGTATTTTCAGATACCACTGAATAGATTTATGGTGAAAATATCCATAAAATTTTTCAAGATTTGTGAGAAGTTGAGATGAAGAACCAAGCCATGATAGGATAAAAAAAGTTTGAGCTACATGTTGAAGCATTTTGCAATCAGTGAGCCTTTTTTGCAGTCAATCTACTACTGCCTCTGGACACAAACTATCGTCCAGACCACTGAATAAGCACAGCGAAATGAAGAGTGTACTTTTCAACTCAGCCAGAATTTTCAAGCGTATAGAGTAAGCACAATTGCATCTATCCCTAGATGTCTATTTACAGTGCTTAATGGTGAATTTTTGATGCCTAATATATTCAGAGCTAACTCTGATATTTCCTAATTCACCAGACCCTGTTGTTTCCTAATGTCTGAAGACATTTTTGTCATGAAGAAATCTTTAATCGCATCTCTAGTAATTAGTTCGATCGCTTTAACTGGATTCAGTACAATTCCCAGTTCCTTCGCCCAAAGTACACCTTCTAGCACTCCTACCATGACACCACCAGGTGGTGGTTCTGGCTCGACACCTTCTAGTGATCCTACGATGACACCACCTAGTGGCGGTTCTGACTCGACAGCACCCGGTGGATCCATGCCTACTACTACCCCTAGTGCTTCACCAAGCACGATCAAGAAGACTATTACACCGAAAAAGAAGAAAAAAACTACCTCCAGAAAGAGAGTGAGTAAGAAAGTAGGCTCAATGACCCCTCGGTACTAGGTAATCTAAATCTGAGTTGGCAAATTTTAGTAGTTTGTCGCAGCTTGATCTTTAGTTTAAGGTCAAGCTGCTTTTTGCTAGCTGACCAACAGGATCATCATCATTTATGCCGCCGACCAAATCGACAAGGGACATTAGTGATAAATAGAGACAGAACGCAACGAAGATATATAATTGGGCGGCAATCTTTGTGGAACGGAGTGAATGCAAATAGCGACTTGGAATGTCAACTCGATCCGCACCCGGTTGACAATTGTCTGTAATTGGCTTCAGCAGCAGCCAGTAGATGTACTCTGTCTGCAAGAAACCAAAGTTACTGATGAACAATTTCCGCGATCAGCTTTTACCGATTTAGGCTACCAGGTCTATATTTCTGGTCAAAAATCTTATAACGGCGTGGCGCTGGTCAGTAAACAGCCTTTAACCAATGT
Organism: Synechococcales cyanobacterium VAR_4_metabat_354; assembly: GCA_031414775.1. GTDB lineage: Bacteria > Cyanobacteriota > Cyanobacteriia > Cyanobacteriales > Chamaesiphonaceae > JAAFHZ01. The sequence goes on from JANOQI010000016.1 coordinate 294,413, forward strand.
CAGCGTGGGTTTTGCTGGAGGGCTAGGAGCTGATACTGTTGGCGACTTGGATGATCAGAAGCGAGTAATTACTGGTCAGATCGGCGATGTCACGATCGTGAATTTATATGTACCCAATGGCAGCGAGGTGAATAGCGAGAAATATCATTACAAATTGCAGTGGCTAGCTCTACTTCAGCAGTATTTAGCCGCCCAGTTAGACAAATCGCTTTGTGTCTGTGGTGATTTTAATATTGCGATGAGTCCCCTCGATATTTACACCAAAAAGCCCGCTGCTCATATTATGGCTTCGCCCGCTGAGCGTGCTGCTCTCCAGGCCGCTGTCTTCGATCAAGGGTTGCAGGATGTGTTTCGGCATTTTACTAGTGAAACTGGGCATTTTAGCTGGTGGGACTACCGTCAACAAGGTTATCCCAAGAATCGCGGTTGGCGGATTGATCACATCTATCTCAGTCCTAATTTGATTGATCGGTCTACAGGCTGTACGATCGATAGAGCGCCAAGAGAATTAGAGCAACCCAGTGACCATACTCCAGTAATTGTTGAGATCGAAAACATCCTCAATTAAACTCTATGCAAATCCGTCTTAGTTGGACAGACCCAGTTACTGGGGAACAACGGGAACCAAGTCTGAATACCCCGATCGCTCTAGGTCGAGAGTTTTCGCAGCTGCCAGCCGAAATTGAAGGTCGCCGGGTGTCGCGTATTCAACTCCAGGATGAGGGAATTTCTCGCTTTCATGCTTTACTAATCGAAGAAAATGGTCGGCTGGTGGCGATCGATCAAGATAGTAGCAATGGCCTGAGTATTAATGGCCAAAAGCAGTTGCGGGGTTATCTAAACAACGGCGATTGTCTCGGTCTGGATCGCTATCAAATTCTCGTCGGTCAAGTTGAACCGCCGACGAGCACTTCTAAAATTCTCTTCAACCCGATTACTAATGTCCCGGATCCGCACATCACCAATCCTGGCAATGTGAGTTCCGAACTGAGTTTTCGCCCCCAAATTTTTCAACGAGAGCAGGTCAGCATTGACGATCTTCATGCTACTGGTCTGAGTATTGAAATCGTGGACTATGCTGCTGTCGGTGGTGGCTTTGGTAGTTTTGCCTGGGTGGATTTGCTACGGATTGCTGGCGTGCGAGCCGATCAAATTGTCGTCCTCAGCCCCGAAAAATCGGTGTATGGTCGTTATCATCAACTTTGCCGTCATGCCCACATCTCGGCTAAAGAACGCATTCGATCGGCTGCCGATGCTTGCCCAGATAATCCGTGGGGATTTCCTAGTTATGGGATGCGAGAAGCCGCTCAAAAACTGGCCCGGGGTCAGTTTAAACAGGGGTTACGGGTACTGTGGCAAATATTTACGGAGCCCCTGTTTGGCCAACAATACGGGCCCACCGACGAACAAATTTTAAAAGCAGTCGATCGAGAAGTTGCCCGCATTAGTTGGCAGACCATGCTGCGCTATGCATTAGTGCAATCGATTCGGAAAACTACCGACGGGCGCTATGCCCTATTGTTTAATCAGGGTGATAGCTACGCTCTAGTGATTGCCCGCTATGTCCATTTAGCCACTGGTTACCCATCGATCGAGTTTTTGCCAGATTTGCAGCAATACCGGCAACAGACCAAAGATTTTCAGTCGGTGGTCAATGCTTACGAAAATCACGACCACATTTACGACCACCTCAGCAATCGGGGGGGCAAAATATTACTGCGGGGGGCTGGTATGGTTGCGGGCCGTATCTTGCAGCATATCTACGCCGTGCGTCGTGCCCATCCCGAAAAAAATATTGATGTGATCCATTTGTGGCCAGCCGCCAAAACCCAGGGTCAGCAGTACGGAGCTGCCCAGCGACCCATCCATCTGGGTTATGAGATTCAAGCATTAGACTGGCCAAAATCTGCTTGGGGTGGTGCTTACAAAATGACCTTAGCGGAGTCTACTAACGAGCAACAGGCTCAGCTACTCAGCATCTGGTCAGGGCCGACTATTCCCCAACACCAAGACTGGCATCGGATTCTCTCTGGCGGTATTAGCAAAGGTTGGTATCAACAAGTACTGGGTATGGTGCAAACAGTAGCTCGCCACCCCAACCAAAATGGTCTATTGGTGACTCTCCGAAATTCTTCCCCAGAAACGCCGAATCAAAAGGGGAATAATCAGCCCCAGTCATTGGTTGTGGATTACATCATCGATGCCACTGGCCAGCCGGGCACCGTCATGGATAGTGAATTACTGGCTGATTTAGTTCAGCACTATCATTTACCTTTGAACACGGGGGGAGCTTTTCCTAGCAATCCAGATTTTGAAATCTTGAGTATGCGTAACCAAGAAACCGGTCGCATGTATGGAGCTGGATCGATTACGGCTGGCAATAGCTATGGACCTGTAGACAGTTTTTTGGGTCTTCAGTATGCTGCTCTGGCTTCGATCTGTAGTTTAACGGATGCCGATGCGATCGGACTCCAACAATTAAACTGGCTGAAATCTGGTAAACAATGGCTGAAATGGCTATTGAACAAGTCTCCCCGTTAAATCCTGCAATTTACATATTGGCAATCGCTGAGATCTTATTTAGCTTCACAATATCTAAACCGACCAAATCATCCATACTTAGCCAGCCATCATGCAAAAGTGTGGCAAATACAAAAACCAAAGCCGGTTCGCGATAATCATACTTGCCTTCAATTTCGTGGCGTTTAGAATTTAACCTGTCGTTCAGCCGCCAAATCTCATCTAGACCTTCGATCGACTTAGAATTCTGTTGAACCTCGGCAATGAGAGCGTTGGTTTCTCGACGATAAGCCAGTTCAAAAGCTGATTGCGCGACGGCGTGTTCGGCTGGGGACCACTGTTGTTCTGTTAATGACTGCATTGATTTAGATTTTTAGAATTAGATTTTTAGAAGATGTGGGCGGTAATTTATTCTAACCCAGTCTCTGATAAGGGTTGGGAGTGCTGTTTTGCTGAAAAATGGGCGAACAGTAATTCCACAGTACTCATTAGACTTGATTAATTGTTTCATAAATTTAATAAATCTTAACATTCATTGAGACGTTGACACAAGCTGGTAGTTCAGATGATTCCATCAATCGTCAGGATGTATAATGCGGTTTTCCATCTCCCAACTCTTCTTTCAGCTCTCATAAAAATATGAAAAGACGCGATTTACTATTAGCAGTTTCCGGCATTTCTACCGCCACCGTAATCGCAGGCATGGACTCCATGCTGGCTAGATCGATTGTGCCAACTAAAGGGCGAATGGTGGAGCTAGATACTGACTTAAGGGGTTACTATGTGGCACCGAAAACCACCAAACCAGTACCGGCCATCTTAGTGATGATGGAAGCCTTCGGTCTCAATGACAACATCAAAGGCGTTTGCGACAGGCTGGCTCAGAATGGCTATACAGCTTTAGCACCGGACTTCTATCACGGGTCTGTTTTTTCCTACAAGGATATGAAGGGGGCGATCGCCAAGCTCAAAAGTCTCAAGGATGAGGTGGTGATGGCTGAATTTGGCAAAGGATTAGAGTTTTTAAACAAACAAAAAGTAGTCAGTCGCAAGGGTGTCGGTGTGACTGGTTTTTGTATGGGTGGTCGCCTCACCTTTTTGGCCAACGCCACCTATCCTCAACAGGTGAAGGCCGCTGTCTCGTTTTATGGTGGCGGCATCGCTGCTAAAGATGATCTAGCTGGACGGCAGAATTTGCTAGTTCAAGCCAAAAAAATGCAGGCTCCACTGATGCTGATGTACGGCAGCGAGGATTCTTATATCATGGCTGAAGAGCATGAGCGCATCGCCCTAGCCTTGTCTCAGGCCAAAAAACGCTATGCGATTAATGTGTTTCCAGGCGCTGGCCACGGCTTTATGAGCGATCGCCGCGATAGCTATAATCTAGCTGCTGCCACCGAAGCTTGGGAGATGACTATGGCCTTCTTCGATCGACACCTGGGGCGCAAGCGCTAAAATAGAGTTAGCCGCGAACAACCAGATTTCGCCAAATCTGTTATATTTATCAAGCTCAAATTTTGGCCATGCCCTTACCCAATATGAATCAAGCTGACCGCCGTGGGAATTCGGATCGCCAGCTGGCTATTCCAGCTCATCAACAAACTTATGCTGGTCAGAAATGGCTCGTTGAGGAGCGGGATGCTTGTGGGGTCGGATTCATTGCCTCACCAGCTGGTCAGCCGACTCATCGGTTGCTGGAGCAAACCTTGACGGCCTTGACTTGCATGGAACATCGAGGGGGCTGTAGTGCCGATCGAGATTCCGGCGATGGGGCTGGGATTTTGACGGCGGTGCCTTGGCCATTGCTGCAAGCCTGGGGTCAATCTCAAAATCTAGACTTGAGCAAAACTGCCAATTTGGCCGTTGGAATGGTGTTTCTGCCCCAAGCTGATGATAGGTTGTCAGCAGTCAAAGAGGCGGTGGCTGAGGTGATCCGCCAGGAAAATTTACAACTACTGGGCTGGCGAGTGGTGCCGGTGAAACCAGAGGTTTTGGGGGAGCAAGCGCGCAGCAATCAACCTTATATCGAGCAAATGATTGTGGCGGGTGAATTGACTGGCGACGAGTGGGAGCGCCAGCTCTATTTGGTGCGCCGCAAGATTGTCAAAACACTGCAAGCGGCTGGCCGGGTGAAACCAGGGGATGATTTTTATATCTGTTCTCTATCTAGTCGCACGATTGTCTATAAGGGGATGGTGCGATCGGCTGTCCTTGGTCAGTTCTACTCAGATTTAACCAATCCGCTGTTTGTGAGTAACTTTGCGGTCTACCATCGGCGCTTTAGTACCAATACCATGCCCAAATGGCCGTTGGCGCAACCGATGCGGATGCTTGGTCACAATGGCGAAATCAACACCCTCTTAGGCAATATCAATTGGATGACTGCCCGGGAAAAAGATTTAGATCATCCGGTTTGGAACGGGAGACTGAAAGAACTCCAGCCGATCTTGAATCTAGATAATAGCGACTCTGGTACCTTAGACAATGTTTTGGAGCTAATGGTCAGGTCGGGGCGTAGTCCGATCGAAGGCTTGATGATTATGGTGCCGGAAGCCTATCAGAATCAGCCAGATTTAGAACAATATCCAGAAATTACGGACTTTTACAACTACTACAACGGCTTGCAAGAAGCCTGGGATGGCCCAGCGCTGTTGGCTTTTAGTGATGGTAAATTAGTTGGCGCTAGTCTTGATCGCAATGGCCTGCGACCAGCTCGCTACTGCATTACCAAAGATGGCTACATTGTGGTTGGCTCCGAAGCCGGGGTGGTAGATCTGCCGATTGAGAGCATTGCCGAGAAAGGCCGGTTAGGTCCGGGGCAATCGATTGTGGTGAACTTAGAAACGCATGAAGTACTGCACAACTGGGAAGTGAAGCAGCGCGTGGCTCAATCTTTACCCTACGGTGCCTGGCTGAACCAGCATGGCAAAACATTAGCCGTCCAACCTTTTGGCAGTGAGCGGCAAGTTGCTGCCGAGCTATTGATCCAGCAGCAGTCGGCTTTTGGCTACACCTCTGAAGATGTAGAAATGATCGTCAATGACATGGCCGAAAATGCTAAAGAACCGACTTTCTGTATGGGCGATGATACGCCCTTGGCGGTGCTGTCCAGTAAAGCCCACCCGCTCTATGACTATTTCAAACAGCGGTTTGCCCAAGTTACTAATCCGGCGATCGATCCGTTGCGCGAAAAGTTGGTGATGTCTTTAGAAATGGTGCTGGGCAAGAAAGGTAATCTGCTAGAAGCCAAGCCGGAATTCGCCAGTCAACTGCGCCTCCTGAGTCCGGTGCTGAATGAGGCCGAGCTAGAAGAAATTAAGGTGTCAACCTTGGGCACAGCCTTTTTATCGACAGTTTATCCAGTGGGTGAAGATTTGCGAACGGCTACTGACCAGCTTTGCGCGGCGGCGGTGGCCGCTGTCCAAGCTGGCCAGCAAATCATCGTGCTCAGTGATTGGACAGACAGTGGCTTAAATGATGAAACGACCTATCTACCGCCCTTACTAGCCGTTGGTGCCGTCCACCACCATCTCATTCAGCAGGGCTTGCGATCGCAAGTTTCGATTGTGGTGGATACGGCGCAGTGTTGGAGCACCCATCATTTTGCTTGTTTGATTGGCTATGGGGCTTCGGCAGTCTGTCCTTACCTGGCTTGGGAATCGGTTCGTAATTGGTGGCATTCTACTAAGGTACAGAATGCGATCGAACGCCAAGAAACTACCATCACGATTACTCAAGCCCAGGCTAACTATCGCAAGGCGGCGGAAGATGGCCTGTTGAAAGTGCTATCTAAGATGGGAATCTCTTTGCTGTCTTCCTATCACGGTGCTCAGATTTTTGAAGCGATCGGACTGGGTGGCGACCTCTTGGATTTGGCCTTTAAGGGCACTCCTTCCCGGATTGGTGGTTTGACCATCGCCGATTTAGCGCGGGAAACCCTGATTTTTCATCATCGGGCGTTCCCGACAGCAGCGAAAAAATTAGAGAACCTGGGTTTCTTTAACTATCGTCCGAGTGGTGAATATCATATGAATAGTCCGCAGTTGGCCAAGGCACTACACAAAGCCGTAGATGCCTATCAGACTCAGGCGGGCTATGATCACTATGAAACTTATAAACATCATCTGCGTGATCGACCACTGACCGCGCTGCGGGACTTGCTAGATTTCCAAGGCGATCAGCCATCGATCGAGCTGGCGGAAGTCGAATCTGTTCAGGACATCGTGAAGCGTTTTTGCACTGGCGGCATGTCTTTGGGCGCTTTATCGCGGGAAGCCCATGAGGTATTAGCAATCGCCATGAATCGGATTGGTGCCAAATCGAATAGTGGCGAAGGCGGTGAAGACCCGGTGCGCTACAAAGTGCTGGATGATGTCCAAGATGGCAAGTCGGCAATTCTGCCTCACCTGAAAGGACTAAAGAATGGCGACACGGCACTGAGTGCCATTAAACAAATTGCCTCCGGTCGCTTTGGCGTTACGCCCGAATACTTGATGAGCGCCCGGCAGCTAGAAATTAAACTGGCTCAGGGAGCTAAACCGGGCGAAGGCGGTCAGTTGCCGGGCAAGAAAGTCAGCCCTTACATTGCGATGCTGCGCCGCTCGAAACCCGGGGTCACCTTGATTTCACCACCGCCCCACCACGATATTTATTCGATCGAGGATCTAGAGCAACTAATTTATGATTTGCACCAAATCAATCCTCAGGCGCGGGTCTCGGTGAAGCTAGTCTCGGAAGTGGGGATTGGCACTATTGCGGCGGGGGTGGCCAAAGCCAACGCCGATGTTATTCAGATCTCCGGCCACGATGGTGGCACTGGCGCATCACCCCTGAGTTCGATCAAACATGCTGGTAGTCCTTGGGAATTGGGTCTCACCGAAGTCCATCGGGTATTGATGGAAAACAAACTGCGCGATCGAGTGTTGCTGCGGGTAGATGGTGGTCTCAAATCCGGCTGGGATGTGATTATTGCCGCTTTGATGGGCGCAGAAGAATATGGCTTTGGTTCGATCGCAATGATTGCTGAAGGTTGTATCATGGCGCGGATTTGTCATACTAACAGCTGTCCCGTCGGCGTAGCTTCCCAGCGCGAAGATTTACGCAAACGCTTCCCTGGTATTCCTGAGCAAGTCGTGAACTTCTTCTACTTTATTGCCGAAGAAGTCCGCCAACTGCTGGCTAAATTGGGCTATCGATCGATCAATGAAATCGTGGGTAGAGCCGATTTATTACACTATAATTCTGAATCTCAATTGACCAAAGTTCAAGCACTGAATCTAGACTGCCTGACTAAACTACCCGATGCCAAGATCGATCGATCATTTTTAGTGCATGGTGACGTGCATTCTAATGGCGATGTGTTGGATGACCGGATATTAGCCAATGCGGAAATCCAGGCAGCGATTCAGAATCAGGGCGTGACCAGTCACACTTGGGAAATTGTCAACACTGATCGATCAGTGGGTACGAGAGTTTCGGGGGCGATTGCCAAAAAGTATGGTGACAGTGGCTTTGAAGGTCAGCTCACCCTCAACTTCAACGGTTCAGCTGGTCAGAGTTTCGGTGCTTTCAACCATGAGGGGGTTAGCCTGGTTTTGACTGGGGAGAGCAATGATTATGTAGGCAAAGGTATTAACGGTGGTGAGATTATCATTAAACCAGCTGCCGGGGTTGGTTACGATCGACAGCAGAATGTGATCATTGGTAATACCTGCTTGTATGGCGGTACTGGCGGCTTCTTGTTTGCCAACGGTATGGCTGGCGAGCGGTTTGCGGTGCGGAACTCGCGAACGACAGCCGTGGTGGAAGGTACTGGTGATCACTGTTGTGAGTATATGACGGGTGGGGTTGTAGTGGTGCTGGGGCAAGTGGGTCGCAATGTGGGAGCGGGGATGACGGGTGGTTTGAGCTATTTCTTGGATGAGGATAATAGCTTAACTGCCAAGATTAATCCGGAAAGTGTGAAGTGGCAACGGGTGACTAGTACTGAAGGAATTAATCAGTTGCGGCAGTTGATTGAGGCTCATGCGCAGAAGACGGGGAGTCCGAAGGCACAGGAGATTTTGGCGAATTTTGTAGTTTATCTGCCGCAGTTTTGGCAGTTGGTGCCGCCGTCGGAAGCGGATACTCCGGAGGCTAGTACTAAGGAGGCTGTGAGTGCTTAGATTTTAATATCATCAAGGCTATAAGGTAGAGTGGACTAGTTCACTTTACCGTTGTCTTGTTTGGGATTAAAGATTTGATCAAACATAGACAAATTCAACAGCCATGGGGAAATTAAACCCGCAAACCACTGAAACGATTTGGGATCTGCAACGTCAACTCTTAGAAATTATCGATGCAGCTAAAACATTAGAACTATCTCTATTTGACTCTTTTGGAGAAACTGAGCGTAGCATAAGTTACTTAGATGAACTCCAAAGTATTGCAGAACAAGCAACAGATCGGTTTTCGCGATTTTCCACCTTCCAAATCAGGATTGCGAATACCCAACCTCCAATATCACCTGATATCATAGATTTAGTCGATCGAGTAATTGAAAGCACTCAGCAAAAAATCCCGGCTCTAGAGCGTAGTATCCAAGAAATTAGACAGGAATGGAGATTATCATGAATGATGGCCAACGACCAATAATGCCAGATCTGGCTATGGACAGCCGATTAATCGGGAATCTACGCCGTGCTCGACTCGATTTTGCAGAAGTCGATCTTCAACTGGAAGAGCTGGTGGCTAAGTGTGATGAAGTTATCCGTCAGCAAAAATTACAACGTATTCAGACAAAAAAAGCAAACGTAGCGATCGGTTAAATGTAAATGCCGTTTACACAGCGTTTACTTTTCCGCGCAGGCAATGCCCACAGGCAACAAACTGTATGAAAAATTTGGGGTACGCTGCTTGATCGACATCTCTTTATCGATTTGAGTTACACTGAAAAATTAGTAGGCACGGCTCACCCTAATAGAAATTAAAATTATTAATGTATGGGTTTAGTCCAAAACCACACTAAGAGGATTCATTGTTCATAAATAATAGATGGCAATTCCTACTGAAAGGCATGTGCCCACCATTAGCAGTTCGTTCATGTCTAATGCAAAGTCCTTATTTGTGTATTTATGATTCCATAAATGATGATCTTGATTGCTCGACAAGTGACTATAGGTTTACAAGTATCTACTTTAATAACCAAGATGACTGCGAAAAAGTTTGGCAAATAGGTTATGAGCTAATTTCTCTTTTCAATGGTACATATTTGTTGTTAGATTCTGAATTTTGTAAAATTGAGATATGTGAGTTACTCAATGATGGAGTAGGGCAAAGAAACTGTAAGAATGAATTATTACCTGTTTTTTTAGAAAAGCCAGATGAACCCGTGGCCGATGAATTTCCGAAAGACAACATTAATATTCGTCTTAGGCTACTGAATAAAGCTATTGAAGATAAAGGCGTGTATTTGATATTAAGGTATTTCGATATGGAGCCAAATTGGAATACATATTATAAAATACTTGAAACAGTTGAAAATCTATCAAGAGAAGAAAATGTCACTACACCTATCGATCAAGTAAGCAAGAACAAAATTTAGAAATACTGCCAATAACTATTCATTGTCTGGTATTGATTCTCGTCATGGGATCAAGAAACATGAGAAGGAAAATCGAACGCCATCGATGGGAATCGCTGAAGCACACAAGTTCATTCGTGATGTGGCAAAAAAGTACATCCACAGAAAAATGTCTACCGGCTGACGGAGACGGTTTTTAGTACGTCACTGCTCACAGGCCAAGAGCCAGACTTATCAACAGAATCCACGCTATTATCGATTATCTTAGGTACGTTGCTCGATCGATATCCCTTCATCGATAGAACTATACTAAAATATTGGCAAGATCCGTTTCCCAAAGTTCCCTTGTAAGATTTAATCATTGTCCAGTCAGTGATTTCCAGCCCTGGAACCTTTCTAAAATCTCGTGAATTGCGGGTAACAACAATCGCTTTCCGAGACAGAGCAATTGCCGCTATCTTCAAATCTTGGGTGCCAACTCGAATTTTTTGTGCCTTTATTTCTTGATAGCAAGCCGCTGCTTTGTGGTCAAAATCTAAAACGTTAACAGTTTGAAAATATTCTACTGTACGATTCAAACTCAAATAAGCTGGAGTCAAATCATCGATCGATTTAGCTTTTCTGATTTTATTCAACCTGCCATACATCTGCTCTTCTAAAGTGATGATAGTTACAGCAATGTCATTTGGCTCGATCGACATGCCCTCATCGATCGAACACTCAAGCTAAAATAAAAGAGTTAGAGCGCAGAGAGGTTCAACCCATGCCCGAATCATCAACGCATCCCATACTAGAAACAACAATCTTAGAATATCTTCAGAAACTGCCCGAGACACTTCAGCATGAAGTTTTGCACTATACTCAGTTTTTACTCGAAACCCATACAAAAAACACATTGCCACCACAGCCAAAACGACAAGCAGGTTTTCTCAAAGGCACTTTTGCTTTACCGCTACCTGAAGACTTTAATGAACCACTAGCAGATTTCCAGGAGTATATGGAGTGACTAGTCTACTTTTGGATACTCATGCTTTTATCTGGTATTAAGAAAATGATCCGAAGTTACCTGATCGACTAAAAACAGAAATAGAAACAGCCGATCGAGTTTACATTAGCATCGCTAGTTTGTGGGAAATTGCGATTAAGCTCAGTATCAAAAAGTTATCACTTTTGTCGAGCTATGAATCGATCGAGGCTAGTTTAGAACCTGCTGGAATTAGCTTGCTACCGATTTCTTTCGCAGACACTGTTCACATCATAAATCTACCACTTTATCATCGCGATCCATTTGACAGGATTCTCATAGCCCAAGCGATCGATCGTCTCTCACTGTGGTGAGTGGTGATTCCACTTTCAAGGCATATCCAATTCAAGTTCTATGGGAATGAGCTGCACTTTACCTTCGAGTAGGTAATATCCATAGGTCATGTACGCCATCATCGAGCATCTTTGTTTATGCTGCTCGATCGATACCTCTGCATAATCGAACTACATTGAAATATTGCTGGTTAATGCTCACCTAATAAATCTCCAGAAGCTTGATCGCATGGCCTCTCCGCCGGAGAATCGCCGGAATTAGTTGGTGGTAGTACTGTATAGCTAGTCGAATTCCATCCCATTGATTAGGTGATATGGCTCTTTTTTAGTTATTAAAAAAAAGGCTCAACCCTAATAAATAAGTTGAGCTTTGTTTTAAATTGATTGATCGTTACTTTAAATCTTTTAATTCAAAGTATTTTTGGATTGGTAGTAAAGTTTACTACCGGTATCCGGCACAAAATGGCAGTTATTAACACCGTTCCAAAATGCCGTCCAGACCGATACCTGAGAGTGGCGATAATGCTCACCCAACACCGGCTTAATCGCCTCAGTCGCTTCTTTGAGGTGATAATGCGGAATTGTCAAGAAAATGTGATGCAAAACGTGGGTGCCAATATCATGATGGATATTGTTGATGAAACCATAGTCATAATCCACAGTAGAGATCGCGCCTTTTAGAAAGTACCAATCGTCACCGCGATACCAAGGTGTTTCGTTATCGGTGTGGTGCAAGAAAGTTACTAAGTCCAGCCACATCACAAAAATGACGTAGGGCACTAAGTAGAACTTCACTAGCCACAAGAAACCCCAAGTGAATGTTCCAGCAGCCAAAATTCCAACCATTCCCAACCACCACACGGTGCTGGCAATAATATCTTTGTGCTCAGAAGCGCGAAACAACGGACTATCGGGATGAAAATGCGAACCAGACTCTCGATCGGGTGAGCGCCGGAATAGATAAAGCGGATAAACAAACAGCAGTGCCAAGTCAAAACGCAGCATTTTCTCCCACCAGGCCATTTTTCGGTAGGTGCTTTCCTTAATCGGATACCAACTCTCGTCTTTATCTAAGTTGCCAGTGTTTTTATGGTGAGTGCGGTGGCTAATGCGCCAACCGTGAAAAGGTACCAAAATAAAACTATGGGAAATGTGACCAATCAAATTATTCAGCCATTTGCTTTTGGAGAAAGAACCATGACCACAGTCATGACCAATCACAAACAAAGCCCAGAACATCGTGCCCTGAGCTAACCAAAATAGTGGATAAAACAGCCAAGAATCTAATTGAGCGGCTAGGGCATATAGCCCAGCTACGATCGCTACATCTCGCAAAAAATAACTGATCGATCGAGTAGCAGAAGGAGTAAAGCAATGCGCGGGAATTGCTTGACGGACATCTTGAATAGTGAAGGGGAGCATTTCCCGTTGCAATAAAGATGCACTAGAAAGTTCAGGGGTGAGGACTTTAGGCGGCACTGAGTTTTCGTAAAGATTAATGAACATTATTATAGGGGCATTATGAAACACCAATAAAGCTTTTGGCAATGTTGAACCCCCGGTATTTTTCAGGATATGCTGTGGTTGCGCTGTGTAGAGAATTTTAGAATGAAGTTATTGTTAGCCGGAGATATTGGCGGTACCAATACTCGTTTACGCCTTGCTCCCATCGATAATTGGCGTGCTCACGATCGGGAAGAAACCTATCCCAGCCAGGAATATAAAGATTTAGCACCGATTGTGCAGAAATTTTTAGCAGCGGCTCCCGTAACCGGCGAAGTGGTCAGTGCTTGCTTTGCCGTGGCTGGGCCGATCGAAGGACGCACTGCCCATTTAACCAATTTGGGTTGGCATTTAGATATCGATCGATTAATCTCCACTCTCGGCATTGCTAATATTCATTTGATTAATGATTTTGCGGCGATCGGTTATGGCATCGAGCATTTGCAACCAGATGAAATTCATACTCTGCAAGCTGGTCAACCGATCAACTCTGCTCCACGCGGCTTAATTGGGGCAGGGACTGGCCTGGGTCAAGGTTATTTGATTCCAGAGGCGGGAACTTATCGAGTATTGGCCAGCGAAGGCGGCCATGGTGATTTTGCGGCGCGTTCTGAGCAAGAATTTCGACTAATCGAATATTTGATGCAGCGCGATGGCTTGGATCATGTCTCTTGCGATCGATTGATTTCCGGTACTGGCATTGTCACCATTTACCAATTCCTGCACAATCAACAGCCTTCTGGCACCGAACTACCAGCAATTGCGGAAGCAGTTAATCAATGGGCAAAAACAGCTGCAATTGATCGACCAAGCTTAATTGATCCAGCGATGTTAATTGCCCAAGCTGCCCAAATTGCAGCTCATCCGCTTTCGATCGATACCATGCAATTGTTTCTGCGTATTTACGGCGCTGAAGCAGGTAACTTAGCTCTCAAGTTTCTACCACAAGGCGGTTTGTATATTGCTGGGGGCATTGCCGCCAAGAATTTATCTTTGATGAATAATGGCACTTTTATGGCGGCCTTTTTACAGAAAGGGCGAATGCAAGAGCTACTGACCCAAATTCCAGTCCGGCTGATCTTAAACACTCAGGTGGGATTGATCGGAGCTGCGGCTCAAGCTCTGGCGGCGCTGTCCCATTAACGAATGTTGGTAAAGCGCAACCAAAACCAACATCTCGGCTCAACCTAGACTTTAAGATTTAGGCGGGCTTCTTTACCTGCGCAAAATACCCAGCCAGGATCGCCAAAGCGATAATACCTAGTAAGCCAGCATGGGGCGCACCATAAATACCGGTAATCCAGTCAGAAACCTTACCAGTGTATTTAACAAGCTGACCCACGTTTACTAAATAAATAGCGCCAGTCATGCCAGCATGGAGTCCGATCGATATCCCCAATAGATTTTTTTGGCTGCGCTTAGCTAAGACCAGCACTGCTCCCAAGATCGCCAACCCTGGAAACTGAGGCAAACTGCCCCACATAGCAGCCAACGGCTTCATAAAATGTAGAGCAGCAAAAATCAAACTATTAGCAGTCAGAGACGTGGTTAAAGAATAATCGGCTTCCAATTCAGATAATAACCAGCCCCGAAAAAATAATTCTTCGGCCAACGCCACCCCGATCGAACTCAGTAAACCCCCACCAATTAGCTCTGGCCAGGAAATAGCAACCGGTTGCCATACCAGCCAGCCCAGCGCCCCTTGCAGCGCAAATATGGCCAGAGTCGAAATCAATCCATTCAGCCAGCCACCCAAGAACCCCAGCCAATTCCGGCGGCTAGAGACCAGACCGATCGATCTAAAAGCATGAGGCTGGTCATAAACCCGGCGCTTCCACCAAGGCAAGAACAGAATAAAAAGAACAGCTAGACCGCCCATCACCCAAATATTGAGTAGGTTGACGACCCCCGGATCACTCATGTCGCGAGTCAAGCTAAAAAAGGTGTAGATTGACCCAGCCCAAGGTGCCCACAGCACAACTAAAGACACCAAAAAAATCAGAATTCTGATGGGCGCTACATACTGAGCAATAGTTTTAGGATTAAAAGTAGACAAAACTAAGCAGCCTAACTTTCAGGTTCGATTGAACTAATTAACCCATGATTTTGAAGAGTTTCACTATAAAACTCGGCATGTTCCAGCTCACAGGTAATTACTAAAGCCATCCCATTATTATGGGCTTCCATCATGATGCTGACAGCATGAGGCTCAGTCATACGGGGAATGGTGGTCATCAAGACCTGCACCACATATTCCATGCCATTAGAATCGTCATTGTGTAGCAAGACACGGTACTTGGGAGCAAGTTGACGAGATGTTGAACGCTTTTCGATGGTTTCAACAGACACGCTTTCACTCTCTACAAAAAATTAATTTGGGCAAAACTGTTGACTAATATAGCACTCCCCACCGAATTTTGCCAAAGCCGCCAGGTCATCCAAAAACATGTGCTGAGAATGTATCGGTTGATTCATTCAATGGGGTATGATGTCTAGAAGACAGCATCAACACAAGGATTAACTGAAAAAAGCAGCTGAATAAATTCAGTTTTTACTTTGAATTCTTACTGGCGTAGATTAGGAATAGTCGCTGCGCCAAGAATTTGGAGCTTGGTCAAGTCTGCATAGTTGCAAATTGTTAGAGATCTTTGCTCTCCCCTAACTCGCAGCCATACTCTCTTGGTCGGACAGTCCCCAATCTGGTGTTGGTGAGTTATTGCGCAAAAACTTAAAATAGCAAGCCAATGGGCTAATTTCGTTGGGAGATAAATTGAATTACATGGACTTTTCGATCGCCACACTGCTGTCGCATTTTTCTGACGACAAACTCGTTGCTCCCAAGGTTTTAGAAAAAAAGCTGGGTTGCGAAGACGAAAACAGCCTTGAACAGCTGGGCATTGTGCTAAATGTGCTAGACAAGGTTGGAGTCCTCGCTAAAGATAAGGGCAAGTTTCGGAAGTTAGTAGAAGAAGACGTCGTGGAAGCCAAGCTGCGCTGTTCCAGTAAGGGTTTCTGTTTTGCGATTCAGGATGATGAAGGGTCGGAAGATATCTACATTCGGGAAAGCCATCTCAGTAACGCTTGGAACGGCGATCGAGTGTTGATCAAAGTCATGAAAGAAGGGACGCGGCGGCGTAGTCCAGAAGGCATTGTCAAGCTAGTTTTGGAGCGAGCCAACCCATCGGTATTGGCGCGAATCAAACATAATGAGAGTGGTAGTTACAGCGCCATCCCTCTGGATGATCGGCTGCTGTGTGAGCTAGAAATCTTATCAGAGGGTCACGACCTCAGTAATATTTCTGACAACTTAGTGCAGGTAGAAGTCCTGCGCTACCAAATCGGTCAAGAGCCATCCGCCGGTAGAGTGGCTAGAATTTTAGGCACCAGTGCTGAATCGGCTTCAGATGTAGACATTGTTTGCTGTAAGCACGACTTGCGATCAGAGTTTCCACCCAATGTGGTGTTATCTGGTATTGATTTGCCTATGAAAGTCAGTACTAAGGCGGCTAAAGGCCGGGAAGATTTGACGGGTTTGCTCACCTTTGCTCTGGGTGAAGCTGAGCAATTTTGGGAAAACGCCTTTAGCTTAGAGACCAATGCCGATGGCACTTGGCAGGTGAGCGTACACATTACCGATGTGGCTAGTTATATTGCCGCCGATGACCGGCTCGATCGAGAGGCGCGCAAACGGGGCACCGCAGTATATGTGGGCGATTTAGTCATCCCGCTGCTCCCAGCTTCAGTACATCAGGCTTGTGGCTTTAACACCAGCGCGCAACGCCTAGCGATTTCAGTCATGCTGACAATTGATGCGGCCGGGGTCGTTACCGAATTTGCGATTCGCCCCAGCTTAGTAAAAGTAGACCACGCCTTGAACTACGAGCAAGTAGACGAAATTTTGGTTGGTAAACCCAAACCATTGACCAAGGTAGTTGCGACTAAATTCAAAGAATTATTGACAGTGGTAGCACCATTGCTCCGCAGCCAGCGGCAGCAGCGAGGCGGATTAGAAGTAGACATGTTACCAGCTCAATCTCGCTTTGCCGATGAAGGAAGGTTAGGGGCAGTATTCATTGATGAGTCTAGGTCACTAGTAGCCGAGTTAGCCATAGCGGCCAATCAAGCGATCGCCAGTCACCTGCAAGCCTTAGCGGTACCAGGCATTTATAGCATTCAGTATCATCCAGAGCTGGTAGAAATTAATGACCTGATTAAGCTTTCCCAAAATCTGGGACTCAGCGACGAAGCCGAAAGTGAAGCCAGTGCCAGCGACTTGCAGCGGATTTCTCAAACCTTTGGCAACTCACCGGTGCCCAAAGTTCTCAACTATATTTTCAAATCGATGCTGAAAACGGCGCTGTACAGTGCCCAGCCCGGTAATCATTTTGGGCTAGGATTGAGCACTGGTTATGTTCATGCCGTATCACCCCTGAGCCGCTATGCCGATCTATTGAACCAGCGGGTGCTCAACGAGGTCTTTACTAATGGACGCGATCGAAGATCTACTCGCACCAAAGAAGCCGTTGATCTGCAACATAGCAGCTGTCATGGCCAAATCAATTGGAATGTATTGTTACCAACGGTGCAGCAAGAGTTAGCCGCTCAGATTTCCGGTGCTATTTCTCATCTGAACGATCGCGAGAAAATTGCTCAAGATGCCGAAAACGACTTACAGGGCTTACAAAAAGCCTCACAGATGCAGTCCCGTACTGGTCAAATCTTCCAGGGCTTAATCACTGGAGTTCAGTCCTACGGTTTCTTTGTGGAAATCGAAGACTTCTTGGTGGAGGGCTTGGTGCATGTTAGCTCTCTCAAAGATGACTGGTATGAGTTTCGTCCCCGTTATGCCTGCCTAGTAGGACGCAAAAACCGGATAACCTACCGACTCGGTGATCGAGTAGAAGTCGAAGTGAAAAGCGTCGATTACTATCGACAGCAGATCGATTTAGCCACAGTGCCGCGTATTGTCTCCACGGAAGAACCTGCCGAAGAGGATCCCACCGAAATGGCTGCGGCAGAATTTGACGAATTTGAAGCACTTTAGACCCCACTTCAACCTATGCCGATGTCAATTGATCGTATTATTAAAACTGGTGCTGTCGGTGACGAAATCACTGTGCAGGGCTGGATTCGCAGTAAGCGCGAATCGAAGGGTTTTGCCTTTGTCGATGTCAATGATGGCTCCTGTATGGCCAATATCCAGGTAGTGATTGCTCAAGACTTGGCCGACTATGCCGACAAAATCAAACGGATTAACACTGGTGCATCGGTAGCTATTAGTGGTCAGTTAGTGGAATCACCAGCTAAAGGTCAACGGGTAGAACTCCAGGCTGATACCTTAGAAATTTTTGGGGAGTCTGACCCAGAAAGCTATCCCCTCCAGAAAAAACGCCATTCCTTTGAGTTTCTGCGCGAAATCGGCCATCTGCGCGGTCGCACAAATACTTTGGGAGCGGTATTTCGGGTACGCAACGCCTGTGCAGCGGCTGTGCACCAGTTTTTCCAGGAAAAAGATTTTTTGTGGGTGCATACCCCGATCATCAGTGCCAGCGACTGTGAGGGGGCGGGGGAGATGTTTAACGTCACCACTCTCAACCCCGACAAATTGCCCAGGACAGCTGATGGCAAAGTAGACTACAGCCAGGACTTCTTTGGACGGCAAGCTTATCTGAGTGTTAGTGGCCAGCTGGAAGCGGAAGTGATGGCCATGGCTTTTAGCAATGTCTATACCTTCGGACCAACGTTTCGCGCCGAAAACTCTAATACCTCCCGCCACCTGGCCGAGTTTTGGATGATTGAGCCGGAGATGGCTTTTTGTAACTTGCAAGGGGATATGGATTTAGCTGAAGAATTCCTAAAATATATCTTTAAGTACGTGCTGGATCGATGTTTACCAGATATGGAATTCTTTCAGCAGCGGATTGATGATTCGGTACTAGCTACTGCCGAGAATATTATTCATAATCAGTTTACGCGGCTAACTTACACCGAAGCCATTAGCATTTTAGAAAAATCTGGTCAGCAGTTTGAGTATCCGGTGAGCTGGGGTCTGGACTTGCAATCAGAGCATGAGCGTTATCTAGCCGAAGAAGTCTTTAAGAAGCCAGTTATTTTGACTGATTACCCCGTCGAAATTAAAGCTTTTTATATGCGTCTTAATGATGATGGCAAAACCGTAGCAGCGATGGATATCCTGGCACCGAAGATTGGTGAAATCATTGGTGGTTCTCAGCGGGAAGAACGATTAGACGTGTTGGAACAGCGAATTACGGCGCAGGGTTTGGATGTGCAAGACTACTGGTGGTACTTGGATTTGCGCCGCTATGGCACCGTTCCCCATGCTGGTTTTGGTTTGGGTTTTGAACGGCTGGTACAGTTTATGACTGGAATGGCTAATATTCGGGATGTAATTCCTTTCCCTCGTGCCCCAATGACCGTAGAATTTTAGAATCTGCCCTAGTATTTTGTTATTGTTATGACTGCCCAATATCCTGAAAACCTCCGTTACACCGATACTCATGAGTATGTCCAGCTAGATGATCAGGTGGCTACTGTTGGTATTACAGCTTTTGCGATCGATCAATTGGGTGATATTGTTTTTCTGGAATTGCCCGCCGTTGGTACGAAGGTTCAGCAAGGAGAACGCTTTGGTGCTGTCGAATCGGTGAAAGCAGTGGAAGATCTAAAGTCTCCCCTGAGTGGGACAGTACTGGAATGTAACCAGGCAATGGTTGATGTTCCAGAAGATTTGGTGAACGATCCTTACAGCGCTGGTTGGTTGGTGAAACTTCAGGTGACTAACCCTAGTGAATTAGATAGTGCCATGACAGCGGCGGATTATCGATCGAAAGTAGAAGGCCATTAGGCTTGGCCAAAGCACGTGTCGCGCTCTCTAAGGTGATGGAATCAAATTCACCCGGCTATGCAATGTCAACAACGCACCTACTTGCTCTTGACCGTTAACCGCTAACTCGCTGTGGCAGAGATACAGCCTCTGATCGCCATCGCCAGCACCTGCACTGTCTACCCGACAAAGCAAATCCCGCAGCACCCGCTCCAGCCGCTGACTATCCGCTAATTCTTCATCATCGATCGACAGCTGTTGTCCGTTCCAATCTTGTAAAAACAGTGGTGCCCCGTACAAGACTGCTGTCCCGCCCTTCGCCCATAGCGATGAACCTACATCCAGCCAAAAATGCCAACGGTGGCACTGCTTGCTCGATCGATACTGAAAGATATTAGTCAGAGTCACTCCCTGCTGGCTAGGAGCGAGTGGCACCGCTGGATAGGGGTTGGCGCTGACTGTTCCCTGGCGCAACAGCAAAATAAACTGTGCCATCAGTACTCGATCTTCAGTCACCGGATTAACGCGGGTGGCGACTAGCCAGTAGTGCTGGGCAGTTTCTAACAATTCACGCATAATCGCCAGCTGGTCGGTGGTGAGCAAACTGCCTCGTCCAAAAAAGGTGGCAATGGCCTGATCAAAGAGATGGAGGGAAGCACTGCTCGCTGTTTGCTGTTGATCGATCCAAGCTAATAGTTGCTGATAACTAGCTGTGGCTTGAGCACCTAATCTGTCCCAGCGCGGAAACTTATCGACAGGTAACAATTGGGGTTGTTCTGGGGTCGGCAGATAGCAATAGTCCACAATCAAACCGGCGCGTACCGGATCGATCGCTAGGGCAATGCCGGTAAAGGATTGATAACGAGACAGTTCCACCAACATTTCGGCCACCTCATCTCGATTAGTCAGCCGTCCCATACCGGGTAGCACCAAAGTCATTAAGGTGAGGATCGATCGAACGCTGGGCGAACTATTTAAAGGGCGCTGATTGTTCAGAGATGTAACAGGGATGTGATGCTGGGTCAAGACATCGGTCAGGGTATAGCGAGCCAAATTATCTAAACCGGGGGCAATGATCACAATCTCATGGGCAGTAATTTGCTGTTCTTTAATAGCCGTCGCAATTGTCGTCGCCACCGCCCGCAGCATTTCCCCCCGTGTTCGCTCGGTAATCTGCTGAAACGATGCTGGTAACTCTAGCCAACTACTGGGATCTTGGACAGTGGCCACCACGGCATCCACCAAATTGACGCTGCCCGCTGACTGGAGAGCAGTGATCGAGGCTGATAACTGTTCGACCTGGCAATGTTTACGGAGTTGGCCAAGGTATTCTGGGTCGCTGCTCAAACCAAGACGAATTTGGCCATGGGGATTGTAACTGATCGCCGCTGGTCGTTGGGATTGCAGGACTTTTTCGATCACCGGATAAATGATAGCCGGATAGTCATCGGCATCATCGGCAATGAGGCCACCATAGTGACTAGTAAAATATTTTTGGTAATCGGGATGGAGCCACAGATAGCGCCAAAATAGCTCGCTGCTTAAGCCATAGGTCAGCAAGCTCCGCTCCAAACACCACTGCCGCCAGTCGCTAATTAGTTCGCCCATCCAGGGAAATAGTTCGTTTTCGCCATAGCCCAGTTGCAGCCTTTCGGGAATAGTCGCAATGTCGATACCGGCGTTAGCAGCCAATTGCATCAAGTCCAACAGCCGACGCACTAAACGATATTCATTTACTCCCAGCTGTTGCCAGGAACGCATACTCAGCTCGGTCTGCCACAGTTCTGTGGCCAAGGCTTGCTCGGTCTCTGGCCGCAACCGAATCGGGGTGGCAATAGGTAAATTTAGCGCCGGACAAATAAGTGGGTAAAATAAATAAACTTGATCTTGTAAAAAGCCCAAAGGAGTCTGGACTCTCACTGGGTAGCGACCATCAATGGCGATCGAGAGCCGCAGGTTAAAATCTTGCTTGCTATCATCGTTAGCAGCTAAAAGTAACAGCTGCTGCGGTTCAACCGTCGGTAGCCACTGACTAGCTAAATCTACCAAGCGCTGGGTTTTACCACTGCGTGATCCGCCCGTCAGCCACAATCCTGGATTCATCACAACTTAATCCCTAATAGGCGTTAAACCTTATACAATTTAGCAAACCCTCATAAAACTCGGTGAGTTTTGGTGCAAGTCGGTATTGAAAAAATTAATCTACGATGAAAAAATCTATGTTTGGTGGACTCTCTAATTACTGGCAACAGCTTAATGAGTGGTTTTTTCGCACTGCCGATCGAGCTTTAGATGAAGCTTATAAAGCAGCTCTGAAAATTAAAGCGATCGAAGACGAGCATTTTGGTGGCCAGAAAATTAGCTTTCCACCGAACAGCCCCAACAATTCTATTACTACCTATTTTCAAGCCGATCTTACTAAGTATTTAAATATTGCCAAGCTGCGGCTAGCTGAGTTTCAAACCAGTCGCACCATCAATCCCAACACCTTCGAGGATCCGGCGAATAACTCTAGTCTGGTTTCGATTAATCCTTACGTATCGGATATTGAGGCCGAAGCCCGGATTCTTGAAAAGCTCCAATTCATTGACCAAATTTTGGATCGGTATAGTGAGCATGATTCGGACTTGGTAACTAGTCTGCCGGTCACTAGCAATATCACGCCAGCAAAGCCATCAGTACTCCAGAACTTTAATCTGGTGCCACCAGCGGCTAAGAAAAATAATGTTTTGATCGATCGATCAGTCGTCAAGGCCTTTAGAAAAATTCAGCTAGATCTTAATCCCCAAGCCGAGCAAGAAGTAGTTCAGACCTTTCGCACATCCAAGAATCGCACTAGAGATGCCCTGCGTTTCGTATTGACTCTCACAATCGCTCCTTTAATTGTGCATTTATTCATGAAGACGATCGTCGTCGGTCCAATTATTGATGCTTATTATCCCCACACCAATCATGGTGATGTCTTTCTGAACCAAAATCTAGAAAAAGAAGCTTTGGAGGAGCTAGAACAATTTGAGCGTCATCTCAAGTTTCAGATGATTACTGGTTTAGTACCAGAGATTTCAGCTAAGGAAATCGAAGAAAAAGTCAAAGAACAGGCCGAAGAGATTAAAAGAGATTTTATCGACAAAAGCACCAATGCTATCAAAAACTGGTTTGCTGATGCAGCTTCGATCGTAGCCTTTACCCTCATTATCACCAAAAGCAAACGGCAACTAGCTAACTTGCTGGAGTTCATTGACAGCATCATTTCTGGGGTAAGTGACACCGCTAAAGCTTTTATCATTATTTTGCTGACTGATACCTTTGTGGGTTTTCACTCGCCCCACGGTTGGGAGATTTTGCTGGAGGGGATGGCTGAACATTTAGGCATTCCCGAAAGCCATAGTTTTAACTCCCTGTTTATCGCAACTTTTCCGGTATTCCTAGACACTATTTTTAAATACTGGATATTCCGCTATCTGATTGGTCAGTCTCCTTCGGCGGTGGCTACTTTTAAGACTATGAATGAATAATAGTTTAAAAAATGAGATCTGCATCTTGAACTGATCTTGTCTGAATGATGTCTTGATCGATTTCTTATTTAATTGCCGTTTTCAACTCTCGACAATATTGTTCGATCGCATCCACTCCTTCCGTCGCCAACTTCTTTACCATCGCACTCCCCACAATTACCCCATCAGCCCCCCAGTCCTTTACTTGCTTCGCTTGTTCTGGCGTGGCAATCCCAAAACCGACAGCGATCGACTTGTCAGTCAAGGTTCGCAACTTACTCAAAATTTCAGGAACGCGCATCCCCATTTCTGTCCGCACTCCTGTAACGCCAGTTACGCTAACTAAATAGACAAATCCCTGGGAACAGTTGGCGATCGCTTGCATTCGATCGGGCGAACTAGTCGGAGCTACCAGCAAGATGACTTCAATGCTGTGTTTGCTACCTAATTCCAACAAAGTGGCTGATTCTTCTAGAGGTAAATCTGGCACTACTAAGCCCTTGACCCCGACCTCGGCAATGCGGGTTAGGAATTGCTCAATTCCTAGGTTCAAGATCGGGTTGTAATAGGTGAAGAGAATAATCGGAGCCTTAATAGTAGGGCTAATGTCTTTTACCATCTTCAGCACATCATCGAGTTTGACACCCTGTTGTAGAGCGCGGGTAGCAGCGGCCTGAATCACTGGGCCATCGGCCAACGGATCGGAATAGGGTACGCCTAGTTCAATTAAATCGGCACCCGCCTGGTCGAGGGCTTGCAGCGCCGCCGCCGTAGTTTTCAAGTCCGGATCGCCAGCCGTAATAAAAGGAATCAGCGCACATTGCTGCTGAGCACGGAGCGATTGCAAGCAGCCAGAAACAGAGGTCATCGTAGTATTAGGTAGTAAAAAATTAGGAATCAGTGGCTTTTTCAGCCGCAATTTTGGCTTGCAGCTGGGCTAGCTCTTCTGGAGTCAGCTCATCTAGGCGCTGCTGTAACACGGCTTCTTCGTATTCAGCCCGTTGCTGATCGTAGGTCATATTCTTGCTAGAAACCCTAAATATATAGGTGGCTGCCCAGCCCAAAATTATCAAAATCAACAGTACTTGGCTCCAAATGCCGGCGTTGATATTGTCTAGACCCACGGCTTGCAAGACAACATAGCCTAAGCCACCAAGCAGAAAAACGGCGAGTCCGATCGCAAGTACATCAATACGGCGCATGGTTTAGGTAATTTGACGACGTTGGGGACGGAAATTAAGAAAAGGCGAGAGCAGCATCATGCCCGGAAAGAAGAAGAACATCAAGAAGTACATGAAGCCTCGTTCGAAAGAGGAAACCACATAAAATCTTTTCTGAAAATAAAAATAGAGTAGTCCCGGCAATACCAACAGGTAAGAACCACCAATCACCAGATAAAGGAGAGCTACGAGCATGAGCGGTGTGTAGACTTAGGATGACGGCTTCATTGTAGTCTTTTTCCACAGCAATTCCAAATTCCGGTAGCAACTTCAACTTACAATAGGCTAGGTAATTACACTGAAAACCCACCACCGATGAGCAATTATCAACAGTATGGTGACACCGATCGCCTCCGGGCTTTGCGCAAGCTCTCTAATGAGCGCTGGCGAATTTCTTTATGGCTGACCGCCGTAATGATGTTTATTTATTTTGGCTTTATTTTGTTAGTGGCCTTTAATAAACAACTAATGGGTCAAACTATTGTGCCGGGTCTGTCGATCGGCATTCTTTTAGGAGCTTCGACCATCGTGGCTGCGTGGGTATTGATCTTTATCTATGTGCGCTGGGCAAACAATCACTTTGATGACCAATTGGCTGAAGCAAAGCGCGATCGATCAGCAAAAAATCCATAATTAACAAACTTTTTAAAGAACTATGACGACAACATTAGGCAGCTTTAACTTAGTAGCAGTGGCTTTTTTCTTGGTGTTTATTGCTGTTACCCTAGGTATCACTTATTGGGCAGCTAAAAAAACCCGCAGTACCCAAGACTATTACACCGCTGGTGGTGAGATTAGCGGTTTTCAGAATGGTTTGGCTCTAGCCGGTGACTTTATGAGTGCGGCTAGCTTTTTGGGCATTACCGGTATGGTAGCGCTCAATGGCTTCGATGGCTTGATTTATTCGATCGGCTTCTTGGTTGGTTGGCCAGTGGTCATGTTCTTAATTGCCGAACCCCTCCGCAATTTAGGGAAATACACCTTTGCCGATGTGTTGGCTTTTCGGTTACAGCAAACCCCGGTGCGGATTGCCTCTTCGATCAGTAGTTTAGCTGTGATTAGTTTCTATTTGATTGCCCAAATGGTGGGCGCTGGTAGTCTGGTCAAACTTCTCTTCGGAATTGACTATTCCCTTGCTGTCCTGATCGTCGGTGGGGTGATGATGGCCTACGTGATTTTTGGTGGGATGATTGCCACCACTTGGGTTCAAATCATTAAAGCTGTTTTACTATTGGGTGGCGCTACCTTGATGGCTGTTTTAGTATTGTCCAAGTTTGGCTTTAATCCGCTGAATTTGTTTGCCGCAGCGGTGGCCAAATATCCAGAGCAGCCAGTGCTGGCACCAGGAAAACTGGTAGCAAATCCCTGGGACGCTGTTTCGTTAGGCTTGTCCCTGATGCTGGGTACTGCTGGCCTACCTCACATTTTAATGCGTTTTTACACTGTCCCTGATGCTAAAACCGCTCGTACTTCAGTGATGTATGCCACTGGTTTTATTGGCTATTTTTATCTGCTGACTTTTGTCTTGGGCTTTGGCTCAATGGTACTAGTCGGTCAAGATGCCATTAAACATGTCGGTAAGGTGGGTGGTGCGATCGATAAGTCTGGCAATATGGCTGCACCCATGTTGGCCGAATTGTTGGGTGGCAATGCCTTTTTGGGCTTTATTGCAGCGGTATCTTTTGCCACAATTCTAGCAGTAGTCGCTGGTTTAACGCTCTCCGGAGCCGCCGCACTGGCTCACGATATTTGGGGACAGGTTGTCCGGAAAGGTCAATCCACCGAAACTGAGCAATTGAAAGTAGCTCGTTACGCCACGCTGTTTCTGGGAGTACTGGCCGTGATTTTGGGCATGGTTTTCCAGGGGCAAAATGTGGCCTATATGGTGGGTCTGGCGTTTGCAATCGCTGCTAGTGCCAATTTCCCAGCCCTACTTTTATCAATGCTGTGGAAGGGCTGTAGCACTAAAGGTGCTGTGGCTAGTATGATGGTCGGTACAATTACCGCCTTAGTTTTGATCTACTTTTCGCCAGCCATTCAGATCGATGTGCTGAAGAATACAACAGCACTGTTCCCACTCAAGAATCCTGGTTTAGTGACAATTCCCCTCTCCTTTGCCGTCGGGATTGTGGTTTCGTTGCTCACCCCTGAAGCTGATGCTGCCGAGCGGTTTATTGAAACCGAACACCGCATTGCCGGAGATTTTTAGGCTTAGTCCTTTCTAACTCATCACCTTATCTATTTATTATTTTGACCGCTATTCCTCTGTGGTTATTTGATAGCCACTTCGTTATTTTGGCTCTCTTGTTGGGCTTTGCGATCGCCCATAGCGGTCTTGCTGCCCTCCGGCCTTGGGGGGAGAGCAAAATTGGTGCCCGGTGGTATCGAGTAATCTTTGCCTTAGTCAGTATTCCTTTTGCGACTATTCTCATCATCTACTTCTTTAACCATCACAATGATGGCTTAGAGCTGTGGGATGTCCGTGCTGTGCCTGGTATTCAGGAAACGGTCTGGGTGCTGTCGGCTATTTCTTTTTTGTTTCTCTATCCGGCCACTTTCAATCTGTTAGAAGTAGCCGCCGTTTTTAAACCCCAAGTCCGCATCTACGAAACCGGCATTATGCGCATTACCCGCCATCCCCAAATGGTCGGACAGCTGATTTGGTGTGTGGCGCACTGTCTGTGGATGGGCACTAGCTTTACGCTGGTCACCTGCATTGGATTGATGGCTCACCACCTCTTTGCTGTCTGGCATGGTGACCAGCGTCTGCTGAAACGCTACGGCGATGAATTTTTGGCCGTCAAAGAACGTACTTCGATCGTACCCGGCTTAGCGATTATCCAAGGTCGTCAAACCCTCCAACTGGCTGAATTTCTGCGCCCTGCTTACTTAGGTGTAGCCATTTTTGTCGCTTTCTTTTGGTGGGCACATCCCTATCTAATTTCGGTAACAGCCAAAGTTCCTTGGTAGGCAAGTGTTACAGTTCTTGACAAGGTGGTAATTCTGGCTAGCTGGCAATGGTACGATCCCATCAAAACCCTACATATATACAAAATTATGGCGGAAAAACTTTCTGGCAAGACCCCCATCTTTGGTGGTAGCACCGGCGGCTTGCTTTCTAAGGCGGATGTTGAAGAAAAATATGCAATTACTTGGAGCAGTAAGTCAGCTCAAGTTTTTGAGATGCCTACTGGTGGCGCAGCGACCATGAATGCGGGTGAAAACCTGTTGTATTTGGCGCGTAAAGAACAGTGCTTGGCTCTGGGTACCCAGCTCCGCACTAAATTCAAGCCCAAAATCGAAGACTATAAAATTTATCGCATTACCCCTAATGGTGATTGCGCTCTGCTTCATCCTAATGATGGCGTATTTCCTGAAAAAGTTAATGCTGGCCGGGAGTTTGCTGGCAAGATTGATAGAAATATTGGCAGCAATCCTGAGCCTGCGACTATCAAATTTAGTGGCAAAAAGACCTACGAAGTTTAGGTCTTTGAGAGCAGATTGAGCTTAGTAGCAAAGGTGGGTTTGACCCACTTTTTTGTTGGGCATATTTTTTGAGCAATTGTGGCGGTGTCAACTTAACCGGATGGCAGTAGGTTAGAATCTAAATGATATTGCCTTGAGTTGCCTAAATTTATGAGTCCACGGAAGCTTACCGCTGCTGATAAAAAAGAGATTGTTAAAGTCTATCGATCGTCAGCAGATAATACAGCAGCTTTAGCTACTCGCTATGGAGTTAGTAACTCGACAGTGAGTCGGCTCCTGAAGAGTCATATTCCAGAAGCGGAATATGAAACGCTGATGTCGGAAAAACGTGGACAAAAAGCCGAATTCAGTGAAGAAGAAACTTTGCTGTTATTGGATCCACTGATGAGCACCAAGGTGGTCGCTAAAGATGAGGGATCGATCGAGGAGCTGCCAGAATTTGATCCATTAGTAGATCGATCGGATGAACCATTTGCGCTCCCCACATCGAGCAAGTCCAAGCCCGTCAAAAAAGGAACTCTTCAAGATCAAAGACGGGTGCGTCGTCGGTCATCGGCGCTTTCGACCAGTGAAGAATCAGAGCTAGCCGCAGATGCTCTCCCAGAATTACCACCCAAACCCATTATCAAGGCATTTAAGAGTATTACCGCTCCGACTTCTCCAGATATTTTCACCTCTGTTCCTGTCGTAGCGGCGGTGGAATTGTCCAGAGCAGAGGTGCCGGTGCAGACCATGCTGCCCTTGAACGAAGTAGTCGAAGACGACGAAGACGATCAAGAAGATGTGTTGGCCTTAGCCGATATCTTGGGCGAAGACATGGGTGGTCTGTTGGATGAAGATGAGGAAGAATTCAATGACGAGGAGGATTGGTCGTATGGACTAACACCTTCGGTATTGGCTAGTGACGTTCAAGTGCAAGTGTTGCCCCTATCTGCGGCCAATCTCCCTCGCACTTGCTACATTGTGATCGATAAATTTGCGGAGTTGATTGCGAAGCCGCTACGAGAGTTTGCGGAGTTAGGGAATATTCCCACGGATGAAGTTCCCCAGCAAACCCTGCCCATTTTTGATAATCATCGGGTGGCCAAGCGCTTTTCTAGTAGCCACACTAACCGGGTGATCAAGGTGCCCGATAGTAGCCTCTTCCAGAAAACTAGCCGCCATCTAGAGGCCAAGGGAATTACCCGGTTACTGGTTGATGGTCAGATTTACTCTTTGCACTAGCTTATGGATTTATTTGAAAAAGAGCGTCAGTTTCACGATGAATGGGCCGCCACGATCGATATCGAAGGCATCCAAGTTCGTGATTATTTTGAGGCTTGTACGGCTCCTGAAAACCGCTTTATCCTGAAGCAGCTGGGCGATGTGACTGGTAAGCGGTTGCTGGATTTAGGCTGCGGTGCCGGGGAAAATAGCGTGTACTTTGCCAAACGCGGAGCGCACTGTATTGCCTCGGACTATTCGCCAGGGATGGTAGAAGTGGCTCTAAAGTTGGCGGCTAGTAATGGGGTACAGGTAGAAGGGGCAACGGTGAATGCGATGGCACTGGACTTTCCTGATCACAGTTTTGATATTGTCTATGCCTCGAATCTTTTACACCATTTACCCGACCCGACAGCTTGTATTGGGGAGATGCACCGGGTGCTGAAGCCCGGTGGTCAAGCTTGTTTTTGGGACCCACTGACTCACAATTCGGTGATTAATGTCTATCGGCGGATGGCTACCTCCGTGCGCACCGAGGATGAAACGCCGTTGAATTTTAATATTGTGAAGTTTGTTCGATCGACCTTTTCTCAAACTGAATATGACACTTTTTGGTTAGCAACGCTGTGGATATTTTTGCGTTTTTATTTGATTGAGAAAGTAAATCCGAATCAAGAACGTTATTGGAAGAAGATTATTCTGGAGCATCAGCGGTTAGCTCCGGGGTATCGACGGTTGGAAAGTGTGGACTATTGGTTAAAGAAGATACCGGGGTTGCGGAAGTATGCCTGGAATTTGGCGGTGGTAGCTACGAAGTAAGCCTAGTGGTTGTTAGTGATGAATCAGTGTGCTCAGGTTTCTGTAATTCTAGTTGCTCTTCCCAAGTCAGATATTCTGCTAGTGTGAAGCGAGAAGATTGTTCCAGTGCAGCAATCATCAGTTTGAACCTCAACAGATCTCTTCCTAATTCTCGCAGAGATAATGAGATGTCGGTAGTCTCCACTGGTGAAAATGATTAAGATTCAGAAAAGACTGAATTTCCCCGCCCCATTCCTCAAATTTATGCAGCCGACCTATCCAAATCTCTTCGCGATCCCATTACCCCCAGAGCCACCTCAAGTAATTTTCTTAGATGCCGTCGGCACAATTTTCGGAGTCAAAGGCAGCGTTGGCGAAATCTACTGCACCTTTACCCAAAAATTCGGAGTAAACTGCGCACCGCAAATTGTGAATCGGGCTTTCTACCAACAATTCAAAGCTACTGCCCCTGGAGTTTACACCGGACTGAGTTCGATCGAACTCCCCCACCAAGAATATGCCTGGTGGAAAGAGATCAACTATCAAACTTTTAAGTCGATCGACAAAATTCAAGACTTTACTGATTTTGATGCTTTCTTTGACGAGCTATATTATTACTTTGCCACCGCCGCTGCTTGGGAAATCTATCCAGATACTTTGCTAGCGTTGCAACAGTGGCAAGCCCAAGGCATTGCCTTAGAGCTGATATCCAACTTTGACACCCGGCTCTATGCCGTCCTTACCGCCTTAGAGCTGTCAGAATATTTCAGTCAAGTGACCATCTCCACCATCGTCGGTGCCGCTAAACCAGAGCCAGCAATTTTTCAGGTGGCCTTAGCTGGTCGTGTCGCCAATCAAGCTTGGCACATTGGTGACAGCGAGTTAGAAGATTATCAGGGAGCCACCGCTGCTGGCCTCCAGGCTTTTTTGCTAGAGAGACCTTAGCGCCGTGAGGTTTAGATATTTAATTAAAAGGCAGTAATTGGTAAAGATTTAGTTAAAATCAATTAACCGCTTAATGTACTAATGTCCATAACTCGTTTAATCAGTGCCATTGTTGCCATTGTCGTTGCCCTCGGCATATTATTTCTGGGCAGCTGGTACTTCACTATTGGCCTGTGCGCGGCTGTTTTCTTTGGACAGCAAGAGTATTTCCAGCTAGTACTAGCCAAGGGTGTCCAACCAGCGGTTAAATTCACGCTGTTCGTCAGTCAGATTTTTTTACTTGTGGCGGCGATCGCCCCCAATATTGTGGATGCGATCTTTCCCCTGGCCGGGATTATGATCTGCTGTTATATGCTCTTTGCGCCGAAAATTGTATCGATCGCTGATCTGTCCACCTCAATTTTCGGCTTATTTTACGGTGGCTATTTGCCTAGCTATTGGATGCGACTGCGCGTTGATCCACCAGTTGAGGCGGGTAATTTTCAGCTCGGGAACTGGCCAGATTGGCAACAGTTATCCCCCGCCTTAACCCATACGCTGCTGGCCTTTATGTGCATTTGGGCAGCAGATATTGGCGCATATTTGTTCGGTAAAAACATTGGTAAAACTAAGTTGTCGCTGATTAGTCCCAAAAAAACTGTAGAAGGGGCTGTTTGTGGTTTCTTGGGCAGTATCGTCATCGGGATGGGTGGGGCGTACTATTTACAGTGGTCGCAATGGCTAATCAGTGGTTTATTGTTCGGCTTGATGATTGGCTGCGCCAGTCTGGCTGGCGATTTAACAGAATCGATCATGAAACGCGATGCCGGAGTCAAAGACTCTGGTGATCTAATTCCCGGACATGGCGGCATCCTCGATCGATCGGACAGTTACATTTTCACTGGCCCTTTGGTATATTATTTCTTTAAATTGTTACTGCCTCTGTTAGCCTAATCCGACCAACGGTAAACGCCCGGACTACGCCGTCTGCCCTCTGGATCTGGTAGCGACCCTGCTCATCAATGCCCTGCCCGGTGCCAGACCAATATTTCTCTGGAATTGGTGGCGGCAAATCAATACAAACTGCTCTGCCAAGTAACCCATCACGGCGGCGCAGTTCCGGCAGTAGTGAAGCTAAGCCACTGATCGATGCTCCTGTCAGCATACCGGCTACTTCCAGCAGGTAATGCCTTAACCGCTCTAGCAACAACAATTCACTAGGCACTGCCGCCTGGATCTGATGCAAACTAATCGGATTAATACTCGCATCCCACCCGCTAAAATCTACCTGCCGGTTACAGCCAATCCCCACCACCACTCTTTGACCCTGGCCTTCTGACAAAATCCCGGCTAGTTTGCGTTGATCGCACCAGACATCGTTTGGCCACTTCAGCTGCAACAGCTGACGACAGGCTGGCAGTAGGTCTTCGATCGCATAAATCACCGCTAAACCACTGGCTAAACTTAGGGCTGGCCAGTAGTGGGGGGCGACACCATCCAAAACAAAGCTAGCCGTCAAGACTCCCGGTGGCGAATACCATACTCGATCGCCCTGTCCCCGACCAGCGGTTTGTTGCTGGGTAAAGACCACATCCCCATGCTGAAGCGCAGGAGCATTAGCTAGCGCCCAACTGTTCGTACTGGGGGTTTCAGCTAAGCAATTTAGCCAGAGCGGATTATTTGCCAATAAACGTCCATCCATCGTTAAAATAGAGAAAAGCACGGATCTAGCATATGTCAAATAACAATCGCGGCGCTTTATTAGTGGGATTAATCGTCGGCACTGCTGTGGGAGCAGTCGCCGGTTTGTTAGTAGCACCGCGCAAAGGCCAAGAAACCCGCAAGGTACTCCAGAAAGTAGCCGCTGCGGTACCCGATCTGGCAGAAGATTTGTCTGATACGGTCAAGCTGCAAACCGATCGAATAGCCACCGCTGCTGTGGGTAACTGGTCGGCAACAATCGATCGAGTGCAGCAATCTCTAGCTGCGGGTATTGTGGCCAGTCAGTCGGTGCAAAATCAAAGTGTTGTGAGCAATATGAATGCGCATGAATCTAACCCAGCGCCCAGCGCTTCCTTCGGCGGTGAATGATTTAGACCCCACCTTTTGGCTGGGTTGCTCGCTGTTATTGGTGGCTGTTAGTCTAACAGCGGTTTTGATGGCGGCCTTGCCGGTAATTCAAGAATTAGCCCGTGCCGCCCGCAGTGCCGAAAAGTTTTTTGATACTCTCAATCGAGAATTGCCGCCCACCCTGGCATCGATTCGCCTGACTGGTTCTGAGATTGGGGACTTAAAGAAAGATGTCGATCGAGGAGTTAAAAGTGCAGTTCAGGTGGTGGAAAAGGTTGATCGCAGTTTAGTCGTCACCAAAAAACAAGTTAGCCAAGCTCAAACAGCAGTCCAAGGATTTTGGGTTGGTACCAAGGCTGCTTGGCAAACTTTTCGCAGCTACAAAAATGCCCAGTCCCCAGCCCCAGCAATCCAAATCTCAGCCAGTGACCAATCTCAGCCACCCCTGAATTTGTCACCAAATTTACCCGCCACTGAAGGCGTAAACAATTCACCAAACCCATCTCCGTAAGTTAATCTCAACCAAGCGGATGTCGATCGATCTCCACTACCATCATCAATTCTCCCCAACTGTCCAATACTTGGCAGGATAGGAGAAAACATCTTAAGATTATTAGAATAAATTAAACGGTTAGTTAGTTTACATAGATACAACGTTTAGAAAAAGCCAAATTAATCGTTAGAACTAATTTGACGCATCAGAGTGATGCTGATTGACCCAAAATTAAGGAGGTATCAATTATGGGTGATGAAATTCTTGCAAAAATGGAGCCTCAAGAGCCTTTAAAGCCTAAAGAATCAGAAGAAATCATTTGGATTGAAGAACCACAATTTCCAGAAGCACAAAAAAAACGACGGGCATGGTTGATGCCACTATTTTTAGGCGCTGGTTTGGGCGGAGTAGTGGCCATGGGTGCAATGCAGATAAAATCGCCATCCAATGCCAAGTCAACAGATGCCCTAAATATTAAGCAAACATTATCACCATCTCAAACTGTCACAGCAGGAACCGTGGAAACCAGCAGTATTCCGCGCGCATTGAATGCGAAAGGTACGATCGCCGCCCGGAATTTAATCTCGATCGTGCCCCAGCGGGGCGGCCAAATCAAGCAAATCTTGGTGAAAGAAGGAACCACCGTCAAGGCCGGACAACCGCTGGCCTTTGTTGATGATATTGAACTACAAACTCAAATTAACCAAGCCCAGGCTCAGGTGCAATCGGATCGAGGGATCGTTCAGCAAAAGCAAGCTGCCTTAGCCGAGGCCAAGGCTGGTGCAACCCAAGCCGAAGCCAAGGAACAGGAATTGCGGGCGAATTTGGCACAAGTGATCGCCAAACAACGGCAAGCTCAGCAGAAATTGCAACGTTATCGCCAGCTAGCTGCCCAGGGAGCGATCAGTCAAGATACTTTTCAAGGATATGAAACCGATGCTGCCGCTCAAATAGCGGCGGTGCGTGCCGCGCAAGCAAATATCAGAAGTGGTCAAGCCAGTATTAAAAGCGCTCGAGCCACCGTGACTAGTGCCGAGGCCAATATTGACTCTGGCCAGGCTAATGTGAAGAACAGCTTGGCTAAAGTGGCACAGCTGCGCGCCCAATTGGGACAAACCATAGTCCGGGCTCCCGCCGCTGGGATTATCACCCGACCCCAAGTCGAAGGCAAAATTCAAGAAATTGCCCAAATCGGTGACTTTAGTGCCAGTAGCAAACCACTGTTTTCTTTAATCAGCAATGACCAACTAGAACTACAAGCCGAGGTGCCAGCCGGTCAACTGCCCCAAATAAAGATAGGTGCCGCTGCCGAAATCACTTCTGAAGCTGATCGTCAAGTACGTATCGCCGGGAGAGTTCGCAACGTGGAACAGCTAGTGAATGCTGGTAGCCGTCAAGCGATCGTCAAAATTGATTTTCCCCAAACAGCTTTACTGCGACCAGGCATGTTTGCCAAAGCGGCAATCATCACCAGTACGGCAATGGGTACAATAGTTCCTGCCAAAGCGGTTCAATTCCAGCCCGATAAAAGTGCCTTAGTCTTCGTCCTAGCTGGTGAAGATCAAGTCCGTGCCCAAAAAGTAGAAGTGGGAGAACCGCTCAATGACAACAAAGTAGAAATTAGAACGGGTTTAAAATCAGGCGATCAGATCGTGATCGCTGGTGCTGGATATATCAAAGACGGTGACAGAGTCCGCATCGCCGCCAATACCAATAAATAAGTCTAGAAAAGCAACAGAGCATCCCTCTTTCCCAGATTTCCCTATGTCTTTTAATATTTCCGAATGGTCGGTCAGAAAACCAGTCCCTACCATCGTCATATTTTTACTCCTGACGATCGTAGGTTGGTTTTCCTTTACTACTTTAGGTATTGATACTAACCCCAATATCGATGTCCCGACAGTATCGATTACGGTGACGCAAGTTGGTGCAGGCCCAGCGGAACTAGAATCTCAGGTCACCAAAAAGATTGAAGATGCCGTGGCCGCATTAGGCAATATTGACAACATGATTTCGACGGTGAATGACGGGACTTCTACGACTGTCATTAACTTTTTGTTGGGTACCAATACCGATCGGGCTACTAATGATGTGCGTAATGCTGTTGCCCAAGTCCGCCAAGATCTGCCCCAAGATATCAATGAGCCGATCGTCAGGCGGCTGGAGTTTGCCGGGGGGCCAATCATGACCTACGCCGTGACTTCTGAGCAGCAAACAGTCGAAGAAATCAGTAATCTGGTTGATCAAAAGATTAGTCGCGCTTTACTAGCCGTGAAAGGGGTTGCCCAAATCAAGAGAGTCGGTGGTGTGGATCGGGAAGTGCGGGTAAATCTTGATCCCGCCCGGTTGCAAAGTCTGGGGATTACTGCGACGCAAGTGAACGATCAAATTCGGACACTAAATATCAATTTACCGGGTGGCCGCGCCGAAATTGGCGGCAGTGAGCAAAGTATTCGGACGCTGGGGAGCGCTGATAGCGTCAATATTTTAAAAACCTATGAAGTTGTGCTCCCTAAAGGGGGTTCGGTAGCATTGTCGAGTTTGGGATCGATCGAAGATAGCTATGGCGATGTGCGCCAAGCAGCGAAGTTAAACAATAAGTCGGTGGTGGCTTTTCAGGTCTTGCGCAGTCCGGGCAGCGTCACCGTGACGGTGGAAAAAGGAGTGCAAGAGGCGATCGCCAAGCTGCAACCGTCGTTAGCCAAAGATGTGAAGCTAGAACTGATTTTCACGCTGGCTACTTACATTAAGGAAACTTACGACAGTACGATTCATGATTTGATTGTGGCTTCGGTGTTGGCGGTGCTGACGATTATGTTATTTTTACGCAACTGGCGCGCCACTTTGATTACAGCTGTAGCTTTGCCCCTATCGATGATTCCGACCTTTGCGGTTCAACAGGCACTGGGCTATACCCTCAATAGCATGACCTTACTGGCCTTAGCCTTAGCTGTAGGTAACTTGGTAGATGATGCAGTGGTGGAAATTGAGAATATGGAACGCCATATGGAAATGGGTAAACCGCCCTTTCAGGCGGCGATCGATTCCGCTGAAGAAGTGGGATTAGCGGTGGTGGCTTGTTCGGCCACGATTGTGGCAGTGTTTTTACCGGTAGCCTTTATGGGCGGGATTCCGGGTCAGTTTTTTCAGCCTTTTGGGGTCACGGTGTCGGTGGCGACAATTTTTTCGACGTTCGTCGCCCGGATGATTACACCGATGATGGGTGCCTATCTACTCAAAGATAAACATATTCATCAGCAGCCCCCCGAACAAACCCAGTTATCTTCGCCGCGCCGCCGCTGGCAACCCTACAAATCAGTATTGACTTGGGCTTTGCGCCACCGACTGACCACAATTATTCTGGCGATCGCTTTTTTTGTCGGTAGTCTGATGCTAGTGCCCCTGATTCCGAAGGGATTTATTGATTCCGGCGATGTGGGCATTTCGACGCTGACCGTCGAGTTACCACCAGGTTCTACCTTACAAGATACCGATCGGGTAGTGACCCAGACCACTAATTTAATACGCTCCAGCGCTGCTGGCAGTGCGATCGACAGTGTTTTAGCCACTGAAAATGTGAATACAGCCAGTTTGACCATCAAGCTTAAACCCCGAGAGGAAAGAGTTGCCCAAGTTGACTTTGAGCAGCAAGTGCGGCCAGAATTTCAGAAGATTCCGGGAGCCAGAATCAGTTTTCAATCCCAGGGCGCAGCTGGCAGCACCAAGGATTTAACCATTTTACTGAAGAGTGAAAACCCGGAAGCGCTGCAACAGGCCGCTAATGCTTTGGAAAAGCAGATGCGCACCGTACCAGGCTTGCTTGAAGTTAATTCTAGTGCGAGCTTGGTGCGACCCGAGATTTTGGTAATTCCCGATCCGCAGCGAGCCGGCGATTTGGGAGTAACCGTGCAATCGATCGCCCGCACGGCCTCCCTAGCTACGATTGGGGATAATGAGTCTACTTTGGCCAAATTCAACTTAAGCGATCGACAAATTCCGATTCGGGTGCAAATTGACCCCAAAGCCAAAGCCGACATTAACAGTCTCAAAAATCTCCAAGTTCCGAGCCAGAATGGCAGTTTGGTGCCGCTGATGGAAGTTGCCGATATCCGGTTTGGGAGTGGTCCGGCGCAGATCGATCGCTATGATCGATCTCGTCAAGTATCGATCGAAGGAAATTTAGCCAAAGGTTTCTCTTTGGGGGATGCCGTGCAAGCGGTGAATAAACTTCCTGCTTTGGCGAACTTACCAGCTGGCGTGGTGCAGCAAGAAGCGGGCGATGCCAAAATCATGGGGGAAATCTTCTCTCGTTTTGGGATTGCGTTGGGACTGGCACTGCTCTGTATCTACTCGATTTTGGTGCTGTTATATAACAATTTTCTTCATCCGATCACCATTATGATGGCCTTACCCTTTTGTTTGGGCGGTGCCCTCTTAGGGTTATTGATTGCCCAAAAAGCTTTGGGGTTGTATGCGTTGATTGGTATTGTGTTGTTGATGGGGATTGTCACCAAAAATTCGATTCTGTTGGTGGATTACACCATGCTTAATCTCCAAGCCGGTAAATCCCAACGGCAAGCCCTCCTCAATGCTGGGGTCTCTCGCCTTCGCCCTATTTTAATGACTTCCATTGCAACTATTGCGGGAATATTTCCGTTGGCATTAGGACTTGGCTCCGGTGCCGAAGTTCGTCAACCCATGGGAATTGCCATTATGGGAGGTTTTGTTACTTCTACCATGTTGACACTAGTAGTCGTTCCAGTATTCTTCTCCTACGTTGATAATTTTCAACACTGGATTTTGAATACCGCTCGTTATGGCTGGGGCAAAAAAGCACCGGAATTAATGGGTGGTGGGCACGATATGAACAATTCGGTGTATTTAGATAGCGATCGTTAAACACCCGATCAGCCTGACCCAATGGATCTAATCGACAGAACAATAGATTCGATCGATCAGATCGGGTATTATATTTACACAATAAAAATCACTTAATCACTAAATATTATGGTTCTGACACTTGGCTGGGCAGCTTTGCTCGTTCTTTTTACCTTCTCAATTTCCATGGTTGTTTGGGGTCGAAACGGCTTTTAAGGCTTGGCCGTCGCTTTGGTTGATGGCTGAAGAGTGACGCTGGGCAATGGAACCAGTGTTGCACTAGTGGACGGCTGGAGTGTCGTGCTAGGTGATGGCTTAGAAGTTGTACTAGATAATGGCGTTGGACTGGGTAAAGATATTACCTGACCATTGATCGGAATAATCTCTTCCTGCAAAATCAGAGCATCCATCACCTCTTTCACAATCGGTGCAGCCACCGTACTCCCAAAAGCTTCTCCCCGACCACCCATGGTCTTCTCATTTTGAGGTTCGTCTACTGCCGCAAATACCACGTAGCGATGGGGATTATCAACCGGTAGTATCCCCACAAAACTAGTGATCTTGGCTCCCACGAGGTAGCCGCCTCGGCTGCTAGCCTTTTGAGCTGTACCCGTTTTTCCGGCAATGGCAAATCCTCTAATCTGCGCTAGGCTACCAGTACCAGTTTCTACTACCGTTTGCATCATCTTGAGTACGGCTGCACTGTTCTCCGCCGAAAAGATCTGACGGGGCGCTGGCCGTTTGGGAGCATCCTGCCGCTGACTATTACTATCAAACAAGCCTTCCACTAAGTAGGGTGTCATCAGCTTGCCGCCGTTAGCCAATGCGCCAGTCATTGTGACCAGCTGAATTGGGGTTAAGGAAAGACCTTGGCCAAAAGAAGCAGTGGCTGGTTCGATCGGTGAAGTTAAAAATGTGTTACGGTCTTTCATCGTTCCTCGCACTTCTGAAGGAAGATCAATTCCAACTCTTTGACCAAGACCTAGCCTTTCCAGCCAGTTGTGATAAGTGGTGGGAGAGAGCTTTTGCATCATCTCTACCATGCCGATGTTGCTGGAGTACTGTAGAACCTGAGCGGCATCGATCAGACCATGTTTTTTCTTATCAGAGTTGCGAATCGGATGGGTACCAATTTTAATGAACCCCGTGTCGTTAAACTTCGTCTCTGGGGTAATCACTTTATTTTCCAGAGCGATTGCCACATTTAGCGGCTTAAAGGTAGAACCAGGCTCGTATAAATCAGTAACAGCCCAGTTCTTGACATAGCGCTCTTTGGGGTAGCTGGTATAATTGTTGGGGTCGAAAGTCGGCTCGATCACCATGGCTCGAATAGCGCCAGTCTCGGCATCCATCACAATCACAGTGCCCCGTTTGGCCTGCCATTTTGCGATCTGAGTTTTGAGCGCATTGCGAGCCACTCTTTGCAGGCGTAGATCAATCGTCAGCTTCAGTTTCAGATCGTCATAGTGGAGAAAATCTTCCCGCACTTCGTCCGGCAAAATTCCCCCATCCGATGAACCGGTGCGAGTGAGGTGAAACTCCCGCATTTCTCTTTCTAATAGCTTTTCTTGGCTGAGTTCTACACCGGCTTGGGCTTTATAGTTGTTCAGATCTACAAATCCCAATACCTCGGCGGCCATTTCGTTTTGGGGATATACTCGCCGGTAATCTTTGATAGTTTGCCTGATATCTAAACCATCATTTTTCAGGGCACTCACCTGATCGTGGACTTCTTGGCCAAATCTTCTGCCCAAGAGAATGCCACCATCTTTTTCCTGGAACTTAGCTAACAGCTCCACGGCTGTGATATTCAGAATCGGTGCTAAAGACCGAGCCATTTCTGCTAGGGGAACTTGCCGAGTTTTGCCTTTGTTCTTATTCCCTTTCTCGACAATTAGCGTTCTAAACATGCCGGGATGGGCAAAAATGGTGTAGCTAGGCTGATCGGCGGCTACCACGTTGCCCTGTCGATCGACAATCGTGCGGCGAGGCACAAACGGCCGCTGAATAATTTGCTGAGTGGCTTGGGCTTTGCGGTGCAGATCATCACCATCCAGAATTTGGATCGTAAAAAGCTTTACTAATAGACCGATGGCAGCCAACATTAAGAATAGCCAAACCATCAATAGCCGGTTAGTTAAAAAACTGCGATTGATCGATCGAGGCGGAACGCTCATTATTAATAACCCACGGGACCCGGTAAAACTGCTGGCTGATCGATCGGTGCTGGCCTCATCACCGACTTTTGAGTATTAGCCGGGACATATAAAACTTGATCTGGTTGTGGTGCTACTAAGCCGCTTTGCGTTTTTTCGGCATTTTGAGCCTCCGCATCCTTCAACCGGGCATTGATAATAGCTTGTTGACTTTCTTGCGTCTGCAACTTCCGCAGCTGTCGATGGTTGACCTTCCATTGGTCTTGGGTATAAACCACACACCCATAGGCAATCAAAGACAGGCCAGCGATCCCGCACAGAAAGTATTTAATGCCTTTTTCTACCGACTCCAACTTGGTAATTACAGCAGTTGGCTGGTCGATTTCCGGGGAGGAGTAAGGCGGAGTGGCAATCGATGGCTTAGAGCTATGCATGAGTACAATGTTGGGGTAGGTAGCCTGAACAGAGAAAGCATATAATTATGCTTATCAAATCATAGAATGTAATCATTCGCGATAGTGATTCTCCACTACCCAGCTTCAGAAAAATTCTAGATCAGGAAATTTAGATTAGTGACTCAGTCTCATTTTAGGATTTTTTCGATGCCCTTGTTATGTAGCATCAGAGCTATATTACTAGTTGTGTTCTCCTTAACCGCCGGACAGGCTCTGGCTCTGCCCCGTCCTGATGATTTACCAGAAGAATATTTACGCACCCAAATAATTTTTGAAGCTCGGTCGCCAATCACTGGTGAATCTCTCACGGCGGCCGACTATGCAGAATTATTAACTAGCCTGGATCAAGAGTTTAAAAAACAAGAAAATACCAATTTCGTCAAACCCTATCGAGAAGCATTGTTTTTATTACGTCTGCGTAAATTGATTAAGAGCATTGGTATACCAATTAAGTAACTAAATTAAGTAAAATCGGTGAGATCCTATCAACTGGCCAGATTCCGATCTACATTATTGGGGTGATAAAAATTGCCATTTAACAAAATTCTTAGGTAGCTATGTCCATTGCCCCCGATCAAATCGACCGCATTGTTAGCAATCAACATCGCAACCCTTTCGAGGTTTTAGGACCCCATCCAGCAGAGGGCGGTTCCGCCTGGATTGTGCGTACCTATCAACCTCAAGCTGATGCCATTTGGGTAGTACTACCCGAAGAACGCCAGGAATATCCGATGGTGAACAAGCACCACCCTCACTTTTTTGAATGCATTATCCCTGTTGCTCTGTTGAACGATTATCAGCTCAAAATCAAGTCTGGTGAGCATGAACAGGTAATCTACGATCCCTATGCTTTCAAATCGCCAGTTTTCACTGACTTCGATGTCCACTTATTTGCTGAAGGCAATCACCATCGTATTTACGAAAAGATGGGAGCCCATGCGATCGATCTCGATGGGGTAGCTGGAGTATATTTTGCAGTGTGGGCACCCAATGCTCGGAACGTCTCGTTGCTGGGTGATTTTAACAATTGGGATGGTCGGCAACATCAAATGGCGATCGGCGGCAATGGCATCTGGACAATATTTATGCCGGGGTTGAAAGTGGGAGCCGCTTACAAATACGAAATCAAAAATCAGGATGGTCATCCCTACGAAAAATCTGATCCCTACGGTTTTCAGCAAGAAGTCCGCCCCAAGACCGCTTCGATTGTCACCGATCTCGATAGCTACCAGTGGCAAGATCAAGACTGGCTAGAAAAACGACGCACCACCGATACGCTCAGTCAGCCGATTTCAGTATATGAGTGCCATATTGGTTCTTGGCTGCACGCCGATGCCTCGGTACCAGCCCTGCTCCCCGATGGCAGCAAAGAACCAGTCATCGTTGTATCAGAATACAAACCGGGCGCTAGATACCTTACCTATCGTGAATTAGCCGCCCAGCTCATTCCCTACGTCCAAGAGCTAGGCTTTACCCATATTGAGATGCTGCCAGTTGCCGAGCACCCCTTTGATGGTTCCTGGGGGTATCAGGTAACTGGCTACTATGCGCCAACTTCCCGCTATGGTTCCCCAGAAGATTTCATGTATTTTGTTGATCAGTGTCACGCTGCTGGCATTGGGGTAATTGTGGACTGGGTGCCTGGACATTTCCCCAAAGATGGGCATGGCTTGCCCTTTTTTGATGGCTCCCATTTGTACGAACATGCCGACCCCCGCAAGGGCGAACATAAGGAATGGGGCACTTTAGTTTTCAACTATGGTCGCAACGAAGTACGCAACTTTTTAGTATCTAACGCCTTGTTTTGGTTTGATAAATACCACATAGATGGTATTCGGGTTGATGCGGTTGCTTCAATGCTGTACCTTGACTACTGCCGGGAACCGGGCGAATGGGTGACTAACCAGTACGGTGGCCGAGAAAACATTGAAGCGGCTGATTTCTTACGGCAGGTCAATCACCTGCTCTTTAGTAATTTCCCTGGGGTCTTAAGTATTGCCGAGGAATCTACTTCCTGGCCGATGGTTTCTTGGCCGACCTATGTGGGCGGTTTAGGCTTCAACCTCAAGTGGAATATGGGTTGGATGCACGACATGCTGGACTATTTTGAGATGGATCCTTGGTTCCGCCAATTCCACCAAAATCATTTGACTTTCAGCATGTGGTACAACCACAGCGAAAATTTTATGCTGGCGCTTTCCCACGATGAAGTGGTGCACGGCAAGAGCCATGTGATCAATAAAATGCCAGGAGATGACTGGCAAAAGTTTGCCAACTTACGCTGTCTTTTTGCCTATATGATTGCTCACCCCGGCAAAAAAACCCTATTTATGGGGATGGAGTTTGGCCAACGCAGTGAGTGGAATGTTTGGACAGATCTCCAGTGGAATTTGCTGGAATATGAACCACACCGGCAAATGAAACAGTTTATGGCGGCGATTAATAAGCTATATCGCAGTGAACCAGCGCTCTACAGCCAAGATTTTGATGAAGCTGGTTTCCAGTGGATCGACTGTAGCGATACGAGCCATAGTGTTATATCGTTTATCCGACGCGCCAAGGACAGTGATGAGTTTGTGGTGGTGGTCTGCAATTTTACACCGCAGCCTCATGCTCACTATCGCGTTGGGGTGCCAGTTCACGGTTTTTATACGGAAATCTTTAACAGTGATGCTCGGGTCTATGGCGGCAGTAATATGGGCAATTTGGGTGGTAAATGGGCAGATGAGTGGTCTATTCATAACCAGCGCTATTCGATCGATCTCTGCCTACCGCCCCTAGGAGTATTGGTCTTAAAGATCGATCCAGCAAAAACCACTAGTTTCAATAGCAAACCTTAATTTCAGGAGTTTTTATGGGTGTTAATCGTCGTCAATTCATCATGCTGTCGGGTTTGACTGGGCTAGGCGCTATTGTGGCGGGGAGCTTATGGGGAAATAATCAAGCTGGCT
Organism: Synechococcales cyanobacterium VAR_4_metabat_354; assembly: GCA_031414775.1. Taxonomy (GTDB): domain Bacteria; phylum Cyanobacteriota; class Cyanobacteriia; order Cyanobacteriales; family Chamaesiphonaceae; genus JAAFHZ01. The sequence continues at coordinate 338,286 of JANOQI010000016.1, forward strand.
CTAAACAGTTAATAGCACTACCCAAAAATAAACCACTGCTGCGGTTTGGGGTGCTGGCCGATACTGGTACCGGCAGCATGAAGCAATATGCCGTCGGGCGGGCTTTGCTGAAACATCACCAGCAGTCTCCCTTGAACATGGTGCTATTGGCAGGCGATAACATCTATAACGGTGGCGAATTCACCAAAATCAAAACCAACTTTGCGATCCCTTACCAAGAACTGCTCACTAGTGGCGTAAAATTCTACGCTTGTCTGGGTAATCACGATGCCCGGGCTGATGTCTGCGGTACTGAGCAAGCTGAAAAAGGAGAACGCTGTGCCGCCACCTCCAACAGACCAATTAGTAATGAACAACTAAACTACCCCCAATTCAATATGGGTGGTCAGCGTTACTATACTTTTAGCAAAGGCAATATCCAATTTTTTGCGACGGAGACTAATTCCCTGAGTAATCCAGCCAGTCCCACTCGGGCAGCTCAACTGAAATGGTTAGATCAGGAGCTAGGGAAGAGCAAGGCCAAACTCAAGATTGTCTTTGGCCACCATCAAATGTATTCGGTGGGGCGTTATGGCAAGAACGAAGTGCTGATTAGAGATCTGGAACCATTACTGGTTAAACACAAAGTGCCTCTCTATGTGGATGGTCACGATCACAATTACCAGCGCAGTAATCCCATTAAGGGCGTTACTTATCTGGTGGCTGGCGGCGGTGGTGCCGGATTATATCCGATTCTCTCGTCCGAGCCTTGGTCAGCCTATGCCCAGAGTGTGCATAGTTGTGCCACCGTCGATGTCCATCCTGGCAAGCTCATTATTACCGGTATCGATATGAATGGTCAGGTGATCGATCGAGGGATCGTGACTCTCTAATTCACATTTTCCTTACATAACTTAATATTTCCGTGGCATAATTTGGAACAGTATGCTAACTTTCCCCGTTTTTTAAATGAGTGAACCAGAAACCGATAATATCGAAAATAATATAGAGCCGATCGAACCAGTGGTGGCTGTAGATAAATCATTGATCGACTGCTTTGAATGTCGCTCCTGTGGCTACACTTACGAACCCACTCGTGGCGATCCTAAAAATGGAATCGCGGCTAATACGGCTTTTGATAGCATTAGTATTGTGTGGCGCTGTCCAGTATGTGGCTCCAAAAAATCAGCTTTTAATAATGTGGGGGCGAAATCTAAAGCTTCTGGCTTTGAAGAAAACCTGGGTTATGGTTTTGGTGTAAATACCCTAACTCCCAGCCAAAAAAACGTATTGATTTTCACTGCCTTGGCGCTCGGCGTAGTATTTTTTCTCAGTTTATATACATTAAATTAATAAGATAATGAATTCGATTAAACAATATTTAAAACAAATAGCGCTGCTGTTAGTGGTGGGATTACTCTGTGCTTCTTGCGTGAAAACGCCGGCGATGACTAATAGCCCCTGGCAGGCTCAACAGTTACCGACCACTGCCAACTTGCAAGATTTAGCCTTCACTGGTGATCTAAAACATGGCTGGGTGGTTGGTAGCGAAGCTACGCTGTTGGAAACGATCGATGGTGGTAACACCTGGGAAAATCGTAAGCTAGAGTTGGGAGATCAAAAATACCGCTTTAACTCAATCAGCTTCAAAGGCGATGAAGGCTGGATCGTCGGTGAGCCAGCTTTGTTACTACATACCAATGACGGTGGCAAGTCTTGGTCTAATCTGCCGCTTAGTGCTAAATTACCCGGCGCACCCAGTACGATCGCGGCTCTGGACAAAAATACTGCCGAGATGACCACTAACGTGGGAGCTATCTATAAAACTACCGATGGTGGCAAAAACTGGAAGTCTTTGGTCAATGATGCCGTGGGGATTTTTAGAACAATCAATCGATCGGATGATGGTAAATATGTTGCTGTATCCGCCAAAGGTAATTTCTATTCTGTCTGGCGACCCGGTGAAGAAGCGTGGTCTCCACACAACCGCAATAGCTCGCGCCGCGTGTCAAACATGGGTTTTACCCAAGAGGGCGGTCTGTGGATGTTAGCGCGGGGTGGTCAGCTACAGTTCAGCACGGATGTGAACGCTGACAAGTGGGCTGAAGCGGAGTTTCCGGGTAAGAAAGACAACATTGGTTTGTTAGATTTAGCCTACCGCAATTCCCAAGAAATTTGGGTATCGGGTGGTAGCAGTGATTTAATGCGTAGTTTGGATGGTGGTAAAACTTGGGAGAAAGATTATGACATTCAAAGTGTGCCTTCTAATCTGTATCGGATTCTGTTCTTCTCGCCAGATCAGGGCTTTATTATTGGCCAGCGCGGAATTTTATTAAAGTACCAATCGGCCTAGGTTTAGTTGGTGATAAAACCACTAGTGAAATGACTTGATCAAATTAATCATCAACTCTGAAGTTTAGACTGTGAGGATGTTTGCTAGTGCGCTACCTGCTTTTCAACAAACCCTACGGCGTGCTCAGTCAATTTACCCCAGCAGGGGACAAAGCGACACTGAAAAACTACGTGGAGGTACCCGATGTCTATGCCGTCGGCAGACTAGACGCGGACAGCGAAGGTCTACTGCTGTTGACCAATGATGGTCGCCTCCAGCACCGCCTCACCGATCCCAAATTTCAGCATCACCGCACCTACTGGGTACAGGTCGAAAATATTCCCGATGAAGCGGCGATCGATCACCTCCGCAAGGGCATCACCATCCAAAACTACCGCACCCGTCCCGCCCTAGTCCGTCTCCTCGAACAGGAGCCAGCTTTGCCGCCGCGTCAGCCGCCGATTCGGGAACGCCAAAAGATTCCCACCGCTTGGCTGGAGCTAACTCTCACCGAGGGTAAAAATCGGCAGGTGCGGCGGATGACTGCGGCGGTGGGTTTTCCTACATTGAGGTTGGTCAGAGTATCGATCGGACAAATCAACCTTGGTGATTTAACCCCTGGCACTGGGCGAGAGCTCACTGCCGCCGAGCTGAACATCTTGAAGAAAGTCTAGAATAGATGCGGACAACTGCATGATAGAAAGACTATGGCTACTTATCCTGGGATTACGAGTGAAGCTTTTCAACATCCACTTGATCGAGAAGCCGAAAGTACGCTGCGCAGTGTACCAGGGTTCGATTTGGTGGCTGGTAAATTTGTCGAATTTGTCTACGAACGACCACAGCTAATTGCCCTGAAGGGCAGTAGCATTCAAGCCGGGCCGCGCCAGTATTCCACCATCTATGGAATTTTCCGCGAATGTGTGCGGGATTTAGATATTTCACCAGAACCGACTTTATTTATTAGTCAAAATCCGCAGGTGAATGCTTATTCTTTGGGCAAAGAATATCCTTATATTGTTTTAAATACCGGACTAATTGACCTGCTCGATGAACAGGAAATTAGAACCGTTATTGCCCATGAATTAGGCCACATCAAATGTGGCCACACCCTGCTCATTCAGATGGCCACTTGGGCAATGAGCGTAATTTCGGTGGTCGGCCAGTGGACTTTTGGAGTAGGCAATATTATTAGCAATGGCTTAGTATTGGCTTTCTACGAATGGCGACGCAAAGCCGAATTATCATCCGATCGAGCGGCGCTATTGGTCATGGACGACATCAATATTGTCTTTCGTACCATGATGAAAATCTCCGGTGGTAGTCGCAAATATATGAATGAATGCAGCTTAACCGAGTTTTTGCAGCAAGCCGCCGACTATCACAGCCTGGACGAAGATAACCTAAACCAAATGTACAAAGTCTTGATGTATACCGGGGTGGGAGGCAGTATGATGAGCCATCCATTTGCAGTGGAACGGGTCAAATATTTGCAAGATTGGCTGGTTTCACCCGATTACGAACAAATTCGGCAGGGTAATTACCAGCGCCGCTCGGTAGATACAACCGCAACCGAGGAGTCTGCTGGTGGCAGTACTGCTGAACAACTACAGCGGCAGATTGAAGATCTGCAACGAGAAATAAATCGCTGGCGGAATCGCGATCGATCCGGTGATTAAGGAGTTAACACTAGATTGCCATATCACCAGCCTTTACAATAGAAAGAATGAAGTATCACTACTGCAAATAATGAATTTTTGGGGAGCTTGGCGACGTAATCGCTGGATCGCGCTACTAATCAATGCGACGCTTTGTGCTGTTTTTGCTGGGCCAATGTTGACACTGGCCAGTCAAGCAGTGAGCATCGCACCAACTATCGATGAAACCACCGCCACTAACTTGGTGGCAGCAAATCCCGCCGCCACTGTGGCGCTGACCAAAAATGTCCAACGGACGGTTTTAGACAATGGGCTAACTGTTTTAACCAAAGAAGTTCACAATGCCCCAGTGGTGACGGTACAAGTTTGGTACAAAATTGGTTCCCGCAACGAAGCGCCGGGAGTTAATGGCATTGCTCACCAGTTAGAGCACATGTTGTTTAAGGGCACTAAGTCGCGACCAGTGCAGTTTGGTCGGTTGTTCGGTGCTTTGGGCAGTAGTTTTAATGCCTTCACTAGCTACGACCAAACGGCTTATCACGAAACCCTAGAGCGCAACAAAATGAAAAGCGCGATGGTGTTAGAAGCCGATCGAATGCAGAATGGTTTGATTGATAGCAAGCTCCTCGAAGGGGAAAAGCGAGTAGTAATTTCGGAGATACAAGGCAATGAAAACAGCGCCAGCTATCGCTTAGGCAAAGCTGTTCAAGAACTGGCTCTGCCCGATAGTCCCTATGGTTTGAGTGTCGGTGGCACCAAAGCCGATATTAAAAATTTCACTGTTGCTCAGGTGCGCTCTTACTACGACTCCTACTACGCGCCCAACAACGCCGTATTAGTTCTAGTGGGTGACTTTGATACCAAGCAGGTGCTCCAGGATACTAAAGAAATATTTGGTAAGATACCCCGGCGAGAAATTAAAGTCAAAGCGCCAGTGGCCGCTAAACGGGTGGTTAAATCTCGCCAGATCACGCTGCGGGAACCGGGTAGTAATGCCTTATTGAATGCGGTATATCCCTTGCCCAATATCGTACATCCTGATGTCCCGGCCTTGGATGTCATGAATTATATTTTGAGTGTCGGGCGCAGTTCTCGCCTTTACCAAAAGTTGGTGGAAACTGGTAATGCCAGCAGCGTTAGTGCCAGTGCGGCTAATTTGGCTAATGGCGGTTGGTATGAATACAGCGCGGCGGCTGACCCCAGTAAGTCGATGGAAAAGATCGATCGCATCATTCAGCAAGAAATTGCAACTATTCAGAAAAAAGCGGCTAGTTTGGTAGAGATCGATCGAGCCAAAACTCAACTGCGTGCTGGTTATTTGCTATCCTATCGCAGCATTGACAGTCAGGCGAATCAACTGGGTAATGATGAAACCAGTGCCGGGGACTACCGATTTACTGATAACTATCTAAATAATGTAGCCAAAGTGACCACCGCTGATGTGCAGCGCGTCGCCAAAAAATATCTCCAGCCCAGCAAACGGATATTGGGATTTTTTGTGCCCGATAATAGCAAGGGTCAACCGGTCAGTAGTAGTGGTAGCGAACATAATGCCGCTGCTAATTTAGGTAAGCCCCTCGATCCGAGCGAGCTGCAAAAATATCTGCCCAAGGTAATAGCGGATAAACAAACCAGCACCCAAAATCTGCCCCAAACAATTAAGCTATCAAACGGCTTGCAAGTATTACTACTATCCGATACCAGCAGCCCGACAGTCACAATCGGCGGCAATATCGTAGCCGGTACCGAATACGATATTGCTGGCAAAGAAGGAGTCGCCGGGCTAACGGCAGCCAACCTGATCAATGGCACCACCTCCAAAAATGCTTTGGCCTTGGCCACTACGTTAGAAAGTCGCGGTGCCAGCTTGGCTTTTGGGGCTAGTCGGGAAGGCGCTGCTCTCGGAGGCAGCGCTCTCGATCGAGATTTGCCAATTCTCTTATCTACTTTGGGCGATGTGTTGCAAAACGCCACCTTCCCCGACAAGGAATTCAAAAATAGTCAGCAACGCGCTCTGACCGGACTCCAAGCCGAGTTAGATAATCCGGCTAGTGTGGCACGGCGTAAATTTCAACAGGCGATCTATCCCCCAGGTCATCCTTTCACCAACTTCTCTACGGTTAATAGCCTGAAGAGCATCACCAAAGAGGATCTGCAAAAATTCTATCGCCAAAATTATCAACCACAAAATACCATCTTGGCTTTGGTTGGCAACTTTGAAGTAGAGAAGACCACTCAGCTATTAGAAAAAAGCCTGGGCAGTTGGAAAAATCAAGGTGAACCAGGCAAACTGGCTTATGCCAAACCGGAACTACCTAAAAAGTCGGTGCAATTTAGCCCGACGCTGGTAGGCAAAACCCAGTCGGTGACGATTATGGGTAATAAGGCGATCGATCGCCAAGATCCCAGCTATTATGCGGCCTTAGTCCTGAATCAAGTGGTGGGCGGCGATACCCTCTCTAGCCGTTTAGGTACCGAGATTCGCGACAGGTTGGGTCTGACTTACGGTATTTCTAGTGGTTTTGCAGTTGGTAAACAACAGGGTACTTTCCAAGTAACTATGCAAACTGCCCCCGAAGACGCGGCTAGAGCGATTGATAACACTCTCAAACTACTACGGGAAGTAAAAGAGCAAGGTCTGACCGCCGCCGAAGTAGAAAATGCCAAGGGTTCGATCGCTAGCAACTATACCGTCGAGTTGGGTTCACCCGATGATGTAGCCGGTACGACGCTGAGTAATGTGGTGCAAGGATTACCCCAGGATGAAATTCGGGAATTTCCGAATAAAATTCGAGCGGTAACCCAAGCACAGGTTAACCAAGTAGCAAAGGATCTATTACATCCCGATCAGTTTGTAATTGTGACCGTGGGGCCACCTTTGACTAGCAATAAATCGGATAAACCCAGTGAGCAACCTCAGAAACAGAGCAAGCCAACTGATGCGCTCTCACCTAAAACTGTTGATGGTGGTCAATTGTAAATTCTGACTTCCGTTAAAAAGCCCTGTTACCAATTGGTAACAGGGCTTTTTTGATCATTTCAATCTGAGCTACCTAGCCCTTCACACAAATAAGTTGCTTCAAAGTAGCTACCACCTCCACCAGATCAGCTTGATTAGCCATGACCTGTTCGATCGGCTTGTAAGCTCCCGGAATCTCGTCAATGAGGTCTGGATCTTTGCGGCACTCCACCCCAGCAGTCTGCGCCACAAAGTCATCCAAATCATAGGTATCCTTAGCCGCCGTGCGCGACATCCGTCGGCCGGCGCCGTGCGAGCAACTACAGAAACTCTGCATATTGCCCTTACCTTTCACGATGTAAGACTTGGCACCCATCGAACCAGGAATTATGCCATAGTCACCAATTTGGGCACGGACAGCGCCTTTGCGGGTAACATAGACATCTTCATCGAAATGACGCTCTCGTTCCGCATAGTTATGATGGCAATTCACCACTAGCCGTGGTTTCATTCTTTTGCCGCCGCCCAGGTGTTTTTCAATCACCTTAATCAGTCGTGCCATCATAATCTCCCGATTGACCCGGGCATAGTCCTGTGCCCATTGCAGATCGTGCCAGTAGGCATCAAACTCCGGGGTTTGAGCCACAAAGTAAGCCAGATCTTTATCGGGTAAAGAAGTAGCGGCCATCTTCGCCAAATCACGGGCGGTGCTGATATGGCACTGGGCAACTTTGTTACCAATAAACCGCGAACCAGAATGCAGCATCAGCCACACTTGGTTTTCGGTATCGGTGCAAACTTCGACGAAGTGGTTGCCACCACCCAAAGAACCCAGTTGTTTGATCGCCTTTTTTTCGAGGTCGCGCACGCCCCGATGCAGATCGCCAAAGCTGCGCCAGCCTTGCCAATTTTGTACTTCCCGGCTGGTGACTTTGTTATCACCAAAACCTGTAGGAATAGCAGCTTCAATGTCTAGGCGGATTTTTTTGAGCTTGTCGCCTAATTTGCTTACACTATAAGGAGTCTGCACCGCCATCATGCCGCAGCCAATGTCCACGCCGACGGCAGCAGGAATTAAGGCGGCTTTAGTAGCAATGACAGAACCCACCAAAGCTCCTCTGCCCAGGTGGACATCAGGCATCAACGCTAGGTGTTTGTAGACAAAGGGTAAGGAGGCGACATTTTTAGCCATCGCGATTTCTTGATGACCAAGAGGGTGTCCGGCCCAGGATAAAACTGGAGCAGGACTAGATATTTCTAGCTGTTCGTAGGGCATAACTTTGGTTTAAGTTTAGTTGAATTGACACTCCCCGCTCTAAAGAGACGGGGATTCTTGAACAGCCCATATTCGGACTCTCAAAGGCGTAGTCAATGCGCCGCTACTGATTCCCTCAAGGCATAGCCCTAAAGTTACCGCTACTTTTCTAATAATGTTTGCTGCTCCATTACAGTCAGCATTGATTTTTGTGCCATCAGCACTACGGTATAGCCCACGAGATACGCGTCTTCCAGATTTTTTCCACCCTTCAGGTTTTGCACCGAACACAGGCAGAATGTCCGAATCTAGAAAACTTGCTTTACTGGTGTAGCTTTCTTCTGTCTCAATAAATTGAATCCCATACTGTTCACACAGTTGGAAGATTCTATCCTTAAGTCTAGCCGTGGGAATCTGGACAAACTTTTGATTATTTTTTTTCCCCATGTCTGCACCATCTTTTTGACCCTTGTTCCAGCCAAATACAATCGTTCCAATGCCATTTGCTAGACAGTGGCCAACAACTATTCTCGCTGCCTTGTTAATAGCATCTCGGACTTGTCTATGACGTTTTTCGGTAATAGTGGCCAACTTCTTAGACCAAAATCCTTGGGGCTTTTTGTCTTTGATATTAGCTATCTGTTTATTGTAGAACTGGTTCAGAGACTTGAGCTTTAAGCCATCAACTATAAAAGATGTCCCAATATTACTCAGGCAAGTCAACCAGTTGTTTAAGCCGTGGTCAATCCCTAAAACTTTAGCCGCATCAAGTAGTGCTCCGCCTGTTGCTGGGGTTTCCCCAGTAATTGGGGCGGCACGTAGCTGAACCTGCTGGGACTCATTCTTGTAGACCATCTCCAAGTAAAAGCAACCATTTCTGGGTAGGATTCTATATTCCCTCATATCCTTGTAATCCAAGTTTGACGGCATTGGCACAGTAAAGGAATTAATTCCAAACCAAGCTTTAATCTTTGTTCCTAGAGGGAAAACAAGCATCCCGTCTTTAAGTCTGACAGAGCGTCCCGTGTAGGTCACTAAAGCTAGACCACCTTGTCGATAGTTAGGTAATCTAGGTCTTTGAGTTACCATCCCTTTCTTAATACCTTTGAGCAGTCCAATATAGGATTTAACAATACTCCGGACAGTTTTTTTGACGAGGCTGCAAGGCTTTCAGCACCTTTAATTCAGGAATTGGGATTTATTTCAATGTCTGGGATAATCCAGACATTGAAATAAATATCGAGCCTACGAGAGCATCAGGGCTTGCGC
>JANOQI010000017.1:0-2903 GCA_031414775.1 Synechococcales cyanobacterium VAR_4_metabat_354
AGGAGTAATAGCTGCTATTGAGTCAAGAAATCAGAAAAACAAGATGCGTGTTGAACAGTTTTCATTAGTCTCATGAAGTATTATCTATCTCAATTAGTATTGAAATATGCATACTCTTTTTGTCTTGTATGACCTACTTAAAGCATTAGACAGTTGGCACAGACCACCGCCAATGGTAGGGATGATGCAACCTTCCCGCAATTCTCGCCCTACTGTAAATCCTCGGTACTGTCTAGGGCGACCAATCTGTGCCCAAAAGCTAAAGGTGCCACCAGCCGGAATTTCAATGCCATCAATATGCCGAATAGCTTGGCGCAAATTGTGAATTTTCCCAGCCTGAAGAATCCACTCAGCAGCAGTAGAATCTACCCATAAATTACTACTGGACACTGCGCTGATAGGTAAGGTAGTAATGTTGGTGGGTAACCATTTACGAATAGCAGGATTCCAAATATTTTGCCAGCTGCGAATTGCTTGTAAAACCTTAGTTTTAGCAATAAAAGCTAAATTGTTGGAGCGTGAAGGAACCGTCGAACGGAGAGCCAGAGACATAAAATTGCTAGATAAGGAGCTGACGGCCAGGACGGGGAAAGGTTTGGAGATCAATACTTACAAATACAAGCCCATCAGCGATAATTCAGGAAAATTGATTGTTTTGGGATTTAAATCGATCAACTCTCCCATTGCATGTTTGTGACTAAAAGCTAGTTGGAATGATTTCATAACAAGGGTTATAGACTCTTCGCAGCACCAGGAAGTAGCAATATTACTAGTGTTTTAGTTTTAAAATATTTAAAATGAGTAAACCCGCTATCATAGAAGACAAAATTATTGCTTTACAGTCGAATGACCTTGGCCCCAAAAGTAGAGACTCCCCAATAGCTAAGCCAAAGCAGCCGCCAGACCCAACCGAAATTCCCAGCCCCAATAACTACCCCCGCAACCAAAGCAGTGCCAAAGCCTTCGGCATACCCCTGGCGAACAACGCAGTCGCTAATTGTCTTCGAAGCCTTGAGCGATTAGGGGTTGTCGTAGGTTTTGATGAGATGTGATGGTTTATTCAGTAAAAACGATAGTGGTCTGCTCATGTTGGCAGCAAATCCCAGAATACCTCGATCGCGGTGCTCATAAAGCAAGTTACCCTGAGCATCAAACAAAAAAGTACCACCACGCTGAGTTAAATAAGTGCCATCAGGTACATAGGTTTTCCAACGGCTTAGCACCTCACTCATATTGCGTAATCGCAGTGTTGCCAACTCAAAAGGACGCTGAAAGCCGCTTCCGCCAGCAAGGTCGAAGAATGATCCTTGGATTGGTGGTAAGAGTGCAGCTTTAATAGTTTCTTGAGGCTTGATTAATTGGGGAGCCTGTCGATCGCCCTTATATCCCCTGAGCACTTCTTTTAAAGTCCCTGGGCTACCGATACCAGCACACATCACCATCAAGTTCAACCAAGCATTTTGCACTGCCGAGAGTCCGGGAAACTTTAAGGTCAGGCCAGCATAGAGTCCTAGTTGCTGATGCAGCCTGGGTTCTGAAGTCATATACAGTCGCTCTGATGCAAATCCGGTAAAGCCACAGAACTTTTCGCCCGATGCTCGATCGCCAATACCCACCGCCACCACAGTCACATTCTTCAACAACTCTGGCTCTTGCTGTAACCACCAAGCATATTCCAAGCTATCAAAGTCTCCCAACTGCGGCCACACCAGCACTAACAGCCGTTGAGCTGATGCAGTAGTACTGAGAATCGGGGCAACGAAACCATCACTAACTCTTTCTAGGTGGGTGTTTTGGCAAATTTCAAATACGTTCATTCTCCCAGTCTAGCGTGATGGCCTTGTTCGATCAAATTGGGTCTGTGTGACCTCGCCTTGAATAAGTAGGGGTTACAAAATTGACCTTCCCCAAACGCCACCGCCGACACCCAATGGCTCGCCTTACTCCAAGCAATGCTAAAGCATTCGGCAACCCTCTAACGCCCACGGTGCCCTCAGCGCTCTGTACCATCGTTGATTGCTCTGAACGCCGTTGATGTCTTTGGAGCCTTGAGCGATCAATGCTCGGCGTGGAGGGCTTTGGGTGATCGATCGCTGCCGGTTCTTTGGATGTATCGATGGGGACGATAGAAAATATTGAATATCAACCAAACTCATAACCTTGATTAACCCAGTAATGCCAATCAGCGATCGCCTCCTGCGTCTTTACATCTGCCTGTAAAGCCTCCAACTGTATCAGAGGCACCGCCAATACATCGCCATTCCATTCAATCTCTACAAACATTTCCTTTTCACATTCATCCTCTGGCGGCATACCCACCACTTTCACTTTTGCATCTTCTTTTACTGGAGAAATGCGTCGCTCACTAATGCAAACTGCTGTGAATGGGAACTGTATAGTGTCTTCTAAATAGTAATACCATCCCATTACTTGCTCCGCCGAGTCATAGGCATCCACCACAATTTCCATAGTGATTCTTTCTTCACGATCTTCATCCCGTTCTGCTGCTGCCACAACATGACTCCACATACTACTAAATATTCTATCCGGTTAAATACTAACGCCCTTTGACTAGATCAGTATTGACCTTGCCCTGAAAATATAAGCTCCCCAGTAGTCTGTAGCCCAAGCCGCCTATATCGGAATTGCTGATGGGGCGGTTGCTGTTGCCCTGCATCCCAAAGACTTATACCAATTTAAATCAAGGAGATGACAGACGAGGTAGAATGGGAATGATGAATTAAAGATATGTAGATGGCAGGAATAACCTCAATTATTGTCAAAGAGAGCTTGGAGGAGATCGCCAAAAGATTAAGTCAGGCAAGCAAACCAATCATCAAAGAACGTCTCCAAGTACTGTATTGGCTAAAGCAAGAGAAAGCACCCAGCATTAGTAATATTGC
>JANOQI010000018.1:0-9503 GCA_031414775.1 Synechococcales cyanobacterium VAR_4_metabat_354
ACGCTCCCAAATCTCAAAGCATTCCCCAATATAGCCACCAGCCATCCCAACCGACCACTGATTCACACGAGCCAAATGAGCAGCGGCAATATAGCCACGCCCTCGGACATTCGCAAATCCAATGTGCTTGCACTCATGACAAGCTGGACAGAGCGAGGTTAACCGTACCAATCTTTGAATGTGGCGAACATCGTCGTAATCCCAGACCTCATGGCACTCAACAAGGTGCTGACTTCCTTGGCCACCGCAGATTTCACAGCGGTAATTGGCAATCTTGAAGGTTCGCTTTTTCAGTAGCTCCTAGGTTTGTAGGATCACTTCCGATCTGACATTGAAATACCAGCAACTTTTGGGAACTAGTTCGATCGATAGTCTTTGCTGTAGGGTCGGAGGCTTGGGTGGTTTTGGATCTGGGAGCCATTGATGGAACTGCTTGATCGGTAACTTTCCTTCGGAACGCTTCGCGAACGATGGGACAAACCAGCGCCGTGCCCCTTGATCTCACCTTGCGCCAAGGCTCTTCGCGACATCTTTTTGGGAATAGGAGACGTTGAGGTAGGTTTTGTCGAATTTGGTGAGTGCAAGGTATTTAGTAGGCATAGCACCATTATTTAATAGTGACGATAATTATCTGTATTTTACTATGCTTTGCTGGAAACAGGGTAGAATGATAATGTAGTTATAGAGCTTTGCACACATGGAAAGATTACCAAAGAGAGTCAACGAATGGTTAAATAGAGTATTTGAATCGCTGGGTGTCGATCCGAAGAACGTTGATGAAATGTTTGAAGAGTACCCGTCAAATGAATCTATCAACAAAGAGATGGAGATTCACGCAACACAATCCGAAAAGGGGTACTGCCGCTCAATTCAAGAATTGCTTTTTTCAGAAAAAGATGATGCTGATTTCGAGCAAATTAATTTAGTTGAAGAGATTGAGGGCTTTCTATCACTTTACACAGGGAAGCGACAGAGAATATTTGCTTTAGTTGATATGAGAGAAGCGCTGGAGTACTACTATGCAAATCCGCACATTCTAGAAATCGGGATAGCAAAGGACGATGCCGCGATCGCAGCAGCCGATATCAAGCGTCAGCGGAAAGCCGATCGACTAAGAAAGCAAATGAAAGTGGCAAGTTGAATATGACTTGCGAGAGCAGTTGAGGTCAAAAGAACAAGTTTCAACTATCAGGAGGCGTGTTAGCTATGAATTTTATTTTACCTGCTGCAAAAAAAGTGCTGGAAATTCTGAGATGGAATCAAAAAGGTGAGAATGATTTCCTGAAGCCACATGAGGCTGCAAAATTGCTCATGGTCACTGAAGATGAATTTTTTCGGGCTGTCTGTTCAGGCCAAATACCAGGAAACCACGTTTCCGGACGATGGAGATTCACCAGGAGAGAATTACTGCGATACTGCGGAAAAATTAATAATCGAAACTCTCTTTCATACCTTGCTGAACAAAGGGCATACTTTTTTGATGATGAAGAAGCTCACAAAAATCGAGTGAAGCAAGTGGTGGAAGCCTATCACAAAGGTAAAAGAGATTTTTGTTACCATGATGCTATTGAAGGCGGAGATTTCTCAGGTCTTGATTTAAGTGGCAACGTTTGTCGCTGCTGGACTACATTGCGCCAATTTTGAAGGAGCAGATCTAACTGGAAGTGACTTTAGAGAGGCTTACGTGGAAGATGCAAACTTTAAAGGAGCTAATTTGACCAATGTTGATTTTTCCGTAGACTGCATGACAGGAGCGGATTTATCTGGAACCACAATATGCCAGACAAGGTTTTAAGTAGAGAAGACCAAAAGCTTCGGAGCATTGGAGTAAAATACTGACACCTGCGCCGTGAACCAACAGGCAATGGCTCCAAGTATTTCCACAGCATCTCCCAGCATCCCATATACTCCCGATGACCCGCTTCCCTCACGACCAATTCGCGAAACACTGCTTCGAGCCGCTCCTGTCTTCGATCGGTCAATTCACCCCTTCACTCAAAGTCAACGCGGAAGTGCGGGAGATCGATATTTACTTCGAGCCTACCCCTTCAGCCCTGCCTCCGGCTGATTTGGGACTGCTCTACCGCTGTGTTTCACGGGCTACGGTATTCGAGCCTTTCCGAAATGCTGCTTCCCCTCACGAAATCAGGGCCTGGGCATCAAAGCTTTATGAACTGCATAATGACATCCTGCGAGAGGCCAAGCGCTCCAAGCAACCCACACCAGCTAATAATCAACGGCCTTTTCTGTGGATTATTACCCCAACGCTTTCAGAAGCAGTTCAAGATGAATTCGGGGCTTGCCAACAACTCGAAGATTGGCCTCCAGGAGTTTTCTTGACTGCCAGTGGCTGGCGTACCGGTTTCATCGTCGTTCACAAGCTCCCAGAAACTCCTGACACCCTATGGTTTCGCCTCTTTGGCACTGGTAATTTTCAGGCACGGGCTTTCGCTGAATTAACCCAACTACCCACCAGCCATCCTTACCGTGCTCCTCTAATGGAATCTTTAGCCAATCTTCGAGTTATCCTAGAGTCAAGACCTTCGCGCACAACCAACGAGCAGGAGTTATTTATGCAATTATCGCCTCTTTATCTTGAGAAAATCGCTGCTGCTGAGCAAGTTGGTGAACAGCGTGGTGAGCAGGAAGCTCAGGTCAAGATTGCGCTGAAAATGATAGGGGAGCAAGTGCCCTTGGAAACCATTGCTAGGCTAACGGAGCTATCGATCGAACAAATCAAAGAGCTTCAATCTCAGCAAGGGTGACGCTGTTCTCGCTGGCTTCATTGGGTGAGCGCTGTCTCAGGGATATCGCCACCATCTCCAGAACTCTGCGTCGCCGCCGATCATCCTGGGCACCGTTGATGTCTTTGGAGCCTTTGGCGATCGTGGGCTGTCGTTGCGATTCCCAAGGGATACTTCATGAACGATGATTGGCGTGGAGGGCTTGGGCGATCGATTGTTGCCCATTGAAGTAGCCGGAAAATCGTTGCGGAATGGGGAGGATGAGTTGCTATCCTTGATACTGCCAATTTTCTCTCGATAGCCGATAGAGACAATGTTCGCGGAGTTGATGTCCGACCGGAAGGCCAGGGTTTTCAAATGTTTCAGTCGCTCGATCCATCCCCAATCTTTCCATAACTGCCTGGGATCTGTGATTGGCAATCGCTGTAAATGAGACAACTTCTAGTAGCTCAAGTTGATCGAACCCAACCTTCAGGGCAAACTTAGCTGCTTCGGTAGCGTAGCCTTTACCCCAATATGCAAATGCCAGTCGCCAGCCGATTTCAACACAGGGCGAAAATGGTAAATCTTCTCTGGGGATTTCTAGTCCCACAAAACCGATAAACTGTCGATCCTGTTTGGATTCTACCGCCCATAAGCCCCAACCGCGATTAATCATTGATGTCTGCAATCGATCGACCATTGCATCGCTAGTCTGCCGATCTAGTGGATGGGGTAAAAATTCCATCACTCGCGGATCTGCATTAAGCTTGGCAAACGGCTCTCGATCTGTTTCAATCCAATGGCGTAAGCGGAGTCGATCTGTTTGAAATTCAATTAATTCTGTCACTTGACAATCCTGGGTGCTAAATCTTACTTTTGGGCGATCGCATACAAAACATCAGAATCTAGGGCGTGAATATGATTGTCTCGTAAAAATTCTAGATTGATTGATCGAACCCGCTCCTGAGTTGCTGAATCTAGTTGGTCAACAGTCCCTCTAATCCCACCACCCATCACCATTGTCCACCAATCTTCTGGAGTAGCGAGTTCATGACTATCTATTTCGGCAAATACTTCTACATTTGTTGCACCACCTGATTCTAGCAAAGCTTTGAGGGAATCTGGATCACCAATTCGATACCAAGGAGTGAATTGTTTGTATAGCTCAGGACGCTCAGACTCGACTGTGCTCCAAAATTTCTGATTGGCAGGCTCGAATACTCTCGTGCCCCAAGATGTAATCGCCAATTTCCCACCAGGACGGAGCATTCGCCACAATTCAGCTACAGCTGCCTCCATGTCAGGGACAAAGAAAATACCAAATACACACACAATTGCATCAAAGCTTTCGCTCGGTAAGCCCAGATTGGTAAAATCACCACAGAGGAATTCAATATTTTCTAGACTCTGCTGTTGTGATTTATTTCGTGCTAGTTCCAATAATAAATCAGCCAGATCTGCACCCAAAACAGATCCGGTATTCCCAACTTTTAATGCTGCGGGAATTGCTGATGCGCCGCTACCACAACAAACATCCAATACTCTTTCGCCTGGTTTGAGTTGGATTCGCTCGATCGTATTCTGCCCAAAACGATTCCAGAAGGAAAGAGCTGGCGCATCAAAATAATCAGCGGCGGAATTAAAAGTAGTCTTTGATTTCTCGATAGCTTCTTCTTTATTCATTTCGATCCTCTAATGGATACTATATTTGGGTAAATAAAAGGATATGCAGCGCATTTCTATATCTACCTCAGTCACTAATTAAATAAAATTCCTATGCAGCACAACAATAATATTCTAGGTCAGCCAATTGGTTTTCCGCTCTCTAATTGGAGGTCGCCCCAATTACCCTCTGGTGATCCGATGGCAGGAGATTTTTGTCGCGTCGAACAACTTAATCCAAGCCTCCATGCGGCATCCTTGTATGTTGCTAATATGATGGATACTGAAGGGGAAATGTGGACTTATCTACCCTATGGACCATTCAACACTCTGGACGACTACTATTCATGGACTGAAGAGATGTGCCGTAGTAGTGACCCATTATTCTACGCGATTATTGACAAGGCAACGAATAAAGCTGTTGGTGTCGCAAGTTATCTAAGAATCGACCCTACGATCGGTTCTATTGAGGTAGGACACATTAGCTACTCACCACTGTTACAACGCACTCCTGTCGCTACTGAGGCGATGTTTCTCATGATGAAACATGCTTTTACGCTGGGCTACCGTCGTTATGAATGGAAGTGTAATGCGCTCAATGCCCCATCTTGTTCTGCTGCTGAACGCTTGGGCTTTTCATTTGAAGGCATTTTTCGTCAAGCTACAATCGTTAAAGGTTGCAACCGTGATACGGCCTGGTTCTCTATCATTGATAAAGAGTGGCCTACACTTAAGGATATTTATCAGCGTTGGCTTCATCCAACCAATTTTGATGAAGTAGGAAAGCAAAGATTACGCTTGTCAGAAATACTAACCTTACCTTACCTCGAAAAATCTGATAGCCCCAGTCTCCCAGCAGAGTGAAGGAAGCAGCGCACACCCCACAGAAGCCCAACCCCACTAATACCAGCGAGTCCCAAGCAACACCCGCCGACTCCCTCGTAACCCAAGGAAACCAGCGTATTCCGTCGATCGCCATGGGCAGCGTTGATGTCTTCGGAGCCTTGGGCGATCATGGGCTGTCATTGCGATCAATGATTGGCGTGGAGGGCTTGGGTGATCGATTGCTGTCGTTGGTTCCTTGGGGGGTCGATGGAGTTCTTTGGGTGTCCATGTTTTGGGGTCAAGGTCAGTCTGTGAATAAAGTTGCTGTATTTGGTAATGCTGGAGGCGGGAAGTCTACTCTCAGCAAACATTTAGAAGAAATGACAGGTTTGCCTATGGTCGCTTTAGACCTTCTGAAATATAAACCTGGCGGTGGCGAAGTTCCCTACAAAGAATATAAAGCTGCTCATGATCAACTCCTTCAGCAAGACCAATGGATAATTGATGGATATGGATCATTGGATACGGTATGGGAACGACTGGAGGTTGCAGACACCTTAGTCTATGTGGATATGCCAGTTCTCCAGCACTATTGGTGGGTAACAAAGCGATTCTTGAAAGGCTTCCTAGTTCCACCAGAAAATTGGCCTGAAAATAGTCCGCTCTTGAAGGGTGCGCTAAACAGTTATTACACAGTTTGGCTGTGCAATAAGAAGCTTACTCCAAAGTACCGAGAGTACGTGAATAAAGCTAAGGAAAACAAGCGGGTCTATCATCTTCAGTCGCCTAAGCATGTGAAAGAGTTCTACCGCGATGTCGAACTAGAACTTGAAAAATAGAGGTTATTTAAGGAGCAGCGCATCCCTCGAAGCCATAGACACTCCCAAGAAATCAACGATCACCTCCGCCACTCCCCATTGCAAATCCTCGATCACTCCAAGAATTTATCGACTTTCAGTAGCTATGCCGTGCAGTCAGTGGGATCGATCACTTCCTTAGAGGGCAGGGGAAAGACGTGGGAGGCTGGGGTGAGAGATACTCAATGTGTCCCGGCTTTGTTGCTACCCTCCTGCGCCCTTGAGTTGAGATGAAGCAGCTTTAAGCATTCTCCAGGACTGGGAGGAAAAAGAGTTATTTGCAGCCATTGCACCAATTGCAGCCGTTTCAGCCTCAATGGCAGAACTCCTATTTACAGCGTCAATGGCACCACCATTTGAAGCACCACCATTTCCAATAGCACCTTCAATACTAATACCACCAGTAATGCTGCTAGCTTCTTCCTCCGTAAGATTTTGAAGCACGAATTTTGAAGCACTAAGCTCATTAATCTTTATCATGGTTATTGATTTCCTTAATTTGGTGTAGATTTCAACAGCGTTAATCCTACTAAGTAGCAAGACTCAATTAAATGTAAGATGGATCGGCCTGAAACCCTTTTCTAGACTAAAGCCATTTTAAGTTTAATTAGGCACACCTACTTACATAAAATGTAAATTATGTAATGCATCGAAATAATCACAAACCAAGTTCGGAGCGCTTACGACGAGAGAATCCTGACACAATAATACGGTGGGCTTCGGTAATATAGTGCTGAATCTTATCATCACTCAGTCCAGGGCGGTCATAGCGTTGAATCCAAGTTAGACCCCGCGAGGCAAGATAGGGCGCAGGCCGCAATCCCGGCAGAACTCTCAATATTTCATAGTCTAATGCAGAAGTTTTAAACGTGATGCCCGGCAGTGGATCTTCCTGGGAATTGCAAAGCGCAAAGACTTTATTGCCGACTTTCCAAACATCAGAATTATGCCATTGCACCACATGGCTAGTGCACGGTAAGGTCTGGCAAAATTGATTGAACTCATCGCGTTGCATAGTGTAAACCTGCTTAATTTACGATCGCATCCTGACCGAAAATATTGACACTCCCCAAGTAATCCGATAGCCCCAATGGCTAACCTTTGCAGCTTTAATCACCCTGAACCTTACTGGCATCTTTGGAGCATTGGGGGATATCGTGGAGTGATCACTCAGGCTTTAGCCTCAACGAACCATACTGAGGATGGCATTTGGACTCCATCTTTAGTCTCGTATGCTCTCAAACGATCGGACAATTCAGAATGAATAGCTGTTTTAACAGTGTCGGGCAAATCTTCTGGTATTTGGCCAAGACTCGTTGCTTTGAGCAGAAATTCAGCCGTTGATTCAGGACTAGGATTTGAACCACCTATCAACAGGTTATGCTGCCATGGAGAAACCGTGATGTCTTGAAAGCCAGCAGTTTGTAGTATTTCCTTCACATAATTCGGTTCAGCGAAAGCAAAAGCACCTGGAGCACGGGGGACAGGTATCGGTAACGGAAAATGCGTGGCGAGGACACTCACAATTTCAAACATCCAGGGATTTTCTTGAATTGATGACCAGCAGGCCATCGATAATCTACCGCTGGGTTTCAAAAAACCATGAATATGAGTAAATGCGACATAGGGATCGCTAAAAAACATGATGCCGAAGCGAGAGAAGACGCAATCCACTGGCCCAGCTGGAAGAGTGGCTACCGCTGCGTCTGCCAGCAGGAATCTTATATTCTCAAGCTTTAATTTTTTTGCTCTTTTTGTCGCTTCATTCACTAGGGCTGGTGATATATCCAATCCTGTTACTGAGCCTGATAATCCTATCTCTTGAGCAATTGCAAGACTAGTGGCACCAGCCCCACACCCTATATCAATAATATGTTCACCTTGAGAAAATTCAGCCTGCTTGATTAGAGCGTCTCCGATGGGCTTGATCATTTCTTCAAAGCCATTGATATTAGCCAGCCATCGATCGCCACTTTTCCCCGCCCAAAGAGTTTCTTGATTTAGTTGCTCTTTCGTTGTTTCAGCCATTTTAAAAACCTATTTGAAAGTGTTGAAGGTTTGCGTAGCTTATTTCATATTTTTTTGAACTTTACTCAACAGATCGACTACAGCTTTCTCTAAACTAGCATCTTGATTGGTGAGTGATTCTGGCTTCGGGACTGTTGATGGCAATTAAAGACAGACAATGGGGTGGAGGAAACATTCCATCAATAAAGATAGTGTGGTTACGAGGAGATGCAACGCAGCTTACTAGTATTTTCCACCAAACTGTGGGCAAATTTTTCAAAGCGCTGTGCTAGCTTCGGATCTTTGATTTGACCTTGATCATCAAAAGCTTGCCAAGCCCGACCAACTGCAATCTGTTCTGGAATCACCCAGCCATGTACCCAACGCATAATTAAGCGCAGATCGTTGAGAGCATTGCTATTCGCTTCACCACCGAGAACACTGATAGCACCCATCACCTTGCCATCGAGTTGGTCAAAACTCATCAGGTCTAGAGCGTTTTTCAATACTCCGCTAATGCTGCCGTGATACTCTGGGCTAGCTAAAATTAAGCCGTCGGCCTCAGCGACAGTGCGTTGTAATTTCTGCACATCTGGGTAATCAGGGTACGCCTCAGATCCGTTACAAAAAGGCAGATTCATAGTACGTAGATCTAAAATGTCGGTAATGGCTCCTAAATCGGCGACTTGATTGATTGCTACTTTCAAAGCCTGATAAGTATATGATTCTGATCTCAAACTACCACCGATACCAACTATTTTGACAAGTTGATGTTTGTTCAGTCTATTTTCCTGTGATTCCATAATTTGGTTAATGTGAATGTCAATAAATCTCTTCTTGGGTTTCTACTATAACGATAGATCGCTAAAATGTTGAAAATTCTAGAAGTGAGCAAAGTAAACATTAATATTCAATGTTCAAGTTTTTCAAATTTGGAGCCTGAAATCCTTACTCTTCGTCATCGAACTTCCTAATACTAACGGCTGAAACGAGTATTCTATCGTTCCAGGTAATATTCTCTCAGCAAGAACCTGAGCATCGACTATTAGGAAGATTTGGTTTTAAAACTCCGTAGTGCCCTGGCGCAAAGCTTAGTCGTCTCAGGCACATTGCTCTCCAATTGCCATCGATCGCAGACCATCTTCACCCACTCCGGTTGAGACTTCGCCGCATCATTAAGCCAATTGCTCGTGGAATCTCGGACATAGCGCGAGACATCAGCCCTGACTGGCTCTAGTAAGATTAGCCCCAGCTCAGGATTCTCCTTCAATTTGGGAATGTGACCGCACCACACCCCACGGGGTCTAGTCACCTCGATCGCAAACCTTCGCAGATTTGGCGAACTCTCGCTGACCCAGGGCATCAATAGCGGTATTGCATCATCAATTTGGGCGGTAACGTAGGGACGCACAGCTAGCCAAGACCA
>JANOQI010000019.1:0-26840 GCA_031414775.1 Synechococcales cyanobacterium VAR_4_metabat_354
TCAGAGTGGGGGCGGGATTTGTTCGCTGATGTTCGCTCAATCGTCAATACGGGAAAACGGCAAGGTTTATCCGCTTTTGAATCCATATTGACAGCAATTAACCCCTTGAAATCCTTATTCCATCTAAGTTGAGCAATTACATTCTTTCTATTGGACAACTGAAATTAATACTCTTCAGCTCTACTAAATCTCCAGGAGCATAAGAAATAAACTCCCAGCGGCCACCCTCATCTCGTCGATACAAATCCAAGCAAATCTTTTTAGTGCTAACCAAGACATATTCTTGCAAATCAGGAGACCTACGATACAAGCTAAATTTATCACCCCGATCGTAAGCCTCGGTACTGGGAGAAAGCACCTCAATAATTAGGCAAGGATAGCTAATAAACTTACTGGCAGTTCGATCGCGCTCATCACAAGTAACACTAATATCAGGATAAAAAAAAGAATTGGATGCAGCTATTTGAACCTTGGCATCACTAGTAAATAATCGGCAGTTACCATCCTCCAAATGATTACCAATAGCACGCATGAATTGTGCTGCAATCTCACTGTGGGTTAAGGTTCCACCGGTCATGGCATAAATTTCACCATCAGCATACTCATGACGAAACTCTTGTTGTTCCTCCCACGCCAAATATTCTGCTGAGGTGAACTGCGGAAAATATTCTGGTAAGGCAATCATCAGATACAACCTATTAGAAGTGGCATAGAGCAATTATACTACTTTCTTATTTCTCCGCAAACTGCTGTAGAATCACAGACTTCTGAATAAAGTTACTTTTAGCTAGCCGCCGCGCCACCCGATCGGGAATACCATAACCACCTTCAATATGAGCCTCGCCAGCAATCGCAATGAATCGATCGATCGGATGCTGCTGATAAAACGCCGCGATACTAGCAGCCATCGTTTCATCCCAAACCAGCTGAGTTTCATAAAATCGCTCCCAGCCTTTGCTGTTAGCCACAGCTTGGTGCTGATGCTGATTGAAAGACTCCTGAATTAATTGTCGATAAGCCACATTAGATTTATCAATATCTTTGAGCGGCGGAATATAGCGAAAGTCGGCTGGGGCAAGGTTGGATAAGCCTTTCTTAGCAACCTTGCGCGTGATTTCGGTGGGAGCATTGAGAGCAATTACTGGCAGTTGATGTTCTTTGGCAAAACGCAACAACGGCGCATAGTTCTCCCACGGAAAACCCCAGCGTTGCTGATATTCAGTTTGGGTAAGCAATTCGGCTTCACTAATTTGGCCAGCTAGATACCGATCGATCGACCCCTGATATGGTTTTTGGAACATTTCCAAACCGATCGCTAAGCGCGGATTTTTTTGATAAAGATGCTGAATAATAGCTAGTTCGTCTTGATGATCCTGCGATCGATCGTGAACTTCCCCCAAATAGACAATGTTAGCTGGCCACAATCCTTGCAGAATCTGCTGTTGATTAGGAGTGAAGTTCCGAGCTTGGGCACCTAGGCAGAGCAAAGTTATGGTTAATCCCAATATTATGGCGGCCAAATTTCGTAAATTCATCTTGTCCTACACTAATATTCGGCTAGCATAACTCACAGAGTCTACCAAAAATCCAGAACTAGTATGTCCGAAATTTCTGATACAAACGCGATCGATCAACGTTGGTTTGAACACCCTGTGACTGTATTTCCCTATCACACCGACTTCGCTGGCATCGTGTGGCATGGCACCTACCTCACTTGGTTAGAAGAAGCCCGCATAGAATGTTTGCAGTCGATCGGAGTAGCCTTTGCCGATTTTGTCTCGATCGGCTGCGATATGCCAGTCGTTGACATGTCGCTGCGCTATCACCAATCTTTGCGACTGGGAGACAAAGCCATTGTCAGAACTCAGATGAGCTTGCAAGGGGTGAGAATTAAGTGGGAAAACAAAATCCAGTCCCTCGATTTACAAACTACCTATCTGACGGCGACAGTTACACTGGTGCCGATTGATCGCCAGACTGGCAAGATCATGCGCCGTTTACCGCCGGTCGTGGCGGAAGTATTGAGTAAAATACTAAGCTAATTCACCTGGTTTAATTACTACTTGCCGACTCTTGCCGCGTCGTTCGATCGTGAGGTTTAGACGTTGGCTGACATGACTGCTTTCCACCATGTTTTGCAGGTCTTCGGCGCTGCTCACTGGATTGCCATCCACATCTAAGATCACATCACCGCGCCGCATTCCAGCTTTAGCCGCCGCTGTATTGGGTAAAACCCGCACCACCAGCACGCCGTTTACTTCTGGTACCCGGAAAGCTGCATTCGGATCGCTGTTGTTTTCCGCCGCCAATTGGGGCGTTACGGTGGCCATTTGAATTCCTAAGTAAGGATGCGAAACCTTTTCGCCCTTGGCTAGCTGCACCGAAATAGTTTTAGCCTTATTGATCGGAATAGCAAAGCCAATCCCGGTGGCATCGGCTCGAATAGCCGTATTAATACCAATTACTTCGCCCTGGCCATTCAGCAGTGGGCCGCCGGAGTTACCCGGATTGATAGCTGCATCGGTTTGAATAAAATCTAACCGCTTATCGCTCATCCCGATCGCACTACTCGATCGCTTCAGGGTACTCACAATTCCTAGCGTAACGGTGTTGTCTAGTCCCAATGGATTGCCCACCGCAATCGCCCAGTCGCCTACTTGGACAACATCAGAGTTGCCCAGGGCGACTACTGGCAAGTTTTTAGCTCCAGAAATCTTTACCACCGCTAAGTCAGTTACCGGATCGACTCCCTGCACTTGACCATCAAAACTACGACCATCTTTGAGCGTTACTGTCACTCGATCGGCTTCATTGACCACATGGGCATTGGTTAACAGCACTCCGCTAGCATCAATAATAAAACCAGATCCTTGACCGCGCATTTTCTGTTGCTGCGGTTGCGGCATCCCAAACATAAACTCTTCTAGTAGTGGGTCTAGTTCGCGGGTGACGGTCTTTTCGGTATCGATGCGAACTACCGCCGAGCCAATCCGGTTGACAGCTTTACTCACAAAGCTACTGCCATCATTGCTGGCTACTGTCGCGACAGCGGCTACTGGTAATTCGGCCTGAGCAGCCGGTATCCACCAAGTACAAAAGGTAAAAAGAATTACGGCGAGTAAACTACTGAGCTTAGATATATTCATAAGTGGGTGGGCATTCAGCTGATCTATGCTGGAGATCGATCGGAAATCTTGTAGATTATTTATTTATAGCGGAATTAACCGCTGCACGGCTACGGGTAATCATCACCCCATCCTTTTCTCCAAATATTGCCCAATCATTTGTTGCTCACCGGCTCTAGAGATGATCGTTTGGCGGGTGCGATATTGATCACCAATCAGTTTAACCTCTTCCTCGAATACCGATTTTTGGTACTCGGTGCGTAAACATAGCGTGGCTGGGTTGGGTAAATGGTAGATAGCGGTAACTGGGCTACTGGTGGCAAAACCTCGATCGCGATACAAAATATTACCTTGAGCGCCAAAAATTGTCTGGCCAACTGAACCTTGCTTACCAGTAAGAGTATATTCACTATCCCAAGTTACGAAGGCACCGCAGCACAAGCTGTGGAGATCTTCTAGATAATGCAGTTCCGCCAGTTGAATTAGTTCGGGGCAGCCAGCGGCTAAAAAGTTAATGCTTAGATTGCTAACAACTTCCTGGGTTTCGCCAGCGGGCAAAGTGTAATAGCGGCGCTCTGATCGCCATTGGCCAGCAGAAGCCTGAAAAAACATGCTGATTTCTTTTTCCGCCAAAGCGTAGTTGATAAGCTGAGTATTCATTAAGTCTTGTTTCCCCATTAATTCTCAGGATTTTTACAAGCCATCACTAACTGTGAATATTTGTAATATTACTTAATATAACGAAAAATATCTTCATCACAAAGGTTGGGTTAGGAACAAAACAAAACTTTATCGGTCATCACAACTGAACATACCCACAAATTACAATTCAGAATTGATGCTTATGACTCGTAAGAAACTTCACGGCACCCTTGTATCGACTATTGCTCTAGTCTTAGCCGCTGGTAGCCTATTTTCTGGCGTTAATGCTGCTCCTGACAATAAACAATCCGACACGATGACGAAGCCGGATGCGACAGTTACGCCAGATACCATGAAGACGCCGGATGCGATGACGAAGCCAGCGGATGCCATGAAGAAGCCAGCAGATGCCATGAAGAAAACGGTAACGCCTGCTGCTAAAAAAGGCACTACTATTGTTGGTCTAGTAACCAATAGCACCAAGAATTTCAAAACTTTGAATGCGGCTGTAAAAGCATCAGGATTAGCTGCCACTCTATCTGGTGCAGGTCCATTCACTTTATTTGCACCTAATGATGCTGCTTTTGAAAAACTGCCCAAAGGCACCTTGAAAAAACTACTGAAGCCCGAAAACAAAGCGGCTTTGCAACAAGTATTAAAGAATCATGTGTTGTCTGGAACTGTTTTGTCCAGCGATATCAAGGCTGGTAACGTTACGACCTTAGCTGGTGGTGAAGTTGCTGTTAAAGTAAAAGGCAAAAAAGTGACAGTTGGTAAAGCTACTGTTTTGAGAGCTGATGTACAAGCTACCAACGGCGTAGTCCACATCATTGATACTGTGTTGGTACCGACTGATCTGAAACTAAAATAGAAAGTTAAAAAAACACGTTAAATCATCTCAAACAAAAACCCCGACAACTGCCGGGGTTTTTGTTTGATCGTGATGTTTAGTAGTAACCGTTGTTGTATCGATCGCCACCTTCGTTAAAAGTATCGTCAGTGGAAGTGATCGTAAAATTATCTAGATTTTTTTCCAAGTTGGCTTTTTGGTTGGCACTAAGATCAGGAATGCTAAGCACATCATCTACCGACTTGTACGGAGCACCATCCACAATCTTGCGGGCGAGGGTAGGGTACAAACCAGGATACTTCCGAAAAGCGCGGACGTTGGTATTATTTAAATCAATTTTTTTACCAAAGTCAGTTCCCAGTTTGCTGTCAGCACTGTTGCTGCCATTCATTGGTGCCGCTGCTTCATCTGCCCAACTAGGTGCTGTAAAACCAAAGAAGCAGGCCATACATAGACAGAATGTAATGGCAATTCGTAGTAACTGTTTCATTATATTTTCTCCAAACAATAGCTTTATTTTATATCGGAGCCAAAAGATCTGGCCTGTTCCATTCTATATCAACATCATTTCCACAAAACCTTAGGTAGGATCTGATTTCGATCGACTCGCTGTTGGTACTTGATGGCAAAATTCAACAGCGAGTCCAGTAGAGAATCGGAAAGAAGGTGAGGCTGCAAGCCCAGTTCTAACAAGTTGGTGTTTTTGGCGTTGAAGTAATGTTCTTCTTTTTCAATACGCGGGTTGTCGATGTGTTGAATTTCCACTGCTAAACCCAAGGTCATGCTGGCCTGCTTCACCTTCCGCGCCAGGTCTTCCACACTGAACTGCTCAGTGAACTGATTAAATACTCGGAATTCGCCCCGTTCTGCGGGATGAGCGATCGCTAGTTCTAAACAACGCACTGTATCGCGAATATCTAAAAATGCTCGGGTTTGGCTACCCTTGCCATAGACAGTCAACGGATGGCCGATAGCGGCTTGGACGCAAAAACGATTTAAGGCTGTCCCATAGACCCCGTCGTAATCGAGACGATTGATCAGCAGCTCATCCATCGCCGTTTCATCGGTTAATACGCCGTATACGACACCCTGATTTAGATCGGTGGCTCGGATGCCCCACACTTTACAGGCAAAGTGAATATTGTGGCTATCATGTACCTTACTCAAATGGTAAAAGGAACCAGGTTGTTTGGGATAGGGGAGAGTGTCCTTGCGTCCATTGTGTTCGATCGTAATGTAGCCTTCTTCGATATCAATATTGGGGGTGCCGTATTCGCCCATTGTTCCCAGTTTGACCAAGTGGCAGTCTGGTAAAAAGTCGTGGATGGCATAGAGCAAATTGAGGGTGCCGACCACATTATTGGTTTGGGTGAGCACGGCATGTTCTCGATCGATCATCGAAAAGGGTGCCGAGCGCTGTTCCCCAAAATGGGCAATGGATTCGGGCTGAAACTTTTGCAGAGCCTTGCTCAGGAAGTCGTAGTTGGTAATATCTCCCACAAACAGTTCGATCGATTTACCAGTTAGTTCTTGCCAGCGTTGGATACGTTGTTGAATCGAGACAATCGGAGTCAAGGTTGAGATGCCCAGTTCAGCGTCCCAATGCCTGCGCACCAGGCTATCCAAAATCCCGACTTCGTAGCCCAAGTTGGATAAATGCAAAGCTGTTGCCCATCCGCAATAACCATCGCCACCGATAACTAAGACTTTCATAAATTATCTTTACTGTTGCTGGAGTTGCTATCAAATATTGTCATCTTGAACACACCGGTTGTGCAAGAATCGACACCAATTTAGCAGGTTTCGGGCGTTTTGGGTAAGTTGGGCACTTCATCAGCAAAGCTAGCCACCCGCCCAAAATGAAAAGGCCCGGCCACGGAACCCCATACTTGGGCATCGGTGATCGGATCACAACCTCGATCGGCACTGATGAATTTATCAGCATCAATTTCAAAAGTGCTGGCCAGGTAAGTATCTTGGCCTTTACGATGCACAACACAAGCCTTGCCGGGTTGCACATAACCACTAAAGCTATGGCCTGTCCACTCCGCAATATGGCTGCATCCGACTAGTTTGGTTAGTCGATCGGCTGTCAACAGGGCTAATTTGTCAGGCTGGCGGGAGCCACCATAAAATTCGGTCTCCTCGCTAACCAGATAGTTCTCAATTTCGATATGACCATCTACAACCACCAACTTCAGCACCCGCAGCCGGTAGGGTTCGTTCAGCATATAGTCGTAAGCTTGTTCGAGAAATAAACTCACGCCATCTAGCAGTTGCCAGGGCAAAGGGCGCATCCCGACCCGAATATGGGCAAAAAATGGCGGATTCTCAAAAGCCTGCTCTTGGTTGCTAAAATCTGCCGCCATCCAACGTGCTAGCTTAATAATATCTGTTGCTTCAGCCATGGTCTTAGAGTTAAGAAAATTATTTCAATAATGTCAGTCTATGACCTTTACTGTCGCCAACCAGCATAATTGTGCTTCAATGATAATTCTTGGGTAAATTGGGAGCAGGTATCACCGTAATTTAGCCACAGATTTCAGCATATCTCAATATAATTATTGCAAGCCATAGCCGCGCGATGAGTTTTACAACACAGCCCCGCTCAGATCTAAAAAAAGTTATTAGTCAAGACTGGCCAGGGCTGATTGCGGCCTATCGAGAGTATTTGCCAGTGACCGATAGTACTCCGATCGTCACCTTGCATGAGGGCAATACGCCCCTGATTCCAGTCCCGACTATTAGTGCGGCAATCGGACGCGGCGTGCAGGTACTGATCAAGTACGATGGCTTAAATCCGACGGGTAGCTTCAAAGATCGGGGCATGACCATGGCCGTAACCAAAGCCAAAGAAGCTGGTGCTACCGCCGTGATCTGCGCCAGTACCGGGAATACTTCAGCCGCTGCCGCCGCCTATGCAATCCGGGCTGGCTTAAAACCTTTTGTTTTAATCCCTGATGGTTACGTGGCTTTAGGTAAACTAGCCCAGGCTCTGCTCTATGGAGCCGAAGTCTTGGCCATTAAAGGCAACTTTGACGATGCCCTGGAAATTGTGCGGGAAATGGCCGAGAATTATCCAGTTACGCTGGTGAATTCGGTGAATCCTTACCGCTTAGAAGGCCAAAAAACTGCGGCCTTTGAATTGGTTGATGCCCTAGGTGATGCCCCTGATTGGCTCTGCATCCCAGTTGGGAATGGTGGTAATATTATGGCTTACTGGATGGGCTTTTGTCAGTTTCACCAAGAAGGTCGCTGCCAAAAACTACCTCGAATGATGGGCTTCCAGGCGGCTGGCTCAGCGCCGCTGGTTGATGGTGCGCCGATTAAAAACCCGGAAACCTTAGCCACTGCCATTCGGATTGGGAACCCAGCGAACTGGCAAAAAGCGATCGATGTCAAAGAAGCTAGTCGGGGTGAATTCAACGCTGTCACTGACGACGAAATTCTGAATGCTTATCGGTGGTTAGCTGGACGAGAAGGAATTTTCTGTGAACCCGCCAGCGCGGCTTCTGTGGCTGGGTTGCTGAAAGTGCAAGAACAAGTACCCGACAATGCCAAAGTGGTATGTGTCCTCACTGGCAATGGCCTAAAAGACCCAGATACCGCCATTAAACACAGTCTCAGTCAGTTTAAACAGGGGATTGCCCCAGACTTGCGATCGGTAGCCAGTGCGATGGGCTTCTAAAAATTCCTAGCGGTAAGCAAATCTTTGTAATTATAATTTGGGTAGGAGTGGTGAACACTGCCTATCCGACTTTGTGCGATTTGTGATCTAAAGCTGGTAAATTGTGATTCAGACCGAAACCCTAGAATTATTGGAATGGCCGAGACTGTGCCAACATTTGGCCAGTTTTGCGGTGACTAAATTAGGAGTGATCGCCGCGCGTCAGTTACCAATTCCAACAACCATCACCGAGAGTCAAGCACTACTACGTCAAACTCAAGAGATTGGTATTTTAGAAAGTCAATTGAGCAGTAGTATTTCTTTTGAAGGCATTACTGATATTGGTTTAGCTTTAGAAAGAGCTGGCTTGCAGGGTATTTTGGCTGGCGCTGAACTATACGATATTGCTAGCACCCTGGCGGGGATGCGCAAGTTACGGCGGGTGATTGATAATGGTGAAAACATTCCTGGTCTGCAAGCCTTAATCGAAAATATTCGTACCTATCCAGAACTGGAACAGGATATTTATCACTGCATTGATGACCGAGGTGATGTGACCGATCGAGCTAGTGAGAAACTACGCCTAGTTCGGATTGAAATTAAAAGCTGTCGCGATCGAATTCAACGTCTTTTGAACAACCTGCTCCAGCGGCACAGTAATGCAATTCACCAGCCAGTTATTACCCAGCGTAGCGATCGGTTTGTGATTCAAGTTAAAGCCACTCATAAAGAGACTATTCCCGGCGTTGTCCATGATGTGTCGGCTAGTGGATCGACACTCTACGTGGAACCAAACGGCGTCGTAAATCTGGGTAATCAGCTGCGCCAACACCAGCGCCAAGAGCAGCGAGAAATTGAAGCCATTTGCCGGGAGCTGAGTGCCAAGGTAGCGGCAGTGCAAACTGATTTGGAAATACTGCTAGTGGCTGCTATTTCCCTGGACTTAGCGACGGCGCGTTGGCGCTACGGGAATTGGCTGGGGGCTAATCCGCCGCATTTAATAGATATTAATGACCCAGAGTGTTCAGATCAAACGACGCTGCGCCATCTGCGCCATCCCCTGCTGCTGTGGCAACAGCATAATGAGCAAGGACCAGAGGTGGTACCGACCGACTTGGTGATTCAGCCTCAAACCAGGGTGGTGACTATTACGGGACCCAATACTGGGGGAAAAACTGTTACCCTCAAAACCCTAGCTCTGGTGTCACTAATGGCTAAGGTGGGGCTATTCATTCCAGCCAAAGAGCCGGTAGAGATTCCCTGGTTTAGTGAAATTTTGGCTGATATTGGCGATGAGCAGTCCCTCCAGCAAAGCCTTTCTACTTTTTCTGGCCATATTCGACGCATTAGTAGAATTCTGGCGGCGATTCCGGTGACCGAAAATCCAGCAGCGACCTTGATTTTGCTAGATGAAGTCGGGGCGGGGACTGATCCAGCCGAAGGAAGTGCCCTGGCCACCGCTCTGCTAAAGACTTTAGCCAATCGTGCTTATCTGACGATCGCCACCACTCATTATGGCGAACTCAAAGCTCTGAAGTACCAAGACGAGCGGTTTGAGAATGCCTCGGTAGAGTTTGACGACGTGAGCTTATCCCCCACTTATCGGCTGCTGTGGGGGATTCCGGGTCGTTCTAATGCCCTGGCGATCGCCCGTCGCTTAGGTTTAGCCGAAGAAGTAATTGTGATGGCCGAGAGCCACATCGCCTCCTCTGGCACCGTCGAAGTTAATGAAGTGATTGCTGGTTTAGAAGCCCAGCGTCGCCAGCAAGAAGAAAAAGCGCAAGCCGCGCAACAATTACTTCAACAAGCCGAGCAGTTTTATCAAGAGGTTAGTCGGAAAGCTGCCGACTTACAAGCCCGCGAACAAAATCTTAAAATCGCCCAAGAACAGGCTATTCAAGCTGAACTAGATCAAGCTAAAGCTACGATCGCCCAAGTTATTAGGAAGCTGCAACAAGGTCCTCAGACGGCTCAATCAGCTCAGCAAGCCACCGCTAGTTTAAATCAGCTAGCCAGTGGCCAAAAAACTATGCCGATCGCCATCCCGATTGGCTATCAACCACACATTGGCGAAAGAATTAGGATGCCCAGATTAGGGCAGACCGCTGAAGTCCTTACCTTAGCTGATGAACAAGGCAATCTCCAGGTACGCTTTGGTCTTATGAAAGTGTCAGTTTCTTTGGCAGATGTGGAATCTTTGACTGGTGAAAAACCCAAAATCCCAGCCAAACAAGCCTCTGTAAAAGCCAAGCCTAAAGAAGAGAATGAACCGCAGCCGGGGAAAATTTTGCCGCGTACCAGTCAAAACACGATCGATGTTAGAGGGCAACGGGTTGATACTGCTATTTTAGAGATCGATCGAGCCATGAATGCGGCGTATGCTAGTGGAGTAATGTGGATTATTCATGGTAAAGGAACTGGTAAATTAAGACAGGGCGTACACGACTTTTTGATGCATAGCCCGCAAGTGAAAGGATTTGAATTAGCTGATAGTAGTGATGGTGGCGCGGGTGTTACTGTTACTCGTCTTAGCTAATATGCTGAGATCTTTGTCTCTGAAAAATCAGCTAATTTAACGGTATTTACTGTCGGCTTTGTCCGATATAATCAAGTTGTTGCAGTATTGGCAACAGCTCATTGTCAGCTAGCTATTTCAGCTAATCTTTATATTATGTATTCCAGCACAAAAATGCATGCAGTCAATATCAAGTTGGACGAATTAGCTCTGCAGCAAACGCTAGAGCTACCCCAGTTAGTCAATATGAAAACCCAACTAGATCTGGTATTACTTAGCCTCGAATCAATTGCTACACTTGGTTCAGAAGCTATGCTGCAGTCGGCTAAAGTCCTTGATCTAGAATCGGTCGTAGCTGATCGAGTTAGTTTATGGAGGTTGCGTCAATCTAATCCGCAGCGCAAAAGCTCTGGTGGACGCAAAAAGCTAGATATGGAAGAGGGTCGGGCGTTGGTGTTGATTGCCTCTCACTTAGCTCATCAGGAGCAGTCCAAAATTCGGGCAGCAGTTAACTTGTTGGAAGAAACTTGGCAAAAAGATCGACTGCCACAGCAAGAGCCAGTGCTAGCTGACTACACTGATAAATTTATCGAGCTGTATCAAGAACGAATGGAAGATGTTCCCAATGCTTCAACAGATATTTTAAGTAAAGCTGCCTGCAAGCTATTAATAGATTTGTTATTTTACAGTGCTCCCAATGGTCATAAACATCTATGGGCATCGCTACTCAATCGCTCTCTTAACTAAATAAGAAACTATGAATCCTTCTTCTTTTAATCAGAATTTTAGACGCTACAGCCAAGATACCTGCGATCTGATGATCGAGGATAAAAAATCGCCTTTTCCTACTTGGATGAATTTTAACAAGCCCAATCCCCTGAAATTTTCTTTGGGGTTGACCGATCCAGATCGCCCCGAGCAAGCACCAATCAGGATTACTGGCGATCGGAGCAAGCTGGAATCTTTACATCAAGCGGTGGAGAATTATGTAGGTAAACTTTTATCCAAAACCCCTTTACCTCAGCTAAATATTGACCAACCAAAGCCTTTCGAGAGTCCCCAACCAAAGCCTCCCGCGCCAGGAAATGGAAATTTCAATCTCAAAGTCGGTGACGGTTCGATCAAAATCAAAATGGGCGATGCTCCTGTTAATAGTATCGATCGACCGATCGATGCTCTCAACATGACCAGCGACCAACCTTACTTAGAAGCTGATGGTTTATCTCGCCATTTACTATATCTGGGTAACATCGCAACGGATAACCAAGTAATGGTTTCCCTCAACACCCTGCAGCTCTTTGATCTAGCAAGTACTCTAGCCGAAGGCGTATTGCCTGTTAGTAATGCAGTTACTGGTGAGATGACAGACTTTGGGGCAGCAATTGCATCACCATTGGTTGGTGAGCAAACCACCGTGGAAGTTGTCCAGCCAGACATCACTCCAGCTGTAACGAATCGTTTTGCTAACAATGTGACCGAGCCTCGGGTCGCTAAGTCTGTAGATCAGAACAATAAAAATAGAAATTCCGAAGAATTTAGCAATATTGGAGCAGCATCTTCGCTTCAACACGTCAAAAAAAGTTCGGAACGGTTCAAAGTACCCAACATCACCTTCAATAAATCCAGGTTTACTGGTGCTCCAGATTCTTCGCTATCGCCCTTATCAACTTACTGGCCTTGGTTAGGAGTAGGTACTGTCGCAGCCGGGATTATTGCTGCGACCCTGCTGGGCGGAAATGGAGGCAAGGAAGGCGGATTATCAAGTAAACCGGTGGTTAATCCGACAGCGATAGCCAAAGCTTCTACTTCTGTTAGTGAGTTTCAGCCATCGTCATCGGTGCCGTTACCCAGTGGATTGGAGAGTAGCCCCAATGTAACAGCCACTCCTACTGTTAGCAGTTCTGGACCAGCAAGTATTCCAGGAGCAACAGTTATTGCGGGTTCTCCCAACGCTTCAAGTTTTCCACCGCCTTCTGGAATAGGTGCCGGTACTGTTCAAATCCCTGGCAGAAATGCTTCTGGTTTAGCTACTTCTTCAACCGGTGATTTTAGTATGGGCGCAGGCTCCTTCTCCACGAAATCTGGTTCATCAAATCTAGTAAATCCTCGGAAATCTGGTGGTGGTAGCAAATCCTCGACAATCAGCAAAGCTCAACCCCCTTCCACTCCAGGGAGGACTCTCACCACCAACAGATTTCCCAGTGGGCCAGTACCACAAGGTGTGCCAGTAGATTCTGGAGGTAGTAGTGGTTTCAGTGCGGATCAGCTGGCGGCCAGCTCTGATCTACCATCCAATACAAATCTAGAAGCGGCAAAAACTGCTCGCCAAAATGGCAAGGCCGTAAAACCAGCTAAGGCTGCTACTAAGCGCCCCGTCGCCCCACCAGTTATTAATGACAGTTTGCCTGGCTCGGTAGCTGCTGGTGATGATTTATTTGCACCTGCAGAGTCTAAGAATAGTGACATTCCTGTTAAGCAGCTGCCAGCCGATAGTAATGCTAATCCTTTAGAGGCACCTCAAGCTAACTCGGCTGAGTCCATGCAAGCTAGCGAGACTCAAACTCATTTCCAGAAAAGATGGAAGGCTGATCCAAATTTCAGTGAAACACTTCAATATGTGATTCGCTTAGATAAGAGTGGTAAGGTCGTTCGGGTTACGCCTCAAGGTGATGTCTCCAAAAATTACTTAGACAAAACTAATTTCCTGCGCTCTGGTGAAAAGCTGGTTTCTCCTAGTCGTAAGGGTCAGGACGTGCGGGTTCTTCTTAAACCAAATGGAGAAGTTGAAACGATCGTAGAACCCTAATCGAGGATAGCCCCCTGTTGACGTAGTAATCGCTGTTGTTGAGGGGTAAGCCCAACGGTAGCACGCAAGTCACAATTAATCACAATGGCCTTTTTCCATTGTGATTCATTAACCGTGCAACCACGCAAGTCAGCATTGCTAAGATCGGCTCCGGTAAAATCTCCAAAAATTAGATCGGCAGACCGAAGACAGCAGTTCTGTAGCTGTGCCTGGTTGAATTTTGCTCGCACTAGGTTCATTTTTTGGAGATTTAAACCTCTTAAATCAGCACCTTGGAGCTGAGGAAACTTGACTTGGTGGGGATTAATCAGAAAACGCTGTAAACACCTGTGATTAGCTTCCGTGGAGGTTAAGTGACATAGCAGTTGATGATATCTCTCCAAACCCATTCTTTGTAAGATTTCTAGGCGCTGGGTGGCAGATTGGGATAAAAATTGCTGGCACAGATCTAAGGGATCGATAGCTTTGATTGCGCCGATGGCGATCGAAATGCTCATGACAATATTATAGTTTTTGGTCGGATCGGACTGCTGTTAGTATTAGGAGGAGTAGCAGCTTAAACTGCTAGTTATTGAATCAGCTTGTCTGTGTGAATTTACCGAGGTTTTATGCGCGTACTTTTACTTTACCCCCAATTTCCTAAAACCTTTTGGTCTTATGAAAAGATTTTGGAGCTAGTTGATCGCAAAGTCGTCTTACCACCTCTGGGATTGGTTACAGTAGCCGCAATATTACCGCAGACTTGGGAGTTTAAGTTAGTCGATCGTAATATTCGACCGGTCACGGAAGAAGAGTGGAACTGGGCAGATATTGTAATTATGTCGGCCATGATTGTCCAAAAAGATGATTTGTTGGCTCAAATCAAGATTGCAAAGCAACATCATAAACCAGTAGCGGTGGGTGGTCCTTATCCAACTTCAACACCGGATGTTGCGATAGAAGCCGGTGTAGACTTCATGATTTTGGATGAAGGTGAAATCACCTTGCCCATGTTTTTGAATGCGATCGAGCAAGGTGAAACTAGCGGAGTATTTCGATCAGATGGGGTGAAGCCAGATGTGACGACCACGCCGATTCCCCGTTATGACCTCTTGGAACTTGATGCTTATGACATGATGTCGATTCAATTCTCGCGGGGTTGTCCTTTCCAGTGTGAATTTTGCGACATTATTGTTTTATATGGCCGCAAGCCCCGCACCAAGGAACCCGCTCAAATATTGGCTGAGTTGGAATGCCTGTATCAGTTGGGATGGCGGCGGGGAGTCTTTATGGTGGATGACAACTTTATTGGCAATAAACGCAATGTGAAGCTGTTACTCCAAGAGCTGAAAATTTGGCAGGCTGGGCATCAGTACCCCTTCCGGTTTGATACGGAAGCCTCGATCGATCTGGCCCAAGACCAAGAACTGATGGAAATGATGGTGGATTGCAACTTTGCTGCTGTTTTCTTGGGCATTGAAACCCCCGATGAAGAAAGCTTGGCCATGACCAAAAAATTCCAAAACACGCGGGGTTCTCTGAGCGATTCGATCGCTGCCATCACTAAAGTTGGTTTACGCCCGATGGCCGGATTTATTATTGGCTTCGATGGTGAAAAAAGCGGGGCAGGTGAGCGGATCGTCCGGTTTGTGGAACAGTCAGCCATTCCTACTACCACCTTTGCGATGCTCCAGGCCTTACCCAATACAGCTTTGTGGCACCGCTTAGAAAAAGAAGGCCGGATGCGTGCTCAGAATGCCAACCTCAATCAAACAGCTCTGATGAATTTTGTCCCGACCAGGCCATTACCAGAGATTGCCCAGGAATACGTAGAAGCCTTTGCTGAGATTTACGACGCTGAAAAGTTTCTCGATCGAACTTACCGCTGTTTCCGAGCACTAGGGGCACCAAGATGTCAACCACCAGCCCAGTTCCCAGAATTAATTATTTTGAAAGCCTTTGCTTTAATCATCTGGCGACAAGGCATCAAACGTAGTACCCGCTGGAAATTTTGGCATCATTTAGTCGGAATTTTGGTTTATAATCCCAAAGTTTTTGATCACTACATGTCAGTCTGTGCCCAGAATGAACATTTCCTCGAATATCGGGATATTGTCCGTCAAGAAATTGCCGCTCAATTAGCTGTATTTGAAAATGACATACTAGTATCCCAACCTCAAAATATTGAACAGATAACGGCCTAGCATCAGTATTTAGAGTAAATTGCTGATGCTATTACCCCAGCAGCTTTGTTATAAATAGCGTTATTGTTTGCTCCTGAATTTTAAATGAATGCTTTGGTTGAATCTTGGCAAATCTTGAAACGTCGCTGGTTACCAGCTTTGATGGCACTTGGAACAGTAATGGGTGCAGCTAGTCTTTACAACTTTTTGCAGCAGCCTGTTTATGAAGCGAAAGGCCAGATTTTGTCTAAAGATCAAAAACCAATAGTAGCTCCTGAATCAACTATTTTTAACAATGCATCAGCTAGAAACACACCAGCACAGTGGATTCAATCACTACCCGCCGCTAAAAAGGTAGTGGCAACGCTTCAGCTTGATCGAAAACCTGAGCAGGTATTAGAAAATATCATCATCCAGAAATTTGCTGATCAAAATTTACTAGCAGTAGGCTATCGCGATACTGATCCGAAACGAGCAGCTCAAGTAGCCCAGAAATTGATGGAAGATTACTTGTTTCAAGATTTGGATCTGTATCGTCAAGCAGCAATATCTCAGCAAGCTGAACTAACTAGACAATTGTCTATTATGAATAGTGAAGTGCAGCTTAATGAATCTAATCTGCAAAAATTTCAACAAGATTTCAAAATTCCAGATTTACGAAACGAGGAAAAAGCGCTAACCAGCGCCATTAGTATTCTGCAAGCAGAAATCGCGCAGGCTAATGTGCAACTGACCAAATTAGAACCTAAATCACAGGAACTCCAAAAAATATTTAGCCAAAGCTCTGTTAACACCCTTCGTTCAGCTATTGCCAAGCCACCGCTCATCACGCCGCAAATTTTGCTGACATTACAAGGAATTGAAGAAAGATTAGCTCTAGAAAAAAACAAATCACCAAAAGAGAATCAGGTGGTACAAGACTTACGGAGCCAACAGGAGGTCTTATGGATGCAGGTACAGAAAGAATCAGAGCAGCGTATCGTTAGTAACAGTCAATTCCAATCTCAGATATTGCAATGGAAGAAGTCTGGAATCTCTGAAAAATTACAATCTGATTTAGTCCAGGTTATTGCTCAATATGATGTCATTGGAAAAAGAATAGTACTGCTTAATTCATCGATAAAAAAAGGCCAAAATCAAATGGCATTATTTTCCCCTAGCGAAAATAGAATGCGCCTGCTAGAGCAAAACATCAAAACATCCCGAGAAAAGTATGACAAGATCGCTCTCCAGTTAAAGTCATTACAAACTGCTAATAATCAAACCATGCCGCTCACGAAAATTGTGAAAGCTGCAACACCTCCCAATCAACCAATTTCTCCTACCGATCGGCTCTCTCCACTGTGGATGATTCTCACTGGTCTGTCTTTAGGAGGTGCTTTAATTTGGATCTTGGAGCGCGCCGATCAGCGGCTCAAAAACGCGGCGGCAGTACGCAAAATGGCGCAGTATCCGATTCTGGGTCATATTCCTAATTTTTCGCAATGGACAAATACAAAGAATAGTAATTTGCTCACCAGCAATAATGATCGGCCCGAGCATGAGCCATTTCGGACGTTGCAATCTAACTTGAATTTCTTAGAAAATCAGGAAAATACTCAAGTGATCGTAGTATCTAGTACTATTCACCAAGAAGGTAAATCTACTGTTGCTGCGCATTTAGCACTGGCTTCTTCTCAAAATGGTCAAAGAGTTTTATTAGTGGATGCCGATCTACACCATCCGCAGCAGCATGAACTTTGGCAAGTCAGCAATAGCATTGGTTTAAGCAATATATTGCTGAATGGAAACCAATTTCCAGAATCGATTATCGAAATATCAGAAAACCTCGGGCTGTTACCCGCTGGTCTGACAAATGATCATCCTAGTGCTCTGTTTAGTTCGACAACGATGGCACAACTATGTAACCAGTGGTTTTCTCTTTATGATTTGGTAGTTATTGACTCAACGCCACTTAGTCAGTTTAATGAAGCAATTACTTTATCGAAAATGGCTGATGGCTTAATGTTGGTGGTAAATCCTCAAATGTTAGAATCAGCAGATTTGAAAAATGCTCAAGATCTATTAAAACAGTCGCAGCAAAAGGTACTGGGCATCGTAATTAATGGAGTGGAAAATTATGAATATTACCAATTGATTCTGGCTACTCCTGGTCGGAATCAAGATGGTGATTCTTCATCGGTAGTAGCCGAAAATCAAACAGAGACAGATATAGTGGAATGAAGTCTCTATATTTTTAGCCAGGAGATCGATCGAACACCGCCCCCAGACTTTGGTAACATTGATTGAACCTGAATCCTGAAAAAATTGTGAAAGCGATTACTTTACTCGGCTCGACTGGATCGATCGGCACTCAAACTCTAGAGATCGTAGCGCAGCATCCTGACAAGTTCCGGTTGGTCGGTATTGCTGCTGGTAGTAATGTCGAGTTGTTAGCCCAGCAGGTGCGCCAGTTCCGACCCGAGGTCGTCGCAATCGCCAATGAAGCCAAGTTCGGAGAACTGCAAGAGGCGCTGGCTGGTTTGGATTATCAGCCGCATTTGGTAGCAGGCGAAGCCGGGTTAGTGGAGGTGGCTGGCTATGGTGATGCTGAAAGTGTCGTCACCGGGATTGTGGGCTGTGCCGGTTTGTTGCCAACGATCGCAGCCATTAAAGCTGGTAAAGACATTGCTTTAGCTAATAAAGAAACCCTCATTGCGGGTGGGCCGGTGGTGCTGCCCTTAGTAGAGAAGCATCAGGTAAAGCTATTACCAGCAGATTCTGAGCATTCGGCAATTTTCCAGTGTTTGCAAGGGGTGCCCGCTGGGGGACTAAAGCGGATTATTTTGACAGCTTCGGGCGGGTCTTTCCGAGATTGGCCGATCGAGAAGCTGGCCAATGTGACAATCGCCGATGCCTTGAAGCACCCCAATTGGTCGATGGGTAAAAAGATTACGATCGATTCGGCGACGTTGATGAATAAAGGGTTGGAAGTTATTGAAGCCCATTATTTATTTGGTGTGGACTATGACAATATTGATATTGTGATTCACCCCCAGAGTATCATTCATTCCTTGATTGAAGTACAAGATACTTCGGTGCTAGCACAATTGGGTTGGCCAGATATGCGCTTACCATTGCTCTATGCCCTATCCTGGCCGGAGCGGATTGCCACGGATTGGCCGCAGTTAGATTTGGTCAAGTCTGGCGATCTGACTTTTCGGGAGCCAGATCACGAGAAATATCCCTGCATGGGTTTAGCCTATGCAGCGGGTCGGGCGGGTGGCTCGATGCCAGCGGTATTGAATGCAGCCAATGAGCAAGTGGTGGCGCTATTCTTGGATGAGAAAGTTCGGTTTAACGATATTCCGGTGTTGGTGGAGCAGGTGTGCGATCGACACCGGGCTGATAATAATTTGACTCCTAGTTTAGAGGATATTATTGCGGCGGATGAATGGGCGCGGCAGATGGTTTTGGAAGCCAGTGGCAATCGATCGGCTGCCGTAGTTTAGCTACCGAAAAATTACTTCTTCTTTAATTTCAATATTCAGTGCTTTTTGCACGGCCAGAATTTTTGTCAAACTGGCACCCGCATACAAAGTAGCTTCGTAACGCTGAATTTGTTGTGCCTTGAGACCAAGCAATTCACCGAGTTGCTCTTGAGTTAAGTCGCGTATTACCCGTGCCTTGATTAAAGCTTCTGGTAGCTGGG
Organism: Synechococcales cyanobacterium VAR_4_metabat_354; assembly: GCA_031414775.1. Classification (GTDB taxonomy): domain Bacteria; phylum Cyanobacteriota; class Cyanobacteriia; order Cyanobacteriales; family Chamaesiphonaceae; genus JAAFHZ01. Next base: position 19,459 of record JANOQI010000019.1, read on the forward strand.
CTAAAGAATCCAATTTTAGCTTGGTAATCTTGCCGATTTTTAGCTTTTGATATTCTTGGATTTCTTGTTCTAGTGTTTCTATTTGGCTATTGATTGCGTCCAAATGTAGTTGATGACGCATTTGTGCATTTAGATCTGCTGCTGAAATATCGTAGGCATCTACTTCAGCATAGGCTTCTTGAAACTCTCTTAAGTGAGTTTTTGTAATGGAGTATTGTCTTTCGTTTAAAATCATAAACTTGGTAAGCGTTATTAAATAATATAAGACGCTTTACAAAATGTGTACGACACACACCTAATCTATGCCAGGTATAGAGTATTACTCTCTCCTTCAGATTAAGATAGGTCAATTGCGATAACGCCTTTAGGATTACCGTCTCTGTCTTTTTGAAAAAATTCTAGAAATGTTTTTTTGTCAGAACTGGCGATCGAACTGGCTGGAAATAACTCTCCACCATACTTGGCCTTTTGAGCGGATCGATGATTTTTAAAATCCAGTAAAACTGGGTCTAATTCTTTCAGTTTTACTAGGTCAACATCTTCGTCAGCCCAGCAAGCATCGAAATCGCCGGGGAATTCTTTGTTTGTCGCAAAGCTACCGCCGATATAAATTCTTTTACAGCCAGCTTGCTGCAAAGGAATACAGGCTCTTTTTAATCCAGCGATTAAATCATGACGGCGATCGTTAAAAGCTAGCAAGTTCTCAACCTGCGGCCAAGTTAGGTCATAGATTCCAGATGGCAAGATGCCATTGTTTGAGAATTGGATCATCGATAGTTATCCTAAATTTTGTTTTAGTAATTTTGTTCATGTCAATGAGAACTTCCTAGTTTACAGTTGTCTATTACAACATTTTTGTTGCATACATCTTTGATTATCATCCAATCTTTATGTTGTGTCAATACTCTTCTTTTACGAGTACTGAAACCATTGATCGGCTTTACGCTAAAACCGTCAACCATTTGTATCAGGACTGGTTGACGGTTTAATTCTTCTCAAATTCAGTTCATGAACTTTCAACTCAAAGGTTTGATCCGTCGTCTGACATCATCAATGCGCCAGCCCGTCAAATTTGACAGATTTTGGGCTTCCTTAAACTGTCGATCGATCACCTGTTTCCGATAACCCTTAGCCGCCGCACATTTCAATTCGCCGCGCACCGGATGATTCATCACATAACGACCCTGGAAACTATCCTGATTGCTAGTTTCTTGGAACACCAAATCTTCCGCAAATCGATCGCGCGTGTAGCGCACATGCAAACGGGTAATGAAAGTATTACTAGAAGGTGGTCTTCTGCCTCTCCACAACTGCGGCTGATTGATTGGTTGTCGATCTTCCAGCCAAAACACCCCCGCCTCTTTCAATTCCTCAGTAGTTGGTGGCTCGCTAGAGCAAGGATCGCAATTGCCCACATCCCAGGCATATTCCAAGAAAGCCACTTTTTTGTTTTCCCGTTCGTAAGCGCGCTGAAAAGTGTCTTTATAAAAACCACCAAACACATCCTTCACAAATTCTGGAACCTCTTTATCGGTGGGGATTTTCACAGTGCGATAATTAGCCAGTTCAATGCGTCCCTTCGGCGACAACAAAAATACCACCAAATCTTGTTCGCCTTTGGCATTCAGCATTCCCAACCGAATCGGCAGCATAAATTTAGGCGATTGGTAGGCAATTTGTAGTGGCCGCAAAAAACTGCTACCAGATTTTTCAAACTCTTTGAGATCTACCTTAGCTACAAAAAATTTCATTTGTTGCCGGATATAAGGTCGCAAAACCTCTTTGGCTCCTACGGGTAGTTTGTAGCCATTGCGTAGCAACCAAGTTTCGAGGCCGCCAGACTCTTTAGCACTCAGAATCAAAATTTCGTATTCATTGACCTTGAATTTGTCTTCGATCGTTACTCCTAATTTATTAGCACCATCACCTCTAGCCCGCCGTAATTTGGCGGAGGGAGCGGCACTAGGAGAAGCTCGATCTTTCATCGCTTCTGAATCTGGTTGGCAAGGATCTTGATCAAAATATTCCACTAAACGCGGCTGACTAAAGGCATCCAATTTATCTAAAATTACCTTTTTACCAACTTTAACTTGCTCCCGTTTAATAGCAACTGGCACTGGCACAACCAAAGCAAAGTCTTTGACTGCACCCTGAAAATCATTGGCCATCGTCAAAATAGTCTGATTGTCTTTGTGGGCAATAATCACCTGAGAAGCTTGATTGAACAGTTTAGTTTCAGCCCCAGCCACATAAAAACCACAAAAAGCCCAAGCCTGACTAGCTAAAGATAACGCAAAAATGCTTGCTAGCAATAAGCTAACTACAACTCTAATAATTACTTTCATGATTTATACTTCCCAGCTTGGTGCAAAAATGTTCAGCAAACGTGATTTATACCAACTAAATACTGGGGCTACCCACAGATAGTCTAGTAATATAGTTACTGGCGACATAATGAATAGCGCATAAAATACAGCACTCGGCATGTAAAAGTAGTTGCGTAAAATAAAAGTGAGTATGGCAATTGTCACCGCCCAAACAATCCGAGCATTTTTAGCATTGGGGATCGATCGAGGATCAGTCACCATAAACAAAGCAAACATCAGGAGTGAACCACTCATCATTTTGTGTGCCCACACATCCCATGTCCAGCCTAGCCACAGATTACGCAAGGCTTCCATCCCCGCATAAGCCACCAGAAAAGCCCCACTGGTATCCCATCGTCCGACTTTTTTGAGAACGATCGCCCCGGCACCCAAAAATAGGAGCAAATACCACCAATCTTCGCCCCATTGTCCTGGCGATACCCAGGCATCACCAGTGAGTGCGATCGCTACCACAATGCCAAAGTTAGCTGGGTTAAAAAAATGCTTGTCTTCCCACCGGAAAATAAATTTGCTCCAAATCGCCAGCGAACTAGCCAGCAGCATTGTCTCCGGGTGGCTCGTGCGCAGTAGTAAAGATAAGCCCAAACTAGTGATCAAGGCACTGCGTAAAGAAGGAAAAGGGTTCTCTTCGGGTTGAAAAATGGCCTTGGCAATTAATTGCTGCAAACAGCAGCCGACTGTAGCCGTGGTGACGACCGTTAGCTGAAGCGACCAGTCGCGGGTGCTTACACCTAACAATAGGAATAGCCCCAAAAAAGCAATCTGATAATTACGTGGATCGATCGGTTTCATAACATTTAGGATGAGCAGAGAAAAGATAATTCAGCGCTGATTTGTCTATTCTAGAAAACCGCACTAAATGCTTGACTCTAAGACTAAACTGGAAAATGTATAAAATGTACCACTGTTACCGAAACTGCGACAGAAATTAATGCTCTACACATATCCACCTCTCCAATCCGGCAAATTAGTGCAGCGCTACAAACGTTTCTTTGCCGACATTCAATTAGACAGTGGTGAACTGATTACGGCTCATTGTCCCAATACTGGTCCGATGCTGGGCGTCTGCGAAATAGGTGCCCCCGTGCAGGTCTCCCATAGCAGCGATCTCAAGCGCAAACTAGCCTATACCTGGGAGATGATTTATGTGAATAATACCTGGGTGGGTGTAAATACGATGTTGCCCAATAAGCTCATCAAAATAGTCCTAGAGCAACGATTGCTACCAGAACTTGGTAACTACAGTGAAATTAAAACAGAAGTGAAGTATGGCCAAGACGGACGTAGTCGTATCGATTTTGTGTTGGTGGGAGATGAAAAGTTAGTTTATGTAGAAGTCAAAAATACAACTTACATAGTGGATGATGTGGCGTTATTTCCCGACACAGCTACTACCAGAGGTCAGAAACATCTGCAAGAATTAATTGATATTATGCCAGCAGCTCAAGGGGTGATGTTGTATTTGATTAATCGTGGTGATATGACTAAATTCGCTCCTGGTGATGCCAAAGATCCACTGTATGGTGATTTGTTACGGCAGGCTGTAGCCAAAGGATTAATGATTTTACCCTGTCGTTTTCAAGTGACACCTACCGGCATTGAATATTTAGGCATGGCGCAGGTTTTGCTGTAATGCTCTCGCTAGGGAATGTAGGGCTTTTGTTGTTCAAAATGCCCTCATTCATCGGCTAAAGCTATGGACAACCATATTCTCCCCATTTGACAGTTTCAGCAATATCTTTGCATTTAAAAGGCTGTACCTTGCCATTCAGCCAACCATACCGATCCTCTTCATCAGTTCCATTCGTGATAAAACTGATACTGCCAATCTTGGGACAGTTCGCTATGATTTTTTTTGCCATCGCTACTTCTGTGGTTAAGCGCTGTCCTCTAATAACATGAAGATGTTGCGATCGACCGCTCGGCGGATGGCCTTCATATTGATTTATTTTGGAAATCCGAAACGTATCAACCTTGTTCAGGGAAGACTTACTCTGAGTCAGAACGTTAGAACATTTTGATGGAGTCGCGGCTGCCACCGCTGACAGATTTATAGGCATTAACAAAAATGGCAAAATAACAGCAACGGAGTACTTCATAAATTTATCGATCGAGTGCATTGGCTTTTGACGCCATCGGCCTAAAAGTGTTCCAAACAGTACAACCCTGACAAATAAATATTATTTTCAGGGCTGATACGATAAGACCGCCCGAATGTGAATGAAAAATAGTAAGAAAGGTTGTTTTCTTGGGGCTAACCTTGCCCTTCCAATCCGCTAATTCTTGCCCGATCGGCTTGGTTGTCTTTGATGATGATTTCCACCATCTGCTCTAATCTGTCGATGTTGTTTTCAGTCCGGTTAGTATTTCTTTCCAGCCTGTCGATGTTCCTGGAAGTGTTAGCAGACAGCTGAAGGGCTTCCGCCGCCGTTCTTTGGGACAAGGCTGATAGTTCTAAAGCGTTCGCCATTGTCTGAGTATTAAAGCTGATACCTTCTCTCATTAATTCAATGCTACGGGCTTGGCTTTCAGCAGTGGTGGTTAGTGCCTTTACCGCTTCGGTATTGCTGGCCGTTGATGCTGCCAAGCTGACTACCAATGTTCTTAGTTCTTCATCGGTCATGATGTTATCCTCAGATTATTTATCCTGGTTTCGATCACTCTGTTGCAAGCAGTCTGTTCGATCGAATAGCCCTCGCCTTCACTGGTAGGGGCTTTTCTGATTATAGGTGCTGGGTGTTTGGCAAAGATAGAACGGCTCTATGCATGGGGGTGAAAAATGAACCCGATTGAATACCTCTGAACACCTAAAAAGAATCTTGTTGACAAACAACAAGGCTCCTCAAGAGTACTAATACTCTTCAGAAGCCTTTAACCGTGTTACTTTCAACCTGAAGCGGGAGACGCGATTCGAACGCGCGACTTTCACCTTGGCAAGGTGACGCTCTACCACTGAGCTACACCCGCATTTCAACCTTATCTATAATCACATATGGCTGGGTGGTTGTCAATGCTCTGGAGCAAACTCTTTTTAATTTAAGTCTATCCAGGCAAAACTGGCGTTGAGAAACTGGCTGGAATTCCTAAAATACGCATTTGTTTCATCAAGGTAGCCATTTCTAGAGCATTCATGGCATAACCCCAGCCATGATTACTTTTAATGCCCGCTCTCTCCAGCGCCTGCGTCATGGTATCGACGGTCAGGACTCCAAAAATAACCGGGACTCCACTGTGATAAGAAGCGGCGGCCACACCTTTGGCGACTTCTGATGATACGTAGTCAAAATGAGGGGTATCACCTTTGATGACGGCCCCGATACAAATGATTGCGTCATAGCGTTGGGAAAAGGCCAATTGGCGAGCTACTAGCGGTATTTCATAGCAACCTGGCACCCAGGCATAGTCTACTTGTTCACCGTCTGGATCGATGTCAACGCCATGACGTTTGAGGCAATCTTGACAGGCTGACAGGAGCTTGGTGGTGACCATGTCATTGAACCTGCCAATGACGATCGAGAACCTTAAAGAAGGATCTGGTGTGAAGTTGCCCTCGAAAACGGTCATGTCTGCTCCAAATCAAAATAAGAAAAATTGGTGCGGCTGAGGTTCAACCACACCTACTGAAACTTTATACCACCAGGAAGTTGAGCACGCCAACTACGATTACTAGTAGTGCCCAGGCACCAGAACCCAAAAATAATAAACTTTTGGATCTATCCCAGTTTTGGGGAGAAGCGTAGGCAACTGGCACGCCGACAATCATGACGAAAGACAGTAGGACTAAGGCAAATAAAGCGATATTGAATACAAAACCCATTTTTATTCTCCTGATATGATAGTAAAGTTAAATAGATTATAAGATTAGAAAATCTAATTCGGCTATCAAAAATTTATCATTTAAGTTGCCTTTTCACACGGTTGTGATGATCGATCGCTTAAAAAACCCCAAAAATGTAGAAGATTAAATCAGCCAAAGATTAATGGCAACATCTTCAGAATATGTGCTATCTTACTTAAGGTGAATTTGGCTCGATAGCTCAGTCGGTAGAGCTAAGGACTCATAAGCCTTCGGTCCCCAGTTCAAGTCTGGGTCGAGCCACTACTAAGAACCCCGCCTTGTGTGGGGTTTCCGTGTTTCTACTCATCATTAGCACTTTGCACTGATGGGATAAACATTCCAAATATTCAGGTAAATTGTGGTCGTTTTAGTGATAAGGATGAGATAAAGTCAAGGGATAATCTCAGTACTTATGCACTAATGATCAGAGCAGCAGCGGGCACCCCGACGATTAGAAACTCTAATGGTAGCCTCCAGATAATTTTCAATCCAAGGGACGGTAGCAAGAAGCGAAAGTGCTTGTCACTGGGATTGCCGGAATCAAAGCAGAACAGGATTTTTGCAGAGCTGGCAGTAAAGCGGATTCAGAATGACATTCTGGCCGGTCATTTCGATGGAGATTTGGACAAATATAAACCGCAGACTTCCGGCAAGGCTAAAGAGGTTACGCCGATCGATAACCTAACCATCAGAGATATTTGGGATAGTTACACCGAGTACAAGCGACCCCAATTATCTCAAACCACCCTGGCGGTGGATTTTGAACGGGTATCTAACTATATCGACAGGTTTCCCACCAAATCATTTTCTGATGCGGTACCTGTTAGAGATTGGCTATTATCTACCACTACCCCAGGGCAAACAAAGCGGGTTTTGAAGAATCTGAGTGCTTGCGGAAAGTGGGCAGCAAAATCAAAAATCATTTCTAGCAACACTTTTGATGGGATGGCTGCTGATATAGCTAGTGGGAAAAGCCGAGATGATGAATTAGATATCAATCCATTCTCGATCGAAGAAACAATAGTCCGGACAGATTTATGGTGTCAAAGAACCGTACTGGAGAAGGCTGGCGTAGTTAGGATGGGATTTAATCCAAGTCAGGTCAAGGTCTAACATGGAAATAAATCGCTCAAGTAAATGATGATTGAGTGCTTGTC
>JANOQI010000020.1:0-62873 GCA_031414775.1 Synechococcales cyanobacterium VAR_4_metabat_354
TCAGAGTGGGGGCGGGATTTGTTCGCTGATGTTCGCTCAATCGTCAATACGGGAAAACGGCAAGGTTTATCCGCTTTTGAATCCATATTGACAGCAATTAACCCCTTGAAATCCTTATTCCATCTAAGTTGAGCAATTACAATTTTTGATTCGGTGGAGGTCAAGGAGACTTCGTTTCGGATGGATGGTGTGTTTCTACCACCAGATTCATCTGGAATAGTTTATGTATGTGAAGTACAGTTTCAGCTAGATCCTTTACTCTATGAGCGGTTGGTTAGCGAAATTAGTATTTATACTTACCGAAACCGAGAACGTTTTGCCAATTGGCAAGCAGTTGTTATTTATCCATCCAGAAGCATGGAGCAATCGCGCTTAAATACGGTACAGGAGTTAATAACGAGTGGCCGGATAATTCCTATTTATCTGGATGAGCTAGGTGTAGTAGAGGAATTACCGATCGGACTGGGTTTGATGGTTTTGACGACTTTAGAAGGTGACCTGGCCACAGCCGAGGCTAGAAGGTTGATCGGGCAAGCGCAGGGTAGTAGAGATATAATTAGCTTGATATCAACAATTATCTTGTATAAGTTTAATAATCTGAGTAGGGATGAGGTAGATAGAATGTTAGGAATTGAGTTGCAGCAAACACGGGTGTATCAAGATGCTTTGGCGGAGGGTCGAGTTGAGGGTCGAGTTGAAGGTGAAGCTAGGGGTCTGGAACGAGGATTACAGCAGGAAAGAACTTTAGTAATGAGGCTTTTGAACCGCAAGCTGGGAAATATTACTCCTGAAATGCAATTGCGCGTGAATGGCTTGCCGATCGAGCAAGTAGAGGCTTTAGGTGAGGCTTTGTTGGATTTTACGCAGATGAGAGACTTGCTGAGCTGGCTGGAAAGAGGTTGAGCAGGGTCAAAACGACTCCAATTTAGATCAGCTCAATGCCCTAGTAACTCAATTCAAAATATTTTTCAGACACCGAAAGCACTACTGATATTAGGTTATGGACAATTTGCCATTAAATCTTAGAAAATTGATCTGAAGGGGTGATGGGTTATCAGAATAACTGGGTAAGTTTAATTCATCAAACAAACACCCCCCTTTCGGAGACACCAAATGCGCCCTGAACTACAAGCTAAACTTCTTCAACACCTCAACAAAAAGAAAGCTGATAAAGGTTTTACTCTAGTTGAACTATTAGTAGTTATCGTTATTATCGGCATTTTGACTGCTGTTGCTTTGCCCAACTTCTTGAGCCAGTCTGCGAAAGCCAAGCAAGCTGAAGCTAAAGAAAATATTTCCGCGATCAACCGTGCTCAAGCTTCTTTCCGTACTGATAATACTCAATTCGCTTCTAACTTTGAGCAGTTGGCATTGGGTACTGTAAAAGGTACCGGTACTTCTAGCACAGCTAATTACATTTACTCTATGGCTGGTGCTCCAGATAGTGGTACTGCTGGGGCAGAATCGAAAGACAGTGCTATCAAATCTTATAGTGCAGCTATCTTGCGCTATAGCAACACCGTAAGCGAACCAGTTGTGACTAGCGGCATTTGCGAGTCTAGCACTCCTGGTAGTACTGCTCCCATTGCTCTTACTATTACTACTGGTACCAGTGGTGGTGTATCTTGTTCAGCCAACACTGTCGCTATTAAGTAGTTAACATTTTGATTGAAAAAGAGGTGGTCTAGATAAGATCACCTCTTTTTATGTTGAATGTATAATCTACATAACGCTTAACAGTGGCATTGTTGCACAAATCAAATATTGGACAAAGCGATGTGATTATCACTAAAATCAGTCATCGAGCATGATTGAATCGGGTTTAGTGAGCTTAACATCCGTAAATCTGCGGCGAAGCGTAAGCTCAATAACTTTACCTTTAAAACTAATGCACTAGATTTGCAAGGCCTCAGAAAATTGTACTGAAAGGGTGATGGGTTATTTGAATAACTGGGTAAGTTTAATTCATCAAACAAACACCCCCTTACAGAAACACCAAATGCGCCCTGAACTACAAGCTAAACTTCTTCAACATCTCAACAAAAAGAAAGCTGATAAAGGTTTTACTCTAGTTGAACTATTAGTAGTTATCGTTATCATTGGTATTTTGACTGCTGTTGCTTTGCCTAACTTCTTGAGCCAGTCTGCAAAGGCCAAGCAAGCCGAAGCCAAAGAAAATATTTCTGCGATCAACCGTGCCCAAGCTTCTTACCGTACTGATAATACTCAATTCGCTTCTAACTTTGAGCAGTTGGCATTGGGTACTGTAAAGGGCACTGGTACTTCTAGTACAGCTAATTATGTTTATTCTATGGCTGGTGACGCGGATAGTGGTACTGCTGGAGCAGAATCGAAAGATAGTGCTATCAAATCTTATAGTGCAGCTATCTTGCGCTATAGCAACACCGTAAGCGAACCAGTTGTGACTAGTGCTATATGTGAGTCTAGCACTCCTGGTAGTACTGCTCCCATTGCTCTCACTATTACTACTGGTACTAGTGGTGGTGTATCTTGTTCTGCCAACACTGTTGCTGTCAAATAATTAACAGTTTTATCGAAAAAGGAGGTGAAGTTTTTACAACCTTCATCTCCTTTTTCTCTTTTCACATTCTAATTTTGGACGATAGATGGTAGCCAAAATTGGGTAAGTTAAATTCAGCCCTAAGGAGATAAAAATAGCATGAGGCCAGAATTACAAGCCAAACTTTTACAACATCTACATTCTAAGAAAACTGAACAGGGCTTTACCTTGGTGGAGCTGTTAGTCGTAATTGTAATTATTGGTATTTTAACAGCGGTGGCTCTGCCCAATTTTATCAGTCAATCAGCCAAGGCTAAACAGTCTGAAGCCAAACAATACATTTCAGCAATCAATCGGGCACAAACCTATCGGCGCTCATATTCTTCTACTTTTGCGTCTAACTTTGAAGAACTAGCGATCGGAACAATGAGTGGCACCGGATCTTCTAATACTGCTAGTTTTGTTTACTCCATGACTGGTAATACAGAAAGTGGGACGGCTTACGCTACTGCTCGTGATAGTGCTCTTAAATCTTATAGCGCTGCCATACTGCACTATAACAACACCGAAAATTTACCCACCGTCGCCAGTGGTCTATGCGAAAACAGTACTCCGGGTAGTTCTGCTGCTGCTGCTCTCACCTTTACAACCGGAGTAAATGCTGAAGTCTCGTGTTCAACTGGTACGATCCCCGCTAAGTAATTCAGATAGTGTTGGTACTACTTTAATTAGATTTAAGTAGATATACGGATATAAAAATAGATATTTAATATCTCTCAGTAGTTATCTGGATGGAATATTGAGAAGAAGGCTATATCCTAATTTCATCTGGATTCCTCAAACTTAGCTAATATGCAATCGATCGAACTACCGCCTTTTTCAGAGCAGCAGTCATTAGTATTAGACAGTTGGACTAGCTATTGGCAGACCGGAGTCGATCTTGCCTTAAATGGCGACATTACTGAAGCACAATCTACCTGGTTAGTACCATTTTTAGAAATAGACAGTGCTACTCATGAAACTACCATTACCGATAGCTTAGCAAAATATTTAGACCAAGCTGCTGATCAACAAAACAGCGTAGGGAATTTAGAGAATGCGATTAACCTGCGTCAGTTTTTACAAGAGCTATTGCCCCAAGATATTAATAATCTCTTCCAGCTCATCCACTTATCAGTACAAAATCAGAGCTTTGAAATCAATCTATTAAATGATTGGTCGGTTATCACCCTTCTCGAAGATACTGAAATCGCCAGTATTAATCAGAAAGCATTAGACCAAGGACTTAAGGCAATTCTTGAATTCTTTCAACCCTTGAATATTGAAATCATCACCGAGTTGGTAGCAGTGTGTCTACAAAAATCGCCTCGACTGCTCACAACCCTTTCTCTAATTGCTAACGAGACTTTTGTATTAGCTTATCAATATAGCAGATCAGAATGTAGTGTACAGATTTTGGAAACATGTCTAAAAAATTCTCCAGAAAACTTACACTTAAGTATTCAGTGTAGTTTATCGAATAGTGCAGTTAAAGCCGGACAAATCAGTAAAGCTATTCAAGTTGCACAGGAATGCTATGAAAAAAGTCGCTATTTAACGACAGAAGAGCAAGTTAGAGCCAGTCATATGCGGTTAGCTGTTTTTATGGATACTGGTGATTGGCTAAGAATTCCAGCAATAGCCCAAGAACACCTGTTGTTACTTCATCGTTTTATTGAAGAATCACCCAATAAACTTTTAGCTAGCGGTACTATTGTCAATGCATCTTATTTTCTCAACTATTTATATGATGAACCAAAAAAAATGCATTTTCTCCGTAATGAAATTGGTAAAATCTATACAAAAAATCTAGAAACAGTTGTAGAAAGAGAAGATGATCATCAAGAAATAATCCCTAAAAAAGTAGGTGTCTTACGAATTGGCTATATTGCTAGCTCTCTACGCAAACATTCGGTTGGTTGGCTAAGTCGGTGGCTATTTGCTTACCACGATCGACAAAATCTAGAGATATTTCTGTATCACGTCAATCAGCAAGATAATGATCCCTTTAATCATAAGTTCTTTCGAGATAAAGCCCATTTTTCATCTTATTGCGATACCAATGTCGAGCAGATTGTCAATCAGATCAAACAAGACGAAATTGATATTTTAGTAGATTTAGACAGTCTATCTTTCAGTACCACCTACGAGGTAATGTGCCACAGGCCAGCACCAGTTCAAGTCACTTGGCTAGGCTGGGATGCTTCTGGTTGTCCGGCGATCGATTACTACATTGCCGATCCCTACGTCTTACCGTCTAATGCTGACGAATACTATACAGCTCAGATTTGGCGCTTGCCTCACACTTATCTGGCGATCGATGGCTTTGAAAGTGATGTGCCTAGACGCAAAAGAGCAGATTATGATTTGCCAGAAGATGCGATCGTCTACCTCTGCAATCAAAAAAGCTATAAGCATCATCCTGATATTTTACGCTTACAACTACAAATTATCAAATCTGTACCTAACAGCTACCTACTTATCAAACTACGCACAAGAGGGGATGGTTTGATTGAGAGCTATCAAGCACTCCTCGACGAAGTAGGTATTGATATGAATCAACTGCGGTTTTTGATACGAGATGATGATGAATACAGCCATCGCGCCAACCTCACCCTTGCCGATGTAGTTTTAGATACTTTTCCCTACAACGGTGCAACCACCACTTTAGAAACCTTATGGATGAATGTCCCGATGGTAACGAAGGTGGGAGAGGCTTTTGTGGCTCGTAATAGTTACACCTTCATGACAAATGCAGGTCTCACCGAGGGCATTGCCTGGACGGATGAAGAGTATGTGGACTGGGGGATTCGATTGGGCACTGATAGTGATTTGCGCCAACAAGTACGCGGTAAGTTACTAACTTCGCGCAAGACCTCGCCGCTGTGGAATGCCCAACAATTCACTAAAGATATGGAAAGTGCCTATCAGTCCATGTGGCAAAAGCATCTAGAACAGCAAAATTGAAGCATCACTCATTATTCCATCTACCCATCATCTACAGGACATCCAGATGACTACCTCTACCTTGATTCCAGACATTGCCGAGCAAATCGCTCAATACGAAATAGCCATTAATCAAGAGGAATCGATCGCCTCTAATTACTGGTGGCTAGGAATTAGCTACTTACTAACAGGTGATGAAATTGAGGCTCAGGCTACTTGGTTTATTCCGATCGCCAATGCCGCCGATAGTGAAATTGAAAATTTAACAACTGATCTAGTAAATACTTTAGCTATCGCGGCCCAGCAGCAGGTAGACATTGGGGATGATGCCGCAGCCTTATTGATTCGACGACACTCACAAGAAATTGATAGCAATCAACTAGATAATATTTTAGAGCTGATCATTCTCAGCGCCAAATGCGATCAATTAATTTCTGGTTGTGTCCAAGAATGGGAATTAGCAGCAGTATTAACTAATACGCCCAGCGAGAACATCAACCAAGATTTGTTAGCAGCAGCATTTAGTCAATTAATATTAGTAATTGATCAAGAGAATGCTGATACTATTATGAGCTGTTTGCATTACAGCAATAAACCAGAACCATTAGTCAAAGAAGCGATAACATTAGCACGGCAACTATTTGACCAAAAAAAGTATGAGAAATCCATTTTACTTATGGAAGGGTGTTTGTTTGCCCATCCTCAAGATTTTGATGAATTATACAATTTATCACAAGCCTATAATGCCTATGGCAAATATCAAAAAAGCATTGATTTTGGTAGATTATCTTTTCAAACTGCTACTAATGGATCTCTATTACAAAAAATTAAAAGCGGCTACTCGCTAATTGCTACTCTTGTCAAAGCCAGCCAAATCAAAGAATTCTATAGCTTTATTGAAGAATATCGACCTCTAATTTACCAACTTATTTCTGAACCAAGTATAGAAGACTCAGAAGAAGCTAAAAGCCAGCATTACAAAACTTATACCGAGATTGCCGCAGCAGTAACTTTATTCTTCTTTCCTTACATAGAAGATGAACCCATTCAAACTCGTCACTATTTAAACTTAGCTAGTAAAATAACTCGTGACAGCTTTTATTTTTTAAAAAATACTGATAAATCAAATTCTCCAGATAAACTGAATCAATATACGCCAGACTTGCTATCTGACAGCATCGAAAAAAAAGCAGGGATAATCCGAATTGGGTATATTGCATCCACCCTCTCCACTCATTCTGTGGGCTGGTTAAGTCGATGGCTATGGCAATATCGCGATCAAGATAAGTTTCAGGTATTCACCTACTGCCTAGAACCAGCCGAAAGTGATTCATTTAATAATCGCTGGTTCCGCGATCAATCAGATATTACTTACTATCTGCCGTGTAACGTAGAAAAAATCGTTACCCAGATTCAACACGATCAGCTTGATATCTTAGTCGATTTGGATAGCTTAACCATACCTATTATTTATGCAGTAATGTCGCGGCGATTAGCCCCAGTGCAAATTACCTGGCTAGGCTGGGATGCTTCCGGTGCCCCCGAAGTAGATTATTTTATTGCCGATCCCTACGTGCTTCCAGATGATGCTCAGGATTATTATGCTGAAAAAATTTGGCGATTACCCCACACCTATGTAGCCGTAGACGGCTTTGAAGTAGGCACACCCACCATTCGCCGTGAAATGCTGAATATTCCACCAACCGCAGTAGTTTACTATAGCGCTCAAGTTGGCTATAAAATTCATCCAGATACCGTGCGACTACAATTCCAGATACTACGCCAAGTCCCGGATAGTTTTCTGTTGATCAAAGCCAGAACCGACAACACCGCAGTCAGTAATTTTTATCAGGAAATTGCTGACGAAATTGGTTTAGACTTCTCCCGTTTACGCTTCTTGGACAAAGATCCTGATGAACTCACCCATCGGGCTAATTTACAAATTGCCGATGTAATGTTGGATAGCTTTCCTTACAATGGCGCAACCACGACCCTCGAAACTCTGTGGCTGGGCATTCCACTGGTAACTAGGGTAGGACAACAGTTTGCCGCCCGTAATAGCTACACTTTCATGATCAATGCTGGCATCAGTGAGGGTATTGCCTGGTCAGCAGCAGAATACTTGGAGTGGGGAATCAGGTTAGGTACTGATGCTAACCTTCGCCAACAAATAGCTGGCAAGTTGCTAGATACCCGGAGTACCGCTCCTCTTTGGAATGCCCGTCAATTTACTAAGGACATGGAAGGTGCTTACCTAGGCATGTGGGAACACTACCAGCAAAAACAACTACAAAGCGAGGGTTAAAACATGGATGGTTTTAATCTTCATTCGTCCTTTCTAAACGAGCAACCCGCCGACTCAACCGCCTAGTTTTGCGCTCATTATTAGAAAGATCGTAGTTTAAATCATCGGCATAGTCACTCTGAGCCTTAAAGCCATCACGAATAGCGATCAGCAGCGTACCTTCAACACTATCGATGCGGCGACGTAAAGACTCAACATCTTCGCGTACAGCATTAGCATTTTGCTTCATGCTGGTTATATCCTGCTTCATAACAGTTATATCTTGCATCATGCCAACAAAACCCTGCTGCACTAGTTCGCGCAATTCACTAATTTGGGTTTCAATCCGATCGAACCTTTCATCAGACATCAGCTATCTCGACTTCTGTAATTTTTTAGATATTATGGCGGCACCTCTATTCTAAGAGCTAGCAACAAAGATCTCCAATATCTTGGTTCCTTCACCCTAACAAAATTTCCACGCCGAAGTAGGTTAATTATCTTTACAGCCCCCTTGTTTATTCAGCAAAAATATTCGAATCTAGAGATAGAAACACAGTCGATCAATACAGCTGGAGAAATCTATGAGTACTACTATTTGGGTAAATGAACAGCGAGATCCGATCGGACTCATGTATTCCTGCATTGCTTCCAGCGACGAAGCCATGGCTAGAGCTTGCCACGAGTCTTTTCAAGCTGATCTCACCGAAGAACAAAAACGCTTAGGCTGGGTAGTGACTTTGCACACTGTGCAAAATTGGGACGAAGTGCCAGTTAACTCTCTCAAGTTAGGCTAACAAGTGGGCTAAACCTTCCCGGCTGGTCGTAAGATTGGGAGTTGCTAAACCAAACCAACATTTCAGCTTATGGCAGCCAATCAAGTCCGTCCGGTGTTGTGGGAAAACGATCGAGTTCGCCTCATTGACCAAACCCGTCTACCCCAAGAATATACCTGGGTCGAAATTAGCCGCAGTGATGACATGGCCACGGCCATTACTACTATGATCGTGCGCGGTGCCCCGGCGATTGGGGTAGCAGCCGCCTATGGCATGTACTTGGGTGCCAGGGAAATCACCGCTACTGATCGTCCGGAGTTTTTGACAGCCTTAGAACAAGTGGCCGTGAAACTACGCGCCACCAGACCCACCGCCGTCAATTTATTTTGGGCGATCGACAAAATGATGAAGACGGCTCAATCAGCCGCTGGCGATATTGATAGCATCCGTCAGACTCTGCTAGAGACCGCTAAAAAAATTAATGCTGATGATATTCGCACCTGTGAAGCGATCGGCGATCATGGTCTGGCCGCTTTACCAATCAACCGACCAAAACTGCGGTTATTGACTCACTGTAACGCTGGAGCCTTGGCCACAGCCGGTTATGGAACTGCATTAGGAGTTGTTCGATCTGCTTGGCGCGACGGGCGACTAGAAAGACTATATGCCGATGA
This sequence comes from Synechococcales cyanobacterium VAR_4_metabat_354, assembly GCA_031414775.1. Classification (GTDB taxonomy): domain Bacteria; phylum Cyanobacteriota; class Cyanobacteriia; order Cyanobacteriales; family Chamaesiphonaceae; genus JAAFHZ01. The sequence continues at coordinate 9,241 of JANOQI010000020.1, forward strand.
AACCAGACCCCGCTTGCAAGGAGCAAAACTCACCACCTGGGAATGCGTACAAGAAGGCATTCCGGTGACTTTGCTTAGTGATAACATGGCCGGTCACTGTATGGCCAAGGGGATGATTGATGCTGTGGTGGTGGGTGCCGATCGGATTGCCGCCAATGGAGACGTGGCCAATAAAATTGGTACCTATAATCTGGCGATCGTGGCTCAGGCTCATCATATACCGTTTTTTGTGGCAGCTCCGTTATCGACAATCGACTTTAGCTTAAATGATGGCAGTTTGATTCCGATCGAAGAACGCGATCCCACAGAAATTTCTCACGTTGGTGAGACCATGATTTGTCCCCCGGGCGTAGAGTTCTATAATCCAGCCTTCGATGTCACCCCCGCCCACTGGATCAAAGCAATTATCACCGAGTTCGGGGCTTTTGCTCCTGGTGATTTGGGACAATTACAAGGCAAAAGTTAGCACGACTAAAAAATGCTCTCTAGTCTAGACTAGAGAGCATTTAAGTTTGAGTTAAGAAAATCCTATTCTCTTGAAATCGACCCTTATGTAGGGGGGTTTGTTCGCGTTAGCGTCTCCTCTTAGGAGTGGGGAGGCATCTCCGTCCCCTCAATGGGGGGACTGGGGGTCAGAACCCCCAGATCCAGGTTTTCCCAGACAATAAGTTACAGCTGGTATTAACCCAAACTCACGTTACTTTAGGTACCAGAAGTCCAAGAGTTAGCATAATCAATCTGATCAGTAGTCAAGGAATCAATATGAATACCCATCGCTTGCAGTTTCAGACGCGCAATTTCCTTATCCACCGCCACTGGAATCGAGTGAATACCAGGAGTTAATTCACCCTTGTTCTTGACCAAGAACTCACAAGCCATCGCTTGGTTCGCAAAACTCATATCCATAACAGCGCTAGGGTGGCCTTCAGCCGCCGCCAAGTTCACCAACCGGCCTTCACCAATCACAATCACCGACTTGCCATTTTTCAAACAATATTCTTCGGTGAAGTTGCGAACAGTTTTAACTTCCTTAGTCTTGCCCTTCAGCGCCTCCAAGTCAATTTCGATATCGAAGTGACCAGAGTTACAAACCATGGCACCATCTTTCATAGACTCAAAATGTTCGCCACGAATCACATGCTTGTTACCAGTAACGGTAATAAATATATCGCCAATGGCAGCAGCTTTCTCCATAGTCATGACGCTGAAACCATCCATGACAGCTTCAATTGCCTTGGTTGGATCAATTTCAGTTACAACCACGTTAGCTCCCAAGCCACGCGCGCGCATGGCAGTACCTTTACCACACCAGCCGTAACCAGCAACCACAATGGTCTTACCAGCTAGCAATACATTAGTCGCCCGAATGATCCCATCCAGAGTCGATTGGCCAGTACCATACCGGTTATCAAAGAAGTGCTTGGTGTCCGCGTCGTTAACGTTCACAGCAGGGAAAGTTAATACACCAGCTTTAAACATCGCTTGCAGGCGCACGATGCCAGTAGTAGTTTCTTCGGTGGTGCCAATCAGCTCTGTAAGCTGATGCTGTCTTTTCTGTACCAAAGTTGCTACTACATCACAGCCATCATCCACAATGATGTTGGGGCGGTGGTCGAGAGCGGTTTCAACGTGCCGTAGGTAAGTAGCATTGTCTTCGCCTCTAAAAGCAAATACCGGAATACCATAATCAGCTACCAAGCTCGCTGCTACGTCATCTTGAGTAGACAACGGGTTGCTGGCAATTAAAATGGCATCAGCACCAGCCGCTTTGAGAGCGATGGCCAAGTGAGCAGTTTCAGTGGTGATATGGCAACAAGCAACCAAGCGAATACCAGCAAGGGGCTTTTCTTTTTCAAAGCGATCGCGAATTTGCTTCAGTACCGGCATTTCCCGACCAGCCCACTCAATCCGCTGTTTGCCAGATGGTGCTAAGGCAATATCTTTTACTTCGTACTTAAGAGCAGTAGCAGTCGTCATAGAGATTTGTCCTTTATAAAAGTTAACTTTGACAATCCTTACCACCTTACAAGAATTTGACAGCCCCTGCATTCCGCCCACACCGAGATAATCCAATAAAAAGGCGGCGAACATTCAAGTTCGCCGCCTTTTCTACTATGTTTGGCATCCAAGCCAGCCCAATATCTTTATGGGTGGCGCTTACATGCCGATAGTTTCATAACCAGCATCTACATATATAATTTGCCCAGTTATGCCACTGGATAGATCACTTCCCAAAAAAGCCGCAGTATTACCGACTTCGGTTTGAGTTACCGTGCGGTGTAGCGGCGCAATATCTTCGACATGATGAATCATGTCCAAAATACCCCCGACGGCCGAAGAAGCCAAAGTCCGCATCGGGCCCGCTGAGATCCCGTTGACCCGAATATTGTCTGGTCCCAACTCTGTGGCTAGGTAACGCACACTCATTTCCAATCCAGCTTTAGCAATACCCATTAGATTATAGTTGGGGACAACTTTTACACCACCTAAATAGGTGAGAGTGATAATACTGCCACCACTACGCAGCAAGGGCTTGGCCGCACCCACCAGCCGGGTCAGCGAAAAAGTACTGATTTCCATCGCTTGGGCAAAACCAGCGCGGGAGGTTTTGCTGATATCTCCCGCCAAGTCTTCTTTGTTGGCAAAAGCTAAACAGTGAATGAGGATATCGATGTTTCCCCACTTTTCTTTGATTTGACCAAAGGTCTGGTCAATTTGGGCATCATCTTGGACATTCAATGGCAAAAAAATGCTGGGATTTAATGATTCCACCAGCTTTCCTACTTTCTTTTCCATTTTGCCAGTCTCATCGGGGAGGTAGGTTACACCAATGTTTGCTCCGGCTTGATGGAGCTGTTGGGCAATTCCCCAGGCGATCGATTTATCGTTGGCAATACCGGTTACTAAGGCATTTTTATTCTTTAGGTCTAGCATCTGTACTTCACATTTACGGCGGCACTGGTCTATGATCTCATCATCGGGAGCGTTAGGGAAGAGTAGGCAAATGTATTTGCTGATACAAAAAATGATCGGCAACTCGGATTAAGTAATATGGGATACCAATCATTTCGCAGTGATTTGTTGGCGCAGCCTCTCCCCTAGAGAATTGCTATTCATAAAATTCCTAATATTTGCCCATAGTCTTATATTCAGGTCTTTCCAGATTAATTGGTCAAATCCATTTGGTGACGTGGTACATATGGTTGCATTACAAGACAGACCCCTATCAAACGTATTTCAGAGCATCGGTGGCTCGATTCCACCACTGGTGGAAACTTTCGATCGAGGGAAGACGATCTTTTTCCCCGGTGATCCGGCTGAACGGGTCTATTTTCTCCGCAAGGGAGCCGTTAAGCTCTCTAGAGTCTACGAAGCCGGTGAAGAGATTACGGTAGCCTTACTGCGCGAGAATAGTGTGTTTGGAGTATTGTCTTTGATAACTGGTAATCGATCGGATCGGTTCTATCATGCGGTGGCTTTTACCCCGGTAGAATTAATTTCGGCTCCGATCGAACAGTTTGAAAAAGCGCTGAAAGAGAATTCCGATATGTCTTGGCTGATGCTCAAAGGTTTGTCTTCACGCATTTTACAGACGGAGATGATGGTCGAAACCTTAGCGCATCGCGATATGGGTTCGCGGTTGGTGAGCTTTTTACTGATTTTGTGTCGCGATTTTGGGTTGCCAAATAATAACGGGATTACGATCGATCTACGGCTTTCCCACCAGGCAATCGCTGAAGCGATTGGCTCTACTCGCGTCACCGTCACGAGGCTACTCGGCGACCTCAAAGATGGCGAGTTGATTTCGATCAATAAGAAGAAAATTACTGTTCATAATCCTATTACTTTAGGGCAGCAATTCACCTAAGCTCAGTCAAGATTGACAATCATGAACAATGGTCAAACTACCGATAGAATGAAAGCAGTTTCGTCTTGAAGTATCTATGCGAAAGGCTTTTCATAACATTTTGGCCATTTATCGCCGCGAACTTTACGGTTACTTCCGGTCTCCGTTGGCTTATGTCATTACTGGCATCTTCTGGCTGATTTGCGGTGTATTGTTTGCGAGCATCTTGACTGATGTGATCCAACAATCAGCTTTAGCAGATTTCCAGCAACAACAAGGTGGTGAGACCGCATCCAGTCTGGATGTGCCTTACCTATTTGTGCAGAGCTTTCTTAACAATGTTTTGGGTTCCATCAGTTTGTTGGCTCTACCACTGTTGTCGATGGGACTGTACGCTGAAGAACGAAAACAAGGCACGCTAGAGTTGCTGACCACTTCGCCTCTCAGCAACTGGGTGATCGCGGTGGGTAAGCTACTGGGAGTATTAACTTTATTCGTAACCATGATCGCCCCTTTTTTGGTGTTTGAGGCCATGGCCGTGACCAATAGTCAGCCACCCCTATCGCCATTAATTATTTTGATGGGGCATTTCGCTCTGATTCTGCAAGCAGCCGCAATTTTAGCTTGCGGTATGTGGATTTCGGCCTGTAGTAGCAGCTCGTTAGTAGCCGGATTTGGGACTTTTGTGTTGGTGACAGCTTGGAGTAACTTAGATACTTTGTCCGATCGATTAGGCGGCAGCGTTGGTCAATTTATCAGCAACTTTTCGGTAGTTAATCATTTCCATCGACTGGCTAGCGGCGTAGTAGATATTGGCAGTCTGGCGATCTTAACCAGTTATACTTTGCTGGGGATCTTTCTGACTGCTCAAACAATCGAATTGGGACGGCGACAGTAAACAGCAATTAACAGTTATGCAGAAAAGTATCGATCGACTCGGTCAATTTTCGCTCAAATATCTCTATGTCTGGGGTGCTGGCTTACTATCGATGGGCTTAGTAATGGGCTTGGTCAGTGACCAGTGGTGGCCAGCTCCCATCTTGATTATGTTGGTGGGCAGCAGCCTGGTGGGTACTTGGCTGTATTTGTGGCTCAGGAAAAGAGGATGGTTACGATCAGGACAGCGCCGCATCTTAATCCAATCCCTAGCGGTGATCGCTTTATTCATTGCTATTAATAGCCTGGTTGTCCCTAATTCTGGGCGATTCGACCTGACCGAAAATCAGCTCTTCACCCTATCTAGCCAAACTCAGCAATTAGTAAAAGAATTGCCCCAGCCTTTAAAGGTCTGGATTTTTAGCCAGCATCCGACAGTGAGGATGGCCGAACTGCTAATTAATTATCAAAAGTTAAATCCCCAGTTTAAGTACGAATTTGCCAGCGACCAATCACCCACTGCCCAAAAGTTTCAAGTTCAAGCTCCTAATGAGGTGCATCTAGAATTTGGCAATAAAAAACAATTGCTAGCCACCTTGAACCCTGGCCAATTCTTGACTGAAAATATTCTGAATGCTGGCATTGAAAGAATTACCAGTGATCGACAGGAGCAGATTTATGTGGTGCAAGGACATGGCGAACCCGGTTTGGAAGGAGCCGCAATCAAAGCCTTGCAAGCCAAAAACTATCTGGTGAAACCATTGGTGCTGGCTCAAGCTCAGATTCCGACTGACACCACCTTACTCGCCCTCATTGGTAGCCAAAAACCATTGCTGCCGAATGAAGTGCAATCGATCGATCAATATCTGGGCAAAGGTGGTCGCCTGTTGCTCTTGCCTGACCCCAAAATCCAGCTGGGTCTAGATGCTGTGCTGCAAAAATGGGGCATTCAACTCAGTAATTATCTAGCGATCGATCCCACCAGTGCTAGCCAGTCCACCGGACTAAATCCGCAGATTGCGATCGTTACCAATTACGGCCAGCATCCTATTACCCAAAGTTTTGGCAACGGCATCTCTCTATATCCCCTCGCTCGACCATTAGTCGTACAAAAAACTACCGGGGTGGAAGTCACGCCAATTTTGACCACTAGAAACGAGAGCTGGGCAACTATTCCTACTGCTACCCCCCAACTCAAGTTCCAAGCGGGCAAAGATCTACCAGGTCCATTAATTCTAGGGGTAGCCGCCCAAAAAGCCAGTAGCCGTCTGGTGGTGATTGGCAGCTCGCAATTTATGCGCGATGGTATTTTTGAGCAACAGTTGAATAGCGATGTGTTTTTAAATTCAGTAGGCTGGTTAAGTGAACGGCGCACTCTGGCTACTAACCCTAAAGAAATTACCAACCGCCGGATTAACTTATCTTTCTGGCAATCTCAGTTGTTGTTTTGGCTGCCGATCGTGGTATTGCCGGGAGCTAGTCTCACTGTGGCTGGTTTGCTATGGTGGAAAAGACGATGAAAAATATGTTTTAGGTATTGGTTTCGTCGGTAATTATGGTGGGGCTTAAACCTTTGAGTGATTTTAGTAAAGAGGCTGATTGTTGAAGATCGATCGCTTATTCCGTGACTCGTCGGACGTATGGTGATTGGGCGAACATCGAATTGTATCCGGCTTTGCTGATGTTGATGCCTGGGGAAGTAACCGATCGATCTTGACCTGCCCAGGGGTAAACGTCACCGAATAAGGTTTTGTGGATTTCTAGGACGTGTTTGTATTCGATGAGGTCAACAGCGGCCAGTGTGTTTATTGCTCGATCGAGGTTGATTTGAAATGAGGCATGTTCGAGAGCTTTGACTTGGGGGATGTCTTTGAAGCCGGGAAAGTTTCGTAGGTAGCCTTGGCTGTCGAAGTCACCGAATGGGTCAAAGTTCACACGGAGCGCTCCTTTAGGTATTGGGCGTGGAGCAGGGTGTTATCTTTGCCGGTTAAAATTCCGGCGCGACCAATTTCAACCAGAAGCCATTGGGTTTCGTCTAGTTCGACCTCGCTATCGGAGAGCTGTGAGATGGTATTTCCCCATTCGTCTTGCTGAGAATGGTGGTGGGTGATGTTGTGTTGGTTGGCTAGCTGCTGGATTTTTTGTTTGGTGGTTAGTTGGGGGGTGGTTTTAGCTACAGTCATGACAAACTCCTTTTGATATAAAAATAATTTGAGAGTCAAGATACCTACTTTATTGAAAAGCTAGTTGTGTAAGTATCACAAGATTCATCAGCTCTAAGTTTACAAGACATAAGTTGACTTCTAATAGTTTGGTCATCATGAATTTTATTTGAGCTACATAAAGCGTTAATAAAATCAGATCTTTCTGACAATCTAAATCTAAGTTATTATTTTGGCTGCCGATCGTGGTGTTACCAGTGGCCAGCCTATCTGTAGCTGGTATTTTGTGGTGGAAAAGACGCTAGGGAATCAATTTCGATAGGTGTTGGAGCAGCCCAGCTTCAACAATGTCTCCAACTTTCAGAGTTAACATATCTCACTTAACAGCATTTAACAGCTTAATCGGCCAAGATAAATGCAATACATGCCGTTCTTTCACAGTTATTGGCTGCTGATTGCCCAGTTTTAATCTTTGCTGGTGAAGCCAGATAAATACTGAGCTAGCTGGATGAAACTGTTGGACAAATTTTTCAAAGTCATCAAGTGTACAAGATTTCTGTGTACCACCCATCCATTGATGAAAATGTTCGTGTACCTCGCAAGTGACACAAATAATGTTGTCAACACTATCTACTAGGTGTGGATATTCTGCACTGGAATAGAGATGGTGGCCAGCCATCGGAATTTTTTCAACTCTATTTCCTTTTACGTTAGTAACCTGACAAACACTACCAGCTTTTTTCTTTGCCTGTTGTTTTGCTGAATCTATCCCATCACTCCTTTTCTTAATTTGCTTTAAGATATCATCCATACAAGGTGCTATTTCAAAACCAACATCGCCACACCAATCTTTACGATTACGGCGCTTAATTTCTTTGGCAAATACTTGTCCTAACTTCATCATTCCAGGTAAAGAATAGTAAATCCCTTGATCGGGTAAATCTAGATAATCTGAGCCTTGGATTAAAGTGGTCAAATCATCTTGCCTAGCTATTTCCGATATCTTCTTCAAATAGGATGGCTTAGTTCTGAAAATTGAAACCACATCCATTTTAGATAGAAAAAATATATTATTATTCTGCACCAAAGATGAGCTATTATTTAAAATTTGCTGCCTTACAAAAGTCTTTCTAATGTCACCTTTAATAGCCTTAATTAACTTCTCGATCAGTTTTTGAAACCAGTTATTTTTTTGTTGTTTTCTGAACTCCAAACACTCAGCTACTGCAAAGGCACCAGCGAATGTATATTCTCGTAAACCAGAACTAGCAACAACTCTATAATCCGCACCTAGCTTTAAGTCCCATTCGTCTTCAGGGTCGGCATCAATAAACTGCTCAAGATCAATTAGTTCTTGACCTGTGATATGGAGCGTCTCTATTAGCTGTTTGGAAGTAACAAATATTTCAGCCATTAAAATTTCTCTGTCAAACTATTACAAAAAACTGTCAATCTTTCAAAAATTCGTGCGTTTCCTGTTTTAGGAACATCTGGGTGGTAAATCTTGCAGAGTTTCCGATATACTTCCTTCACCTCTTCTGTCTTAGCTGTTTTAGCATCTAATCCAAATGTTCTCCAAGGCAATGAATAATTGAAGATGTTAATACCATTGATACAATCAGGACCCACCTCACCATCCTCATGGGGAAGCAATCCAATAAATTTACGATAAAGAATCTCCCAGCTTTCCTTGAGACCAAGATTTAAATCCATACCTTCTGTTGCCATTTGGTAAGAGCCGTCTTTTTTTAAAGCCGGAGTACCCTTAACCTGGAAATACTTGCACACTGATTCTTTTAACTGAGACAAAGACAAAGCTTTTGGCTTTGCTGGGGGTTTTGGAGGTTTTACTTTATGATTCTTAATCACAAAATTAGCAAAATCTTCTAAAACATTAATCGCAACTGAATGTTCTAATGCAATTTGCGATATTTTTTCGTTGATTAATGGTGTCAGAATCGCTTTTTCCATAATCGGCTCAGACTAACTGGAGAAATATACAGCAGAATTTAATTATTCCATATTTCAAGAGAATAAACTCTACTAACCCAATTATTCCCAATTAACTGACTAACTAACCGTGGTTTGTCTAAATTTACTTCTAGCAGTGTTACTGAACAACACATTAAAAGCTCAAAGACCGTAAATTATCTACCATGTTTAAGTTTGGCAGGGATCACTAGATGCAGGATGCAAACCAGTTTTTATCCATAATCGCCGGGTTGCTCGAATCGAATCTTCCTCTGGATAACGCACATCGTTTAAGTCTAAACGAATACAAGTGGCTCGTCCCGTTGGCGTAACACCCTGGATTATTAACCCACCTATCCATATAAAATGCTCTGCCCATTTTTGACAACGAGGATTGAAAAGAGGGGCAATTTCTTGAGTTTCTGGATCAACGCCTGCCACAAAATTGTAACGCCGCTCGTTGCAACGACGACACGCTAAAGCAAGATTACTAATATCATCGGAACCCTTTAAAGATCGCGGAATAATATGATCAACAGTAAAGCGATTAGCACTCAGACGTTCTGGAGAATGACAATATTCACATAAATAGCTTGCTCTTTTTCTGACTGCCTGCCTAGTCAAATCACTAACCGACATCTTGAACCGCAATCATTGCATTAATGTGAGTAAAAATGCGATCTAACTCCCCAATCGCATCTAATTCGGCTACTTCTTCTGCCACTAACTGATCTGCTTTTTTCTTTTCTAACAATACTTCCATACGCTGTTGAAGTAGGTCACTAAATTTGAACAAATTCCATCTGTCAACTTTTTCAATGCAAATCTCGTGGATTAACGAGGAGGGTTTGTTAAGAATTGAAACCATTATAGGCTCCGAGTTTCAGATTTTCGATGAGTGAACAAATTATAGCTTCTATTGAAGTCCAAAAGCATCTTCTAGTAACCGGTTTTCTTAGCTAATTTGCGCTCTCAAGAGCGATCGGGGAACTCCCCACAACTTACGGCTGTTACTAACATAAGCCCGCTGATTAAAAACATCATAATCATTACGTTCGATCGAATCCAAAATTTGCTGATAGAGCATCAAAGCAGCCCATACTGGCCACCGCGCATCAGGGCTGAGTGCTTTAATTCCCGACTCCGCTTCGCTGTAATAACGCCGCGCCCTGTCGATCTGAAACTTCATCAATTCTCGCCACTGCTTGTTCACTGTCCGGCGCAGCAGGTCTTCTTCGCTGTAATTAAAAGCCGCCAATTCATCGAGGGGCAAATAAATACGACCCCGCTCAATGTCTTCACCCACATCACGCAGAATATTAGTCAACTGCTTGGCAATACCCAAAGATACCGCTTCGTTGACTGGTGCTGGTTGAAATTTACACCAAGGAGCAGTAAATTGTTGCCGATCAATACCCACAATCGCATTAGAAAGCAGACCGACCGTCCCAGCTACTCGGTAGCAGTACAAATATAATTCTTCAAAATTTTGGTAGCGCTGCTGTTGCAAGTCCATCCGCTGGCCAGCAATCATGTCTTGAAAGGGCTGCATTGCGATATCTGGGAAGTTCTGGATGGTATCGACTAAAGCCACGTCATATTTATCGATCGGCTTGCCTGCAAAAGCGTACTTTAGCTGGGCTTCCCAATGGTCTAAAGTCTCCACCGTCGTATTGGCAGAATCAACCCCATCGACCAATTCATCGGTGTTACGGCACCAGGCATAAATCGCCCAAATGGCTTGCCGCTTGGGTGCCGACATCAGCAGAGTGGCCAAATAGAAGGTCTTGCCACATTCTGCAATTACCTGCCGACAAAGTTCGTAAGAATCGGCTAAGGACGGTAAGTTCTGATTGGTCACAAGGGGCTGAGGCAATTGCAGCATTGGTTTGATGATGTTTATCGGGGAGGGAGGTGCAAATACCTCGAGGCTAGCTGGTGGGATGCCGCTCAAATTTTATGTCTCCTTGACCTTATCATTATTCGGAACTTTCTCTAGCCCCCACCCGGAAGTTCCGGTAGGGAATCGCATTAGCTGGCAACTAGTTCTTTGAGAGCCGCAGGCTGATGGTTAGCCACCAATTGCGCTGTCAGTTTTCCAGATAAAACAGCGCCTTCCATACTACCGAAGAACGGTTGAGCCGTATAGCTACCAGTTAGAAAGAAGTTGTCAATGGGCGTGGTTTGTTGGGGTCGGAACTGCTCGCGGCCAGGGATAGCGGTGTAGATCGAGCGAGGGGTTTTCACTACACAAAACTTCAGCACCTGGGCTGGTGCTGGTAAATGGTTGGGGAATAGCTTGGCCAATTCACCTAACGTGGCATCCATAATCTCGGTATCAGACTTGTCGATCCAGTCAGCAGCAGGGGCAAAGACCAGCGACAACATCGATTTGTCGGGATTTTTGTACTCTTCACAAGAGTTGCTCATGTCCGAATAGACACTCAACAGCGGCGATCGAGAGAACAGGGTGTGGTCAATATCGGTGAGCTTGCGATCGAACCAAATCTGAATATTAATTACGGGCACCCCCTCTAGTTCGTTGAGTTGCTGGAAGTAGGGCATTACTTGCCACGGCCCCGGCAGAAAGGCTTTCAGGGCATCTACCGACATCGCCGAGACAAAGATATCGGCCTGGATTTCGCGATCAGCTGCGCCATCACTGCCCCGCATGATTAATTTATCGACAGTGCCATCGGCTTGTAAGACAATTTTTTTCAGCGGTGAGCTAGTGTGCACCTCGCCACCGCGCTCGGTCACATAATCGACGATCGGCTGACACAATCGCTCTGGCGGTGCGCCATCGAGGTAGGCAATGCAAGAACCATCTTTTTGTTGCAAGAACTTGTTCAGCGCCCGCAGCGGAATAGTCGCCGAAATCACGTCTGGATCAATGAATTTAAGGGATTTGCAAACAGCAATAAAAATATCGGTGCTGATGTCTTCCCCGATGCCGTGCATACTCAGCCATTCGGTAAAAGTATATTTATCCATGGCTTCTACATACTTGTCACCGCGCACGATTGCCGGAATTAATCCAATGGCAAAGCGAATTTTTTGGTTCCAAGTGAGCATGTCATTGTTCATCAGAATTGACACAATGATATTGAATGGAGCCGGGATATTCGGCACATCGAACAAAGAAAGCACTCCCGGTTTTTCGGGCTGGTTAAAAATTAAGGCGTGACGCTTCCAGTGCAGGCGATCTAAAATTTCCAGTTCACCCATTAGTTGCAACATGTTGGGGTAAGCCCCAAAAAAGTTGTGGAGGCCAGTTTCCACCCAGTCACCGTCAGCATCCTGCCAGGCTGCCACCAGACCGCCCAGCATAGCTTGGCTTTCGAGCAGGATCGGCGTATGTCCGGCATCCACCAAATATTTAGCACAGGATAATCCGGCGAGACCGCCCCCGACAATTGCTACACGCATGTTCTGCTATCTTTGCTCAATTTCTTTGTCTTCTAAGTATATTATTATTTCTTTACATTTGCTGGGCCTAATTTACCGACCCCATTCCATGATTTGGTTAGCTTTAGCGATCGGCAATTCTCGTTGCCACTGGGCGTGGTTTATTGGCCAAGAACTCCAAGAGTCTTGGCACAGTGCTTATATGAGCACAAATAGTTGGCCGCAAGATTTGGTATTACCGGACAATTTTGCAGCATATTTAAAATTTCATCAACTCCAACTCTCTGATATACCAATCTATTTGGCTTCGGTGGTGCCAGCCCAAACGAAATTGTGGCAGCCCCATGTTCAGCGGACTTTCACTCTGGCTGATGTGCCCTTGCTTAGTCTTTATGAGACCTTAGGGATCGATCGAGCATTAGCCACCTACAGTGCTGGCCAGCAATATGGCTATCCAATTTTAGTAATTGACGGCGGCACTGCGCTCACTTTGACGGGTATTGATGGCGATCGACGATTAGTGGGGGGCGCAATTTGCCCTGGTCTGGGTCTTCAGCTGCAATCGCTGAGTGCTGGCACCGCAACTCTACCCAATCTGCAAATTCTCACCGCTTTGCCGCCTCGCTGGGCACAGGATACACCATCAGCGATTATGAGTGGGGTATTGCATGGATCGATCGCCAGTTTACAGAGTTTTATCCAGGATTGGCACCAACAATTTCCGGATAGTCCTGTCTTGGTCACGGGGGGCGATGGATGCTTATTACAGCATTGTCTACAGCAGATATCAATTCACAGCATATTTTCAGAATCGCTAGTGTTGGTGGCAATGGCTGAGTTGCGACAATTTATCGATCGATCACCAAACATGTTATGCTAGATGCCTGTTGTATGGACTTGGCTCATATTAAGACCATCCGTCAAACAAATCTTCGCCAGCAAATTTTAAGATAGCTGTGCAGATGATTTTCCACTATTCATTACCTCGAAGGCAAACATGGCCAAACGCCGCAACCTCAAGAAAGAAAAAGCAGAACGTAACCAGGCTTACGCCCGCAAGTTCCGTAAGCGCCCAGCTAACGGTCGGATGTTTAAATCCAGATTCCGCTCCCCATCTTCTAACTCTGCTGAAGAAGACAACGAAGAAACGTCGGCAGCAGCAACTTAGTATTGCTCTTAGTTTTGAATTTAACCAAAAGCCCAGCTCATGTGAGTTGGGCTTTTGGCTAGGGATGATCGATCGCATAAGCTACAGTAGATATGCCTTGGTGGTTGCCAGATATGAGAATTAAACGCATAAACGTTGATAATTTCAAATCTTTAGTTGGTTGTGATTTGCCGCTCGCAAAGTTCAATTGCTTAGTAGGGCTAAATGGTGCGGGCAAGTCAACAGTATTGCAATTCTTTGACTTTTTATCTCAGCAAGTTAAAGGTGACATGAATGGTTGGTTAGAAAAGCGACAGTGGAAGTCTTCTGATCTCAATTCAAAATTAACTCGCAAACAAAATATTGATTTTGAAGTTGTACTATCTTATGAGCTTGACACGAGCATTTATACAACTCCTTCTTTGAGCCATCGTTTCGAACCTGCTTCACAAAGAAGGCTAATACGTAAGCAACATAAAATCATTGAAATCAAGTGGTCTGCTAGTTTCAATTGCAAAACACTACGGTGCACTACAGAAAAGCTCATATGGGGTACAGATACCATTCTAAAAGTGGAAGATAGTAACTATCAAATATGGAATCTTGAGTTGGTAGAAGTGGGTAAAGACCCTTTGAATGATAGTGATTTTTCGAGAGTTATACTACTAAAGCGCGACCATATACTATCAGGTAAAATTCATTTTGATTATCAAGGATCTATAATGTCGCAAATCAGCGAATACAAGTTGCCATCACAACTTGTAGAAATAAAAAGATTCTTTAGTGATTTACATGCCTTAGATCTTTTAGCTCCTGAACTGCTCAGACAAAGAACAAGAGATGCCGAAAATAGTCTAGGATTGGGTGGCGAGAAACTATCAGCTTTTCTGCATGAAATAGGGGAAGAAAAACGAACTATTATTCAGCAAAACCTAGCTAGGGTTTATCCACAATTTAAACATTTGGACTCATCAGCTTTACGTTCTGGCTGGAAAAGTCTAACTGTTCATGAGCAATTTGGAGAGGTTATTGTTAAGACGGAAGCTCGGCATGTGGCTGATGGGTTGCTACGAATGCTGGCAGTCTTTGCTCAGCTATCCAAAGAACAAAGCTTTCTGTTATTAGATGAAATAGAAAATGGTGTCAATCCAGAATTAATCGAGTTTTTAGTGGATCAGCTAGTGGCAGCTCAGCCCCAAGTCCTGATTACTACGCATAGCCCAATGGTGCTGAATTATATGGAAGATGATGTTGCGATCGAAGGCATTATTTACATATACAAACAACCTAATGGCGCTACTAAAGCCATTCGACTTTTTGATATTCCCTCTATGCGCAAAAAACTAGAAGTGATGGGGCCAGGGGAAGTCTATGAGGACACCCTGCTAACCCAACTCAACCAAGAAATCAGCGAGATGGCCTGATGTTCTTGATCCTCAGCGGCGAGGGAGCCTCCGATATTGGTCTTTCAAATGATGAACTTGGCCCGATGACAAAGCTGGTTGATTTATGGATTATCAAGCAAATTGGATATTCGTTAATCGAAGGAAATCACTACACGATTATTTCAGAGCAAAATTTGACCAAAAAAGCCAAAGAGATTAAACCTCGATCTCAAAAAGGTAAAAGACAGAACAGTGAAACCCGTTATTTCTATAAAAATGCTCGGGCTTTAGCTTTGCTATCCCAGCAAAAAGCACAGGAGCTAGGCAATGATACGCCTTTGGTTATTGTATTGTTCAGAGATGCCGATGGTACAGCCAGTTCCGATCGAGGAGTATGGGCTGATAAATGGCGATCGATACTAAATGGATTTGAAGCCGAAGGCATTTCAACTGGTGTTCCGATGTTGCCCAAGCCTAAATCTGAAGCTTGGATTTTGTGCGCTCTACAGCATAATTATCAACATTGTGCCAAGCTCGAAGACGAATCAGGCAATGATAAATCACCAAATCCTCTCAAAAAGCAGCTAGATAATCATCTCGGTCATCCGGGATCGCGAGAATTACTTAATGGCAAAATTGATGATGGGGCGATCGATCTCGACAAAATCACAGATATGCCTAGCCTCACGAAATTCAAAGACAGGTTGAACGAGGTATTGAAAATGTAAAATCCATCAATAGGCTATGAAAAATGAGGCTCGATGTGACCAGCATTTGTCAAGGTCAAAAATACTTCTTCCAGATTGGCGCGGCTGCGGCGCATCTCATTTAGCAGAATCCCTTGCCGCACCAAAGCCTTGCCTGGAGATCGAACAGGCACCACTGCTAGCAAAACACTCCTGATTAAAAGTGAGAGGTGTATTTATCCTCGATCAATAAAAACTGCATAGAAACACTGGCATCTATTTCGGGAACGTTACTCATAAGAGAAAGAAAAGCAGCCCAATCATGCCGAATTTCTCAATTGCCCAGGTGATTTTCACCCTTTTGTGAATATTGCTTAGAAATTTAGGTGCAAATATACAGCATGAATATCCTAATTACTAATTGCACACTTGATAGCCGATCTGGAACAACGATAGTTGTTAAAGATTTAAGTTACTATCTCAATATGATAGGCCACAAAGTAGCTATCTATTCTCCTCATTGTGGTACTTTAGCCGAAGAAATTCGGGCAATAGGGATAGAAGTAGTCGAAGAAATTGAAAGACTACAACTCAAGCCGGATATTATTCACGGACATCATATTCTCCCTCTATTTGATGCCTTACGTCATTTTCCATCTATCCCTGCTATTTATGTCTGTCACGACTTTGTAGCATGGCATGATGAACCAATCTATCATCCCAATATCATTACGTATGTCGCAGTAAGCCGGTTAATACAATCTCGAATTCATAACACCTTAAATATTTCAAATAATCAAATAAAAATAGTTCCTCATAGCTTTAATGAATTGCTTTTTACCAAAATCAGAAACTTGCCAATAAAGCCACTATCTTGTTTGGTTTATAGTAAATATCCTAATATCGATCAAGTAATTGTGCCAGTATGTAAACGATTAGGACTAAAAGTTGATGTTGCTGGATCAGGATTTGAAGAATCAGTAATAGCACCACAAAACATATTAAATAAATATGATATTGTCTTTGCCTCGGGCATGTCCGCGATCGAATCATTAGCTTCTGGAGCTGCTGTTGTTGTGTGTGACGGACGTGGCGCATTTGGAATGATCACCACATCTAACTATCAATATGTACAAGAGTACAATTTCGGCTTGAAAATATTGGAGTCAGAATTATCACCAGAATTTGTTGAAAATAATATCAACAAGTACAATCGAGAGGATGCTGAGTTAGTTTCTAAATTGGTTCGTCAGGAATCCCAATGGAGAAATAAAATAGTCGTTTGGGAAAAAATTTATCTCAATGCAATCAATGAATTTCAGGAATTCCCGTCAAATCAAAGTTTGTTTTCTATGAAAATGATCTTTGCAATTTATAGAGTCAACATGCTGAGGCTAAATGATGAATATATGCGTATCAAATCTAAAATACTGGATAGATGGCAACAGATAAAACTAAGCACGGTGAGACTAAACTTCAAACAAAAAGTCTGAACGGCTATGAAAGTCGGCTTCTTCGCCAGTATGCTGCAACGCCCAATAGCTCAAATCACTATTCTGATCCTGAATAACCGTCGTTATCGCTATATCTAAAGCTTGATTTGCTGGTACCAGTTTTTCCAAACTCAATTGTGCATCAAGTGTCACTAGTGTTGCCGTCTGCTGAATCACCACTGGTAAAGCCCCTACTGCTTCTTCATTCCTCAGCCCCTGGCGATAATCATCCAGCCGAAAAACATTCCAATCCCCACTCGGTGACAGATTAAATTCCCAATAATAAGACTCACCCACTGGCGCTAGAAAAAACTCAAAGCAAGTTGCTTCCCACAACTCAAAATACCGATGAGGAATAGCCGCGATCGAAGGTATTAAAATCTGACTCAGATCTCCGGCTAATCGATAACTGATTGTGAGCTGGTTAGCAGTCCGATCGATCTCCCCGGTCACGCTCAAATCCAACGACACTGGGGCAAACGGCTGTAACACAAACATTTTTTTCATCGCATATCACTGATAATATTGCCGATTGTTCTTTCCTGCGACTCAATACTTTCTGCTAACCGGAACTGCACCAAAGCTCGTAACAAGTTATGCTCTGGATACTTGGTCTTAAAGTAAATACTGCCATTCAAATAATCTGTAAAAAATCTTAGCCCTAGCTCAAAAGCCAGTAGCCGCAGACTATCGTAAAGATATTTGTAGTCATTGTCAGTCAAGAAATCTTGGGCGGAGTCCAAATAGCCTTGGAGCATGGCCTGTCCTAGCTCTGGCTCAAAATGCACTGCTTGCCAATCAGCCGTTTCTTCACCCACTGGATTACAGCCCGATCGCAGGCAATCGCCAATATCATAGTGAATCAAACCAGGCTTGACTGTATCCAGATCGATTAAACTGATCGCTTGCTTAGTAGCCGTGTCGATCAACACATTATTGATTTTGGGGTCGCCGTGAATGGTGCGGAGCGGTAGTTCACCTCGCTCCTTGGCATCCTCCAGCACCGAGGCCCAAGCTCGCCGCTCCTCAATAAACCGCAAGCAACGTACCACTTCTGCCGATTTGGGCGTAATATTATTAGCCATTACCTCATCAAATTGTCGTAGGTAGCTAGGTGTAATATGAAAACCCGGTAGAGTATCAGCTAACTGCTCTGTCGGCAAAGCACTGACTGATCGATGGAACATTCCTAAGCCAAAGCCAGTTTCACGAGCGTGATGTAAATCTTGAATCGTGTCAAAAGTCTGGGTGCCCTCAATAAAACTGATCGATCGCCAGAAATGACCATTTTCGGCATAGTGATCGCAGCCAGTACTAGTTAGCAGTACCCGGGGCACTTCCCAGCGTCGGTTAAAACAAAAAGCGTCGGCAGTTAGGCACTCATGCACATGCTCACTAAAGATCCGCATGTTCTGCATCACCAGCTGGGGTTGCTGAAAAACTTGGGTATTGATTCGTTGAAGGACAAAGCGATGCTCTAATTTACCAGTGCTACTCTCGGCGTTTCCAACTTGCACCGTCACCAAAAAAGTGTCGTTAATATTACCACTGCCAAAAGGCTGTACTTGACTAATTTGACCACCGCCGCCAAATTGGTCGGCGATCGCCGCCAAGTTGTCCAAAGAAGGAGAATCCTGCGTCATAAAAATAGTGCTGATCGGCTGTTGATCAGCATATCAGGGTTTGGACGATGGCTTACTGGTAGGTGAAGATTTTACAGCTGGCTGCAATTCAGCTAAACGCTGCTGATGGAGTTTTACCTGTGGTGACTGGGGGGCAATCTTAATCAATTTCTGATAGATGGCGATCGCTTGGGGTGTTTTTTGATCGGCGACGTAAGCCATGGCGATTTTGGTCAACCCGGCACTAGCCGTACTGTTGTTGGGTTCTTTCGCTAAAACATCAAAATAGCCGTTCTCATCTGCTGCAAATTGGGCATCTTGAGAGACAGGAGCTGACGCACTACTAACGGTGGGTTCTGACTTGGGTAACAAGCTTGTTAAACCAGTAATCAATACTGGCGAAAACAACACAAAGGACATGCCAATCGTCGTGATCTTAAGCAGTTTCTGTCTTTCCATTTTGCTTATGTAGATAAATTTTTCTATATCTAGACTACCCAATTATTGGCTATGGCTATCCAAACATCTCAACTCCGGCAACCGCTGGGATTACTCATCGGCTTATCTACTCTGGTTCTAGCCGTAACCGGCATCCAAATGGGCAAGCTAGCAACGATTAAAGCTAATACTCGGTCATTAGATCCCGCAGTGTTAAGACGGGAGACTCAGATCAAGCTGAGCAGCTTGGAAATGTGGAAGAAAATGCCAGCTTTCGGCTTTAAAAACCTGATTGCTGACCTAACTTATATCGATTATTTACAGTACTTTGGCGATCAAGAAGCTAGGGAGGTTAACGGTTATGGAATTGGGCTAGATTATTTCGGGGTAATTATCGGCAAAGATCCCCGATTTTTCTATTCTTACTACTCTTTATCAGCAGTAGGTTCAGTCTATGCTGCGCAACCAGAAAAGTCGATCGCGCTGATGAACCAAGGTTTTCAACATATTACACCCCAAGCTCCCCAGAATTCTTATTACCTGTGGCGGTTGAAGGGTGTTGATGAATTGTTGTTTTTAGATAAACCGCTGGCTGCCCAACAGTCGATGCAGAAAGCCGCTGACTGGGCAAGGTTAAAAGGTGATAGAGAAGGCGATCGAGTGGCCGCAACTTCGCAACATACAGCGGACTTCTTGGCCAACAATCCCCATAGTGAAGAAGCACAGTTTGCTGGCTGGAGCCTGGTTTTGAGTACGGCGATCGATATCAATGCTAAAAAAATTGCTGTGCGGAAATTACGCGAGTTGGGCGGTAAAGTATATTTAGATGAGAATGGTCAAATCAAGATCGATAAGCCCCCCCAGAGCCAGAAATAATGGATTTACTCGAATATCAAGCTAAAGCTTTATTTCAGGAGGTCGGAATCCCCATATTGCCTGCCCAACGGATCGATCGACCGACGGATCTGAAATCTCTTAAAATTCCCTATCCAGTGGTCTTAAAGTCGCAAGTCAGTGTTGGCAACCGGGGCAAGGTCGGCGGGGTACGCTTTGTGGAAAATACGATCGATGCGATTGCCGCTGCCCAAACCATGTTTAACCTGCCGATTTTTGGCGAAGTACCACAGGTACTATTAGCCGAAGCTAAATACGATGTCTTTCAAGAATTTTACCTAGCAGTGCTGATTGATTACAATCTCTGTCGGCCAGTCCTACTCGGCTCTAGTCAGGGCGGCATGAACTTAGAGGTGGTGATCGCAAAAATTCAGCAGGTAGTAATCCAAGCAGAATTCTCGCCCTTCTATGCTCGCCGGTTAGCAATCAAAATGGGTTTAACTGGCAACTTATTACTAAAAGTTAGTCAGATTATCGAGTCGATGTATCGATTAATGATCGACAATGACTTAGACCTAGTGGAGATTAACCCTCTGGGGGTGAGTAATGAGGGTGAAGTCATGGCGCTGGATGGCAAAGTTACGGCTAACGATCGAGCGATTATTCGGCATTCCCAACTCAGTATTATTCAGCGAACCACCAAGACTATTCCCCGTTTGGCAGCCACTGGCACAGGCTATATTGGCGTCATTGCCAGTGGGCAAGGGTCAGCTAGTGTCACGGTCAATGAACTACAACGGGTAGGCGGACAAATCAATCAATGTTTGGTAGTTAACAACTTAGAGTCAGCGGCAATTGCTCAAGAAATTCAGCGGTTAGCTCAAATCTCTGATGTTTTGCTGATTAATTGCTTAGGTGCCTTGACTAACAAAGTATTACTCGCTTTAAACTCAATTAAATTATTACCTGCACTAACCATCTTAAGGTTGCCATGCGGCGGTATTCGTCATCAATATGAAGGGTCGCTACCAGTGATTAATACCCATAGTCTAGCTACAGCAATTTCGGAAACCATGCTCGCATTGGAAGCCCCTCTTTGATGATTAATTTCAATTCTGATGCGCACATTTTGATTCAGGGCATTACTCAGCCCCATGCTCTGGAATCACTAATAGAAATGCGTAGTTATAGCATGAATGTGTTGGCTGGAATTAGTACTGGTGCGGGTAACCAGACCGTGCAGGGTATCGAGGTTTTCGATTTGGTAGAGCAAGCGATCGCCACCCACCAAGAAATTGACACTACTATTATTTTTGATCCAGCATTAGCAGTTTTGGATGCGGTCTTCGAGGCGATTGCTGCTGGTATTGCGCGGATAATTATTGCGACGAAAGGGGTTCCACCGTTAGATATGATTGAATTGTTGCGGCGCACCTGCGACTCCTCTGTTTGGGTTTTGGGTTCGGGTAGTGCGGGCTTGATTGTGCCCAACAAAATTTTGCTGGGGACGCTGGATACTACGATGTTCACTCCGGGCAAGGTGGGGATCATTAGTCGCAGTCACAGCCTGATTTATGAAGTAGTCGAGCTGCTAAACAACTGCCAAATTGGCCAATCACTGGTAGTGCATTTGGGTAGTGATCCCATTAGAGGATCTAATAGTAGCCGCTGGCTCAATGTTTTCGATGACAATACTGAGCAAATTTTACTCCTGGGCGATATCTCGATCGATCAAGATTTACGACAAGCAGCGGCTCTCATTAAGCAGCCAGTAGTTTCCTATAATCCCCAACTCCAGATGACGATCACACCAATTACTGATGCCGCCCGGTTGTTGCGGGTTGGTCAGGGAGAATTAGATTTAGAACAGCCCAGCGACCCGCTGAAAATTGTCACGACACTCGAACAAATTATGCAGCTGGTGAAATAGCATATTAAGATGGGCAAGCTCCACTACCAGCCTAAGTGTATCAATATCCCAACCAAATTAAGTCAAAATCTTAATAATTGCAACAGCTGGACGGTGCAGTCGCTATGCTAGAGATGGGTCACAATCAATTGATCTCATGAGTGAACTGATGGCAATGCATCCGAGTTTATTATGGCTAATCATAGGAGCTAGCCTCTGCTTAGTGGAGCTGGTGATACCTACAGCTTTAGCCGCCGTGCTCCTAGGTCTGGGAGCAATGGTCATGTCTATACTCGCCTTGGTACTACCGCCATGGATTGGTTTGCAAGTTTCTCTCTGGCTAGCTTGTACGGTATCAATTGCTTGGCTCGGCCAGCGCTTTTTGCCCAAACGCTCAGCGATCGACTTTACCCATACCGAAGCCCAAGCGCTAACAGCTATTTCTCCCAGTAAAGTGGGCAGAGTATTATATGAAGGATCTTCTTGGCGAGCTAAATGTGGTGATGGGGTATCTTTGATTACCCCCGATCAACAATTGCATGTGATTGGTCGCGAAGGCACCACTCTCTTGGTAGTGCCGATGTATATGTTAGAAGAACACTAAAAACTAAGCAGAATTATAGCTATGGAACCTTTTTCACCTTTTGCATGGATGATCGCCGCTATCTTAGGCGTAAGTGGACTGTCGGGGATTAAAATTATCAACCAGGGTGATGAAGCTTTGGTGGAAAGACTGGGTAAATACACTGGCAAAAAACTAAAACCGGGGATGAACTATGTAATTCCGATGGTGGAAAATATTTCCTTCAAACAGACTATTCGGGAACGGGTGATTGATATTCCACCTCAGCAATGCATCACCCGCGACAATGTAACGATTACAGCGGATGCCGTAGTCTACTGGAAGATTTTGGATATGGAGCGGGCTTACTATAAAGTCGAAAATCTACAATCGGCGATGGTTAACTTAGTGCTAACCCAGATTCGATCGGAGATTGGCAAATTAGAGCTAGATGAAACTTTCACAGCCCGATCGCAAATCAACGAATTGTTGTTACGAGAACTGGATGAATCCACTGATCCGTGGGGTGTCAAAGTAACTAGGGTCGAGCTAAGAGATATTGTGCCTGCTAAAGCTGTCTTGGATGCGATGGAAATGCAGATGTCGGCGGAGCGCAAAAAACGAGCAGCAATTCTAACCTCAGAAGGGGAACGGGAAGCGGCTGTGAATACCGCGCGTGGTCGGGCGGAGGCTCAAGTTTTACAAGCCGAAGCTAGTCAAAAGTCGGTGTTGCTAGCGGCAGAAGCCGACCGGCAGCAACAGATCTTGAAGGCACGCGGAATTGCGGAATCCACCGGAATTATCTCCGATCAGCTTAAGAGTAATCCCAATGCCCAAAAAGCAGTGGAAGTTCTATTCGCTTTGGGCTATTTGGATATGGGCGCCACCATTGGCCGTAGCGAGAGTAGCAAGGTGATGTTTATGGATCCGCGGACAGTACCAGCCACGATGGAAGGAATTAAGTCGGTGCTAGGCGATCGATCCGCTGATGCTGCTCATAGTTTGCCCAAGTCATAAGTAGTGCTGAAATCGTTATTAGCGGCGTGGGCATTCTACATTTGTTTACCTGCGCCGCAAAAAATGGAGTTGGATTTTAGTCGCATTGCTCGTTGGGCACCATTAATGGGGCTAGCAATTGGCGGCATAGTGGCGATTAGCGACTATGGATTAGCACTGTTGGGGATGCCCATAATTGTGCGATCGACAGTAGTAGTTCTGCTATGGCTGAGTCTAACCGGAGGGTTGCATCTCGATGGGGCCATGGATACCGCAGACGGGTTGGCGGTGACCAGTCCCGAACGGCGGCTAGTGGCAATGGCCGACAGTCTCACCGGAGCATTTGGGGTAATGACAGCGATCGGGATTTTGGGATTAAAGGTCTTGAGTCTCAGTGCCATTAGTAGTGATAGTCGCTGGATTGTATTGCTGGTGGTGCCAGCTTGGGCGCGGTGGGCGCAGGTATTAGCAGTATCTTTGTATCCCTACCTGAAGGCGGAGGGTAAGGGGGCGATGCATAGTAGGGGAGTGGAGCCGTGGCCGGATTTGATGGGCGGGTTTGCGGCTTTGTTGCTGGTGGCAGCAGTGCAGATTTATCTACAGCCGCAGTATTGGTTATTAATTGCGGCGGTGCAGGGGGTCGGTTTGGGGCTTAGTTATCCGGTAGGTAAGTACTTCGATCGCTGTTTTGGCGGTCATACTGGTGATACTTATGGGGCGGTAGTAGAATGGGCGGAAGCCATCGGCCTATGTTTGCTGACTTTTCCAGTGTGGTATCAGTAATGCTAAGCAACCGCGCTATCAATCAACTCAATGTTTCTAGGGAGTTCTTTGCTACTGGTGGTCTGGTCAAAGCCAAAAATACTTCTTCAAGATTGGCCCGGCTGCGGCGCACCTCATGTATCTGAATGCCTTGTTGCACCAAAGCTGTAATTATTTCTGAACCAATATCTTGCCCGGCGATCGATCGAACCATCATCAACTGCCGCTCCTGGTTATTGAGATGATTGATCGGCATTAGCTCCGTCTGTTGCACTTGGGGAATGTGGCGCAGAGCATTTGCCACCACCACCGGATCGCCAGAAAATTCCAGCTCGTAATGCTCAGCAGCCCCCACCATCTTGCTCAAATTGGCCGGAGTATCCGTGGCAATCACCCGCCCTCGATCGATCACCGTCAACTTGTGGCAAGTCATTTCCACCTCCGCCAACAAATGACTGGACAGCAAAATAGTATGCTCTTGCGCCAGCTGCTGAATCAGGCGGCGAATGTTAATAATTTGATTGGGATCTAGACCCCGAGTGGGTTCATCCAAGATAATCACCGCTGGCTGATGAACAATTGCTTGGGCAATTCCCAGCCGCTGCCGATACCCCTGTGATAACTTCCGAATCAGACTGTGCTGATATTCTACTAAGCCGCAGAGTTCGATCGATCTGTTTACCTGCTGTTTCTTCTGATTACTGGGTACTTGCTTAATCTCGGCGGCAAAATTCAAAAAATGACTCACCGTCATGTCGAGATACAGCGGAATCACTTCTGGTAAATAGCCAATCTGCTGCCGCGCCTGTAGAGACTGCCGATTAATATCGTAACCAGCAATCAGTGCCGAGCCACTAGTAGCCCCTAAAGCTCCCGTCAAAATACGGATAATGGTGGTCTTACCCGCGCCGTTGACCCCCAGCAAACCCATTACCTCACCCTGGTTTACCGTAAAGCTGACTCGATCGATTGCCCGCTGGGAGCCATAATCTTTACATAAATTAGTCACTTCAATCATTGATGATTAAGCATCCTGACAGCAGAGAAGGTCAATGCTATAATAGCAAAGCTGAATTTATTTTTTGGTCTCAAGTCCAGGTATATTAGGAGTAAGAATGACCCAGGTTGTGTTAGGTGAAAATGAAGGAATTGATTCGGCGCTGCGTCGCTTCAAGCGTCAAGTCTCAAAAGCAGGAATCTTAGCGGACGTGAAAAAAAATCGCCACTTTGAAACCCCCCAAGAAAAGCGTAAACGCAAAGCAGTAGCCGCCCGTCGGAAAAAGCGCTTCCGTTAAAGCATTTTTGGTATTTTGTGATGAAAATTAGGCTCTGTGGCGTGTCCATGGAGCCTTATCAGTTACTAACATTGAAAATATATGCATACAGTCTCTCTGGTTTTATTAGAAATTCTGGTGGTGATCGGTTTCTCCCGACTGGTAGGGCTAGGATTCCGGGCGATTAAGCAGCCCTTGGTTATTGGTGAAATCATGGCTGGCATTATGCTCGGCCCGTCCCTGTTGGGATTGGTTGCTCCCCAAATTACTGCCGGACTGTTTCCAGCCGAGACGGCGCCGATCTTGGAAGTATTGGCGCAAATCGGCTTAATATTTTTCATGTTTTTAATTGGTCTAGAGCTAGATCCTAAATATCTCAAAGGCAATATGGATGTGGCGGTGGCCACCTCAGCGGCGGGGATTATTTTGCCTTTCGGACTGGCATGTGGGCTGGCTGTTTGGCTATATCCAATGGTGAATAATCCGGCGGTCTCGCTGTTGGCCTTTAGCTTATTTTTAGGTTCGGCACTGTCCATTACGGCTTTTCCAGTATTGGCTAGAATCATTACGGAGAGCAATCTCCAAAACACCCGTTTAGGAACTCTGGCGCTGACTTGTGCGGCGGTAGATGACGTGGTGGCCTGGTGCTTACTAGCCATGGCGATTGCCGTGGCGCGCACCAATAATATGGTTACGGCTCTGCCTACCATTTTCTCCGCCTTGTTTTATATTGGCTTCATGCTGACGGCTGGCCGCTGGCTGCTGCAAACCCTATCCGCCTATTACAATCGATCGGGTAAAGTCTCCCAGCTCATGCTGGCCGGAATTTACATGTCAGTAATTGTTTCGGCACTAATTACTGAGACGATCGGCATTCACTTCATTTTCGGGGCTTTTTTGCTAGGCGCAGCTATGCCCAAGAATCCTGGTCTGGTCAAAGAAATCGCCGAGAAGACCGAGGATTTTGTTTTAATTTTTTTACTACCAGTTTTCTTTGTTTATAGTGGCCTTAAGACCAAGATTGGTCTGATCAGTACTCCCCAACTGTGGTTAATCTGTCTGGTAATTTTAGCCGTAGCCATTCTGGGTAAGTATCTGGGTATTTATTTCACCGCTCGCCGGTTCCAGCTCGATCATCGCGAAGCATCAGCACTGGGCTGGTTGATGAACACACGCGGTCTCACCGAGCTGATTGTGCTGAATATCGGTCTCAAGTTAGGGGTAATTTCAGAGTTGTTGTTCGCCATGCTGGTAATTATGGCACTGACTACCACCTTTATGACTTCGCCTTTGCTGGAATGGACTTATCCCAAAAAGCTGATCCGTGAGCAGTCTCTTCAAGCAGAAACTCCACAAACCACACCGGTTCATCAATATAGTGTGCTAGTCCCGGTAGCTAATCCCCGCACCCAAAAAAGCTTAATTCAGCTAGCGATCGCGATTGCTCATAACCCCGAAGAATCAGCTATTGTTCAACCCTTAAGCCTCATCGAACTGGAAGAAGATTACCTCTACCAAAGCTCCCCGGCTGAAGCAGAAAGACTAATCAATGAACGTAGAAGCAAACTTGATCAGTTGATTAAAACCATTGAGCCAACTACCGTCCAGTCCATGATTCAGCCGATTGTCCAAATTGGTTACGATGTAGCCAAAAAAACAGCAACGCTGGCTAAAATCGATCAACCAGATCTAATCTTGCTGGGCTGGCATCGATCGACATTCCGCAAAGATCGATTAGGTGGTCGGGTACGCCAAATTTTAGCTATTGCCCCCGCCGATGTGGCCGTACTAGTAGATGCCAATGCCCCCCCAGAAATCGCCCAGCGCACCTACGATAAAATACTGGTCGCCTATACCGCCAATACCCATGACGATCTAGCTCTAGAATTATCGTTGCGTTTACTTTTCAATGACGATCAACGTCAGCTTCAACTATTGCAGTTGTCACCTTTATCCACCACTGTCAGTGAACTCAGCTATGAAATGAACCAGTTGATTGGAAATCTACCTTCCGATGTTCGATCGCGTATTCAGATCGAAATGATATCTAGTGCTGATTTGATGGAAACAGTGATCACCAAATCAAAAGATGTGGATTTAACAATTGCAGGCACTAGTAGAAACTGGGGAGTACAACGTCAAACCCTAGGTCGTTACACTGACGAGCTGGCTTTGCGCTGTAACTCACCGCTTCTAATTACCCGACGCTACAGTCAACTAACTTCGCATTTAGGATTTTTGCTGAACACCAACCAAGAATTAGCCAAAGAAGTGTTGGCTAAGGAACAGCCCGATGGGTTGAAACCATCGAAGATATCCGTTAAGCCGATGATCTTAGATAACCTCTAACTCATGTTCTTGCAGATGCGCCCGAAACTTGGGGTCATCAAATTTCACTAGCCACGGGAAATTAGCACTCACCGGTCGCCCGTTCCATTCGGTGATTATCTTATCAATAGCACCCTCATGGCCTTTAATTTCTACAGGTTGACCCTTACCACCAGGGATATGGTAAACGATTACAGATTCAATTACACGGACGCGATCGCCAACTTTCATAGCTTTTCCTCAGGTACCTGGTGACTTTGACTATCGCCAAGGGTGTGCAGAGCCTTTTTATTTTTGCATATGTTGTTACGTTTGACGCTGGGAACAGTTACCGAAATTGCTGGGCATGGAAGCTGGCGTAACGACCATTAGTGAGTTTCAGCAATTCGCTGTGGCTGCCAGATTCGATCACTTGACCATTCTCGACTACTAAAATCCGGTTGGCTTTGCGCACAGTTGCCAGCCGGTGGGCAATAATGAATACCGTTCGATCGAGCATAATTCTTTCCAACGCTTCCTGCACCAGTGCTTCCGATTCGGAATCGAGAGCCGAGGTCGCTTCATCCAAGACCAAAATCCGGGGATTTAAAAATACAGCGCGGGCGATCGCAATGCGTTGGCGTTGCCCCCCTGAAAAATTGGTGCCGCGCTCTCCTACCCAGGTGTGGTAGCCCTGGCTGAGTTGGGAGATAAACTGATGGGCATTGGCAATTTTAGCGGCGGCTTCCACTGCGGCTATGTCAAAATCTGGTTGACCAAAGGCAATATTTTCGGCTACGGTGGCTGAAAACAACACTGTATCTTGAGGTACTGTGCCAATTTGACGACGTAAGCTCGGCAGGGTTACATCCCGAATATCAATGTTATCGATCGAGATGCTGCCCGCTTGGATATCATAGAAGCGCATTAATAAACTAGCGATCGTACTTTTGCCAGCACCGGAAGTGCCGACTAGTGCAATCATTTCACCGGGTTTTACGTCCAAATTAAAGTGCTTTAATACTGGTTGATCTGGCACATAGCCAAAACTGACATCTTGGTATTGAATGTGACCAGTAATGGCTGGTAAGGTTTGGGCATTGGGCTTTTCCAAAATTGTCGGAGGCACGGCCAACAGCTCAAAGATCCGATCGACTGAAGCCTCACACTGCTTGAGTTCACTATAGTTGCTGGTCACCCGCGAAATGGGATCAATCAGCATAGCAATACTAGTAAAGTAACTGATCAGACCTGGCATAGATAAATTGCCAGTAGTGACTTGCCAGCCAGCCAATACTAGAACTAGCAAAATACCACTCACCTGAATCACGCTCAGTACCGGATGCTGAATAGCTAGCCACCGTTCGGTCTGATATTTAGCCTGCCGATTGGCCTCTGCTTTGTTCATAAAGCGGCTCAGGGTGAATTCTTCAGCGGCAAAGGCTTGGATCAAGCGAATGCCGCTGAAGTCTTCGGTGACCGCCGAGGATAGATCAGCAATTTGGTTCTGGCTACGGCGCGATTGATTTTGTACCTGTTCACCAAACCAGCCCACCAGCACTGCAATTAAGGGCGCAATCAAAAATACGGCAATAGTTAGTCGCCAGTTGAGATAAACCAGGTTTCCTAAAACTACGATTAACTGCAATACCGAAGGCAGGAATTGGTGCAGCATATTGTTGATCGTAATACTTACTCGATCGATATCCCCGGTTAAGCGATAGGACAGGTCTCCAATCGGCGTTTCTGCAAAATAAGCTGGACCCAACCGCAAGAGGTGGGCATAAACCCGTTGGCGCAAATCAAAGCCGATCGACACCGCCACTTTGGCCATCGAAGTATTTTGACCGTACTGAGCAATACCCTGCAAAATATAGGCCAAAGCCCCCCAGAGGGAGATCTGAATCAACATCATCAAGTCAGTTCCCAGGTACCGACTCACCTGACCGGCCAAGGTAGCTAGTACTGGCCAAAAAGCGCTGTAGATTAGTACCCAAAAGAACCCCCAAGAAATATGCCGACGCTGGAGGCGCAGATAGGGAGACAGTAACCAATAACTAGAACGCTTTTTCATTATTTAATGCGTATTTTGCCAATATAAAACCCCAGTTTGCAGCAGCCCCACCACAAACCCTAAAACGCCACCCAAGGTGACAATGCCTTGCAATTCTGTTTTAACAATTCCCTGAATCGCAGCTTCCAGTTCTTCCGGCGATGTGGACTTCACTCGATCGATAATAACTTGATCGATGTTCAAGATCGGAATTACCTGAGCCACAATTTTTTCCAAATCCCGTTCTAAGTATCGATCGATCACCAGCGCCAGTTCGCCACTCACTGCTGGTAAAGAAGTGGTAATCGCTGCCGAGTTACGCAACCGACCTACCGCCAAGGTCGAAACCCCTTCCCAGTCGATCGTATCCCGCAGTCCTTCAATCAGGTCAATGCCTTTACTTTGGGCGTAACTGCGCACACTGTCTGTAACGGTCTGGCGTAGTTGCTGAACCGTAATCACTGGTAGGTTTTGCAAAGACACATTCTGCAACCATTCTTGAATTATTTTCCGCAAACTCAGCGCCGTCACCAAGTCCGCAATAATTTTGTTGGCCGCATCTCGTTCGTCCAGACAAAAAGTGCGCAGGCGAATGAGAGTATTCCGCAAGCCAAACAAATTGGCCACCACCCAATAGGTGCCACTGCTTTTTTCGCGAATGCTATCGTCAATTACTTGAATATTCCGATCGGTCAAGAAGTCAATCAGGGCTTGCCGCAGCACTTCTGGTGGCAAAATACCATCCACGAGCCAAGAACTGACCTGTTGCGCCTGAGATTCGTTGAGCTGGAATTCTAACAGCACTCGATCGAAGATTTGATCGAGCTGTTCTTCTAAAAACTGTGGTCTCCGGCTCCAGATCTTCAACAACCGGGGTAAAGATTCTCCGGCCAAATCCCGTAGAATCTGGGCTAAAACTTTTACGGTACGTTGTTCTTTATCGCTCTGGAGCTGATCTAAAGCCAACTGGAATAGCCATTCGATCGCCGCCTGCACCCGCTCTACTTGTAATAGTCGCTTGGCGAGCCTTTGCAATTCGGCCGGAGTGAGCAGCGAACCCATGATCGTATCGGAAATCCGCTTGGCTAAACGTTCTTGGTTACGCGGAATCAGACCAGGCGTGAAAGGCACCTGATATTTGCCCACAAACAGCGCCCGGTAAGGACGAAATAACATCTGAATGGCCACATCATTAGTGAAATAGCCAATCACAGTGCCAACCACCGGTGGTGCAAGGTATAGCCAAATTTGAAAAAATGACACAGGCGCGCAACCCAGTTTATTTACGTAATACTAAGATACCCATAATGCCACCAGCAATCGGGTAGTGGGTAGCAGCGGCAAAACCAGCAGCCAATCCTAGTTTAACCTGGGCGGTACCAATCGGAAATTGGGCGACGCTAGGCATAAGATAGGCATACTCGTCAGTTAGATCATAACGGCGGGCGGTGGGCACCACAATATTGTCTAAATACCAGCGTTGGAACTGGGCAGCCAACCAGTTATCTGGTCGGTGAAAGTCCAGAATAGCGACTTGGGCATTGGGCTTGAGCACTCGGTGCAGCTCGGCCAAGCAGCGCGGGATATCGGTAACATTCCGCAAGCCGTAGCCGAGTGTAGCCGCATCAAAAAAATTATCAGCGCAGGGCAAATTCAAAGCATCAGCCTGCACCCACTCGATCGCAGTGGGTAAGTACAGCTGGGCAACCCGGTGTGCAGCGGTGGCTAACTGCGCCGCCGCAAAATCAGCGCCATAGACTTGACCGGTCGTCCCTACCCGCTTAGCCAGCAGCTGAGCAATATCGCCACTACCACAGCACAAGTCTAAACAACAATCCCCAAAAGCTGCGCCACTCCAGCTGACGGCCATTTGTTTCCAGATCCAATGAATTCCTAAACTCAGATCATCGTTTAAGTGGTCATAGACTGGGGCAATGCGATCGAACAGGGCTTGCACGTCGTTAGCGGAATAGTCGGAAGGTGGCATAAAACTGTCATGAAGATGGAGGAACGAAATACCAGAAAAAACCTTCCATTAATCTAGCACTAGCTCCAACTAAACCCCAATTTAACCTGAGGATGATAATTTTGCGTTTTTCACCCATCCAGATAGCGATGACGTTAGGTTTGATGGGGATCTGCTCCCCATCAGTCCTAGCCACACCCGCCCTACCAACTACGGGCAAAATTCTCCAGCTAGTGAATGGCGATGTGATGTGCTACGTCACACTACTGGATGCCAAAGGAAAGAAGCATACCTTGGGAGCCGATTTTGCTGTTTGTACTAACCAAAAACCAGTCAACAAAAAGGTGCGACTCACCTACAAATGGAGCAGAGTGAGCGATTGTCAAAGCGCGGAGCCTTGCGAGAAAAGTCGGTCAACGATGCTCATCACCAAAATGCGCGTGATTAAATAGCTAACTTGACCCTGGATCGCACAATACGGTAGGATTTAGTCTCGATTAATATCTCTGTAGCCAAAGCACCATAGCTGGCAACCAATGAAGCGTAGATACCTCTTACAGTATGGAACTTTAACTACTGCCAGCCTAGCTTTTGCTGCTTGTAGTAAAGGCGTGAATCAAGCTAAGCCAGTAGCTTTTGGTCAGCCAGAGAAAAAAGAATTAAATATTGGTTTTGTAGAATCCATAAGTTCGCTACCACTGGTTATTGCTCAAGATAAAGGCTTTTTCAAAGATCAAGGCTTAACGGTGAAGCTGGTCAAGTTTCCGACTTGGGAAGCCCTGCAAGAAGGTTTAACCAAAGGTCAAGTCGATGTCGCTCAGACCCATTTTGCCGTGCCACTCTGGTCGCAGATAAAAAAAGACAAATTGCCTATCGTAGCCTTGATGGGGATGACTCTCAACGGCAATAGTATGGGGTTTAGTAAACAAGCCTGGGATGGCGGCATGCGTCCTAGTCCTCAATTCAATTATCGGATTGAGTTTGGCGAACTGTACAACAACTATGTGCGTAGTTTCAAGACACCGCCGGTTTTTGCGATCGATCATCCGGCATCAATGTCTAGCTACTTGGCGCGTTATTGGTTGGGAACCATGCAGATCCATCCCGACAAAAGCTTTAAGTTCCAAGTGGTGAAAAGTCAAGATTTGTTAGCTGGGGTGCAGTCCAAGAAAATCGATGCTTATGCAGTAGAAGAATCTACCCATCAGCAACTGATTAAAAGTAAAAATGGCTTTACGGCCTATGTCGATCGAGATATTTGGCAGGGACACCCTGATAAAATTTTGGCAACTACGGCTGGTTGGACAAAAAGTAATCCCATTACCGCCAAGGCCGTAGTGGCCTCGGTGTTAGCGGCTTGTCAATTTTGCGACATCGAACGCTTACGGCAAGACGAGGACAAAACTCCCATTACTTTGGCTCAGCAATTAGTTAAGCCCGATTATCTGGATGGTGGTGATGCCCAAGATCTGAAGGCACTGTTGAAGGGGAATTATCAGTACGATCGAATGAATGCAGTGGCTAAGGCACCGGCTAGCATTCCAGATTTTCAGATTTTTCACTATATGGACAAGCTGGATTATCTCAAAGATCCCAATAATGCTAATTATCTTTGGCAGTCCCATGCTGTTTGGGTGCTAACTCAAATGGTGCGCTGGAATCAGCTAAATTTATTTGAATATCCGAAAGATGCTGATAAGTTGATTGCAGCGGCTTATCCGATGGACGTTTTTAGGGATGTCGCAAAGGCGGTGGGTCTGAATTTACCGAAAGAAACTGTTAAGAAGGAAGAAAAAAACGTTTTTATTGATAAGTTGGCTTTTGATGCTGGCACGCCATCAGAATACATCAATGGATTTGACATTCGCACTAGTTGATCGATTATTTTTGATGTTGTAATAATCCTCGACAATGCTTTTCTTTAATTTATTTCAGACTGATTCAGAAAAAATCACACTTGGGCTAAAGCTGTACAACCCACATCCTCTGGGGTGGATGCGGCGCTGCCTAAATCGGCTAAGTGTTGAATATGTCGATCGATCAACTCCGTCCCACCCTCTACCGTTTCAATCAGCGCCAACTTACCACGCAATTCTGCTGCCCCCGCAAAACCCTTGGCATACCAAGTCAGATGCTTACGCGCTTGGCGCACACCATAAATGCCCTTGTAGTCAAACAGTGCTTGCAAATGATCTTTGGCGCATTCCAAACGTTCGATCGGACTAGGCGGCACCAGTTCTTCACCAGTTTTCAAAAAGTGATCGACCTCACCTACCAAAAAGGGATAACCCAAAGTTCCCCGTGAGCACATCACTCCATCAGCACCAGTTTGCTCCAAACAGTCTACTGCGGCTTGCACCGAGAACATATCGCCATTGCCAATCACCGGAATGGTCAGAATTTCCTTGACCTGCCGAATCCAGTCCCACTTGGCGGGACCATTGTAGCCCTGGGCACGGGTGCGACCATGCACCGTCAACATTTGGGCACCAGAATCTTCCATGAGCTTGGCGAAGCTCAAAATATTGATTTCGCTGTCTGACCAGCCAATGCGAGTTTTGACAGTGACCGGGATGCTAACGGCTTGTACCACCGCCCGGACGATCGCAGCGGCGGTTTCCGGGTCGCGGAGTAATGAAGAACCACCGCCATTTTTAGTGATTTTATTGACCGGACAGCCCATGTTGATATCGACAGTATCGGCTCCTTCATCTACGGCTCTTTGAGCCGCTTCAGCCAAAAAGTCCGGGCGACAGTCGAAGAGCTGAATGCTAATTGGTCGCTCACCAGCGTCAATTTCCATGATCCGAGGCAGCTCTTTAACATAGTGCAAACCGGTGGCGTTGACCATCTCGGTATAGAGCATTGAAGTGGGAGCATAGCGCCGCACCAATCGCCGGAAAACCAAATCGGTGACACCGGAGAGAGGTGATTGAAATACCCGACTCTTTAGTTCAAAGGAGCCAATTTTGAGGGGAGTGGCTAATCGATCGCGGAGGGCAGGGCTGAGAGTAACCATAGATTGCAAAAATGGAGTTAGCCTTCATTATCTATCACATTTTCTAATTCCTAAAAATTGATGAAGTGCAAATGTATGCGAGGATCGTTGCAACTTTAGCTTTTGTTGCTGTTTGTGCATAATTCAGAGCCGAGCGACGAAATTCTAAGCAGCAGTTCGGTAGTTATTATTTTCGGGAAACTTGTCTATGTTTAACAAAATCTTTAAACTTCCTCTCTACACGCAAATCATTATTGCCTTGGGCGTTGCGATAATTTTAGGAATAGCATTGGGTGCCGGTAGCCCCATTACGAGCAAAGAAAACCTCGAACACTTAGCACTACCGGCCAAGTTAATCATTCGTGCTCTCAGCACCTTGGCTACGCCGCTAATTTTTCTATCGATTATCAACACGCTGTTGACGGCTGATATTCCGGGGAATGCAGCCAAACGACTGGGAGTATTGCTCACCACCAACACGGTGGTAGCGATCGGCATCGGACTGTTGGTAGCTAATACTATCAGACCCGGCAGCTATGGCAAAAACTTAGTGCCAGATCGAACTAGTGACTTACTCGACAAGACCAAATCCTTCGATCCTTGGCAATTATTGGATGGGGTGGTGCCTGATTCGATCGTCAAACCCTTTGCCGATAAAACCAGTGTGATTTCATTGATCTTGTTGGCACTGGCCGTGGGGATTGCCGTTCGATCGATCAAACAACACCAAGTTAAGAACCAACAAACCGACTATCAGCCCTTAGAACAGATCATCACGATGCTGTTCAATACCATCATTAAAGTCCTACATTGGGTAATTGCTTTAGTGCCGCTAGCCGTATTGGGAATTGTCGCCAAGACGATCGCGATTCAGGGTTTTGCGCCCTTTCAATCTCTTTTCGCCTTCATTCTGGCAGTGATTTTGGCGCTATTTTTACAAGCCGTTTACTACATGGGACGAATTAGTTTTGGTTCTTGGGTCAGTCCCCAGCGGTTTTTCAGCCAGGGTCTCGATCCGCTAATTGCAGCTTTTTCCACCGCTTCTTCGACGGCTACCATGCCCATTACTTACGAAACCCTGATCAATAAAGTGGGGCTGCGGCGGTCGTCAGCATCGCTGGGTGCCTTAGTGGGTTCTAATTTTAATAATGACGGAACGGCTTTGTATGAAGCGATTTCGGCGCTGTTTATTGCTCAGGTCTTGAACCTGAATTTAAATATTGGTCAGCAAGTAATGGTGATGCTGACTTCGATTTTCGCTTCCGTCGGGGCAGCAGGGATTCCCGAAGCGGGCTTGGTGACGATGAGCTTGGTGTTTAACTCGGTGGGACTGCCTACTGAATACATCACCATTTTGTTAACCGTGGATTGGTTTCTCGATCGAGTGCGCACCGCCATTAATGTCATGGGGGATATGACGGTGAGTTCGCTGATCGATGGCAAACAGCGATCACCGACCACTGAGGAGTTGGAGCTATTAGAAGAGGTCATCGATCATAGCTAAGCTACTTCCCTAATCGACAAGTACTGCGATAGCCATCCGATGCTGGTTCTTGCCAAGAG
This sequence comes from Synechococcales cyanobacterium VAR_4_metabat_354, assembly GCA_031414775.1. Lineage (GTDB taxonomy): Bacteria > Cyanobacteriota > Cyanobacteriia > Cyanobacteriales > Chamaesiphonaceae > JAAFHZ01. The sequence continues at coordinate 45,500 of JANOQI010000020.1, forward strand.
TAAGAAAAATGACTAATTGCATTAATTTGCGGTGAAGTACGGTGAATCTCAGCTAATTGCAGTTCCATTGCTGGCCGATTTTCAAAACTCTTCCCCCACACCCCGGCTAAGGCTGGCACTACAATGGTGCCACTTTGCGAAGCTTTGAGTACCTGCGCCACTTGTTCGCCAATACAACTACTCTGCCCACAAATGGCATAAGCCATCGGGTGCCACTCCATACTGGGCGAAAACTTCGGCCAATGCTGGAGCCGCGAATCAAAACCCTGGCCGATCGATCGATTACCCTCTGGGAAAAAAATCGTCCCCGATTTAACCCCAGATCGTTGAGCAACATTGGCCGCCTCACTCAAATACTGCACCACACCGTCACCAGCATAATTTACTGCCAAATTCCATAGTTCTTTTTGGTACAAAGCAGCTCGATTTTTTGGTGTCAGTTTCAACTCATTAGCCATGGCCTGACGACCATCCCACAGAGGTTCACGCTCCTCTGGAAACATCAAATCCAATTGAGCAATATTGGCTAACCGGATATTCCCCTGGTCTAAAAAGAGTCTAATTAACTCTGCCCCTTTTTTATTTTGGGACATCCCTTCCAGGTTTTTGCGAGCGTCTTCCCCGTAGATCCACAGATCTTTGACGTTGGACGCGATCGATTGGCCGCCTTGGCCCTTGGGATAACGAATATAGTCAAACAAAATGCCGTCGGGCTTCCGCTTGGCCACTTCGTTCACCAACAGATTAAAATCGGTGCGCGCTTGCTGGCTGTGTGGGCTGACAAACAACACCGAAGCTGGACCATCTCCGATTGGTTGACTGCCTTCATCCCCAGCAAACCAACTTTTTTCACCCCGGCCATTGACATTAATCGCCGTATCGCGACTGGCTTGCAAGGCATAGTTCGAGCCAAAATTCAGACTGTATACCCAGGCATAAACTTTTAAGCCCCGCGCTCGGCCTTTCTTAATCACTTCGGCTAATAGATCGGTCTGACGCACGGTGCCAGTAGCCAAGACTGATGGCCAGATGGTCGGATTGCTAGCTTGGGGCAATAACACCTGGCCAGCATAGAAAGTAGCCAAATAAACTTGGTTGTAGCCTCGATTTACAGCATAATCTAGCAATTCATCGACGGCACCAGGCCGACTGTCACAAGGATACATCCGCAACCACAGAGCCTGGGTTTTCAGCCAGCTCCGCTGCCGACAGTTCTGAAGTTCTTGGGCATGTTTATTGGTAATTTGGGTGTAGCGCTGTTGACTAACCAGATCACCTTGAAGCGCTGTCGATCGCCATTTATTTTTCTCACTAACGGCGGCTGCGGGTAAAAAGCAATATTCGTTATCGGTAACGTTAGTCGCTGTTGTTTGGGCAATAGCTGGTGCGATCGTCAGGCAAAGATGAATTGTGGCAAAGATTCCCGCCGAGAGCTGGGGAAGACACCAACCAAGGATATTTTTAATCAGCGTCATACAAGGGCAGCGTCAGGCATATTGGTGGAGAAAGAAATACTTGTGGCGAAACAAACATTTTTCTTGGAATGCTGATCTTAGCAAAGTGTTCCAATGTATAGGCAAAAATAAACTGCTTACGGACGTAAAGCAGTTTAATGGCTGAATTTTTGGCCGACTAGTTAAGCTCCACGCTCTAAAGCTGATTCAATTTGTTTAAATTTTTGCGCTAGATTTTCTTTCAGTTTGTCGGGGACAGGACGATTCGGATAGGCCGCATAATGAGCCGCCAAAGAGTTCAAGGCCGTCCGCATACTGGTATAAGAATTGAGCTTGGTAAGTGCCGCATCTGTCCGATAGCGAGAAGAAAAGTCATTGATATTTTGGCGAGCCAACGATTGAGCCGTGGCTTTTTCGGGAGTTTCTTCCACGGCATCCAAAGCCGATCGTAAACTACTGATCACGGTCAAACTATCTTGACGATAGTTGCCCACCAACCCTCCAGCAGTTTCTGAAGAGCATCCAGTCAAACCAATTACTACTACTAATACCAAAGCGATCAATTGTGACCACAAACGCTGCATAAACATACTTTATGGGGAAATTATTAAATTTAAAATGTTCGTTTATCCTAACCTGTATTTTGGTCTTTCTCGCACAAAATAACCAGGCCAGACAACGAATGCTAGAATTTTCGTAATCTGCGCCCACGTCTAAAATATTGCCCATGAGTCAGCGATCGATTACTGTTTTGCCCCGTTTCTATGAGCTGCTGTGGGCGATCGGGGGATTATTATTGATGGTCTGCGCCAACTTCATCCTGGTTTACACCGTCAATCTACCCTGGCAATGGCGGCCAGGAGTAGGGATACTACCGCTGAATATTAGTTGTCAAGTAGCAGCAGTGCTGCTGATTGCCTGCGTCGGCGGCCGAAATGCCAGCACTTTAGTACAGCTGATATATATCATTATCGGTCTGTCTGGTTTCTATACTGTATTTAACGATGGTGGGGGTTGGGGTTATTTGCAAAAGCCGGTTTTTGGCTATATTTTAGGTTTTATACCGGCGAGTTGGCTCTGCGGCTCTTTAGCTTTTAGAATGCGCCCAAATCTAGAAAATATTAGCCTGAGCTGTGTGGTTGGACTAGCAATTATTCATCTGCTGGGAATAGTTTATCTATTGTTTTTGCAGTTGTTTAGCTGGGCGACAGGTAGTCCATTTGCACTGCAAAAATTAGTGTTGCAATATTCTTTTAGTCTTTTACCCAGTCAGCTGATCGCTGTTTGTGCCACGGCGTTGATTGCTTTTGGGTTGCGCCGGATCCTGCTCTATTAAAATTCTCTTCTACCAAAAATACATAAAGACACCAGCGATACATGTTAAAAAATCATTTATTTTGGGTAGTAGCGGCGACCAGTTTAGCGATCGATCAAATCACTAAATATTGGGTGATTCAGGCGCTGCCGATCGAGACATCCCATGCAATTTGGCAGGGCGTATTCCATTTTACCCACGTCATCAATGATGGGGCGGCGGGCAGTTCTTTTAAGGGGGCGATCTGGCTCCGTTGGTTGTCTTTGGTAGTCAGTCTTTTTCTGATGGGGTTAGCAGTGTGGGGTCCCAAGCTGGTCAAGCTGGAGCAACTAGCCTATGGCTTGGTGTTGGCCGGAGCGATGGGCAACGGCATTGAGCGTTTTGCCTTGGGATATGTTACTGATTTCATTGACGTGCGGCTTATTCATTTCCCGATTTTTAATTGGGCCGATACCTCAATTAACCTCGGAATTTTGACTTATCTGATTTATATCAAGATCAGCTCCAAACAAACGGTCTAGGAGTCCAGACTATAATCGATATAACCATCTCAATTATCGCCATGTCCTGGAGCCAAAGACTAGCCTACATTTTCACCAGCGCATTAGGCGCAACGATTTTGTTCTATTTGCTGAGAGGCTTTAAGATTATGACCATCTTTCCGGGTGGATTGATTTTGGTCTTGATCGTGCTATCGATCGCCAGTGGTTTGCTATACGGGGTGCTCAAAACCAAACGCTAAGAAATTGCCGAGAAATCATGTCATCTTTTGCCGAAAGCCATCTCGATGACTGATAATAAAAATTCCTCCTCATTGGTTAGGCATCCTTCCATGACAAACCTCACTCCTAATCCTTCTTTTAGCATCACAATGCGCCTCGAAACTCCTCACAAATCGGGGATGCTAGCTAGTATTGCTCAAGCTATTGCTTCAGTGGGGGGCAATATCAGTGCGATCGACATTACCGAACAAACTCGCGCTATTTCTATTATCGAAGTCACTGTTGATGCCACCAGCGCTGAACACGGCGACCAGATCGGCAGCGTGGTCAAAGGACTGCCCGATGTCAAAATGCAGAGTATGTACGATCGCACCATGCAGCTGCATCGCGGTGGCAAAATTCGGATGGAAAGCAAACTTTCTCTCGATCGACAGTCCGACTTAGCGATGGCCTATACCCCCGGAGTGGGTCGAGTTTGTCAGGCGATCGCCGCCGACCCCGCCGAAGTTTATAACCTAACCGTCAAGAGCAATATGGTGGCAATCGTCAGTGATGGTAGTGCCGTTTTAGGACTGGGCAACCTGGGCGCAGAAGCCTCGATCCCCGTGATGGAAGGCAAAGCGATGCTCTTCAAAGAATTTGCCGGGATTGATGCCTTCCCTATTTGCCTGACCACTCAAGACACCGATGAAATCGTCAACATCGTGATCAATTTAGCCCCAGTTTTTGGCGGTGTGAACCTAGAAGATATTGCCGCCCCCCGCTGTTTTGAAATTGAAGCCCGCTTACGCGCCGCCATGGATATTCCTGTTTTCCATGACGACCAACACGGCACGGCGATCGTCACCCTCGCCGCCTTAATTAATGCCCTGAAGCTAGTGAAAAAGCCGATCGAAGAGGCCAAAATAGTTTTCAATGGGGCAGGTGCTGCGGGTATTGCGGTAGCGAAGCTATTGCAACGAGCCGGAGCGAAACATCTCTGTCTCTGCGACTCCAAAGGAATCGTTTCCACCCAGCGTACCGATCTCACCCCCGAAAAACAATCGCTCGCTGTGGCGAATAGTGGCTCCCTGGCCGATGCCCTGATCGGAGCAGATGTCTTTATTGGCCTGAGTGCTCCGGGAGTCGTAACACGAGAGATGGTACAAAGCATGGCTAATCGTCCGATCGTCTTTGCGATGGCCAATCCAGTACCAGAAATTCAACCCGAGCTAATCTCTGATATCGTCGGGGTGGTGGCCACTGGTCGTAGTGACTATTGCAACCAAATCAATAATGTATTAGCTTTCCCCGGCATGTTCCGAGGGGCTTTAGACTGCCGCGCCAAGGAGCTAACTCCTAATATGTATCTAGAAGCCGCGAAGGCAATCGCCTCTTTGGTTAATCCGAATGAACTCAGTGCTGAGTACATCGTTCCATCAGTTTTTGATAAACGGGTGGTGACGGCTGTGACAGCAGCAGTGCAGAAGGCCGCGCGGGAGGACGGTGTTGCTCGCTATTAACTAGTGAGACAGTGGTCAGGTCATCGTCTCCTCGATCGATCCCTACGTTAGACCTGCCATTTCCCTCCGCCTCGTTTGGCAGCCTCACCAGCTAACTTATGACGAACAACAGACAGCCATTCCAATATTGGCTCCATGATTTGCAACCACAAAGATGGTCGCCGCCATTGCTGCGCCGCCGCCACCACCAAATGTGTATGAGTCAGAGTTACGCCAGGAAAGCGGCTCAAAGTTTCAATATGCAGCCGCTGACGGATGGCTAGGGCAATTATTTGCATCAACTCGGCAGCATCAGGACCCACGATCGTCGCTCCCACGATTTGACCATTACGGCGCACCACCATCTTGATAAAGCCCACATTAGTTTCAGACATCATGGCCTTCGGATTATCTAAATAATCCGCTTGCAGAAATACAAGTCGCTGTTGAAAACGGCGCTGGGCAGAACCTACAGTAAGACCAACCCGCGCTAATTGGGGATCGCTAAAAACCACCCAAGGAATGTGGAAGTATTTAGTGGACTGGGGCTGCGACGTGAGTGCATTTTGCACAGCTAATTTGGCTTCATACTCCGCCAGATGTTCGCCATCATAACCGCCCAAGACCTTGCCGCAGACACTGCCACAGGCCAAAATACGCTTATTGCTAGTCTCCAACCGTTGATTGACTAAAACCCCTTGGTCATCGTACTCTACGCCTACATTACCTAAACCAAAATCTGCTACCAGCGGACGGGCGGGGGCTGCTAAAAAGATTTCATCAACATAGATGTTTTGGTCATTCACTACCAAATATTTGGCACCTTCTTGAATTCCCACCTTCATCACAACTACTTGGGTGAACAGAATTACCCCTGCCGCTTCCAACTGGGCTTGAATGATCGCCACTGCTTCCGGATCTTCTTCGGGTAAAACCTGATCGGATTCCAATAACAATGTCACCCGACAACCCAATCGACATAGAGTTTGAGCTAATTCTACTCCGATCGCCTCAGTGCCAATAATTGCCCAACGCCGAGGAATTTTTTCGCTCTTGACCACCGTAGATAAAGTTTCCAGAGTCAAATAACCAGTTTGGCTCAATCCTGGAATATTAAAAATCTGCGGTTGACTACCCATCGCTAATAGATATTTCTTAGCAGTCAAACGGCGCTGATCTGTATGAAAGGCTAGTTGAGACTTCTGACTAAATTCACCACTACCATTGATGATATCTACACCCTGTGCCGCCAAAAGGACTGGCGCAGACCAATGAGCAAAATGGCCAACGGTTGCTTGGGCGTATTGCCACGGATAATGAGCATCCCAGTGGGCAGACTGCTTTAAGCTGGCTTGATGCAAAGCATGAGGGTAAAGATGTGCATAGCAACTGGTCGCACGATAGGGCATAACCCAAGCAACCCGCGCCGATAAATCCACCGCTGCGGCAGCGGCCACCTGTGCCGCTGGGGTGTTACCAACAATAACTAGATCGTAATCTACAGGCAAAGTTAGAGAATGGGTAAATGACTAAAATCCAGCAGCGCCGCACCAAAGGCTCACTGCAAACAATTTTTCAAATCTTAACCCAGGCCAGCAGCTTCTGCGGCATTTTTGGGGTTTGATACGCTAGAATTAGGTCTAAAATTGGGGGCAAAGCAGGCATTGAATATCAATAAGCTCTGGAGTGGATCGGTAATCGGCATTGTTACCATCTGGGTTGTTGCTATTGCCCTACTTTCTGTGCAAAATGCCACCTTGGTGTCGCTTAAGTTTTTGATCTGGCAGTCTGTTCCGTTACCGACTGGTTTGTTGTTAGCGATCGCTCTCGGTAGTGGCCTGTTGTTAGGCGGAGCTATACCTAGTTGGCAACGCCGCCGCTAAAAAAATCCTCCCCACCGGGAGGATTTGGCACTTAACTTAAACTCTCTTGAGCCAGCTGAACATTGCTCGCAGGTCTTTCCCGACCACTTCGATCGGATGCTCGGCTTCTTGGCGGCGCATCGCCGTAAAGCCAGGATTGCCAGCCTGTTTTTCGAGCACGAATTCCCGCGCAAACTGACCAGATTGAATCTCTTGCAAGACTTTTTTCATCTCGGCCTTAGTTTCGGCAGTGATAATCCGGGGACCTCGCGTATAGTCTCCATACTCTGCTGTATTAGAAATACTGTCGCGCATAGTAGACAAGCCGCCTTCCACTACTAGATCAACAATCAGTTTCACTTCGTGCATACACTCAAAGTAAGCCAGTTCTGGCTGATAACCAGCTTCGACTAAGGTTTCAAATCCAGCCTTGATCAGGGCACTCAAACCGCCGCACAATACAGCTTGTTCACCAAATAAATCGGTTTCAGTTTCTTCACGGAAGGTGGTTTCCAGTACTCCAGCACGGGTACCGCCGATTCCTTTGGCATAGGCCATTGCTCGATCGCGTGCCTGACCAGTGGCATCTTGATAAACGGCAATCAGTGCTGGTACACCTTGACCTTGCTGGTAGGTGCGTCGCACTAAATGACCGGGTCCCTTCGGCGCAATCATAACCACATCCACATCCGCTGGGGGCACAATTTGGCCAAAATGAATATTGAAGCCGTGGGCAAAAGCCAAGACTTTACCCGCAGTGAGATGTGGTTTAATTTCTGATTCATATATGGATCTTTGCACTTCATCCGGCAGCAAAACCATAATGAAGTCTGCGGCTTGGGAGGCATCGGCGACACTCTTCACACTTAAGCCTTCAGCCTCAGCTTTTACGGCCGATTTACTGCCGGGATATAACCCAATTAATACGTTCACCCCACTATCTTTGAGGTTGAGCGCATGGGCATGGCCTTGAGAACCGTAGCCAATAATGGCTACAGTCTTACCTTTCAGTAAATCTAAATTAGCATCAGCATCATAGTACATCCGTGCCACAATCATTTCTCCTATAGCTTTCGTCTGGGAACCAGCTGCTTATTTTAGCATTCTCTGGGATTCGATCGATCCTACTAGTTAGGAGCTTTTTGGCTACGACTCAGAATCTCGATCGATCACAGCATCAGTTGACTGCTCAGCCGCCGGAAATTCTTGCCGAATTTCAATCCAAGGTTGGGGAGGACTTGCCACTGTTGGCTCTAACGCTGGCGCAATTGGTGATTTTTGGTAGTCGCTGACTGATAAAGAAGATGTTTGTTGATGAATATTAGTCAATTGCTGCCGGAGGCTAATATTTTGCCAAGCAAACCAGCTTATTAATAAAACACTCGCTGTCTGTCCCACCAATAAACCACCACTCAATTGGTTTGCTTCTACCCATAGAACCAAAGAATAAAACAAACCAACCCCACTCCAGAGCAGGTCATGTTTGCGATAAATTTCTGGGAATAAGAACGCCGCAAAGTACATCCCAACACTGCCAGTACCAACTAGAACAGATAGAAAATAGGCTAACATTTTCAAGCAATTTACAATTATGTAGCTATATAAATTAATGCCACCAAAGCCGAACAGATCATCAAAGCCTGTTTGCACTTTAGTGGCAACACTATTCAAGCCAAATTATTTACTTCGACTATGGTTTCTTAGTAGCTGATGGAGATGCATCGGGCTTACCATCAAGAGATTTTGGAGCATCACCCTTAGCACCAGGAGCCTTCATTGCATCGCCTTTAGGAGCTTTCATTGCATCACCTTTAGCATCAGGAGCCTTCATCGCATCAGGAGCTTTAGGAGCATCACTTGGCTTAGCATCAGGAGCTTTCATCGCGTCGCCTTTAGCATCAGGTGCTGCGGACTCAGGAGCCTTAGGAGCGTCAACAGCACCGGGAGCTGTACCAGCAGGAGGAGTAGTGCCCGAATCGCAAGCAACTAGGCCAGTGCCTAAAGATAGACTTGCAACTACTAACAGTGCTTTCCAGTTTAAGTTCATCATAATTATTAATATCCTCACACGTAGATTTGACCATGTACTGGCCGTTGGAGGAATTGTAACATTGTTTGAATGATATTGTTGAGGTCGGTAAACACTAATCTCTAATTCCTAATTTGTGCATTTTTCACCTTTATCTAACTTAGATTTGGCTACCGACATTTTGTCGATCGCTACTCAAATTGCTTGGGAATCTACCGATTTACTAAGGGCTTTTTATCGCGGCAACGATCTACAGGTAATGGATAAGGCGGGAGAGCCAGTTACCAATGCTGACTTAGCGGTTAATCAACATATTCTCGATCAATTAAACCTCATCTTCGGCAATAGCTGCGGTTACTTGACCGAGGAATCCTACCAACAGCAGCAGGCGGCTCTAACAGAATCTTGGGTATGGATTATTGATCCGATCGATGGCACCAAAGAATTTGTCAATAAAACTGGCGAATACGCTGTCCATATTGCGCTGGTCTATCAACAACGGCCAGTATTGGCAGTCGTGGCTTTACCGGAAGCCGAAAAAGTTTATCAAGCGGTACAAAATTGTGGTGCTCATGTAGTAGATCGCAGCGGTCTAAGACAAAAAATACAAGTCGATCGACAGACGCCACTCACCGATCTAACAGTAATCGCTAGTCGCAGCCATCGTTCTGCCGCCCTCGAAAAAATATTGAAGGGGTTGCCCTGCCAGCAGCAAGTACAGATCGGCAGTGTCGGTGGCAAAATAGCTGCCATTATTGAGCACCGAGCAGATGTCTATATTTCTCAATCAGCCACCTCTGCCCCCAAAGACTGGGACTTAGCCGCCCCGGAACTAATTTTGACCGAAGCTGGTGGCCAGTTTACCCACGCTAATGGTCAAGCACTCCGTTACAACCAAGCAGATATTAGCCAGTGGGGATGCTTGGTAGCCAGTAGCGGTCAATGGCATCAACAAATTTGCGCATCTTGCCTAACGGCAACTGCCGAAATCTAGCTCACCATGAACATTTATGAGAATTTAGACCCCGCCCTCTGGTAGACTGATGTCGAAATTAATATAAGTATGGAGTATATAAATTAAGTGGATAATTCACTAGGTTTAGAAATTATTGAAGTTGTGGAACAAGCCGCAATTGCTTCCGCCCGTTTAATGGGTAAAGGTGACAAAGATGAAGCCGATCGCGTAGCGGTAGAGGCCATGCGTGAGCGCATGAATAAAATCTACATGAGAGGCCGGATCGTAATTGGCGAAGGCGAACGCGACAATGCTCCAATGCTCTACATTGGCGAAGAAGTAGGAATTTGTTCTCAGCCCAACGGGAAGGATCTTTGCAACCCGGATGAACTAGTGGAAATCGACATTGCTGTTGACCCCTGCGAAGGTACTAACCTCTGTGCTTATGGTCAACCTGGCTCGATGGCTGTTTTGGCAATTTCCGAAAAGGGCGGTTTATTTGCAGCTCCCGATTTCTACATGAAGAAGCTGGCTGCGCCACCAGCAGCTAAAGGCAAAGTAGACATTAATAAGTCTGCTACCGAAAACCTGAAGATTTTGTCGGAATGTTTGGATAGAGCGATCGATGAGCTAGTGGTAGTCGTCATGAAGCGCGAACGTCACAACGATTTGATTGCCGAAATTCGGGCGGCTGGTGCGCGGGTAGCCTTGATTAGCGACGGTGACGTCGGTGCTGCTATTAATTGCGGTTTTGCTGGCACCAACATCCACGCTTTGATGGGTATTGGTGCAGCTCCTGAAGGTGTCATCTCAGCAGCAGCTCTGCGTTGTATGGATGCTCACTTCCAAGGTCAGCTAATTTACGATCCAGCTGTTGTAAAAACTGGTTTGATCGGCGAAAGCAAAGAAAAGAACATCGAGCGCTTGCTCTCGATGAATATCACTGACCCTGATAAGGTTTACACGGCACAAGAACTAGCCTGTGGTGAACATGTACTGTTTGCTGGTTGCGGTATTACTTCTGGTAACTTGATGAACGGTGTCCGTTTCTTCAAGGGTGGTGCTAGAACGGAGTCTTTGGTCATCTCTAGCCAATCCAAAACTGCTCGCTTTGTAGATACTGTCCATATGACTGGTAATCCCAAGTCAGTTCAAGTGCGCTAAGCTTTAGCTCTCTTCGCCTCTCTGCGGTTTATAGTTAAACAGCAGGGAGGCATTGTTTTGGTTAGACTTTTCATTAAGTATTCTTAAAAAGTGCCCTCGGCGGTTTACAAGCACAGCTAATTCCTCAGAGAATGTAATCCGTTTATAAAAAGATTATTGAGGCTGGACTACTGGCCATTTTTTTGATTATTAACATATTAAATTTCTAGGATACGGAGCACTATGAATATTGTTGTGATCGGCTTGAGCCACAAAACCGCGCCAGTAGAAGTGCGGGAAAAGCTGAGTATCCCGGAACCGCAGTTCGAAGCCGCCATGAAGTCTTTACAAAATTGCGCTCACATTGCGGAAGTCGCGATCTTGAGTACCTGTAACCGTCTGGAGATATATGTAGTAGTTACGGAAACAGAATTAGGCATCCGCGAAGTCAGTCAGTTCTTAACCGATTATGGTCAACTGTCGATCGCCGACCTGCGCCATCATTTATTTGTATTACTTCAAGAGGATGCCGTTATGCACCTGATGCGGGTAGCATCTGGCCTCGATAGCTTGGTTTTGGGCGAAGGCCAGATTTTGGCACAGGTTAAAACTACCCACAAGCTAGGTCAACAATATTTGGGCATTGGCTCGATCTTGAATCGATTATTTAAGCAAGCTTTAACTGCTGGCAAACGGGTGCGCACCGAAACTAGTATTGGCACGGGGGCGGTATCGATTAGCTCGGCAGCGGTGGAGCTAGCCCAATGGAAAGTTAGCAGTCTCGCTACTCAGCAAATCACCATTTTAGGTGCGGGTAAGATGTCGCGGCTGTTGGTACAGCATTTGATTTCTAAAGGGGCAGTTGATGTCACGGTGATCAATCGATCGGCTAAACGTGCTGAAGATTTGAAAAAGATCTTTCCCGAAATCGAGCTAAAGCTAGAACCACTGACTAATATGCTGTCGGTAGTAGGTAAGTCTTCAATGGTCTTTACCAGTACGGCTTCTAATGACCCACTGATCGATAGGTCTAATCTCGCTAGTGTGTTAGAAGAACGATCTTTAATGATCTTTGACATCTCGGTGCCCCGGAATGTCCATTCCAACGTTAATGAGTTGAATAATGTTCAAGCCTTTAACGTCGATGATTTGAAGGCAGTAGTCGCCCAAAACCAGGAAAGCCGCCGCCAGATGGCGATGGAAGCTGAAGTATTATTGGATGAAGAATTGGACAGTTTTACCAACTGGTGGCGATCGCTCGAAACTGTTCCGACCATCAACGGCCTACGGGACAAGATGGAGAATATTCGTGTCCAAGAATTAGAAAAAGCTTTGTCGCGGTTAGGTTCAGAATTTGCCGGACGGCACCAAGAAGTGATTGAAGCGCTAACCAAGGGCATTGTGAACAAGATTCTCCATGACCCGATGGTACAACTGCGGGCGCAACAGGATATTGAAGCCAGGCAGCAAGCGATGGCAGCTCTCCAAACCCTGTTTAACTTAGAGCAGATTCAGTCTAATACTTCGGGCTAGAGCGTATTTTTGTTGAGTTATCACATTGCTCGGTACGGCCAACCAGCGTTACCGGTCATCTTATTCCTGCATGGATTTATGGGCAGCAGTAATGATTGGTGGCCATTGTTGAAACAGTTATCTGAACATTTTCACTGCATCTGCGTGGACTTGCCCGGTCATGGCCAGACGATAGCGCCAGACTACGATATCCCCAATACCGCCCACAGATTGGTGGAATTACTGGAGAATTTGTCGATCGATCGACCCTGCCATTTATTTGGCTATTCCTTAGGCGGTCGAATTGCCCTGTACTTAACACTGCACTATCCTCAGTACTGGCGCAAGGTGGCTTTGGAATCAGCCGGTGCTGGACTAGCCACCCTAGCAGCACGGCAAGAGCGGCAACGACAGGATCAGGCAATCGCCCATAAACTGCGTCAACCAAATTTAGATTTTGCTGAATTTATTGATCACTGGTATCAACAATCAGTTTTTCAGGGAATGAATACTCAGCCCAGTTTCCCTGCTCTCGTCGCCCAGCGACTCCAGAATCAACCCATAGCATTAGCCCAATCCTTGGAAAATGCTGGGTTGGGTAGCCAGCCCTATTTAGGTCAGATGTTGATCAATAACCAGGTTCCCCTACTATTGCTGGCGGGAGAGAACGACGATAAGTTCGTGGCCATTAATCAAGAAATGGCTGCTAGTTGCCCAGCCGCTGAGTTATTAATTCTGGCGGATTGTGGCCATAACATTCATTGGCAACAACCCCAGCGGTGGAGCCAGGTGGTACAAGACTGGTTTAGCTAATGTCATCACCGCGAAAGTTGGGCGGCAGTAGCACCGTAGCATTATTGGCCGCCGCCGCTTTACAGGCATTAGCGATCCGTAAGCTATATAAACTAGCTGAAGGAGTGACATAATTAGGCTTGCCATCCAAGAAATTATCCAGGGCATAAGTGAGGTCTTGGGCAAACATGCCGGTGCGCGAACCCAGTTCGATCGACATCTTTTCGGTACCGACAATTAAGGTGCCTTGGTTACCATCAAAAATCATCGCGCCCTGGTCGCCGTGCACTTCAAACTTGCGCGCGGCTGACCATAGGTTTTCGCCTTTGCCGTAAGCTACTTCGGCAAACAAGCCATTGGCAAAAGTCAATTGGGCGGTACAAAATACCGTTTTAAAGTAATCTTCGTCATCTGTGCCCCAATAATTCTCATGACAATTCACTCGATCGATCGTCCCAAATAGATCAGTAAAACGATGTAATCGAGAAAGTGCTGCCACCAAGGGAAAGCCAAATTGTTGACGATGGTAAGACCACTTGCGGGGTGCCTCAGCTTGCGGCGTAATGGTGGCATAGCGGGCATATTGCGGAGTCCCAATTTTGTCCAGCCATTCCCGCATAGTTTGATGCAACGAACCCAATAATTCAATGTGTTCGATATGCAAAAAAAGTTGGCGGTTGGCCGCCATGAAAATAATTTCTTGGGCTTCCTGCGGATCTAGAGAAAGAGGATATTCCACAATGACATGCCGGACACTCTCGATCGCTGCCTTAGCAATTTGGCCATGATCGTGATTAGCATTGCAAATCATCACCAGATCGACATCAGACATATGCAGCAATTCTTCCCAGTTCTGGGCTGCCCGAATATTAAATTCGGTAGCAAACTCCTGCGCTCGTTCTGGGCTACTACTCGCTACGACAACTAACTGGGCACGGCTCTCCGCTTGCAGTGCTTGCGCTCGCATTTTGGCGGCAAAACCAGTCCCGACTAAGCCGATACGTACTGGTTGAGAAATGGCTCTGTAAAGACTCACGTTAAATCTTGGATGAGGTGGCTAGCAGTCTATCTTCGCAGATTTTGGAGTTACTTAATTGCTAGGTTTGTTTTTCTTCTCAGATAACTTTTTTCGTCGAACAAATTTAATCTATCCTATCGGGTGTGGTAGGATATTTTTCTAGAAGTGGCATACTCCATTGCGTTGAACATTGCTGGAGTGTATTTATAAAGATGAAAAAAATTCAAAAACTCATGCACCTTGCCCCCAGTGAGCGTTATCTACTGGTAAAAGCATTTTTACTGCTTAACTCTGTTCGGATCGGGTTTCTGTTTCTTAAATTCCCACCGCTCCAAAGAATATTAGGCAAAATTGGTAAAGCTCCTGCCCACAGATCCGCTGAATCAGTAATCTCGATCGATCGAATTGTTTGGGCGGTAGATACAAGTACCAGGTTCAGTCCCGGTGATGCCAAATGCTTAGCCAGAGCTTTGACTACCCAAACCCTCATGCAGCAGCAAGGATACGATTCCCAGTTACGAATTGGTGTAATTCACCAACCGACAGAAGAGTTTCAAGCTCATGCTTGGATTGAGTACCAAGGAAAAATTGTGGTGGGAATGTTACCTGATCTGGAAAAATATAATACGTTACATCCGGTTTAAAGCTGTCTATAATCCGTTCATTCATATCCAAAGGTTAATCAATGTCTGTCCCCGAATCACCAGCACATTCCTTACTTCAGAATTCCTATCAAGCCGGAGCCGACATTTTATTTCGGCAGGTAGAAGATGAAGCAGTCTTACTCCATGTTCCTTCGGGCACTTACTACGGGTTAAGCACCACCGGCATTCTATTATGGGAAGCGATCCAAAATAAACAACCTCTGACATCAGTAGCCGATGCCATTGTGGCGGAGTACGAAGTTGAAAGGTCGCAAGTACTTGATGATCTAGAGGTATTACTCCAAAACCTGCTCGATAATGGGTTAGTCGTTAAAACCGATGTCTAGCAACAATCCAAGTTTTAGGCTAAAGTTGCTCGGTTCTAGCGTAGTTGGATATAAATGAGTGGTATTTTAGGCGTTTGGAATAGTCAAGAACCCGCCCCTTGGCAACAAATGCTCCAGGATTTGCAAGTATTGGGACCCAATGGTGCCGGAGATTGGCATGGCCTGCATGGTCAACTGAGTCTAGGGCGCACTCAGTTTTTTGATACCCCGGCATCCTGCTCTGAACCACCAGTAATTGAATATGCAGGATGTGTCTTAGTCTGGGAAGGCCGAATTGACGATCGAGATACTTTACTGACGGGGCATTCTCTACCAAAAACCGATGGCCAGCTTTTGATTGAAAGCTATCGACGCTGGGGTATTGACTGTATCGATCGATTAGTCGGTGAGTTTGCTTTTATTTTATGGGATGCCGCCCATGATTTGTTACTAGTTGGCTGCGACCCAGTGGGCAACCGTACCGTCGCCTATAGTTGGGATGGACAGACTCTTCTGGTATCTTCGCGGGTATTGACGTTGTTACTTCATCCGCAAGTCAGCCCGGAGCTAGATCCGCTCTATCTCGCCCACACTCTCAGTAGTTTGAATGGTCACGAGCCAGGGAGCACGCCTTTTCAAGATATTAAGCGATTACTGCCCGGTGCTGCTTTGATCCTGAAAGCAGGTCAGTTTCAAACCCGGCAAATTACCCAATTAAATTCTCCTCAGCATTACGGCACCTCGCGATCGGCACAGGACTACTACGATGAATTCTGGGATCTGCTGAATAAGTCGGTCAAAGATCGGTTGCGTACTGTGCATCGATCCTGCACCACCCTCAGCGGCGGGCTAGATTCTACGACCGTGACTGTTTCTTTGCTCCATCAGCTGCCGCACATCGATGCCTTCTCGACCGTGACAGATATCTATCCAGAATTTGATGAGCGGGAATCGATCGAGACCTTTTTGCAAAAATATCCCCAAACCCAGTGGCATCCCGTCAACTCCGATCATGCTTGGTCTTTAAGTGAATCTTGGGAAAAATTGCCCGTCACCGATGACCCGCTGATTACTTGCACCTTAGCCATGAATATTCATTTGATGGAGCAAATTCAGCAGCAAGGATTTGGTCTAATTTTTGATGGCGAATGGGGCGATGAGATCTGTGCGATCGATTTCCCTGATCTAATTAATTCCCGTCAGTGGAAGTCGATCCAGCATTACATGGAACAACAAGAACGCAGCTGGCGATCGATCCTGTGGCGAGAATTCGTTTTGCCGCGTTTGTCGGCTGATTGGCAACGGCGATATTTTGGCTGGCGGCAACCAGCGACCTTACCAGCCTGGATTACCTCGGACTATGCTGAATCCAGCCAGATGCAAACGGTGATCGATCGCAGCTACCAATCAAATATTTCGACTGGGTTAACCGAAAATATATCCTGGGCAATGTCCTCTGGCTTCTCTGTAGCCAATATGCAATCCTATGCCTTAATAAATGCATCTCATCAATTACAAGCGACTTCTCCCCTCCAAGATCGACGGTTGATTAAATTTATGGTTAACCTCCCACCGGAGTTACAAATCGATTCAACCCACGAGAAAATCTTTTTACGTCAAGCCAACCAAAACTACTTACCACCCCAAATTCAGTGGCGACCCAAAGACAACTATTTTGACCCGATGAAATATGCTGGTATTGGCCAAGGGCAACCAGCTTTAGAAATGTTAGCAAAGCTCCAGCATCCGGACTGTTTGACCGAACTAATCGATGTGTCACAAGTGGAAAAAGTATTGCTGGACTATCGAACAGGCTATGCTCACGGCTATCGCCCTGGTCATCCTTATCGCAACAATGAAGCTAATCAGCTACACGACTTATTTACTTTTGTAAATTGGCATCAAAGATTGAGCAGCCAATACAGGTTGTAGCGGTAAGTTATACCTAATAATTGATATCATTCATTTTTGTATGCTATTATAACCTGAGTTCGGGTTAAACAGAAGCCAGTAAATTGTGTTCCATAGCGATTCCTGGCTTCTTAGGTTGATGACAATAAGCAATCAATCCACAGAGAATGTTGACAAAGCAATTAACTGGAGAGCGATGCCGGGAATGTT
>JANOQI010000021.1:0-7325 GCA_031414775.1 Synechococcales cyanobacterium VAR_4_metabat_354
AGATGCACGGTCGAGTGTTTCATTTATTGATGAATACTGTGGCAGTTATAAAGACTTATTTCCAGAAGTAAGAAGTTATGAATGTTTTAAATATTTGCACTTGGGAATTATCTCATCAATTAGCAGAAAGTCATTGCCAGAGATCGCCAAAGTAGTTGGGGTAAATTCGCCACAAGTATTGCACCATTTTATTGCTAAATCACCTTGGTCAGTAGCACAATTAAGAAGTAGAAGGCTAGCAAAAATCCTAAAAACATTACAGGAACAAGCAATAACGGTAGTAATCGATGAAACAGGAGATCGAAAGAAAGGAAATAAAACTGACTACGTAGCTAGACAGTATCTAGGAAGTGTTGGAAAAATAGATCGAGGAATTGTTTCAGTTAATGCTTATGGAGTTTATCAAAACATGACATTTCCTTTGGATTGGAAGATTTTCAAGCCACGAGGAACATTAGCGGAACATGATTGCTATCAAACTAAAATAGAATTAGCGAGAGAAATAATTAGTGAGCTAGTCAAACTAGGGTTTAATATCAATTTAGTCTTAGCGGACAGCTTGTATGGAGAAAGTAGCTCATTTATCGAAGTGTTAGAAAAACACAATTTATCGTATATAGTATCAATTAGAAGTAATCATGGAGTCTGGTTGCCAGCTACGGCAAAGGTTAGAGCCAATAAATGGCATCAATTCCCAAGAATTTTCAGTGATGGGACAACAGAAATCAGATATAGCCGAGAAATAATATATGGTCAGAGAAGAGCGATAACATACTGGGAAATTACCACAGATCCAGAAACATTACCAGAAAATTCAACATCATTTGTGATGACAAATCTTCAAGGAAAAATTCAGAAGACAGTTGGTAATTTTTACGGGGGTAGAACTTGGGTAGAATATGGCTTTCGGCAAGTAAAACAAAAACTGGGGTGGACTGATTATCGGTTTACTAAGTTCGAGCAAATCGAAAAGTGGTGGGAGCTGATTTTTTCAGCTTATTTAATGGTAAGTTTGAGTTCTCAAGCTTTGTTGTCTTTAAATCAATCGCCACCAGCACAACCCAAAAGAATAGCTTTAGTTAATAAATTCGCTAACCATCAACAATGGAATCATCCGAATGGTTGGAAAAATTGTTTAAATAATCTCCGCCTAATCATTCAACCTGTTGTTTTACTTTGGTCGATTTTTCCATGGTTACAGGTTTTCCCTAATCGAGATTTGTTACTAGGATTTCACCAACTAATCGCAGTTGTTAATCAATTTTCGTTTGTTTTTAATACTGAATAGAAGATATCTTTTGATATTATTCACTCCGGAGAGTGACACAAGAGGGATAAGTCAAGATATCGCCAACACTAAAAGAAAAACACTCGAAATGCAGACACCGACGGAAAACACCAGCTTTCGACAACTAGTCAGCGATTGGTGCAATGCAGTCGGCGCAAGTACAGGTCTGGCGTGGAGAAGGTTACTCAATCTCACAAAAGGTGCAATATGACCGATAAAAGCATCTCACCACTAGCCAAATCACCATTTGATGCGATTCTGCATCTTGATGAAAATGCAGAATATTGGCTTGCCAGAGGGCTGATGCCTTTACTGGGGTATAAACAGTGGCACAGATTTTCTGATGTATTAGATCGAGCAATGGCCGCTTGTGAGAATACTGGCGACTTGAAAGCCAGTCACTTCAACCACTTACCGGGGGCGGTAAGTGGTTCTGGGCGAACCGGCGACGACTATCGATTGTCCAGACACGCCTGTTATCTGGTTGCTATGAACGGCGATCCTCGCAAAACCGAAATAGCCCAAGCTCAAACATACTTTGCGATTAAAACCAGGGAGGCCGAAACCCAACAAGCAGCGCCGCCAAAAACTCAAGCCGAAATAACCCTCGCCCACGCTCAGCAACTTGTCGATGACGAAAGGTGGAAAGCCCAGGCTGAAAAACGGCAAGCTGAAACAGACCAACGGCTGACAGCGATCGAGCAAATACGCATCGATGCTACCGAACAACTAAACAGAGCCGCACTCCCCCCAGCCAAAGCAGAAACGCCGATTCTAGAAACTCGCCGTGCCCTCCTCCATGTCGTCAATCTCTATTGCCGTAAGGAAGTAGTCGAGCCGCAGAACGCATGGAATCTTCTCTATGAGCAGCTACGGTTACGCTGTGGCTTTGCTGTAAAGAAGCGCAACCACTTGAAGAATGAGACCCACCTTGATGTCGTAGTTCGCCACGGATATCTAGATAAGATTTACGCGATCGCCATCGATTACTTTGGGCTGCAATGCTCCCAGAAACCTGCATCGTTGAGTGAGGGAGGGAGTTGAGGCTCATCCAGCCACCCGTAGGGCTTGGTCTTGTCCGATCTGCTAGGATTGTGCAGCCTGAAGCGACTACAGGTGCTGGCATCGTCTCGTTTCGTTCGGTCGCTTCGGCTCACCATCCGTTAAAGCAGAGCGAGACAAGACTGGCGAAAACTAAGCACTGAGGATATGGCCATTTCACACAGCAAATAACAAGTTATGAATTCTAACTTCAACAAACCTGTCCAGCTAACGATGGTAAAATGTCGGAGATATTTCTTTCCGAAGTACAAAATCAATTCGCTTAGCCCAGCGTCCAGACCTAATAAATCTAGCGGTTCCACCAATAAGGAACCAGAATGACCCTCAACACCGCATCTACAGCAGCAGCCCCCCAGATGGCCGCTGATAGCCTCAAGCAAAAGGCTCTAAGCTCGCCCAACGTTCAAATCATTCGATCGCCTCACAAGACAAACTTCAGCGTCATCAACAATATTGGCATCGATGATCCTCGATTAGACCCCACAGCGCTGGTAATTCTGCTGAAGCGGATTAGAAAGCCAGACGAAAGGTTTATTGCCGCCGTTGTCGCCAAGGAAATGGAAAAGAGTATTCATACTATTCACAAATATCTGCGTCAACTGATCGAGCTTGGTTATCTGGACAGACAGATTTTTAAAAATGCCCGTGGGCAATACACCGGAAAAGATTATTTGCTCACTAAAAAAGTTACTGACCTATATATGGAGATCAATCAGGTTGATGCGACTGCCAAAGTTAAGGAGGCATCATGACTTATTGCCAAACCAGCCAAATCATTCGCGCACCACATACCGAAAACTTCTTTGTCGCCCAAAACCAAGTTGCTAGAGATAGAAGACTATCAGCAAAAGCAAGGGCGATCTTTATCAACTTGCTCACTCGTCCCAACAATTGGGTGATCAATATCAAATTTCTATGCGCTGAAATGTGCATGGGAGTGGTAGCCATCAAAAAAGCATTGAAAGAATTGGAGAGTTGTGGATATCTGGTAAGAGAGCGATTAAGGAATGCTATAGGGCGATTTAACGGGTCTGCTCACTTAATTATTGAGTCCCCTAAAGCTGAGAACAACGATACCCCTTCACAGTCATTTTCACCCTCAGTACAGATTCCCTGCGTATCGAAATCGACTGACATAAGAAGTACTGAAAGTAACAATTACCAAATTGAACAAATACTGAATCTCTCCCCTACCCCTCATTTTAAAATTGAGGAGGAGATTGATTTTTGGTCTGATTCATATTCGGATTCTGGCCAGGTAGAGTTAACGCCAACAACCCTAGAACCGGAACCGAGCAACATCGATTGCTACGAAGCTGAACAATACAAAAACCCTTGTAAAGCAACAATTCCTAGTATTGATAGATCTTCCGCCGCCGAAAAAACTGCTGCAAGCGCCATTAAACCTACTCGAAAGGAGCGCCGTTCAACCAGACAAAGCGATACCTGGGTGGAGTTTGGCCAGCGGAATGGACTATGGGCATCCTTGGAAGAGTTGCAGAGCTTCATGGCGGCTCTCTACGCTCATGCTGTGAACAATCCCCGTCTGCATACCCCATCGAAGTGGGTGGAATCTGAAGTTCAAAAGACGTGCGACAGGGGCACTGGGACTCATTGGACTGAATATGTTGCTGGTCTGCAAGTAGGGACGATCGATCGCAAGCCTTGGGCTGATGTCCATGGCAACGTCAACCTCAGCTTCCGCTCCTACATTGAGCAAAGCAAGTTTGGGGAGTCTGGCAACAGTACCTCCCGCGCGGTGGAGTTGGCGGCTCAAGTACTCGCTGACCCCTTTAAGGCTGGCTTGCTTTGGAACGAATACCAACGCCGTCTAGAGCGGGAGTTAGAGGAGAAGGCGAAGTGCGAGAGGTTAGGTGTGACCTACGATGCTCCGAGTATCTTGAAGTGCAAGCCTTTGATTTCTGTCGAGGCCACTGCTCAAACGCAGCAGCTGCTGAGGATTGATGATGCTTCTCAGGTTTATCAGCCAATGATGGAACCGCTGAGTCCAGTTCTTGCTCTGGTGGCTGAGGTTGAGTCTTCGGAATCGGTGGTCGGTGAGGCTCCTTGGGACATGATTGCTGCGAAGATGGCGGCGCTTGAGTATTAAATGACATACGCATTGGCGTGTCGCGGCAGCTACCAACCCTGCTCTCCAAAAGTGATTGCCAAGAAATAACCATCAGTGAGTGCCAGAAGGCCCTTGTTGCATAAGATTTTCAGCTTTTGACAGGAGATTATATACCTGCCTAATACTAGCGGGTTAGGCAGGGTCGATAGCTGTCGTGAGCCGCCAATAACTCTGTCGCGTAATAAAAGAGGTCAGTTTAGAGAGGGCGACCAAGTAATAGTGCAAGGGATTGCTGACATAGAAGATCTATATGGCATTCTTGCTGAAATCAAATACAAGGGAGAGGTATATGGTTTTCCTCTGTGTGATCTGAATGCAAAGGATACAAAGTCATCCAATCATGGACATGTTCATTTATATGATGTGTGGTTCTCAAATTGCTGAGGCTGCATCACAACGCCCAGCTGCATTTGAGGTAGGTTAATGGCAGCTGCTGGCGATCGTTGGAGAATGGATATCGAGGGTTGCTGTGATTTAGTGAAGGCGGCGGCTTCACCGGAACGGCGCTCACTCAATGAAGCCAGCGAGAACAGCGTCACCCTTGCTGAGATTGAAGCTCCTGGATTTGATCGATGGACAGATCGGTCAATGAAGCAATATCTTCCATTGACATCCCCTTTGCTAACATTTTCAACGCAATCTCTCTCTGGGCTGATTCCCGACCTTCCTGTTCACCAACCTGCTCAGCAGCAGCGATTTTCTCAAGATAAAGGGGCGATAATTGCATAAATAACTCCTGCTCGTTGGTTGTGCGTGAAGGTCTTGATTCTAGGATAACTCGAAGATTAGCCAAAGATTCCATTAAAGGAGCGCGGTAAGGATGGCTAGTGGGTAATTGGGTCAATTCAGCAAAAGCCCGTGCCTGAAAATTACCCGTACCAAAAAGGCGGAACCATAAGGTGTCGGGAGTTTCTGGGAGCTTATGAACGACAATGAAACCGGTACGCCAGCCACTGGGAGTGAAGAAAACCCCTGGAGGCCAATGGTCGAGTTGTTGACAAGCCCCGAATTCATCTTGAACTGCCTCAGAAAGCGTTGGGGTGATTATCCACAGAAAAGGCCGTTGGTTAGGAGCTGGGGCGCTTTGCTTAGAACGCTTGGCCTCCCGCAGGATGTCATTATGCAGTTCATAAAGCTTTGATGCACAGGCTCTGATTTCGTGAGGGGATGCCGCATTTCGGAACGGCTCGAATACCGTGGCTCTCTCAACACAGCGGTAGAGTAGCCCCAAATCAGCTGGAGGTAAAGCTGAGGGGGTAGGCTCGAAGTAAATATCGATCTCCCGCACTTCCGCGTTGACTTTGAGTGAAGGGGTGAATTGACCGATCGAAGACAGGAGCGGCTCGAAGCAGTGTTTCGCGAATTGGTCGTGAGGGAAGCGGGTCATAGGAAATCGATGCTTTTGGGAGATGCTGTGCAGGTGCCAGTATTTTAGCAGTCGTCGATGTGCTCTATGGTAGCTCAGCAGCTATTGAATGCCCAAAGCTCCGAAGACATCAGCGATCCCCAGGGCGATGGCGGAATGCTGGGATATCAAGTGATGGCATCATTCCAGTAAAAAGGGCGCAGTTGTCGTAGTTTTAAGAACTGCCAAGTTTGACCTGGTTCTGAGCTAGGCACGGCGATTTCCACGTCAAGACCCCAAAAGGCCAATCGTTCTTGGCAGATGCCACAGGCCGGTAATATCTTGAAGTTGGCAGTGGCACATTCCCAGTCAATACAAACAGAAGCAACCACTGATTCGTTGAGTTTGTGTGCTTCACAAATTGCACCGGTTTCGGCACAGAGACAAGCGGAGTCTAAAACGGCTTCAGCACAAACGCTAGTCAATACTCGCCCAGTAGAAGTTTTCAACGCTGCTACACAGGCATCTTCTGTAGGGAAACGACTTTTGGCTAGTGAGATCGCCGCATCAATTAACTCTCGATCGGATTTTTCTTTAATCATAAATCTTTCTCAAAATGGTAGTTACATAGTGATCGACTCAACTCATCACTCTCGCCAGAATAAAACCATCGTAGCCTTTGCAGCCAACTGTTTGTAAAGCTGTCGCACTGATACGCGGCTCTGCTGATAGCAACTCACTAAAACAGCGCACACCCTGAACCTTATCGTCCTTGCTATTTGGGTCAATAACCTCACCGTTACGAACGACATTATCCCCAATGATTCAGTGTACCTATACGAGATAGCTTAAGCGCCCAAGCCAAATATTCAGGGTTACTTGGTTTGTCCGCATCAATAAAAATGAAATCAAATGGCTCACTACCCTCCATTACAAGCTGCTGGAGAGATTCCACTGCATTCCCCAAACGAAGTTCAATCAAATGGCTCAAACCTGCCTGTGCAATGTTGGCCTGCGCGACTTTAGCATGTAGTGAATTAGATTCCAGTGTAACTAGATGACCATCAGTAGGCAAAGCCCGTGACAGCCAAATGGTACTGTAACCCGCCAAAGTGCCAATTTCGAGAATATTTCGTGCGCCTTGAACCTGTGCTAATAGTTGCAGCAATTTACCTTGATTGGGTGCTACATGATGAGAAGGTAAACCAGCTTCATCACTACTTTTGATAGCAGCATCTAAAGCTTAATCTGATGGCACCAATAAGTTACAGAAATAGGTGTCAACATCCGTCCACTGTTGTTGATTCATTGATATCGCACCCTAACAAATAGACCTGTTCGAAATATAAATAGTGGTGAAAAAAATTGGTAGAACAGAGTTTTATCATTCTACCAACAATGAAAAATCCACTTGATTATATCCGTAAATATCCCGATAGAACTAAGCGAGTGTTGGGTATAGATCACCCAATATTCCTACAACTATTAGAACAAGCCGA
>JANOQI010000022.1:0-67682 GCA_031414775.1 Synechococcales cyanobacterium VAR_4_metabat_354
CAAGGCTTTCAGCACCTTTAATTCAGGAATTGGGATTTATTTCAATGTCTGGGATAATCCAGACATTGAAATAAATATCGAGCCTACGAGAGCATCAGGGCTTGCGCTCCAAAAACCGCTCAAAATGTGTCCGGAGTATTGCTAAAAGAAGATGACCTGTGCTTTGTCCATGGTAGCCCGAATGGCCAGCATGAATACTTGTTGCCAGATATCAATGCTTTTACGGCCTTAGAACGAGTCGTATCTACTGGAGCCGATACGTTATTTTGTGGCCATACTCATGTTCCGTACGTGCGGACTTTGGAGAATAATCAGCTGCTAGTGAAAGTAGAACAAGTGGGGGAGGCTGACAACCACTATCAATTTACGCCTAAGGTTCGGCAAATTGTGAATGCTGGCTCGGTGGGTGAACCACGTCATGGCCGACCCAATGCCACTTATGCCTTGTATGACACCGACGAGCGAGCGGTGAAAATTCAGGAGGTGGAGTATGACTATCACAAGACTTGTGCCGCCATTATTGAAGAAGGCTTACCCCCGATTTTTGCTTGGCGACTGGCGCAAGGCTTGGAATTCGCCGAGCGAGCCGATGATCCTAGTCATGTTTGTGAGAGATAACTATGCGGTGGGCAATTTTAAGCGGGATTTTAGGCAACTTGGCTGCCTATGAGGCAGTGATTAAAGATATCCAGCGGCACCAAGTTGATGATATTTATATCTTAGGCGATGTAGTGGGGCCATCAGCCGATAGTACCGCGCTAGTGCAAAGGGTGCAGCAGCCCCGACGGGGTGAGCTGCGGCCGCAAATTTGCCTGGGCTGGTGGGAGGAGCAATGCTTAACGCTCCATGCTCAGGGCAAAACAGCTGAGCCGACGGAGCTGATCGAAAAATATGGAGTAGACATGGTTAAAGCTCTCTGGGATGCGGTGCCACAAGAAACAATTAGTTGGATGCGATCGCTGGACTTTGGCTTTATGGAATTAGATTGCCTATTGACCCATGGCAGCAGCGTCGGCGTGACCGATGAGCTGCGTCCTGATACTTCGCCATTGGTGATGTTCGATCGGCTCGGTCGCCTAGATGCCAATTATCTGTTTTGTGGACGCTCTGGCTTGCAATTCAAGTACCAAATCGCTGAAGCTTCCAGTACTTCTACCGTTGTTACTTTAGGGGGGATCGCTCCACCCCAAGTTAGTGAGGCTCACCACAAGTTTGTGGTGGGTGTCGGTAATGTTGGATCGACCGCCAATAAAGCTAGTTATACTCTCTATGATCCTAGCTCTGGCCAGATTCAGTTTAGGAGCGTGCCCTACAGATGGAGCCAAGGTTTTGGGGAAAACTAATACTTGCCATCGCCAGCTATTAGCGATGGCAGGTGATGGACCCGCTTTAGTGAAACTTGGGACTGTGCCGGATCAAATCCATGAATTCCTGACGAGTTTTAGCATCTTCTCCAAATACACCTTGCATGGCACTAGTGACTGTCCAAGAGCCCGGTTTCTGGACACCGCGCATCACCATACACATGTGAGTAGCTTCAATTACAACCGCTACACCCATCGGCTGCAACAGACCTTGGATGGCATCGGCAATCTGGGCAGTGAGCCTTTCTTGCACCTGTAGGCGGCGGGCATACATCTCACAAATCCGGGCGATTTTGGAAAGCCCAATTACTTTGCCATTCGGAATATAGGCAACGTGTGCCCGACCAATTATTGGCAAAATGTGATGTTCACAGGAGCTAAACAGATCGATGTCGCGAATCAACACCATCTCTTTGGCTTCTTCATGGAAAACAGCGCCATTCAGCAGCTCATCTAGGGATTGTTGATAGCCAGAGGAAAGATATTTTAAGGATTTAACCACGCGCTGCGGAGTATCCCGTAAGCCCTCGCGATCGGGGTCTTCGCCCATCCCCAGTAGGAGGGTTCGCACTGCTTGTCTCATTTCTACTTCTGAGACAGGCATTTCTGAAGTAGTGGTGATATCTCTCGATCGTATGCCTGAGATAGTATTAAGAGGTGTAGTCATGGGTAATAGATTTGGTAAGGTTAATGATGGTTTAAAGACTAAAAGTCGTGCCGATAGATCATCTGTAAACCTAATCGAGGAAATGAAAGATAAACAGACTATGCCGCTAGACAAGCACTAAGCTCTCGTTTTATTTCATCGCCATCTAAATGACGACCAATGAAAACTAATTGATTTTGGCGGTTGTTATTGCGCCAAGCTTCGGCACTAACATCAAAACGCGGTCCACTTAGTTGAAAGATGTGGCGTTGCTCACTAGCAGTGAACCAAAGAATTCCTTTAGCTCTGAAGACCGATTGCGGCATTAGTTCTCGGAGAAAGCGATCGAATTTATTAATATCAAATGGCTGATTGCTCACAAAAGAAATTGATACAAAGCCATCATTTTCTAAGTGATGGGAATGATGATGGTGATGCTCTTCCTGATGATGACTATGCTGGTGATGATGCTCTGCATCAGGTTGCTGTTTCAGCAGCTCTTGGTTTTTTGCTGGTGTAGACAGCTCCACTCCTAAAATTAAGGGTAAGGGGATTGCGCCGCGCTGTGCTTTGATTATTCTGGCTCCTTGCTTAATCGTCGCGATATGTTGCTCTACTTGATCAACTTGGGCTGGCTCCACTAAATCTGTTTTATTCAGAATCACAATATCGGAATAGACTAGCTGTTGCAAGGCAGCTTCACTACCAAAGTGCTCGGGAGTGAAGACTTCGGTATCGACCACTGTAAGAATCGAATCCAGATGAGTCATGTCTCGCAGCTCGGTTCCCAGAAACGTAATAGCGATCGGGGCTGGATCGGCCACGCCAGTAGTTTCGATAATAAGGTAGTCAATATCTTTTTCCATGACTTTGTAAACTGCTTCTACTAAGTCCTCATTAATCGTGCAACAGATACAGCCATTACTTAGTTCCATCATGTCTTCTTCGATCGAGATCAGTAATTGGCTATCGATATTAATATCACCAAATTCATTGACCAAGACTGCCACTTTTAGATCTTGGCGGTTACTCAAAATATGATTGAGCAATGTTGTCTTGCCGCTACCTAAAAAACCCGTGATAATCGTGACTGGCAAGCCTCGCTTGGGTAGGGCTAGTTCTGCTGGACTGGGTTTTGTGATTACACTCGTCATAATGAATCCCCTGTTGATTGGATTATGGAAGTTCATGGCAACCTTTCTGTCTTAGAGACAGCAGCGGTCGGCCTGCTTAAGATAGCCAGCTTGTGTGATTTTGATAATCATTATCATTGCAGCTTAGCTATTCTCCTGTCAATCATCATCTAGCTCAACTCCAAAATTGTTACTGGGTTAAACAGTTATTGAGTTGTTGAAAGAGAAAGAGTTTATCGAGCTTTCGTCCAATCAACACTATTTGATTCTGGGGAGATGTGTTCCATTCACTATCATCGATCGTGAAGCGTTTACCACTAAGTTGGAATAGGTGTCGCTGCGGGCTATCCTTAAACCAGAGAACACCTTTCGCTTGAAATACACTGTTCGGCAATTGATAATAGAGAAACTGCTGAAACTTTTTGAGAGAAATGGGACGATCGCTTTGAAATGATACTGATATGAATCCGTCATTATCAAGAGTTGGCAAAGCTTCCGGCAAGGCTGTGAGAGGCTCAGGATGGGAGAGATTAACTTCCAAAATTAGTGAGAGTGGAACTCTGCTATATTCAGAGCGCAAAATTCTGGCATGTTCTCTAAGTGAGCCAATGTAGCTTTCTAACTCATCAATTTTCTGCTCAGCAACCAAATCAGTTTTATTCAAGATCATGATATCGCTGTAAAGAATCTGGCTCATGGCAGCATCGCTATTATGACACTCGTCTGGAATAAACGTTTCGGCATCGATGACTGTGATAATTGCATCAAGTTGAGTATGGTCGCGTAATTCAGTGCCCAAAAATGTTAAGGCCACGGGTAAAGGGTTAGCAACCCCCGTAGTTTCAATAATTAGATAATCAATACGATCTGGGCGGTCTAAAATGCGGTGAACTGCATCTGATAAATTGTTATTGATAGTGCAACAGATGCAGCCATTGGTCAACTCAACAACATCTTCTGAAACTGTAATCAAAAACTGACTATCAATGTTAATATCACCAAATTCATTTACTAAAACAGCGACTTTGTAGTTTTCAAAATTTTGCAAAATATGATTAAGCAATGTTGTTTTACCACTGCCCAAGAAGCCAGTGACGATAGTTACTGGTAGTTTTTGCATTGGTGGGAAAAGAGTTTCCATCATAAAGTGGGTCAGTATTAGCGAAAAGGTGTTTTTCAACTTAGTAAGTAAGTCTCTTTCAAATAACAAACCATTGCTTTCTTTTGAATAATCTGAAAGATGTTGTAAAAACCATTGGCCCGAGAAGCCGTCAAACTAATATCCAATCCAGTTTGCTGAATAAAATCGGGAGTGAGTTGCATAATTTCTAGAGGAGAGAGCCCTTTGAAACCTTCTACCAAGAATCCCACCAGTCCTTTGGTCATGAGGGAGTCAGAATCACCCTGCAAAACGACCTGGCCATCTACCAGCAAAGCAGTCACATAAACCTGAGAGGCACAGCCCGGCACTTTATTTTCTGGCTGCTTTTGATCTTCAGGGAAAGGGGGTAAGCGTTGGGCAAAACAAAGTAAGTATTCATAGCGTCGTTTTGGTTCCGAAATTTGTTGGAACCTCTGAACGATCCGATCCAGGGCAGGTGGTAGAGATGAAGGAATAGAAGACATCTTAATTGGGTGAAAATTATTGCCAGCGATTATAGTTACTCTGTCAAAGGTTGAGGCTAATCTCCATTGAGAATGAAGCTGTAGTAACTGAGTCAGGAGGTGTGCTCCGCCGCTCTGTCCTAGCCATTTTTGTTGCCCTAATGAATAGCTACAAGATTTGCATACAAACAGAGCATGTTTAGTCATGGTGTTAAGTGAAATGTGATGCTAGATGAAAGGTGAGGGCTGTATCTAAATTTGCTGTTTAGCGATGATCGCTTGCTGCATTCTGGTGTGCAGTTCAGGTAAGGTTAATTGTCTCTGTTCACTGGATTGTCGGGTGCGGATACCGAGAACCTGGGTTTCTACTTCACGCTTACCAATAACTGCCACGATGGGAATTTTTTCCAGTTCAGCCGTGCGAATTTGCTTGCCAAGACGTTCTTTGCTTTGATCGATCTCCACCCGATAGCCCCATTGTTTAAATTGTGCCATCACTGATTCAGCGTAGCGATGCTGCTCCTCACTCACGGGTAGTAATCTGATCTGGATCGGTGCCAACCACAGCGGAAAGTCTCCGGCGTAGTTCTCAATCAAAATACCAAAAAAACGTTCGAGTGAACCAAAAATAGCGCGATGAATCATAATGGGGCGCTGACGAGAATTATCTGCTGCCACATATTCCATATCAAAGCGTTCTGGCAAGTTAAAATCAACTTGAATAGTGGAGCATTGCCACTGACGATCGATCGCGTCCTGAATTTTGATATCAATTTTAGGACCATAAAAAGCACCGCCGCCTTCATCGATGGTGTAATTCCAGCCTTTGGTATCCAAGGCTTGCATCAGAGCCTTAGTCGCTAGGTCCCAAATATCATCGGCACCCACTGATTTTTCTGGACGAGTCGAAAGATATACCTCGTATTTGGTAAATCCAAAGTCCGACAAAATCTTTTCAGTCAGATCCAGCACCCTTAATATTTCAGGGGCAACCTGGTCTGGCAAACAAAAAATGTGGGCATCATCTTGAGTAAAACCGCGCACTCTCATCAACCCGTGCAACGTCCCCGATCGCTCATAGCGATATACCGTACCTAGCTCCGCCCAGCGGATCGGCAATTCTCGATAGGAGCGCAAGCGATTGGTATAAGTGAGGACATGAAAGGGGCAGTTCATCGGTTTGATTTGATACTGCTGTGCGTCCACTTTCATGTGGTCAAACATACTTTCCCGATAGAAGTCAAAATGTCCAGAAGTTTTCCAGAGATTGAGATTAGCAATATGAGGCGTATAGAGTAGCTCATAACCGGCATCCAGATGGGCTTGCCGCCAGTAATCTTCAATGAGCAAGCGCATCCTGGCTCCTTTGGGATGCCAGAATACCAATCCGCCGCCAGCGTCATCTTGGATACTAAAAAGATCTAGTTCTTGGCCTATTTTGCGATGATCGCGACGCTGAGCTTCTTCTTTTTGGACTAGGTAAGCTTGAAGTTGGGCTGGAGTTTCCCACGCTGTTCCATAGATACGTTGTAGTTGGGGCTTCGTTTCATCCCCCCGCCAGTAAGCCCCAGCCACACTTTCTAGGGCAAAGGCTTCCGGATGAATTTCGCCAGTGTTGCTAAGATGGGGACCGGTACATAAATCCCACCAACAATCTTGGCTAGCTTGATCCAGGCAGCCAATCCAATAGCGAGTAATTGGTTCGCCGGTAGGGATTTGACCCAGGATTTCTAGCTTGTAGGGTTCTTGACGTTGAATAATATCGGCCTGGATTTGCTCTCGATCGATCACTTCTCGAATAATAGGTAGCTTTTTTTTAATAATCTGTCGCATCTTTGCTTCTATTTTCGTCAGATCTTGCGGGGTAAACGGTGCTGGCCGATCGAAGTCATAGTAAAAGCCCGTTGCCGTCCAGGGCCCGATTGTCACCTTGGTTTCTGGAAAGAGCGTTTGCACAGCCATTGATAATACATGAGCACAACTATGACGAATCCGTTGTAACAGTTGTAAGTTAATAGGGGCAACACTGTCTTTAGCACTCGATCGACTAACTTGATTGACCATAACAGCTTAGAGAATGATAATCATTCTCACTATCTTATCATGTTTCTACATCTGGTGATGCGATCGACCACAGACTGTAGCAAACAAATGGTAATCGGCTACAGTCTTTTAAGTTTGTCCAAAACCTTTTCCCCGTAATGTCCTTGACCAAATAAATAGTTCTCCGGACTGCCCCCCAGCCGCTAGTTGCTGTCCTTGGGGATGCCATGCCAAGCAGGAAAAACCATTGGTTGCACCTTTTAACGTTGATGAAAAATCCTTTGCTTGGTGCCATAGACAAATTTGGCCATCATCGGCAGCAGAAGCTAGTAAAAAGGAATGGGGTTGAAAAGCGATCGATCGGACTTTTTCATGATGCTTTCTTAAAACTTGAGAATTCCAGCCAATGCGGTGATCCTGGTCTTTTTCCCACCGCACCATCCCATCGTTACTGCTGGCTACTAGCAACGGCACCCCCATGGCGCTAGGTTGGTCAGACCAAACCAACTGGCTTACTTTACCGGGGAATCCCTGAATTGACCAAGGGTTTTCATCACCCCACTCCCAGACAGTTACCGTCCGATCAATGCCCCCAGCGGCAATGTAGTTACCATCCGGTGACCAAGCTAGGGCAGAGCTTGGTGCCATCGTTTCCCAGGAATGATGCAGCTCCCAAGTTGGGGTTTTCCAGATGCCAACACTATTCTGGCTGCTAATTGCCAATGACAACCCATCGGAACTCCATTGCAAACCCTGGGCTGTAGCAGCCAGGCTTAGAGTTTCTACTGCTGCCGATTTCTCAGCGTCCCAAATCTGTACCTTAAAACCCTGCTGAAAAGCCAGGTGATAATTTATAGGACTCCACGCTAATTGATCAATCCAGGTTGATTGAGTATCTAGCGTAGTGATGAGCTGTGGCGACTCCGCCTGAAGCTGCCAGATTTTTACCTGACCGAGCTGTCCAGCAGTAGCTAAAAATTTGCCATCAAAAGAGAAAGCCAAACAATCGATCGACTGTCCCTCAACTTCCTGAAGTAAGGTGAGCTGTCGCCGCTCTACATCTAATAAGCTCACCTCCCCAGCCCCCGAAGCTGCCATGAGAAATTGACCATTGGGTGACCAAGTTAGTGTTGTGACATAATCTGTCAGCGCCCCACTCCATATTTTTGCAAAAGATTCCGACTGTTTTGCTACACCAAACATGTCTGAAACCTCGCTTGTAATTGAGCTGTATCCAGATTGCGTCCAATAAATACCAGTTCGTTTTTGCGGGTTTCATTGAATTTCCACAGCCGATCTTGCCGCCCATCAAACATCATATGAACACCCTGAAATACAAAGCGATGGTCTTCTCCCGCAATATTAAGAATGCCTTTCATCCGAAAGATATCATTACCCTGCTGCCGCAGTAGTTCGCTGAGCCACCCATTGAGTTTTTCCCCATCCACTGCCCCTGACTCGGCCAGTGCTACTGAACCGATTGTTTCATCATGTTCATGCGCCGTCTCATTCAAGAACTCTGGGTCAATATCCAAAGCCCGGTTCAAATCAAATGCCCCAATACCCAGCACCGCATCCATAGCTAGTTCAGCGTTGCGAGTACGGTAAATTTTAACCATTACGTTCATCGATCGAATGCGTTGCTCCACCTCATCTAGCTCGGTAGCTGTGACTAAATCCGTCTTGTTGATCAAAATTACATCGGCAAAAGCAATCTGCTCTTGGACTTCTTCGGCATCCCAATGTTGCCAAATATGCTTGGCATCTACCACCGTCACCACCGCATCCAGGTGAGTCTGGGCTTGAACATCTTCATCCATAAAAAAAGTCTGGATCACCGGTGCCGGATCAGCTAACCCGGTGGTCTCAATGACCAAATGGTCAAATTTATCACGGCGTTTCATCAAATTGTTAATCAGCCGAATCAGATCACCGCGCACAGTACAACAGATACAGCCATTATTCATCTCAAAGATTTCTTCGTCTGCACCCACAATTAACTGGTTATCAATTCCGATTTCGCCAAACTCGTTGACGATGACTGCGACCTTTTTCCCATGCTCATGGGTCAAAATCCGGTTGAGGAGAGTGGTCTTACCTGCTCCTAAATAGCCAGTTAAAACCGTGACCGGAATAGTTGAAATTCTTGCTGTTGCTACCATGCCTCATATCTCCGCATCAAAAGAATGATAATCATTATCACATTATAAATGAGATAAGTGATCGGTTCTTGGCAAAACAAAAAAGCTGGTGGCTAACCACCAGCTTTAATTTATTACATACCCATACTAGGCAGAAGTATTGATCAGTTAAACGATCGGAGCCATTCTGACATCATTATTGATCAGCAAATCCGATAACTCTTCGGAATCAACAGTTTCCCTCTCCACCAGCATCACGGCTAGTTTGTCCAGAACACCTCTGTTTCCAACCAAGACATCCTTCGCTCGTTGATAAGCGACCGCTACTAACTCGCTAACTTCTGAATCAATCATCGATGCAGTTTCTTCTGAGAAATCTCTCTCAGTAGCAATGTCGCGACCCATGAACATATTGCTTTGCTGACGACCAAGGGCAACTGGTCCTAGCTTCTCGCTCATCCCATAACGCATCACCATTTGACGAGCTACTTTAGCTACTTGCTGTAAGTCATTAGAAGCACCAGTGGTTACTTCTTCATCACCAAAGATAATTTCTTCAGCAATCCGACCACCCAGAGCCACGGCCATTTGGTTTTGCAGGTAGGAGCGGCTATACAAACCAGATTCCATCCGTTCTTCACTAGGCGTGAACCAAGTCAAACCACCGGCTTTTCCGCGCGGGATAATACTAATTTTTTGGACAGGATCGTAATCGGGCATTAGAGCACCGACTAGGGCGTGACCGGCTTCGTGGTAAGCGACTAAAGTTTTGCGCTTTTCGCTCATTACTCGATCTTTCTTCTCCGGACCAGCCAGAATCCGATCGATCGCATCATTCACCTCGTCCATCGAAATTTCGGTCAAGTTACGGCGAGCAGCTAAGATCGCAGCTTCATTTAGTAAGTTAGCTAAATCGGCACCAGTAAAGCCGGGAGTCCGACGGGCAATCTTTTCTAGATCGACATCCTTAGAAAGAGTTTTGCCACGAGCGTGGACATGCATAACTTCCAAGCGGCCAGCAAAATCTGGACGATCAACTACGACCTGTCGATCGAACCTACCGGGACGGAGCAGAGCAGAATCTAACACATCAGGACGGTTGGTCGCCGCAATAATGATAATGCCAGTATTGCCTTCAAAACCATCCATTTCGGTGAGTAACTGGTTGAGGGTTTGCTCCCGCTCATCGTTGCCGCCACCCATACCAGCACCCCGTTGCCGACCAACAGCATCGATTTCATCAATAAAGACGATGCAAGGCGCTTGGG
The DNA here is from genome assembly GCA_031414775.1 of Synechococcales cyanobacterium VAR_4_metabat_354. Taxonomy (GTDB): domain Bacteria; phylum Cyanobacteriota; class Cyanobacteriia; order Cyanobacteriales; family Chamaesiphonaceae; genus JAAFHZ01. The sequence continues at coordinate 10,201 of JANOQI010000022.1, forward strand.
ATTTGGCTTGTTCAAACAGGTCGCGTACCCGTGAAGCACCGACACCGACAAACATCTCCACAAATTCCGAACCAGAGATCGAGAAGAAGGGAACACCAGCTTCACCAGCTACAGCCTTGGCCAACAGCGTTTTACCGGTACCAGGTGGGCCAACTAGCAATACACCCTTGGGAATTTTGGCACCCAAAGCGGTAAAGCGATCGGCATTCTTCAAAAAGTCTACAACTTCGGTCAATTCCAATTTTGCTTGATCGATCCCGGCAACATCACTAAAAGTAACTTGCGAGTTCGGCTCCATTTGCACCCGTGCTTTGGACTTCCCAAAGTTCATGGCTTGGTTGCCAGGGCCATTCTGCGCCCGCCGAAACAGGAAGATGACACCGACTAATAACAACCCTGGCAGTAACAAACCACTCAAAGCTCTGAACCAAATACTGTCGTCGGCCTGGGGCACTACCACGATATCAACTTTGTTATCAGTCAAGATGTTGATCAACTGCGGATCGTTAGGTAAGTTGACGACGACCCGGCTATTATCCTTCTGGTTCGTAAAGATTGCTTTAGTTTTGTCAGAAGTCAAACCTACTTGACTAATTTCTTTGGCTTTTACTTTAGTTACAAAAGTGCTGTACGGCGTTGTGGTCTGGTTTTGAGCTTGCTGTGGAAAGAAGCTGGTCGCCAAAGCGACCACCACGATCGCCAGTAATACGTATAAGCCTGCGCTCTTCCATCGTTTATTCACGCTGATGTTACTCCTAGTATGTGATACCGACTAGCTAATTTTTAGATTATTAAGCTTGTTAGTTATTATTAACTTATGTTAACCCTTCTCTCATTTCCTGCGCTACCTATTGGCAAAAATTGATGACGGTTTTCCGTAATTCACGAAGAGGTCTGCTCAGCTAAAAGCTTGCTGAAGATACTCATGTTCTTGACGGTCGATCGTATATGCTTTTTGTCCAGTAGTTGTTAGCACAGTGTGGATGGGAATGAATTGCACTACGGCATTACTATAGGCGATGCCGGTCAGTTGGTTCACTAAAGCCTGATCCCAATGGCCCTCATTTACTATTTTGCCCTGAGTTCGCAGCCATTGCATCAAATAAGTCCGAATAATCCCTGGCAAAATTCCAGCAGTCAGCGGTGGGGTGTACCAAGACTGATCTCGCCAGCCCCACAGGTTGCCAGTACTGGTTTCTAACCAGTCGCCGACAGCATTAACTAAAATCGCTTCTTGGGTGGCTTGCCGCCGCGCTAACCAGGGTGCTAAATAATTGCCAGTCTTGTATTGAGGTAGGGTTCGATCGAACCCCGCCACTACTTCAGCCACAATTCCCTGCTGTTGTTTTTGCCCAAGATCAACTGGTAAACTTTTTCCCCAAATCAACTCCCGACCATCAGAGAACAGTGTGATTCTGACTACCTGATGGTTTTGAGCCATTAGTTTCACGCCCTTCAGGATATTTGACCAATGGGGATCAGACCAGCCTAAGCCCTGGATATTGCTGGCTAGTCGCTGGCCATGAGCTGCCCACATAGTGAGGGGATGATCGATCGATCCCTCATAGATCCGACAGGTAGTAAACACCGAAGCGCCATAGATTAAGGCCGGATCATCATAGGCGATCTGGAGAAAGGGCGAATCGATGAACTTACCTTGATACCAATAACTCACAATATTGCTGCTAAACTGCTAAGAACTTAGCTCCCGGGATCGCTCCGTCGCGGCTAGCACCGCTTCGATGATTGTCGATCGAAAGCCGCCTTGCTCTAAAGCTCTAATACCTGCAATCGTGGTGCCACCCGGACTAGTAACCCGGTCTTTACAAACAGCGGGATGCAGGTTGCCCTCAGCCAGAAGGTGGGCTGTCCCTAGAACTGTTTGCAAAGCTAGTTCTTGAGCCGTGCCACGCGGCAGACCGGCAGCCACCCCCCCATCGGCGAGGGCTTCAATCATAATAGCAACGTAGGCGGGACCCGATCCAGATAAACCAGTGACCGCATCGAGCTGATTTTCACTAACCTGAATCACCTTGCCCACCGTCTGAAAAATGTCAGCGGCGACCTGATATTGCTGGTCACCCACTCGCTGGCTTTTGGCAATGGCTGTAATTCCTTCACCCACTGTTGCTGGAGTGTTGGGCATACTTCTAATGACCGCTTGCTCCGTAAAAACTTTTTCCAATTGGGCGATGGTCACCCCCGCCAAAATGGAAATAATCAATCGATCGGCTGACACACTCAAACCTTGCACAGCGGCTGTCCACACTTGGGGCTTAATTGCCAACAAAACAGTAGGAGCCTTCACAACCTCTTGATTTTGATCAGTAGTGCCTACCCCATACTGCTCTTCTAAAAATTGGCGGCGAGCGGCCAGAGGATCACTCACTACTAACTGACCAGCTGTATAAGTTCCCACGGCAAGGAGGCGAGATAGAATAGCTTCCGCCATTACCCCACCTCCAATAATTCCTAACTGGATAGACAATTACTGACCTCTAACTGCAATTCGTACAATCAATAATGCTAAACACTATTGAACAGCGGCGATTGGCTCACTCATCCAATTACCAGTTGCAACCGCACGAGCCGGGCGGGCAGGGGCTGGAGCAGCTTCGGTTAATAGACTGCTTGGGGTACTAACTTGAACACAGCTAGGAGTGAACAGAAAAATATTGTCACCAATGCGTTCGTAGTGACCATCGATCGCATAGGTACCACCAGCTACAAAGTCCACAGCACGCTGGGCTTCTTCTTGGCGAATCAAAGTCATGTTCAAAATAACCGACTTGCGTTGACGCAGAGCATCAATTACTTGAGGCATTTCTTCAAACGCTCGCGGTTCAATCAAGATCATTTCGGAGGCACCATGAGCCATGCCCGGCATACCAATAACATTACCAGTCTTGGAACGAACTGGTTCAGTACTAGCTACTGAACGCTGATTTCTAGAAATATCTTCCATCGAGTTAGTTGGAGCAACACTACCAGTGTTATCTACATCGTCATATTCATAATCGTAGTCGTCTTGATCGTTGAGACCAACGATATCTTTTAACTTGTTGAGGAAACTCACGCTCAATGCTCCTGAATACTTAAAGGGTAGGTAATTACATCCCATGAATATACTTCTAGCAGAAATTGACAAGTTTTAATAGAGTACATATTAAATTTCTTTGTATTTCTTTAAAATTTCGATCACTTGTACTACTTTATTGTCAGCTTTCGGAAAAAAAAATCATCCAGCAGTTTAAGATATTGTTCAATAATACAGTCTTGAAACTTTTACTAGCAAAGCTTTTCAAGCTCAAAGTATCCATTGTAATCAGGTATAATTCACTACATTTTTTTGTGATTATTAAAAAACCATGAAGATCTTAAATTTTTGTCAAGCGCTGATCAAAAGCAGATTATTTTCTCAAGAACAACGATTTATTAGTATTTTACTGTTTACTACATTCTTTATGAATTCGAGAGTCATTTCATCATAAATTCATCATCAAACTAGATAAAACTATTGTTTAACAAACTCTTTCCCAACTAAAATTCACTCAAATTCAGGGAACAAAAATCTTGCTACCAATTCGTACCATTGTTGACCCACTAGCCACCGCTGATGGATAGTCGTTAGACATGCCCATCGACAATTCTTTCAGGGCAATATGCGGCCAATCAAGATGGCTAATATCATCGCGCAGTTGCTGGAGAGATATAAAAAAACGCCTAGACTCTTCGGCCTGTAAGCCGAGGGGAGCGATCGCCATCAGCCCTTGGATTTTTAGATGCTGACATCGATCGATCACCTCTAAGTCTGCTAACAATTCACTAACAGACCAACCATATTTTTGGGGATCAGGCCAAATTTTGACCTGTAAACAGATCGCGGGTCGCAACTCTAGTTCTCCAGCGATGCGCTCCAAGTGCTGCAACAGCTTTAAACTATCCACCGCCTGAATCCAATCAAAAATCTGGAGGGCTTTGCGGGCTTTATTAGTTTGCAAATGACCAATTAGATGCCAACAGATATCCGGCAAATCGGCGAGGGCAGCTTGCTTATCGATCGCTTCTGGCACTCGACTCTCCCCAAAATCTCGGATTCCAGCTGTGTAAGCTAGACGCATGAGGCTTACTGGTACGCCTTTGGTGACAGCAATCAACCGCACAGTAGTGGGCAGCTCTTGGCGGATTTCGGCAATACGTTGAGTGACAAAGTTGTTCATGAATATATTGATAGATCGCCGGCATTTCCCATGTTGCCACAGATCATCGGTAGGATTAAGGATGGCTATAAATTGCTGAAATTGACTCGATCTATACGATGAAGGAATTGTTAAGCGATTGTTAAGCTAGAATTGAGAGACTATTTTCAACGTCCACATCGAACTGCTATTTTCACCCCCACCCTAGGAGTATTGCCCCACCATGATCCCCAACGATTCTCTCTTGAGCGTAGATGTTGAAACTCTTTCTGACCATGCATCTGACAAGCCGGAAGAAGCCTGCGGCGTATTTGGGGTTTATGCTCCGGGACAAGATGTCGCCAAGCTCACCTATTTTGGGCTGTATGCTTTGCAACATCGGGGACAAGAATCAGCCGGGATCGCCACCTTTGCGGGTGAAACCATGCATTCCTATAAAAATATGGGTCTGGTATCGCAGGTTTTTAAGCCAGAAATTTTAGAAGAGTTACCTGGGGATCTGGCGATCGGACATACTCGTTATTCAACTACCGGCTCCAGTCGGCGAGTCAATGCTCAGCCGATTACGGTCGAAACCCGTTTAGGGTCTTTGGCGCTGGCGCATAATGGCAACTTAGTGAACACCATATTTCTCCGGGACTACCTAATAGAGAAGAAGTGGGATATTCAGGCGACCACCGACTCCGAGATGATTGCCCTAGCGATCGCCACCGCCGTGAATGAGGGTCAAGAATGGTCAACCGCAATTATCGATTCTCTCAAAATTTGTGAAGGAGCTTTTAGTTTAACGATCGCCACGCCTACTGGCGTAGTGGCTGTGCGGGATGCCAATGGTATTAGACCCTTAGTAATTGGGAAACTACCTGATCATCCCCAGCATTATGTTTTCGCTTCTGAAACCTGCGCCTTAGATATTTTGGGAGCAGAATATGTGCGGGATGTGCAGCCAGGAGAAATGGTTTGGGCAACAGAAAAGGGTTTGACTAGTACGATGTGGACAGTACCAGCGACCCCCAAACTCTGCGTGTTTGAGATGATTTATTTTGCCCGTCCCGACAGTTTGATGAATGAAGAGAGTCTATATAGCTATCGGATGCGAATTGGTCGCCAACTAGCCGCTGAATCACCTCAAGATGCTGATATGGTGATTGGCGTTCCCGACTCGGGCATTCCAGCAGCTATTGGCTTTTCCCAAGCAACGGGGATCATGTATATGGAAGGGTTGATTAAGAATCGCTATGTGGGTCGGACTTTTATTCAGCCGACCCAAGAAATGCGGGAGTCTGGCATTCGGATGAAGCTGAACCCCCTGAAAGATGTACTGGCGGGTCAGCGGGTGATTATTGTTGATGATTCGATCGTGCGCGGTACCACTAGTCGCAAGTTGGTGAAAGCCCTGCGCGAAGCCGGAGCGCTGGAAGTTCATATGCGCATTTCCTCACCACCAGTTACCCATCCTTGTTTTTATGGCATCGATACCGATAGCCAAGACCATTTGATTGCAGCCACCAAGTCAGTAGCCGAAATTGCTGAGCAGATTGGGGTTGATAGTCTGGCTTATTTGAGTGAAGAGGGGATGTTGAAAGCGACTCGCCAAGATGTTGAGCATTTTTGCTCTGCTTGTTTCAATGGTGATTATCCGGTGCCGGTGCCTGAAGTGCTGAAGCGATCGAAGTTAATGTTAGAAACTACTCTTGTCTAGGCCAAGTCTCTGGCCGACGAAACCAGCCGAGAATTTAGGCTGGTTTTTTAAATGGGTGGGACTCAACAATCTTAATCTTTACAACATACTCAATAGCTCAGTAAGTAAGTACAGGACATTTCATTTAACAAGGAAGCTCAATTTTCAGTCCGCAATGAAAGCAAGAGTTCCTGAGGACGAGCTTCTAAAATACAGTGATATCGATCTGGATAATTCTTAAAGCAGTAGAGTTCATACTCATACCAATTCATCTCGGCTTTTTCAAGATTACAGTCTCGACAAATCACCCAGAAGTTCTGAAAATTCATAGATAGCCAGGGATACTGAGCACGGGGCATTTTATGGTCGATATTTCTACCACCCCGTAAATGATGATAATCACCACAAACTGGACATGTTTGAGTTGAATTATCAGACACCCATGTTTTACTAACTGTTGTGGAACCTAATTCTGAATCTGCTTGGATGTATCGCCAATGTTCATATTGTCGATAGTCTTCAAGATCTGCGTTGGTAAATCGATGATACCTTTTAGAACCAACCTTATCAACTAATTCTAAAAGTTCTTTGAGATCAGCATTTTTCAAGTCTTGTTCGATCATAGTGAGTTTAAAGATGCAAAACTAACTGGTGTAATAAATTTTCTGAGAATTAGACTTTTTCCATCTTTTCGAGGAGTGACTATGGCTAAAGTCGATTATTTCTGGCTCATGATCAGGAAAGATTTGGTCGATCAGCTCAGAAATTTGTTCAGCTTCAGCAGCCATCTCTGCTTGGAATACTCTAATCTCTTCCGGCTCTTGATATTTGTCCCCAATTCGATCGACCTCCAAGAATAGTTCCTCTAAGCTCCATTCATCTAATTCTCTCAAGCTCTCAATCTTGTCAAATAGAGCAATAACATTGCTCCAACCTACATTGCGATAGCCATTGGCTTTTAGTAAATCACAAGTGGTCTTGGACAGTTTCTCTCGTTTGGTGCGATTATCTTTCTGTAATGCTTTATATCTCAACCCTTTATAGCTAGACAGTTTTTTGTTACTCATATTTAAGCTTACCCTAATAAGGATTTATAAAGTTTGGCCAAAGCTTTTCTGATTTCGCTATCATCACTGCCCAGAATACTTTTGAAATTTTTTGATAAATTAAGTCGAATGGCATCCACTAGATTTTTTAGGCGTTTATTATCTTTCTTTAACTCATGATTGACTTCGGTAAGTTCATGATTGCTTGAATTAAGGTTTTTAACCTTGGCACTAAGTTGAAAATTTTGTCCTTCCAATGTTTCAATCTGTTGTACTAATTCTTGATGTTCTGATGATAAATTAGCTTTACGATCGCCTAATTGCGCAATAGTTATTTGTAGTTCGTCGCACTCTTGCTGAAGTTGAATAGCTTTTTTTTCAGCACTACTACGCTGACGACCGTAAAAAGCATTATTTTTGCCTAGTGTGCCGTTCTTTTCTGCATAAGAAGCTAGTAATTTCTCTAAGCCCAGATTGCCTTGGGAAAGCATACTCACAAGCTGCCGACATTCATCCTCTGTTAAATCCTCACTAATATTTTTGTTGATGTTGTGTTTTTCTTTGAGCATCGTCTGAATATCATTTTTCGAGGCATTGATCATGGGATGAGGAGGCATGGCCATATGAAATAATGTGGGATATAAAATTTATTCCTTGCGATGTTCAGGCTTATCCGGAGTATTTACGTAAGAGACTTCGGTTGAGCTGAAGTCTCTTATGTGAATGTAATAGATAATTAGCTGACGGTGAATTTCAAATGATCATGACAGTTGTAATCCGGTGTGAGTCAATTTCGTTAGTGTCAAACTACATTAACCAAGTATCCAAGTTATCGGCATCCGCAGGCTGATCGACAGTGGTCGTTGCTGGACGAGGTTTTACTAAAAAAGAATCAGCAGTAATAACCTGATTACTACTAGGCTTTTTACTTTTGAGTTGAGTATTTTCCTGAGCCAACTTCAAGATATCTTTTTTAGTGTTTTCCAAATCTTTCTGGAACTTCTGAGCAGCAGCCAGCTCCTTCTCTAGCTTCGCGATCGATTGATCCTTAGCTTTTAATTGATCAGTCAATTGCTGAACTTTACCAGCCAGCTGACCCCCTGGCTTAGTAATCATCACCGGATTTTGACGGGCTTGAATTTTGTCAAAGCCCACTCGATCGCAAAAATCACCAAAACTCTCTCCGGCCTGTCGATCTTGCTTAAAAAAGCTAAAGATGGGGGTCAAAAAAGTCTCCAGGTCATTAATATGCATTTTGTCGGTGAACGGCTTGGCCAAACGGGTTTGGTTGGGCGCACCACCTAACCAAACTTGATAGCTCTCCGGAAAACTGCCTACAAAAGCCAACTCGGCGAGGTAAGGACGGGCACAACCATTGGGACAGCCCGTCATCCGAATTACCATTTGCTCATCCGGCAAACCAACAGCCGTCAGGGTTTGGCGAATCCGTTCATTAACGCTGGGCAAAACCCGTTCCGATTCGGTGACAGCTAAGCCACAAGTCGGCAAGGCCGGACAGGCCATCGATAACCGCACCAGGCTATCAATTTTTTCGGGGTCAGCTTGGACATGAGCTGCTGTCAAAATTTTGTTGATCGCCACTTTATTCTGAGGATCGATGTCATACAGCAAAGCATTTTGGTGGGGAGTGAGTCGGATCGGTAGCTGAAATTTTTCGATAATCTGCCGCAGCGCTGATCGCAACTTTAAAGTTTCGGTGTCATGCACCCGACCATTCTCGATCGATATGCCCAAAAACAGCTTGCCATCGCCTTGTTCGTGCCAGCCCAAGAAGTCCCGATATTCAAAAGCAGGTAACTCCTGGAGAGGCTGGATTTTTTTGCCGAAATATTTTTCTACTTGAGCTGTGAACTTGGCTACGCCCCAATCATTAACCAAATACTTCATCCGGGAGTGACGCCGATTTTCTCGATCGCCATAGTCCCGCTGAGTAGACACAATTGCCTTAATTAGATCATAAATATCCGCTGCCTCAATGTAGCCGATCGGATCAGCAATCCGGGCAAAGGTTTCTTCCTTATTGTGAGTACGACCCAAGCCCCCACCGGCATAGACATTAAAACCGAGAAGTTCACCAGCATCATTGGTGATCACCACTAATCCTACATCTTGGGAAAACAGATCGACGGAGTTATCGCCAGGCACAGTGATCGCGCATTTGAATTTGCGCGGCATATATTGAGAGCCATAGATCGGCTCTTCTCCCTCATGGAAGATCGTGCCATTGCTATTTCTTGACCGCGCCGCTTTCACCTCTGGGGCTTCGGCGCTGACAGCTTTCTCGCCATCTAGCCAGATCTCATAGTAAGCCCCGGTCTGTGGTGCCAATAGATCAGCGATCCGATCAGCATAATCCCAGGTATATTGGTAAGCCTTGTTATTTTGGAAAGGCGCGGGCGGGGTCATCACATTCCGATTGACATCTCCACAGGCACCCAGGGTCGAACCCAGGTTTTGCACCATTTCCTTAATTGTTGCCTTCAGATTTTTTTTGAGGATGCCATGGAGCTGAAAACCTTGACGGGTGGTAACTCGCATCGTCTCGTTGCCATACTGACTGGCCAGCTGATCCATGGCCAAATAGAGTTGCGGCGGCACGAATCCCCCGGGGTTGCGGGTACGCAGCATCATCTGGTAGTCCTTTTCCTGACCCTTAGCCCGGTTGTCCCGATTATCCTGTTGATAGGAGCCGTGGTACTTCAGGACTTGCACCGCATCATCCGAAAAATGGGTAGTATCTTGCTGCAATTCCGTAGCGAGGGGTTCACGCAGGTAGTTACTCTGCTGTTTGAGATTTTCTACTTTAGTGAGTTTTCCAGGAGACGTACTGACCATGATACTTTTTAGATAGCCGAAGAAAGACAGAGCTTTATTCTATCTCAATATTTTCGGGATCAGTCTGCGAGATCATTACGCTTTGCTAATACTCCTGATTCTTGATCTTGATGAAGATGATCAGAAGCCACAAAACCGAGAGATTTCCTGCCAAATTGGCTCTAAGACATTACCAAGACTGTGATCGCTATCTAGTTCAATTAGCTGTGCCCAGGCATGATTCTTGGCAAAATCACGACTGAGTTCGATCGGCACAACGGCATCGCTCTGACCATGCAAAATTAGAGTGGGTAAATTACGCTCCAAACTGCTTGATAAGTACTGCTGGGCATCGGTTACAAACTGATATCGCAAAGGTACCTCTTGTTGTGCAACATGATGATAAACCGGCAAAGTTCCCAACTCTTGCCAACTGTTAACAGTCTCGGTACCCAAACGTTCTAGCCATAGTCGGGGAAAACCAAAGGCCGGAGCCATCAACACCAACCGTTCTACTTGATGATACTGCTGTGCTAATAACAATGCTGCCCAACCGCCCAAACTCGAACCAATAATCGTAACTGGTGCAGTTCCAGTGCAATAGGACATCGCTTGTTGCAACTGCCGAGAATTAGTAAAATCGGTGAAGCCACCCTGATTAAAGTCTGGAATCGTCAGATCTATACCCATTTTGGCAAACTTTTCAGCTAGATAAATAGCCTTCCGCGATCGAGGGCCAGAAGCAAAACCATGAATGTATAGATACATAAACCTCAGGAGCCGCTATTGAGGTTTTGAGCACGCTGTTGCTTGATTTTTTGCAGTTTTGCCCATTGTTCAGAAGTGAGAATTTTTTTGAGCGACATCATGTGATCAAACTTCAGATCAGAGAGCTGTTGCTGGAGAATTTTGACTCGATCACGTTGAGCACGAATTTTATCAGTGGGGGCATTACTAGCTAGTAAATTGGATAGTTCTTGCTTGGCAACAGTCAGCAACCGATTTCGCGCCTGCTTTTGCCCCTGAAACTTTTGCCGGAGGGCTTTTAGCTGTTGCACTTGGCGAGGGGTGAGATTGAGTTCTTTAACCAGTTGCTCTCTATTGTTGACAACCGGAGTGGGGCTAAAACTCCCATAATTAACTTGGGGAACTTGGGATTGAACAATTTTTGCCCCTAGAGTGGCTCCGCTGCCAGTGCTCAAGAGCAAAAATAATATTGAACTGCGAAACCAAGACATATTCTATGGAACTTTTAAACGAGAGTAATTAACCAGATAAGGATATTCTGGCAAAAGTTCCTAGACAGACTGCGGAGGATTCGCTAAAGCCGGATTGAGGTGCTCTCGGCCCCGGCGAATTTTGGCATGTAGTTCACAGAGATTTGTTTCGAGACTTTGCAACACTTGGTCAGCGTAGGCATCAGCTTCCTGCTGAATTTCTTGGCATTCAGTTAAGGATTGCTGACGCATCTGCTCGATGTCTTGAGCATACTGGGCACGACACAGATCCATTTCCGACAGTGTTCTGCGGCGCAGTTGCTCGCACTCAGATTGAGCAACTTGTCTAATTTGGTTGGCTTCCGCTTTTGCTCGATCGATGATCCCCAGCTCGTTGGCAATCTGAAAAGCTTGTTGGTGAGCAACGGCGATATGTTGCTGGGCTTGTTGCTCTGCTGTTTTTAAAATGCAGTCACGCTGCTGCAAAATATCTTGGGCAGTTTGGAGGGCTGGCGGCAAGCTAGACCGAATATAGTCCATCTGCTCTAATAGCTCGTCTTCACCCACAATCGTTTTGCCAGTGAGTGGTAAGCGCGGACTATTGAGCAGCAACTCTTCCAAGCGGCTAAACTCTGATAGCAGTTCTAGGACGTGAGCTTCAGAGACTAAAGCCTCACGGCCATGGTCTTCGCCACTACCCAGTGCTGGATGGTTTACGGAGGGGGTGACAATGAAGGTTGATCGGCTGATCGATCGGCGGTCTTCGTCGGAGGTAGATGGAGGTTGGCGCATTGAGCAAGATCCGATGAGATATGAGCGGGAACCAGATGACTAACAGAACCGCCAAACTTGGCAATTTCTTTAACGACGCTACTACTGAGGAAAGCATATTCAACCGCAGTGGCTAAAAATATAGTTTCGATATCATTAGCAAGAGACTTATTGGTGTGAGCCATTTGTTGCTCTTTCTCGAAATCTGACATAATTCGCAAACCTCTGAGCAAGCATTTAGCACCAGTTAGCTTGGCATATTCTACCGTTAAACCATCGAAACTATCTACAGTTACACCGGGCAAATGTTGAGTAGCGATCCGAATTTGGGATAATCGTTGGTCAACACTAAACAGTGGTGTTTTGCTGGGATTACGCAAAACCGCAACAATAACTTGGTCAAACAGCTGACAGCTCCGTTCGATAATGTCGAGATGTCCGAGGGTGATGGGGTCAAAGCTACCCGGATAAATGGCAATCACACTAGATATATCCTAGTCATAAATTGTTTCTGGGAATGTATGGCTATATCAATGACAGTTATTAAAAGTTTTTTTGAACTCTTTCCTAATTCTAATGAATACATTATCAGCATTCATTACATATTTGTAACCTTGGATACATAAAACAAGAAAAGCGGCGGGTCAGGCTCTAGAAATCAACCTAGAACTGAGCGCAAAGTTGGAATTGGCACCTGCCAAAAATATTGAACTGTAAACAATTCTTCTGCTACTACAGCCAAAAAATCTTGAATTTTTGGAAAATTTTGGAGCAGTAGGTTCGATAGGTCTCCTGTGCCCTTAACTTTAAACTGCTGTTGGTCAAGCGCTAAAATCAATTCAAATCCGATCGATTCCAAACCATTCAATCCAGAGCGGATCGATCGATCGCTGATCCCCAACTGTTTTTGCAACTGATTGATGGTTACGGGCTGACCGGTGCGCGCCAAAAATTTAGCGATCCCCAATAGCTGTTCTAAAACTGTCACCGCCGTTTGGGGGGTGGGAGCAGGATAGGCTAAAGCTAGTGATTTTTGCTGCTGACTCGCTTCAGTGTACTTGACGATTAGTTCTTCCCAGCAGCAAGGACATTCACTGACCAGCACCAGTGATTCAAACAGACTATCGGGATGTACGCCATGACGAAAATCCAGAATCTCCGGACGATAGCGATCGGTGGTGACTACCGCTGAAGTTACGGTGGGGACTAATGCGATAATCCGCGCCTCGCAGCGGTTTTTATAATTGTTATAGTCCAGTTCGATCGCTAAATCGCAAGGCACGGTTGGCACTTCGTCAGAGTAATGGCCCCACCACACCACGGGAAAAGTTTCGGTGGTGCTATCGTCGGTGATTTGCAGATCAGTTTTGATGTACTGAATTTTATTGCCTTTGAAATCCTTGATGTTGGCATTGCGAGCATTTAATAATTGACAGTTTTTCACTAACAGCTGGGGAACGGGGTTGCCCATCCCACAGGGTTCTAATATCTTCAGCTCGTCAAATAAAGCTTTGCCCAGTTCGGCCACCGTCACAATTAGATCGATCGATAGAACTGGCGGCGGCAGCTGGCCAATGGTCTGACGAAGTTGCTGGTTAATAGCTTCGGTAAAGAGGGGTAGATTGTCGGCCAGAATACTCAGCCCGGCGGCAAAAGGATGACCACCAAAACTGTTCAGCAGATGTTCTTGAGACTTAACTAACTGATAGAGATCAACATTTTGGATCGATCGGGCAGAACCACGCGCTAACAGCGGGGTACTAGGATCAGTCACCTCTTCCTGAGCGGTACTGAGCAAAATTGTCGGCTTGCCATAGGTCTGGGCAATTTGCCCCGCCACTAGTCCCAACACTCCGGGCGACCAATTGTTATCGACCAACACAATCACGCCGGTGGTCGATAGATCTAAAGCCGCGACCCGTTGCTGCACTTCGGCCACCACATTTTTCTGGACTTCCTTGCGCCGGGCATTGGCTTGTTCCGTCAATATGGCTAGTTCATAACAGATTGCCTCGTCCTGGCTAGTCAATAACTGCACTCCAAAACTGGCATCCCCATGAATCCGACTAATGGCATTAATGCGCGGGGCGATACCAAAAGAAATATCCATCGGTCGATCGCCAGTGCGCTTGCACAGTTCTAATAACTTGGCGACTCCTGGTCGGTAGCCCGGTAGCTGGGGATTTTTAGTATTTTGGAGCTGTAAACGTTGGATGCCAATTTGAGCCAAATAACGGCAGTCGCCACTTAACTGCACTAAGTCGGCCACCAAACCGATCGCCACTAAATCCAATAAATACTCCAGGGGTTGGGCGGGGATATTTGGCAAAGCCATATATAAAGCCTCAATCAGTTTGTAGGCAACGGCCACGCCCGATAAATGAAAAAGTGGGTGATCGGCGGCTAGATAACGGGGATTGATAATAGCGGCAACTGGTGGCCGGATGGCCGGTAAAGTATGGTGATCGGTAACGATAGTATCGATGCCTAATGTTTGGGCATAGGCAATTTCTGTTGGGTTCGTGCTGCCGGTGTCGCAGGTAATCATCAGGGTGATTCCTTGCTGATACAGTCGATCGATCCCCACCAAATTTAGACCGTGGGATTCTTTTAACCGATCAGGGATGTAGTAACTGAGCAAGTCGGGGTTTACAAATTGCCGCAATCCATCCCACAAAACGCTGGTAGCAGTGATGCCATCGGCATCAAAGTCACCCCAGATTAAGACTTGCTCCTGTTGATCGCGCGCTTGTTTAATCCGATCGATCGCCTGCTGCATTTCCACTCCAAAAGCCTCCGGCCCGGTCGGCTGATAATGATCAGCTTGGAGATAGCCCGGAATAATATCAATATCCTGAATACCCCGTTGCCAGAGCAGTTGACTGAGGTATCGATCGACTGGCCATAGCTGGCGCACAGCCTGGATAAATATAGTCGGGATGGTAGGCGATAACGGGAGCTGAAAATTGACCATAGCTGTTCACGAGAATACAGATGCCCATAGCATAGAAACTCCAGCACTCTGAATCTACACTAAAGATAATTCTTTTGTACCATATTATTTCAGTCAATGCCTGACCACCAATTTGCCAAATAGGAGTACTGACCCTAATCTGAAAAAGTAGCCATGCTTGCAGAATCGAAGACCAAAATACTTAATTACTAGGAAAATCACTCATGCTCGTCGAGGAATCGAGAGCAAATTGCCGATGTCTTAGGGCAAAGCTGTTAACAATTACCAGCGAATCCGGCAGATTATACCGAGATCGACTGGCGATCAATCTCTCAATCTGGAAAACATGTTGCAGAAAAAAACAAGTGATAACGGGTGGGGGTGATCTGGAGTTTTTTAGTTACATGCTGCTTTTTTCTGTTGTTTCCAGTGTTTTTGTTCATAGTGATATTTGGTAACAAATTGGGTACCAAGACCTCTAATCGTAGAAGTTCTAGTCGTTCTAATGGTTTTTATCATGGCCACGGTGATTCCAGCAGTGGTTCCAGTAGTGGCAGTTACAGTGATGGGGGTTTTGGTGGTGGCGATAGCGGCGGTGGTGGTGGCAGTTGGTAGTTAACCCGCTGCCAGGGAGATAGTTGATCTTCTGTGTAAATCAGAATCGGCTGGTGTGGCGGGTAATAAATCAAATAGCAGGGGTGGAAATTGACAGAATAACTGGTAGAAAATTGAGTCGCGGCGCATAGATATTGATCGATCAATTATTTTAAACAAGATGAAGATAGCCTTGATCGATTTCCCGATCAAGGCTTTACTCCAACTAACTCAATCCAAAATCTACTGAATGAGTCCAAGTCTCACCAGCTGCCACCTCAATCAGATCCGCACCCGTATTGATCGCATTACGCCGCGCCGTCCACGGCTCAATACAGTAGAAATCCTTGTCGGGAACCGTCCAGAACACCACATGGCCATGGGGATAAGTCCAGCCCATCTTTAAAGTATGACCACCCGACTCAGCTACTTGCACCTGCGCCTGCTTTAAATCGCTAAACACAATATCAATCTCTCCCGCCGCATAATCAAAACTACCAGAGTAAGGATGAGCCGTCCCCTGCTTATCAAAATATTCCGAACTAGGAATTTGGAACTTCAAACCCGGTTTATCAGCAGCCGCAAAATAAGGATGGTATCCGATCGAGAAAGGCATATTTACCCCCTCGGTCAGATTAGTAACCCGCTGAATAATCTCCAATCGGTTAGTACTAAATACATATTCTAGCTCCACCCGAAAATCAAAAGGATAAACCTTCTTAGTTGCCGGACTGCTAACTAAAGCCACCGTCACACTAGCCTGCTGCTCAGTAGCCTGTTGTCCAACTACTTGCCAAGGCAACTCTCGCGCAAAGCCATGCTGCTGCAACTGATAGGTCTGACCCTGCTGAATATAAGTGTTGTCTGGCAGATTGCCACAAATCGGAAACAACACCGGAATGCCACCGCGCACACTGAGCTGAGGATCGGTAAACCGCTCCTTATCCAGATAAAATAACTCGCGACCGCCGACCAACCAGCTAGTGACAATCCCGCCCCGTTCCGGGACAATACTAATACTGGCTCCCAGCTTAGAATCGGTCATTGTATAAGTAAGATACTGGAGTTGAGTAGAATTAACTGCGAACATAATTAGTGATAGTAATGAAGTTTACCGATTTCGCCTAAGAGCAGGTAAAATTGTACATATAGTTTAGTCTCTAAACTCCGGCGATTTTGCCATATTTTTCGTTTAGGAGCAGCCAACGATGCTACACCGCAAGATTTCTCAACTGTGTTGCAATGGTCGTGAAATTTGCATTTTTCTACGCGACCAACAGCGCTGGATTGAACGAGCACGAATTATTGAGTTAGAAGGAGACTTGGTAACTATCAAGTATGAAACTGAAGAAGACGACGAAATGAGTTCCTGGGAGGAAATAGTTCGTTTGGATAGCATTGGCTCTATTAGTCAAAAGCTTTCCTCTGTCCGCCGGATTGGGATGGATATCGTTACCACTGACGACTGCCCAGAATCTGAACACATTCAGTCTCAAATGCCAGAGGAATAAGGACCTATCCTGATCCCCAAAAATCATGATAAAGCCCCGTTTTACCAGCGGGGCTTTTAGCTAACAATTTTTATTTACAAATAAAAAATAGTTAATGTAAACTTCAGTTGCATTTTCTCATTTTCATAAATAACAATGATAAATTTGAATCAAGAAGTTAGTAGCTTCGATTCCGCAGATCAATACAGCATCAGGACTCCTAGTCATTATGCTATCTGTCCCTTAGTTAAAACTGTATGTCTGTCTTAGTTAAAAAAAGCATCATAACACTGAGTTTAAGTCAGCGTTCATACTGCCCATGATTAGATTCTAGAGAGATATATATCAATCTTAGATGATGTGATGTAGCTCTGTTTTTAAATTCTTAGATAGGGAAGTTACTGAGCCACTAAATTCAGTGTTATTGCATTATAGGTTTTTAATACTGATTAAATTCAATAAAATATTATTTTTTACTAAATAAGCCAAATAATCCGCCCTTGTTTTGGTTACTGGCTGTTTGAGCTAATGGGCTGACAGCTATTTTCTTGAATTCTTGCTGTGCCATTTTGACAAGTGGATCATTAGCATTAAGCTGTACAGCTTTGTTCAGATGCATCTTGGCCATTGTCACCTGATTTTGGCGAATATACACAATCGCTAGTTGAGCATGAGCCTGAACATTATTCGGATCACCCTTCAAGACTTCGCGCAATTCAACATTAGCTTTTGCCCAATTCCGCATATTGATATATTCTTCAGCGCGGCGCATAGAACTTTGCTGCGCTAAAACTTTAGAGCTGTCAGCCGTCTGTTCAGCGGCTGTTTTGACAGGAAGCTGTTCACTTAAGCCAGCGCTGGGAATCGTGTCCCCAGCTGTGACCGGAGCGGAACGCATTGATTGATTTTGCTTACGCAACAGGTAGATCATATTTAGTTCACTGATTTCGCCAGTGATTTCAATACTTTGATCTAATAGACGGTATTGTTGATGGGCTAATTCTTGTAAAAGCTGATGATACGATTTCTGCAAATCGGTACTGTTTTTCTGAAATAGTTGTTGAGCAGCGTTGCTAGAGATATCAATCTTGCTAGCTTCAGACACCAATCTTTTGCCCATCAGCTCCAGCATCATTTGTTGTTCTTGCAGAATACTGACCCGCGACAGATTACCGTAGGCATGAGTAATTAAATTAGAAAAAAGCTTGATCGCCAGATCTCGTTCGGCGGTAGTTGCCCAGCGTGAACTATCGGGATGTAGCAAACGAGCTACTTCTTTATAGCGATTACGAATTGTAGTCGCATCACTATCTACAGCTACACCAATAATGGCATGTTGATCGTTAAAGTCGAATTGAAATAGACCCTTATTTGGTTTGAAGTTCATATTTGCTCTAACTAAAATATCAGGCGACTGCATTAGGTAATATTAAATAATTCAGCGGGAAATGACCAAGTTGTTTGTTGAACTTTTGCTAAAGATTGGCTAAGCGGATGATGAATTGCACCATTGGTGGCCAGGATCCGACCGGAGTTGAGGATAAAATCACTCTGATCGTACGCGGTAACTACTCCACCTGCTTCCCGCACAATTACCACGCCAGCGGCCAAATCCCAAGGTGATAAACCTCTTTCCCAATAACCATCTAGGCGGCCACAGGCCACATAAGCTAGATCGATCGCCGCCGATCCACCCCGTCTGACTCCTTGAGTAATATGAGTGAGATAGCAAAATTCTCGATAGTTATGATCGTCTGTTTCCCGCCTGTCGTAAGCAAAACCAGTTACTAACAAACTATCTGCCAGTTGATGGGTGGCCGAGACCTGAATCGGTTGACGATTGCGAGTGGCCCCTAAGCCGGTGGCTGCTCGAAACAACTCTTGATGAAAGGGATCAAAAATCACGCCTAGTGTTGGTAATCCATTGACCAAAAGACCGATAGAAACAGCACTAAAAGGATATTGATGGGCGTAGTTGGTGGTACCATCCAGCGGATCGATGACCCATTGGCACTCAGTATCACTACTTCCATAATTCCCAGTCTCTTCGGCCAAAATGCTATGGGTGGGAAGATGTCGTTGGAGAATTTCGATGATTTGAGCTTCGGCCTCTCGATCGGCTACTGTCACCAGATCTCCTAACCGACCTTTTTGCTCAATCTGTAAAAGTTGACCACGGTATTTATTAATAATTTCGCCCGCCGCCAGCGCCGCTGCCGTTGCGATTTCTAACCAGGTTTGTAATTGTGATACAGAAGGTAAATGGAGCATATAATATTTTGGTATCAAATAAAGCAATAACCTAATTGTATGTTCAGACTTGTTCAGCGGTTATGGCCGCTCTCCTACCTTTGGTTAATCGTTTTTCTGAACAATGAACAAGCAACTGCTCAAAATAGTTCGTCGGTTAAACCCGCTAATAGCTCAACTAGTTCGGTGTACAGGCCACTATCACTATTGATCAATAGTGATGTGCTGGGGACACTCTCCGATCGAGATATTCCTTTGGGTGATGGTGGTTTTGCACGGGACTATACAATTCAGCTCAATGCTGGCGATCAGGTGGCGATCGATCTCATCTCGGACAATTTCGATCCGGTGGTAGCGCTCTTAACCAAGGACGGCAAGACCGTGGGGAAAAATGATGATGGGCCAGATGGCACTAGCAACTCACTGTTGTTTGCCAGAATCAAGAAAACCGGCAGCTATATTGTGCGGGTGCAGGGCTTTAGTGATACTAGTGGGGGAAATTTCACCCTGCGCGTCAATCGGCTGAAAGCTGCTGCCCTCAACTAATTTTTAAAATAAATTAATTCTTAAAGTATTTGTACCCGGCCAGCAATAGTTTGCCCTAACCAGGGTGTATTGTGCGAGCGGGACATTAAATTAGTTTCATTGGCCACCCAGGTGCTAATGGGGTCAAATAGAATCATGTCGGTGGGCAATGGTTGTCGCCAGCACTGGGCGGGCTTGGTGCTCAGTGCCGACCACAGTTGCAGAGCAGTAAGTTGACCTGATCGCACCAGCTGCTCCCACAAAATGGGCAGGGCGAGCTGGAGTCCGATCGATCCCACTGGCGCTGCGCCGAAAGCTACTTTTTTATCTTCATAGGCATGGGCATGGTGATCGATCGCAATCGCATCAATTACCCCGCTGGCAATAGCTTGAATTAAGGCCTGTCGATCGCTGCTGTTGCCCAGCGGTGGATCGAGCCGCCAGTTCGGATCGTAACTAGCCAAGGTTTCCGTATCGCCCAACAAATGTAACCAAGTGGTGCTGGCCGTAATGGGTAAACCCGCTTGCTTGGCCGCTGCAATTAGTTGCACAGAGCGCTCCGTCGAAATCCGCATCAAATGTACTGGGGTGCCGATAGCAGCAACTAATTCCAAAATGGTGGCGACGGCAGTCGCTTCACTACTGGCCGGACTACTGGCTAGACCTAGTCGTAGAGCGGCTGCTCCTTGTCTGGCCACACCACCACCAGCTAACTGTCGATCGAGCGGCCACAACATCAGTGGCTGGGAGTAAGGTTGTAAGTATTCCAACAAGCGGTGCAGAAGCTGAGGATTCTGCAAAGCCTGACCATCGGTAAAGCCTACCACAGCACTACTAGTCAAGTCGTATAGATTGGCCAGTTGTTCGCCCCGACAACCCTGGGTCACGGCTCCCCAGAGATACAGACGCGGGGCGGCTACTAATTGAGCAGCGGCCTGTTGATACAGGTCTTGAAGTTTACTGATAATCGCCGAGTTATCGATGGGAGGCTGAGTATTGGGCAAAATGCCCACCTCCACAAAGCCCCCAGCTTGAGCTGATCGCAATAGCGAGAGGAGTGTCTCTTGCTCCTCCGCCCCCGGTTCGTTGCTATGGCTGTAAAGATCGACCAAACCCGGTGCTAAGATCCGCTCTCGGCCATCTTGTTCACTGGTGTCCGTTGGCCATTCGGCAAGGCGATCGGCAGCTTGCACAATTTTGCCATCCACTACCAGAGCATCAGTGACCCGATCCAATCCAGCTGCTGGATCAAGGAGCCGCACCTGGCGAAACAACAAACTGGACATCTTACAGGGCACCCGCCGCAGTTTTATCTAAAATGCCACCAGAGAGATGACTAGTAAGATTTAGGCATTGAATCATCGGCAATCCCTCAATACCGCGCGGATAGCTCACCATCGTTACGGCACCGTTACCCTGCTTGATTTTCCAAAAGTCCTCGATCTGGAGACCCATCAGCTGGCACAATAAAACCTTGTTAGTAGCATCGTGAGCCACTACAATACCAGTTTGGTTCACATCTCCTACTTTGCTCAAGATATCTTGCCACGCTTGGCCAGCGCGCTGCCACACATCGGGCAGGTTTTCACCCTCCGGCATTTGCACTGTCTCAGGCTTGGTACGCCAATCTTCTAGCTCTTGGGCATAATCCGCCGCAATTTCCGATTCTAGTTTGCCTTCCCATAGTCCGTGGCCAATTTCTTGCAAATCGGCATTGGTTTGCAAAGAAACCGCCGGATGAGCCTGAAGGATAATCTCGGCAGTTTCCTTGGGGCGCAGCATCGGGCTAGTAAAAGCAAAGTCGATCGATACTAATTGTAAAAAGTCTCTGGCCTGACCCGCTTGAATCCGCCCATAATCATTGAGTGGTACATCAATCTGTCCCTGGAAGCGACCAGCCCGGTTCCAGTCGGTTTCACCATGACGAATAATTAAAAACCGGGGGCCAGTGGCCTTGGTTTCGGGCAAAGGCTGACCGAGGTGAGCCACCTGATTGAGCGATTCTAGCTGCACCGCCGAACCCCAACCTTGACTAAAGTTAAGCACGGAGACCGCACAGTTAGATTGCTGAATAGACTGATAATACTCTGGTGGAATACCCAGAGCCGTACTGATCAAAGCCCGATTGATACCATTATGAGCAACTACCAGCACTGTTTGGCCATCATGCCGGGGAAGCATCGACTGCCAAAATTCTTGAGCCTGTTGGTAGAGAGAATCGATCGGACGATGCTCTTGACCATTCACCTGTAGAACCAATTGGTGGGGAGCTTCATGCCACAGTCGATAATCTTCCGGGAACTGGGCAGCTACTTCTGTGAATAGCATTTTTTCCCAGGAGGGTAAATCCACTTCTTTCAGCAGCTCATCACTGATGGGGATAGGTGCTGAAGTAATTTGTGCTACCACGGTTTTAGCCGTTTCACTAGCTCTTTGGAGAGGACTACAGTAGACCGCGTCTAGATTTAAGCCCTGTAGCGCCTGACCAGTAGTGACCGCATCGGCTACGCCTTTATCTGTCAAAGTCGAATCATTGCAACGCCCTTGAATTCTGCCTTGACTGTTGTAACTGCTTTGGCCGTGCCGCAGAATGATGACGCGCGTAGTCAAGGGTTTGCCCTCCAATGATGGCTGTTGGTATTCAGGGTAATTTTAGCGGTTCGTGACAGTTTTATCACAGGTCACAGTAGGAATTACTTCAAGAACTGCACTAAGATCGCTCCTAACAGAACTACAATCGCCACCGAGAGTGTAATCAGCCAATTTTGAAACAGGCGCTGACGTTGATCAATAGTGCCTTGCTTCCGGCGGGTCTCACTCCAAGTTGAAGTCATTTCCCCGTAAAGACTATTCAGATTGCTAACGTCTTGCCGAATGCCTTGATTTAAGGAGGTATCTAGTTCAGTAATTTCGGATTGCAGTATTTTGATGGTCTCGCTATTTTTATTGACTCTTTTAGCTACTTTCAGAGGCTGCGATTCAGCAATTTCAGATTGCAATATTTTAATGATCTCACTATTTTTGTTGACTCTTTTAGCTACTTTAATCAAATGCGCTTTGCTAGCCAACTGTTCATACTGATCATGCAGTTCTGCCGAAAGCTGCAGCTGTCCGGAGCCGTTTGAGGTTGAGGTGGAATGCTGTCGATCGATCTCAGCCTCGCTCAGTAAAATTTTCAGATCAGACTGGTGTTGCTGGAGCAAATTAGCAGCGTCATCATTGCGATCTTCTACCTGCTGCTGAATTTGCCGCAATGATGCATATAAATCAGTCTGATAAGTAAGCAACTCTTGTTGAGCCTGACGCAAGGAGGCATCAGCCTGACCCATTTGTTGCAGCAACGCCTGAACTTGCTGATAGCCACCAAACCCGTCAAGAGCAGTGATGATTTCTTGACGGATTTGTTCAAAAGATTTCAGAACTTGCTGCGCTTGCTGCACTTGCTGCTTGCTAAACTTAGCCAGCTTTTCGGAACGATGGCGTAGTTCTTGCACTCTCACCACATTTTCTTCAATGGCCGCCGCTTTCAATTGATTTTCGAAGTGGACATCAGTTAACAATTGCTGAGCAGCAGCCATTTTTTGCAATATTTTGGGGTCGTGCACCAGGTTAGTTGACTGCGGTTCAGTGGCATGGGATGGAGATGGATCGACTAAGGAAAAAAGTGAGCTAATCTCTTCATCCATATCCACATCCACTTGTTCTACTTCCAGTAGTAAGGATGATTCAGCCCGGTCAATAGATATGAGGGTGGGTTTGTGTACTCCGATCGGTTCAAAATGTAATAAACCGGAGTTGTCTGAATTGTAGTTTTCGTTACCGGAGGATGTAGACATGAGTAAAATTTTAGCTAATTTTTAGTTAACAAGACCAAGAAAAACACTGAAATTACTAAATCAAAGCTATTTCCAGATCAGATCAAGTGCAACTTTTGCTAGTTTTGAATTCGATTACTAACAGGTAGTTCACAACTAGCCGTGATGAATGACAAATTGAGTAAGATCATAACCCTTTTTAGGCACTTTATCTTTGATGGTTTGAATAAATACCTGGATTGATCGCTCTACATCCTATAATGAGAAGCGCTATCCAATGTAATTAGCTATAGGTAACATCTTGTGACTGCTCCTGTTCAATCGCCTGTTAGTTCTCGGCGCGTAGTGTTTCCCTTTACGGCGATCGTCGGACAAGAGGAGATGAAACTAGCTTTACTGCTCAATATCATTGATCCACTGATTGGGGGGGTCATGATTATGGGCGATCGAGGTACTGGAAAATCTACCACCATTAGAGCCTTAGCTGATCTACTCCCCGAAATTGATGTAGTAGCCAACGATCCCTTCAACAGCCATCCCAGCGATCCAGACTTGATGAGTGATGAGCTGCGCCAAGAATTTTTTACGACCAATACTCCTTTTCCCACGGCCACCAAAAAAGTGCCGATGGTCGATTTACCATTGGGGGCGACAGAAGACCGGGTCTGTGGCACGATCGATATCGAAAAAGCGCTCTCAGAAGGGGTGAAGGCCTTTGAACCAGGACTCCTAGCCAAGGCTAATCGGGGCATTTTATATGTGGATGAGGTCAATCTCCTCGATGATCACTTGGTAGATGTCTTATTAGACTCAGCGGCCAGTGGTTGGAATACAGTTGAGCGAGAAGGAATTTCGATTCGCCACCCAGCTCGATTTATCTTAGTGGGTTCGGGGAACCCGGAAGAAGGCGAGTTACGCCCGCAGTTACTAGATCGGTTTGGGATGCACGCGGAGATCCGGACGGTAAAGGAACCAACCTTGCGGGTTCAGATTGTAGAACAACGATCAGAGTTCGATCGAAAGCCCAATGAATTCTTGGTAGATTATCAAGAAAAACAAATAGCCCTGGGTCAAAAGATTGTAGATGCTCAAAATCGCCTGGATCAAGTGACCTTAGAATACGACCTGCGGGTGAAAATCTCGGAGGTTTGTGCGGCTTGTGATGTCGATGGTCTGCGCGGTGACATTGTAACCACCCGCACCGCTAAAGCTTTAGCAGCCTACGAAGGACGCACGGAGGCTACCGCAGAAGATATCCAACGGATTATCGCCCTCTGCTTGCGCCATCGTCTACGCAAAGATCCTTTGGAATCGATCGATTCAGGTAACAAAGTAGAAAAAATCTTTGCGGAGGTCTTTGGAATGGAAATGGCGGTTAAAGAGCCGGCGGGTGTGCGCTAGAGAAAGATTGATGATTATTCGATCACCATTGCCGGGGGCTGTATTGTTATGCACTCCCCTTTTTTCATAGGGATAGCGACTAGCCTAACTCTGACTTTTCAGACATCCTCTTAGGCTGATATCAGAGCTGAGGTACGTTATATTTTCTCTAGACAGCTAAAAATTGTCATCGGTTGGTGTATCCACCGCAAAAAAGTCATGGATTTTTTTTCCAACACTGTCGCCCTCTCCCGCAGCCAATTTGCTCTCACTGCGATCTTTCATATGCTGTGGCCCGTATTAACCACCGGTATGTCTATCTATTTAGTGATTGTCGAAGGTCTGTGGCTGAAAACCCGCCAGCCCGAATATTATTACCATGCCCGTTTTTGGTCGAAACTCTACCTATTGAATTTTGGGATCGGAGTAGCTTCCGGTCTGCCGATGGAGTTTCAATTTGGCACCAACTGGGCACCCTTCTCCGAAGCCGTAGGCGACTTTTTCGGTAGTATCCTGGGCTTTGAAGGCGCGATGGCCTTCATGCTGGAAGCAGGTTTCTTAGGCATTATGCTCTTTGGCTGGGGGCGAGTGCCGCCGATCATTCATTATCTGGCCACCATCATGGTTTCCTTTGGAGCCAATCTCTCCACCTTCTGGATTTTGGTGGCCAACTCCTGGCTGCAAACCCCCGCTGGTGGTGACATGGTGGGTGGGAAATTTATCGTCAGTGACTATTTTCAGGCAATATTTAATCCCTTCATGGTCAAAAGTGTTGCCCACATGTTTTTAGCAACGCTGGAAACGTCCCTATTCGTGATTGGCGGCATCAGTGCTTGGTATATTCTAAAAAACCGCCACACTGAATTTTTTTCCCAGTCACTGAAAATTGTATTGGCCGCCGCCATCGCCGTCACTCCGCTCCAGATTTATGTTGGTCATCTCAGTGCCGAACAGGTGGCTCACTACCAACCAACTAAACTGGCGGCAATGGAAGCCAAATGGGAAACCAGCCCCGCTGGTCAGCCTGCCGACTGGAGCTTATTAGCGCTGCCCGACGAAGCTGGCGAGAAAAATAAGCTGGAACTTACGGTTCCTAATGGATTAGGTTACATTTTGGAGTTCCGCAAAAATCTTTCAGCGCCAGTGCTGGGTCTCAAAGAATGGCCAGCATCCGATCGACCAAAAATGGTGGGACTGATTTACTATTCTTTTCGGATCATGAGTGGCATTGGTTTCTTCTTGGCTGGACTGATGCTGTGGAGTGCATTGCAATGGCTGCGGGGTAATCTCGCGCCGCCCAAAATCACCGCCCAAAAGTGGTTCCTGCGGACTTGGATTTTTGCGGCACCCTTGGGATATATTGCAGTAGAATCGGGCTGGATTGTGCGCTGTGTCGGCAGACAACCTTGGACAATGTATGGCAAAATTCGTACCGCCGATGCCGCTTCCCACATCCCGGCTAGTAATGTCCTGACTACTCTGATTACCTTTGCTGTTATTTACACTGTTTTGTTGATCTCAACGCTGTATTTTGGTAGCCGGATTATTGGTAAGGGGCCAAATTTAGAGTTGCCCTTGCCAGGACTAGATGGCCAATTAAACACGGCTCCAGCGGAATCTGTTCCTGATCATCGGCCAGTCGAAGCCCAACAATAAGAAGGTTTTATGGATGCATTACAAGGTTTTTTACCGCAGGTGTGGTTTGTAATTTTAGGCTTATTTCTGTTTTTGTACGTAATGTTAGATGGTTTCGATCTGGGTGTGGGCATCTTGTCTTTGACTAGCTCAAATGAAGAACGGCGTACTATTCTGATGACCAGCCTCGGAAATATTTGGGATGCCAACGAAACTTGGCTAGTAGTAATGGGCGGCGCTTTATTTGGGGCGTTTCCCTTGGCTTATGGCACCATTCTCAGTGCCTTATACATGCCAATTTTTATCATGATTTTCGGCCTAATTTTTCGGGCGGTGGCTTTCGAGTTTCGAGAATATTCTGATCGCAAGCTTTTTTGGAATTTGGCTTTTGGCATCGGCAGTTTTATTGCTGCCTTGGGACAGGGTTTTGCTCTGGGGAGCGTGATTGAAGGGATCACTGTCGATGATGCTGGCCATTTTATTGGCTCTACTTGGGATTGGCTAGACTGGCGATCGATCTTAGTTGCTCTTACATTAATTCAGGGTTATGTGCTGATCGGTTCTACTTACTTAATTTTAAAAACGGAAGGGGATCTACAAAAAACCCACTTTTATACCGCCAAAATCGCCGCAATCACCACTTTTATTGGAGCCGTGCTGATTACGATCGCGACCCCCATATTCTATGAAGCTGATCGAGTGCGGTTGTTTAGTGCACCATTGGTGTATGTTTTTGCCGCTATTCCGTTGCTGGGGCTGTTGCTGGTGTGGTTGCTAATTAAAAGTATCGATCGACAAGAAGAGCGCACCCCTTTTATCTGGACAATTCTGATTTTTTTACTGACCTTTATCGGTCTAGGACTGATTGTATTTCCCTACATCATCCCTACTAAAATCACCATTTACCAGGCCGCCGCCGCGCCCAGCGCTCTAGTATTTATGCTGACCTTCGTCGGAGTGCTCATCCCCATTATGTTGTTCTATAACATCTATAACTATGTGGTATTTCGGGGCAAAGTGGCCAGTAGCACTCACCATTAGAACAATACATTTGCCCTACCATTTAGAGCGCAAAAATATCACTCCAATTACAATCAGTACCACCCCGCCTAGATTCAATATTGAATGATTTTCCTTAAGAATAAAAATACTCAAAGCCATCGCTAACATAGCTTCTAGGCCGACAACCAGCACATAGGTTGCCCCCATCGACGTGTTCTTGATGGCCAAGGTTTGGAAACTAGCCCCAGCAAAAAATAAGCCATAAATAGCGAGACTAGGCCAGAATCGGGATAGGCCATCAGACCACTCCATAAAAATGCCGCCGATTGTAAAAGACAGTGCGGCACCCAGAGAAAGTAAAATATCAATGGGCATCGTTATTCACCAACGCTTGGCCGATTAATTTAATGCGGCGCAGGATTTCTTCCATGTTGGAGTAGGTGGTGCGCGGGTTCAACAGCGTAAACTTCAGATAAACACGATCGCCGACTTTAGTTTGGGCGATGATCGCAAATCCAGCCTGGATCAGCTGCATCCGAATGGCCTGGTTGATTTTGTCCAATTGTTCAGAAGCCACCGACGGCGGCGCATAACGAAAAACCACAGCATTGATGGCCGGAACAGCAGCCAACAGGAAATCTGGATCAGACTCGATCAGTAAGGCGACTTGGGCAGCTAAGTCGATCGTTGTTTCAATCATGGTAGCCAAAGTTTGTCTACCCAGGGTTTGTAATGAAACCCAAAGTTTGAGAGCATCAAAGCGGCGGGTGGTCTGAATAGATTTAGTGACTAAATCAGGAATGCCTTGATCTTCATTGCCTTCAGGATTGAGATAGTCGGCATGTAACCGCAGTAGATCAAAGTGATCACGATTTTTGAGCAAGAAAGCTCCACAGCTAATTGGTTGATAAAATAGCTTATGAAAATCTACTGTGATCGAGTCAGCAGCAGCAATACCATCTAGTTGATGACGATGGTGATCGCTCAAAATTAGCGCCCCCCCAAAAGCAGCATCAGCATGAAGCCACAACTGATGTTTTTGAGCACAAGCAGCTAGCTCTGTCAGGATATCAATACTACCAAAATCGGTAGTACCAACAGTAGCAACAATCGCGATCGGAATCAGGTCTTGAGCTTGGAGTTGGAGAATGCAGGCTTCCACCGCACTGCCTCCCATTTGATAGTCACGATTAGTCGCTACCGTTACCACAGCCTGTTGCCCTAAACCCAGAAGTGCCGCCGATTGACGCACCGTAAAGTGGGATACATCCGAACAAATAATCCGAAAGCGTGATGCCTCCGGCGGCAATCCTTGCTGCTGGATTGACCAATTCAAATGTTGCTGGGCATAGTGGTCTCTAGCCAATAGCAATCCCATCAGGTTCGACTGAGTACCGCCACTAGTAAAAGTGCCATCAGCAACTGGGCTATAACCATAAAGTTGGCACAGCCAATCCAGGAGCTGTTGCTCCACCATCGTAGCCGCCGGACTTTGATCCCAAGAATCCATCGACTGATTGGTAGCACTTAGCAACACCTCGGCCGCCAGAGATGCGGTCAGCGGTGGACAGTGCAAATGGGCAATACAGTGAGGATGAGAAACACTCACGGCATGAGTTACAACTGTTTCAGACACCTGTTGTAAAATATTAGCTAAGGGCTGACCTTGTTCAGGGCAGCAGTCGATCGCTATCAACTGCGCTCGTAAAACAGCAGGATCTAGGCCACTATATGCTTGGGTCTGCTGCTGCATCCAAGTAGTTAATACCTGACTGGCTGACGCGATCGCCTCCTCGTAATTTTCGATGCCTGATGGTGAATTAGAAAGGAAAAAGCTATCCCAGTTCAGCAAAGGCTGGGTCTGGGGCGAGGCTAAAAATACTGAACTATCCAACATGAATTTGTAATGCACTAAATATTTTGGACTGATTGCAAAGACTGCGCGAAAATTTCACAAACGCTATCAATTTGTTCTGGTGTAATAATCAGCGGCGGCAAAAACCGGACGACACTACCAAAACGTCCGCCCAACTCAATGATTAGTCCCCGACGAAAGCATTCCGCTTGCAGCTGTCGCGCTAGGGCGGCATTGTGCGGATATATACCCCGCTGGTTGGCGGACTCTTCGGGGTTGACCAATTCCACGCCCACCATCAATCCTCGGCCACGCACTTCACCAATACAGGGATGTGCCGATTGCAGCTGATGTAAATGTCCCATCAATCGATCGCCCATGACCTGAGCATGATCCATCAATCGATTTTCGAGGGTATAGCGCAGAGCAGCTTGTCCAGCCGCCATCGCCATTTGATTTCCTCTAAAAGTACCAGCATGTGCCCCTGGTCCCCACTTATCTAGAGACTCATGATACACCATCACCGATAACGGCAGGCTCCCACCGATCGCCTTAGACAGAAGTAAAACATCGGGAATAATACCACTATGTTCAAAAGCAAATAACTTGCCCGTCCGGCCA
Source organism: Synechococcales cyanobacterium VAR_4_metabat_354 (assembly GCA_031414775.1). Lineage (GTDB taxonomy): Bacteria > Cyanobacteriota > Cyanobacteriia > Cyanobacteriales > Chamaesiphonaceae > JAAFHZ01. The sequence goes on from JANOQI010000022.1 coordinate 40,070, forward strand.
AAGCCACTTTGAACCTCATCCACAATCAGAGGAATAGTTTGCTCTTGAGTAATTCGTCGGATATCGCGCAGCCATTCGTCGGGAGCTGGAATCACCCCACCTTCACCCTGTACCACCTCCAAAATCATGCCTGCTGGTTTTACAATCCCGCTTTCGGGATCAGCCAAGACTGATTCAATATAATTACTGCTAGTCTGAGCACCAATCTTGCCCCCCAAGCCAAAGGGACAGCGGAAACTGTACGGATACGGCAAGAAATGAGTATCAGGCATCAACCCAGCTACCGCCTCTTTGGCATTGAGGTTGCCAGTTAGACTCAGTGCACCATTGGTCATGCCATGGTAGCCACCATGAAAAGACAACATACTTCGGCGACCAGTCGCTGTTTTAACTAGTTTGATGGCTGCTTCCACCGCATCAGCACCGGTTGGCCCACAGAATTGAATGCGAGCATTTTTGGCAAAAGCAGGCGGCAGAGCGGCAAATAATTCTTCGACAAATTGGTCTTTAACCGGTGTGGTCAAGTCTAAAGTATGGAGGGGCAGACCACTGGCCAAGACATCTTGAATAGCGGCAATCACTACGGGATGATTGTGACCTAAAGATAGAGTCCCGGCACCTGCTAAACAATCAAAATATTGACGACCATCTACATCGGTAATAAATATCCCTGCCGCTTTTTTAATAGCGATCGGCAGCCGCCGGGGATAACTACGAGCATTGGATTCGCGGGTGGCTTGTCGATCGAGATAAAACTGAGAAGTATGAGAGTCAGGAAGTTCGGTGGGGGCGATGAAAGAACCACCAATCTTTGTTTCGATCAGACTTATCATAAAATGTGGGCGTTAATTTAGGTTACAGGTGCCAAGTTGTTGGCAGAAAACAGCTCAACAAAACTATAGTACTGTGACATTTTACACATTTCAGTTTCAGCTGGCCTAATTCAGTCAATCTGCTGAACTGACATTGCCTCACTAGCGTAAAGATGCAGAAGCCGCTCGTATCTTAAGCTGGAGCAGTAGAAAAATTAGAGGTTAGTTGGTTCGATGCTTAAAACTTGGCATCACCTTGAACGTTACCAATAGCATTGCCATAGTTTATCCCGATCAAAGGTGGCCGCCACTCCCGCTCTACCAGCGGAGCCAACAATTTCCCCGGATAATCGTCACTCAAAACTGCCAACTTCAGACCGTCGCCCCCGCCGAAGCCCCCAAAACCCGCCGACTTGTTGTTATTAAAAAAGCATTACAGCGAGTAGAAATGCAAAAACCCCGCACAGAGCGAGGTTTGGATTTAAGGCAGCACCCAGATTTGAACTGGGGGATGGAGGTTTTGCAGACCTCTGCCTTACCACTTGGCTATGCTGCCGCCAGGTACCCAATATAGCAAACTTTAGCAAAGTTAAAAAACTTTTTTAGTGAGACGGCTAAGAAGACAGCTTCAGCGAATCCACAAACAAACTATAGACAAAGCCTAGCTTTAAGGCATTCAAATTTTCCAGACCAAAGCTCCCCAATATCGATACCGATCGCTTGCGGTAGACCAGCCAACTGACTAATTCCGTTGCGGCCAGCATCACCAACGCAACGACAATATCAGCTTGCGCCATTTGCCCGGTCACTAGTGCGATCGCTGGCCCTAAAAAATTGCCCAACAATAGACAAATCAACCACACCGAAGCCCGTCGCCAGGGATTTAGAATCCAGGCTTGCAGCTTGCTAGCCAAGAAGCTTAATAGGTTACTTAAACGAGTATTCTGCATCAGGAAGAATCAAGGAAAAGGGAAAGGCACCTGCTCCATATCATCATATATCTGGCACATTAGCGTAGGGCGCATCGATCCGGTGAATGGGATGGAGGGCGGCTAAGACCTGTTTGCCATAGCTGCGATGGTTGATGCGGTTATCAAAAATAGCCACCAAGCCCGCCGACTGTCTAATGGCTAAGATCGATCGCTGTAAAACCCTTAAACCGACTGGCAACAAATAACCCCGAAACCAATCTTGACGCTGGCGTTTATAGCAACTAACCTTCGCTGCCACTAACGGGTCTTCTAAGGAAGGGATCGGTAAAGTGGCAATAATTAACAGTTGCGGACTGGGTAAGAGTTCTTGGTGGTCGTTCCAAAATTCCCAACCAGTCACCAGAATACTACTAGCTAGTAAATTGGGATTTTCCACCTGCACCCGCGATCCGTATTCGGCGGCCACCTGGGTGGCAATCTGCGCCTTAAGCGGCGTATCCCCAATCACAATTACAATTAAACCCACTGCGCGCGGGACTTCATCTTGGCGCAAGCGCTGAGCTAATAAGCGCATAGTTGCTGCTAAAAAGATTTCCTGGAATTTTTTGGTGTTGGGCATCGGCATCCAATTGGGCACGTATAGCTGGGGGAGCGATCGCTTACTAGCGGCAAATTTGACACAGGTTAATTCTCCCAAGCCTAATTCTTGCCGATAGCTGGTAGCAGCATGATTTACATCCAAAACATTGCCAATCAAAATATGGGATGACCGCGCCCATAGTTGGGTCAGATTGGGATTGATCTCAATCTGGCTGGCCATGAGGGTAAACAGACCTTGCTCTCGATCGATCTTCGCCCAGACTAACCAATCGTCACTAATTTTCTGAGTTAAAGCCGGGGGAATCAGTTGGCGCTCATTGGTAGTAAGCAAATAGCAATTATAAGGATTAACCGGGTGCTGGAAAATACTTTTAGTTAACCTTACCCGCCGATCGCGAATTTCTTCGGCTTGCTGGGGGGTAGCTAAGACCAGAGCATCCCAAGCTAGGGGAGTAATCTGAACTTGTAACCAATCATTAATCCATTGCTCTAACCGATCGGCACCATCCACCAAGATTGGCATCGCAATATTTTGATAGTCTGCTAGCCATTGCTCCGGTGAGATCAGCAGCAGATTATTGTCTGGGGTATTGGGCAGTTGGTGGTGAATTGTTTTGCTAACGCCCAGTTGGGCTTGCAGTTGTGGTAGATCAAATTGCATCAACCGCTGGTGAACTGCTGAGGTGGCTACGATCGCCACGCTACCTGGCCATAGCAATACTGGCACCAAGTAGCTACTAGCATAGGTGGCCTGGGGCATACCATTGGGCGGTAGCCCAGTTTGGATGATGGTTGATTGTTGTAAACGCAAAGCGCGGGCGACTAACCGCGCCATTGTTAATTGATGCGGCCAATTACCGATCGATCGATCACGCCGGATCTGGCGCAGGATGTCATGAACTTGAACTTCTAGCACTTGGTTACTCCCACGGCTGTCGCTAGTGGGCGAGCAACCAGCCCCAACAAAGGCTAGACCGATGGCTCTGCTTAGCCAGCACTTTGGAGGGTGTCAATGACATCTTCAATGATCGTTTTAGCTTCAGCATTATCCACATCCAAGGCCGTTTGCAACTCCAGCAGAAAAGCTTTTTTCTGAGGAGGAATCACCAATTTCTCTTCATCAATGAGAGCAGCCACGGCGATCGCAAAGGCATCTGGTACTAACTCATCGGCAATCACATCGACATCATCAGCGGCGTTAAAGAGCGCCCCCAAACTGTCTTCATCAGCAATTTCGGTCAATTTGCTAATCATCGCTAGCATGTCAGTTTCGGCATATTCATCAAACAGCTCGAAGGAACTCAGAATATTCATGAATAAACCGGAATCGACTTCTCCATCTGGTTCATCGGCCATCAAAGCAATCATCGCGATCGCAGCGATCCCTTCCGGAGGGGTGAGTTTGACATCGGTAAACTCTTCAGAGTTATTTAGGATGTTTTCATACTTATTCATGCAAAGAATTCCTCTAATGTCGATCGACAGTGGAGATAAAGGCCACCAGTACCATATAGCAAATTGAGTCTAAATCTAAAAGTGTTGTTAACAATTGGTAAGGTTGTAGCAAGTTTTAGGGACAAGGAAAGTGTCGATCAAGATATTGCTGATAGCCAATGGCAGCTAATTCTTGGTCTTTTTGGGCGACCATCGCTTGCAGACTGGTGCGATAGACTTGCACAGCGGCCAATAGTTGCGGATCATGACTGGCTAAGATTTGCACCGCTAGTAATCCGGCATTGGTGGCATTGCCGATCGAGACCGTCGCTACCGGAATACCCGCTGGCATCTGGACGATCGAATAGAGAGAATCCACACCTTGCAAAGTTTTGGTCTGAATTGGCACCCCAATTACGGGTAAAGCAGTGAGGGCAGCTACCATGCCGGGTAAATGAGCTGCGCCCCCGGCTCCGGCAATAATTACCTGTAAGCCCCGCTCGTGAGCAGTTTGGGCATATTGCACCATCCGTTCTGGCGTGCGGTGGGCAGAAACAATCGCAACTTCGTGGGGGATCTGGAATTGCTCGCAAATCTGAGCAGCGCTTTGCATACAAGGCAGGTCGGAGTCGCTGCCCATAATGATACCAATGCGGGGGTTAATCATAAATTATGGTTGAAACGCTGGCGGAATCGCCCCTCAAAATATAAGCTAAAAGCAACCCCACCGGTAGATTTTATGCTCGCCAAAATTATTAACGCCCGTGTTCCTGGCTATGCTGGGTTACAGCAAATATTGGTGCGCGAACGCCAAATTCAAGAGGTGGCAACCCAAGTAGCCGGGGAGGTAACGGCGATCGATCTAGCCGGGGACTGGTGCTCTTTGGGTGGAGTAGATTTGCAGATTAACGGCGCTCTGGGTCTGGCCTTTCCCAACTTACAAAGCACCGACCATCATCGATTAACCAAAATCTGTCAGCTGCTCTGGGAGCAAGGAGTTGATGGCTTTTTACCAACATTGGTGACCACTTCGATCGACAATTTTCAGCGCTCTTTACAAGTAATTGCCCAGTTCATGGCTCAGCAACCAGCCCAGACTGCTCAAGTATTGGGAGTCCATTTAGAGGGTCCTTGCCTCAATCCGGCAAAACGGGGTGCTCATCCAGCCGAATATCTATTGCCACTGACAGTCGAAAGCATCAAGCGAGTGATCGGCGACTACACCAACTTAGTCAAAGTGATTACACTCGCGCCAGAACTCGATCCTTCTGGTTTAGTCGTGCCCTATTTAATCAGCCTGGGGATCAGGGTCAGTTTAGGCCATTCTCAAGCAAATTGGGCACAGGCCGAACGGGCTTTTGATGAAGGAGCAAGCATGGTTACTCATGCTTTTAATGCGATGCCTAGTTTGCATCATCGGCAACCCGGTTTACTGGGAGCGGCGCTGACTTACCCAGGTGTCCAATGCGGGTTTATTGCCGATGGCCAGCATGTTCATCCCACCATGCTCCAGATTTTTTTACGAGCTGCTAACTACAGTGATCATGCCTTTTTAGTGAGTGATGCCCTCTCGCCTTTGGGTTTGCCCGATGGATTTTATCCATGGGATAGTCGGCAAATCGAGATTCAAGAAGGAACCGCTCGGTTACCAGATGGCACCTTAGCCGGCACTACTCTATCGCTGTTGGCGGGAGTCGAAAATTTAGTGAAATGGGGAGCTTGTTCCCTAGAGCAAGGAATTTCTCTAGTCACTACGGCACCCCGCCGAGCGATCGGACTAAATAGTAAATATGTTGGTCAAGTCATTGGTCAAGCCAATAGCTTAGTGCGCTGGCACCAGAGTGCTGATGGCACTATTACACCGACCCGTTTGGTTAATACAAAGCAGTTTGAAAATTGCGATCCAGCTTAGAATTAGGGTAAGCAGCAATCAGGATTAATAAATATATGGAATTGCGAGCAGTAATTATGGCCGGTGGTTCCGGGACGCGCCTGCGCCCCTTGACCTGCGAACTGCCCAAGCCGATGGTACCAGTACTCAATCGCCCGATCATTGAGCACATTATCAATCTGCTTAAAAAACATGGCATTACCGAAATAATTATTACTCTTCACTATCAACCGGAAGCGATCCAGCAATATTTTGGGAATGGTAGTGATTGGGGAGTGCATTTGCATTACGCGATCGAAGAAGAACAAGCCTTAGGTACTGCTGGCTCCATTAAATATGTCGGTGAACTGCTCGATCGAACTTTCTTGGTAATTAGTGGCGACAGCATTACTGATTTCGACTTGCAAAGTGCGATCCACTTTCACCAGCAAAAGCAAGCTGCCGTCACCATGGTCTTGACTTCTGTCCGTAATCCCGTAGATTTTGGCGTGGTAATTACCGATGCCAGCGATCGGGTGCAACGTTTCCTAGAGAAGCCCACCGCCAGCGAAATATTCTCGGATACCATCAATACTGGTATCTATATCCTGGAACCAGAAGTACTACAAGCCATTCCACCTGATCAGGAATTTGACATGTCCCAGGATTTGTTACCTAACTTGCTAGCGGCCGGGGTACCGATTTATGGATATGTCGCTACTGGCTATTGGTGCGATGTCGGTCAGTTAGATACTTACCGCCAAGTACAACATGATGTTTTCACCCAATTACCGAGCTTGCATCCCACCTCTACTCAAATCCGACCAGGAGTATGGGTAGGACATGGCACTTATATCGATCCGACCGCGAACATTGGTACGCCGGTAGTGATTGGTAACAACTGTCGCATTAGTCCCCGCGTCAATATTACTGCCGATACCGTGATTGGTGACAATGTGACGATCGGAGCTGATGCCAACCTCAAACGCCCGATCATTTGGAATGGGGCAATTATTAGCGAGGAAGCCCAACTGCGTGCCTGTATCATAGGACGTGGTGCCCGGATTGGTCGTGGTGCCCAGATTTTAGAAGGGGCAGTGGTCGGTTCCCTATCGCGAGTCGGCGAAGAAGCTCAGGTCAACAGCAACGTTAAAGTTTGGCCCAATAAAGAAATTGAACCCCTAGCAATCTTGACATTGAACTTGATCTGGGGAGATGTGGCGCGACGCAACCTCTTCTCCCAACGGGGCGTACAGGGACTTGCCAATATTGATATCACCCCAGAATTTGCCGTCAAATTGGGTGCTGCCTATGGTTCCACCCTGAAAAATGGCGATCAAGTGACGATTTCGCGCGACCAACGCAGTATTTCCAGTATGGTGGTCAGATCCCTGGTGGCCGGACTAATGTCGGTGGGAGTAAGTGTCCGCGACCTCAGCTCTACGGCCATTCCTGTCGCCCGCTTAATTATTCCGACCCTGTATGTAGCGGGTGGATTACATATCCGGCTACATCCCGATCGACTAGATTATTTGCTGATCGAGTTTTTTGATGCCCGAGGTATTAATATTTCTAAGAGCCAAGAAAAGAAAATCGAGTCGGCTTATTTCAAAGAAGACCTGCGTCGTGCCAGCATTCCTGAGATTGGCAAAATCAGCCAGATTCAAGGAATCGAACTCTACAACAATGCTTTCCAAACCCACCTAGATTTGCAAACCATTCGCGGTAGTGGCAAAGTCGTGATTGACTACGCCTACGCTGTTTCGGGAGCAATTCTGCCACTATTACTAGCCAAATTTGGTGTGGATGCGGTAGTGCTCAATGCGAGTCTTAGCCAGACTGCGCCCAAAATTGGCGAACGGGAGATCTTACTGCACCAATTGGGGCGGGTAGTAGAATCGCTCCAAGCCACTTTCGGGGTGCAAGTCTCGGCGCATGGTGAGCAATTAATTTTGGTAGATGAAACTGGCGTGACGATTCGTGGTGATCTATTGACATCCTTGATGGTGCATTTAGCTCTAAAAGCACATCCGGGGGGAACAGTGGTAGTACCCGTTCATGCTAGTAGTGCGATCGAAGAATTAGCCCGCCGTCATGGTGGCCGGGTCAAACGCACCAAGTCGAACCCCACCGACCTAATGGAAGCCTGTCAAAAGCTACCCCATGTAGTGCTGGGTGGCAGTGGTGATATGGGCTTTATTTTTCCCGAACTACATGCTGGTTTTGATGCCATGTTTTGTGTAGCCAAATTAATTGAGCTGTTAGCCAAAGAAAACCGGCACTTAAGTAGCATCCGCCAGCAACTACCCCGCGTTTTCCAAGAAACCGCTAAAGTCCGCTGCCCCTGGGGAGCTAAAGGCGGTCTAATGCGCCATATTCTAGAAACTCATCAAGTTGAAAAACTGGACACCGAAGATGGGGTGAAGATTTACAACTCCCGTAATGACAACTGGATTCTGATTTTGCCCGATGCCGGGGAACCGGTCGTTCATATCTATGCCAACAGTGACGATCGCGATTGGTTAGATCTAAATCTCCAAAACTATCGACAGCTGGTACAAGACTATGTGGTTCAATACCAAACTGCCACCGACAATTAATTAATATCTTCAAAAAGCAAACTTTAAATTCCACCAGTAATCAGCAGAAATAGAAGAAGACAGATATTTAATCTGATGCTACTGAGTTTGACTTAATCTGCATGTCAGTGAAATCGCTCCAGTGCGATCGTTAGCTCTGGCAAATAACGCGCCGCAATCCCTCCACCAATCGCCCCAAACAAATGACATTCCCACGAACGCCCCCGTTTGCTTGGCAACACGCCCCACAGTGAACTGCCGTATAACGTCCCGGCGATCACCGCTAGACCAATAGCAATCGAACTCCGCTCCAGATATCCTTGCAGCAGAAGAAACCCCAAGTAGCCAAAGACAATGCCACTAGCACCGATATGATTAGTCTTTGCCCCACCACAAAGCCAAGTCCCACAGCCACTCACCAGCCACACTACTACCGTGACGATCGCGAAGGTTGTCTGACTGCGAAATAGAATCAATCCACCCAAGACCGTCAGCGGAATAGTATTAGCGGCCAGATGCTGAAGATCGCCATGGAGCAGCGGCGATAATACAATTCCTTTCAGGCCAGACCAACGGCGCGGCTGAATGCCAAGTCGGTTGAGCCTGTTCCCTAGTAGTAATGAATCGGTCAATTCCAATATCCACAGGCTAGAGATCATCCCGCAGAGGATGCGAAGGTTCAGGATCAAAGTGGGATTGGCAGCAGCTGGAAGTAATGATCCGGTCATGTGAACAGCAGTAAACGAGGGTGTATTATAGCTCGACTTATTTTTAATTCCGGTTGTTGCCTGTGGCCGATCGATTTCCTCATCCATCGCCCGATCGACAAGCCATCAACGCTTCTTCTAAGTGATTGAAAAATCGATCGACACCAATTAAATCAGTTAAGCCATCTCGATCAAATTGTAATTTTACCTCCGGCGGCAGACCGGAAACAACAAAAGCGACATTCTGGATCGATAATTCCTGCACTACATCTTGCAACGTCTGATAGGCCGAATAGTCGATTCCAGTAATTGCTCTAGCTTCTAAAACAAACCATCGCACTGGTGATTCTGCATTTTTCACCAGGCTTTGCACCTCCTCGGAAAAGAAGGTGGCATTAGCATAGAATAAGTCTCGACTAAATCGATAAATAATCAAACCAGGTGCCGAGATCAAGCCCATCCGCACCGGCATCGGTTGCCAAAATCGATGTTCGCCAGGAATAATGATCGCGGAGTGCGGTCGATAACTATGGCGCACATGCAAAATCAGTGATAACGTAATTGCCAAAATAATTCCTTCTTTGGCACCAATAAAAACCACCGTAGCCGCAGTAATTACTGCCAAATAAAACTCTTCGCGATGAGTTTTGAAGATTGATCGCATTCCTTTAATGTCGATCAACCGGAGTCCGATCGAAAAGACAATGGCGGCTAGCACTGGATTCGGTAGATAGCTAAGCGGCTGAGTTAAAAATAAAATAACTATTAAGACCACAGCTGCTGTAGATAACTGAGCCACTTGGCTACGGCCACCCGCCGTGTCTACAATTTCTGTTTTAGTCGGGCTACCATTAACCACAAATGTACCAGTCAATCCTGCTGCTAAATTAGCTGCTGCTAAACCTTCCAAATCAACATTTTCGTTAAAACCTTCGCCATATTTAAAAGCATAGGCACGGGAGGTGGCAGCACTTTGGGCAACAATGATAATACAACAGGATAGGGCAATGCCAAAGACGGCAGGGATTTCATCCCAGTTAACTGCGGGCAAACCAAAGGAGGGCAAACCACTAGGCACAGTCCCCACAATGCTGACACCAAGGCTAGCAAAGTTAAATAGCCAACTGGCAAAAATAGCCCCGACTACTGCCAACAATGCACCGGGGAATTTTGGGATAAATCGATCGCATAATTGAATCGTAATCAAGACAGCAACAGAGATTCCGATCGCTAGATGATTAGCATAAGGTAGACCAGTGATTGCACTAATAATTTGTGGCAGGGGCTGATGTCCGCCAGCTGGAAGATCGAGCAATCCGGGCAATTGACTGATCGCTACTTGCATACCCACCCCAGTCAAGAAACCGATTAATACAGTCCGCGATAAAAAGTCTGCCAGGAAACCGAGCCGAAACAGGCGGGCTAACAGTAATAATCCCGCTACGAGGATGGCGATCGATCTAGCTAATGCTAAATAATGGGGACTTCCAATTGGAGCCAAACCAGACAGTCCCGCCGCCAAAATTGCCGCTGTGGCAGAGTCGGCAGCAACAACGAGATGGCGCGAACAACCTAACATGGCAAAAATGATGGCTGGCAGCAGCAGTGTATACAGCCCTGTGGCAATTGGCGTTCCCGAAATCTTGGTGTATCCCATCACTTCCGGAATACCGATCGCCGCCAATACAATCCCCCCGATGATATCGTTGCCGATCGAGGCTGGTCTCCAAGGTAAAATTCCCTGAAGCAAACGAGATCGAGTTTTTGTTGTTTTCACAGGGGGTCGGGCTATCTACGTAGTTAATTTTTTCATTCTTATTAAAAAATAATAAAAGAGGGCTTTAAGTCAACATACTATTCCCTAGTAGCCGTTGATACCTATCGTCTAACTCCGATCGCAACAACGGCAATTGAGTCAGCCCACCCTCCATTTTCATCACCTGATCTGCCGCCTCTCGTGCCAATCCCAGCACATCACCATCTGCCACCAAACTAGCCAAAGCAAAATCAGCCAGCCCAGACTGCCGACTCCCCAACACTTCCCCCGGCCCCCGCAATCTTAAATCCATCTCAGCAATCCAAAAGCCATCCTGAGATTTTTCTAATACTTGGAGACGCTGCTTGGCATCAGCCGAGTTACTTCCACTCATCAACAGACAAAAAGACTGATAGCTACTCCGTCCCACCCGACCGCGCAGCTGGTGTAACTGTGACAAACCAAAACGTTCAGCATTTTCGATCATCATCACCGTGGCGTTGGGGACATCCACACCTACCTCAATCACTGTCGTCGCCACTAAGATCTGGGTTTCATTATTCCGAAAAGCCGTAATAGCGGCATCTTTATCGGCGGAGGACATCCGACCATGTAGTAAACCCACCTGGAATTCTGGAAATACTCCCGTGGCCAATCGTTCGTGTTCAGCAATAGCCGATCGCAAGTCCAATTTTTCGGACTCCTCAATCAACGGCAGCACAATATAAACTTGCTGTCCCTTGGCAATTTCTCGCTTCATCAAGTCGTAGGCACTGCGTCGCTCCCGACCATTAATCATCGTGGTTTGAATCGGTTGCCGCCCCGCCGGTAATTCATCGATCTGACTAACATCCAAGTCGCCATGCAAAGTCAAGGCCAAGGTGCGGGGAATGGGAGTGGCAGTCATGGTCAAGACATGCGGTTCTTGCCCTTTTTGTTGAAGTGATGCCCGTTGCTGCACTCCAAAACGATGTTGTTCATCAATAACTACCAGTCCCAGCTGGCTAAAATTTACCTTATCCTGAATCAGGGCGTGGGTGCCGACAATAATTGACAGCTCGCCCGTCTCTAATTCGCGATAGATTTGTTTGCGTTTGGCCGCTTTAGTCGAGCCAGTGAGCAATTCTACCGGTAAATGTAAAAGATTAAACCAGGATACAAACTTGCGATAGTGTTGCTCGGCCAAGACTTCAGTGGGTGCCATCAGCGCTGTTTGATAGCCGGACTGAATCGCCGCCAAAATAGCCATCACAGCTACTACGGTTTTCCCCGAACCAACATCGCCCTGTAGCATCCGGTTCATAGGATTGGACTTTTGTAAATCTTGTAATATTTCACTAACCACCCGTTCTTGGGCGTTAGTAAGGCTGAACGGTAAAATTTGCCGCAGCTGATCTAACAACGAATTTTCTGGTAGCCGCACCGTAACGGTGGTTTGCTGGCGAAGCTGTTGCCGTCGATCCAAAAAGCCCAGCTGGAGATAAAAGAATTCGTCAAAGACTAAGCGCCGTCGGGCTTGGTCTTTGGCTGCTGGGCTATCCGGAAAATGAATACTCGCGATCGCTTGGGGCAACTCCAACAAATCGTATTGAGTAAGAATATCAACCGGCAGGGGATCTTGAATCAGTGTCGCACTGGGTAATGCCGACACCATTGACCTCCGGACTAAATCAGCACTAATCCCTTCGGTGAGCGGATACACTGGCAAAATTCGCCCCACTCGCATGGAAGAAATTGTTTCCTCCCCCGCGCCTAATACTTCCATTTCCGGGTTGTCGAGAGTTAGACCATACTTGCCCTGGCTTTTGACTAGGCCGGAGGCCGCAACTAAGACTCCTGGCGAGAAGCGTTTTTTGATCATCTCTTGCCAGCCCCGGCTGCTATAACGACTACCCGCATAGAAGCGACCAAGCTTAATTTGACCAGTTGGATCGCCCAGTACCATTTCTAAGATAGTCAACTTAGTATTTTTGGCGCTGGTAAAGCAACTACAGCGCTTGACCTGTCCCACCAGTGTGACAGTTTCACCCACTGCTAGCGATCGAATGTCTACTTGCCGAGCGTAGTCAATGTAGTCGCGGGGATAGTAGAACAGCAGGTCACGCACATAGTACAAACCCAACCGAGCCAGACTTTCTGCGGCTTTGGCGCTGATTTTAGGGAGGTCTTTGAGGGGTCGATCGAGTGCGACTACGGTATCGATCGATTGGCCACTATCCTCACTGACGACAGCACTGACAAAAGGGGTGGGTTGCTGCTTTACGGTGGGCATAGGAGCCATGCTTGGTGCCGGTTGTTGGTCGTTCCAAGCAACTAGCTGGGCTTGGGCATCTGTCAATAGGCGATCAGTAATGGCTAGTAACCGCTTGCGCTCACTCACCGTCAATTCTGGATAGTGCGAAAATTCGCGAGCGAGGTCTCGCCATTGTTCTTGGTCAGGGCGGAGTAACTGGGCGGGGGGCTTCCCCAATGTGATGCAAAGAAACTCACTAAACTGGTACTGTTGACCAACTAAGTCAATGAATCCATGCTGGGATTCTACGGCGAGGGCTTTGTGTAGTCTTGACCAGTTAATCGATTCAGACATCATAAAAAGTAGCAGCTAATCTGTCGATTCGGTTAATGAGTGAGATTCGGGTTCAGCATTACCAAACCAGCTGTGATGCCAGGCTGATTCGGCGGCTCCTACTTGCAGTTTTTGGAGCTGGCGTTGATAGCTATGGTGCAGACTAGCTAGCTGGGATTCTAAAGAGTGAATTTGTTTGCGTAGATGCATCACTTGTCGATCGGCAAATTCCATTTCGACCAGCTGTAAAAAGATTACATGAACTGGCCTCACGACGGTGGTATCTAGAGTATCGAGAGCATCTTGTTCAACGAACACTCTTAAAATATGGGGACGATTAATACTGCTTTCTCCCGTAGCCTCTACCTTGGCCGCCGCTTCTAAAACCTGCCTGGGTACCTGTTGAGGAATAACCCGCGCCTGTTGGAGCAGATAATTTAGTTTTTTGGAAAGACTGGGCAGAGTATGACTAATTGCTTCTTCGAGCGTTTCTTGCCAATCTAACAACTCACTAGGATCATTGAGCTGATCGATCGAATGCAGCTGACTCAACAAATCAATAATAGAGTTAGTGATCGCTCGTCGCAAAGATCGCTGGAGCTTTTGTTGATGGCTGGGTGCTAGCGCCAAAAATTCTGGCGGATAGCAGTTAGTGCAAATACAGTAACAGGCTTGAATCCCTTGGTGGCGAACAGCCTGAGCCAAACTAGTCAGGTAATTACTGTAGAGTTGATACAGTTCAGCTCCCAACTTTTGGCTGCGGCTACCCAGTTTGGCCATTTCTTGGTTAATTTGAGCGGTGCTGTGAGCAGTGCGTGATTCACCCATATTGTGAGGTTAGTATCCCGAAGACTGTGGACTAATTGTTTTATTGTCGTTGGGTTTAAGTGCCGAGTTTTGAAAAACACCGATGGCGGCTTGATAAGCTGAATCTTGGTTGCTGGCGGCTAAATCTGGATTGTCAGTAACCTTCTGTTGCTCAGTGGCACTTAAATTGACTTTGAGGTTGGGCGCAACACCTTTATGACCAATATCAGTGCCATTCGGGGTGTAGTAATGAGCAACCGTCACGGCCAAACCCGATCCATCACGAAGACCATGCACCGACTGCACTAGGGCTTTCCCAAAAGTAGCTGAACCAACGATGGTGGCACGGGCATTGTCTTTGAGTGCACCAGCAAAAATTTCGCTAGCACTGGCTGAATTACTATCTACCAACACGGCCACTGGCAGGTTAGTCAGAGCGGTTTGATTGGCTCGGAACTGTTCATCCGTACCCTTGCGATCGACAGTTTTAACAATCACCCCACTATCTAAGAATAACCGGGCGATCTCGATACTATTTTGTAATAAGCCACCCGGATTACCCCGCATGTCTACCACAAAAGCATTAACTTTTTCTCGGTTCAAAGCTTTAACAGCATTCTCCATTTGCTTAGTCGAGTTGGCACTAAATTCAGTCAATTTAATGTAACCAACTTTCACTTTATTTTCTTGCTTGGCTCGATAAGAAACCGAGGATACTTCGATCGGGGCAATGGCCACCGACACTTCAAATATACCCCTGCCACTGCGGGACAGTTTGAGCTTCACCGACTTCCCAACTTCGCCCCGAATTAGTTTAATGGCCTCACTGGCCGTTATCTTAGCGAGCGGTTTACCATTGATTGATATCAGGGTATCGCCAGCCTTAATACCAGCTTGCGCAGCTGGTGAATTATCCGCAGTATCTGTCACCACCAGTTTTTTGGTGGCACTAGCTGTATTCACAATTTCTTCTAACCGCAAACCAACTCCCACCATTTCACCATTGGTTTGACTAGTCAAAGATTGATACTGGGTGGGACTCATGAAGCGAGTGTAGGGATCGTTCAGCTTGCGAAGGGCTAGTCGAATCGCATTGTAGGCATCAAGACGACTGGTGTAATTGCGATTTAGCAAATCTTTGCGGACTTGCACCCAGTTTGTTTTGTTAAAAGTTCCATCTACATATTCCCGATTAACCACTTGCCAAGCTTCATCCACCAAAGCTTTGGGATTATCTTCTAACTTGTCCGTTGAAACTGCTTTTAATTGTTTTACAGTTGGTTTTACTATCTTTAATGGTTTAACCGCTTTCGATGGTAAAGCAACGACTTCGATCGAGAGCGCAGTCGTCCAGGTCATCATGCCGCTGAGCAAAATTAATGATAACTGGGTGAGTTTTTGAGAAGATAGCTGCATATGCTAGGAATATCCGGCGATAGTTGGAGGAATTGATGATTAATTCAGGTGGGCAGACCTTGTGGAATGATGATCAACTGCCATCCTGGAAATAGCAAAAGTATATGGATGCATCTACCCATATTAGCTTTCTCTGCTGGAATTTAAAGGGTAGTAATTTCAATTCTACTCTACACAGCAATTTCACCAATTTCCGTAACATTCAGCCGAGCTAATGCTAAGACTGGAGATATTTGGGATCGTGGATGGTCATCTTTGGTTAGTCGATCGCACCGGCTAGCAAAGTGACAAGTGGTACAGAGCTGGCTGCCGATTGGAACTTGAGGGAAATGCTGCTGACGTTGATAATCTTCTAGCCATCGATCGAGCTGTTGCAAAATTCGTTGCAACTCTTGATGAGTTTGCTGGTGCAAGGTATGACTGTATTGAAACTTGGCAGATTGAGGCTGGGGCTGATTCAGCACAAACCAATAGGTAAAAGAAATATCAGTTGCTAGATAGTCGCTAGTTGCGGCCATAACGTAAAGATACAGCCTGGTTTGCCAATCCTGAGCCAATCTTGCTAGGTGACGTGGTTTGCTGTAAGTTTTCCAATCAATAATCTGAGCCGTGGCTCCCAACAGCACCAAGTCGTAAATAGCAGTGAACAAATAGTCGTTGATCAGCAAAGTACGGACGTGCTCGCTGTCTCTGGTCACTTGCGGATCAGCGGCAAATAGATCGGGAGCCACAGTAATCAGGTTATGGACAGTTTGAGCCAGCTGCGGATTGGTAGCTAAAAACGGCTCAATAGGCAAGCCCAGTTCTCGTTGTTGCATCAAACGATGAAAGTCACTGCCCCATTGCATATTGGTGCGCTGTTCGGGAGCCAGGGGAGCGGCGAGTAAGTCAAGATAGGTATGCTCAAATTTGCGCGGACATTCCGTTAAAACTTTAAGATGACCTTGGGAAAGGCGTTGGATTTTCATCAGTGACCGTGCATTAATAACTGAAACGTCAGAACTAGCACCTAATATTGTTTTTGCTAGGGTGAACTCTGGTTGATTAACGATCGAACCCAATTGCGAAAAGCCTTCACCAACTCTAAATAATCCATTGATTCAGCTTGCTGGAGAAATCTAGCCAATTCTGGAATTGGCAGATTTGGAAAAAATTGACTACCTGAAACTGTGACATAGCTGCCATTTTGCAAATGTTGGATCGCCAAAGATATACCATCGTAAATCCAAATCTCAGATACCCCCAAATCGGCGTAAACCTGAAGACGATTGGGAGAACTATTCGTAACATCAATCTCTACAACTAAATCCGGTGCTGGATCCTCAGCCAGATCGAGCCTTTTTTTTCCTTGCACTGCCCCAATCTGACTAATATAAAAGCATTCGTCCGGTTCGACGCCACTAATATTAGATCGCTTGAAAGTAGTCGAGCCGAGAGGATAAATTCGGAGGTTAGTTTCTTCCGCCAAAGTCTCCACAAAACGTCCCAGGACTTTCTTGCTGAGTTCGTGTTCTGGAGAAGGGGTCATTATTTCTAAGTAGCCACGATTATAAGTAAGCCGCAGATGTCGATCGCCTAACTCAGTTAGCAATGCTTCATAAGTCTGCCAGCTAATCCCCGCGAGCTGAATGCTCTCATGTGAGGTTTTTTGCAAGGTAGTCGTCATCAATGATTCCAAAACGCGCTACTAAATATTGCTATTGTACCGAATTGATCCATGAAATTAATTTTTGGTCAAGACAAATACACTACCCTGATTGCCCCGACTGATCCGCAGATTGTCATCTAAATAGGTAATGTCTAACCAGCTATTAGGGTTATTGCTATTGATCGGGAAATCGATCGCTATCAATCTTGAGCCTGAGCTAATTTTTTCAATAAAAGTTGCTGGTGATTGATAACCCAACAAGTTTTGAAGACCGACGATCGATCGAACAAAATTGACCTGCACTCGCTGCTCACTAAGCGGCTGAAATTTAGCTACCACGCTCACCAAACTACTCAGATAGGGCAGACTCTGAATTTCGGCAATGTTATAGACACTGCTAGTTTCCACCCGAATACACTGATAAATTTCACTCAACTGCGACAGCGGTAACTTGCCCAAATTGAGCAAACTGGCGCTCGTCGTAAACAGCAATCGCCAGTCGCCATCCAGCGCAGCCGACTCCAATGGCCGAGCGGTCGGGTTGCTACTTTCGACCTCAGCGATCGCCGCTAAAATTGCAGCTTTCTCAGATTCACTAGCATTTAATCCACAATTCTTATCAGCTAGCATATTCAATAAATCAGCTTTAGTTATCATAATTTTCTCCTGCAATGCTGGCTGATAGCCGATAATGTAAGGCGGCCAGAGAAAGTGTTAGACTCTTACCTGGCTACTTCTAGATAAAGATGTACATCTAAATATAATGTCAGAACCCTTCGTTAATCCAGCGCTGACCGAGCGTCCTCGTTTTCAGCCCGCCCCAGTCATTTCTGTGCATCGCGACACATCGATCTTGGATTGGTTAGAAGCCCGTGGACGGTTGATCGATCGAGACGAAAAAGATATTACTCAGCCAGAATTTCCACCAGACAACTTTGCTGATGATCTTATGGAAGGTGATGACAACAACTTTGAAGAAGATGCAGCAGAGGAAGAGGAAGAAAGCTAAGTCTGCAAGCTAAGGTTTTCTCCAAAATAACCATGACAGAAAATATATCAGAAAGCAGAGGATTTCAGCCCACCGGGGTGCAGCTCCTCTGGAGTTTAGGCTTTATTACTACGGCCTTTGTTGCTTTCCTCGACTGGCGCTTTCAACATGGTGCGACGACTTCCTTACTCATTCCTTTTGCTGGCACTGCCTTAGCTGTGGCTGCTTTAGGTTTTTGGGCAGTGCCTCGGCTCAGTGAGTTGAAGATGGGTCAGTTTATCCGCGAAGATGGTCCCCAAGCCCATCTCCAAAAGGCTGGCACTCCCACAATGGGCGGCATATTTGTGGTACCGGTTGGTCTAATTACAGCTATTATTTGGTCAAACTTCCAGGCTGATGTTATCGCTGTTTCCTTGATGACTGCTAGCTATCTAGCGATCGGTGGGGTAGATGACTGGAAAAGTCTCAGTAATGGCCAGAACGAAGGTCTCACGCCCAAAGGTAAACTAGCCTGGCAAGTCGGAGCAGCAATCGCTTTTTGTATTTGGGTAGCTACCTCCCAAAGCGCCCAACTGACCACCGTCCGCTTACCTTTTAGTATTTCTGTGCCCCTCGGGTTGCTGTTTTGGGGATTAGCGGTGTTTGTGCTATTGGCTGAAAGCAACGCTACTAACCTCACCGATGGAGTCGATGGTCTCGCTGGTGGCACCGGGGCGATCGCCCTCTTGGGGATGGCCGCCGTCACTGGGGTTACTCATCCAGCCCTGTCCCTTTTCTGCATTTGCCTGAGTGGTAGCTATCTGGGATTTTTGGTGCACAACCGCAACAAAGCCCGGGTTTTTATGGGAGATACTGGTTCTCTAGCCCTAGGTGGCGCTTTGGGTGCAGTGGGGATTTTGAGTGGCAACTTGTGGGCACTGTTTGTGCTGAGTGGAATATTTTTTGTTGAATCCCTGTCGGTTATTTCTCAAGTTGGTTATTACAAAGCCACTAAAGGTTCTGATGGCAAGGGCAAACGCCTGTTTAAAATGGCACCTTTTCACCACCATCTAGAACTGAGCGGCTGGGCAGAAACGCAAGTGGTGGGAGTTTTTTATGTAGTGAATGCGCTACTGGCGATTATCTGCTGGTTAACGCGCGTTAATTAAGCCAATCTATCTATAATTATTTTCCTTATTAAGTTTAATTTATGACCACCAACGACAGTCCCACTCCTCCTGCCGATTTCGATTCTGAAGCGATCTTGTTGCGTCTGCGCCGGAAAGAAGGCAGTTGGGTGGAGTGGGGACAATCCTGTCAGCTTTTGCAAAAAAATGGCTACGATACCCAGCAGATTTTTGAAGCCAGCGGCTTTGAACCCATTCATCAAAATCAAGTGATCGTAGCAGCTCAGGTATTTGGTAGCATCACGGAAGTGGGTGTGAAGCCAGAGACAGAGAATCACTTCACTCGGGTGGGTAGCGATAGCCTCTACGAGTTGCGGATCCTCAGCAAAAAAGACCGGGCAGCGGTGGCTGAGTTTTTGTGTGAGCGGAATATCAATGCCAGTGGCTCTAAAGAAGTAGCCAAAGCAGTTAAAGAATTTGCTGATTTGCGGCAATTACCCACCGGTTTTACTGACCATCCTGGTGATGCGGTGGCTTACCAATATTGGCGTTATGCCAAGCAGCAGCACGATCTCATGGACAAAACCCGGCTAGTAGCTAGAGGCTTGTTGTTCGCGCACACGGTATCGGCTCGCCAAGAGGTCGAAAAGTTGTTAGGTACGATTAGCACACCCACTAAATCTCGACCGATTTTACCCTTGCATCGGCTAGAGAGTGATGAAGATCTACCGCGCTTTGTGCCAGTAGCTGGTAAGTTGCCGCTAGGTAGCCAAGTGTTGATTGATCTGCCCACCGTACAAATTCTCAATGCCTTTGGGATGATTTGCCCAACTGCGGCTAATTGGGTGGGTTTACCGGGTTGGCAAACGGTTTCGATGGCGGTGAGTCCGGTGGTAATTTTTACTGTCAATAAAGAGCTGATTCCGGATGCCGAGACCGAAGAAGAAATACTATTGCTGATCGATCGAGCCGTGACTGATTGGGATGAGAACAAGTATTTTGCGATCGATCAGGGTGGACAAGTCGCCGTGGACTGGTTTAGCACCGCCCCTAGTGAACCAATTTTGGGTCAGGTAGTATTAGTTTTGCGCCCCAAGCGAATGCTGGCGGTCAGTAATCAAGATGCTCTATGGCAGAATGAGGAATGATAGAATAGTAACAGAATGTAAACATCCTGATTTTTATGAACATCCCGCAGCCCACCACTTTTCCAAAAGTTAGTCAACCCAAAGCTGGCTTTAACCGCTTCGCCGAATTACTCAATGGCCGAGCGGCGATGGTAGGTTTTGCCGCCCTGTTGATTCTAGAATTTTTTACTGGTTCTGGCCTGCTGACATTCTTAGGTCTGCGCTAGACGGCAACCACACCCTGATTTTTTGCTGACATCTTGGGTAAACTAAGTATGAACATTACCTCTCCTCGCTTCTTGAAGTCTTTTTATCGTAAAGAACCAATTACCGGCGTGATTATCACCATGGGTGCTGTTAATGCCATCCTGGGTGGGGTGAACGAAGTTGGCAGCTTAATGCTCTTGGGGCTACTGGCTTCGGGCAGTGCGATCGCCTATCGGTGGTGGATGATTCAACAGGCCGAAGCCCAGATTGATGCGAATACCAATCAGCTGTATTTACCGCCATCACGAGCAGTAAACGATTACAGCCATCGAGATAACTGGTAAAAAGCCACCAATTAGCGGCCTACCCCAAAAGCCCAGCCACTAATTAGTAATTAGTGGCTGGGCTTTTGTTAGCTGAGACAGCAGAAGCCCCGCGCTCAATCCGTTTCGGATGAGCGTCGGGATGAATGCGAGTGAGTGAGCAAACAAATTCCTTGCTTTTCCCCATGCTGCCAGCTAAAATATTCTTAGAGCAGTCCAAGAAGTAATCTAAGTTTCGTGTTAAAAGCTGTCAGAATCCGAATCTATCCAACAAAAGTTCAGCAAGTACACCTTGCTCAGGCTTTTGGTTGTGTACGTTGGGTCTGGAATCAGTCTTTGGCTACGATGACCGCGACCTATCAAGAGACTGGCAAAGGCGTTACAGCCATGACGATGAAGAAGTCCATACCTTTGTGGAAAGCTGATTTTGAGTGGCTGTCTGAGTGTTACTCACAATGCCTTCAGCAGTCAGTTTTGAATCTAGGCGTGGCTTTTGGGAATTTCTTTGATGGTCGAGCAATGTATCCTACCTTCAAGAAACGTCAAGAGAAACAGTCAATTCAATACCCTCAAAA
Organism: Synechococcales cyanobacterium VAR_4_metabat_354; assembly: GCA_031414775.1. GTDB lineage: Bacteria > Cyanobacteriota > Cyanobacteriia > Cyanobacteriales > Chamaesiphonaceae > JAAFHZ01. The sequence goes on from JANOQI010000022.1 coordinate 61,523, forward strand.
CGTTAAAGTCTTGAGCGATTGTCAAATTAAGTTTCCTGGTAAATTGGGTACGGTCAAAGCGAAAGTTCATCGGGATATTGAAGGTAAAGTTAAAACTGTAACTTTATCCAAGAATCCTGATGGTCGATACTTTGCTTCAATGCTGTTTGATGACGGTATTGAGTGCCCTGAGTCCAGTACCGATGGTAATGTGATTGGCATAGATCTAGGTCTAACTGATTTCGCCGTTACCTCAACCGGATCTAAGTATCAACACCCTAGAGCTACTAAAAAACACGAGCATAATCTAGCCCGTAAGCAGAAAAAGCTGTCTCGTAAGAAAGACAAAACGACTAACAATCGTCGTAAGGCAAAGCTTGCAGTAGCTAAGGTTCATTCCAAAATCAAAAGAGTCCGTGAGGATTTTTCACACAAACTTTCGCGCAAGATAGTAGACGAGAACCAAGTCATAGTGGTAGAAAATCTAGCAGTGAGAAACATGGTGAAGAACCATTGTCTAGCTAAAGCAATATCTGATGCTGGCTGGGGAATGTTCTGCACTATGCTCAAATACAAAGCCGAAATGGTGGGCAAAGTCTATCTAGAAATAGGTCGATTCTTTGCATCTACTCACCTTTGCTCTGATACTTTGAAACCACTGTCACAGATGGATCTGTCAGTACGTGAATTTAATTGTGTCCATTGCGGCAATCGACACGACAGAGACATTAATGCGGCGATAAATATCAAAAATGAAGGCTTGCGTTTATTGACGTTGGGAACCAGCGTTATTGCTCCTGAAGGCTATGTAAGACCAAAACAGTATGGGCGTAAGTCTACTACTGTGGCGGCTGTGGTTGTTGAAGGGAGAAGCCCACACTCTACCCGTTTCGGGTGAGTGTGTGGTAGTTCACAAATTAATTATGCTCTTCTTTACCATTAGTTTGACCAGTTTCAGTGCTGGGTGAATAGGCTTGTAGCAATGAATTTACTTGGTTGGCTACCTCATTACCAGGTACTGGTTTGACAATTGCCTGACGCTCTGGGAAGAAATCTGGTCGATCGAGATTCCGCTCCATGCCTTCTTTAACCTGCTGCTGAATCACATCAAGCATTTCACTTTTAGCCCGCTGACGCTGGTAATTAGCACCTTCTTCGGTGGTAGCATATAGCGGTGGTAAACGGTTCAGGGCATAGGCAGCAATATCGCCCACATCCAAGCTCAATTCCGTCTGGTTCATTTCAATTTCAGCAACTTGACCGATCGCAACAGTCAAAACCAGCTCTTCCATCACATTAATAAATTGCTTGCGGGGTACAGTCACCACATCCCCAGCTAACAAAGCCCCCATCAGTTGATCGAGAGCCATATATTCTTCTACCGATAACTCCGCTGCGCTATCGCAAATACGCCCAACTTCTGCTTCCATGGCGGGAGTCAGATAGCCGTCTTGGAGAGCTTGGTCTACAATTTCCTTAATATTTAGCATAGGAGACAGATAGTGGTAGATTCTTTGTCCCTAGCTATTTAGGCGGATCAGGCGATCTATTTAGGACATAAATATTGTACCCAGTTTAATCGCCAAATCTACAATTGCTAGCTGCAAAACTAGTCAAATGATTGAGTCAGCCACTGAACAGGCTCAACTCCAATGCCATTGACATATAGTCCCCAGTGTAGATGTGGTCCAGTAGAAGCTCCCGTAGTCCCGATCGCCCCGATCAGATCACCAGTTTTGACCACATCGCCTTCCTTGACATTAACCTTGCTCAAGTGCATAAAAATACTCACTACCCCTTGGCCATGGTCGATACCGATCGCATTGCCATGCACCCGAAAACCATCTTTGACCAATCCCACCATAGCTACCCGACCAGGAGCCGGAGCCGTGACCGGGGAACCCTTGGCTCCAGCATAGTCGAGACCGCGATGATAGTAATCGTTGGCAAATACCCCATTGTAGTAACGCTTCACCCCAAATGGGGTAATGGTTTCGGCTTTGCTGGGGTTGGCAAATTTGCCACTCCAATACTTCGTGGGGGTAACTAGCGCTTTGAAAGCACCAACTTTTTTCAATTCATAGGCCGTAGCTTCGACTCCCGATTTCCCTGGTGGTAGATTAATTCGCTGAATTCGGAACTTGCGATCAATAAAGGTAATGGGGACAGATTGAGTGCGGCCATCAGCCGTCACCTGGACATTCCGCACCCCCGGTTTTTCTAAAGGAGTAGAAGGAATCAAGACCCGGTAGATATTCTCACCCAAGGAAAAGACTGGATAAATTTTCTTCCCAAATTTCACCACCGGCGGGTTTTGGGGGTTATCAACTTGAATATTCAGCGCAGCGGTATCACCGAGTCGGGTCTTGGGGTTCATAACTTCAGTCTTTCCAGCTAATGCTGGCACTGCCAGGGCGCTGAGTATGCCAAAACTCCATCCCCAAAGGCTAATAGCCTGCCAACGTCTCGAAAAATGAGTAAACATGTAATGTCTCCTAGATGCAAAATATGGATGGACTGATTTGGCTGCAACAAAAACAGATATTAGAAAAACTCGGTATGCTAAAGAATGAATAGTTTCAAATTTTAATAAAGTCTCTCATAATAGCTGCCCGTGCAAGAAGATTTTCGGTTAATCATTGATTTAGTAACAGTATTGGCCGCCGCTGCTACTGGTGGCATCATTGCTGGATTGTGCCGACAGCCCGCCCTCCTGGGCTATATTCTGGGCGGTGTGATCGTTGGCCCCACTGGGTTAGGATTAATTAAAGAACTAATTCAGGTGGAAACTTTAGCGCAGTTTGGGGCGGCATTTTTGTTATTTGCCTTGGGCGTAGAATTTTCCTTTGCTGAACTCAAGAAAGTTCAAAATATTAGTTTAGGGGGCGGTGGTCTCCAAATTTTGCTGACGATCGTAGCGACTACTTTTATTTCGGTGGCTATCGGATGGGTGACGACCCCACAGCAGGGGGTGTTCCTGGGTTCTATTTTGTCTCTTTCTTCCACCGCTGTAGTCTTGAAATGCTTGATGGAAGCCAACGAAACCGAAACACCCCACGGGCAAGTGATGCTGGGAATGTTGGTAGTGCAGGATTTAGCTCTGGGCTTGATGTTGGCTATTTTGCCAGCCCTAGACAAACCGCCAACGGAAATTGGGGAAGCTCTGCTCCAGGCCGGGATTAAAATTGCGCTGTTTTCGGGGGCAGCGATTATTACGGGCATCTGGGTAGTACCCAGATTTTTGCGGCTATTAGCTCAAACGGAAAGCCGAGAGTTGTTTCTACTAGGAGTAGTGACGCTCTGTTTAGCCATTGCGTTGCTGACAGCTCAACTGGGGCTATCGATCGAGATGGGAGCATTTGTCGCCGGTCTGATGATTTCGGAGGTGGAGTATGCCGATCAGACCCTCACCTACGTGGAGCCGCTGCGGGATGTCTTTGCGGCTCTGTTTTTTGCGGCGATCGGGATGTTGATTGACCCGCTATTTCTCTGGCAAAACTGGGAGCTGATTCTGGAACTGGTAGGTTTGGTTCTAGTCGGTAAATGGATCATTATTACGCCGCTGGTGCGACTGTTTGGCTATCCCCTCAAGACGGCAATTACGGTGGGACTGGGTTTGGCTCAAATTGGAGAATTTTCCTTTGTGCTAGCCAGTGAAGGGCAAGCCTTAGGCTTTGTTTCACGGCGGGTGTATTTATTACTACTGGGTACCACTGCGGTGACTTTGGTAATTACCCCCCTGGTGTTAAAACTCACTCCCAAGCTGTTTAATTGGTTGGAGAGTTTTCCCCAGCTGAATAGTTGGTTTGAAGATACCGATGAGCCGCAAGAAGTATCGATCGAATCTAACTTAAGTGGACATGTGGTGATCTGTGGTTACGGGCGGACTGGTCAAAACATTCTGCATCTGATACAAGCTCAGGCTGCCCCCGTGGTGGTCATAGAACAATCAGAGGCATCCATCCAAAAACTGCGGGAACTGGGTGTCGCCTACATCTACGGGAACGCGGCTAGCTTACATGTATTAGCTAAAGCTAATTTAGGGCAAGCCAAAACAATGGTAATTAATCTGCCCGATGGGATGAGTACCCGGCTATGTCTGAAACGCGCCTTAGAAATAGCACCGGAGCTGGATGTAGTGGTTCGTGCCAACCAATTTCAAGATATTGAACTGCTCTACCAACTCGGTGGCAAGGAAGTCGTCCAACCAGAGTTTGAAGCCAGTTTGGAAATGGCCAGCCATCTGCTCAATAAATTGGGATTACCGATCGCCAAGGTGCAACAAGAAATCTCCCAGATTCGGAACTCGCACTATTTAGAACTGCGACCAGCATCCGGCATTGAAACAGATAAAATTGATGTCGAAGCAGCCACCGTCGGGATGAGTACTAAGTGGTTTAATATTCCGGTAATTTCGCCCCTGAGTGGCCTGTCGATCGAAGAAGCCAACATTCGATCTTTAACCGGCATCACCATCTTGAGCATCCGGCGGGAAAATGGTGAAGAGCTGCCCTATCCCGGCGAAGATACGATGTTATTGGATGGCGATCGCTGTTTAGTGGTCGGCTCGGCTGACGAAAAGATCGCTTTTAAGCAGCTGGTGCGCGGCAAAATTGCTCTGCCGATGAGTAATGCTCCCTGTCAGTGGCTGATTATTTCCCCGGCTAGTACCGCTGTCGGATTGACCCTCAGTGATTTAGATACCCATCGACAGTACGGGGTGCAGATTCGTGCTTTACGCCGTGCTAAAAAGTTTATCGACAATCCTGATCAACAAACCACCGTAATTATGGCTGGCGATCGATTATTGCTGTGTGGCGGGCGCTATCCCTTGAAAAAACTCCAACAGCAACTCACCACCGAACTACCGGAGTTAAAAGTTGTAGCTGAAGTAGCTGATCTCGATGTCGGGTAGTGAGCAAATTTGATCAAGAGTTTACCCACTACCCGACAGATCATGTAAAATTAATCGTTAGCAGATTTTAATAATTCATATAGGAGAAAATTCCATGTCTGGAGGAACCACTGGCGAACGGCCGTTTTCTGACATTGTTACTAGTATTCGCTATTGGGTAATCCATAGCCTGACTATTCCGGCTCTGTTTGTAGCAGGCTGGCTGTTTGTGGCAACGGGCTTGGCCTACGATGCGTTTGGTACGCCTCGTCCCAACGAATACTTTAACCAAAATCGTCAAGAACTACCGATCGTCTCCGATCGTTTTGAGTCGAAAAGTCAGATTGACAAATTTATTAAGTAATTTTTAGTAGAGGAGAACTTATGGACAGCGGCAGCAACGAACCTATTTCTTACCCAATTTTTACAGTCAGATGGTTGGCTATCCATTCTTTGGGTGTACCCACTGTATTTTTTATTGGCGCGATTGCCGCCATGCAGTTTATTCAAAGATAGGTTATTTAAAGAGGTATAGCAAATGGAACGTAATCCTAATCCCAACAGCCAGCCCGTTGAATTGAACAGATCTTCTCTGTTCTTGGGCTTGCTTTTAATTTTCACGCTTGGCATTCTGTTTACTAGCTATTTCTTTAACTAGTTGACAGTTTGGTTCATATAAAAAAGTCTGTTTTGGAGAAGTAAGTCATGTCTGAACCTGGAAGAATTCCGCTTTGGTTAGTCGGCACAGTTGCTGGCTTTGGTGTAATCGGTGTGATAAGTCTGTTTTTCTATGGCGCTTATGCTGGATTGGGATCTTCGATGTAAGTCGAGTTACAATCGCAAAAAAATTGACACAAAAAACTGGGTGAAATACCCAGTTTTTTTGTAGCCGCACGACTGATAACGACTTATGCCGCCGAGTCTTCGCGCTCGATGTAGAGGAAGAGGAATGCCATTGCTAAAGCAGGAAAAACCAGACCCACCAAAGGCACTAGGATTTGAGGAAGAAAAGAAGCTACCATATTTCAATTTCCTTAATAAATATCAATTACCCTGCTGATTTTACCCAATTAGCGGGGCGACGAAGCTAACGAAATGTAACAGTTGCTGAGCAGCCGAGGAGAAGAGCGGTAATTGTTTGGATCTAATTAACCTGAGTTCGGGTTAAACAGAAGCCAGTAAATTGTGTTCCATAGCGATTCCTGGCTTCTTAGGTTGATGACAATAAGCAATCAATCCACAGAGAATGTTGACAAAGCAATTAACTGGAGAGCGATGCCGGGAATG
>JANOQI010000023.1:0-63296 GCA_031414775.1 Synechococcales cyanobacterium VAR_4_metabat_354
ACCATCTACAACAAGCTCATCGCCGACTTCACCCCCAATACGCCCAAATATGTCTTCAAGGGCATCTCAGAATTCGCGATCGATTTTCCCGAAATCATTACTGGCGATAACTACGAAAAATCTGCTTCCACCCTCCCAGGCTTATTTAAGTGCAAAATTAATATCTTCAACATCTCGAAAATTAACTCCGAAGTCCGAGGCGGTAAAAGTCCCCGCATCAAACGTCTATCCGAATACATTGGCGAAAGCTACTTCGACTACCTCGCCGGACTGGACGATCTCGTGATTCTCATGGACGAATCCCACCGCTACCGCGCCTCTGCGGGCATCCGCGCTATTAATGAACTCAAGCCCGTCCTCGGACTAGAACTCACCGCCACGCCCTTTGTAGAGACTAGTAAAGCCGCAATTCCGTTCAAGAATGTCATCTTCGACTATCCCCTCGGCAAAGCGATGATCGATGGTTTCGTCAAAGAACCCGCCGTCGTTACCCGCCAAGACTTCAACCCCGCCGGAATGTCCACGGAAGACATCGAGCAAATCAAGCTCGAAGATGGTGTCAGGCTGCACGAAAGTCTCAAAGTCGAGCTAGAAACTTACGCTCGTAGTAATAGTGTGGCGATCGTCAAACCCTTCATCTTAGTTATCGCCCGCGACACGACTCACGCCGCCCAACTAGTCGCCCTAATGGAGTCTGACAGCTTCTTTGACGGACGTTACCGCGACAAAATCCTCCAAGTAGATTCCAGCAGCACCGGAGCCAAAGAAGACGAAATGGTCGAACGGCTGCTCAAAGTCGAAAGCACCGCCGAACCCACCGAAATCGTCGTTCACGTCAATATGCTCAAAGAAGGTTGGGATGTTACCAACCTCTACACGATTATTCCCCTCCGCGCCGCCAATGCCCGAATCTTAATCGAACAATCGATCGGACGGGGTTTACGCCTTCCCTATGGTAAACGCACGGGTAACACCGCAGTCGATCGACTCAAATCTTTCTTAGCTGCGGTGTCTGTAGAAGTAATTAGTAGTTCCCGACTCACTAAATCGCCTAGTAGCATGTTATCTAGGCGCAAGCGTTCGACTGGTGACATTAGTCCAATTTGACTATAGACTTCCTGGGCGGTGGTGAGCATTTTTAAACCTCACAGCGATTTCTTACATTTTAATCTCATACTCGATGCTGCAAGTTTGTGCTGAGAGAATATCACCTGGAACGACAGAATACTGGTTTCAGCCGTTAGCATTAGGAAAGTCAATGACGAAAAATAATGGTTTCAGGCTCCAAATTTGAAAAACTTAAAAATCGAGTTGTTGCATTTCCATCTCGGATAAAATGAATTTGGGCATCTGAAAAACTTTGTGTGTAAAGATTATTGCTTGTACATCACTCAACCCCGAATCGCTACATCATTTGATTCAGATGTACTCAGTAATAATTGTAACTCTGCTTCTTTTTCTGGATATAGTAATGGTAGCCCAGAATAAAATAATCTTTTTCATCCAATAAAACGCACCCATTCTAACCTTGATGAAATTGGTGTGAACCAATGGCAATACATTTCTATATCATCATTATTTTCCAACAGAAGGCTAAATTTACTTCTTTTAAGTAATTCTTGAGCTTTATTGTACATCAATGATGGTCTTAAATCTATTTTTGGTGCAACCTCGTAAAGCATCATGCTGTTTGTTCTATTAATTAACTTTTCACCTTTGAAAATATTTCTGAGTTCCTCATCACTATTTTTATTATATGCGATATTAATTGTCCACCCATCAACTGAAGGGTGTAATCTATCTGTCCACACAATAGCACTGATAGCCGGATTATTTTTAAAGTAATCACTTATTAGTGATGTTTTTAAAATTTTCTGACTTATTCCCATATCAACAAATGGGACTATTACTAATGGAATAGAAGATTTCCTGTATTTATTTACTTTTTCTGATACTTTTCTGAAAAATCTTTCCTCATCTATTCGGTAGGGTGTATCACAAAAAATCAAAGGGAGTAAGTGTGAGCGGCCTATATTTAAGTGCTTGATTTGATAATTAAAATCTATATTTCTGTCTTCATAGATAAAATCTCTTATTAAATCGTTTTTTGTTAGAACTGATTCAATTTTTTTAGCTATCTTTTTAATTTTAGATGCGTCAAGGCTTCTTGGGTCAACATCAATTCTTATTACCGCGTCAAAAACTATTTTCTTGAGTCTTTCCTCGAGAAGACTTACTTGACGATCCATCTTTTGTATTTCTTCATTAGAGCGGGAGTCAGTAGTAAATACCTCTACGATAAATTTAGGGTTTTCGTTATTTTCGCTAACATACCAATCTGGTGTTTTAGGAGATCTATTTTCGAATAGTATTTGATGCTCGTATTCAATTTCGTATCCATTATTTCTGAGTAAATATCCTATAGCTAATTCGTTATAAGTGTGAGTTTGTTGGTTTTCTTTTTGTTGATTTATTAAGAGTTCATATATTTTCTCACGATCTTTTGAAGAATTTAAAGAATCGAGCATTCTTAACAAATCGTCTTTTTGTGGCTTGAAAACATGATTATTATTTATTTCCTCCACCCAAAATCTTTTACTAGTGCTTAAATTTCCTTCTCTACTAACAGATGCGGGAGGAATTCCATGAAGGGACTTTTTCATTGAGTTGGATAGCTTGATTAACTAGTATTGTAGGTTAAATTCAAATCAAGTGCAACTATTAGCTAATGCCTGACCAGCAATCCAGCCCGTAGTCCAGGCATTTTGAAAATTAAAACCACCAGTCACCCCATCCACATCAATAATTTCCCCCGCAAAATACAAGCCGGAGCAAACCTTGCTAGACATTGTTTTAAAGTCAATCTCCGCCAGTTTTATCCCGCCACAGGTCACAAATTCTTCTTTAAAAACTCCTTTGCCGGTGATCCTAAATTCACCGCGTTGGAGTTCTTGCAGCAGTCGATCGATCTTTTTATTAGACAGTCCTGCCCATCTATCACCGGCCAAAATTTCACAGTGGTCCAGCAATGATGCCCATAGTCTTTGGGGGATAGGTACTGGGCAACTATTATGAATGTTTTTTTGGGGTAGCTGCGATTTAACGGCCAAAATCATTTCCCGCAACTTGGGTGCCGAAAATTCGGGGAGCCAGTTGATTTGTAGTTGTGTCTGATAACGACATTCATGCAGAAATCTGGCTGCCCAAGCGGATAGCTTGAGAATAGCTGGCCCACTCAATCCCCAGTGGGTAATTAGCACTGGACCGGTATGGGTAAGCTTTTTATCTTTATTTAGGCTGACCGTTGCTGTTTTGACGGCGACTCCCGACAGATCGGTGAGGCGGGGATCTTTAATATTAAAAGTAAACAGCGAGGGCGTAAGTGGTTCAATCGAATGCCCCAATTCTTTTGCCCAGCGATGACCAGTCGGATTACTCCCAGTTGCTAGCAGCAATTTATCCACTACTAATTCCTGACCATGTTTGGTAGCAATACTAAACCCAGTAGTGGTTTTGGTGACATTGGTGATGGCAGTGCCATGCCACAACCTTACTCCAGCGTTTTCCGCCGCGTCCATCAAACAGCTCACAATAGTAGCCGAGCTATCGGAAATCGGAAACATCCGGCCATCAGCTTCAGTTTTGAGCGTGACACCGCGTGCTTGGAACCAATCGATCGTATCTTGGGGCTGAAAGCGGCTAAAGGCTCCCCGCAGTGACTTGCCACCCCGAGGATAGAACTGCACTAGTTGGGCTGCATCGAAGCAAGCATGGGTGACATTACACCGACCGCCACCGGAGATGCGGACTTTGCCTAAGGGTTGGGGGCTGGCTTCAATTAGGGTGACTTGACAGCGGGGATTCGCTTGGGCACAGGTAATAGCAGCAAAGAATCCGGCGGCACCGCCGCCTATAATCGCGATTTTTTCAGACATACCTAACTATCGATCGCCTCGCCACCTACTACCACATCCCGAATCCGTAGACTAGGACCGCCACAACCTACGGCTAAGCCGTTCTGTCCACCCTTCCCACAACCACCAGATTCATCCCAATAGAAGTCGTCACCAATACCTTCAATGTCGGCAAGAGTTTTGAAAACATTCCCAGACAAGGTGACATCACGGACTGGTTCAGCAATTTGACCATCCCGAATCATCCAGGCTTCCCCGGCACTGAAGGTGAACATTTCGCCGTTGGTCATGCCGCCCAGCCAATTCTTAGCATAGACTCCAGTACTAATGCCAGCAAACAATCGATCGACTGGAGTTTTGCCCCGCTCAATCCAGGTATTCGTCATCCGCACGATCGGTGGGTAGTGATAATTTAAGCAGCGGGCATTGCCGGTAGGTTGCTCGTCCAGTTTGCCCGCCGTTTCACGGGAATGCAGTCGTCCGACTAAGACCCCATCCTGAATCAGTTGGGTAGTGGTGGCTGGTGTTCCTTCATCGTCATAAAGATAACTACCGCGATGACCGGCTGGAACGGCGCCATCAAAAATTTGCAGTTCTTCACAGCCAAAGCGCTTGCCCATGGTCATGACTTCTAGTAGATCGGGATTTTCATAAGCCATATCGGCTTCAGATAAGTGGCCAAAGGCTTCGTGGACAAATAGTCCGGTTAAAATAGGGTCGATCACTACAGTATAAGCACCACCATTCACTGGCGGTAAAGAAAGAGCATCAACTGCGCGTTGCGCGGCACTACGTAGCGATGCATCTAAATTCAAAATGTCTTCGTATGCTTTGCGCGAACCAACGGTTTCTCGACCAGTTTGCACGGTTTCACCGTCCCGGGCGGTAGCCGCAAAGCGGGTTTCTAGGTCAATCCATTCTTGCTCAATTAAGGTGCCTTCGGAAGTGGCTAGCCAACAACGTTGGGCACTGTCGCTATAAGTTACGGAGGTGGTAATGATCCGGGGATCGACTTGGCGGAGGATTTCGCTGTACCGATGGCACAAGTCTTTTTTTTCGAGCAATGAGATGTGGCGAGGGTCGGTGCCGGTGAGGGGCAAAATGAAACTGTCTTGGATGGGATCGATCGGAGCCAAAATTGTTTCATCATCGCCAACAATTCGAGCGGCGGCGATCGCTTCTTCAATCCGATCAGCCAAAGTGCTGAGATGGTTGAAGCTGGCAAAACCCCAGCCGCCTTTATGACAAGCGCGAACTTGACCACCGATCGAGATACCTTCGCTGAGGGTTTCGACTTTGTTGCCCCGGAGCAAGATGTCTACGCCTTCGGCTTCTTCGAGGCGGATGGCTAGGTAATCGACCTGATGTCGATAGCGGTTAATCAGGTCGGTTAACAGATTTTTAGCGTCATTACGCAGATTAATCATAAGGCGGGGTCGCAGGTTACTATTAAGTATTATCGCTCTGAATCGACATTATCAAGAAAACTGAGAATATAGTAGAGAACAACACCTGTAGTATTTTCGTGTTGGTTCCCTCGATACCTAGAGTATATTGAATCGGTAGGAGCGATGTTGCCTACCAGAGCTAAATATATGGAAATATATCCTAGCTCCACGATATCTATATTAGTTTGCAATACCTAAGGCCATCAATCCTATGAGTCAAACCTATCTAGCTTGGACTTCCCAGGAACGATCTAATCGAATCTTGGAAATTAAGGATATTTTAAATGAAGAGGTCGCGCCAGATCGAACAGTTTTACTATCGCTGGAATTAGGAAATATTCTGTTTGCGGATGGACGCTACGAAAGTGCAATCAAGTCATATGATCGGGCATTAGTAATTGCACCTGAACACCATCAAGCTTGGAATACTCGTGGTTATGCTCTGAGTCAAATAGGCCGTAATCAGGAAGCGATCGAGTCCTATGAGCGCACGGTGGCAATTGAACCAAACAATTATGAAGCTTGGAACAATCGCGGTATTGCTCTGCGTCAATTAGGCCGTAATGAGGAAGCAATCAAGTCATATGATCGAGTGTTAGCGATTAACCCTGAATATCATCAAGCTTGGTATAATCGCGCTACTGCTCTGGGACAATTAGATCGGATGGAAGAAGCGGTCGAGTCTTATGATCGATCGTTAGCAATTAATCCTGAATACCATCAGACTTGGTATAATCGTGGTATTGATTTGAGTCAACTAGGTTGCTATGAGGAAGCAGTTTTATCATATGATCGGGCGTTAGCCGTCAACTCCGATAATGATGAAACTTGGAATAATCGTGGTATTGCTCTGCGTCAATTAGGTCGCATTGTCGAAGCGATCGCATCATATGATCGGGCGTTAGCCGTCAACTCCGATAATGATGAAACTTGGAATAATCGTGGTGTTGCTCTAAGTCAATCAGGTCGTTTGGCAGAAGCAATCGCATCGTATGATCAAGCGTTAGCAATTCAATCTGAATACTATCAGGCTTGGTACAATCGTGGTATTGATTTAAGTCAACTAGGCCGTACTGAAGAAGCGATCGCATCATATGATCGAGCATTAGAAATTAACCCCACATACCATCAGGCTTGGAATAATCGTGGTTATGCCCTGCATCAACTGGGTCGCACCGCAGAAGTAATCGCATCATACGATCGAGCATTAGAAATTAACCCCAAATGCCATGATGCTTGGTGTGGTCGGGGGATGGCATTGAGTCAACTAGGTTTGGTAGAGGAAGCGATCGAATCCTATGATCGAGCATTAGTAATTCAGCCTGAATACCATGCCGTAATGTATAACAAAGCTTGTTGCTATGCTTTGCAAAAGCAAGTAGCTCTAACCTTGCAATCTTTACAGCAAGCAATCCGCCTCAGCCCCGATGAATATAAAGAAATGGCTAAGACCGACTTAGATTTCGATGACATCCGTGATGATCCTAAATTCATAGCATTCATGCAAGAAATAAATTGAAAACACCGTACTAGCTGTCTCTAATCTGGCCTTAGTTATTTGTCGATCCTTTGTTATTCGTGAGTTTTAGCTCAAAAATAACTTATACCCCGGATTATCAGTCTCATCCCAGTAGACATAGCCTAGCTGATCTAAAAATTCTTGCCAAGCCGCTCGATCGATCTCCGGTACCTGAATCCCAATTAAGATCCGTCCATAATCTGCACCGTGATTCCGATAATGAAAAAGACTAATATTCCAATCGGGATGCATACTATTCAAGAAATCGGTCAAAACCCCTGGCCGTTCCGGAAAATCGAACCGGTAGAGCAACTCATCGTTAGCCACGGTAGAGCGACCGCCGACCATATGGCGCAAATGTAGCTTGGCCATCTCATCACCGGTCAGATCCAACGTTTCAAAGCCTTCTGTCCTTAAATTGGCAATAATTTCTTTGGTGTCGGCATGGTTTTGCACCTGTACCCCTACAAAAATGTGGGCAGCTTGCTCATTGGCCATCCGATAGTTGAATTCTGTCAGGCTCCGTTTACCCACCGCTGAGCAGAACCGCCGAAAGCTACCCCGCTCTTCGGGAATTGTAACTGCTAAAATCGCCTCTCGTTGTTCTCCTACTTCAGCGCGCTCGGCCACAAATCGCAGCCGATTGAAGTTCATATTGGCACCACAGGCGATCGCTACCAAGGTCTGATCTTGAATCTGTTCCCGTTCCACATAAGCTTTAGCTCCGGCCACGGCTAAGGCTCCGGCTGGTTCTAAGATCGATCGGGTGTCTTCAAACACATCTTTAATCGCCGCACAAATGTCATCAGTGCTCACCAAAATCACTTCATCTACGTACTGCTGACAGAGCCGAAATGTTTCCACGCCTACCTCTTTAACAGCCACCCCATCGGCAAAGAGGCCGACCTGACTCAGCTTCACCCGCTCCCCAGCTTTAAGCGATTGACTCATCGCGTCAGCATCCACTGGCTCTACCCCAATGATCTTGATTTCCGGGTAAAGCCGCTTGACGTAGGCGGCAATCCCAGCGATCAAACCACCGCCACCAATCGCCACAAAAATCGCATGAATTGGCTGTTGATGCTGGCGCAAAATTTCCATGCCGACCGTCCCCTGACCAGCAATTACATCGGGGTCATCAAAGGGATGTACATAAGTTAAGCCCCGTTCGACTTCTAATTTGCGGGCATGGGCATAAGCATCATCGTAGGTGTTGCCATATAGAACCACCTCGCCGTCACGAGCCCGCACCGCATCGATTTTAATTTGGGGTGTAATGGTTGGCATCACAATTACGGCTCTGGTGCCCAATCGTTTGGCTCCTAATGCTACACCTTGGGCGTGATTCCCCGCCGAAGCAGTCACCACCCCTTTTTTTAATAACTCTGGTGAGAGCTTAGCCATCTTGTTATAAGCACCGCGTAGCTTAAAGGAAAACACGGACTGCATATCTTCCCGCTTCAGCAGTAATCGATTGTGCAGGCGGCGAGACAAGTTGGGAGCAAGTTCCAAGGGGGTTTCTTGCGCCACGTCATAAACCCGAGCAGTGAGAATTCTGGCAAGATAGTCATTCATGGCAAGGTTAATGGGTGGCGAAAGTCCTATTATCGCCTCAGTATCGATCGATTACCGAGGATCATAAATTTTACAGTCCCTGTCTCAGGTCTCGATCGGTGCTCTTGTTCACGAAGGCGACCAGCGAATAACGATTTTCTGACATAAGAATTTTGGTAAGTTATGATGGGTATTTTAGAGACATCTTACTTTTATCAATCAACATCAGATCCTAAAATTATGCGCGAAGAGTTTTTGGTTTTCGGTTCGCCACAGATAGAACAAGCCGAAATAGATGAAGTTGTGGATTCTTTAAAATCCTGTTGGCTCGGAACTGGACCTAAAACAAAGAGATTTGAAGAAGATTTTGCCGCCTATAAGAATATCTCTCATGCTACAGCTTTGAATTCTTGTACGGCTGGGTTACATCTTGCTTGTGTGGCCCTAGGGTTTCAACCTGGGGATGAAGTGATCACCACCCCAATGACTTTTTGCGCCACCGTGAACACAATTATTCACAGTGGTGCGACACCAGTTTTAGTAGATATCAATCCACAGACTTTCAATATCGATCCAATTGAAATCGAGAAAAAAATCACGCCGAAAACTCGTGCCATTATTCCGGTACATTTTGCCGGACGAGCCTGTGATATGAATGCAATTATGGCGATCGCTAACCGACATAACTTAGTTGTCATCGAAGACTGCGCTCATGCTATCGAAACTGAGTATCAAGGACGTAAGGCTGGAACTTTTGGAAATATTGGTGTCTTTAGCTTTTATGCCACCAAAAACGTCGTCACTGGTGAAGGCGGTATGGTAGTTTCTGCGGATGCTGAACTAATAGACCAGATTAAAATATTGGGTCTTCACGGTATGAGCCGCCATGCTTGGCAGCGTTTTTCTAGTGCTGGCTATCAGCATTATTATGTTGAGGAAGCGGGATTTAAATACAACATGATGGACATCCAAGCGGCGATCGGTATTCATCAATTAAAAAGAGTAGAAAAAAATTGGCTCCGTCGCCAGGAAATATGGCAGCGTTATAATGAGGCACTTGTCACTTTACCGATTCAGTTGCCGGCAGATCCAGAACCAAATACTCGCCATGCCTATCATTTGTACACAGTGTTAATTGATGAAGTGAAAACGGGAATCTCTCGTGACCAACTTTTAGATGCGATGACCCGGGCTAAGATTGGGGTTGGTGTTCATTATTTAAGTATTCCCGAACATCCACATTATCAAAAGACTTTTGGCTGGCGACCAACAGATTATCCAAATGCGATGCGGATCGGTCAGCAGACGATTAGTTTACCGCTTTCAGCTAAGTTGACAGATGAAGATGTGGAAGATGTGATCGCAGCTTTACAGGATGCCATCAAAATTTAATTAGCTCAGACTATTGGATGTAAAATTCAGTCAATTCATTTTCAAAGAAAGTATTAATATCAAAGTCAATATTTTCTAGGAGGATCGCAAAATTTATTTGATCGTATTCTCCTTCAGAAAAGGTTTCAACTCGCATTAATCCTTTGTCATTAAGGTAGGCTTTCATGAATAAGAATTCGGAATTTAGAGAGTTAATGAATTCTAGGACGCTGGTTCTTTTTGTATTTTCTTTTACGCCATAGGCTGTGTTGATTAATACACCCCGCTCTCCAATTTTGGTTAGCCAAAGATTGGCTTTGCGGGGGTGATGGCCGAAAAGACAGCTCTCGCCTGCTTCTTCAATTTTGTATCCAGTGAATTCTAGGTGATTACGATATTTGGCTAAACAGTGTGCAGCTGTGCCCTGAAAATTTATGTCTGGCATAAATTTTAAACTCTAAAGTTGGCAATGGTGGATACGATTAGTTTTCCCAAAAGGTCATGTAAACTTTCACTGGAGTAGTACGGTGCGAAATTTTGTGATCGATCGCATCCAGAATTTACATTTATGGCATTATTCACCGGAGATTAGTCCTGATTGATCGACTGAGCGCATGAAGATCTAAGTTAGAGATTTTGAGGAAATAATTTATGAAACTGCAAATAACTGGTTTAGTAATGGGGACGATCGCCTTGACTATTGGTTTGGCTGGTCAAGCTAAAGCCGATAGCTACGACAGCGAATTCAAAAAAGCTTTTTCTGCTAACTCTGGCGACATCTATGATAACGGTAGTATTTTCAAGCAATTTAATACCTTGGTTGGTCTATCTTTTTCCGATCTGGAATATCGCAAAGACGCTCAAGCACTTAACGCTGTTTATAGCGAAGGCATGAGTCGGCAAGTTGGCGTACCGATTGTTACTCAAGATTTGGCTGACCCTTTTAATACTTCCATTCAAGCTAACCCCGGCTTAACTGGCATTAATCGTTAGTAAGTGTAACGTTTCTATAAAAACCTCATCTTGATTAAGATGAGGTTTTTTGATCAGTTTCCCGATGTTTTAAATAATACCTTGACTAGTTAAGCCCAGAATTGCTCCTGCCCCTAGAACATGACCAAAACAAGTGCCACCAATAATTTGTGCCACACTAATACCACCAATTTGGGGGCCAACTTTGCGCTTGGAACCTGTGATGGCAGCCAATACACCTAAGACATTAGCAACGACCATGACGATTGCGATGGTCGGAGACCAAGCTTGGCTCAGGGGTGCAACAGCTACCAGAATATTACTAAACATGATTTATTTTCCTTACAGATAAACTACAAAACAGCTAGGTTAAAAAACCAGCTAAATAACACCAGCATTGGTTAAACCCAATATTAAACCGACTCCTAAAATGTGGCCAAAACTCAAAGTTGCCAGTAATTCTGGCAAGTTAAAGTTCCGGAATAAATCGGGTTTCCCCATAGGTAAGTCGGGACCGCCACCAGGATGCTGGATTGCAAACCGGCCAATGGCCACTGCAAACAAATTGCAGAGTACCATGACTAGTGCGGTACCAAAACTCCAGGGTTCGGTGTGGGGAATCGCTGCAATAATTAGATGATGCAACAAATTTCAGCTCCCAATAATAATTACAGAAGAATTATTCAGCAATATTTGGGTCTCAGCTACATTTCGTCTCAAGATTTAACACAAACCAATATTATTTGGGAGTCGCTGCGGTGCTGTTGCTGAGAAACTTGAGAACATTGGGAGCTTCGATCGCTGGTGCACACAGTGATCCTTGGCCAAAGCGGCAGCCCAAAGCTTGTAATTGGCTGAGTTGAGATTGATGATCAATACCAGTGACTATGACGCTGGTATCCAATGTTTGAGCCATTTGAACGATCGCGGTGATGATGCTGGCGCTCCGAGGATGGAGAGTGGCTGATTGCAGAAAAGTCCGATCGATCTTGATGTTATCCACCACAATTTGATGTAAATTCTGCAAAGAAGAAGATTCTGAGCCAAAATTGTCAATGTTAACCTGTAACTTGTGAGCACGCAGGTGGTTAATCATATCGGCAGCCGCCGGATTTTGAGAGATGGCATCTTCGGTAATGTCTAAACCCAATTGTTGGGGACTGATGGCGAAGTGAGTTATTAACTGCTCAATCTCTTTCAGCAAATGGGGGTAAGCAAACTGTTTTACCGATAGGGGCACCTGAATCGTAATATTTTTCAACCCAGCTTTCTCTAAAGTTTGTAATTGCTGACAAGCCTGACGGAGCACTGTCATCCCTAATTGAATACTCAAGCCTGTTTCTTCCATATAAGGTAAAAATTCGGCGCTGGGGAGTTGGCCGCGCTGCGGGTGGTGCCAAGTAACCTGGGCTTCTAAGCTATGAATACGGCCAGTATTAAGGTCGATAATTGGTTGGTAGGAAACAACCATCTCTCTTTTAGCTAAGGCATAGTACAAGTCTTGTTGAATTTGCAACCGCTCTTGTACATCTTCTTGCATTTGGATATCAAAAGAATGGTACCGCCCTGGACCGATGGCCTTGGCTCGCTGCATGGCTGTATTCGCATCTTGAATAATCTGTTCGGCCTGTTGATAGCGGGGGTGGTCGAGAGCTAAGCCTAAACTAGCGGTGAGAAATATGTTGCGATCGGCAATTCTAAAAGGTTCCTGAAATGTCATTAAAACTTCACTAGCTAGCTCTTTAATTTCTACTAAGCTAGAAATATTTTTGCGAACAAAGCAAAATTCGTCTGCACCCAGGCGAGCCAGAAAATCGGCAGGTTTCAATATTTTTTTAAACCGATCGGCAATTCCCACCAACAGCTGATTACCAATCTCATAGCCCCAAGAACTATTGATCAGCCGAAAATCATCACAGTCCAGATAAAATACTGCTGATTGAGCCGCGCTAGCTCGCCCCTGAATTATTTTTTGCAATTGGCGAATGAGCGCTGCCCGACTAGATAGATGAGTCAGGGGATCTTGGTAGATCATTTGTTGCAACTGAGCAGTACGTTCTTGAACCTCCTCATCCAGCATTTTGTTGAAATTTTCGAGATGTTCATTACCAGCTTGCACCCGCTCACACAAACTTTGAATATTTTGATATTGCTGGCTAATATGCACCATCGATCTAACCCGGGCGCGTAATTCCAGTCCATTGACCGGCTTACTAATAAAATCATTGGCTCCAGCTTGCATACATTTGGCCAAGTCATCTTTGCCATTGAGGGCAGTGACCATAATGATCGGAATATTTTGCCATTGAGCATTTTGCTTAATGTACTGACAGACTTCGATCCCATTCACGTTGGGCATCATGACATCTAGCAAAATTACATCGGGCAACATGGTATTTAGTCGATCAAGACCTTGTTGACCGCTAGCCGCATAGCTCAGCTGGTAATTATCCTTGTGTAACAGCGCTTCAATCACATCGAAGTTGTCTGGTTCATCATCAATTACCAATATTTTGGCCTGTTCTGCCAATTCAAGAAGTGCGCTCATGTTTGTTACTTGTCGTAAAAGTGGTAGATATCTATCTGGAATAGTTGGGTGGAAATATTGACTGCCGCGCCGACGGCTTATGTAGGGCAAGGCAAAGGTGATTCCCGAACTATCGATCGTTCTGGCCTGGCTTCTGGGAGACGGTGAATTGGCAATGTTTGGTGGGATAGATCAGGTAGCTGCGATTGGTTGACCAAATGTGTGTGACTGGTTTGTGCCTGCTGGCAGAGATTCTGGATAGTTTGATACTGCTGGCTCATTTTGACCATCACTCGTACTCGGGTACGTAGTTCTAAGCCGGTCAAGGGCTTACTAATTAAATCATCGGCATCACTGCTCAGGCATTTAGCTAGGTCTTTTTTGTTGTGGAGAGCTGTAACTATCAAGACCGGAATATTTTGCCACTGAACATTTTGCTTAATCCAGCGACAGACTTCGATCCCATCCATGTTAGGCATCATGATATCTAACAAAATTACATCGGGCTGCATGGTCATAATTTGGGCCAACCCTTGTTGGCCACTAGCCGCGTAGTAAAGTTGATAGTTCTCTTGGTGTAAAAGAGCTTCAATAACTTCAAAATTGGCTAGCTCATCATCGATTACCAATATTTTGGGCTGTTTATTCAATTTATTTCGTAAATCCATGCTGGCCACCAATAAGGAAGATTGTAGGAAAAGTTTCAACCAAGTGTTGGAGTTGAGGGTTGCCTACTCACATCCATAATTCCCATAAAATCATGAGATGTTTACATCTGAAGAGTCTTAAGCCTTAAATGTATAATAAACCAGTTAAGAAATATTTTAATGATGCTGATTCTGGCATAGGTTTGAACGGTAATTGCAATATAGTCTACAAAAACTTGAAGTTAGCTGAGATGAAAAGACTCTTTTTCAGGTAGGATCGATCGAGTCAAAGTTGCTTCAGTAAATCAGGCCAGAGATGTTACCTTCAGTGGTAATCTGGTGAAAGCATTTCAGAATGTTAAGATCTTATCCCTATTCGTAATACACCTTAAAATAAATCACATTATGGCTAGCAGCACCGTAGCAAAAACCAACGTGGGTCGGATTACCCAAATTATTGGCCCCGTAGTGGACGTAGAGTTTACTGGCAGCTCTATGCCCAAGATTTACAATGCCCTCAAAGTTGAAGGCAAAAACGGAGCTGGTGAATCAGTATCTGTAACTTGTGAAGTACAGCAGCTGCTGGGTGGCAACCAAGTACGCGCCGTTTCGATGAGCACCACCGATGGTTTGGTGCGCGGGATGGAAGTAGTCGATACCGGCGCAGCTATTACCGTACCGGTTGGTCCAGCGACCCTTGGTCGGATTTTTAATGTTTTGGGTGAACCCGTAGACAACATGGGTCCAGTTAACAATACCGAAACTTTCCCCATCCACCGACCAGCACCAAAACTGACTGACTTGGAGACCAAGCCATCAGTATTTGAAACTGGCATTAAGGTATTGGATCTATTAGCTCCTTACAAACGCGGTGGTAAAATCGGGCTGTTTGGCGGTGCTGGTGTCGGCAAAACCGTAATCATGATGGAGTTGATCAACAACATCGCCATTAATCACGGTGGTGTATCCGTATTTGGTGGTGTAGGTGAGCGTACCCGTGAAGGGAATGACCTCTACAACGAAATGATGGAATCTGGGGTAATCAAAAAAGATAACCTTAATGACTCCAAGATTGCCTTGGTTTATGGTCAAATGAACGAGCCACCTGGTGCTCGGATGCGAGTGGGTCTATCGGCTCTGACCATGGCGGAATACTTCCGTGATGTCAGCAAGCAAGATGTATTGCTGTTCATCGACAACATTTTCCGCTTTGTTCAAGCTGGTTCCGAAGTATCGGCACTCTTGGGTCGGATGCCTTCTGCCGTAGGTTATCAGCCTACTTTGGGCACCGACATGGGCGATTTGCAAGAGCGAATTGCTTCCACTACCGAAGGTTCGATTACTTCTATTCAGGCTGTATACGTACCGGCGGATGACTTAACTGACCCGGCTCCGGCTACTACCTTTGCTCACTTGGACGGTACTACGGTATTGTCTCGGAACTTAGCAGCTAAGGGTATTTACCCAGCAGTAGATCCTTTGGATTCTACTTCTACCATGCTGCAACCAGCAGTGGTTGGCGATGACCACTACAAGACAGCTCGGGCTGTACAAGCAATTCTGCAACGCTATAAAGAACTGCAAGATATCATTGCCATTCTTGGTTTGGATGAATTGTCGGAAGATGATCGTCAGGCGGTATCCCGCGCCCGTAAAATTGAGCGCTTTTTATCTCAGCCCTTCTTTGTGGCTGAAATCTTTACCGGTTCACCTGGTAAGTATGTGAAGCTAGACGATACTATCAAAGGCTTCAAGATGATCTTGAACGGCGAGTTAGATGACTTGCCAGAGCAAGCTTTCTATCTTGTGGGAGATATCAACGAAGCGATCGAGAAAGGCAAGAAACTTCAGGGTTAATTGCGAGGGCGGTTAGGGTTGAAATAATCTTAACTGCCTTGCTCTGACTATTTATTTAAACTAGCTAACTACTAATATGTCTTTAACTGTACGTGTAATTGCCCCGGACAAAACCGTGTGGGACGCAATCGCTGATGAGGTGATCTTGCCTAGCACTACGGGGCAAGTCGGAATTTTGACTGGTCATGCTCCTTTAATTACTGCTCTAGATACCGCCGTAATGCAGGTGCGATCGGGTAAAGATAAATGGGTGAAAATAGCGCTGATGGGTGGTTTTGCTGAAGTTGACAACAATGAAGTAACCGTATTGGTTAACGCTGCGGAGTTGGGTTCTAATATTGATGTGGCGGCAGCTAAAACCGCTCTGAGCACAGCTGAGCAAGAGGCTGCTAAAGCCACTACTAAGCAAGAGCAGTTGAAAACTAGTCAGTCTGTTAGGAAAGCTCGCGCTAGACTGCAAGCCGCTAGTTAAGCATTGATCGGAATTTGAGGGTGGGTATTGTCCACCATTTAAACTTCAGAAAATGGCGATCGGTAGCTACTTAAGTGGCTACCGATTTTGTTGTAATACACCGCTTTCTCGATATCCATAGCCTCTAGGATGGATTCTGTTGATAGAATGAGAGCCGATAACATTACTTAGACCTCAATGGCTGGTATTTACACCCTCATCGAACTACGGCAAGAGATCGATCGACATCCCGAAATCTGGCGACCCTTAGTATTTACCAACGGCTGCTTCGATCTGCTCCATCCCGGCCATGTCCGCTACCTCCAAGCTGCTCAAAAACTCGGTAAACGATTAGTAGTAGGGTTGAATAGCGATGACTCTGTGCGCCAGATCAAACCGAATAAGCCCGACCAGCCCAGCCGTCCCATTATTCCGTCAGATCAACGCGCCGAAGTATTAGCCGCATTGCGATCGATCGATGCCGTGGTGATTTTCTCTGAAACAACCGCCATTAATACGCTCCAATCACTGCAGCCTGACCTATATGTTAAAGGTGGCGACTATGCGATCGAATCCCTTCCCGAAGCACCAACCGTTTTAGGCTATGGCGGCCAGATTAAATTGATTCAGGTCGAGATTCCCACTTCTACGAGTGCAATTATCCAACGAATTTTGAGTAGAGAATAGGTTGGCCCATGCATGGATTTTGATACTTTGACTCAAGACACTTGGCAAGAATGGTTAATGGTCGGTGGCTACCTGGCCTTTTTGCTGATTGCCATTTGGGGCGTATTGATCAAGAAATCAGTCGATCAATAAAAACTTCAACCTCCTCCCCTGTAGTAGAATGAGTCCTTGCTCGTGTCTGCCATTTCCAGCAAAGTTGGGAAGACAAGCCAGCAAACTAGATAAACATTTACCTGCTACCACCATGTTTTGGGCTGACAAGATTGCCGCTGATGCGCAAGGCGCACAAATAGTTAACGATTCCAAAACCCCTTCAGGCCGCGTCCACGTTGGTTCTCTGCGCGGTGTTGTCATTCACGATGTCATCTATCGGGCACTGAAACAGGCCGGTAAGCCAGTTAAATTCATGTACGGTGTCGATGATTATGATGCGCTAGATACCGTTCCGCACTATCTCGACCAAGAAAAATTCTCTCCTTATCTGGGCGAACCGCTCTGCAATGTTCCGTCACCGGGCGAGGGTGCTAGCGACTATGCCAAATTCTTCATGGCCGAGTTTTTGGAAGTCTTCGATTACCTGGGTGTGCAGCCAGAAATCTATTACTTGCGGGACTTGTATCGGACTGGCCAGCTCAATGGGCATATCGATCTGTTTCTGAAGAACGCCCATCTGGTGCGCGAAGCTTATTTGCAAGTGAGTAAAGCCCAACGAGCGGATAATTGGTATCCGTTCCAGGTAATCTGTGAGAAATGCCGCAAGATTGCGACAACGGTGGTGACGGACTACAACGGCAAAGAAGTTTTTTACACTTGTCAACCAAATGCTACTGATTGGGTGAAAGGTTGTGGCCACTCCGGTTGGATTTCGCCGTTTGATGGTAATGGTAAGCTGCCCTGGAAGGTGGAATGGGTAGCCAAATGGGCGGTTGTAGGAGTAACGATCGAGATGGCCGGGAAGGATCACTCCCAGAAGGGTGGTTCGCGCGATGTGGCTAACGCCATCTGTCGCAAGGTTTTGAATACGCCGCCGCCGACCCATTCGCCCTATGAGTTTATTTTGGTCAATGGTACCAAGATGAGTTCTTCTAAGGGCGTGGGTGCTAGCGCTCAGGAAGTAGCGGCGCTATTGCCGCCAGAGATGTTGCGCTTTTTGATGTTGCGCCCGCAGCCGAAATCAGTGATTAATTTTTCGCCTAATTATGAAACGACGATTCGCCTGTTTCGGGACTATGACGGCTTAGTTAGTAAGTATCGAAAAGAGCCGGAACTGAATGAGAACCTGATGCCGTTGCTGTATTCCCAGCCGGATGGAGAGATCAAGCCTTTCCAGCCTTTTGATTTCAGTATGTTGGTGTCGTTGTTACAAATGCCTCATTTAGATATTCATCAAGAGATTACTAATCGTAGTCCGGCGGATTTTGGGAAGTTTGATATCCAGATGGCGGAGCGGCGGATTGCGGTAGCACAGAAGTGGCTGGATGACTATGCCGATCCAGAAGAGAAGTTAGAGCTATATGTAGACTCGGTGCCGGAGGCGGCGGGGACGCTGGCGGAGAATCAGGTGCTGTATCTGGAGCAGGTGATTGGGGCGTTGGAGGCGTTATCTGCTTGGGATGGAGAAACTTTGCAGACAGCTTTGTTTGCAGTGAGTAAAGATGAATCGTTGGGGATTACACAGCCGATCGCGTTCCAAGCGATTTATCGGTGTTTTATGGGGAAGGATCGGGGTCCGAAGGCGGGGGCTTTGTTGTCGTTTTTGGATAAGTCGATGGTGATTGAGCGGTTGCGGGCAGCGATTGTTTTGAATAGGTCGGCGGCTTAGATACATTGCCTTAACTCGAACTAACGCTTTATCCAAATTTATGTTTAACCAACCCCAGATCATTGTTCTAGACGACGACCCTACTGGCTCTCAGACAGTCCATAGTTGCCTGCTTCTGACCCAGTGGGATGTCCCAACGCTTGTACAGGGATTGCAAGATCAAAGCAATATTTTTTTTATTCTTACCAACACTCGTGCTTTGACTCCAACCGCAGCAGCCGATCGAACCAAAGAAGTCTGTCAAAATCTGAAAGTTGCTCTGCAAACAACAGGTGTCGAGAATTTTCTGGTGGTCAGTAGGTCAGACTCAACTTTGCGTGGCCACTATCCGATCGAGACCGATGTGATCGCCTCTGAACTGGGGGAGTTTGATGCCCATTTCTTGATGCCTGCTTTCTTTGAAGGCGGTAGATTTACCAAAGACAGCATTCATTACTTAGTCGTCAACGGTGTACCAACCCCCGTTCACGAAACTGAGTTTGCGCGGGATTCGGTGTTTGCTTACAGTTATAGTTATTTGCCAGACTACGTTGCCGAGAAAACTCAAGGCCGCATCTCAGCTGATCAAGTGGAAAGATTTCTGCTGCAAGATCTGCGCGCTGGTAGTTTGGATCGATTGCTGCAACTAACTCACAACCATTGCTGCGTTGTTGATGGTGAAAACCAAGCCGACTTCGATCGCTTTGCTGTCGATCTTTTGAAAGCCGCCCAACAGGGTAAAAAATTCCTCTTCCGCAGTGCTGCTAGTATCCTGACTTCGCTAGCTAACTTAGGAGCACAGCCAGTGGCTGCTGAAGCCATGAGCCAAATGGTGCGCGGTCAAAAGCCCGGTGTAGTGATTGTCGGTTCCCATGTTCAAAAAACTACGGCTCAACTGCAAGAGCTATTAAAAGCTCCTGGAACGGTAGGCATCGAATTAGAGGTTGGTCGCTTGCTGACCGGTACCACACCAGCCCAATTAGTTGAAGAGTCGATAGGTCATCTCACCCAAATATTCCAAGCTGGCAACACCGCCGTAGTTTATACTAGTCGTCAAGAATTGCAATTTTCAGATGCAGCTACCCGGCTCCAATTTGGTATTACTGTCTCCGCAACTTTGATGTCGATTGTCCAGCAACTGCCCACCGATATTGGATTCTTAATTAGCAAAGGTGGCATCACCTCCAACGATGTTTTAAGTCATGGCCTGAAACTGCCTACTGTCAGATTACTTGGCCAAATTCATCCGGGCTGTTCCGTTGTTCAAACCGCTGCCGATCATCCGCGTTTTCCGCTATTGCCAGTGGTATTATTTCCGGGTAATGTCGGAGACGATCGAGCCTTGGCCACTGTCTACCAGCGCTTACAAAATCAATTAAGTTGACACTCCAAAGATATATAAGACCTAAGATAGTACGATAGTAAACTTGACTTCATCCACAGTGTCCACTTCCTCTCTAACTGCCATGACTACTGATCTCTCTGCCACTGACAAACAGCCGACTAATTCTATTGCCGATGCTGCCCGAGAACAGCTGGGTTGGCATATCTATTTGCGTAGTGAAGGAGGTGGTATCAAACTAGTACTACCTACTATGGCTGAAACTCCAGCCGGGACTAGCTGGGTGGAAATTTGGGAACAGCTTCAGCAAAGGCTCAAAGGAGCCAAAAGATTTTGGCAGCCCCTCACTCCAGTGCAACTCTATGCTCAAGATCGGTTGCTAGACGCGCGCCAGCTGCAAATAATTGCTGATGCCCTGGGAGCAGTCCAGTTGCGACTGCAAAATATTCATACTAGTCGGCGGCAAACAGCCGTAGCCGCTGCCACCGCTGGTTATTCAGTACAGCAGCAGGAACCAGAGCAACTAACCGCCACCAAGCCGCCGCTGGCCGAACCACTTTACCTACAAATGACGATCCGCTCTGGGGTGGAAATTCGCCACCCAGGAACAGTGGTAATTATGGGCGATGTCAATCCGGGCGGTGAAGTAATTGCCGCTGGTGACATCATTATTTGGGGCCGACTACGGGGCATCGCCCATGCTGGCTCTCAAGGCAATAGTAATTGTCTGATCATGGCGCTCCAGATGCATCCTACTCAGCTGCGGATTTCTGGTTATGTGGCCAGATCGCCAGAACAACAGCCGCTGCAACCCGAACCAGAAGTTGCCTATGTAATGAGCGATGGGATTCGGATCACTCGTTCGATCGATCTTAAAGGAATTCCAGCATTGATGGATAGGAACGAAAATTAGCAATACCAAAGTTGTGATAAGAAATAATCCTTGCTTTTGGCGACCAATGACACCTACAATTAAATCCTAGTAATTTTATCTGTGGCCTTGTCCATCAGTATTTCCATTAAATAATTCAGACTGATTCAAACTTTTCTTGCATTTCCTATAATCACTATGGCTAGAGTTATCGTAATTACTTCTGGTAAAGGGGGTGTAGGTAAAACCACACTTACTGCCAACTTGGGCATGACCTTGGCCAAATTAGGGAAAAAGGTGGCACTGGTAGATGCTGATTTTGGATTAAGAAACTTAGATTTGCTTCTAGGGTTAGAAAATCGTGTTGTTTACACAGCCGTAGAAGTTTTGGCCGGTGAATGTCGGTTGGATCAAGCCCTAGTTCGAGATAAGCGTCAACCAGGGCTAGTTCTTCTACCAGCAACCCAAAACCGCAAGGCCGAAATGATTACCCCCAACCACATGAAGTGGATGGTTGGCGAGTTGTCAAATCAGTTCGACTTTGTTTTAGTAGACAGTCCAGCTGGCATCGAAATGGGCTTTAAAAATGCGATTGCAGCTGCTCACGAAGCTTTGGTGGTTACTACCCCAGAAATTTCGGCGGTGCGCGATGCTGATCGGGTCATTGGTTTACTGGAAGTCAATAATATTAGACCAGTACATTTGATCGTGAATCGCTTGCGTCCGGCTATGGTAAGTGCCAATGACATGATGTCGGTGGAGGATGTGAGAGAGATCTTAGCGCTACCACTGATCGGCATTGTGCCGGAGGAGGAGCGGGTTATTACTTCTACCAACCGAGGAGAACCACTGGTTTTGGATGCTATTGAGACCCCTGCTTCCCAAGCACTTCACCACATTGCCCGTCGAATTCTAGGGGAGAAGGTTGATTTCCCAGTTTTAGAAAAAGATAAGGATGACTTTTTCGCCCGACTACGAAAATTAATGTCCTTCAAGTAAGCCCACCAGCATTGTCTATCCAACTCTATCTACCAACATGTTTAACGAACTGATAGAACTTATTCGCCGCCGCGATCGATTCGATCAAAAAAATAGTAGCCGCCAACAAGTAAAACAACGGCTCCAATTAGTTATCGCTCACGATCGCACAGATCTGAGTCCGAAAGTACTGGAAATGATGCGCCAGGAAATATTGGACGTCGTGTCCCGTTATGTGGAGTTAGATAGCCAAGGCTTAGATTTTTCCTTGGAAAGTACCCAACGTACTACGGCCTTAATTGCTAACTTTCCAGTGAAACGAGTTAAGGATGAGGGTGAGTTAACGCCAATTCCTGCCCCCGCTAAATAAGTAATAGGTCGGGCTTGGCTTATTCGTTCCCCTTTCCACGGACTCCTCTCACGATCCGGGATAATTCACTCTTTTCATCAACACTAATTCGGCTGGGGGAGCCACTGATTAGTCCTTCATAATTGCGGAAAGAATCTTTGATTTCGGCGCCTTCTTGGCTGATGGTATATTCACGAATACCTTTGTCATGCCAAGAGCCGCGCATCTTAAAGACATTGATCGCTCTCGCCATTTCGCCCCGAATTTCTACATATTGCAGCATCAAAATCGTGTCGGTAATTGTAGAAATATGCGAGTCTGTAATCGAGCTAGAACCCATGAATTGGTCAGAAGTATTGGTAAAAAAGCCAGTGATTTCTTCTTGCTTAGCATAGCCAGTTAATCCAATCACAAATTGCCGAAAAGCATTGTTGCTAACACCTCGTGCTAAAGCGGAAAGTGAGTCGATGGCAATGCGGGAGGGCTGGAATTCAGCAATCTCCGACTTAATAGTTTGTAGATGATCTTCCAAGCCTGCCGACTCTGGATATGTACAAATAATCTTAAGTAAACCCTTGCGTTCCATTTCTTCAAAGTCTGTACCCCAAGAAGAAGCATTACGAGAGAGCTGGGCGCGGGATTCTTCGTAGGCAAATAAGATTGCTCGATCGCCAGACAAGTAAGCTTCTTGCAGAAATTTACTTACCAACAATGTCTTACCAGTACCGGTAGCTCCAGTTGCCAAAATAATCGAATCTTTAAAATAGCCACCACCGCACATTTCGTCCAGAGTCTTGACTCCCGAAGAAACTCGCACGTTGGAAGACTTTTGGGTGAGCTGCATTGAACCCAACGAAAAAATATTGATGCCGTCGTTGGTAATGGTAAAGGGATACTCCCCTTTCATATGGGTGGTGCCGCGTAGTTTAAGGATTTCCATCGTGCGCCGCCGTCGCTCGCCTTCTAAAACGTTGCGGGAAATAATCACGTTATCCGAGACAAATTCTTCGACCCCGTAGCGCGCTACTGGTCCGTATTCTTCTAGGCGCTCGGTCGTCATGATGGTCGTGGCGCCCATTTGCTTGAGCCGGGCGACTAACCGAAAGACTTCGCGACGGACTACTGAGGCGGCATCATATTGTTGAAAAACTGCTGTGATTGAATCGATCGATACTCGTTTGGCTTTGTATTTATTGATGGCATATTGAATCCGCTCAATAAGCGCGGACAGGTCGAAACTACCAATCACTTCCTGTCCTTCGGGATCAGGTGAAGCATCTAAAATAAATAACTTGCCCTCATCTACCAGTTTTTGCAAATCCCAGCCAAAGCTGTAGGCATTTTTGATGATATCGATCGGCGATTCTTCAAAGGTCACAAACACGCCAGCTTCATCAAAATACTGAATGCCATTGTAGAGAAATTGCACAGCTAGCATCGTCTTACCGGTGCCAGAGGTGCCGCTAACAATCGTCGTACGGCCAACCGGTAAGCCTCCATGAGAGATATCATCGAATCCCTCAATCATCGTGCGGATCTTTTGAACCCCGGGAAATGTGACGGTTTTTGGGGATGGAGATGGATTAGATTTGGTCATTGCTTCGATATCAAAACAGTTTGGTTTAATCGCTGATTTTGGTGGCCAGGAATATTTGGATGCTTTTTAAGTAACTATCTAAAATTTACTGAGACTCGCTATCAGATAGTTCTTCATAGAGTAAGTCTAACCCAATTAGGACTTTCTCTCGGTCGGACAGGTCGCCAATTATTTTGCGTACTGGCGGGGGCAAAACCTTAGAAAGGGTGGGAGTAGCTAAGATTTTATCCTCCTCTGCTAGTTGCGGATTTTTTAAGACATCAATTACTTTTAAGGCATATACTCCTTTGAATTCTTCATCCAAGATGGTTTTGAGAGTACGCAGTGCCCGGACAGAATTAGGGGTATTGCCAGCTACATATAGCTTTAGTACATAGGTTCTTGATAAACGGCTCATAGAGATGACTCACATGCATTGGTTGGAGAAAAACGCGATTCATCCGCTGGAAAAATTAGATTATTGGCCTATGGTGTGATTAGGCAAATTGTAGAGACTTCGGCATGATTGTGGTCGGCTCTTTCCCATCATACCGAGAGTCGATCCTAAACTGAAAATTCGATCAATAGATGATACGAAGTTTAATCTACCGTAATACTCTGGGGTGCAATGCTCTGTGCTCGGTCTATTTAAGCCCTCCAGAGGGGATCGATCGCCGGTACATTTCACACAGATGGGCAATCACATCGATCAAAGTCAAGCGATAGTCCAACAAAATATCCTCGTTCCACCCTTCGATCTTCAGCTGGGTGGCGAAATCATCCATCAAATCCATATGGATTTCTACCACCTCGGATACTGACAAATCGGCAAAAAATACGGAGGCTACAAATTGGTCGAGGAGGTCGTTAAGTTGGCTATCAGGCGTAAAGTAGGCCAGCACAATCTGTCGATATTGCTCTTTGAGTTGTACTAATAAATCTTGACGCTGGGGGGGCGAGAGATACCGAAAAAAGTTATGTCGGTTGCGATTGTAATAGACAGCCAGGTATCCCAGTCTTTCTTTCAACTTTTCGGATAAACGACGCTGCTGCTGGAGTAAAAAAGCTGCTGACTTTTGGGGTGGGGATTCGCTGGCGGCTCTGGGTGAATGGAGAGGGGTGAGGTTGAGAAATCTGGCGATCGATCGATCAATATCGGCACCAACACTGATCAGATCAGCATCGGAGACAAACACTTCGGAAGCATGGTAGAGAAAATTTGGCCAATCTTCGCTGAAGCGAGTCGTGGGTTGCTCATCTTCATTACAAGCAAATCTATCAGTATCAGTAGTTAATGACTGGAGGAAAACAGCTGGAAGTACGATGCTGTGTTGATATAGGGCATCGATTACCCTTAACACTTGACTATGAGCCTGAAAAATCAAACAATCGATGCCGTACTTTTCTTGCTTAATAAAATCAAGGAAATCGGATTCAACCGAAAAATTTCTCACGCTGTAGCGTTCACCAGCTAATGACTCTTTCAAAGACTGTGCAAGAGCTGGTGAGTCAATTAGAACCGCAATGGTAAGGAGGGAAGACAAGCCAAGTTACTCGACAATATACTTGTATTTTAGAGCTGACATCAGCCTGGGCATATGATATCACGGATTTTTAGGATGATTTAGCCATTGATCCCCACGAATTTAGTGCTTGGGAGTATTTTCACCTTGGTGCAAAATAATGCGGTTGCCATCAGGATCATAAATATAAGCTTCGCGACCATGACTGGCCGTAATGATTTCGGAAGGTGGCTGACAGTTCGGCTGGTAAGCATGATCGATCGCCGACTCCAAATCACTTACTTCTAAGCAGAGGCTGATAGCTCCCCTGCCGGGGATAAAAGAGCTATTTTCTTTGGGGCAAAAGATTCCTAGGCAAATTCCTGGTAAATGGAAGCCAGCATAGACTTTGGGCGTAAACGGTTGGGGCTGTTGGGCCAGCAGATGGGCATAGAATGTCCATGACCGGTCGAAGTCATGGGCGGCGATCGTAACTAAACCGGCAGAATAATTGATCACATCAAATAAACTCAAATTTTGGTGGATGACTAAGTTTATAATTACTGATCTTGGGCATACTTTTAGTCAAAATAACGTGAAAAATTCAGTCCAGCCGTCGGCTAGCCAGCCAGCCCTGTTAGACGTGAGCAATGGGAGTGCATTGAATATGGAGTTGGCACATCGCATCAAAGAGGTCAAACCCTCTGTCACCCTCGCTATTTCTGCTCAAGCCAAGGCTATGCAAGTTAGTGGTATTGATGTTTGTAGTTTTAGTGCTGGGGAACCAGATTTTGATACCCCAGAACATATTAAAGCCGCAGCGGCAGCTGCTTTGGCGATGGGTAAAACTAAATATGGCGCTGCTGCTGGTGAAGCACCCTTGCGCGAAGCAATTGCCCACAAACTTCAAGCTGATAACCAGTTGAATTATCAGGCTGCCAACATCTTGGTATCTAATGGCGGCAAGCATACTTTATTCAACTTGATGATGGCGACCATCAATCCTGGTGATGAGGTGATTATCCCGGCTCCTTTTTGGTTGAGTTATCCCGAAATGGTTCGGCTGGCTGATGGCGTGCCAGTAATTATTAATACTAATGCCAGTACTAGCTACAAAATTACTCCAGAAATGTTGGATCAGGCGATTACGCCCAAAACCAAATTGTTGATCTTAAATTCGCCTTCTAATCCCAGTGGCATTGTCTACAGCCGCAGCGAGTTACAGGCACTGGCTAAGGTGATTGTCCGCCGTAATATTTTTGTGGTTTCGGATGAGATTTACGAAAAAATTATCTATGGTGATGTTGAACATGTCAGTATTGGATCGCTGGGTGCCGATATCTTTGATCGAACGATCGTGAGTAATGGCTTTGCTAAAGCTTATTCCATGACCGGCTGGCGGGTAGGCTATTTGGCTGCACCATTAGAAATCATTAAAGCAGCTAGTGTTATTCAAGGACACAGTACGTCGAATGTTTGTACATTTGCTCAATACGGGGCGCTCGCGGCTTTAACTGGTTCGCAAGATTGTGTGGAAAAGATGCGGTTGGCTTTTAGCGACAGGCAACACGTCATTGTCGATTATTTGCGATCGATCCCCGGCATTGAATGTGCCAAGCCAGACGGAGCTTTTTATGTGTTTGCGAATATTAGTAAGACTGGTCTTGGCTCTCTCGATTTTTGCCAGAAGCTCTTAGAGTCTCACCAGGTAGCAGTTATTCCCGGCTTACCCTTTGGCGCTGATGACCATGTGCGGATCTCCTATGCCACGGATCTAGAAACCATTAAAAAAGGCATGGAGCGCTTCGGAAATTTTGTTGGCCAGATTATTGGCCAGGGTTAACAATTGGTTCTAGGTTGCGCTCAATCCTCAAGTATCTATGAGGGTTGAGCGCAGCACTATATTCTAAACCTGACTTACTTCCTAATATCCGGTGCCACTAAAGCAACTGGGGTACTTACCCGATGAGCAATGGTTGGTACCGATTGCCGCAGATGAGCAGTGAGTTGTACTGTAGTTGAGTCATAAACCTGCGTTAGCAGCTTGGGGTAACAGCCTACCCCAATAATCGGAATCAGTAGACAGACAACGATGAAGATTTCACGGGGTTCCGCATCGATCAGCGCTTCGTGCTCGACCAATTCTTTGTTTTCATCACCAAAGAAGATTTCTCGCAACATCGATAGCAGGTAGATGGGAGTCAGAATTACACCCACCGCCATCAGTAGAATCATCACCACTTTGAATTCGTTGTTGTAAGCATCGCTGGTGGCAAAGCCCACGAACACCATTAGCTCTGCCACAAAGCCGCTCATCCCTGGTAAAGCTAAAGAAGCCATCGAGCAAGCAGTGAACATTGCAAAGATTTTCTTCATCCGTTGGCCTACTCCACCCATTTCATCCAACATAAGGGTGTGAGTTCGATCGTAAGTAGCCCCCACCAAGAAAAAGAGACTAGCGCCAATCAAACCGTGTGAGACCATTTGCATTACGGCACCACTCATCCCCAGATCGGTAAAGGAGGCAAAACCAATCAGCACAAATCCCATGTGGGAAATTGAGGAGTAGGCAATCTTGCGTTTCAGGTTGCGTTGGGCAAAAGAAGTGAGCGCGGCATATACAATATTCACCACTCCCAACACAATCAAGGCTGGGGCAAAGAAGGCATGGGCATCGGCCAACATGCCGGCATTCATCCGAATCAGGGCATAGCCGCCCATTTTAAGCAGAATGCCCGCTAGCAGCATATGTACCGGAGCCGTCGCCTCTCCGTGGGCATCGGGCAACCAGGTATGCAGCGGAATAATCGGCAGCTTGACACCGTAGGCAATCAGCAAGCCTGCGTACATAAAGAGCTGGAAATTCAATGGATAGTCTTTGTGCGCCAGGGCAGTCATGTCAAAGGTGGTGGTGCCACCATAGAAGCCCATCGCTAACGCAGCTACCAAAATGAACAGTGAACCACCAGCTGTGTACAAAATAAACTTAGTGGAAGCGTACAGTCGTTTTTTTCCACCCCAGATGGCCAGGAATAAATAGACTGGAATTAGCTCTAATTCCCAGACCAAGAAGAACAGCAGCATATCCTGCACGGCAAAAACCGCAATCTGGCCACCGAACATCACCAACATCAAAAAGTAAAATAGCCGGGGCTTGTAAGTCACTGGCCAAGCGGCCAGGGTGGCTAAGCTAGTAATAAAACCAGTCAGCAAGACCAAGGGCATTGATAGACCATCTACGGCCACTGACCATTTCAAATCTATTTGGGGCACCCAGGTGTAGCTTTCTACTAGCTGCATCCCAGAGATGCTGGTGTCGTAAAAATTGGCAAAAACGTAAACGATTAGCGCAAAGTCTAGCAGAGCGACAATTAGAGCATACCAGCGCACTGTGCGGCCATTTGTATCGGGCAGCAGAGGAATCGCCAATGCCGCCAATACGGGGAAAAGGATAATCGTCGTCAACCAAGGAAAGTCAGCCATACCTGCAATCTGTATCTACTAAATGACGCGGAGAGAATAGAGTCTATGCTAGAGACTACGATTGCTCGTCCTGTTCGTCAGTGTAGCCCAGTCGAACTTTATATTCTTTAGACATTTGATATTTTGTTATTTTCTTCGGCACTGTTCTGGTGAGTAGCTGGTGAGTAGAAGGGGGGATCATATGGTCTGTCTAATTCGATTAACTTTTAGGAGTTCGATCGATCTCTCCAAATTTGCGTAATGATTTGTTAACAATCCCTATTGTCTCAGGGACGAGCCGCAGTATATTGTGGTTACTTTCGGCCTCAAATAAATCCTACTTGACAGCCTTGACAGCAACTTTGGCCACTCTTATGGCTGTAAAGAAAATTTAAATTTTTATGACTCCTCCTATCACCACTGACAACTCTAGCAACACGCCTCTCGACTCATCCCTACCACCCGTAGATTCCCAGAAGCAAGTGAGTGCTTTCATGCGCCAAGTGCAAGATCACATCTGCCAAGAGTTAGAAGAAACCGATGGTGGCGGTGAGTTTCGGGAAGATGCTTGGGAAAGACCAGAAGGCGGTGGTGGTAGGTCGCGGGTCATTAGAGAGGGCAATGTTTTTGAACAGGGCGGTGTCAATTTTTCGGAGGTATGGGGAGATAATCTGCCGCCGTCTATTTTAAAGCAACGGCCAGAAGCGGCGGGGCATGGCTTTTATGCTACTGGTGTATCGATGGTACTACACCCCCTCAATCCTTACATCCCCACCGTGCATTTAAACTATCGCTATTTTGAAGCTGGTCCAGTCTGGTGGTTCGGCGGTGGTCTAGACCTCACTCCCTACTACCCTTTCCGAGAAGATGTAGTGCATCTGCACCAGACCTTGAAGGATGCGTGCGATCGACATAATCCGCAGTATTATCCGACCTTTAAACGTTGGTGCGACGAATATTTTTACCTACCCCATCGAGATGAGACGCGGGGAGTAGGTGGCTTATTTTTTGACTATCAAGATAGTCTGGCTGGGGAGTTTTATCGTGGTGAGAAGCCTCAAGGGCTAGCTGGCCAGTACAGCAAACAACTAGGTGTGCAACCGGCGCGGAGCTGGGCGGAGATTTTTGCTTTCGTTAAAGAATGTGCTTATGCTTTCGTGCCAGCCTACCGGCCAATTGTCGAAAAGCGTAAGGATACTCCCTATGGCGATCGGGAACGTAATTTTCAGATGTATCGCCGTGGTCGGTATGTAGAATTCAACTTAGTTTACGATCGCGGCACCATCTTTGGTCTGCAAACTAATGGCCGCACCGAATCAATTTTGATGTCCCTGCCCCCGACAGTTCGCTGGGAATACGGCTACCAGCCAGAGCCAAACACTCCAGAAGCAGAACTGTACACCACTTATCTGTGTCCCCAAGATTGGTTGAGGATCGAGAAGTAGGTAAAGAACTCGGATCAATAGCTAGAAACCTAGTTAGTAGGCGTGCCCATTCTACCATTGGGTGGTCTGGGGGTTCTGCCCCCAGATTCTGGTTCTTTCAATCTAAAAAATCAAGGTTCACAAACCGGAGCTTCTTCCAAACCCCACTGATGCTTGAGCAAATTCTTGTAAGTAGACTCTTGCCACAGCATTTGAGTATAAAGCTTCACCAGAAAATCTTGGGCTTGCTCGCGACTCATTTCTTGGATTTGATTTTGAAATGAGCACACACTAAATTGTTGCTCTAAAGACAGTTCAAAAGGCTGAGACATAAAATTTTCACTCCTTTGTTGTCAGGGATAGCCGAGAAACAAGATTTACACCACCAATGGCCATGATTTTGAGCGATGGGCAATTGCTAATAGCCTGATCATGACATATGTAAATAAATACAACAAATATTTGACAGTGTGGTCAGCTTGTTTGCAGTAGTATACCCAAAGACGCTAATCAATCTAAACATGTTTCAAGAAGTCTGTTAAATGCCGAGTCTTAATATTGTCGATCGCCTAGGCTGCTCAGAACTGTTCATAAATAACAATTTCATGCTGGTGCCACAAAGATTAGGTATTTGTCGCATCACCACTATTTACTAACTGTGAATTCAGCTAGCACTTGATTGTAGAATTACGGAACCCACATATCTCAACTCATTGCTGATATTTTGCTGTGATTCAAGCAACCAAACCCAGAAACTTATTGATTTGGCTGTTATTCTTACTCTTGACTGGTTGCCAGAACGCATTACCCACCAAAAAAGTGGAACATCCCCAGCCCCCGAAGATCCTCGTTCAGCTGCCACCACTTCGTGCTGCCACTTTAGTCAATATCAATAATGATTGGAATGGGTACTCTGATATCACACCCATTGTGCGGCATTACCAATTAAAACCCCAAGCCAACGGAATGTCTGGCAATGGTTACTTTGCCGTTGGTGGATATGGAGGTTATAACATTCACCAGCAGTACACCAAGAAAGTTAATATTCCTGTACTGATTACCCAGCAATTCTTTAAAAAAATAAATGAGACGAAAATGTATAGTTCGTCTTTATATCAACCCATCATAAAAAATAGTGATGATTATCCGGCTATCACTATTCAGATCACTACTCCTGAACAAAAAGTTACATTTTTCTCTAGTTCTCAAGGCAGAAATCACGCACCTTGGCAAATCAAAATTAAAGATAAAACCTATACTAGTAACTCCGCAGCTCCAGCGGAAGCTCTTTCAATTCTAAAGCCGTATATCGACCATCCTGGTTTAGAAGAAGTAATTAATAAACTAAGGTCGCCCCGCCCGCAGAATCCGAAAAGCCCCAAGGCTCATAAAAGTAAATCCCCATGAAAAGTGCCGTTTTTCCTGCAATCGCAGAAACGGCATTTTTGCAGAGATGAATATTAAGACTATTCGGCTGTTTCTTCTTCGTCTTGAGGATAGACAAAGCTGGTAGAGCGACCAGAGAGAATTGATTTACCCAAAGATAAAGCGCGTTGAGCTTGAACAGCCGCTTTCCGCCGCCAGGTAGCGCGTCGTGAGTCACGCTTAGATTTGGATGTTTTCTTTTTAGGGACTGCCATAGTTTCTACGTTGAGTAAGCACAGCCTCTTATTATATAGAGCAAAAGTCAGAATGGGAAGAGCTAATGCGGATGTCGATCGTGTTATAAAGTGAAGAGAACAAACTTTTGTGTTTAACCTTTACATTTTCTATTCTTGTGAATCTTTCTAGCCCTGATACCCCTCTGTACAATCATCCCCTCCCAGAAATCGAGAGTTGGCTGCTATCGATCGGTGGTGAGCAAGATGCTACCAAATTGCATTGTTGGCAGGTTTCTCAGATGTATTGGAGTGCCCAATTATGTTTAGAAGTAGAAGAGTTGACTGTTCGCTACCTAAAAGCCACTGACGATCAACAGGATGTTTATCGATCTTTTAAATATTCCTTGAGCCGACAGGATATCGAAGATGCTGTTTTGGCTGGTCCTTAGCTCTTTCTATCGGCAAAAGCTACTTGCTGTTAACTTATCAATAAGTTTTTCTGATAGCTAAATTGAAAATATACGGGTGACAACTTATCACAAAATTGATAAAGTAGAAAGAGGTTAACAAATATTAACTTTGGTAAATATTCATGATCGGGATGTCGGGCACTTTGCCGAATAAATCGTACAGTATGACAGTCTTCTGCGATTTTGACGGACCACTGGTAGACGTATCCAATCGTTATTACAGTACTTATCGTATAGCATTAGCTAAAGTCCACCGAGCTGATCTCGCCGCTGCTGTAGCCTTGACTCCGCTATCTAAAGAAGAGTTTTGGCAGATGAAGCAAGAGCGAACGCCAGATATTGAAATTGCTAAGCGCTCTGGATTGCCGATCGACGCGATCGATCCATTTCTGACTGAAGTAACCAGCTTGGTTAATCACCCTGATTTGCTGCATCAAGATGTTATTCAACCAGGTGTGACTTGGGCACTAAATCTGTTGCATAGTCAGGGAACACAACTGGTTTTGGTAACTCTTCGTGATCAGGAGCAAGCGCGGCAGATTTTGCAAATGGCCAAGTTAGAACACTTGTTTAGTGGTATCTATGGTGCCAATAATGGCATTGAAGTGGCCTATCAGAACTCGATCGAACTCAAGACCCAGCTGCTCAGGCAAGCTGCTGCCCAACACTGGCCAGAATTAGTCCGTAGACACCACCCGGCTTGGGTTATTGGCGATACCGAGGCTGATGTTTGGTCTGGTCGCAATCTCAATATTTCCACCATCGCCTTGACCTGTGGTATTCGCAGTCACAGCTACTTAGAAAAGCAGTCACCGACTGTGATTTTGGCTGATCTAGTATCAGCCAGTAATCACCTAGTGCGTAGTCCGGTTTCTTGTGCCTAGGTTTTAAATCCTCCGATCGGCGCAGTTTTGCTCAAGCGCAAATCGGGATGGTCTCCTTGCACTTGCCCCACATTCCACTCGTTCTTGAACAGCAATACTGGCTGCTCTAAGTTGTCCTTGACCACCATGGTATTGAACAGTGTGCCTGCAGCTTCTAAAGCTGGCCAGCCATCTAATACCCAGCGAGCAACTGAATAGCCCAGGGGATCGAGCAGAGTTTCTACTCCATATTCATTTTTCAAGCGGAACTGAACCACTTCGAATTGCAACTGCCCGACAGCCGCCAGGATGGGATTGCGTTTGGCATCATCCGCTGAGTACATGATTTGGACGGCTCCTTCCTCGCGCAGCTCGGTCACTCCTTTTTGAAACTGCTTGAATTTGGAAGGGTTAGGATTCCGCAAATAAGCAAATAATTCTGGCGAAAAAGAAGGGATCCCAGCATACTCTAGCTTGTTGGTGCCGGTATAAATGGTATCGCCGATCGCAAATACTCCTGGGTTATTTAAACCAATTACATCGCCTGGGTAGGCTTCATCGATCGATTCCCGGTCTTGGGCAAAGAGCTTTTGGGGGCGGGATAGGCGCACCGTTTTGCCGGTGCGGGTATGACTGACTGC
The DNA here is from genome assembly GCA_031414775.1 of Synechococcales cyanobacterium VAR_4_metabat_354. Classification (GTDB taxonomy): domain Bacteria; phylum Cyanobacteriota; class Cyanobacteriia; order Cyanobacteriales; family Chamaesiphonaceae; genus JAAFHZ01. Next base: position 33,828 of record JANOQI010000023.1, read on the forward strand.
CATATCTTTTTCAAACTTCCCGGTACAAACCCGCACAAAAGCTACTCGATCGCGATGTTTGGGATCCATATTGGCTTGCAGCTTAAATACAAATCCAGAAAATTCGGGATAATCTGGCTCGATCTGACCTAAATTAGATTCTCGGCTGCCGGGCTGGAGCGCATACTGCAAAAAGTATTGCAAAAATAGTTCTACCCCAAAGTTGGTCATGGCACTGCCAAAGAACACTGGTGTCATTTTACCGGCATGAATAGCGGCTAGATCTAGCTCCGCTCCCACTCCATCCAGTAGCTCTAAGTCATCTTGAAATTGCCGATATAGCTCGGGTTCAATCAACTGCGACAGACGGGGATCATCTAGTTCAAACAGTGTATCAGCTGCTTCTTTTTTGCCATGGGCTGTCCGCTCGAATAGATGGATCTTTTGTTGGTGTCGATCGAACACTCCCTGAAACCGATCACCACTGCCGATCGGCCAGTTTACTGCATAGGTCTGCAAACCTAGTTCTTTCTCTATTTCATCTAGCAAGTCTAGTGGCTCGCGCCCTGGTCGATCCAGCTTGTTGATAAAGGTGAAAATTGGTAATTGGCGCATCTTACAAACTTCAAACAGCTTGCGGGTCTGCGGCTCTAAACCTTTGGCTGTATCGATCAGCATCACGGCATTGTCGGCGGCAGCTAAGGTGCGGTAAGTGTCTTCACTAAAGTCTTGGTGTCCGGGGGTGTCCAGCAAATTGATCTGAAAGCCATCATAACCAAATTGCAAGACCGTTGAAGTAATAGAAATCCCCCGCTGTTTCTCCATTTCCATCCAGTCGGAGGTTGCTTTGCGTTGATCGCGTCGGGCTTTAACTGCTCCAGCTTCGTGAATGGCTCCCCCATACAAGAGTAACTTTTCAGTCAGCGTCGTTTTACCAGCATCTGGGTGAGAGATAATCGCAAAGTTCCGCCGCTGCTCAACAGCAGTGAGCAGCTGGGGCTGAATTTCCGTAGACATGTCGAGTGGCCGCTGAGCATAACATCAGCTAGTCTAGCATTTTCGCCCCTGCTGAAACCCTGACTAGGAATATTTCTGGCGGCTCAATTGGATGTCTATAGATAAAGAGTTTGGGGATGTTTATTTTCTAGTGGAGATTTAAATGGTCTTCTGCAATACAGTTTTAGTTAGGAATTTAGGGCAATATACTGTCTATTCCATACTACCGTCCCCCATCATGAATGTTGTTCTAGACGGTCGCTACAAAATAATAAAAAAAATTGGTCGGGGCGGTTTCAGTCATACTTACTTAGCCCAGAATTTAGCGCTGCCCGAAATGCCAGCTTGCGTGATCAAACACCTCCGACCCCATATTCAGCATCCCCGGGTTTTGCAATTGTTCCAAACGGAAGCCAGAGTACTCGATCGCCTGAATCATCAGCAAATTCCGAATAGTACTGAGTGCTTTGAAAAAAATGGTGAAGTCTTTATGGTGCAGGACTTTATCGATGGTAATGATTTAGGTAAAGAATACCTACGTGGTCGGCAGTGGCTAGAGTCAGAAATGCGCGATTTTCTGCGCGACTTATTGGAAATACTGCAATATGTCCATCAACACCACATTATTCACCGAGATATTAAACCAGACAACATTATTCAGCGTCGGGATAATGGCAAATTTGTCTTGATTGATTTTGGGGCGGTTCATGAACTAGATACTGTCATTCCAGAATCATCGCATACCATAGTCGTGGGTACTGCTGGCTATCGATCGCCAGAACAAATCCGGGGAGAAGCTTGCTTTGGCACCGATATTTATGGCTTGGGTGTAACAGCCATTCAGCTGTTGACCCGTACTCATCCCCAGTATTTGCCAATTGTTGACCACAAGTTGGTATGGCGGGAAGGGACTATGATTAGTCATGAGCTAGCAGACATTATCGATCGAATGGCCTGTCCGCAGATAGCCGATCGCTATCAATCGGTAGCTGAGGTGTTGGCCGATTTGGCAAAGTTATCAGTGGCTGAAGCGACCCTCAATACTTCTGTGCAACAGGAAGATGTGTCTAATGAAAAAAGTCTGTTCTTAAGATTGAAATTATGGGCAGACGCTTGGCTTTGATCGTTGGTATAAATCTACAATCTGTCGATCGATCACTTCCTGTTCATTAATCAATACATACTCCTCAAAGTCTGGGATCTGCTTCTTGAGTTTAACAATAAATTCGCCGAGAGCTTTACCCGATAAACCTGGCAATAGCTGCATCAGTCGATCGCCATTAAACTTAGTCTTAAAAGCGATCAATCTAACCTCTAGCTGTCGTTCACTAATAATTTGCTCTAATTGAATAACTTACCACCCATTAGTTTTGCTCGTGATTCAACTACAAAAAAGGAGGACAATCTGCCCTCCTTCGATATTGCTTAAATTACTAACTAATTACACCAATCTCATATCTGGATAATTGGCCATAATGTCGTCGGCACTTAAGTTATCATCGTCGGCTTGGGGTGCCCAAATTACTTCGATTGCCAGCAAGTTATCAGCAGACAAACTACCAATTTGGCGTAGTACCTGCTTCATATCTTCATCGCTGTTGATTTTGGGGAATTGAAGTTTAGCCTGAGTACCAACCAAGAGCGTGACCACAATGTATTCAGAGTGAGAAGACTCATTCATTTCGAGTAACTCACCGGGAGTTTGAGGTACGGTCAGCTTTTCACCACTAGCAGTACCAGCGAGAGAAGGCTTTTTCATCTGACCATTCAAGTTAGATAGAGTTTCTTCGGTGAATTTGCTCCGCTCTGCCAAGGCTAGCTGGTTAAATACGCCTTCCGCTGCATTCAGCTTCGGACGCTCAGCTTGAGCTGAGCCATATGCCCAATATTCGGGGTGCCGTAATAATGCCAAACTTACTTCTTGAATAACATGGGCGCGACCCGCTTCAGTATTGGTATTGGCGTTAAAGGCAATCCGATCGAGGTCTAGCTGTAAGCTTCGGGCTTGTGCCATTAAACCAACTTGCACCTTCGCGATCGAGATATTGGGATTAGTATCTCCATTACCTTCTAAACCATCAGACCCAAAGGTATTGCGGAAGGTTTGAAATAGGTAGCTAGCGATCGCGATTGTGATCAGTAGAGAGAACATGCCACCGCCGCCTAAACCAAAACCATAAAAGGGCATAAAGCTAGGAAAGAAACCAAAGCCGCCACCGGGGGCATAACCGCCACCACCGTTAGTCCGCATTGGTGCTCGGTAAGAGCGGCTCGACCCCCGGAAAGAGCCACCACCCATGCGGCCACCACTCCGAGCCGCTAGCGCCTCATGCGCCTGCCCAAAAACCAACATGAAAACTAGGCCAGCAGCTAATAAGGGTTTAACCAATGGTTTGATCATGGCTGCCATTCTTTTAAACATCGGAACCATACTTTACTCGCTCCAGCTTTTGATATCGATATGTTTTATCTCTTTAATTTAGCTCGGTTTTCTCATATTCGACGAGCCCCCGATGGCGAAATTACCGATTGTTTATATTTAAAATTAGCCACCACCAATGATAGTGACAATTTCTAGTCGATCGCCAGTCTGAACGGTGGTAGTATCCCAAAATTGACGAGGCAAAATCTCTCCATTGTATTCAACTGCCACTAGGCGGGGGTTGAGACCAATCTGAGCGAGTAGATCTGGCAAGATGGTGCCGATCGGATAGGTTTGGGATTCCCCATTAATTTGCAGTTCAATCATGAGCCTGAAATATAAGCAGATCCTTAAGATTCTAAGAGATTCTGGATCGATCGAACATCTACAAGTGAATAAGGATCAGCTTTAGAACTTACTCTCATCTACTCTTAGCAAAACTTAATTTCTTTCTTGACGTAGATGTGAACTTAAGCGAAACTTACTTAACAGATGGTAATCGCTCAGTTTCAAAAGAACCTTTATGGATTTTTTTATAAATTCACAAGAAGTCTGAGGCTGAAGCTAACTCTCCGATAGCTGTTGAACCACACACCACCACAAACGACTGCTTATGAGCATGGAAACTTTGGAATTTATTATCCATCCCGATGGTCGAGTGCAAGAAAAAGTTACAGGTATTGTGGGTAGCTCTTGTACCAAGGTGACAGCAGAAATCGAAGCAGCGCTCGGGAGAGTGGTATCGCACAGTCCGACAGAAGAATTATTTACGCCAGAAGTATTAGTGACGGCCACCAACAGTAATCTGGCTGCTTGGTAGTCGCAACTATTAATAATTTTTTATCCCAACCAAATACACCAAATACAAGCTTATGTCTCACTTCAGCAATATTAAAACTCAAATTCGCAAGGTAGAATTCTTATCTGCCGCCCTTAATGATTTGGGCATTGAGTGGAAAAGCGGTCCCCAAGCAGTGCGCGGCTACCAAGGTCAGCACTTGACGGCCGATATCGTGATCCAGCAAGAAAATGGCTATGACTTGGGTTTTAGTCACAATGGTCAGGAGTATGAACTAGTTGCTGATCTACAGTTTTGGCAACAAAACTGGTCGGTGGATAGATTTTTGAGCAAAATCACCCAGCGTTATGCTTATCATGCTGTCAAAGAAACTGCTGCCCAGCAAGGTTTTCAAGTTGCTGAAGAGCATAATCAGCAAGATGGTTCAGTCAGATTGGTTGTTCAGCGCTGGGTAGCCTAGATGTCTGGCGAACAGCCAATGGAAGCATGCCCAGCTGCTGACCTAGCGCCAGAGCTGGGCGGCTGGCTGCGGGATGATGGCGAGGAGCGTACCGGTTTGGAACCAGAACTTGGTGGAGTTCAGCGTCAAACTGGCGTATATGTTGATGAATTGACCTGTATTGGTTGTAAGCATTGCGCTCATGTGGCGCGTAATACTTTTTATATTGAGCCGGACTATGGCCGGTCGCGGGTGGTTCGTCAGGATGGTGATAGTGCAGATTTAGTGCAAGAGGCGATCGAAACCTGCCCGGTGAATTGTATTCATTGGATGGATTATACTGAGCTGCAAAAATTAGAGGCCGATCGAGAGTTTCAAGAAATTCCGATCGCTGGTTTTCCGATTGATCGCGCTGCGATCGCTACCAAAATTCGTCGCAAAAAAGCCGCGCAACAAAATATAACTAGCTAGCTTCACAAGAATTTAGCATCCAGCAAAAAACCTGGCAAAACCTCTGCTCCCGATAAAGCATCGGGAGCAGTCAATATTTCCGGCGGCTGTCCAAAGCGATAGATCGCAAAATCTGGACACAGCGGCAAAAATCCTCGCCGTTCTTCAGGAGTAAGAGCTTCTGCCAATTTCACCACCCGTGGGAGCCATAATAATTAAATGTCCTTGTTTACTACGCTCTAGTTTCATCTCCAGATTGTCCGCAGCAATTTGCCGAAATTAGAGGCGACTGATTTCGGAGATCGAACTCAAATCGAGGGTTAGAACGGCCATGGCTAAACAAGATAGTCGCTACTCCCCAATGCTAACATTCCGCAGCTAGTGTTGATACGAACTAATCTTCAGGCCATAAATTCTTTTCCAGCTGTAGATAATTCGTCCAATTGAGTGAACAGGAAGCTATACTAAGCATGTTTTTGCTGAGTATATTCCCATGACCGAAGCTCCTTTTTCGCCCGCAGAGATTGCTGCTGAAGGCATCAAGCCCGCCGAATATACCGACATTGTGCAGCGGCTCGGTCGTCATCCCAACAAAGCAGAATTGGGAATGTTTGGGGTAATGTGGTCAGAACATTGCTGCTACAAAAACTCCCGGCCATTACTCCAGAGTTTTCCGACCACTGGGGCACGGGTATTGGTTGGTCCTGGGGAAAATGCGGGCGTAGTGGATTTGGGGCATGGATTGCAGCTGGCTTTTAAAATTGAGTCACACAATCACCCTTCAGCGGTAGAACCATTTCAGGGAGCGGCTACCGGAGTGGGTGGAATTTTGCGTGATATTTTTACAATGGGTGCCCGGCCGATCGCGGTTTTAAACTCTTTACGCTTTGGGTCGTTAGCAGATCCCAAAACTCGGCGGCTGTTTGAAGGGGTAGTAGCTGGAATTTCTCACTATGGCAACTGTGTGGGTGTCCCGACGGTAGGTGGGGAGGTTTATTTTGATCCGGCCTATAACGATAATCCCTTGGTCAACGCTATGGCGTTGGGCTTGATGGAGACAGCCACGATCGTGAAATCGGGAGCTGCGGGCATTGGGAATCCGGTATTGTATGTGGGTTCTACCACGGGTCGGGATGGCATGGGTGGCGCTAGTTTTGCTAGTGCCGAGTTGAGCGAAGCGTCGTTAGATAATCGGCCTGCAGTACAGGTCGGTGATCCGTTTTTAGAAAAATCTTTGATTGAGGCTTGCCTGGAAGCTTTTAAAACCGGTGCAGTAGTGGCTGCTCAGGATATGGGGGCAGCGGGGATTACTTGCTCGACGGCGGAAATGGCCGCACGGGGTGGGGTGGGTATCGAGTTTGATCTAGACAAGGTGCCCGTGCGCGAAACTGGGATGGTAGCTTATGAATACCTATTATCCGAATCACAGGAAAGAATGCTGTTCGTGGCTCAGCCGGGACGAGAGCAAGAACTCATTGATATCTTCCATCGTTGGGGCTTACAAGCGGTTATTGCCGGGAAAGTAATTGAAGAGCCGATCGTACGGATTTTATTCCAGGGATCGATCGCGGCGGAGATTCCGGCTACTGCTTTGGCTGATAATACACCGATTTATCATCATGAATTGTTGGCCGAACCGCCAGAGTATGCCCAAAAAGCTTGGCAATGGACAACCGCTAGTTTGCCAGCAGCGGAAATTAGTGGGATACAAAATCAAACTTGGTCGGATATTTTGTTGAGATTGCTAGACGTGCCTTCGATCGCATCCAAACATTGGGTTTATCGGCAGTACGATCATCAAGTGCAAAATAATACGGTGTTGCTACCGGGCGGTGCTGACGCGGCAATTATTAGAATCAGACCTTTGGAGCCGATTCAAGATTTAACTACCGATTTGAGTAAATTGAATTTGGGAGTAGCTGCGACAGTGGATTGCAACGCTCGCTATGTGTATCTCAATCCTTACGAAGGTGCCAAGGCGACAGTGGCCGAAGCGGCGCGAAACTTAAGCTGCGTCGGTGCCGAGCCCATGGCAGTGACTGATAACTTGAATTTTGGTAGCCCGGAAAAGCCGATCGGCTATTGGCAGTTAGCCGAAGCCTGTCGGGGTCTGAAAGAAGGTTGTATTGAATTATCAACACCTGTGACGGGTGGTAATGTCTCGCTCTACAACGAAACGATGGATGCTAATGGTCAGCCGCAGCCGATTTATCCCACGCCCGTAGTGGGCATGGTCGGACTGGTAGAGGACTTGAGTAAAATTTGTGGCCAAGGTTGGCAGCAAGCTGGCGATTTGATTTATCTTTTGGGAGCCAAGACCAAACCAACTTTGGGTGCGAGTGAATACCTGGCCACAATTCATCAGACGATTGCCGGTCAACCACCTCAGATTGATTTCGATCGGGAGCGGCAGGTGCAGTTGGCTTGTCGGCAGGGGATTTGGCAGGGCTGGATCAAGTCGGCGCATGATGCTTCCGAAGGTGGTCTAGCTGTAACGATGGCCGAATCTTGTATTAGTGGTAAGCAAGGTGCCCAAATTAAATTGCCAAGTGTTGGCGATCGGTTAGATGAAAATCTATTTGGAGAAAGTGGTGCCCGGATCGTGGTGTCGGTGAGTCCGATCGATCAATCGACTTTTGAAGCGCACCTCACTAACATTTTGGGTGATGACTGGCAATTGCTGGGTACAGTGGGCGGGAATTCTTTAACAATCGCCACTACCGATGGCCAAAGTTTAATTGCAGTTGATTTAGCAGCTATTACCGATAGTTGGGCAAATGCGATCGAACGACGTTTAGCGGTGTAGTGATGCTATTAGAGCAAATTCAATTGCTGGCTCGTTACAACCAAGTAATGAATCAGCAGATTTATGAAACAGTGGCGCAGTTGCCAACTGCGGAATTAGAGATCGATCGAGGAGCTTTTTTTCGATCGATCTCCGGCACTCTGAATCATCTCTATGTGGCCGATATCATTTGGTTCCAGCGGTTTGCGATGCATCCGGCTAATTATTTAACCCTGAACTCAGTAGCGCAATTAAAGCGTCCCGATACCCTGGCGAAAATTATTTATACTGATTTTGCCGAATTATCCTTGGCGCGGAAAAATTTAGATCAAACGATTTTGGCTTGGACAGCAGAAATTACGGAGTCGGATTTACAGTATTTGCTGTCTTACCACAACATGAAGGGAGAGCAGGGCACTAAAAAATTTGGCTCTTTGATATTGCATTTGTTTAATCATCAGACTCATCATCGTGGTCAAGTAACAACGTTGTTATCCCAGTTGGGGTTGGATGTAGGTGTGACAGATTTGTTAGCAATAATTTGATGGATTCCCTGGCTTTTGCCTAACTAGTAAGTTATGAGCATTATTCTCCACTTTTAATGCTGACAAATCCAGCTTTCTGAAGCAATTCCTGTCCTTGATTTGTCATAAGTAAATTGGTGTAAGCCTCACCAGCTTTTTGTCGATCGGTACCATCAGCTTTAGTCACTACATAAAGTTTGCGAGTGAGTGGATATATCTGATTTTTAACAACTGCTGGATTTATTTGATTGCGTTTTCCTTTGATACAATTCGCCGTAGATTGTAGTGGCTCTATGTAAGGTTTAACTAAACTATTCTCTGTCTTGCCAATTGCCAAGGGTCGAACACCACAAAAATCAGTCATTACCTCCTTCGCCGCCCCAAAGAAAATGCTGTTGGGACTGCTTTTAACTTTTTGGAGACCTTCCGTAGTATTGCTCACGAGCTGATTAGGATTCCATTTGTTTTCTTGCTGTAAGATCAACTGCTTGAAAGCCGAGACTGAGCCATCGGCGTTTTCTGATCTGGAAAAGGTCAGAATTGGCAAATCAGCCCCTCCCACTTGACTCCAATTAGTCAATTTGCCGGTGTAAATACCACGCAATTGATCGATCGTTAAACCAGGAATTTCTAACTGAGGATTCACCACAACGGTCAATGCATCATAGGCTACCGCTTTTTCTACGAGCTTAACTTCGGTGGCGCGGTCAAAATATTTCGTTTGCGCTAGCGGTACCGAAGACTGGACAAAATCCAGATCACCCTCGATCAACCAACAGATGCCGGTATTAGAGCCAGGATTTTTATCACATCTGCTTTCCTTGCCTGATTTAAGATTAGCTGCTTCAACATCACCTGAAGTAGTATAGTTGATTTTATATTTGGGAAAAACTCCCATAACCGCTGCATCGATTAAAGATTGTTGTTGTCGAGTCGTTGCCCAAGTCGTACTCCCTCCAAACTTGAAAGTCCCAGTGGGCACACCCTGGATGGTGGCAAAAGTTTCTCCATCATTGATATTGCCACTAGTAGCATTATTAATATTGGCTTCATTGGGGTTGGGCTGTTTCGGAAACAACAGCCAAGCTAAAAAAGCTAGCGCTATTGATAATCCAATCACTGATAACAACCATTTTTTGGAAAATAGATTGAGAATAGTTAGTCTTGTTTGCAGGATGATAGTGGAAGGTTCCACGCTAACATCTGGCTTCAGAGTAAATGGTGGTGGTGGCGGTGGGGGAAATTGATCTCTTTTGGCTTGATCTTTTTTGAGAAAAGATGATGCTAGCTTGGATGCCGCAATTTCTTGGGAAATAGATTTTGTACTACTTGGTCGTTGGTTAAAATCTTTATGCATTAACCAATCAATCAAGTCCAAAAAATTATTAGATATATTATTTGTTTGATCTCGCCATATCAGTAAATCGCGAGGAGCATGATAGAGGTCTGTCGGTCTTTTTTCTGTCAATAGATAGACAAAAGTGCGACCTAAAGCATAAAAATCGGACTGGGCAGAGGCTCCACCAGTCTGTTGCTGCTCTGGAGCCGCATAGCCGGGGGTATAAATTTGAGTATGCATTTGCCCCGTACCGATCATTGCCGCTTCTTTGACTGCCCCAAAGTCAATTAGGGCGAGCTGACCATCTGGCTGAAGGATCACATTAGATGGTTTAATATCTCGGTGAAAAATCCCCCGACTATGAATTTCGTGCAAAATCACCGTTAACTGTGATAACCAATCCATAGCGGTTTTTTCGTCGATCGATCGCTTCCTCTCTTGAATATATTCTTCCAGATCCATTCCATTGATACGCTCCATGACAATACAATGAAGAACATGCTGAGATTTGGGCGCGTATAGAAAGAAATCTTCTACCCGGGGAATCCCGACAATGTTTTCACCCGTCAGACTACTCAAAACTCGATATTCTCGATCGAACAACTCGATCGCTTTGGCTTTATTACTTTTCAGAACTTTTAAAACCTTCGGCACACCCCGTTCGGTGATTTCATAGGTATCCCCAAAGCTGCCTTTGTCACTCATCAGCTTGATTGCTTGATATTTACCAGCTAGCAACATTTCTGAGCCACAGCTCTGGCAAAAAAGTATCTGGTCGGAATTGTGCGGTTGGAGGCACTGAGGATTGATACAAAGACTCATACAATTACAATTTAGATCAATCGAGAGTATTGATGATGTTTTAATTGTATCGGTTTAGGGAATCTCTTTAAGTTGGTCTGTTATTTTGCTCCTGGGCGGTCGATAGAATCGAACAAGAGACTGATACTCAAATTGAAGATAGACGGACAATACGAGTGTCGATCGATCCATCCAGATGTAATTCAGTTAAACGCAAACCTGACAGCAAAGAATCGGTCAGATGAGTATTGCTCTGGGGCAAAAATTGATCGGCGGTGGCTGGACAACCCAAATAGCGAATGTTATGGCTAGTTTTGTCAAAGTCTTGATGAACATGGCCAAAAAAGACAGTCTGGCAGGAGTCGATCAATTCCAAAATGCGGCGCAAAGCTGTGGCATTCCGCAGGGGGTAAAGAGTATCCATCCAAGGTGAATCGATCGAGATAGCATGGTGATGCAGGGCGATCGCAGTGTGTAATGAACCATCATCTACCACCTGCTCTTGTATAAAATCTAGTTCGACGTTCGCTAGTACCCCGCCGTCATCGCCAGGAACATGAGAATTCAACAACACAAATTGCCAGCCATCTTGAATAAAATACTGCTCGGTAGCTGGCAAAACTTGAGACATCGCCGCCAAATTATCGTGATTACCAGGTAGCCAAGAAAAAGGAATCTGCAAGGATTGAACGGCAGCTAGTAAGCGTTGGTAAGATTCTACCGATCCATCCTCAGACAAATCACCCGATAGGAGTAATCGATCGGGTTGCGGATTAAGGCCACGCAGTAATTCAATTACCAAATGGAATGACCTGTCGGTGTTCCAACCTCGGAGTGTGCCTTTAGGGTCTTTTTTCAAATGACAGTCACTAATCTGAGCTAGTAGCATTGATGACCTCTGTGGTGATATTAATAGGTGAAGCGCAGCCGCTACCTAGCATTCGATGATCTGTAAATCATCAGTTTCATCAGCCACTGCACCCATTTCCTTTAAAGTTTGCCAGCCCGCCTGCCATTGCTCCCGATCCTTCAGAGCCTTAGCATTTACCCAAAAACGCACTGTGGGGTCGCAAGAAGAAACCATCTCGGCAAAGACTTGCCCACTTTCATTCTGACGATTAATTACTTGAAAATGCCGCCAGCCAAAGTTTTTTTGCTTAGAAGTCCATTTAGAACTGAGCAGGTGCGGATATTTGATTTTCTTGGGCATAGATTTTCGCTGGGCAGTCCCACCATTTTACCCTGCCTCGAAAAAATTCAGCAAGCGTCACCTTCAATAAACAACCCAGCCTCCCCAGATAGTAAAGATCTTAGGGTGACTGGGTTGTTTTTTAGGTGAATCTACAATATTTTGATATTTTAGAAAACCATAAAGTCATTTGCTGATAAGGACGACAGATTACTGAGAGTAGCCACCTGCATAGCGCCAAACTGACCCAAACTACCATCGCGATCGAAGTACAAGGCACCATTAGAGTTGTTGTAGATAAACCGTTGGTCGGCCGTAGCGGCTGTCGAACTAGTTCCAATCAGGAGTTGGTTACTATTCAACGCACTACCAGCCGCCAAACCACCACCATAAAGGGCAGCCGAGACGCATAGCTTATCGCTACCAGTCGTGAAATCTGTTAGGCGATCGATCCCATTCTGTAAGGCATTTAAGACAAAGCTATCTACGCCCGCCCCGCCGGTTAAAACATCATTGCCAGCACCACCATCTAAGTAATCATCACCAGCACCACCAGAAATGGTATTGGTGCCTTTCCCAGAACCGACAATTCGGTTGTTGGTATCGTTACCAGTACCGCTGGCATTGTTGTACAAAGTGAGGTTTTCAACGTTGGCAGTCAGGGTGTAGCTGACATTCGAGATCACAGTGTCGATGCCCTCATTGACCGCTTCAGTAATGATATCAGTATCCATTAACCGATAGGTGTCGTTACCTGCACCACCATTCAAACGATCGGTACCAGTACCACCATTTAAATAGTCATCACCCGCCCCACCATCAATATAGTCATTACCACCTAAGCCAGAGAGCGTGTCATTGCCGCCCAAACCTTTGATGTAGTCAGCCTTGGTGGAACCAGACAAATTATTATCAGCATCGTTACCAGTGATTTCTTTTAGTCCGCTCTTCACCGTGATTTTAAAAACATCGCTGGCTTGAGTACCGGCCACATCAGTAGCCAGGATTTGAATATCAACAGCACCCACTTGATCGATCGATGGGGTGCCACTAAAGGTGCGGGTACTGGCATTGAAGCTCAACCAAGTTGGTAAAGCACTGCCATCGGCCAGGGTGGCAGTATAGGACAATACATCTCCGGCATCAATATCGGTGAAAGTGTCAGTAGGTAAAGTAAAGTTCAAAGCAGTATTGGCATTCAGAGATCGATCGGCAATTGCCTGTTGTAGGATCGGGGCATCATTGACGTTTTGGACAGTCAATTTGAAGATATCTTCGGCCTTGGCTCCAGCAGTATCAGTTGCGACGATTTTGATATCGACAGCTCCCACTTGGGCGTTAGCGGGAGTGCCACTAAAAGTCTTGGCGATCGCATCAAACGTCAGCCAAGTAGGTAGAGCAGTACCATCGGCTAAAGTGGCCGTATAGGCTAAGACATCGCCAGCATCCGCATCGCTGAAAGCATTGGCTGGTAAAGTCCAGGTAAAGGCAGTATCTTCTAGTGTTACTTGGTCTACTAAGGCTTGGTTCAATACTGGTGCCGTATTACTGGTATTGACAGCGGTGAGAACCCCGTTGATCGCATACTGGCCGAGACTACCGTAGTCACTATAGCCATTAGTACCATCTTTGCCTACTCCATCCACTTGGAGATAATACAAACCAGCATTCAAGAAAAGATTAGTGAAGTTTGCCGATAGCAAATCGGCAGGGTTGGATTGGGCAACTAGAGCACCATCAGTACTATAGATCCCCGCCCATAAGTCCAAATTACTGCCCCGGGCATCTAAATACTGAACACTATAGTTACCATTAGCATCTAAAAGGTAGCTTTTAGATGCCGCCGCAATATTCAGCGAGATATTCCCAGTGCCAGTCGTAAAGGAAAATACATCTTTATCGGTATTACGCTCAATGATCCCAAAGGTGCTGATTTGATTGCTAGCATCAGCGGACAACAGAGTGGTGGCATTGATACTATTACCATAATCATCTAAGCGGTAGCCAAAACCATTATTGGTAGTAATAATGGCTAAATCATCTTCTTTGTTATTAGCATACTGGTATTCACCCTTGCTCCACTGGGTCAGGCTTTTGCCGAAGGGAGCACCCATCAAAGATCCCCAACTGGTGTCACCGGTACCATAGCCAGAGGCATAGCTCTTGGCATCATTAATGGTATCAGTGGGGTTGGAGTCCACCAGACCATCGTGGTCTAGGCCCAGGCTGTGCCCAATCTCATGACTAGCCGTCATCGCGGCATTGTTTTCCCCTTTATTAAAGGCGAAAATAGGGGTGTCGGTAGAATAGTTGAAACTGTCAAGATAAGCAATGCCACCTGCTCCAGCAAATAGCACCTTATTATCAACGGTATTAATATTCTGGGTCATTAAGGTGTGGATACCCCAGCGCGTGTCGCCTGTGCCAACTTTTCGCAGATCCTCAATATTGGGAGCGATCGTGGTGACATTTACTTCAAACGGGGCAAAATCTTCGGTGACTCGTTGCCAAATGCCAACAATATCTTGCAGCTCGGTGGCACTAAAAACAGTGGCATTGCCATCGGTGTCATAGGCCGGAGAGATAATCTTGGGAAGAGTAGAGTCATTCCAGTAGGTATTTTCGGTAATATGACCATCAAAATCTAGATAGATGGTGTGTTTGGCGTTCGGGTTACTGCTAAGTTTAAAAACGTTGCTGTAATCAAAATTCGTGAGATTAAGGGTGGTGCTGGGACTGGCATTATTAGTAATAGTGCCTGCCGCTAAAATATTGTCGTTGCTCACCGGATAAGCATCCAGATGATCATGCTGTTCAGGTGGTTGAGGATTGGCTAATAATGGTTGCCAAGCAAAGTTCGGCTGATAGCGGAACGGTGAAGCAGCGAAGACATTGGGTATATCAGAAAAAGACGATGAAACAGTTTGGTCGCGATCAATCGATAGCTGAGTTGTAGCAATAGTGCTAATCGATGATTGTTGATTAGCGCTGCTAGCAGCAAATAAGGAGAAGTTGACCGGCGGAGTGTTTCCTTCTAACGAAAGTGTGGCATCCGCTGCCGCAACTGCGGAGTTTAGTAATGAATTAAGTGAATTGAGCTGTGAATCAGACATCGGGGGGTTAGGGTAATATTGGCAGCCAAAACCATCCGCAACTAGGCTGAAACACAGACTAATCAGGGATGATAGCCAAAGTTAACACTTTCCAAAAATGTATGGTGTGATCTGGGGATGACTCTGATTCAATCCCTGACTTCAACAGAATTCATTAACTGCTGAGCCAAATAGGTGATGCTTTGCCAATCACCCTCTGCCACCATTGTTAGGGGAAACAAAGAACCCGCCAAACCCACCGCGATCGATCCCGCTGCAATCAACTCCCTGGCATTGGTCACTGTCACCCCACCCGTCGGAATGAGCGGAATCTGACCCAGCGGATCGCGTAAAGCTCTAATGTAGTCGGCTCCGCCCATGGCCTGCACTGGAAAGACCTTGACAGCCGTCGCACCCGCTTGCCAAGCCGTGACAATTTCGGTGGGTGACAATGCTCCCGGAAACATCGGCATTCTGATCGATCGAGACTGAGCAATTAGTTGCACATCCACATGGGGACTAAACATAAACTGTGCCCCACTACTCACCGCATTTTGCCAGTCGGCTTGATTTAGGATAGTGCCGGTGCCAATCACACAATTCGGTAAAGCTGTCCGCAGTCGATCGATCAGCACCCACGGTCGATTGCTATCAGCGGTAATTTCAATCAGCCGCATTCCGCCAGCTGCCACCGCCAGCGCCATCTCATAACCTAGTTGTGCTGCGGGTGCCCGAATTACCGCGATTGCCCGCTGTTGTCTCAATAGTGGTAGCAAGTCCACTAGGGAAAAGTCCTCTGGATAACTTCTTGCTGATAAGTTTGCACTGCGGTGGTAATGCTGCTGCGTAAATCTACATAAGTTTTGGCAAAAGGCGGCTGTCGATCGGTTAAACCCAATAAATCGGCGGTCACCAAAACTTGGCCGTCACAACTAGCCCCCGCGCCAATTCCAATCGTTGGAATGGTGAGCTTGTTGGTAATAGTGGCGGCCAAATCAGCGGGAATATGTTCGAGGACGATCGAGAAAGCACCAGCTGCTTCTAAGGCGATTGCTTCTGCTAAAATCCGGTGGCGGTCAACTTCAGTTTTACCTTGTTGCCGCCAGCCTAATTGATGCAATGACTGAGGCGTTAACCCAATGTGTCCCATCACCGGAATCCCAATTTGTACCAGTCGCTGGACAGTTTCCACCATTGCTGGATGACCGCCCTCCAGTTTGACGGCAGGGGTACCAGTTTCTTTCAGCACCCGGCCAGCAGATTCGATTGCCGTCGAGATACTTTGCTGATAAGTCAAAAAAGGTAAATCGACCACAATCAAAGCATTTTTTACCGCTCGTTTAACGGCCTGAGCATGGTAGATCATGGCATCGAGGGTCAGCGGCAAGGTGTTCTCATGACCCCAAGCCACCATTGCCAAAGAATCACCTACCAAAATCAGGTCAATACCCGCTCGATCGACAATCTGAGCAATGGCAAAATCCCAAGCAGTTAAGGCCACGATCGGCTTGTGCTGCTGCTTATACTGCATGAGTTGACGAACAGTAATCATCACAAAGGCCAAACTGGTGTTATCGATCGAACATGAGAGCTAAAAATTAAGAAGTAGCCACTTTTGGCTCTGCTGCACCATTAATTTTGTCTGGAGCTGGAGCCACGTCTGGTATAAGGCTAACTTTTTGCTGTTCCTTTAAAGCATCACCATAACGCACATCAATTACACTGGCACTGAAATTGTAGTTCTTTTGGTCTATTTCCACCGCTGTCCCAATTTTCACTTTAGTCCCACCTAAGGTGAAACCACCTTCCGTAGCCTGACCCTGACCAGCAACGGTAATCAGCATATCCATACTGAAAGAGTCCGGACGGGGGTCTTTAATAGTTTTTGCGCTCCCATCCGGCATCGTTACAACCATTAGTCTCTCCAGTTGTCGAACATTTTTAATTTCGACAGAACCAGCTGGTTGATTTCTAATTAAAAAGCTCAACTTATTTCCTGGTTTAAAATTTTCGCGTAGCTTGTTGGGGGAAAGGATATTCAAGCCCCTTACTAATACATCTACTTCAGCCGTTCCATTATTATTTCCCAACAATGGGCCAGAGCCATTACCCACCGGGATATATAAAATGCCAATCACTGCTGCCATAATCACCAAGGCTGCACCAAGATCGAGAATACTAATCTTCCCAAATAACCTGCCTTGCCGATCTAAAATGGACATAATTGTAAGTTTCCCGTTGCTGATCTTGAGATGTACCAGTAAGCAGTATCAATTTTTCCATCACCTTTGTCAAACGCCGATATTTGAATTCTCGCCTCTGGCAACTTCTGAGCTGTTGATACGTCTGCTCTCCTAAGTTTGGTTTACCAGCATTTAGTCCTAATTTATTTACGTTAGCAACTTGTTATGTTTAGCAACTATCTCAAGAATTTCCACAAACGCTGGCTGTATGTCTTTCTTACTGCCTGCATGGCTGCTGTTGTCACGGTCTTTACTCCGCAAACCGGACAAGCCGCTGATTGGCTGCAATTGATTCTCAAGGGTGCTCAAATCATCCAAATTTCCAATATTTCTGACCAGCAAGAAATGCAGCTGGGTGAAGCCACTAACCAACAAATTCTTCAGCAATTAAAAATACATCCCAGTCGGGAAGCCAATGCGTATGTAGATAATATCGGTCAGCGATTGGCGCGAACCAGTGCCCGTCCCAACATGAAATACACATTTCAAGTAGTGCAAGATGATAGCATCAACGCTTTTGCTACCATGGGCGGCTATGTGTATGTCAATAGCGGTTTAATGAAAATGGCTGATAATGAAGCCCAATTAGCTAGTGTGATTGGTCATGAAATTGGTCATATTACTGGTCGCCATGGCATTCAACAGATGAAACAGCGGATGATTGCCAGCGGTGTCAGTTCGCTGGCTGGTGTCGATCAAAATACGTTAGCTCAAGTTGGTGTAGAACTGGCTCTCCGTCGCCCCCAAAGTCGCACCGATGAAAATGATGCCGATCGACGGGGTTTGGATAACCTGATTAGAGCTAACTATGCTCCTTCCGCAATGCCAGCATTTATGAGCAAACTGGGCAGTGCTAACAACACACCCGCTTTTTTAAGTACTCATCCCTCACCGCCCGATCGAGTGGCCAATCTTCAGCGCCTCACACCAGTAAGATATCGCAGCCGCACCTATGGGTTAGAATCAGCTGCCTATCGACAACGCATCCAAGCTTACTTTGGTAGTGGAAGTTCCAAAAACTCTGCCACCGGTAATTCTTACCAGAAGTTGCGTTAGTTGTAGGCTGCCACCCGGCTGGGATCAATTTGTTTGGTAATCTGCTCTAGTTTCTTGCAGCGGTACTTTTTACTAAAGACATTGTATTGATGTACCAGCTTATTGTTAATGTCTAGAGCAGTCATCCAACCACTCTTTCGATGGTATGCACCGGTTTCGATATTGAGCCACCCCACCCCAGCAGCCAATTCACCTGGTGACACACCTGGAAGGGTAAATGTAATGGTGTGGCCAGTCACAATTATTTTATCTTCAAAATAGGGGAAAGCTGAGCTGAAGAATTTCTCGCGCATCCAGCAAAACTGTTGCTCACCTTGCTGATCAAGACGGAGATAAGGATCAACACCAGCATGTACTAACCACACATCATCGAGGTCTAAATAGGTGGGCAAACTGGCCATCCAATCCAAATCCGATTTAAGAATTCCTTCTGCTCCGTAACTCTCTAAGGTAGCGTCCCCACCGGCTTGCAGCCAAAACTTCAACACTCGCTCGTCTTGTGCTTCGTAGACAGCACGAAGTAACATTACCTCATGATTGCCTAGTAAACAAGGGTATTGGTTATCACGTAAGAACTTGACTACCTGGGCACTCTTGGGACCACGATCGATTAAATCTCCCAAAAAATAAACTTGATCGTCATCACCT
Source organism: Synechococcales cyanobacterium VAR_4_metabat_354 (assembly GCA_031414775.1). Taxonomy (GTDB): domain Bacteria; phylum Cyanobacteriota; class Cyanobacteriia; order Cyanobacteriales; family Chamaesiphonaceae; genus JAAFHZ01. The sequence continues at coordinate 52,590 of JANOQI010000023.1, forward strand.
AGTTCTACGTTTTCCAGTAATGCCATGAGGCCATCATAATGACCATGAACGTCACCGATGATAATCCGACGGTTTTTGAAAACAGTTTTAAGGGGTTTAGAATGAGAGGGTTTAGAGAAAAAGTTGAACATAGGTAGCTATAGTGCACAAGCTGAAATTGGAAAGTACCAGCAGCCAATATTGATACCTCAGTATTATAGGTAACCATGGCTACCTAGAGCTTGTTATATTTATGTCATGGAAATCGCCGCACATCAGACAATTAATTTAATTTGCCAAGCCACCAGCTCTGCTTGGCTAAATCAAGCTCTGGAACATATCAACATTATCTTACTAGATCATTCCCATTGTGAGCTAAAAGCCGCTAACAATGCTCTGAATTTAATCTTTCGATATCCTAGTTATCCCAAACTGATTGAGTATCTAACGGCGATTGCTAAAGAAGAATTAGAGCATTTTAGCCAGGTGAACAAAATCTTGGCCGAGCGTCAGATTGCCCCCGCTCCGCTTATGTCCGCTCCCTACGCAGCTGGCCTGAAAAAGCAGATTCGATCGAATGGTCAGGAGCGATTATTGGATTCTTTATTGGTGGGTTGCCTAATTGAAGCCCGATCACATGAAAGGCTAGGACTTCTGGGCGCTCACCTACCAGATCCTAAGTTGGCGGCTTTTTATCGCAGTCTCATGGCTTCGGAGGCGCGGCATTTTGGGGCTTTTTGGTCGTTGGCCGATACTTACTTCGATCGATCACTAGTTCAAACCCGCTTGGCCGAGCTGGCGGAGATTGAAAGTGAATTACTGGTTAATCTTCATCCAGAACCCCGGATTCACAGCTAGCAAATTATGGACATGCTAATTTACCAAGATTTTTTGATTCGGCCTTGGCAGCCAGCCGATCGACAGGCCATTGCCGCCGTAGTTGGCACGGTGTTAGCTGAATATGGCTTGGTTTGGGAGCCAGAATTAGCTGATGGTGATGTCTTGGAAATTGAAAAATATTACCTAGAGAGGGGCGGTGAGTTTTGGTCAATTGAACAGCAGGGTAAAATTGTGGGCAGTGGCGGTTACTATCCTATTCAGCGCGGCGAGCAAGCGGTGGAAATTCGCAAAATGTATTTGTTACCAGTAAGCCGGGGTCAGGGTTTGGGTCGGTTTTTATTGGCGGAGCTGGAGAGATCGATCACCCAAAGAAATTTTCGAGAAATCTGGGTAGAGACCGCGACAGTATTGGCTGAAGCCGTTCAGCTTTATGAAAGCAGTGGTTACTTGCCCGCGACCGGAGTTGAAACAGCGCGGTGCGATCGAGTGTATGTTAAATACTTGAATTGATTTACAACTTCCCCATGCTTTCTTTCCAGACGATTCTTGGCTTACGCTGCTATTTAGATGCTCAGAATACCCAAACGGTGGGATTAGTGGCCACGATGGGCGCTTTGCATCAGGGGCACCGGAGTTTGATCGATCGAGCGCGACGGGAAAATGATCGGGTGGTGGTCAGTATTTTCGTGAATTCGCTGCAATTTGCTCCCACCGAAGATTTAGATAAATATCCCCGGCAGCTAGAACAAGACCGCCAGCTGTGCGTCCAGGCGGGTGTAGATGCTTTGTTTATTCCTACCCCAGCATCGATCGGCATTCTCGGTGAAATTAACCAAATAGTGCCGCCAGCCAGCCTTACTAGAAATCTTTGCGGAAATTCTCGCCCGGGGCACTTTACCGGTGTGGCGACTATTGTCACCAAGCTGTTCCAAATTGTGCAACCCAACCGCTCTTATTTTGGCCAAAAAGATGCGCAACAACTGGCTGTGATCCAGCGGCTAGTAGCCGATCTAAATATGTCGGTGCAAATTGTCAGCTGTGCGATCGTGCGCGAGGATTCTGGGTTGGCGATGAGTTCGCGGAATCAATATTTGAGTGCCACAGAAAAAAAACAGGCGGCTGGAATTTATCGCAGTTTACAGGCGGCACATGATCTATTTCGTCAGGGCGAGTCTCAAAAAGCCCGATTGATCGCCGCTGTGCGAGAGCGGCTAGCACCGTCAATGCAGCTAGAGTATTTAGAATTAGTCGATCCGCAGACCATGCAGAATATTGAAAAGGTCACACAGGATGGTTTACTCGCAATTGCTGTCCGCGTGGGTAAAACCAGATTGATTGATAATATCGAGCTGTCCCGGAAACTGCCAATTATTGCGATCGATGGTCCAGCCGGTGCGGGGAAATCGACAGTCACCAAGTTAGTCGCGCAGAAATTAGGCTTACAGTTTCTAGATACCGGCGCAATGTATCGAGCCGTAACCTGGCTGGTGTTAGAATCTCAATTAGCGCTGGATAGCGAGGCTGAAATTGCTGATATCATTGCCCAGTCCAGGATTGAGTTGCAGGGCACCCAGGTATTAATTAATGGCCAAGATGTCAGTGCTGCAATTAGGACTTTAGCTGTAACTAGTAAGGTTTCCGTGATCGCTGCTTTGGGAGCAGTTCGCACCGCTTTAGTACAACAGCAACAATCGATCGGGCGAACCGGTGGTCTGGTCGCCGAGGGTCGGGATATGTGTACTTACGTTTTCCCTGATGCTCAGGTCAAAATATTTTTAACAGCTACTGTCGCAGAACGCGCTCGACGACGGATGGAAGATCTGAAGAACCAGGGTCAGGCCGACGTGGATCTTCAAGAACTAGAAAAAATGATTGCCGATCGCGATTATCTGGACAGTACTAGATCGATCGCACCCCTCAAAAAAGCCGCCGGTGCGGTGGAAATTGTGACTGATGAGATGTCGATCGATCAGGTGGTTGCCCAGATTGTAGATTTGTACCGCACCAAAATATAAATCAGACTTCTGGAGTAATTCGCGGCGAACGACTAAATATCCAGAAGATCAGAGGGATCACAAAACCGATTGAAATAAGAATTCTCCCGTACACCATTACTACACTGACTCAACCAAATCTATAAATTTTTGCCAGATTGGATTCGGAGTCCAGATCTTTTTTAAATCTGCCAAAGCCGCTGCCGTATTTTTCTTTTCATAAATCCGGCAATAGAGATAGATAAATGCTGAAACTCGCTTATTGGCAGCGCAATGAACATATACCGCCTGTTTTTGATACTTTTGTAGTGCTTGCACAAACAAATTAAAATCTTGCACTGTCGGTTGTTCCCACGATACTGGAATATGAATATAGGTTAGACCCAAGTTCTCTAAGATCGATCGCTCGGCTGAGACAGCGTTACTAGAATCTGATGGTGCCAGATTGATTACAACTTGATAACCCGCAGCTTTGATTTTGGGGAATTGTTTGATCGTTGGTTGGCCAGAAGTTGCCAGTCGATTCACCACATTTACACTATCAGAAAGATCAAGAAAATTGTAAATATCTGTTAGATTATCCATCTTATATCCTCGCAATTTTTAGTTCAGTAAAAAAATCTATACTAAAAAATTAGATTTTCAAAATAAATAAAGCCCCGCCGAAGCGAGGCTTTATTTATTTTGAAAATCGTTAGATAACTAAAGCTATCCGAACTTACCAGACGTAGAAGCGATCAAGAAGGCCGCATAGGTGAGGATGTAACCCACAGTGAAGTGAGCCAAACCAACAACCCGTGCTTGTACGATCGAAAGTGCAACTGGCTTGTCCTTCCAACGAACCAAGTTCGCTAGCGGAGTCCGCTCGTGTGCCCAAACGACAGTCTCGATCAACTCTTGCCAGTAACCCCGCCAAGAGATCAGGAACATGAAACCAGTTGCCCAAACCAAGTGTCCAAACAAGAACATCCAAGCCCAGACCGACAGGTTGTTCATACCGTAGGGGTTATAGCCATTAATGAGCTGTGAAGAGTTCAGCCACAAGTAATCGCGTAACCAACCCATTAGATAAGTAGAAGATTCGTTGAACTGTGCAACGTTACCTTGCCAAATACCCAGGTGTTTCCAATGCCAGTAGAACGTTACCCAACCGAGGGTATTTAACATCCAGAACATCGCTAGGTAGAAAGAATCCCAACCAGAGATATCACAAGTACCACCCCGACCAGGGCCATCACAAGGGAAGGCGTAGCCGAAGTCTTTCTTGTCAGGCATGAGCTTGGAGCCACGCGCATCCAACGCACCTTTGACCAAAATCAAAGTAGTGGTGTGCAGACCTAATGCGATCGCATGGTGCACTAAGAAGTCGCCAGGACCAATGGTCAAGAACAACGAGTTAGTACCAGAGTTGATTGCATCCAACCAACCGGGCAGATAAACTGCACTGCTAGTAGAAGCCAAGCTATCAGCATTAGATAGCAAAGTATCAAAGCCGTACAGAACTTTACCTTGAGCACCTTGAACGAACTGAGCAAATACCGGTTCAATCAAGATTTGCTTTTCGGGAGTGCCAAAAGCTACTACTACGTCGTTATGAACATAGAGACCAAGAGTATGGAAGCCGAGGAACAGAGAAACCCAGCTCAGGTGAGAGATGATTGCTTCTTTATGCTCAAGCATCCGTGCTAATACGTTGTTGCGATTCTGCTCAGGATCGTAATCCCGAACGAAGAAGATCGCGCCGTGAGCAAAAGCCCCAACCATCAAGAATCCAGCGATGTACTGGTGATGGGTGTAAAGAGCCGCTTGGGTAGTGAAGTCTTGCGCTAAGAAAGCGTAAGGAGGCATGGAATACATGTGTTGAGCTACCAAAGAGGTAACTACACCCAGAGAAGCCAAAGCCAAACCCAATTGGAAGTGCAGGGAGTTGTTAACGGTGTCGTACAGACCTTTATGGCCTTCACCCAACCCACCAGCCGGTGGTTTGTGAGCGTTAAGGATTTCCTTAATGCTGTGACCAATACCAAAGTTGGTACGGTACATGTGCCCAGCGACGATGAAGATTACCGCGATCGCTAGGTGATGGTGAGCCATATCAGTCAGCCACAAAGACTGAGTCTGCGGATGGAAACCACCTAAGAAAGTGAGGATTGCAGTACCAGCACCCTGGGAGGTGCCAAACATCTGCTGCGCAGTGTCCGGGTTTTCGGCGTAAACGCCCCAGTTACCACTGAAGAAAGGAGCCAAACCAGCAGGGTGGGGCAGCGTGGACAAGAAGTTATCCCAACCGACGTGTTGACCACGGGATTCAGGAATAGCAACGTGTACCAAGTGACCAGTCCAAGCCAAGGAGCTAACACCGAACAAACCAGCCAAATGGTGGTTCAGGCGAGATTCAGCATTTTTGAACCAAGACAAGCTGGGGCGGAATTTTGGTTGCAGGTGTAACCAACCAGCAAACAAGAAGATGGAAGCTAACACGATCAAGAAGACCGCACCTGTATACAGGTCAGAGTTAGTCCGCATCCCGATGGTGTACCACCACTGGTAAACGCCCGAATAGGCAATATTTACTGGGTTAGAAGCACCACCTTGGGTGAAAGCATCGACAGCGGGTTGACCAAAGTGAGGATCCCAAATTGCGTGAGCGATCGGGCGCACATTCAAAGGATCTTTAATCCACTGTTCAAAGTTGCCTTGCCAAGCCACGTGAAACAGGTTACCAGAAGCCCAGAGGAAGATGATGCCAAGGTGACCAAAGTGTGTAGCAAAAATCTTTTGGTAAAGATTTTCTTCGGTCATGCCATCATGGCTTTCAAAGTCATGAGCTGTGGCGATCCCGTACCAAATCCGCCGGGTGGTCGGATCTTGTGCTAGGTCCTGGCTAAATTTTGGAAATTTAGTTGCCATAGTTTTTTTATCAGTTTTCCTCGTTAACAAATAGCTAACGCTACCTGTGATGAATCGATTAGGCATTGACCAGTGGCAATTATTGCTAAACACCACCAATCAATTGTCTTAAATATCTAGAGCGACATCGATCTAGCTAAGAAGAATGCCCAAGTGGTAGCAATCCCACCAAGAAGGTAGTGAGCTACACCAACCGCCCGACCTTGAATAATACTCAAAGCCCGTGGTTGAATTGCGGGAGCAACACGTAGTTTGTTGTGTGCCCAAACAATTGATTCAATCAGCTCTTGCCAGTAACCGCGACCACTGAACAAGAACATCAGGCTGAATGCCCAGATGAAGTGAGCGCCCAAGAAGATCAAACCGTAGGCCGACAATGCCGAACCGTAGGAGTTGATCACCTGAGAAGCTTGTGCCCAGAGGAAATCACGCAGCCAACCATTGATGGTTGTGGCACCAGTGGCAAAGTTACCACCAGTTATATGAGTCACAGTGCCATCGGGGGCAACTGAACCCCATACATCCGATTGCATTTTCCAACTGAAGTGGAAGATGACAATAGAAAGAGAGTTGTACATCCAGAACAGACCAAGGAAGACGTGATCCCAACCAGAAACCTGGCAAGTACCACCCCGACCGGGACCATCGCAAGGGAAGCGGAAGCCCAAGTTAGCTTTATCGGGAACTAACCGAGAGCTACGAGCAAACAGCACACCCTTCAAAAGGATCAGGACTGTCACGTGAATGGTGAAGGCATGGATGTGGTGAACCATGAAGTCCGCAGTGCCAAGGGCAATGGGCATCATAGCGACCTTGCCGTTCACAGCGAGGGTTTCGCCACCAAATGCCAAGCTGGCAGTTTGGAGAGCGTTCGGCGCAGTGTTACCAGCGGCCGCAGTGTGCAAGCCTTGGATCCACTGGGCAAACACTGGCTGAAGTTGAATCGCCTTGTCCGAGAACATGTCTTGGGGACGACCCAAAGCCTGCATAGTGTCATTGTGAATATATAGACCAAAGCTATGGAAGCCGAGGAACATAGAAACCCAATTCAGGTGGGAAATAATTGCGTCACGATGACGAAGCATCCGATCAAGCAAATTGTTTTGATTCATTGCTGGATCGTAATCCCGCACCATAAAGATGGCCGCATGAGCTGCGCCACCAACGATACAGAAGCCGCCAATCCACATGTGGTGGGTAAACAGCGAAAGCTGGGTAGCGTAGTCTGTTGCCAAGTAAGGATACGGAGGCATCGCATACATGTGCTGTGCCACGATAATACTGATGGAACCAAGCATAGCTAGGTTGATCGCCAGTTGCGCGTGCCAAGAAGTAGTCAGAATTTCGTAAAGACCTTTGTGACCTTCGCCAGTGAAAGGGCCTTTGTGACGTTCTAGAATTTCCTTCATGCTGTGTCCAATGCCCCAGTTAGTCCGGTACATGTGGCCAGCCACGATGAATAGCACCGCTAGTGCCAAGTGGTGGTGAGCAGTGTCTGACAACCATAGACCGCCAGTGGTAGGGTTTAAGCCACCTTTGAAGGTTAAGAAGTCGGCATATTCACCCCAATTCAAAGTGAAGAAGGGAGTTAAACCTTTAGCAAAGCTGGGATACAGCTCGGCCATCTTGGCAGGATCCAAGAATTCGTGGGGTAAAGGAATATCCTTAGGTGCCACGCCAGAGTCTAACAATTTGTTAATTGGCAGAGAAACGTGGATTTGGTGACCTGCCCATGACAGACAGCCCAGACCCAAGAGACCAGCCAAGTGATGGTTCATCATCGACTCAGCATTCTGGAACCATTCTAGTTTGGGAGCGCGTTTGTGATAGTGGAACCAACCAGCAAACAGCATCAAACCAGCCATGACCAGACCGCCAATCGCGGTGGCATAGAGTTGAGTCGAGTTTGTATAACCAGAGGCTCTCCATAGTTGGAAAAGACCAGAGGTAATTTGAATACCGCGAAAACCACCGCCGACATCACCATTCAGAATGTCTTGTCCGACGACGGACCAGACAACCTGAGCACTGGGCTTGATGCCAGTAGGATTTGTCAACCAAGCTTCATAGTTAGAAAAACGGGCACCATGAAAGTACATCCCGCTCAACCACACAAAAATGACAGCTAGGTGGCCAAAATGCGCACTAAATATTTTACGAGAGACGTCTTCTAGATCGCTAGTATGACTGTCAAAATCGTGGGCGTTGGCATGAAGATTCCAAATCCAGGTGGTGGTTTTTGGACCCTTAGCTAAAGAACGATCGAAATGACCTGGCTTAGACCACTTCTCGAAAGAAGTAGATACTGGGTCTGTATCGACAACAACTCTAGCCTTTGCCTCCCGCTCTGGGGGACTAATTGTCATTGGGAGTCTCCTCTCTAGACAGGGAACGAGATAGAACCCATTACTGGGCATGCCCGTTTAAACAGATCTCGCTGTGGAGAACGGAGCCAAAAACCTTTGTCATACTTCCCGGATGTATTAGGGAATAAAGACTACTGCACATCTTCGTCAGAACGAGCCGACTACAAAAGGTACCGCTATTGCTGAATTATAGGGTGGAAGCTTCGACACAATTATGATTCGTTAACAATAATTCAAAGTCGCCAGATGCTTGACTTGTCAGCATTGTAGATTGATATCTCAATTACCAAAGTCAAATAAACTACAAAACTCTTAACAAAATCTAAATAAAGTTTTAATAGTTGCCAATTGTTTGAGAGAAATCCAATGCTAGCAAGAGGTATAGCTGATTTGAGATAGCCTTTGAAAAGAATTTAGGATGGTTTCGTGGCAACTTGTACCCAGCTGATTTTCGATTGGAGAATTTTCAGACAATTTAGCTCTAAGTTTTTTCGCCAATAGCCAAAACGGCGTTAATTCGACGGCGAAATAGATGTCGAACTGGAATAATAGCCACAAGGTAAAGGAAAAGCGTCAGACCTACGGCCAAAATTGGTGACATAAATATGGTTAGCTTAACGTTGAGAGCCAGTTTGAAGGCAATCATGGCGATCGTTAGCCACAGTAAAGGGAAAATAAACAAGACAAATAAAATTGGCAGAAAGCATCCCACACTGAGGAGCTTTCCCCATACTTCTTTCCGGTAGAAGACCTGAGTAGTCGATCGATTGTAAATTGCGACGCATTCATCTCGTTCTGGATTGCTGCCAATAACTAAGGTGAGAGATTGTCCTGGTTCGACCACACCCTTGAAATTACTCACCCGCAAACATTCTTCGCGACCATCAGACAAAAATAGCGAAATCTGATGTTCGATTTTTTCCACCCAGCCTTTACCGCGTCTTTTTTTGCGGTTGATGGTGCGGTGATGCAAAATTTCACCGCTAATTAGGCTCAATCTAACTCTACTGCCATTGCTGGCCTGAAAGATTTTCAGGTGAGGCGGTACCGTATCATTTTCTGGATCGCTCATGGACTTAGCCGCAAATTGATTGGTGAAATAATTATATTCTACGAAAAACTCATCCTACACAGGTTATCGCAGATGATCGGCTGAATCGCTGGCATTTTATATGGTGTTACACAGCGTACTACTATCCCATCATTTGTAGACCAGTTCAAAAGCGATGGCACTAACGCTGAATTCACCGCGAAAGGGATTATCCATAGCAGCCATCAAAAATATTAATAACCCAATGGTGGTGGCCATGAGAGTGATCAGTGAACTACTACCCGCCGCTTACGCTGAGCGGGTAGCTTCCAGCTTAGCGGGGAACAGCATCCGATAAGACCGAAATCTTACCACCACGACTTACATTCCCTCCACTGGCAGCAGCACTAGTTCCTAATGCCAAGAACCGCAAGGCTTCATCTCTGATATTTTTTGCCGCATTCACGTCGCGATCGTTTCGAGATTTACACTTAGGGCAATCCCAATGACGAACATCCAAAGGCAGCTCAGATACTTTATGCAAGCAACTATTACAAGTCTTGGAGCTAGGGAAAAATCGGTCAACCTCAACATAGGTTTTCCCATCTTTTTCTGCTTTGTACTTGAGCATTGTGCCGAACAGCCCCCACCCAGCATCGCTAATTACTTTAGCTAGACAGTGATTGCGTACCATACCTTTGATGTTTAGATCTTCTACTGCAATGACTTGATTCTCGTCTACTATCTTGCGGGATAACTTGTGTAGAAAATCTTCGCGAACACGTTTGATTTTAGAGTGGACTTTAGCCACTAATCTTCTAGCTTTATTTCTGGTATTGCTCCCCTTCTGTTTGCGACTAAGCTTTTGCTGTTTGCGTATGAGATTTTTGCTGTGTTTCTTGATGTGACGAGGGTTTTTATACTTACTGCCATCACTAGTTACACAAAAATCAATCAAGCCCACATCTACACCAATCGCTTTGCCCTCTGTAGTCGCATCTGTGCTAGAAATGCCATCATCAACCAAGATAGAAGCAAAATACTTTCCATCTGGGTTTTTGGATACGGTGACAGTCTTGATCGTGCCACCAAAAGTGCGATGAACTTTGCAATTCACTTCACCAATGATGGGTAGCTTGATAGACTTTTCACCAACCTTCACATTTTGAGGATAACTGACAGATTGCCGACCATGCTTTGACTTGAAGCTAGGAAAACCAGCTTTTTTCTCAAAGAAATTTTGGTAAGCAACAGACAAATTTAGAGCCACAACCTGCAAAGACTGCGAGTAAGCACCTTTTTTCAGCCAAGGATATTCTATTTTTAGCTGAGGCAACAGACCTTGGATCGCACCTCTACTTAGCCCCTTACCTGTAGCCTTATATGTTTCCTGACAAAGATTTAGGCTGTAATTCCAGAACCATCTCGAACAGCCGAAAGCAGCAGCAAAATACTGCTGCTGCTCGGCTGTCGGATCTAGTCGGAATTTGTAAGCTTGATACATTATCATTAACTAAGGTTGTTGATAATATTGTCATCGATGTGCAAAGAAAATGCAAGGGATTTGTTCGTTTCCTCATGCACCGCT
>JANOQI010000024.1:0-167655 GCA_031414775.1 Synechococcales cyanobacterium VAR_4_metabat_354
GCGGTAATTTAGAGGCAACTCGTAATTCTTGCAGGGTTCTTTCTTGCTCTGAAGTGAGACTGATTCTGAGTGGAGCTGGCATAACACTTAATTAGTTTTTCTATCTTCATCATACTTTTATTGTGGGCATTCTACTTACCACCAACTTCTTGCTGGTATGAAAACGGCCATTGTCCACCTGAATAATATTGAGGCTATCCGGATAAACCTGGGAAAATTTATCCAAAAATATCTGAAAGCACTCAGTCTCTACATGAGAGAATTGCAGAAAAAAAGACTCTCCTGTAGCAGGTTCCACAGCCCCATATAGCCAGAAGGCCCTAAACAACCATTGCCATTCCCCAATTGGAAAGCCTCTTCTGCCCATTTTGGAATAATTCTTCTTCCTCCACCAGGTTTACTTTTAACTATTTCCAATGCGGGTAGTCCTTCTTCTCGATAGATTCTTAACCACTCTTGTAATGTGCCTTGATGTTTCCCAACTGCTTTCGCTATATTGCTGATACTTAGTGCCTTTTCCTGTTTCAGCCAATACAACATTTGTAGGCGCTCTTTAACAATCGGTTGGCTAGCTTGATGTAATCGTTTGGTATTAGTTGTCGCCCAGATCTAAAATATAATGGGGCGACTATTCAATCGATATCTCCTATGAAATGTATTAGCTGTAATACCGACAATAATCTTAAAGATCGTACAGCCAATATGGGGCGGTGCAAAAATTGCAACCATCGGTTTGTATTTGAACCAACAGCCATGCCGACAGCGACGAAGTTGACCGATCCTTTTTTTGCCAAGCTAATTATAGATCTTTCGGCTAACAACACTTTGTTTTTTACGCCCCGCCAACTCTATTATTTGTTAGATAAAAAACTGCGATCGCGAGAGAGCCGGATGGGTTCTAGTCTAATCAGTATTTTTGTTGGTTTCCCAGTGGTAGTATTTTTGATTTTTTGGATCACCGGTTTTTTTCAACTTTCTTACAGCACGGTGGCACCAGTTTTATTCATTATCTATGCCGCTTTATTTATTTGGGGTGCTGCCCAAAATAGTGTTTCACGCCAGCTTAATCGTCGTGCGCGCCAAAATAGTATCAAAGCGCTGAAAATCTTGGCCGGAGTTTTGTTACTCATTGGTTTACCATTTAGTATCATCATCAACACCATGCCAGGAATAATTGCAGCGATCTGTCTAGGCTGTAGTGCAGCTTGGCTGAGTTTAGATCGACAACGCCAACAGGGCAAAATCTTTGATGAATTTTTGATCGATCAAGATCAATTTAGTACTTGGCTGAATCAATGGATAAATATTAATAGCCAGCCAGAAAAAATGTTGCCAGAGCCAAGGGCGATCCGTTTACCTGCTACGCCCAATCTAGAAGTGGCTGCTTATAGCTTCGATCGGGTAGTGGTTTGTAATAGTATTCAAGTCGCTCAAATTCTAATTAACAATAACTTTCACTTTGAAAATAACTGTGCAATTTTAACTATTGATGGCTACCCCGAAAGTATTTTCATCACTACGATGCAAATGCTACGTCGCAATCCAGATTTGAAAGTTTATGCCCTACATGACTGTTCACCTACTGGTGTACAAATGATCTCACAACTACGCCACCAAGATAATTGGTTTCCTGACATTACCATCCCGATTATTGATGTAGGCATTCTACCTCGACAAATCATGAATAATATGGATGCTATAACTCGTCAATCCAGCAGAGCAGCCAGTGCAGCTCAGGTTTTAGCGGCTGACGTAAGGGCTAGTTTAAATACAGATGAATTACAATGGTTAGATGATGGTTGCTATCTAGCATTAGAGTCTTTTTCACCGCAAAAACTCATTGAAATCTTACAAAGAGCAATCAATACCAGCAACAAGCTAGGTCTAGTTGAAAGTAATAACATCATAATTAGTGACAACTATACACCTTATTCAGGTTTTTATACAGTTGATAGCTTTGGTTAAAGAGTTTTGAGTTGACTGAAATCATTAAATGATAGATAGTCACTGTGGTTTAAAATACAATGAAGCGCATGTCTAATCGACAACCGTATTATGAAATGTATTAAATGTAGTGCCGAAAATAATCTTCAGGAACGGACTATTAATGTCGGTAGGTGTAAAAGCTGTCAACATCAATTTGTTTTTACAAACAAGTCGATGTCGTCAACAACTAAATTGACTGATTTCTTTTTCGCCCAGTTATTAGATGAAATATCGGCAAAGAGAACTTTGTTTTTTACTTCCCATCAACTTTATTATTTGCTGAATAAGAGATTACAATCACGCACAACCAAAATTAGTCTAGTTCAAGATTTGTTCAAGTATTTGGTCTGTGGACCATTGGTGATCATCGCCCTGAGTTTGTTGGGTACTAATTTCCTCAAGCTCCCTATTGACTTATTAATAACGATACTAACGATACTACTGAGCATCTACACTCTGGGAGTAGTCGTAACGATCGCGCAAAGTAGTGTTTCCCATCAGCTAAATCGTCGCGATCGACAAAGCAAGGCGCAAGCTCTAAAAATACTCGCTGGATTATTATTGTTGATTGGTCTACCCATTAGTATTGTGGCTCACTCATTGCTAGGGATTACAACAACACTCGGAGCCGGTTTAATGGCAATTTTATTGAGCCTAGAGCAACAGCGTCAGCAACGTCATATTGCCGATATTTTTTTGATTAGCAAAGATCAATTTAAAGAGTATTTGAGCCAGTGGGTCAAAATTAATGGTGAGCCAGTCAAGATTTTATCTCAAAAACCAATGGCAATCTTAGCGTCTAGTCCCAATTCAGAGGCTACAACTTATCGGTTCGAGTCCAAAACTGAGCAATTTGATCGAGTAGTAGTTTGCAATCGACCAGCAGTTGCCCAACTTTTAATTCGTAATAACTTTCAGTCTGAAAATAGCTGTGCAGTTTTAACTATTGATGGCTACCCCGAAAGCACTTTTTCCACCACGATGGAGACGCTATACCGAAACCCACGACTAAAAGTTTATGCTCTGCATGATGGCTCACCCCATGGAATTCAGATGATTTACCGTCTGCGGCAAGAGGAGATTTGGTTTCCTAATACCACTATCCCCATTATTGATGTGGGTATTATGCCTCGTCAGGTAATGAACAATCTAGATGTGAGTAATGGTCAATCTAACAAAGTTGCTCAAGCAGCTCGTCGAATGCCTGCGACTGTTCGGGACAGTTTGCTTCCAGATGAAATAAGATGGCTAGATATGGGTTGCTATCTAGATCTAGAGTCTTTCTCATCTGAGCAAATAATTCAAATTTTGCAGCGAGCAATCTATGAAAGTCGTCAATTAACTGAAATTGACGATATGTTTAATTCAGACGGCTCTGATACAGATTTTTATTTATTAGAAAATTTTGAATAGGCTAGCGATTTTGGTCAGAATTAATTTGCAGCCACATTTCTAAACTAACTAACAACCACAATTTTGCGCCGTAGCGACCCCAAATATCACCTCGGAAATTCAACCATTCTTTAACTACAGTTTGATTAATATAAGGTGCAATCTTTGCCTGTCGATCGAGCAATAAAGATCGGGCTTGACACTGCCAATATTTCCGAAATCCCAGCTGAACCGGCACCATCATGCCACTTTTTGGTCGATCGATAATTAATGCTGGTAGTAGATCGGCCACCGCCTGCTTCAACACTGCTTTCTCCTGTACTCCTGATAGCTTATATTCTGGCGGAATTGTCATACTCATTTCTACAATGCGGCGATCGAACAAAGGCGATCGACCTTGTAAACTAACTGCCTGCGTCAAATTATTTACCTTAGTCAAAATTTGGTCGGCTCCCTTAAACTTAATATTCAGAGCCATCAACCGATTGAGATAGTTCATCTCCGAATTTAAATCGGCCTCAAATACCCATGACTCTTGTACCTGTTGCCAAATTTCTGGCTGGAGTAATTGCGGCAAGTCCGCTGCACATTTTTGGAAAGATATTAAATAAGCCTGTAATGGATCATGATTAGCTACCGCTCCATACAGACTATTAATCAACATCGGCTGATTCTTAGGACCGCCAAAACAAGGATCACCACCCTCGCCATTAAGCGTTACCTGCACATCGCGGCTAGCCAGTTGACCGACTAACAAATTAGGTACTGTCAATGGATCACCGATCGGATCATCCAAATAAGCCATTGTTTGGGGCAATTGTTCCCACATTTGCCGTAAAGTAATTTCTAAAATGTGGTGCTGCGTTTGGCAATGAGCCGCTACCAGCCCAGAAAATTCTAATTCATTGGCCGACTTGGTGCCAAAGTGAATCGAATAAGTATGCACTGGGGCATTATGTAGCTTGCTAGCCAAAGCCGTGATACAGCTAGAGTCTAGACCGCCAGATAAAAATACGCCCACCGCCTCGGTAGCAGGCAGATATTCGATCATCACTTGTTCCAAGAGCGATCGCAATTCACCACCATGCCACTCCAGAGATGCTGGGGCAGTTACTTGTTCTTGTAGTTGCCAGTAAGCACTAATGTTTCCGCCTGGTAGTTGCCAAATATGACCTGGGCGCAATTCCTGCACATCTTGCCATAAAGTTCGATCGCCAGGGACAAAAGAACAGGTCAAATAGTCGCGCAATGCTACTAAATCTAGTTGAGGCGATCGATAGGAATTCAGAGCACTTAACTGTGGGGCAATCCATTGGGTCGCACTGTTGGTGGTGTAATAGATTGTTCTGCTGCCCACTGCATCGCGTATCAGCAACAGCTGTTGCGATGCCCTTTCCCACACAGCCAAACACCACATTCCTTGCAATATATCTAGGGTTTTTAGTCCCCACTTTTCCCATAGGCGTGCGACTAACTCCAGATCATCCATTTCATGCCGATGATCTAACTTATCCAATAATGTTCTTCGATTACTCAACCATAGATCACCGATCACTACCAACTGATTATTAGGACTAATCACCCAATTTTTAGCGATGACGATCGACAACTTCCCCTCCTGCCAAATCACGTCCTGGTCTGTAACTTCACCCCAAGCTAGTAGCCATGATGGTGAAAGTGGCCGTACTCGACAGTTAGATTTTATTCTAAAGTTTAAAAAGTTCACGGGTCATAACGCCTATAGACATTGACAATTTGTTTGGGCAACACTTTCGGCTATCAATTGCAGGCTAAAAAGTACAAAACTAATTTAGCGCCTCAAGCGAAAGGGGCAAAGCCAACGGCTTTGCCCCTCTATTGAAGTTGTTAGCTAGCTATTAATTAGCGAGCTGCTTCTACCAATTTGCCTAAAACAACCTGCGCTGCTTTTTGGCCAGCTGGAAAGCTTTGGACAATATTATTTAGCTCAGATCCAGGCTTGCCAACTGCTTGACTACTATCAGTCAAGGCTCTGAGATAGTTGTTGTAAGAACTGACTGCACCAGAAAGCACTGCCGAGTTGATGGCACCATCACCACCTCTAAGACCTTGCATCGACATAGCCAGCTGCTTAGCGGAATCACCACCACCTAAGGCGGTGACAAAACCACCCACTGCTGGTGCATCGGAGCCAGCTGGAGAGCTGATTACATCAAAAGCAACCTGCGCAGCCGCTGGGTCAACATTAACGGTATTGCCACCAACCGGTTGGCTACCACTGATGCTAGAAGCCGTTAGTGTGGCACCAACAGCATTAACCTTCGATTGAATTTCGGGACTGAAACTAGCACTACCACTTTTACTGCCAGTGCCGCCACCAGAAACACCGCGTACCGAGTCGCTACCGACGGGGGCATTACCAAAGCCATCAAAGTCACCAGGAAGAGGTACTGCCTGAACAGAGAGCGGTAGAAGAACTGCCGCTAAAATAGCTAACGACACAACATTTTTAATTTTCATGACAAACCACAGAGTTGAACAAGAATAAAAATCTGAAAAAGTAAAGAACCCTATTGAGCAACAGGGTTCTTTACTTTTTCTAGAACTTGAAGCCTAAACCGCCGCTAACAGCAAAACGGGATTCTTCCCCACTAATTCTGTCACCAGTAACATCTAAGATGGCGGGAGTGACCTGGAATCCAACGTTATCACTCAGTTGGAAGGTGAGGGGTAAGCCTAAGTTGAAATTGCGACCATTGTAATCTGCAACTAAGCCAACGTTCTCGGAAACCCGGAAGCCTAAGCTACCGAAGATACTAGTTTCATCGTTGTTGACATTGGCAAGAATAGCTGAAACTGGACGAAAACGGCCATTACCGATACCTACGGAGGCTGTGAAGTTGTTGGTATCACTAACTGGTAAAACACCGGTTAGAACTCCATAGAAAGTCTCTCTAGTGGGATCAGAGTCGAATCTGATGGCATTTTCCCAACCAGCGGCAACTGCTACGTTATCACCAAACTGTTTGTGCAGCTTGAAGTTAACACCACCGCGATCGAACAATCCTTGGGAAGTATTAGCAGGGGGGCTAGTACTATCACCGTAACCATTAGTACTGTAAGAAGTCTCTAACCCGATCGCATTAACGCTATCACCAATCCCAAAACCAGCTGTTAAACCAAAAGCTTCAGTGTTATTACCAAGAACGGGCTTAAGTCTATCTTGGTAGCCAGCACCGATAAATAGATCACCGCTATTAGCACCAAAACCAGTAGGTGTGGTCAAGCCGCCAACTGGAGCATTAGAAGGCTTCTTGGCAGTGGTTTCAATGCCAGGTAAGTTACCAACACCAGCGCGATTCTGAATATCTTGTTCAGTAATGGCTACGCCGGTACCGCCACAGCTAACAATGTATTTTTGGGCTGGGTTATTGCTATCCAGAGCGGTTAGTTTACCAGAAGCTACCAAAGCTTGGTGGATAAAGGCGGCGACATCAGCACGAGTAGCAACACCATTAGGATTAAAAGTCTTTCCTTCTGGATAAGAAACACTAACAGCTAAGCATTTCTGAGTAGCAGCTACTAAGGCATCACGGCCAAAGCTGGGTACCTGAGCTGAGTCTGAAAACAGATCATCAACCTTCGGACCAGCAGCATCGGCTTGTAATTTGTTGCCGTTGGTAATTGATACTAAGGATTCAATCCGGACGATGTTTTGAGTTGGACCGAATCTGTTGTTTGGATAGCCAGACAAGAAACCAGAACGATAAGCTTTATCGATCGCGGATGCGCCCCAGAATTTTTTCGGTACATCTGGAAAAGCGCGGGATTCTCTGGTGGGCTGTAGGTCAAAAGCCTTAGTCAATAGAGCGGCAAATTCAGCTCTGTTGACAGGTTGGTCTGGGCGAAAAGAGCCATCGGGATAACCAGCGATAATTCCTTTTTCTACCAATACCTTAATAAAAGGTTCTGCCCAGTTACCAGCAACATCACTGGCCTGTGCAATTTTGTTCTCGGTCGCAGCAGCAGCTGGTAGATTTTTTTCTACAGTATTGGCAGCTACTTTTTGTGAAACTACTGGAGCTGCTTTGACTTCAGACAGGCTAGCAGCAAAGGCTGCGTTACCAGAAATGATGGAGGCACTTAGGAAAGTCCCCAACAGAAGAATGTTTTTGCAGTTGATCTGGCGTTTTTTCTGATTCATAGCTTAAAAAAACTCACTCCCCACTAAAAAATAATGGTTTAGTTTTTAACCCTTAAAGGACATTATTAGTATTGTACGACCATTTTGTTCTGGATTGTGTTCCCACTTTTGGTGCGATTTCAATCTCTACTGGCTGTGACATACTTATATATTTACAATAGTACCCAAGGAAGTTGCCATGTTAACTCTCGGTGTGAATATCGACCACGTAGCAACTATTCGACAAGCCCGAGGCGGTAACGAGCCGGAGCCAGTGACAGCAGCACTTCTGGCCGAAATGGCTGGGGCTGATGGCATTACAGCTCACTTACGAGAAGATCGCCGTCATATTCAGGATCGGGATGTGCGAATTTTGCGGGAAGTGGTTACCACTCATCTCAATTTAGAAATGGCTGCTACCGATGAAATGGTGAGGATTGCCCTGGCGCTTCAACCTGACTATGTAACGCTGGTGCCAGAGCGTCGGGAAGAAGTTACCACGGAGGGCGGATTAGATGTGGTAGGACAACTAGATAAAATACAAAGTGCTGTCGATCGACTACAGTCGGCGCAGATTCCGGTGAGCTTGTTTATTGATGCTGATTCGCCCCAAATCAAAGCTGCTCAAGCGACCGCTGCTCAGTTTATTGAAATCCACACCGGTTGCTATGCTAATGCCCAAGATGCTACCACTGTAGAAAAAGAACTAAAAGTAATTCGGGAGGGCTGTGCGGAGGCGATCAATCTCGGTTTGCGGGTGAATGCTGGCCATGGCTTAACATATCAAAATGTTTATCCGATCGCCATTTTGCCCGGGATGGAAGAATTGAACATTGGTCATTCGATTATCAGCCGCGCAGTTTTAGTGGGGATCGATCGAGCCATTCAGGAAATGAAGCTGGCAATGCGCGGTGGCTAAACACGGAAATAGCTTGAGGAGGAAGAAGCTTCACAAACAGTAATTTTTCTGAGCTACCTAGCCTGTTACATTGTCTCTAAGATTAAGATTTATTCCTTCAGACCAATACCTCGACACGCAATGCAGACTTATCACTACATCTTGGCCAGCCAAAACTTTTTGCTGGAAGAAGAACCCCTTGCCGAAGTACTTAAAGAGCGCACTCGCAACTATCACGAGCAGGAAAAAGAAATTGATTTTTGGCTAGTCAAACAGCCCGCTTTCTTGGAATCTCCTGAAATGGCTGCTCACAAAGCCAAATGCCCTCAGCCCAGCGTTGCTGTAATCTCTACTAATGCCCAGTTTATTACTTGGTTAAAACTGCGTTTAGAGTACGTGCTAGTGGGGGAGTTTGCCGCCCCAGTGGCAACTATTCCTGACCCTTTATCATCTTTAGTTACTGTCTAGAGTTTGGTTAATGCTAGTGAGAAACTCCAGGATTTACATCTCCTTAGTCTCACTAGCCTCTCAATGAAAATGTGCTGATTGTTAATGGTGATTCTTCTAGCAGAAAAGAAAACTGTCTCATGGTGTCTGGCCAGATCCAGCGGATTTCATTGGATATTTTCTGATTCTTTTGAGCTAGTCTTTTATAAACAATTTTGTTAGGACACAAAATTTCTAGCCGAAAAACTACTTCGTTTTTGGCAACTTCTCTAAATAAAGAGTCGCTTAGAAGGGCTTTAGTGCCAGTACTGAACTGCTCATAAAAAAGCTTTAATCTACTACCAAAAGTTTCTTCATGATAAATTTCTTCTTGTTCTAACTGACTTAAATAATCTTCTTCTTCTGATTCGAAATAATTCATGGACATGGCTGGTGACCGGATGTTTGGAGACAATGACTGTTGGCTATCAGTCACAGTAAACTACAGTCATTCTGACGGAGTTATGGAAAAATTAAATCCGACTTTTGTCTGATTTTGTTCAGCCAAACATCAACATTGTGTGCCAGCAACTACTTTTGAGCAGCGAAGTTAGCAGCAATCGCCCCACCGATAAACCCGAAAAGGTGTCCCTGCCAAGAAATTCCTGGCATTCCCGGAAATATACCAAAAATCACGGAACCGTAAGCTCCGAACACAAACAGCGACATGATGACCGAAGAGAGTTTGCGCTCAAAGAAGCCCCGAAATAGTAGATATCCTAAGTAGCCAAAGATAACGCCACTAGCTCCAACATGGACAGTATTGGCACCGCCAAATAGCCAGGTTCCCAAGCCTCCTATCAACATACTAATGACAGTTACAACCAATAAGTCGCTGGTTTCCCAGAGCATGATCAGCCAACCGAGGGTAATGAAGGGCACGGTATTGGATATCAGGTGGGCAAAGTTGGCATGGAGCACAGGAGCAAAGATGATCCCCCGCAAGCCCACCAAGCTATGGGGAAATATCCCAAAGGTCTGGAGCTGATGGCGAAAAACAAAGGTGTCAGCGATCATTACCACCCACATGGTCACTACCATGGAACCCAAGATCCAAGCTTGGCTTTTTAGGGTTTGCGTAATTTCCTTCATCGAAAACTCCCGAAAATTGAGTTACTAGATTTATATTCTACGAAATTTATTAGATAGATCGCTAAAACTACTGTCTAGAGATATCTTCGTGCTGTTCCTCAAAATTTCGGAAACCTGAGGAGAAATTACTGATTTCGATGGGCTGAAGCGCATCGGCTGGCTGAAAGTCAAAGACCCGAGAGTAAAAGTAGAACTCGCCCTCTAAAGCTGTTTTGATATTGGCAGCCTGCCGGAAACCATGCTGTTCACCGCTAAAGGGCACATAGGCCACAGCAACTCCCCGTTTTTGGAGCGCATCGACCATTTTGGTGGCTTGATTAGGTGGTACGACCGCGTCTTCTAAACCTTGGAAAAATATCGTAGGACAACTAAGCTTATCGGGGAAATTAATGGGAGATCTCGCTTGGTAGATCTTGGCTCCTCGGGGATAGGGGGCTACTAGTCGATCGAGATAACGAGATTCAAATTTGTGGGTATCCTCAGCCAATGCGGTGAGGTCACTGACTCCGTAGTGGCTGGCTCCGGCTTTAAAAACATCATGAAAGGTTAAGGCACACAGAGTGGTGTAACCACCAGCACTACCTCCCGAAATAGCCAACCGGTCGGCATCAGCTCGGCCTTGTTGGACTAAGTACTGGGCACCATCGATACAGTCTTGCACATCCAAAATTCCCCACTGGCCATCGAGCTGGCGCATATATTCGCGACCGAACCCAGTACTGCCCCGATAGTTGACATCTAGGTAACCAAAGCCCCGACTAGTCCAATATTGAACACGCAGATTTAGCTGACTGGAAGTGGTGCCGGTGGGACCACCATGACTTTTTACTAATATTGGTGGTTTTTCAGCTGCTGGGGCTTGGTAATCGGGATTGGTGGGTGGATAGTAAAAAGCATAGGCAATTTGCCGATCTGTAGTCGGAAAGGCTAGTACTTGTGGGTGAGAAAAATAGTGGGGATCGATCGATACTGGTGGTGCGGCCTGTAAAACCCTCAGACTAAGATGCTGTAAATTCAGCTCTACCATCGCGGCTGCTTGAGTAGGGGAAGCACCGATAAAAAAAGCACGGGCAGCGGTGACTTGTAGTTGGCTAATTTCGGTGTAAGGCTGCTCGATGGCGGTAATTTCGGCACTGTCAGGATCTAAGCTGGCCAAATGCCAGATACCGCCTTGAGTATAAGTACAAATAATTTGTCGGTCGCTAGCAAAACCATAAGTCGATTGGCCAAATACCCATTGGGGCAATCCAAATTCGGCGCGAGTAGTCAATAGAGGTTCTATTTTGCCCTGCTGATAGCGGTAGAGGTTCCCCCAGCCAGTCCGATCAGAAACAAAGTGTAAAACTCCGGCTGGCGACCATTGAGGTTGAAAAATCGCCTCATTTTCTCCACCAGTAATAAACTGCACCGGTGCGAGGGAGCCATTAGCCTGAAAAGTAGCGACCATTAAGGCATTCCCATCCCACGGCATATTGGGATGATTCCAGCTGATCCAAGATAAATTTTTCCCGTCTGGACTAAGCCGTGGGGTGGCATAAAAGTCACTACCAGAGGCTAATATTATTAAATCTTGGGGATCATTAAGGTTGATGCTGACGATCGCATTGAATGGTTCCATCCCGATCGATCGATGGTCTTCATAAACACAGATCAGCCGTTGACGCTGGGCATCGATCACCGGCTCAGCATACCGGCGCAGCTTGGCCTGTTTTTGCTTGGGATTACTGACCACTGGCGAAGCTAACTGCACCGCTTGGCCAGGAAACTGCTTATAAATACATTGATCGGCATCGTGACAGAAAAAAATCTGACCGGCATGAACCGTGTAAGCAGCGCCCCCATATTCATGTACACGACTACGGACATTGAAATTTGGCGGCGTTAGCTGCGTAATCTGCCCTTTCTGGTCACACCGCATGATCACTGATCGACCTTGTTCTGCGGCTCTGGATTCTAGCCAATAAGTATCGGTACCATCTAAAACAACGCTGTCCAGCCGTAGACTCCCAGCTGTAACTAAGTCACTAGTGATCGGTGACTGCCAAGAACCATAAGGAGCAGTTGTCATAGGTTTAGTACTGCAATATGCAAAA
This sequence comes from Synechococcales cyanobacterium VAR_4_metabat_354, assembly GCA_031414775.1. Lineage (GTDB taxonomy): Bacteria > Cyanobacteriota > Cyanobacteriia > Cyanobacteriales > Chamaesiphonaceae > JAAFHZ01. The sequence continues at coordinate 12,110 of JANOQI010000024.1, forward strand.
TTCCATGTTCAGAAATCAAGGTACCATGTAAGGGTGACGAGTATGACATGGTTTTCTGATCAAAGCTATAGTCTGCTCAGCGGTTTGCAGAGTGCTAGTTTCTAGATACCCCACCTCTTGGATTAACGCTGCACAAATCTGTACATTTTTAGCCTTGTCTCTTAATTCGATATGCTTAATCCCGATTTGGATCAAGTTCAGTTATTACCTGAGGAATATGCTCGCTACTCTCGCCACCTAATTTTGCCAGAAGTCGGGTTGGATGGCCAAAAACGTCTCAAAGCCGCTAGTGTGCTGTGCGTTGGTACTGGTGGTTTGGGTTCGCCCTTACTCTTGTATTTGGCAGCGGCGGGTATTGGCCGCATCGGCATCGTCGATTTTGATATCGTCGATCACTCCAACCTCCAACGTCAAATTATTCATGGCACTTCTTGGGTGGGCAAGCCCAAAATCGAATCGGCCAAGAGCCGGATTTTGGAGATCAATCCCTACTGTCAAGTAGATCTTTACGAAACTGCCCTCAGTGCCGAAAATGCCTTGGATATTCTCCGTCCCTACGACGTGATTGTCGATGGTACTGATAATTTTCCGACCCGTTATTTGGTCAATGATGCCTGCGTCTTATTGGACAAGCCCAATGTCTATGGGTCGATCTTGCGCTTTGAAGGTCAGGCAACAGTTTTTAACTATAAAGGTGGTTGGCAGCGCACGGCAGCTTGGGATCAGGCCAATGCCGAGGAACGCGCCAAGTTACGTAAAAATGGCGAGGACTGGTTCTATGACAATGAAATGCCTGCTCCCAACTATCGCGATCTCTATCCCGATCCGCCACCACCAGGGATGGTACCATCCTGTGCGGAGGGTGGTGTTTTAGGAATTCTGTGCGGCATTATTGGGGTGATTCAGGCCACGGAAACGGTCAAAATTATTTTGGGTCAAGGTCGATCGCTCAGTGGCAGATTGATGCTTTATAACGCTTTGGATATGAGTTTCCGGGAACTGAAACTGCGCCCTGATCCCCAGCGACCAGTGATTGAAAAATTAATTGATTATCAAGAATTTTGCGGAATTCCCCAAGCTAAAGCTGCGGAAGCAGCGGAGATGAGTGCTTTGGATGAAATGACGGTGACTGAACTGAAACAGCTGATGGACAGAGGTGCCCAGGATTATGTACTGATTGATGTACGTAACCCTAATGAGTATGATATTGCCAAGATTCCGGGCGCGGTGTTGATTCCGTTACCAGATATCGAACAGGGTGATGGGATCGATCGAGTGAAGGCTGCTACCGGCGACAAGAAGTTGATTGTGCATTGTAAGATGGGCGGTCGATCGGCTAAGGCGCTGGGTCTTTTGAAGGAGGCTGGCTTGGTTGGTACTAATGTTAAAGGTGGTATTCAAGCTTGGAGCAGAGAAGTGGATTCTTCGGTATTAGAATACTAATATCGTGGTGACCACCATTTAATAATTTAGGGCAGTTGAAAATCCTCAACTGCCCTAAATTTTAAGCCTTACGGCAGACTGAAAGTTACCAATAAATCATTGATATGCCAGTTAGTCACCATTAAACTGAGACTTATGGAGAAAATCATGCAAAAACTGCCTCTAGCACCAACCCAACATGGCATTTAATACTGAGTTTGCCTTACTAATCCGTGCTCGCTACCCCCTGATCTACATTCCTACCGCCGAGGAAGAACGAGTCGAAACGGCGATTGCTCAAGTCGGCCAGCAACTGGAAAATCGCCCAATTTATGCCTGGGACTTTGTAGATGGCTACCAAGGCAACCCTAACGATCAAGGATTTGGCAAACGCAATCCCGTCCAAGCTCTCGAATTCATCGACAAATTATCATCTAGCAACCCCGGCATCTTTGTACTACGCGACTACCACCGCTTCCTAGAAGATGTTTCTGTGGCACGCAAACTCCGCAACCTAGCGCGCAAATTCAAAGCCGAACCCAAAAATATTGTGATGATTGCCCCCCAAGTCAGCATCCCCAGCGACTTGAGCGAAATTATTACCGTCTTAGAATTTCCGTTGCCTAGCGCTCCAGAGCTAAAAGCGGAGATCGATCGACTACTCCAAGCTACCAACCAAAAACTTGAAACTAAAGTCATCGATGAATTAGTCCGCGCCAGTCAGGGTTTATCGCTAGAGAGAGTGCGGCGAGTTTGTGGTCGGGCGATCGCCGCCCACGGAGCCATCCAAGAATCTGATTTAGAACTAATCTTAGAAGAAAAACGCCAATCCATCCGCCAAACCCAAATTTTAGATTTCTATCCCGCCCAAGCCCAGATGACCGACATCGGTGGTCTCGATAACCTGAAAGAGTGGTTAGTTAGACGCGGCAGTGGTTTTTCGGAAAAAGCCCGTCAGTATGGTTTGCCCCATCCCCGTGGTCTACTGTTGGTTGGCATTCAGGGCACAGGTAAATCTCTCACCGCCAAGGCGATCGCTCATCACTGGCATTTACCCCTCCTCCGCTTAGATGTTGGTCGTCTCTTTGCCGGACTGGTTGGTGAATCGGAAGCCCGCACTCGCCAAATGATTCAGCTGGCCGAAGCCCTATCCCCCTGCATCTTGTGGATTGATGAAATCGATAAAGCCTTTGGTGGCATCGAAGGGAAAGGCGATGCTGGTACCGCGAGCCGGGTGTTCGGCACCATGATTACCTGGCTAGCCGAAAAGACCTCCCCGGTTTTTGTGGTAGCTACGGCTAATAATATTCAATCCCTGCCGCCAGAGCTTTTACGCAAAGGGCGCTTTGATGAAATATTTTTTGTGGGATTGCCCAGTCAAACTGAGCGGCGGGCGATCTTTACCGTCCATATTGGCAAACTGCGTCCCCAGAGTATCGGTCAGTATGATTTAGACAGATTAGCTTACGAAACGCCCGATTTTTCGGGAGCTGAAATTGAGCAAATTCTGGTAGAAGCTATGCATATTGGCTTTAGTCAAAGCCGGGACTTTACCACAGATGATATTCTAGAAGCTGCTAGCCAAACTATTCCGTTAGCAGTTACGGCTCAAGAACAAATTGCCTTCCTTCAAGAGTGGGCTAGTTCTGGCAAAGCCAGGTTAGCTTCTCGGCAGTTGGGATAATATAAAATTTAAGTTGCTTTACCTATTAACTAAATTAACTACATTTACATGCTGAACGCGATTAAAGTTTTCTTGGGTATCATATTGGGTTTTATTACCCTTGGTGTTTTGGGCGGTAGTGCTGTGTATTATTTTATGATTACTAATCTCAGTGCCAAGCCCTCTAAACCAGCCTTTGCCGAAGAGCGCAATCCGAAAAAAGCTGTAAAACCAGCTCCCAAAAAATCACCAGCGATACCAACTCCAGCACCAGAAGTAGCTAAAGAAGAAAAAAAAGAGGAAAAGGCTATCCCACCAGGAGCTTATGGTGCAACTGTCATGTGGGAAACCGGAGTGTCTTTACGCCAGGAAGCATCGGACAGTAGCGCCAAAACCGGTGGTGTCGGATTTAGAGAAAAAATCATTGTCCTGAAAGAAAATGCCGACAAAAGCTGGGTGCAAGTCCGCAATTCTGATGGCACCGCTGAGGGCTGGTTGAAAGCTGGCAATGTGGAACGGGATGCTGCTGCTAACTAGTTGTTTTTAGATGGGCAAAATCGACCGCTGGCAAGTTGGGCAAACAGCATGAATGGTCATCTGACAATCCAGCAAATGATAGCCCTCTTTCTTGGCAGTTTTATCGCCAATTTTCAAAATGGAATCATTCTTAAATTCGACCATTTGGTTGCAACGAGTACAAATGAGGTGGTGATGGTGATAAGGAGCTGGTTGATTGATTTCGTAATGCTTGTGGCCTTCAGCCAGCTCTAGCTCGCGCAAAATTCCCATCCGGGACATCAGCTTAACCGTCCGATAAATAGTTGACAAACTGATGTTGTGGCCTTCGCCAGATAAAACTTCTTGCAAATCTTCGGCGCTCAAGTGTTTGCCGCTGGCCAGATTTTGAAAGATGTCCAGGATAATTTCTCTTTGGGGAGTAAGCCGCCAGCCTTTTTCATGAAGTTCGGCCTTCAAAGAATCTGCTGTGTAAAGGGACATAATTAAGCCCTCTTGATATAAGTTTTTATTTACTAACTAAGAATAGCTTAATTGTCAGTTCATTTGCAACAAGGATAGTTTATTGAGAATAATCAGCATTAAGATGTAAGGCACTGAGAATATAAATCAGTATTAATTCTCGTCATGGAATGTTTTGAAGCCTTGCTCAGTAGTCCATTGCACTGCGCCATCCCGACCAGTGACAAAAACTTTGGTACCCATTGCTTCCAGTTTTTGGATAGTTTCCGCGTCGGGATTGGTGGTGGAAGCGATCGCCACTTGGGGACGGATTATTTTTACGAATTCATTGGTCAATTTGCCTCCTGGCCAGTAAATACTTTCTACTGGTTGCAGTTGAGGGGCTAGCTCCCGTTGTTGATCGATCGGAAGATTACCAATAATTAACCAATGCTGTTGAGCAATATCTAGGGCTAGCAAGGGCGGCTGGGCATTCCAGAGCTTGGTGACACAGTTGCCTAGTTCCATCCGCTCAGTACTTAAGACTAGCGAATTTCGGAAATTGGGGGCTGAGTTAGTACTGCTGGCTGAAGTATAGAATTTATCGATCGATACCGAGCTACTAATGGTTTGCCACCCCTGATTGACTGGGCGATTTTGATAGAGACCGATCGCTTGGTGCAGTTCATTAATCGCTTCATGGGTCAAAAAGGGCAGTACCGTAAACCGGGCAGTCTCGTTATTACCACCATTAATGAGCGTGGCTTGATAATGATTTTGGACAACTAATACTTGATCTTCCCCGCTGGCCAACGCCGTAATTTTCAGCTCTTGATTTTTGGTGACCCACAGGGGCACCATAATGGCAACAATCGCCACCAGCAGTGCCAGGTACCAACGCTTTTGCCAGAACGGTAGCAGCCAAACTAGCACAATCAAACCATAGAGAAAAATTAGTTGCAACAGCGCAATACTGCCCACCGACATATTTGCCCCTGGTAAGGTAGCAATAACACGCACCATCCCGATGAGCAGTTGGGTGGGATAAAGCAATAACCAGGCGATTGCACTGCCCAAAGGCGGCAGAATAGCACTAATGACCGCACTAATCATGCCACCAATACTAATAATGGCGACTAGTGGACTGCTAATAATGTTGGCTGGCAAAGCATACAGAGGTAAAACTTTGAAATTCCAGAGCTGAATTGGCATTGTCCAAATCGTAGCGGCTAAGGGCACTGCTACTAATTCAGCGATCGTGGGGGGCAACCAGTCGAGTTTTTGTTGAATAGGGGTGGCACTAACCACTAAACCCAGAGTAGCTAAGAAGCTCAGTTGAAAACCCACATCCCAAATCCAGATTGGGTTCAAGAGCAGCAGCAAGACCCCGGCCAGCAACAAAGAATTTAAAGGCCGCAGCTGCTGACCAATCAATAAACTTAGTAATACAGCGCCACCCATCACCGCCGCCCGCACGATCGAAGGCTGAAAACCAGTCAAGCTGACAAATAAGCCGATCGCCAATAATCCCAAACCAAACTGCCATTGTTTTGATAAAAACCTTTGGGTAATATTAATGACAACACTGACAATCAGTGAAACCTGAAACCCTGAAGCCGCAAGGGTATGAGCGAGACCGACTCGCACAAACCAATCTTTGATGTCGAAAGGCAAATCAACCACATCGCCACCGAGGGACATGGCACTAACCAAAGGACCAGCGGGAATATCAAGCCATTTTACTTGTGCCTGCACAATCCGCTGCCGGAGAGTACCGATGTCCCAGCGGCGAATTTGGTTTTCATCGGGCAAAATCAGTTGCGCCACTCTCATCCCGGCCCAGCTGCCCGAGCGAGCCAAATAATCGCTAAAATTCAAACCGCCGGGATTGAGAGAAGGCTTGGGCTTATACAGAGTGCCAGTGAGCAGTACTTCTACTCCGGGCTTCAGACCGGTAGTGCTGAGGAGGGGAGCAGTGACGTAGAGACGACCATTGACTTGTCTAATGCTGGCCGGACCAGGAGCATCACCTTGAATATCGGTCAACTGATTGACTTGCAACCAAAACTGCGATCGATTGGTACGAGTGACTTTTGGGTAACTATCGACGACTCCTTTGACCGATGAAAACTGGGATTGACCTTGGTCATTGATGCTATTGATAAACCGACTAATATCTTGGCTACTGGGCTGGGGCAGTCGCAATTGGCAGTAAACAGCAGCACTAATCAGCACTGCTACCGTCGCTATTGTCCAGTTGAGAGGCAAATTAATCCGTTTGCGGCGATCGCCAAAGTAGAGAGCGATCAACAACAAAAAGGCCAGCCCCCCGACCCACATGGGTTGGGGACTAACCAGTAAGCCGACGATAAACGTTAGGCAGAGGAGTCCGATGCGCTGGGCATTGTCCATGCAGATTTGAATTTTTGCCAGAGATAGAATGCTTAAATAACTCTATCTCAACTGGGCATAAATACTAATAAATGAACGAATAACCGAGACTAAATCGATAAGCCTAGTTTGAGACCAGCGATCGCATGGACGATCATTACCACCAAAATAAAGCTGCCGAAGTAAGCATGGGCTTTGCGTAGAGCTGGATTGTTACCGCCAAAACCAGTAAAAGAGATGGCGCCGTTCAGAAACAGCAGGCTCAGCATGGTCATGCCGGTAAGAAAGTGGGGACTTTCCATGATGGCGTGTTTTTGGATGACCAAGGATAGAATGCCGCCAGTGGCTCCGATCGCCATAAAAGCAGCCATAGCACTAATAATTTTGCTGTGATCGGACTTGAGTTGGGCGGCGGCGATGGGGTCAGTGGCAGTCATTAAGCGCCCTTTCCAACCAGAATAGATGCCGTAGCCGCCCATCCCGAACATGACAATGCTCATAAAGAAAGGGTGTCCCCAATGGGTGATTGGTTCGGGGAGGTTTAAATCTCGAAAAATGCTGGCTAGTGGTTCCAGTGCTTGTGCTAGTTGTTCGCCCATCGTGTCATAGTCCAAAAATCGTTGCAATTGTCAATTTTAGGCGATTTCAGAGTTTTTGAGTTAAACAACATTACCTGGTTAGATTGTCCAAAAATTTCTAGAACATTGAGTATTTATACTTAATGAGGATTTAGATCTCACAAGACTATCTTAGTTTTTCCGGGTCAAATTGTTCACCGTAGAACTCCCGTAGTTTTCTCATATCATGGGTGAACCAATCAGATAGCCATTTTTGATAGGTTGAGGCTAGGAAAACAGCGTCTTCAGATTGAGCTGTTTGAGCTGTAGTTAACCCGATCAGATGAGCGGTCATGATCCCAGACATCAATGCTTTCAACACACCATGGGCGGCGGCTGGGTCTAAGATATGGGCAGCATCGCCCACTATAAAGTAGCCCGCCCCAGCGGGAGCGATTACCCGTCGCCAGGTCACGTCGGCTTGGCGGACTTGATGAATGGGGGTTAAGTCTTGAAACTCGGTAGGTCGCCAAGCCCTATCCCAGGGCTGTGCTGTGAAATTCAATCTTGTCCATTGATAGATTTGGGGTTTAACTAGAGCTGTCCAAGTCCAACCCTGCGGATCGATCGATAGCTGCGGATATTCATTTCTGGCTAGACATTCACCTGTTACATAACCATAACGTGCCATCAAACGGGGTGAAAGGCGATCGATCCCTATGGCCAAGTGTTTGGCTAACCAGCCATTACCCCCGGAGGCATCGATCGTAAAGCGAGCTGGAAATTCACCGCGATCGGTTTGTACCCCAGTCACCCGCCCAGCAGTGAGGATGGGTTGTAAAGCCTGACAAGGTTGGACAATTTCCACTCCACCGTTGCGAGCTTGTGCCAGCAGCAGGGCATCAAATTCAGCTCGCCAGGCTTGGAATCCCAGCCACGGCCCGGACTCATCGGCTCCAAAGGGGGTGAATTTCTGGACTTGGTTATTCGTCACGACAATTCCGGGATGCCGGATGAATCCGGCTTGTTGAATAGCCGGCCATACGCCTAGTTGTTGGAGTAGTAGTTCAACGCCGGGATGTAGAGTTTCCCCTGGTCGATCGCGCGGAAAAGGCAGTTTTTCCAGTAAAACTACCCGCAGGTTAGCTTGAGCACAGGCAATGGCCGCCGCTGTCCCCCCTGGGCCAGCACCAATTACAACAACATCATGCATGGTAGGATCATTTCAAGATGGATATTGCTATTCTCAAATAATATGATTGGGGAAAAGAATTAACAAACTTTTAGACACGCGGACGCTGTTGAAAAGCCCCACTATTAGTCCGGAAAAAAAGATTACGGCGATCGAGCTGGCAATCATAGCGATTAGCGATCTGGTGACGACGACGCAGCGGTGGATCAGCCACCGGCACACCGGCGGCGCGGGGATTAGGAACTTCCACAAAATTGTAGATATAGCCAGCACCCGTGAGCGTGGTATTTGCTTTGGGCAAGAGATTACTCTGCCAAGTTTGCCAATTACTCACCTTCTCGGCAGTGATTAGCCATAAGCGCGTGGTGGGCACCGCATCGTTGGCCGGGGGCAGTATCCGAATACAAAACCGTAATGCATCCATCCGAGCAATCATTTCTTCTGCCAGTACTCCATCTAGTCCATTAAAACCGAAGAGATTTTTCAGTGAATTGGTGACATAATCTGATCGATCAAGATCGGTATAGTTGACAAATTTGGTGCCGTTCACAGTTTCAAAGAAAGGACCAAACTCGCCATCACAGCCGTTGCGGGCCGTGACTTCACCGCCGGTAACGCGAGGATGCTTCAAATGATAACCTAACTCACTATCCATCAGCGGAAAAGCCGTGGGGGCATTAAAAGCCGCAAAGGTGCGCGAAGTATCGGGGGCGGCGGCTGGCCAAAAAGAATTTAACGCCGCACAGAGCTTAGAATCTTCGGGGAAGGGGCTACCCAAACCGTAAGCTGCATAAAAGGGACCCGTGCGATCGCTATGTTCCGAAATATCCCAGCCCGGCGCAAAAACATCCGCTGCCGTATCGGGCAACCAGCTCAGTGGAAAACTAGCAGCTGGTGATATCCGAAAGGCATTCCCCATTGAGGCACTGCCGACAATCGCCGAAGCGGTGAAATTAGCCGCTTCGGTGCGGGTAAACGCCTTTTGATCTGGAGTGGCGGGGTTGGGTAAAGTGGGATTGGGAATGCGCTCACTGGGCGTGCGGGTATTGGTCTGGGCACTGAAGCGACCATCACTGAGGGGTGACGGACCACCTTGAGCAAAATGGACATCGGGGGCAGCGAGACCGATCGGACGGCGAGCAATTTTTTCTAGCCATTGCTGGATTTCTACTTGATCAACTTTAGGGAAGAAATCCACGGCGGTGACTAAAGAATAGGCCGCTAAAATCGGTAACGATAAACCGGTAATTCTCAATCCGATCACCCCATCGCAAGTATCATCCAAGAAGTGCGCTGCTTCATAGTTACCCGCATTCAATTTCTGGACGTACTGTGCTTCGGGCAGATTCATCAAATCGGTAACGGTGGGGTTATTGGCTTGCGCTCCCACTTCATGGCGAATATTGGCATATTCGGGAGCCGATCGACCGTTGGGAGCTGGTAATTGCAGAGAAGTGGCAAAGCGGTTACTGGGAGTCGTCGGTGGTACCTTAAACCGGGCAATTTCATCTTTATTGCCCACTTTTTGAGTGGCAGTTCTGACCATTGTGGGATGGGCGTGGGGCACGACCAAGATACTGGCTCCCTGTTTTTCGATTGTCACCAAATCGGCGGTATCTTGGGAATCGCGCTTGAAGGGCGGAGCATTGATATTGAAAATGGCCAGTGGGGGCACAAAGCCGGGATTATCGGCCACATTGGTATGGATGCGGCGCAGTTTTTCGCTGATGTGATAGGCCACTAAGTCACAGGCACTGATGTCGATCGGAGTGTCTTGATCGACCCACAGACATTCTTTGCCAGCGAAGAGTTTGTGGACTGGGAAAGTAAATACGAGTTGCCGATCGATATCAACAGTGCGCAAAACGGCATCAGCGCGGGAGGGGTTGCGATATTCGGCGATGAAGGCACCGTAGCGGGCGGGTAATACGGCAAAGCCGCGATCGCCCGTTTTGGGAGTGGAGGTAAAACTACGGCTGGCCGCTACATAACGATAGGCTTCGTTACCCACTCGCGCCACACCTACCCGAGAATAGGCTAAGTCGGCGTGCTTACCGTGGGGCGATCGGAGGGTATGCCGATATTGATAAGCGGCGACAACAATGACGGGGTTGGTGAAAGAGGCGAGAGTCCGGCGGGCACGGCTATAAATATAGTTCTCGATCGTATCTAGTTCGGTGATGGTGGGATAGGCTTGGGGGTTGGTGCTGGGTTTACCGTCGGGGGTGGGATGGATGTCGGCGCTGGCCAGGGCATGGTAGAGCAGGCTTTTGGCGGGGGAGCCAGGTTCTATGGCGCGAATGCCGGCGGTGGTGAAGGATTCAAAACCGGGGAGGTCGCGGCGGATGCTGCCAAGCGATCGATCTAGTTCGGTGGCTAAATCGGCGGCTGTAATATTTAATCCATGTTTGTCAAATAAATCTTTCCAGCCGAGGGGAGCCAGTCGTTGGAGAATTAGTTTTGCTTCATCGATTAGGGCCATGGTGGTTGCACTCTGTTATGAAAGTTGTTATTCAGTTGTTGGTGATGGCTGAATGGGCAAAACTCTCATAACGCGGTGGGGAGACAAATTCAAAATTGGTTTTGTCTGAGCAGGGGTTACGGTGATGTTCAGCTGTGATTCAGCGCTGGCGGGGTTTTGATGTTTGATGAGTTGAGGATAGCATGTGTTTTTGGGTGGGGCAGTAAGAAAAAGTATGTTTTTAGATTTGGGGCTGGAATTCGGTTTGTACCGGGCTGGTTGGGGAGAAATGTGATGTTTTGATGGAGCTATTATTTAATGTTTCTTAATATTATATATTTTGGTATTCCTCGGCTGTTGTGGGGGAAGATGATCTGATTTGAGGAGCGATTTGGGGATTTTGATTGGGGTGATTTATGTTACTGATGGTAGTATGGATATCACTTTTAACTAGCGTAATCATGGCCTTAGACTTTTCTGGTCAAAATCTGCGAGGTCGATCGTTCAGGGGGCAAGACCTGGCCGGGGCGAATTTTAGCTTTGCCGATATTCGGGGAGCAAATTTTGCTGGCGCTAAGTTGCAGGATGCCAATTTTTTTAAGGTTACGGCGGGTTTGCAAAAACGCTGGGCATGGGTGTTAGTAGGATTGAGTTGGTTAGCCGCTGGAATCTCGGGCTTTTTTAGTGCTTTCACCGGATATATCATCGTTGGGTTTATCACTGCCGCGCCAACAGCAGCAGACCATCAAGTCTATCAGGCATGTGGATGGAGTGCATTAGTAGTTGTAGCTATCATATTAATTTTGTTGCTATGGCGTGGACTTTCCGGAGCCGGAATCGGAGCCTTAGCCGGAGTTGGAGTTGTAGTTGCAGCCTTAGCCTTAACCTTAACCTCAACCTTAGCTATAGCCGGAGTCGGAGCCATAGCCGGAGCCATAGCTGGAGCTGTAGCCTTAGCCATAGTTGTAATTGAAACCTTGGTCATAGTTGTAGCCGGAGCCTTGGTGTTAGCCGGAGCCTTAGCTGGAGCTGTAGTTGCGCCTGTATTTGCACCTGGAATACCTTTCTCAGCCTCAGCCTTGGCCGAAGTCGCAACTATATCATTATGTAGTGGTTTTATTGCTTGGCGAGCAACACAAGGTGATGATAAATATGCTTCTATTCGAGACCTGGCTGTAGCTTTGGCATCTTTTCGAGGGACGAGCTTTCGCAGAACCAATCTCACAAATGCTAATTTTGCCGATGCCAACCTCAAAAGTAGCGATTTTCGGCAGGCTATTTTGGTCGGCACTCACTTTCGCAATGTTACCAAACTCGATTTGGCTCGTCCCGGCAATAGTTATCTAAAAAGCAGACAACTCCGCCAACTAATTGTCAGTGGCGATGTAAAAGATAAAAATTTTGACAGACAAGATTTGCGTGGCATCAACCTACAAGGTGCTCATCTAGTCGGAGCTAGCTTTATTGGTGCCGATCTCAGCAATGCCAATCTGCAAGAGGCTGATCTCTCCCAATCCAAGTTAGTGCAAGCCCAAGTGGATGGCACCGATTTCACTGGTGCTACTCTAACTGGAGCCTTTATTCAAGATTGGAACATCACCACCACCACCAAATTTGATGGCGTAAAATGTGAATACATCTACATGCGCCAACCTACCCCCGATAACCCCGAACCTCACCGCAAACCAGATAACCGCCAAGAAGAATTTGCCGACGGGGAATTTGGCGACTTCATCAAACCGATATTTGATACCCTTGACCTCTACCACAGCCAAGGAGTCGATCCCCGTGCCATTGCCATCGCCTTCAAGGAACTAGCCGAAAGACATCCTGATGCCAGACTAGCAATTGTAGCAATCGAAAAACGTGGAGAGGATAAAATCTTGTTACGTGCCCAGACTGCGCCACAAGCTGATAAATCTGCATTAAGTGCAGAATATCATGATGCCTACAATCGGATTAAAGGTTTATCCCCAGAGCAAATTGCGATAATTATCACAGAAAAAGATGACCGGATCAAATGGTTACAGCAAACGATCGAAACAACCCTGCAACGCCCCAATTACTTTTCCAACCATAATATTCACAAGGTAGATACCATGACTAACAATCCATGTAGTTTTTCCGTCGGAGACAACATGAGCGGCAAAATCAACAACGTTCAAGGCGACGGCAATCGCACCATCCAAGGCAACGACAACCAAATCGATCGATCCACCGCCCCCACCAACAATCTCAGCCAAGCAGAAATCCTCAACCAATTAACCAAAATCGTTGATTTGATAAAACAATCCGAACTACCCCCCGATACCAAAACCGAAATCATCGAAGACCTCACTGCCGTCCAAACCGCCACCGACAAACCAGAACCCAACAAAACCTTCGCCCTAGAACGCTTAGAAAGCGCCGCCACCTCCATCGAAAAAACCAGCAAAACCCTCGAAGCCACTCAAAAAATATGGACAATGGCCAAACCGATGATGCTACCGATCGCTAAATGGTTAGGTGCAGCAGCTGGCTCCACGCTGCTGGGCTTATAACTTAGAGAAATAAACCTCTTGCCCATAAATCCTATGATAATTAGAAAAGCCGTTATTTTTGCATTCGATCGATCGTCCGGTACTGAATAGATTCCGCTAAGTGTGAAGATTTCAATTGCTCGTTCCCAGCCAAATCTGCAATCGTCCGCGCCACCTTAATAATCCGATCGCTAGCCCGCGCCGACAAACCCAATCGATCGATCGCTTTCTCCAGCAACAATCGACTATTTTCATCCAGCACACACCACTGCTGTAGTTCCTTGCTCTGCATCTGGGCATTACACAATATAGTGGTTCCCTGGAAGCGCTGCTGGGCAATTTGCCGAGCCACCTGTACCCGCTGCCGCACAGTTTCTGTCGATTCCCCCATAGACTGACGGGTGATTTCTTCTGGTTTTAAACGATTGACCGCCACTTGCAGATCAATCCGATCCATTAGTGGACCCGAAAGCTTTGCCCAGTATTGCTCGCGCTGGCGAGGTGCACAGGTGCAAGCTTGAATATTGTCACCATAATAGCCACAAGGACAAGGATTAGTACTGGCTACTAGCGTAAACTGCGCTGGAAAAGAAACCGATTGGCGAGTGCGCGAAATTGTCACAAAACCATCTTCCAGGGGCTGGCGTAAAAATTCCAACACATCGCGCTTGAACTCGGTCAGCTCATCTAAAAACAACACCCCCCGATGTGCCAAAGAGATTTCGCCGGGACGAGGAAAACTGCCACCGCCTACCAGTGCTGGGCCAGAAGCAGAATGGTGGGGACTCCGAAACGGTCGATCGGCAATTAATGAACCACGATTTTTTAGTAGTCCCGCCACCGAATGAATTTGGGTAACTTCTAGGGCTTCCGCAAACGACAAGTCTGGCAAAATACCAGGGAGGCGGCGCGCCAGCATCGTCTTACCACTACCCGGTGGCCCGACAAACACCAAGTTGTGACCACCAGCGGCGGCAATTTCCAAAGCGCGGCGGGCATGGGCTTGGCCTTTCACATCTTTTAGGTCGTTGAAATGATTAGTTTGATGTTTGCGGTCTGGGACATTAGCAATCACTGGCGAGAATTGATCACCAAGGCGATTAGGTTGTTGCAAAAAACTGATCACCTCTTGGAGACTGCTCAAGCCATAGACTTTCAGGTCTTTGACAACAGCAGCTTCCTGGGCATTATCCACCGGGACAATCATTCCGGTAATCCCTAAGCGTTGGGCAGCGGCAGCGATCGGCAACACCCCAGCGACTGGTCGCAAGCTCCCATCCAAGGACAGCTCTCCCAAAAATAAATAGTCGCCCAGCAATTCACCATTAACCTGGCCAGAGGCGGCTAAAATGCCAACGCTAATTGGTAAATCAAATATTGGACCTTCTTTCCGCAAATCGGCGGGTGTTAGGTTAATCACAATCCGTTTCAACGGATAGCTGGCTCCGGCATTCTTAATTGCAGTTTTAACTCGCTCGCGAGATTCTTGGACGGCAGCGTCTGGCAAACCGACTAAGCTCACTCCCGGCAACCCATTAGAAACATCCACTTCTACGCCTACTTTGATGGCATCAATACCCAAAATTGCCGCGCTCCAGACCCTTGCTAACACCCAAACCTCTGCTTATTGCTATTATTTGCACTATCTAGGTTCAGGGTAACTATTTTAATTAAATAGTGTAATCAGTCAATCTGCCGATTTAACTCGGAGCAATAAAGTATCTAAAAATAGGCTAAGAGCAACATCTTGAGTTTATTTTGTTGAGAATAACGACTTAATCAATCCTAAATATTCAGATCTAGAACTACAAACAGAACAGATATTAGAGTTTCAGTTCGACAGCTAAAGGTGTAAGAAAATCTTGCTTTCTCACAAATCTTTACCCCACTACTAGTCATTATTGGCATCCCAGGAATCATTGCCGACTCGTCACCAACAGCTGGATAATGAACGGAGTTAAATTCAGAAAAGTTTTAAAATAACCGATGGATAGTAGTTTAATTCTGTCAAATATTTTGAATCCGCCGGTTCTATTCTTCTTTCTAGGAATGCTGGCGGTGTTTGTCCAATCCGATTTAGAAATACCGAATCCGCTGCCCAAGTTGTTTTCACTGTACTTGCTAGTATCGATCGGCTTTAAGGGCGGCCATGAGTTGTATGAAAGCGGTCTTAGCCCTCAGATCTTGGGAACTCTGGCTGCTGCGGTGGTAATGGCCTCGGTCGTCCCGATCTATTCCTTTTTTATTCTGAGGATCAAACTGGATATCTATAATGCCGCTGCGATCGCAGCTACTTATGGATCGATCAGTGCGGTAACTTTCATTACGGCTAGCTCCTTGCTGGATAAGCTGCAAATTTCCCACGGTGGCCACATGGTAGCTGCTTTGGCTCTGATGGAGTCACCGGCAATTGTGGTGGGCTTAATTTTGGTTCGTGTTTTTGCCGTCAAACAACAGGAGTTTTCGGAAGACGGCGAGCCGATCGAGAATTCTGGCACTTCCTGGGGCGAGGTGCTGCACGAAGCCTTTTTAAATGGCTCAGTCTTGCTGCTGATTGGCAGTGTCATCATTGGCGTGTTGGTGGGTAAAGAAGGTTGGGGAAAAGTACATCTGTTTGTGGAAAAAGATATTTTCTATGGGGCATTGATGTTCTTTTTAATGGATATGGGATTGGTGGCGGCTCGCCGGATTCGCGATTTAAAGCAGACTGGTTTTTTCTTAATTGGGTTTTCAGTTTTGATGCCGGTTGCTAATGCCATTATCGCGATCCTGGTGGCCAAGATGCTAGGGATGCATCAAGGCGATGCCTTACTCTTTGCCGTGCTTTGTGCCAGTGCTTCTTATATCGCCGTGCCCGCAGCAATGCGGATGACGGTGCCAGAAGCTAATCCGAGCTTATATGTTTCGATGGCTTTGGCTCTAACCTTTCCGTTTAACATTATTGTCGGGATTCCGATTTATCTACAAACAATTAAATTACTGGGATTTGAAGTCTAAACCTATGCTGAAAACTGTGAAAAAAGTGGAAATTATTGTAAGTGAGCTGGAAATTCCAGCCATTCTCAAAATTCTGAAAAAAAACCTGGTCAAAAACTATACCGTCATCAACAATCTCTCGGGGAGTGGTGAACACGGTTATTCTGGCGATGATTTAATTACTAACAGTTGCATTATGGTGATCTGTACTGAGCCAGAGATGCCAGAACAGTTGTCTAAAGCCATGGAACCGGTTATGAAAAAATTGGGTGGAATTTTTATTGTGACCGATGCTCAATGGATTGCTCACTAATACAGCTCGTATTTCATTAACTGGCAAGGAAGGGTGCCGTTATAAACTGGCATCCTTTGAGCCGATTTGAGTCCGATCGATCTGGCCAGTTCCTTGTTACCACTTAAGATAAAAGCCGTCCAGCCCTTGAATCGATGTTTGAGAACATCGCCTAATAATCGGTAGAAATCTCCCAGATCGATGTCCCGTCCCAAACGCTCGCCGTAGGGCGGATTGCACATGAGTACGCCACAGTCAGCGGGAGCTTCCAGATCAGCTAATTCTCGGTGGATAAATTGGAGATGTTGGTCAATGCCGCACTTTACAGCATTACTGTGCGCCTGTTGAATGACTCCAGAGTTGTGATCACTGCCAATAATTGGGCTAATAAGTGTGGATTTTTCACCAGTTTCAGCGGCTTTGAATAGTCGATCGAACAGTACCTGATCGAAGCTTGGCCAAGTTTCAAACCCAAACTGCTCCCTAAAAATACCCGGCGCAATATTTAAAGCCTGCATGGTGGCTTCGATCGGCAGCGTCCCGGAGCCACAAAGTGGGTCGATAAAAGTCAATTCGGGTTGCCAGCCAGACATTTTTACGAGCGCGGCGGCTAAAGATTCTTTCAGAGGCGCGTCCCCAACCGCTGGTCGATAGCCCCGTCGATGGAGGCTATTGCCGGAGCTATCTAAGCTAACGGTGCAAGAATCTTCTTCAATATGTACATTGATCCGAACCGCCGGATTTTCGGTATCAACGTCCGATCGATCACCCAATTTAGCTTTTTGCTGCTCAGTAATCGCTCTTTTGACCTGTACCGCTGTGAAGTGACTGTGATTTAGTTGATCATTTTTACCAGTGGCTGTTACAGCCATGGTCAGCTCAGGAGTAAGATGCTGTCGCCAGTCAATACTCTGCATTCCTGCAAACAAGTCGGTGGGATCCAGGCAAGGAAACTCTGCTAGCTTCACCAAAATCCGAAAAGGCAGTCTCGCCCACAGGTTGACCCGATACAAAAGTTCTTGGTCGCCACTAAAGGCGACCCCACAAAAGCCAGGGGTGACATCATTTGCTCCCAATTCAGTTAGTTCGGTGGCAGCTAGTGCTTCTAAGCCCCGTGCCACAGTGGCAAAATATTCGGTCATGATGGCCAAGGAAGTCCAATAATTAATCTAATTGAGAGGTGCGAATTGATGATGTAGAGGGTTAGTTATCGATCGCCATCCGACCTTGTTTAGGGAATCTTACCAACAAAAAGTAGCCAAAACAGAGCGCATAGAAAACAAGTCCAGCTATGGCTAAACCTCCCAAAGTTCCGGGAATCATCGGACGTGCCAGCAGCGGTAGCTTAAACCAAGCTTGACAGAAGTTGGATTGAGCTGACCAACCACATGTCACAAAAGGCAGCAAAGCGATCGCTCCCAATACACAATAGACTGTAATCGCCCAACGCCAAGCAGTAAGTGCTAATTTAATCGCCTTAGGTGGGAGGTCATTAATTTCTTCATTAATATCAATCCAGACCCAGAGGCTGAGTGGTATTAAAATTTTGGCAGCGAGGGCGGAGAAAAAAGATAGGCTGGAACCACTCAGCACCAAAGCAATGGTGATGGCTAATAAACTGGCCACCCGCCAATAAATAATCATAAGGCCAATAACTACCGGTACTTTTTTAACCAATGCCCAAATCAGCAGCACCATTGGTACAATCAGGGTGAAGAGCACGGCTAGACGATAGTCCAGCCAAATCAGTGGTTGAAACCAGGGGGGGGTGAACATTTACTTAATAATGATTTTTCTCCTGTCTAGTATATCTATAAGTGGCCTACGCCAAGCGGGGGTAACTGACTGGGGGTAACTGGGCTTCTAACTGGGCGGCCAAGCTAATGAGGAGAGCTTCTGTTCCCAAATCACCAACCAGCTGTACGCCCAGCGGCAGATTAGTAGTATCAACTGGTAAAACTACCACGGGCTGACCAGTAGCATTAAAAACCGGACAGGGCGAAATCCAATCGGCAATTTTGGCCATAGTTTCCTCGGGAGATAAGTTTGCCCATTCCCCAATTTTGATGGTGGGATGCAGATAAACCGGTGCGAGCAACACATCAAAGTCTTGCCACTGTGCCACGAGCTGTCGGGCGATGCTTTGCATTTGGTAGAGGGCATTCAAATGTTCGCCAGCACTGCCCGATCGATTGTTTAACCACTGATTAAATTCACATAGAGCTGGTAAGGGAATACTGGCGGCAGCTACAGCTGTCTGCCAAACAGTGGTAAAAGGATCAATCAACGCCCCCACATCTAGGGTGACAATACTAAGTTGATGGCCAAGATTACTCAAGATATCGGCGACTCGATCGATTGCTGCACCATAACTTGGATCTAAGTTCGTGAAAGGAGGAAAGGATTTACAAACAGCAATGCGTAGAGATCCGGGGGCTTGCTGAGTTGCGGCCCAAAAAGATATTACTGGTTGAGGCAAACAATATAAATCTCCAGGGAGTCGCTGAGCCAAAGCATCTAACAAGATGGCTGCATCTTCCACATTCCGAGCAATGGGACCATTAATGGCAATTCCGCTCACTCGATCGCCCACGGGAGCATCAGAAATGCGGCCACGGGTGGGCTTAATAGCGACCAGTCCACAACAGTGGGCGGGACCACGCAGCGAACCACCCCCATCAGAACCAACGGCCAAGGGCAACAAACCAGCGGCGACAGCAGCGGCGGCTCCACCGCTGGAACCACCAGGGGTATAAGCGAGATTCCAAGGATTACGGGTAGGAGGAAAACCAGCTGGTTCCGTGTAGGGAAAGGAACCCAGCTCGGCGGTGGCCGTTTTGCCCAGAATATTGAGACCAGCTTGTTGAACTAAGGTGGCAATGCCATCGTCGGCGGTAGCAATCTGTTCTTTTAGAGCCGCAACGCCATAACTACAGGGTAAACCGGCCACCGGATTTAGATCTTTAATTCCGGTAGGTAATCCAAATAGTGGTGGTAAGTCAGCCGATTTTTGCAGTTGTTCTGTTTGGGCTTTAGCAACCGATAATGATCGATCGGCTGCCACCACAAAAAAAGCACCAATTTTGGGGTCAATTTGGGCAATGCGATCAAGATAAAGCTGCGTTAGCTCTAAAGGAGAAATTTGCCCAGATCGAATTAGCTCAGCTTGATGCCGAGCAGAAGTAAAGAACAAATCAGTCATAGCATTAGGCCAGGTTTACACCCAACTTTTGTAGCATATTGGCGCGAGCCTGATTCGCTAAACTATCATCCAATGGAGTCAGATTAATATCTTCTTGATACTTATTCTTAATGGCTGTTTTAATCATCCAGTCAGCGATGAAAGGATTCTTGGGAATCAGCGGACCATGCGAATAAGTGGCGATCGCATTACGGTAAAAAGCGCCTTCCGTTCCGTCTTGAGCATTATTGCCGAAGCCTTTAATTACCGTTCCCAAAGATTCGGCTTGTGGACCCAGAAAAGTGCGACCACCGTGATTTTCAAACCCCACAATAATGGGCTTGCGGCCACCTAGCATTGCGCTTAATTCAGCAGCCAGTCTTGTGGCCGTAATCTCAAATACCACATTACCAATACAGCGAGGTGCATCGATCCCCGGATGCTTGCTCTCTAAGTCCACAATCCCCATCCCATCGATTCGTTCACCCAAACCGGGTTCGTAAAACCTGCCCAGTAGCTGAGGCGAACCACAGGTAAATACTCCCGGTGCTCCAGCCTCAAGCTTGGTGCGGATCGCTTCAGTCTTAGCGCCCCTCAGATCCCGCATGACAATTTCTTGTTGGCGATCCTGAGCACCACCCCCAGCAATAATATCAACTTGATCCAAAACCGCTGGATCGCTACTTTGATCATAGGGAATTACTTCTACATTAATCCCTCGCCACTGTGCTCGTTGCTTAATAGCAATAACATTACCCCGATCACCATAGGTGCTCATCAGTTTGGGATAGAGCCAACCGATTACAAGAGAGTAGGGAGTAGTCATGGAAATTAAATTTTTTAATACGCGCCCTGAAGGACTCGAACCCTCGACATTTGGTTTTGGAGACCAACGTTCTACCAACTGAACTAAGGACGCATGAGATTCAGCTCAGTTTAGATTTAACCACAATTGAGCTGAATTGGAGACAGCTAGATAGCTGCTTTTTTAGATTTGTCTCGATCGAAGCGCTGTTTCACGCGAGTAGCCTTACCAACCCGGTCGCGGAGATAGAACAACTTAGCTCGGCGCACCCGACCACGACGGACAATACTGATATTGTCGATTTTGGGGGAATGCAAGAGAAAGACTCGTTCTACACCAACACCTTGGAACACCCGGCGGACAGTGATAGTTTCATTAATACCACCATTGCGTCTGGCGATAATTACACCCTCATAGGGTTGTATGCGTTCTTTTTCTCCCTCTTTGATTTTTACGCCAACACGAATGGTGTCACCGATATAGAGTTCGGGCAGGTCACTTTTAATGAACTCTGCTTCGATCGAGCGAATAATTTCTTGGACGTTCATGGAGATTACAAAAACTCACGGACTCCCATCATAATGAAAAATGGACTGATTGTCTACTCCTGATCGCAAAATTGGTTAGGAACATCTGGTGAAATGATGTGATTTACAAAGTAGAAACCTACAACACCAGAGCGTCAACGGTAAGCTGAAATTTTAGTGAGCAATGGCCATTGAACAAGACTTGTTGCACCAGCTAAGCCGACTTACGACAAAAAGCTGAGGATAAATTGAGCTAAAACCACGTAAAATGGCGTTTAAGGATAATTAGGATCAATCATCTTCAGAAAACTAAAACTTATGAATACTGCTAGGCTTTCCAAATTAATGTTTCGGCTACTTTTGTCCAGCTTGAGCATACTACCAATGGTCGCCTCATTTGATACAGCTGAAGCTGCCCCAGCCAAATCCAAAAAGCCCACCCCCAAAGCTAAGCCTAGCCAAAAAGCCGCTCCCAGACAGGGGCGACTGGATTCATATCTTTTAGGACCAGGTGATCGCATCCGGATCGATGTTTTCAACGTGCCAGAATACAGCACCGAGTACCCAGTCTTAGTTGATGGCACGATCAACCTCCCAGTGGTTGGCACCGTTTTAGTAAACGGCTTGTCTCTGCCTCAGGCCTCCGCTTTGCTTTCTAATCAGTACGCGCGTTTTGTTCGCAACCCGCTCGTGACTGTCGGGTTAGTCAGTCCTCGTCCGATCAAGATAGCGATCGCCGGGGAAGTTAATAAAGCTGGCTCCTACACAATCGGTGTAGAGGGTGGCGGTGGTGGCACTGGAGCTGGTGCAGGTGGTACCGGTCGCCAATTCCCAACCCTGAGTCAAGCTGTACAGTTGGCTGGTGGAGCGAGTCAAACTGCCGATCTACGTCGGGTGAAAGTCCAACGACGGGGTAGAGTAGCTACGCTAAATCTACTGCGAGTATTGCAGGGAGCTGATGGCACTCAGGATGTCACCTTGCGCGATGGTGACACCATCTATATCCCTACTGCCAATAGTGTGAATGCTACCGATATTGCCAGACTTTCTGGTTCTAACATTGCCACCCAAGACAATGCTTTGAAGGTAGCAATCGTCGGCGAAGTGACCAAGCCTGGTACCTACAGCATTAAAGGTGAAGCATCTACCAACGTCAATGGACGAGTAAGCCAACCAACGCTGACTGAAGCTTTGAAATTAGCTGGTGGTGCTACGCCGTCGGCAGATATTAGTAAAATCAGAGTAAAGCGCAGTACCAAGTCTGGTAGCTCTCAAATGATTGGGGTGGATTTAGTCCGGCTGCTAGACAAGGGTGACTATCGACAAGACTTGATTCTGCAAGATGGTGACACTATCTACTTACCGTCTGATCCAGTGATTGGCTCTGTTGGTAGTCGCCGTCTGGTGTCTTCTAGCTTTGGTCCTCAGGTACAAAACCCCATCAAGGTGGCGATCGTGGGAGATGTTAATCGTCCTGGTACCTATGTTTTGAAGGGTGAGGCCAACAATGCCACTTCTGTCAATAACCCCAATAGTAACATCAGCCCACCGACTGTTACCCAAGCGATTCTCACGGCTGGTGGGATTAAACCAACTGCAAATATTCGGGAAGTGGTACTGCAACGTTTCAATCGGGGTGGACGTGGTCAATCGGTGAAGGTTAATCTCTGGAACCTGTTGACTCAAGGTGATATCAGTCAGGACCTGCTGCTTCAGGAAGGTGACCGGATTTTAATTCCGCAAGCCACGTCGATCAATCCTCGTGAAGTTGACACCTTGGCTAATGCGCCATTTTCTCCGGCAACGATCGAGGTGGGGGTCGTGGGTGAGGTGGCCAAAGGCGGCACCGGCACCGGCGGTGGTCGCATCAAGCTGCCGCCCAACACTACTTTAAACCAGGCTTTACTAGCTGCGGGTGGCTTTGATCAGGTGCGTGCCAATAAAGGCAGCGTAGACTTAATTCGTCTTAATCCGAATGGTAGTGTTACTAAGCGTGCCATTGGAGTGGATTTTGCTCAGGGTATTAATGAACAGAATAATCCAACCCTCCGCAATAATGATGTCATTGTAATCGGCCGTTCTGGTACGGCAAGTGTGGGTGATTCGATCGGATCGATTTTCAATCCTCTTGCTCCTCTATTGACTCTTTTCGGTATATTCAGATAGTTTTAAATTAAAGTTAACCTAGTCAATATAAAAAAAGAGGACAACTTCAAAAGTTGTCCTCTTTTTGGTAAATTTTTAACCCTAATCATAAAAAAAGTGAGTATTTTTACTCATTTAGGTATAGAGAAGGTCACAGTTTGCGATATGATCTTCTGACACATTAAATTTATTTTATCAAGCTGCAGAGGGCACAGACCTGTGATTAGAGTTGCTATTAATGGCTTTGGACGAATTGGGCGTAACTTTATGCGCTGCTGGATTGGCAGAGCAGACAGTTTTATTGAAGTTGTGGGCTTAAATGATACATCCGATCCTCGGACTAATGCCCACTTACTTAAGTACGACACTATGCTGGGTCGGTTCAATGCCGATATTAGTGCGGATGATAACTCCATCACCGTTAATGGCAAAGTTATCAAATGCGTCTCTGATCGCAACCCTGAGAATCTGCCTTGGAAAGAATGGGGTGTGGATTTAGTAATTGAATCTACTGGCGTATTTACAAGCAAAGAAGGTGCTAGCAAGCATCTAAAAGCTGGTGCTAAGAAAGTTTTGATTACCGCGCCTGGTAAAGACGATGATGGGACGTTTGTGGTTGGTGTCAATGATGACCAATACGAACATGATAAGCACTTCATCATCAGCAATGCCAGCTGTACTACTAATTGTTTAGCACCAGTAGCTAAAGTATTGAATGACAAGTTCGGCATCATCAAAGGTACGATGACCACCACACATAGTTACACTGGCGACCAACGGTTGCTAGATGCTTCCCACCGCGACTTGCGGCGGGCACGAGCAGCAGCTATGAACATTGTACCTACTTCGACTGGTGCAGCTAAAGCAGTAGCCTTGGTGTTGCCAGAATTGAAAGGCAAATTGAATGGTATTGCTCTGCGGGTACCAACTCCCAACGTATCTGTGGTGGATTTGGTTATTAACGTTGAGAAAAAGACTTTCGCTGAAGAAGTAAATCAAACCCTCAAGAATGCCGCCGAAGGCCCGATGAAGGGAATTCTAGAATACAACGACTTACCCTTAGTTTCTAGCGACTATAAGGGTTCTGATGCTTCCTCGATCGTAGATGCCAGCCTCACGATGGTAATGGGCGACGATATGATTAAAGTCATTGCTTGGTATGACAACGAATGGGGCTACAGCCAACGGGTAGTAGACTTGGCTGAAACTGTTGGGAAAAAATGGGTTAAATAGTTTTCACTAATAAATAAATAACAATAAGAGAGGGACGGGCAGATGCTCGCCCTTTTTTTATTTTTTAGTTGTCCAGAAATTGCTAAACATCATCAGCATGGCACCAGTGGCAATCACGATTGCTAATCCACCAGCGATCGCACTTAAAACATCTTCGTTAGGCATAGTTTTGTGGAGTTATTTTCTCTCTCTAAGATATCAGCCTGGACAGCATTCGTGGATCACAGGATAATTGGGAGAGACCAGCGATCCGAGAATTAACTAACCAATGGACATTAAGCGCGGCTTCATCGAAGCGATCGGTAACACCCCTCTCATTCGGCTGAATAGCTTCAGTGACAAAACTGGCTGTGAAATTTTGGGGAAGGCCGAGTTTCTCAATCCAGGTGGCTCGGTGAAGGATCGAGCGGCTTTGTACATTATTGAAGATGCTGAACGGAAAGGATTGTTAAAACCAGGGGGGACGGTAGTTGAAGGGACAGCTGGAAATACGGGAATTGGGCTGACACATATCTGTAATGCTAAGGGTTATAAGTGCTTGATTGTGATTCCTGAAACCCAGTCGGCGGAAAAGATAGAAGCTCTGCGTACTTTAGGAGCAGAAGTGAGAACAGTGCCAGCAGTGCCCTACAAAAATCCTGAAAACTACGTCAAAGTCTCCGGGCGACTGGCAGCGGAGCTGGAAAATGCAGTCTGGGCGAATCAGTTTGATAATTTGGCCAATCGTCAAGCCCATTATGAAACCACCGCTGCTGAAATTTGGGCACAGACTGATGGCCAAGTCGATGCTTGGGTAGCGGCGATTGGCACTGGAGGTACTTTTGCCGGGGTAGCGATGTTTCTGAAGGAAAAGAATCCGTTGGTCAAAAACGTGGTGGCTGACCCTTTGGGCAGTGGCATGTACAGCTATGTTAAAACTGGTGAAATCAAAATGACTGGTAGCTCGATTACCGAAGGCATTGGCAATAGTCGGATCACAGGCAATCTAGAGGGGGTAGCGATCGATGATGCTATCCAAATTGATGACCAAGAATGTTTGCGGGTGGTTTATCAGTTGCTGCGGCGGGATGGTCTGTTTATGGGTGGCTCAGTGGGAATTAATGTGGCAGCGGCAGTGCAACTGGCTAGACAGATGGGTCCTGGCCATACGATCGTGACAGTACTCTGTGATGGTGGGGCGCGCTACCAATCGCGGCTGTTTAATGCGGAGTGGTTGGCTACGAAGGGTTTATTTGTGCCGGTTTGATGATTTGTTCGATAGCTTTGCTGAAGCCCTTGGCTATCGCTATTTTTTAAAATATTTAAATATCTCACATCATGAAAGAACTTTTATATCTAGAAATTCCTACTCCTGATTTAGCTGCTGTCCAGACCTGGTTACAAACTGAGTGGCGATCGACTGGGGGTGAGACTGACGTGACTGCAACGGGGGTAAGGATTAGATGTCCGCAGGGTGAAATAGCAATCATCCTCTGGTCTCTCCAGCGCACCACTTATTTAAAGATTTTTCGGTGGTCGGAACAATCAATTTCTGGCGAGCAGCAGATCTGTAAACAATTGACTAGTGCTATTCGTGCAGCTTTTCCCTATAAATATCCTGAATTACCAGAGCATCACAACGCATCTATTTTCGATGATCTCGCTACGGCTTATCCCCAAACGGTTAAGTACTTTCAAAAGATGCCGAAGGGCGAAGCCGATCTTCAGCGGGTCTATTGGTGGGAAAAGCGGTGGCGGGAGAGCGCTCGCAATCCGCAACAGCCACAGCAAGTGATATTTCCGGTAGATAGTACAGCAACGCCCGACTATGACCTGATCTATGTAGGCGGCGCTTTAGGGGTGATCCATGCCGCTGTGATGGCTAAACTCGGCTATCGAGTATTGTTACTGGAGCGGTTGCCCTTTGGTCGGATGAATCGGGAATGGAATATTTCACGGGATGAGTTTCAGTCTTTAATCGATCTGGGACTATTCACTCCCAGCGAGTTTGAGAGTATTATTGCCCGTGAGTACCGCGATGGCTTTAGTAAGTTTTTTGATGCCAACAATCCCGAGCATCTCCGCGCCAAAATTTTATCGACACCCAAGGTTTTAAATATCTGTATTGATACGGAAGTCTTGCTGCGGCTTTGTGGGGAAAAGTTGCGATCGGTAGGCGGCGAGATCTGGGATGAGACGGAGTTTCAACGAGCCGATGTGGGTAAAGGTGCGGTGTCGATCGCATCCAAGCATCTTAAAACTGGCGAGGAAAAGTCAGCGACTGGTCGATTACTAATTGATGCGATGGGGACAGCTTCGCCGATCGCTTGGCAACTGAATGGTGCTAGGACTTTTGATAGTGTTTGTCCAACGGTGGGGGCGGCAATCTCGAAGGGGTTTGCACCGGAGGTGTGGGACGCGCAGTATGGCGATGTGCTATTTAGTCATGGCGATATTTCGCGAGGACGGCAGCTGATTTGGGAACTATTTCCGGGGGAAGGCGATGAGATTACGGTGTATCTATTTCATTATCACCAGGTGAATGCTGAAAATCCGGGTTCTCTACTGGAGATGTATGAAGACTTCTTCACCATTTTGCCGGAGTACCGCCGTTGCGATATGGATAAATTGGTGTGGCGGAAGCCGACTTTTGGTTATATTCCTGGTCACTTTACAGTTAGTAGTAATGATCGATCGATCGCGTTCGATCGAGTACTAGCGATCGGGGATGCTGCTTCCTTGCAATCGCCCTTGATCTTCACAGGCTTTGGGTCGTTGGTGCGGAATATGCCGCGCCTGACGCATTTGTTGGATACGGCGTTGAAACATGATTTATTACGGGCGGCGGATTTGAATCGGGTCTGTGCCTATCAAAGCAATGTGGCAGTGACATGGATGTTCTCGAAAGGGATGATGGTACCTACTGGTCAGCATTTACCACCACAGCGGGTGAATACAATGCTAAATAATTTCTTTGGGCTGTTGGCCGATGAACCGTCTGAAGTAGCGGATATGTTTATTAAAGATCGCACAGATTGGCTGACGTTCAATCGGTTGGCGATTAAGGCGGCGCGGCAGAATCCAGCGTTATTGTTGTGGATTTGGCAAATGGCCGGGACTAAGGATTTGATGCGGTGGTTGGTGAGTTACTTTAATTTCTCGATCGCGGCTTTGGCGAATTTTATGTTTGGGGGTTGGGTGCCAAGTTTGGGTTGGCGGTGGCAGCCTTATTTGGAAAGTAATTATCCGCGTTTGTGGTTGTGGTTGTTGGCTTGGATTTATATGTTGCGGGGTGGGAAGGCGGCGGCAGTGTCGGTGAATCGGTGGCAGATTCCGAAGAGTTTAGATGCGGATTTGTCTCGTAATCTTTAATCTTAAAACAGCACCGGCCTATCTCAAAACTTAATCTGGTCGGCGCTGATTACACCCTTAAATGTTTTTGGCTAATTGTAAAGACTGTGTGATCGGAAGCTATTCGCCACAATCAAGTAGTCACGATTGCTTCTACATGGACAGTTTTTTGTTTGGAGTCCACCCGAGTAATTGCCCAGCGCAATGGTTCCCCCCACTGACGTAGAGCAACTTCTACCTGTTGCGGTAGATCCTGTGCCAAGTGAGTGAAGGGAATATCTAAATCTACAAATTTAGTAGTCATTTAAGTTTTTTGATAGCGACCAAATTGCAGCTCATACAGTTCGTCTTCTTTTTCTGTCTCAATTTTTAAATCGGAACGAGGATAAGCAACGCATAGCAATATATATCCTTCTGCTTGTAGATCTGGACTGACACCCATGCCACCACTTTGTTCTATTTCACCAGTAATGAGCTTGGCCGCGCAGGTAGTGCACACTCCGGCATTACAAGACGTGGGCAGATCGATACCAGCAGCAAAAGCTGCTCGCAAAATTTGTTTATCTTCAGGTACATCAATAGTATGAATTTCGCCCTGGTGATGGAGTTCGACTTTATAAACTTGAGTCATTGAAATAGGTGAAAAAGCAGTGAACATCTGCTTTTGATCCTACACGAAATCCATGAGCTTCCTCATAATTCCAGCAGAGATTGCTATATTGGCAGAGCATCGCGCATCAGCTATATCTAATAAAGTCAAAATCATGTTACGTTCAACGCTAATCTGGCTGGGAGTTTTCGGGGTAGTTAGTACTAGCTGGTCGGTTTCAGCGGCCATTTTCGACAGGCAGGGGCGCAGACTCCCTGAATCTCCAGCTCAGTATCAGTCGATCGATTGGCAAATGCTCCAGAATACGACAGCATATAGCGGGGTGGGCTTAATTAAAATCCGCCAGTCTTCCTCCTGTACCGGTTTCTTGGTCAATACCAAAGTCACAGCACCGGCTTATGTATTAACTAATGCCCATTGCCTGGATTTGCTCAATAATTTGCCCGGGGCTAATGAGATTATCGTAGATAAAAGCATCCACAACTGGAGTAAAGCTGGAGTAATGTTAACTTTTATCCCCAGCTACTTTGCCCAGACTTCCCCACCCCGCCGGTCGTATGACGTGAAAAAAGTTCTATATGCCACGATGAAGAACAATGACGTAGCCTTGTTAGAACTATCCCCAAGCCAAAGGGAATTGATCGCAGCGGGGATGATGCCGCTGAATATTTCGCCGACCCCCAGTGCTAGTGGGGAAAAAATTGAGGTGATTGGTATTCCTGGTGATAAAGTGCCGATCGATCGACAATTTTTACACCGGGCGATTTGCACTCTTGGTCCTACTGTCAAAGTTCAAGAAGGCATTTATACCTGGTCACAGTCCTTGCGGCATCGCTGTAGCATTGTGGGCGGCATGTCTGGCTCACCGATGTTAGCTCGGGGTAAAGTGGTGGGAATTGTGAACACGGCAGGAACCGAAGCTATTGCACGCAGCCAAAAGTGTGTTTTAAATAAGCCCTGTGAACTAGGTACCGACAAAAAAATATTGGCCACTGGCAATGAAAATTATGGTCAGTTATTAACTAAGATGGCTAGCTGCTTTACCAGTCAGGGTATTTTTAAGCTCTCTCAACCCAGTTGCCGTCTAGAGCACTCTACCCGTTCCTAGCCATCTTATGAAAAAAACCTCCCAGATGGAGGAGGTTTTGCCTGATCAATATTGCTACTAAACCGCCATCAGCTAAGCTTCGGGTTCTTCATCCTCTTCCTCCGCCTCCAACTCGGCAGACTTCAGCGAATTAGCCGAGACCGCAACCCCCGCATTTAATTTATCCCACACCAGTTTTTGCACTTGAGCGGCCACATCGGGCTTCTCTTCCATGTATTTAATAGTGTTATCTCGGCCTTGGCCAATATTGTCGCCGTTATAGCTATACCAGGCACCACGGCGAGTAATGATCCCCATTTCTTCAGATAAATCGACCAAACAACCCAGAGTAGAGATACCTTTACCAAAAATAATATCAAATTCAGCAATCCGAAAAGGTGGTGCTACCTTGTTCTTGGCTACTTTCACCTTCGCCCGAATGCCATATTCTCCTTCATTAGCTCTTTTGAGAGTCTGAATCCGGCGAATATCCAGCCGCACGGAGGCATAAAACTTAAGCGCATTACCACCAGTAGTGGTTTCTGGGCTACCGTAGGTAATCCCGATCTTCTGACGGAGTTGGTTTAAGAAAACTACTGTACAGCCAGACTTTGCGATATTACCAGTAATTTTGCGCATGGCTTGACTCATCAACCGCGCTTGCAAGCCCATGTGGGAATCCCCCATATCTCCTTCGATTTCTGCTCTGGGCACCAAAGCGGCTACAGAATCAATGACCACAATATCGACGGCGGAAGAGCGGACTAACTGATCAACGATTTCCAGGGCGGCTTCGCCAGAATCGGGCTGGGCAACCAAGAGATTATCTACATCTACACCTAGTACTGATGAATAGGAAGGATCGAGGGCATGTTCGGCATCGACAAAGGCGGCTACGCCGCCCGCTTTTTGGACTTCGGCGATCGCATGAAGCGCCAGGGTGGTTTTACCAGAGCTTTCTGGACCGTAAATTTCAATGATCCGTCCCTTGGGTAAGCCGCCACCCAAAGCAATATCCAAAGTCAGAGCACCACTGGAAATGGTTTCCACCTTCATGCGACCAGCATCACCCAGCCGGACGATCGCCCCTTTGCCAAAGGATTTTTCAATTTGGCTGAGAACTAAATTTAATGCTTTTTCTCGATCGGTATTCGTATTATTTGTGGTTGCCATAGCTTGCAGAAGGTGCAGACAGTACATGGGTATTATACTAGCAGCAAATGTCTCTGTTCACAATTTTAGGGATCTGGATATCGATGTCTAGATATCCAGATCCAACAGCAGCACCTACAATGTAAAAACTGATCTTAGCCAGTTCTTAGCCCGTCACTGAGCTGCCAGTGAATATTCACGAATCTAAAAAAAATTTGTTACCAGTTCTCTCTCCAGATTCTCATAGATTCCTTAAACTTCTGCTAGCTCTAGGTAGTGGCTTCTTGATGGGACTTACCGTGTCTCCGATCAATGCCTGGTACCTAGGCTGGGTGGCGATCGTCCCCTTGTGGATCTTAGTCGTGCGGCATCCCCGTTCCGGGGCGGTGGGTTATGGTCTGTGCTGGGGCATTGGCTATCACGGCTGGGCACTATCCTGGATTTTGGGTGTCCATCCGATGACCTGGATGGGGGTGCCTTGGCTGACTAGTTTGGCGATTGCCATTGCTTGTCTGGTGCTAATCACCCTGTGGGGTGCTGCTGTTGTAACCCTATGGGCGTTGGGGTTGAGCTGGATTAGCCGTTATGTTAAGCTCCGGCCACTCATCCGGGTGCTGACCGGAACAGCTTTATGGTGTGGCATTGAGTATCTTTGGAGCCAAAGCGACCTGTGGTGGTCTACCTTAGCCCTCACCCAAAGCCCCTATAATTTGCCGATTTTACATTTGGGGCAGCTTTCGGGTGGCAGTACCGTGACTGCGATCTTGGTGGCTGTGAATGGCTTGATCGCCGAAGCGCTCATGATTAACTGGAAAACTCAGCGGCGATCGGCTATTTCTCTGGCCAGTGCTGCCGCGATCCTGTTGTTCTCCGGCCATTTAATCGGCACGCTCCTGGCTCAAGTACCGCTGCCCACATCAGCAGCTACTGCCCTCCAAGTAGGGATTATCCAGGGCAATATTCCCAACGAAATTAAGCTCTATGCCGACGGTCAGCAACAAGCTATGACCAACTATACCGAGGGTTACCGGAAACTAGTAGCCGAAAAAGTCCAGGTAGTTTTGACCCCGGAGGGTTCTTTACCTCTGTTGCCAGATGCCATTAAACAAAGCGAGTTATACGAAGCCATCCTGGAACAAGGCATTCCCATGTGGCTGGGGGCTTTTGGCGATGCGGGTCAAAATTATACTAACAGTTTGCATTCGATCGATAGCCAAGGAAATTTTGTGGGTCGTTACAACAAGCAAAAACTAGTGCCATTAGGTGAATATGTACCTTTTAAAGAAGTGATTGGCAAATGGATTAAACGAATGTCTCCCCTACAGGCTGATCAAATCAAAGGTACTAAAGACCAAATATTTGATACTCCTTTTGGTCGGGCAATCGTGGGGATTTGCTATGAATCAGCCTTTGGTGAGCATTTTCGTAGGCAAGCCCACCAGGGTGGCGAATTTATTATCACCGCTTCTAATAATGCCCACTACGCGGCGGCCATGCCCGCCCAGCACCATGCTCAGGATGTGATGAGATCGATCGAAACCAGTCGTTGGGCAGTCCGCGCTACCAACACCGGCTATTCAGCAATCGTCGATCCGCATGGGCATACTCCCTGGCAATCGGCTCTCCATGAATTTGTCACCCACAGTCACAAAATTTACCGCTTGCGCACCCAGACCCTCTATGTTCAGCTTGGTGATTGGCTTACCCCGACACTCTTGATCATGACCCTGGCCTTACTCGGGGCTACCCATTTTCGTCATATTTAAGGACGGTTGATGGCAGCGGCATATTTCTCCCGATACAATTTAAAAGATATTAAAGTCAATCACAATCATGGCAGACAAACTTATCCGCGCAACAGCAGCTGACGGTGGAATTCGGGTCGTCGGTGCCATCACCACCAAGCTTACCGAAGAAGCCCGCCATAGACACAAACTATCTTATGTAGCTACCGCTGCTTTGGGGCGCACGATGACTGCAGGACTGCTCTTTGCTTCTAGCATGAAAAAAGCCGATTCTCGCGTCAATATCCGGATCAAAGGCCAAGGCCCTTTGAAAGGTATTTTGGTTGATGCCGGACTCAATGGCACCGTGCGCGGCTATGTGGGTAATCCTTCGATCGAACTCCCCCCCAACGACCAAGGCAAATTAGATGTGGGTGGGGCGGTGGGCAAACGCGGCTATCTGTACGTAGTGCGAGATAACGGCTCGGGTTATCCATACACCAGCACCGTCGAGCTGGTTTCGGGGGAAATTGGTGACGACTTAACCCACTACCTCGCTACTTCGGAGCAGACTCCTTCCGCTTTAATTGTGGGGGTGTTTGTGGGTGCTGATGGCGTGGGAGCTGCTGGGGGTTTATTGATTCAGGTGTTGCCCAAAGCTGCCACCGACGAAGCTTTAGTTGAGTTATTGGAATCGCGCTTGCAGGCTGTCCAAGGCTTCACCCCGATGCTTCAGGCTGGCCAAACCCTACCGCAAATGATGGAAAGTATCTTAGGTGATTTGGGTCTAGAAATTTTTCCGGAAGTGCAAATGCTGAAATATCATTGCGGCTGTACGTTCGATCGCATGACCATTGCCCTCAAAATGTTGGGTCGCCCGGAATTGGAAGACATGTTAGTCACTGACAAAGGCGCAGAAGTGACCTGTGATTTTTGCAACAACATCTATCAGTTAGATGAGCAGCAGCTAGCTAACTTAATCACAGAATTATTGTAAAATTAGAGAGTTACTTTAAGTAAGATTTTAACTCCATTTAATTTCATTCCAAGTTTATTTGGTATTCTTAATACCAGACTTTTGTTACAGCTAGTTAGGGTAACTATCTGATTCACTATTTGGTACCTTGACAGGTGACAAGAAGAAAATCACAATAGTCACCTGGATATTTTGCAGTTTGCAGGAAGAACGGCGTTGCCAAAAACAGATTTGCGCTTTAACTTCGATCAGGCAACAACTATCACTAAACAGGTAGTTTCTCAAGTTCCCAAATGGTTGAATAAGCCCTTCATTCGGAGCTGGCCATTTTGGGCATTGATTACCTGTACCTTATGTGGCGGCATGGCTTATGTTTCTCTGGGGATGTTGCTCAATCCGAAAGCCGTTCCGAATTGCCCAGAGCTCTTCTTGCCGATGGCCTCGTCTTCTTTGCGAGTCTATTGTGGTCAAGCTGCTGCTAGCAAACAGACCTTAAAAGACTTAGCTGCGGCTTTTAAATTTGTCAAAGATATTCCCAAAGACGATCCGCTGCGTAGTTATATTGATACCAATATTCAGAAATGGTCGATCGATATATTACGTCTAGCAGAGGCTTCTTACCAAGAAGGCAAGATTGATGAAGCGGTTTCCATGGCTAAATTGGTTCCATCCCATGTTTCAGCTTATAAAAGATCTAGTAAACGCATTAAATTCTGGCAGGATACCTGGAAAGAAGCAGAAGGCATTTATCAAAAAACTGAAAACCTACTCCGTAATTCTAATTGGGTAGAAGCCTCTCAGATCGCCACCAAAATTAACAAGCTTGGTAATGATTACTGGACGAATGTTAAATATCGAGATTTGGCTGCTAAAGTCGATCAAGCTGAGAAAGACAGTACTCAGCTCGATCAAGCTCGTCAGCTAGTAAAAAGTAATAGCCTGAAGGACTTATTGGCTGCAATTGCCATTGCCAAAAAAATTGGTAACCAAAGCTATGCCTTTAAAGAAGCTCAAGGCTTAGTTGCCCAGTCAGGGATGCAAATGTTAGAACTGGCCAAGGTGCAACTCTATCAAAATAATTGGAAAGCCGTTCAAGAAATTACTAAGCAAATTCCTACTAGTCCAGCCCTCCAAGCAGAGATTCAAGATGTGAAAGCGATTGCTGACGCTCAAGCGGCAGCCAACAATAATACGATCGGTGACTTGGAAATAGCCGTTAGCCTGGTTCAGTCAGTGAAGTCCCAAAGCACAGTCTATGGACGCGCCCAAGGATTGTTAAAGGTCTGGCAGCTGGAAACGCAAGGTTTAGCCTACCTGCAACGCGCTAAAAATATGGCCGCAGTGGGCAAGGTTGTAGATATAGAAGCAGCCATTAAGGAAGCTAGTCAGATTCCAGCGAACAACCCCCGGGCGGCGGAAGCCGCTACCGCGATCGCTGGCTGGCGCAAGCAAATCCAAATAGTTCAAGACAAACCCTATCTGGATGCAGCTGATCAATTAGCCAGTGCTGGCAATATTCAATCTCTCCAGCAAGCTATTGCTCAACTCCGACCATTGACTCCAGACAGGGCCCTGTACATGGATGCTCAGCAAAAAATTGGTCGCTGGACAGCCCAAATTCAAAAGATGCAAGATGCGCCTATTTTAGAAAATGCGGAACTGCAAGCTCGGAATGGCAATATCCCCCTAGCAATTTCTACGGCTAATCAGATTGCTCAAGGTCGGGCACTCTATAAACAAGCCCAAGCCAGAATTAGTGAATGGAATGGTAACACGCAAGCCAGACAGCGGTTGTCTGATGCCCAGGAGCTAGCGAATCAAGGTACTCCAGAAGCGCTGTTGGGGGCGATCGAAGCCCTGAAAGAGATTCCTACTAGTTCCAGCGCTTACCAGTCAGCCCGAGTTGCCGCCAATAATTGGAGTGGCGAATTATTGCGCCAAGCCCAAGATGTGGCTAACTACGACTTAGGTCGAGCTATTGCGATCGCCAGGGTGATTCCGGCTAACTCGACCGCTTATCCTTCAGCTCAGCAGGCTATTAAGCAGTGGGAAACGCCCCAAAATGGATTCTAAATACAATTGCTATAGTAGCTGTTGAATTTGTCGAACTACTGTTAGAGCAGAGTAGCTAACTCCTGCCGTCCCTTCTCCAGGATGAGTGGAATCGCCGACCAACCACAGGCCATCGATCGGTGTGCGATTAGCAATGCCAAAGGGACCGAAATTGGATACCCGCTGACCTACTCCCCCCACAAACCCATTCAGCCGCGCTGTGTAACGCTCAAAAGTTTGAGGGGTACCCGCTTCGCAGACTTTAATTAGTTCTGGGGTGAGCTGAAAATAACTAGACAGTCGATCGATCGCCGTTTTGGTATATTCAGCCTTCAAAGCTGCCACATCAGCGGTAGGGTCATACCACTTATGAGGATTAGTGAAAGAAGAAGCAATAATAGTAGCCTGACCCTCCGGTGCCCGACCATCCCCTGGCTTACTCACCGAGACAAAGAGAGAGTTATTTTCGCCAATAATTTGCTGCTCATCATACAAGAATTGCAGATGCGGTGGGCAATGAGCCGGAATGGCCGCTTGATCGACTCCTAAATAAATCACAAAAGCCGCTGAAGGGGTGGGTAGTTTAGCGGTGTTCGATCGATAGCTTCCCCACCAATAAGATTTTTGAGCAAAATCGCCCTGCACTAATTCCACCAGGTTCTGCACGGGTACATTGGCTACTATCTGGTCAGCAGTTTCTAGCCAAGTGCGCTGCGCTGACTGCACAGTTACCCCAGTGGCTTTTGATCGATCGGTTTGAATATCGATGACCCGATGACGCATCAGTAATTTACCCCCATCCCGCTCTAGCGATGCCACCAATCGATCGCTCAGCACCTGCATACTCCCTTGCAGATGATAGAGACCTTGGGGCGCTTGCGAAACCCCTAAGGCGGTAGCAGCATAGAGTAAAGCTGTTTCAGCCGCAGTGACTTGGGAATAAAGCTTCAACTGTAGATCAAGAAACAGTCGTAATCGTTTATGATTGGCTAATCCAAACCATTTCAGGGCATCACCAACAGTGGCTAAGGTAAAAGGAACAGTCAAAAAAGTATTAGGACGCAAAGCCGCTAGCAGTTGACCAACATCCCACAGATTACGCGGTGGCAACACTGGATCGCGAGACTGGAATTCCCAGCTAATCGCAAACAACTTAGCCATAAACTGCCAGAAAGGCTCACTGCCAGGAAATTGCCGTTGTCTTTCCTGTCGCCATTGGTCGGGATCGCGCCAGATGTTGATGGGTTCAGTTTCACCAGGCAAGAAGACGGCACAGGCTGGATCGCAAAAGGTAGCAGCGGGCAACTCGATGTCTAGTTCTTGAAAAATTCGATGATGAATGCCACCTGGTTCCAGGCCAGCTACTTGGGTTGCGCCCACGTCAAAGGTGTAGCCTCGACGCTGAAAGGTGGAAGCACAGCCGCCCGGCACAATTGCCTGATCGAAAACTATTACTTCATGGCCATACTTGGCTAACAGGGCGGCACTAGTTAATCCGCCGATTCCTGCCCCAACAACCGCAATTTTTGCCATGAGTTTTCGTTACATTTCTTGAAATTATAACGAAAACCTTGCTCAATGGCAGACGGACAGGGACTGAATCAATCTAAAAATATTACTAGTCTGGAAAGTTGCCTAATCTATCTGTTGATAGATACTACATCATCAGTTTTATCGATCAACATCTACCAGCAAAACCATGTCATTCAGAAAAAGCCCTGTTCCCAAACAGATATCAGTAAATCAGACCCTGCGAATTGTCGCCTTTATCAACTTTATCAACGCTTTGAGTCTGATTGCCTTGATTCTCAACATTTATGATTATGGCAAGCATTTTGGATTGAGTGACTTTGAAACTAGTTTTTTGTTTGCGATTTATGCGATTGCCCAGTTTTTTGCGGCTCCGATTATTGGTAAATTGTCCGATCGATTTGGTCGTAAACCACTACTAATTATTAGTTTGGCTGGTACCATCGTCGCCAACTTGATTATTGGTAATGCTCATACCGCCTGGGTGCTATTTGTTGCCCGGTTCTTAGATGGCATCACTGGCGGCAATATCTCCGTGGCTCAAGCAATTATTACCGATATTACTAAACCGGCAGAACGGGCGCGGGCATTTGGTATATTTGGGGCATCCTTAGGTATAGGCTTTGTGGTGGGTCCATTGATTAGCTACTTTACAACACCAGTCTCGATCGGAGCACCTTTTGTGGTCTCGGCATTTTTGGCATCGATCGCCTTGGTCTTAACCATTTGGCTACTACCAGAAACTCTCAAAACTACTGTTCCTCCCACTAGTGACACCTTTGACTGGGGACTAAAAAATATTCTGGCTGGTTTTGCTCTTCCTGGCGTGGGCACTTTATTAATCTTAACTTCTCTGACTAGTGCTACTTTTGGCATGTTCACCTTCGCCTTCCCCGCTTACTACTTCAAAGTATTGGGTCAAAATCAGTGTTCTTTTGACTTGTTGTTTTTTTGTTTTGGGTTAATAGGTGCTGTAATGCAAACTCTCGGTATCAAGTTTTTAATCAAAAAGCTCAGTTCCAGCAAAATTATGTGGCTGGGTTTATTGTTTCGGAGTGTGTGCTTTGCCCTGATGCCACTTGTGCCGAATCTTGTTTACTTTATCGTAGTGAGCTTAGTCTTCTCAATTTTCAATTCCTTAGTGCAGCCGATGATCAGTAATTTGATTTCGTTGAATAGTAAACCTACCGAACAGGGGATGACTGCGGGGTTAAATGCGGCCTATGTTGGTATTGCTACTGGCTTAGGACCAGTGCTGGCGGCTTTGCTCATTGATAAAAAAACGATTGTAACTGCTGAAAAAATAGCTAAAGAAACTGGCACAGTAGTTAATATACATAGTTATGCTAGCTATTCTTTCCCGCTATATTTTGCTAGCATTTGTGCTTTTATAGTATTGTTGTGGGCTGTTTACCAGCAGCATCAATATCACCAAGTGGCTCAACCTCTGACCAGAGAATGTTAGCCCTGTTATCCCGAAATAACTAATGAGTCCAGCCCTGCGCATTGTCACCTTCATCAACTTTGTCAACGCTCTCAGTTTTACGGTATTAATTCCCAATATCTATGGCTATGGCCGACATTTTGGCTTAAGTGATTTACAGACCAGTTTTTTGTTTGCAATCTATTCGATCGCTCAGTTCTTTGCCACCCCAATTATTGGGAAGCTATCTGACCGCTTTGGTCGCAAACCATTACTGATAATTAGTTTGGCCGGTACGATCGTTGCTAACTTTATTGCTGGTACGGCTAGCACTGCCACCGTGCTATTTATTGCCCGTTTTTTAGATGGCATTACTGGCGGCAACGTCTCAGTTGCGCAAGCCATTATCACCGACATTGCCAAACCAGAGGAGCGTGCCCGGGCTTTTGGTCTATTTGGGGCATCCTTGGGTGTTGGTTTTGTGATGGGGCCATTAATTAGCTTCTATGCCACCAAAATCTCGATCGGAGCACCTTTTTTGGCATCTTCTATTTTGGCGACGATCGCCCTCATTTTGACGGTTTGGCAACTACCAGAGACGCTTAAAGTAAAGACTCTTCAGACTGGCGGCTTTTTCGACCTGGGGCTAAAAAATATCATTTCTGGCTTGGCCATTCCAGGAGTTGGAGCACTGTTGATTGTCACTTTTTTGACTGGTATTACTTTTACCATGTTTACCTTTGCCTTCCAGCCTTACTATCTCAAAGTCTTGGGGCAAGATATTTCTTCGATTAGTCTGCTGTTTTTTAGTTTCGGTGTTCTAGGAGTTTTGATGCAAACTCAAGGTATTAAACTTCTGACTAAAAGGCTTAGTCCTACTCGGATTATGTTTCTGGGGCTATTTTTTCGCAGTGCTTCCTTCGCCCTAATGCCGGTAATTCCCAATATTATTTACTTTGTGGCCGTGAGCCTGGTCTTTTCGATTTTCAACTCCCTGGTACAGCCAATGATTAGTACCCTGATCTCGATCAATACCAAACCCTCTGAACAGGGAATGACTTCCGGTCTCAATGCCGCTTATTTAAGCATTTCTAACGGCATTGGCCCCATTCTGGCGGCTCTGCTCATTGACCAAAAGACTATTACAGCTGCCGAAAAATTCGCGAAAGAAACTGGCACAGCGGTTACTGTACATAGTTATGCTAGCTACGCCTACCCCTTGTATATTGCAGGGATTTGTACTTTTGGGGTGTTGTTCTTGGCTATTCGATCGCAACGCCAATATAGTAACCCAACTCCGGATGTGTAAAGGACAAAAAAAGAGAGCGATCGCCCTCCTGTAATAGATTAAATTAAAAAGTTAAAAGCTATGCTGCGTCCACTGGAGCCACTACTGGGGATGCTTTAGGTAATTCAGGCAGTAGACTATCAAAAGTGGCAAAATCTTTGAGGGCTTCGCTGTAGTTCAGAGCAGCCAGTTGCTGGTTATTATCAGCAGCAGCTGCATCAATTTTATTCAGATGTACAAAAATTTCTTTGCCAAGATCTAAAGCCTGCTGGCGTTGTGCGGGCAGCAGTTCGCGAGAAACACCGACCATCCGGGTGCGCAATTCACCTAAAGGACCATGAATAAAAGACCGGACATTGTTCCAGTCCTTTCGATCGATCAATTGTGACAGTTCCGATAAACGACCTTCCAGAGTTGCAACCCCTTTACTAGCCAGCTGAATTTTAGCCAACTGGGCATCAGAGTAAGTAGGAGCCTTAACCTGAGAGCCATCACTACAACTAACCAGTAGAACAGTCACACAGACTAACAGAAAAGAAATAAACGGGCGAAAGAAAGACATAATATTACAGGTAAGAGAATATTTCAAATTTTTGTATTAATAACCAGGATACAGGCAAACTTCTAGTCTAGAAAAAACCCCAAAAGAACCCCCGGAACTAGCCCGGGAATTCTTTTAGTCATTAGTTAAAACTACACAGAAACAGTAGTTTTAGGTCCTTTGATTTCGCCCTTAGCATATTTAGCAGCAAAGTCATCTAAAGACATAGTCTTGATTTTGCTTGCTTTGCCAGCAGACCAAAAAGCGTTGTAACGCTCAGCACAAACTGCTTGCATGTACTTGATCGAAGGCTTCAGGAAGTGACGAGGGTCAAATTCTTCAGGCTTCGCAAACAAAGCTTCGCGGACAGCAGCGGTGATCGCAAGGCGATTATCAGTATCAATATTCACTTTCCGCACACCGCACTTGATACCCTTTTGAATTTCTTCTAAAGGTACGCCGTAGGTTTCCGGAATTTTACCACCATACTTATTGATAATAGCGATCAAATGTTCGGGTACTGAAGAAGAACCATGCATTACCAAGTGAGTGTTTGGTAGTTTGTTGTGAATTTCTTCAATCCGGCTGATGGCAAGTACTTCACCAGTAGGCTTGCGAGTGAACTTGTACGCACCGTGGCTAGTACCAATAGCTACGGCCAAAGCATCGACACCAGTAGTTTCTACAAATTCAACAGCTTCATCAGGGTCGGTCAACAATTGATCATGAGATAACACACCTTCAAAACCGTGACCGTCTTCAGCTTCCCCTTGGCCTGTCTCTAAGGATCCTAGGCAGCCTAATTCACCTTCTACACTAACGCCGATGGCGTGAGCAACATCGACAACTTGACGAGTAGTATTGACATTGTATTCGAAACTAGCAGGAGTCTTCGCATCAGCTTCTAAAGAACCGTCCATCATGACGCTGGTAAAACCATGCTTCATTGCTGAGTAGCAAGTGGCAGGGCTGTTGCCATGGTCTTGGTGCATACAGATCGGAATCTCGGGGTAGGTTTCTACCGCTGCTAGGATTAAATGCTTTAAGAAAGCTTCACCAGCATACGTTCTAGCACCGCGTGATGCTTGCAGAATGACTGGGCTATCAGTTTCTTTAGCAGCCTGCATAATTGCTTGAATCTGCTCCATGTTGTTCACATTGTAAGCAGGTATGCCATAGCCATGTTCAGCAGCATGGTCTAACAATAAACGCATAGGGACGAGAGCCATTAGGTAATCCTCCTAAAATTTTATATACAAAAAAGATGTGAGTACTTTCGTCTACTTCTTAGTCTGTGAATACTTTACCAAAGTTTAGACAACTTACTGAGGTCATTTAGCTGATTCAGATGAAGGAGTAGCAACGAAATTTTAAAAATGGGTGGCCCGGGGCTCGAACCCGGAGCAAATCGGTTAAAAGCCGAGTACTCTACCATTGAGCTAGCCACCCGCGTGCTTGTTGCACGGCTTTTATTTATAGCATGAAGCTTAGTAAGAAGGCAATATGTTTTTGGAAAGATGGTATTTACTTTTGTTCTATGGCGGCGATCGCTAGCCGGGTTTTGATGACGGAGTCTGGATTTAAGCTGATTGAGTCAATTCCTTGCGCTACCAAGAATTGGGCAAAATCTGGATAGTCGCTAGGAGCCTGACCACAGATCCCAATCTTGCGCCCATGGGCTTTGGCGGTTGTAATCGCCATGGCAATCAGTCGCTGCACTGCGAGATTTCGTTCATCAAACAAATGCGCGACCAAGGCTGAATCTCGATCGAGTCCCAAGGTTAACTGGGTGAGGTCATTGGATCCGATCGAGAAGCCATCAAATACCTCGCAAAACTCGGCAGCCATCAGCACGTTACTGGGTAGCTCACACATGACGTAGACTTGGAGACCATTTTGCCCCTGCACTAGCCCATGCTTGGCCATCTCGGCGATCACGGCCTTACCCTCTTCGGGGGTACGACAAAAAGGTACCATCAAAATCACATTGTCTAAGCCCATCTCTTCCCTTACCCGCTTCAGTGCCGAGCACTCTAGGCCAAAGCCCACTCGATAACGATCGTCACAGTAGCGAGCGGCTCCCCGCCAGCCCAGCATCGGGTTTTCTTCGTGGGGTTCAAACTCTCGGCCACCTAATAGGTTGGCGTATTCATTGCTTTTGAAATCGGACAAGCGTACAATCACTGGCTTCGGATAAAAAGCGGCGGCGATCGAACCGACTCCTTGGGCAATTTTATCTACAAAAAACTGTGGTTTATCGTCATAGCCCAATGTCTGTAAGGCAATTTGAGATTGAACAGCTTTATCGGTGAGGCGATCAAAATTCAACAGTGCCAAAGGATGAATCTTGATATGGTTGGCAATAATAAACTCTAGTCGCGCCAGCCCGACCCCATCGTTGGGAATCGCTGCCAACCGAAAAGCTTCCTCGGGATTACCCACATTCATCAAAATCTGGGTACGGGTGGGCAGCAAATTGTCTAGAGTTACTTTTTCTACATGAAAAGGCAATAATCCGGCATAGATGTGGCCATCTTCACCCTCTGCACAACTAGCTGTAATTGCTTGGCCGCTGACAATCTTGGTAGTGGCATCATCACAACCGACAATTGCCGGAATCCCCAGTTCTCGGGCAATAATCGCCGCATGACAAGTCCGTCCGCCTTGGTTAGTAACGATCGCACTGGCTCGTTTCATAATTGGTTCCCAATCAGGGTCAGTCCGATTGGTGATCAATACCTCTCCAGCTTGAAATTGCTTGATATCATTCACTTCCAAGATGACTCTGGCCGGTCCCTGGCCAATTCGATCACCTACTGCCCGACCAGTCACTAATGGTTTAGTTGGTGGAACAGTGGTGAAATGATAGCTGCGGAGCACCGCGACACTTTTCTGAGACTGCACAGTTTCTGGCCGTGCTTGGACAATAAACAGCTCGCCAGTGCGGCCATCTTTTGCCCATTCCATATCCATCGGGCTATGCCGACCATGCACCTGGGAGTAATGCTCTTCGATCTGGGTGGCCCACCGTCCTAACTCCAAAACTTCATCATCAGTCAAGGCAAACTGCTGACTCTCCTCGATCGGCACTGGAATATTTTTAGTTTGCTCGGAGCTGTGGGAGCTGTACACCATCTTGATTTCTTTGCTGCCCAGGCGTTTTTTCAAGATGGGTCGGTGGCCGGTTTTCAGCGTGGGCTTAAAGACAAAGTACTCATCGGGGTTCACAGCACCCTGAACGACGTTTTCACCCAAGCCATAGGCGGCCGTAATTAAGGCCACATCCTTGAAACCACTTTCGGTATCGATCGAGAACATCACCCCCGAGCAAGCTAAGTCCGATCGCACCATTTTTTGGACTCCCACCGACAGCGCCACCTCTAGGTGATCGAAACCTTTCAACTGGCGGTAAGAAATGGCTCGATCGGTAAAGATCGAAGCAAAACATTTATGGCAAGCCTCTAAAACATTCGCCAAACCATGCACATTCAGATAGGTTTCTTGTTGTCCGGCAAAGCTAGCATCGGGTAAATCTTCGGCGGTGGCGCTGGATCTAACAGCCACATCGGTATTGGAGCCGTATCGATCGCACATTTCTTGGTAAGCGTGTTCGATCGCCATGGTCAGGTCTGGTGGGAAGGGGGCTTGGAGCATCAGCGACCGTGCCTGTTGTCCGACCCGCTGCAATTCCTGTACATTTTCGACATCCAGGCTAGCAAATATTTTCTGTAATTTCTCGGCCAAACCAGCATTCTCTATAAAGGACTGGTAAGAATAAGCCGTAGTAGCAAAACCTTGGGGCACCCGAATACCCTGGGGAGCCAACTGCTGAATCATTTCACCGAGGGAAGCATTCTTGCCGCCGACCAAATGAATTTCATGCAATCCCACATTTTTCAGTTCTAGTACCAAGGCTTTTTCCTTTGGTACAGATTGGTCTAACATTGCCTGCATCACATCACGCATATGCCTTTCCCATAAAAATTACCTATTTATATTATAAGGAAAAATTATTAAATCACTCACAATTTATATTTTTCAGGAAATGTGAGGAACTTGTGAAGATTTGGTGGGGGATTAGCCAAGGTCTGCTATGTTTGGAGCTGCTGCTTTGGTCTGTGCACTCGCCCGGACTAAATTGATGGTATTTACCAATACTAAAAAGTCATGCGCAACAGTATTACCATTGGCTGAGCCTTCCCCAAATTCAGGCTACTACTTGTTCCGAGATCAATAAACCTCACTTATCCAGAATTAAAGATTTATGCAAACGAACGACAAAACTCTGCGGGTCGAGGATGATAGAACCGGCTCTGAGAGTGCGACCCTCAAACAGGCTTTTCTCGACAACATGTACTATGTGTTGGGAAAGCCTGCTGCTTTGGCGACACTCAACGATTGTTACGTGGCATTGGCTTATACGGTTCGCGATCGGATGCTGCAACGCCTCAATAGCACCTCTGTCAAATATACCGAAGAGCAGAGTCGGACAGTTTGCTATCTTTCTGCGGAATTTTTATTGGGTCCCCACTTGGGCAATAACCTGATCAACTTGGGTCTTTTTCAGCCAGTTCAAGAGGTGATGAAAGAACTAGGACTAGATTTAAATACACTGCTCGAACAAGAAGAAGAACC
Organism: Synechococcales cyanobacterium VAR_4_metabat_354; assembly: GCA_031414775.1. Taxonomy (GTDB): domain Bacteria; phylum Cyanobacteriota; class Cyanobacteriia; order Cyanobacteriales; family Chamaesiphonaceae; genus JAAFHZ01. The sequence goes on from JANOQI010000024.1 coordinate 56,779, forward strand.
GGGACTGGGGAATGGTGGCTTGGGTCGTTTAGCAGCTTGCTATTTGGATTCTTTAGCCAGCTTGGAAATTCCGGCTCTGGGATATGGTATTCGCTATGAGTTTGGTATTTTCGATCAGGACATTAAAGACGGTTGGCAAGTTGAACTTACCGATAAATGGCTGCGCTTCGGTAACCCGTGGGAACTGCTCCGCCCGGAATGGACAGTAGCTGTGCCTTTTGGTGGCAGAACTGAAACCTATGTAGATATCCAGGGAAACACTCGGACAAAATTGCTACCCAATTTAGTAGTCAAAGGGGTGCCCTATGACACCCCTATTTTGGGCTATCAAGTCAACACGGCTAACACTTTGCGGTTATGGAAAGCCGAAGCCCCCGAATCCTTCGATTTCCAGGCTTTTAACATGGGTGACTACTATGGCTCGGTCAACGCCAAAGTAGTATCCGAAAATATCACCAAAGTGCTCTACCCCAATGATGACTGGGAAAAAGGCAAAGAGCTGCGGCTGCAACAACAATTCTTTTTCGTCTCCTGTTCTTTGCAAGATATGTTGCGGATCATGGATCGGCAGGGGATTCCGATCGAACGCTTCCATGAAAAGTTTGCTGTGCAGCTCAACGACACGCACCCGGCGATCTCGGTAGCCGAGTTAATGCGGCTGTTGATAGACCAACGGGGCTTAGGGTGGGATCTAGCCTGGGAAATTACTCAAAAGACTTTGGGTTACACCAACCACACTTTGATGCCGGAAGCTTTAGAACGCTGGTCTACTGAATTGTTTGGTCGTTTGCTACCCCGTCATTTAGAAATTATCTATGAGATCAACCACCACTTTTTAGAGCAAGTACGCTTGAAGTTCCCGGATGATGCCGAGCTGCTCCAACGGCTGTCTTTGATTGATGACGCTGGTAGCAATCGCACGGTGCGCATGGCGAACTTAGCTTGTGTGGGCAGTCATGCCATCAATGGGGTGGCCGCCCTCCACAGTGAATTGCTGAAACAAACGGTTCTCAAAGACTTTTATGCTTTTTCACCAGAGAAGTTTAGTAATAAGACTAACGGCGTTACACCCCGACGTTTTATGGTGCTCAGTAATCCGCAGTTGGCCGATCTGATTACGCGCAGTATTGGCTCTAGCTGGATCACTCATTTAGATGAATTGCAAAAGTTGGCACCCTTTGCAGAAGACGCTGGTTTTCGGCAGGAGTGGCGCTTGATTAAGCAATCAATGAAAATCGAGTTAGGGGGATATGTCCAGGCTGAATATGGGATCGAACTCAACCCCAATTCAATCTTCGATATCCTGGCAAAACGCATCCACGAGTACAAGCGCCAGCATTTGAAGGTGCTGCACATCATCACTCTCTATAACCGGCTAAAAGCCAATCCTGACATGGATATGGTACCCCGTACTTTTATGTTTGGTGGCAAAGCGGCTCCTGGTTATCGGATGGCTAAATTAATCATCAAGCTGGTGAATGCCGTCGCGGATGTGGTTAATAATGACCCGGATGTGCGCGACAGGTTAAAAGTGGTCTTTCTCAAAAACTACAACGTCAAATTTGCCCAACATGTCTATCCGGCCGCCGACCTCTCGGAGCAGATTTCTACTGCTGGTCTAGAAGCATCCGGTACTGGCAATATGAAATTTGCCATGAATGGCGCGCTCACTGTTGGTACTTTAGATGGTGCTAACGTCGAAATCCGCGAAGAAGTCGGCGCTGAAAACTTCTTTTTGTTTGGTTTGACCACACCCCAAGTTAAAGACCTCAAAGCCCAAGGCTATCAGCCCCGCGCCTATTACCAGCGCAATACTGAACTGAAGTTGGCGATCGACACGTTATCCAACAGCACCTTTGCCGCCAACGAACCCCAATTATTTCAACCGATCGTCGATAACTTACTTAACCACGATCCTTATATGTTGCTGGCCGATTACCAGTCTTATATTGATTGTCAGGATGCGGTGAGTGATGCCTATCGCGATCAAGATCATTGGGTGAAAATGTCGATTCTGAACACTGCTCGTATGGGTAAATTCTCTAGCGATCGATCAATTAGAGAATATTGCCAAGATATTTGGCAAGTCTCACCAGTCCCGATCGATCTCACCCAGTCGGAGTGGAAAGCACCTCAAGCCTAAAAAAATAGACTAGAGGTTTAAATAAATCAGCAGTTCATTAATGTCCGGGATGTCGCCGACCAACTTCCGGACAGGATCGGGCTGCACTTTTACTAAAGTAGGCGTTGCAAATATCTTATCTTGCTCTAGCAGCTCCGGATACTTGTGAATATCAATAATTCGCAGTTCGTGGCGGTTCGGTAAATGTTCGGCACAAACCTTTTTCACTTGGTAGATAGCCCGACTAGAGGTCGGGTTCCCTAAGGCTACGTACAAACGCAGGATATACTTTTCGGCTGAGGTCTCCAGCAAAAAAGTATCATCGTAATATTCAGTTTTGATGTTGGATTCATGCATGTGCTCCGATGTCCGTTGGCGCGGTGCGGACTTAAGGATAGTCGTATTGTACGTTCATTGACTACCGAAACACTACTTAACTTGCTTAAAATCTTAAATTTTTTAGTGCAAACAGTAGAAAAGTCCCGATGAGGGTCTTTTTTACCGTTTAATTTTGGTTGCGTAGTTTAGTAGACATTTCTAAAATCGTTGACCAGCGCATTTGCAGCTTTTTCTCAGTGAGTTTTAGCCGCTTCATGATTTCTAAGTCAGCTACTTTTGATTGCTTTAGCTCTAAAATGAGCTGCTGCTCTGGGTTTAAATTACTCAACAATTCATCCCATTGGACAGTGGTGAGTCCCAGTTTCTGCTCCACTTCTGCTCCTAGCCATTGTAAGACTAGTTCCCAATTAGCAACGCGGGCAAACTTTTCTACATGATATTTAAATCGCTGTTGGAGATAGTCCCGTTGTCGAGTGTCAATGTTCAAGACTGCTTCAATTTCTGGGGCGGAGAGGTCTTCGAGCTTGAGGAGTAAATAATCCACACATTGCTCTTGTCCCTGAAGGTAATCGATCAATTGATGAATCACCCGATCGCGCAATACCTGATCGTTCGGATCATCATTATCTGAAACCATTTTGGAGCGGAGCTGTTGGATCAAACGACTATTCCCACCTTCGCCATCATCTTCTTTAGCTGTGTCAAATGCTTTTTCAATGTCTACTGTCGTATCGGCGGGCTGACGCTTACTAAAAGTTTGGGCGCGCAAAATAATTAATTGCTGGCTTTTCCCATAGTGCAACTGAATGCGCCGCTTGCCATAACACTCCGTAAACACCATGTATTCTGCCAATTGCAACATACTGCGCGGTGTATAGTCAGCTGGTAGTTCATTCTCCCGGCGAAAAGCTTTCAGAGCTTCGGCATAAAAATCTTGTAAAAAGTCTTCAATGAGGGAATGTCGTCCCTGAAAACCGAGCTGAGAATGGGGCAAAGAAATATAACGGTAAACGATCGCGCTTAGATGACTGTGCAGTTCGATCCGACCTTGGCGGGAGCCTAAGTGGTAGTAATACAAACATTTGGATAGGCGGTGACGAGCCAGACCCAGCAGCCAAGAATCACTGACCCCCGAAGATTGAATGCGATCGCTTTTATGACAAATTCTTTCGACTTCGTTAGCAATGCGATTGGCGATTGCGGTGATCTGACTAGGACTGCTCTTAGTCTGCTCCGTAATGATTTGATGCAAAGCGACCCGCAGCGTCTGATCCTCGGAAATCACAATGGTATTGACAGAATATTTTTTAGCTTTGTTACTAACACTAACTGGCAAATCTTCTAATTGAACTGTCACATTGCACCTGCATATCTCTGATAAATTGTTGATGAGCAGAGATAGTCTTCCCTGTCCACTAAATTTACCCAGGTGTATGAAAGGGACTAGCTAAAATGTGTCAGTATTGAATCAGGTCCAAGATCACAGCCATTTATTTAAAGATTACATACATTTTGCTGAAAACCACAACGCTGACAGAGTAAGGCTTTTAAGCATGAGGATTCAACTACAAGTGCTATTGAAATTTAGTGAAGAACAATAGACAGTTTCACAACTGGCACAATCTCTCCATAATATTAGTTGACAAATAGCTTGATTTAGGAGATCCAATCATCAACTTCTGTCCAACCCATGCCCTGCCTAACGACAGTTGGTGGATCACTGGTCATATCCACTACGGTGGAAATTTGATTGGTAGCGATGGAACCATCATCGATCGATATGTCTACCAGTTTGTCAAAATAGTCGAACAGCTTGGCTTTATCTAGATCTACGTAGGTATCATCATCACCGTCTTCATCGTGAATATGCGCCGAGGTAGAAATGAGTGGATTGCCCAAAATAGCTAATAAGTCTTGGCAAAAGCGGTGATTGGGCACCCGCAGGCCAGTCGTTTTTCGTTTGGGATCTTGGACAATTTTGGGAACCAGCTTAGTGGCTGGCAAAATAAAGGTGTAGGGGCCTGGGATAAAATGCTTGAGCAAACGATAGGCACCATCGTCTACTAATGCATAAGCAGAAATGTTCGATAAGGAAGGACACAAAAAAGTTAAAGGTTTATCGTTAGCCAGGTTTTTGATTTTGCGGACTTGATCGATCGCGCTTTTCGATTGCAAATCACAGCCAATAGCATAGGAAGTATCGGTAGGATAGAGCATCACCGCGCCCCCGCGCAGCTGGGCGGCGATTTCTTCCAGGCTGCGCGCTTGGGGGTTTTGGGGATGAATTTCGTAATGCTTAGCCATCGCCCAGATTTCACCAGTTACAATTATAAGTCCTTTATTATCGCTGGCTTATTCCTATTTCGACCTCATTCTTTATCAAAATCTACATCTACCAATGACCAAAATTGCTTATTTAGAATGTCCTACCGGGATTGCTGGCGATATGTGCCTAGCTGCTTTAATTGATGCTGGGGTGCCAGTGGCCTATCTGCTCGATCGACTAAATCTATTAGGGATTGCCACCGAATATGAGCTGCACCGCACCACGGTGAAACATCATGGTCAAGCTGCTACTCATATAGATGTAAAACTTTTGGCCGCTCCTGATCATAGCCATGAGCACAGCCATCAAGAGCATGGTCATGAATCAGCTGAGCACCACCACGGCCATCACCATTCGATAGTGGATAAAGAACAGCATTATCACAGCCCCCAACGCAACTTGCCCCAGATCACAGCGTTAATTGAGCAGGCTAATTTGCCAGAACGTGCTGCGGCTTGGAGCTTGGCCGTATTTCGGCAGCTGGCGATCGCCGAAGGCATTGTGCATGGGATTGATCCGAATCTGGTGCATTTTCATGAAGTGGGAGCCGTCGATGCCATTGTCGATATTGTCGGTACCTGTTTGGGTTTAGACTACTTGGAAATTGAGCAGGTCTATTGTTCGGCTCTGCCCACGGGCGGCGGCACCGTGAAAGCTGCCCACGGGATGATGCCCGTCCCGGTACCAGCGGTGCTCCAGCTCTGGCAGTCCCGGCAGGTGCCAGTCTATAGCAATGGAATCGATCGAGAGCTAGTGACTCCCACTGGTGCGGCTTTAGCCGTGACCCTAGCGGAGAGCTTTGGGGCAGCTCCGGCCATGACAATTAGCAAAATTGGTTTGGGGGCAGGTACTCTTCAGCTACCGCTCCCTAATATTCTGCGGTTGTGGATTGGGGAAAGCCAAAGTACTGAGACTGAGACCAACACTGGATCAGCCACAAGGTTAGAGACAATTAGTGTCCTTGAAACTCAGATTGATGATATGAATCCCCAAGTGGTGGGCTATTTGTTCGATCGGCTGTTAGCGGCGGGAGCTTTGGATGTGTTCACCCAGCCGGTAGGCATGAAAAAATCCCGCCCCGGCATTTTGATTACAGTTATTTGTCAGCCCAGCCAAGTAGCCAACTGTGAAAAAATTATTTTTCAGGAAACCACGACCATCGGTATTCGCCGTTCCACTCAGCAGCGATCAATCCTACCTCGACAGATACACAGGGTGGTGACTCCTTATGGACAAGTCCGAGTTAAGGTGGCTACCAGCAATTTACCGGATGTCCCAGACATTTGGAATATTCAACCAGAGTTCGCCGATTGCGCGGCGATCGCCGCGCAAACTCAATTACCTTGGCAGACCATTTACGATCTTGCTCGGCAAACAGCTTGGTCTGAAATGGGTATTCCTATCAGTAACAAATTCAAACAGTGAAAAATTATCAGCATAAAGAGCGCAAATTACTGGGCAAACCAAAACTTAACGGCTACACTATATTGGTTGGAAGCAATCGTCGGCTTGACCTGGTCTTCTATCTAGTTTATTTAGATAGTATTTAGACCTATGTTCTGTACTGATTTTATATTCAGTAACTAACTAATAGTTAGCGATCTTCTGTGCCGAAAATTTACTCAATCCACTGACTCCGTTCGACCTTAAATCCCAACCCTATCAGTAATAGCCAACCTTCCAGCAGTCCGAGCTATGAGCGGACAACTTAGTGGCTTACTTCGGTTGTAGAATTCAGCAGAACGCTCAAATATTTACTGTCAAATATTTTTTTGACGAGTTTTTCTGTCCTATGAGAAATGGTTGACTGAATCTTCGGCAAAAGCGACCCAATGTTTTAATTTATTATTGATTTGTAAGGAGCAAGAGGAATACGGCATGACCCAAGCTAAAGACGTATTCGCAACCCTGATTCAACCAGATAGCGAAGTAGAATTGCTTACCGATGACGATCAAAATCCAGATGAGGCCGAACCCAGCGCCGAGGCTGAGGAGGAAGAGGAAAAACCTGGTAAAGGTAAAGCCGCTGCTCGCCGCCGGGTCACTACCAAGAAAAAGCAGTATACCGAGGATTCGATTCGGCTATACCTCCAAGAAATCGGTCGTATCCGGCTGTTAAGAGCCGATGAAGAAATTGAACTAGCTAGAAAGATTGCTGACCTGCTAGAGCTAGAGCGCGTCCGCGAAGCGCTGGCCACTGAAATAGAACGGGAACCGCAAGATAACGAATGGGCAAAAGCAGTGGATATGAGTCCACAGCAGTTTCGACACCGACTATATTTGGGTCGCCGAGCCAAGGACAAGATGGTGCAGTCCAACTTACGACTGGTGGTGTCGATCGCTAAAAAATACATGAACCGGGGCTTGTCTTTTCAGGATCTGATCCAAGAAGGCAGTTTGGGGCTAATTCGTGCCGCCGAAAAGTTCGATCACGAAAAGGGCTATAAGTTTTCGACTTATGCTACTTGGTGGATTCGGCAGGCCATTACCAGAGCGATCGCCGATCAGTCACGCACTATTCGGTTACCGGTTCACTTGTACGAAACTATTTCGCGGATTAAGAAAACCACGAAATTGCTATCACAGGGCATGGGTCGGAAGCCGACTGAAGAAGAAATCGCCACCAAGATGGAAATGACCATCGAGAAGCTGCGCTTTATTGCCAAGTCGGCGCAGTTGCCAATTTCCCTAGAAACTCCAATCGGTAAAGAAGAAGATTCTCGTCTGGGTGACTTCATTGAAGCTGATGGCGAAATGCCGGAAGATCAAGTTTCTAAGAACTTGCTGCGTGAAGATCTAGAAAGCGTTTTAGACACCCTTAGCCCTCGGGAAAGAGATGTTTTAAGATTGCGCTACGGTCTAGACGATGGCCGGATGAAAACTTTAGAAGAGATCGGTCAGATCTTCAATGTTACGCGGGAACGCATTCGACAAATTGAAGCTAAGGCACTGCGCAAACTGCGCCATCCAAACCGCAATAGTATTCTCAAAGAATATATTCGGTAGTTTGAAAAGTTGATTGTAAAAAGTGGGCTGCTGGACAGCCCGCTTTTTGTAGTTACTGAAAAATTTCGCTAGATTCCAAAACTGTTTCGTAAAAGAAATAGACCGAACCTTTAAAACCAGCTGATTGAACGGCGGCAATTTGTTGTTTTACTAGCTCGGGTGGCTGTTTTTTACCCTTTAAGCCAGTCAGAATCCCGATCGCCAGCTGCTGTTTCAGGGGCTGTAATTCTGGTTTCTTTAATTCGGCTTGGAAGGCTGGCAAATTGTAGCGATATACCTGTAGCACCAACTCATCGATTAGACCCAACTCATGCCAGCGCTGCCAATTCATTCGGTAGTTGTCGATCGAGAACTTTAACGGATTGGGACTCACTGATACTAGACAATCAGGTTTGGTCGCTTTAATCTGGCCGACGATTTGTTGAAAAGAATTTGTTAACTTGTCACCTGCCCAATCTGCCCAAGATTGTTGCTGACCAAATGGCCAAATTCCTGTTGCTGATTGCCGATAGGCTGCTTGAGTGCTTGGCTCAAAGCCCAACTCGATTGGCCAACCCCAGTGATCATCGAACTGAATACCATCGATCGGATAGCGCGAGACCAAATCGATGATTAATTCTCCCATCATGTCAACTACTTGCGGGTCACTAGGATTGAGCCACACCGATTGGTCGAGCTGGCCTGATGCTGTTTTACGGCGCAACCGATCGCCAGTATTAGTCAGAGTCAAGCAACTAGGATAGCGCTGGACTAATTCACAGTTGGGGGGCAACATGAGACCGTATTCCCACCAAACAATGACCCGCAAACCCAGTTCATGAGAGATTTCTAGCAGTTCAGCGAGGTAATCCCGACTGCTATATTCTGGCTGGGGGATAGTGAGGTGACCAGTATATTTTTCAGCGATCGAACTGGGGTAAAGGGTGTAACCTCGTTGCCAGACCACCGGATAGATGGTGTCAAAGCCTAGTTGTTGGAGCTGGCGCAGGCCAGCTTCTAGATTTTGACGAGAATGGAGTAGTTTACTACCGGTGTTAGTTAGCCAAACGCCTTGCATTATTTTTTGGGTGGTTAGTTGGTTTTTTGGTAAGCATTCATCGGCTCGCGAATAAACCGAATGTACAAATGCCGGAACGTAGACTTAATCACGCGGGGCAGGGCGAAGTCGATCGGCATCAATGCTGCTGGTAGTTTCCAATCGCTCATCTGTAGATCCACTGGTCGGCACAACAAGAATTCGATTTCGGTGGGTGCATAACCCAATCGTTGCGCAGCGGCGGCTGTTGGGACTAACTGCCAATCCACATTTAGCACTTCTAACATGGCTATGTCTAAGGCAAATACGTTGGCTGATGCTCCCAGTACACCCAGGTTTCGGGGTTCGCCACTGCTAGGACCGTTGCCTTCATGGCCAATAATGCCATCAATGATTGTCAGGTCGGGATCGATCGCCCGAGCAGTTTCTACCAACATTTCACCAAAAGTGTCAGCATCTTTGCCAGCGCTCATATGCCACCAGGCTTTCATTTTTCCTGGTACACAACCAAACAAGTTCTTGACCCCTAAGGTCATGGTTAACTGCATGTGCGACTTGACCTTGGGTAGGTTAATTACAACATCAGCGTTCATGGCCTCTTTGCTCAGCAGTAAATTATCAAAACTGTCGCTAGTCGTGCTGTAACGCTGACCGTGAAACTCCACCACTGGTAGACCAATTTCTGCCATCATGGGCAGATAACCATTGTTTTTGGCCACGCCCAGAGCACTTCCAAAAGCTGGACTATCGCCAAAGAAAGGTTGGCCACCAGCTTCTTGTACCAGTTGAGCTACGCATTTGACCAATTCTGGTCTGGTGACGCATTCTTTAGTTGGTCTTGCTCCGGTTAACAGATTTGGCTTCAGCAAAACCCGTTGCCCTGGTTTAACAAAAGCTGCCATCCCGCCCAACGGCGCTAAGACATCAATGATCGACTGCCGGAGGGCTTGCTCGGCGTAGGTCTCGGCACGGATTAAACTAACTGTTGCTGACATGGACTGACAAAACTACTTCACTCCACATTCTAGTGGCTCGGTGGGTCGATCGCCAATTGGGGAATATTCAGCTGATAACCAAATTGCCGGATCGTAACGATCGAATCCGGCTGGGGCAATTTTTTACGCAAAGATAAAATGTGGGTATCGACAGTACGGCTACTGCCCATGTTTTCATCCCAAGCTCGGTGTAGCAATTCCATCCGACTGACTGGTTGACCATGCGATTGCAGTAGCACGTATAACAAACTAAATTCTTGGGGGGTGAGATCGATCGCTTTCTGCTGGCAGTAAAACCGTCGCCGTACCAAATCTACATGCAGATCGCCATGTACAATCTCAGAAGGCAATACATTGGTACGAGAGCGCCGCAGCAATGTCGCTACCCGGGCTAAAAATTCTTTCATCCCAAAAGGTTTTTTCAGGTAATCATCGGCAAACTCTAAGCTGGTAACAATTTCAGTCTCAGTCAGCCGAGTCGATAACATCAAAATCAGGGTGTTACTGTGAATGCGTAACCACTGGCAGAGTTCTGTCCCACTGCCATCGGCTAAATCGTAATCGACAATCACCATATCCGGAAGCAGGCGGGTGATCTCCTGCTGAGCCATCACCATGCTGGCTGTCTGCCGCACTTGATGCCCTTGTTGTTGAAGTTGGGTAGTTAAGATCGATCGAAGGTTGGGATTGCCAATTACCACTGCAATTACGGACATGGATATATCACTGAATGATAGATAGCAGTGAAAGACAGGTTATCTATCATTCTATTTCTATCCTTACTACCGGCAGGGGATTGATACCGAGTCTATTGCAAAAATGATCGCCAGAATGGAGGTGAACTAGCAATCTCAAGTGTTATAGTGCCAGTATAACGTTAGCTACATTGCTAGTTTAGATCTAAATTAATATAACTTTTTGCAAATAAATTCGCCAAAACATGCGGATATCCGTCAAGACAGTTTGTTAAATCTGATATATTCTGGTAATGATTTGGAGGAATTTGAGGATATGCTGCAACAAACCGAAACAATTCGTCATTATCAAAAAATTACTGACGCGGTAGTCGAAATGTGGAATCGGGGTTACCGTTTTGATGATTTGCGGATGTACCTAGATGGCTATCTGGCCGGACTACGGGCAACCAATACCATGGAAGCTTACCAAGTGAATCGTCTGGAGGAGGACGCCACTCGTTATATCTACGATCCTTCCAACTTCGAGACCCCTCTACTACAGCCAGAAGTCGGTTATTACTAAGTTTTCAGAGTTTTTTTGATTTCTTTACAAATTTACGGTATTCCTAACTGCGGCACTTGCAAGAAGGCTTTGCAGTGGTTGGACTTTAGCGACATCGCATATGAATTCGTGAATACTAAAGACCGGCAACCCAGTCGATCGCAAATTGCTGATTGGGTAGCGTCTTTGGGTAACAAACCTTTACGCAATACTTCCGGCCAGTCCTATCGATCGATCGGCGAAGAGAAGCAAGATTGGAGTGATGAGCAGTGGATAGACGCTTTTGCCCAAGATGCCATGTTACTAAAGCGACCACTGTTTGTGAAAGATGGCACTGCTGTACTGGCTGGTTTTCGAGAAAAGGGCGAAGTGATTAGAGAAAAATTGGGGATTTAGGATTATCCCCAATCATCAGAACAGGCTCAAAACCAGATTAAGAGGCTAAGGCTACTTCTACAATTTGCTGAATCTCACCTTTTTGGTATAGTTCCGCCATCACATCGGAGCCACCAATAAACTCACCATTGATATAGACCTGGGGGATGGTTGGCCAGCTGGAATATTCCTTGATACCCTGACGAACTTCATCATTAGAGAGAATATCAAAGGTTTCATAGGGTACGCCTAAAATATTCAAAATTTGAACGACATTGTTAGAAAATCCGCATTGGGGTTGTAACCGATCACCTTTCATGAAGACCATGATCTTGTTTTGCTTGATCATGTCGCCGATTTGTTGTTGAGTTGCTGTATTCATAATATTTAGCTTTATTTAACTTTAAGGTGTGGGCTGCAATAAATTAGAAAGTCAGGGCTGCTCGGCTTGCCAGGCAGCTGGCGTAAAAGTTTTCAGTGCTAGAGCATGAATGTCTTCACTGGCCATCGCGGCGTTCACCGATCGATATACCATCTGATGCTGTTGTACCAGAGTTTTACCGGCAAACTGCTCCGAAACTACTACGGCTTGATAGTGATCGCCACCACCGGTCAGGTCGGTGACTTTAACTTCGGCATCCGCAATGCCATTCTTGATCATTGCTTCAACTTCGACTGGAGTAATCATGAAAAAGGGAGTGATAAATAATCGTCTAGGTCGATCTTAACATCTTGGCCGAAGGCACCATACTATTAATCTGGCATGATTTCTAAACCATGCTATCCCTCAACCCATCAAATGTTGGCCTCAAACCACTGCAACATTTGGGTCGAGATTGTTTTATGATTTGCAATAAGTACATTAGTATTTTTGTTTCATGATTCCATTGCAGCTTTCCCTCAAAAACTTTCTCAGCTATCGGGAAGCCAGCTTAGACTTCTCTGGACTACACACCGCCTGTATTTGTGGTGCTAATGGAGCCGGGAAATCCTCTTTACTAGAAGCCATTACTTGGTCAATTTGGGGGCAGAGTCGGGCGGCTAGCGAAGATGATGCGATCGCCAACGGGGCAGCAGATATGCGGGTGGACTTTACGTTCCAGCTGCATGGGGTGATTTATCGGATTATTCGCAGTCGCCAACGAGGGGGCAGTGGCTCTTTGGAGCTGCAAGTAATGACCGACCAAACCTTTAAGTCCCTCACTCAGAAAGGAGTCAAAGCTACCCAAGCCCTGATTGATGAATACCTAAAGATTGACTACGATACTTTTATCAACTCCGCCTATCTGCGTCAGGGTAAAGCTGATGAATTTATGCTGAAAAAGGCGGGCGAGCGGAAGCAGATTCTGGCCGACTTGCTCAAGCTGGATCAGTATGAAGATCTCTCTGAACAGTCCAGAAAAATTGCCAGCCAACATAAAGCTCAAATTAGTGCGATCAAACAACAATGTGCCAAAGATTTAGAGCGGCTCGACCAAATTCCATATGTCAGCACTCATTGTCAGGCCACGCAATTTGAAATTGATGGTCTGCAAGCTATTCAAGCTACCGAGCAAACTGTTTTAGATACCCTGAAAACCACGGCCAAGCAGCGCGAAACCTATCACCAGCAGTTGCAATGGTCACAGCAACGCCAACAGGAATTACAAAATGACCTGTTGCAAATTCAGCAAGATTTAGCGAAAACCCAGCTAGAAGGGCAAAATTTGGCTAGTTTATTGGCGCAGGGCGTATCGATCGAACTGGCTTACCAACAGTATCAAGCTTTAGAAATAGCGGTGACTGACTGGGAGCAAAAATACTATCGCTACCAGCAGCTCCAAACTCAATCCCAGCAGACTACTGCCCAAATCCAGCAGCGGAGCCAACAATTTCAGATTCAACTCAGTCAAATGACTACTAATCAGTCTGCTCTCCAACAGCAAGTCCAAGAGCAAGCTGCAATTTTGGCGACGGCGACTGATACTGATCGAGCTTTTGGTCTATTGCAGCAGCACCAACAACAGTTGCACCGATTGGACGAATTATATCAACAGGTTGCGCCGCTGTACCAGCGCCAGCGAGAGATCCAAAATCATGTAGACCGGCTCACAGCGCAGCAGCAGGCTAAGTCTGAGCAGCAAACCCAACAGATTAATCAACTGCAAAAACAGCTGGCGCAACAGCCAGAACTAACCAAACAGCTCCAGTTGATCGAACAACAAATTACGGTCTTAGAGCAGCAGCGAGTTGATCTCGATCGGGTGCGGGAAGAGGGTCAAGACCGGCGCAGTACGATCGATCGCCTGCAAGCCGAGCGCCAGGGCTATGAGCGTCAGCTCCAGCAACTGCACCATAAGCTCATTACCCTCACAGATACCGAAGATGCTAGCTGCCCCCTCTGTAACCATCCCCTCAGTGGCGAACATTGGGAGCATTTTCTAGCTAGCAACCATGCTGATCGAGAGTCTATTACCCAACAACTGACGTTACTAACTGAAAATGAACTAGTTGCTACCCGTGAACGCGAAGGCTTCGTAAAAGAATACAAAGAAATTGCGGCACAGTTGGCTGGCGATCAGCAACTATTGGAAACTAAAGGCCAGGTGGTAGCTGCTTTAGCTACGTTGGCGACCCAAGCTGTAAGCTTAGAGCTGCTTCAGCAAGAGCAACAGGATCTATTGTTATCGATCGAACAGCGCCGCTATGCCCAAGATTTTTGGGCGGAACTGCAAGAATTAGCCGAGTACCTCCAAGAACTAGGCTACGACGAAAAGAACCATGCTGCGGCCAGAAGTGATGTCGATCGATATCGGTGGGCAGAGTTCAAAATAGTTCAAATGGCCGAGGCGAGCTGTAAGCAACAGCAGCTCACCCAACAGCAAGAGCAACTCCAAACAAAAATTGAGGAATGTCAGCAGCAGTGGCAAGCTCTCGATCGGGATTCTCCACTACAACAAGAACTCCAAGCTGTACAAACTGAAATGCTGGCATTGGGTTATGATGCCCAGCAGCATCAGCAAGCCCAAATGCAATTGCGCCAGTCGCCAGGTATTCAGGCTCAATATCAAGCTTGGCAACAAGCTCAGATTTCTCAACCCCAGATATTAGAGCGGATTAAGCAGTTGCAACAGCAGTACCAACAGAAATTGGCCAGTCAGCAACAGGCCGGAGCAGAATGCGCTAAGACAGCTCAACTACTAGCTAATTTGCCGGAGCAGAGCGACAAAGTTGCCGAGCTAGAGCAGCAAATGATCGATCGCCGTCAGCAGCTCGATCAACAGTTTGCGATTTTGGGTCAACTCACCGAACAGCTCGCTCAGCTAGAAAAGCTGCGGCTATCTTTGCAAGAGCAAGAAGCAGAAATTCAAGCCTGTCGCCAGCAGCAGTTAATCTATGATGAATTAACTAAAGCCTTTGGCAAGAATGGCATTCAGGCTCTAATTATCGAAAATATTTTGCCACAGCTAGAATCTGAAGCTAACCAAATTCTGCGTCGTCTCAGCAATAATCAGTTTCATATTCAGTTCATCACCCAAAAATCTACTAAAAAGGCTAGTCGATCAAAGAAAGCATCGGTAAAAAATGCTAAGTTAATCGACACGCTAGACATTGTGATTGGGGATGTGAATGGGACACGCCCTTATGAAAATTACTCAGGGGGAGAAGCTTTTCGGATTAATTTTTCGATTCGGTTGGCTTTAGCCAAGCTGCTTTCCCAGCGGGCAGGGACACCACTACAAATGCTGATTGTGGATGAGGGTTTTGGGACTCAGGATCAAGAAGGATGCGATCGATTGATTGCGGCGATTAATGCGATCGCTAATGATTTTAAATGTATTTTGGCGGTGACTCACATGCCGCAGTTTAAGGAGGCTTTTCATACGCGCATTGAGGTCATGAAAACGGTGGAAGGCTCTAAAATTGAGGTGTTTACATGATTGACGCGCAGCTTGGGAGATATTGTAGTCGGAAAGTTTCCAAGCCTGATGTCTGGGCAGTCTTAAATCTGACTTTTAGAAAATTCTCCACCCACATCTGGTAACTGGTTAATTCGATCAATCACCTGCTCTACTGCTGCTACCATTACCTCCGGCTGATCGACCCAAACAAAATGACTACTCTCCACCGCTGAAAACCGCTGTGAATCATCTGCCACTTTCGCCAAGGCGATATGAATGCCATCCCTAATTCGATCGGCCTCACCAATCAACCAATTCCATAGTCTGGGCGATCCAGGTAACTTCAGAAACGTCCCGGCCTTAATATTGACCACTGGCAAATCGCCCAACTCATTAGCCACCCGCAACTGTCTGCCACTAGCATCCAACCCGATCATTTCTCTAGCCATAGTCAACCAGTGACTAGCTCGATAAAAAGATCTTTTTACCTGCCTGAGCCTCACCGGATCACAACGCTTTAGCTCCGGCTTGATTAGTTCAAATAGCCCCAACGTGCCTGCGGCTCTCACAACACCCAACATCGCTCCCACCGCAACAAAACCAAAAGAAATCGAGAAGAACAATTTCAGTAGCACTAATCGTAGCGGCAAAGATAGCATTTGTTCTTCATGCAAACCGTCAGTCATTACCAACCCAGCTACCTGCTCCGAATAACTATGGGTGAACAATCGCATGTTGTAGCTACCAAAAGAGTCACCCACCAAAATATAGGGTGGCTGAATCTGTGCTGTTTGTAATAAGGATTGCAGCTCTGTACTAATTTGTTTGCTGGTGCGCGATCGCCAATTACTCGGACTCCAGCCATAGCCCGGTCGATCGAACACCACGACTCGCCCTAATTTAGTCAGCTTATCGATCAATAAATAACCTTCCACGCCACCTAAACTACTGTCCAAGACAATTGTGATAGCGCCGCTTCCTTGCTGATACCAATGCAATTTTTGGCTGCCAGTGGTGGTGATAGTACCAGGAGCCGGAAATTGACTGATTTCTAAGTAGCTAGCGATCGAATGGTAGCAGGTCGTAACTGCCAAAATACTCAGCTCAATTGCTTGAAATGTTGATAAATTCATTACTGGTGGGGCTGACCCAGGAATATTAGCTAATTATTCCCATTCTGGCAGACTTTGATAACTTTACCGGTTCAACTCTTTGATGGCGTTGGGAGCAATGATTGAAAATGTTCTACAATCTCGGATAGTTTTGATCATTCCCGGTAAAGCTATGCGATTACTACACACCATGCTGCGCGTCGGCAACCTAGAGCGATCGATCGATTTTTACTGCCAGGTACTGGGGATGCAGTTATTGCGACGGGAAGATTTCCCTAGCGGTAAATTCACCTTAGCTTTTGTTGGCTATGGTACCGAATCTGACCATACAGTCATTGAGCTGACCCATAACTGGAGTCAAGATACCTACGAATTAGGTAACGCCTATGGACATATTGCGATCGGCGTAGATGACATCTATCAAACCTGCGCCGAGATGAAAGCACGCGGTGGCAAAGTGATCCGAGAACCAGGAGCTATGCAGCATGGCAGTACCATTATTGCTTTTATTGAAGACCCTGATGGCTACAAAGTGGAGTTGATTCAGTCTTAGCACTCAGTTGAACATGCATTGTGCGATCGATCGCACTGGGATAATTGTTTTTTTGGGTTGGGGCATTATAAAAAGCATAGGTGTCGAACAGGGTACCTACTAATGCACAAACCATCGCAATGATCAACATCCCGGCGAGCGGTGAGCCACTACCAAAAACTGTCAAGAAACCAGTGATATGATGATTCCCGGCTAAGCCCAGACCACCCACCCCTGGCAAGTAAGCCCATAGTTGCATACCTAGCCAGACAGTCCCAAACAGTACGATCGGTGCTAAGAAACTAGCAAGAGCTGCCAATAGTAGGGAGCGCGTAAAGGCGGAAAAAATCTTCATGGGGTGACACCTGAATTGACTGTGGTGGTTCTGGTCAGTGTGTGCTTGGAGTTCGAAGCAGAACGAATATTTATGTTGAACACATTTCAAGATAAGGGTTTTTGGAACGGACTAACCAATTCTGTGAGAAATCTTAAAACTTCCTTAAGCTTTTACAAAAGTTTGTATTGTTTTCCAAAGTTACCGCCCCTCAAAAGATATTCAATGATCTCTGTCTATACATCTAAGAGCCATGGTTTCAATGAAATACTACTCGAAAGAGTTAAAAATACTACAGGTGCTAAATAAAGCCAATCTTCACAAATGTCGATCTATCTGGATTGGTTGTCATACTTAATCTTAATCCAATCCTTTAGTGATATTTAGTAAGTGATTTGGGGTTAGAGATTGGGGGATGGTTGCGCTAAGCTAGAGGAAGTCTAGTTCATATTTCTTCATCACTAGGCTTTACTAACATGACGGGGCAACCAAACCAGAGTGTCAACTCCCTCTGTCCAACTCCAGACTTAGAAGCTTTACGCAATGTTTTTCAACAGGTGGATGGTCAGAGCTGTCCCCACCACTATAACTTTCATATGCACACTATTTGTTCTGATGGCCGTTTGGAGCCAGCAGAATTGATTAAACAAGCGGTGGACATTGGTCTTACCGATATGGCGATCACCGATCATCACAGTGTGCAGGGCTATTTGTTAGCCGTTCCTTTGCTAGCACAATATGATGCCGCTATACGGCCACGACTGTGGATTGGTACCGAGATTACGTCTTACATTGGCAATGTTGATGTTCATATTTTGGGCTATGGTTTTGATCCTGAACATCCCCAGTTGGCTCCCTATCTACGAGGTCGTGAAGCCGAGCGAGACTTGACCATGGCCGAGAAGGTAATTACGGCGATCCAGGCGGCTGGTGGTCTGGCAGTGCTGGCACACCCTTCGCGCTATCGTCGATCGGCTGAAGAGCTAGTCAAGGTGGTGGCTGACCTGGGTATTGACGGGCTAGAAACTTTTTATGCTTACAAAAATACCGATCCCTGGGCACCGACTCCCGGTGAAACGGAACGAGTGCAAGAGTTAGCTCGGCGCTACGGCTTGTTTAGTACCTGTGGTACCGATACTCACGGTACTAATTTACGGATTCGTCGCTAGTTCCAAAACATGACCGAGCCAATCGATCGATACATTAACGTGGCCGGAGTCCGCACCCGCTATTGGCAAATGGGTGAGCAAGGTAGCCCGATCATTTTGTTGCATGGTGGCAATGGTTCGATCGAGTTTTGGCTATATAACTTAGCACCATTAGCCCAGTATCATCGGGTGTATGCCTTTGATATGTTTGGCTGTGGTCGCTCCAGCATTCCTGACCATCTGGATTATTCGCTAGCCGCTCAAGCGCAGTTTATTCAGGATTTCATGGCAATTTGCCAGCTAGAACGAGTCAGCCTCGTGGGCAACTCGATGGGCGGTGGGGCGGCGTTGTGTTTTGCTCATTTGTTTCCAGCTCAGATCGACAGGTTGGTACTCTCGGCACCGCTGGGATGGGGGCGGGAGATTAATCTTGGTTTGCGTCTTTTAACCGTACCCGGTTTACTTAATTGGCTGCGGCCCAGTCGAGCAATGATCCCGGCCATGCTGAAATGGAATTTTGCCCATCCTGAGAACTTGCCGCCGGACTGGATCGAACGGCGGTATGCAGTTTTTGCGCTACCCCACCGCCAACGCGCTATGGCAGCACTGGCACGGGCTAATCTCAATCTCTGGGGCGTACAGCCGCCCGTTTACGCAGCCGCCATTGCCCAGTTGCCCAGTTTACAACCGCCGACTTTGGTCATTTGGGGCGCACTCGATCGCGTGTTGCCAGTTGCTCACGCCCAACGTGCCCAGCAAATTCCGAACCATCAACTAGCTATTTGGCCAGATTGCGGCCATCATCCTTTTTTAGAATTTCCCCACCGGTTTAATCAGCTAGTGTTAGACTTTTTGGCGAACTGAAAATATCAGCATAGTCCGCCCAAATTAATTATTAACTTTATGTCTCCATTAGTAAGTACGCTCTTGCGAGTAATCATTTTATCGACAGTTATCTCGATCACTATTAAGTTCGGTGCCCCCCAGCTGAATATTCCGGCCAATACCACAACTGCTACAATTGGGGTCTTTCTACCAGTCTTGTTGATTGCGCTCTTTCTGGGGTGGCGACAGGTGCAAGCTGGTGTATCAAGGAGTCAGCCGTGAAGTTTGGTCAATGGTTGGGTTTAATCGTTTTAGCGATTAGTTTGTATGTGGTTTGGCAAATTCGCCAACTGTTGCTGATGGCCTTTGCCGCTATTTTGTTGGCAACATCGCTCAATCAACTGGCGCGAATGCTCCGCCATCGTCTTAATCTCAAAAAAGGGCTATCTACTCTTATTGCTTTAATAATCTTTTTGCTAGCAGTGATCGCTTTTTCTTGGCTAATTGTGCCGCCTTTAGCCACCCAATTTAAAGAAATTGCTGCCGATAAATTGCCTCGTTTATTTGCATTGTCAGCAGACTGGCGTAACCAGTTGGGTCGCTATTTACCAGAACAGATGATGGCCGCAATTCCTGATGCCGCCGCCATTCAAGAACAAGCCCAACCGATCGGCAAGTTTCTGCTGGGCGGATCTTTTGCTGTTTTTTCTAGTTCGCTAACTGTGATTTTGAATCTGTTGCTGCTGCTGGTATTGACTATTATGCTACTGGTACAGCCTGAGTCTTATCGCAAAGTGTTTGTATTGCTTTTCCCCCAATTCTATCGCCGCCGCGTCGAAGGAATTTTGAATGAATGTGAAATTTCACTAGGTAAATGGGTAGTCGGCGCTGCCATCAGTATGTTGGCGGTGGCGCTGATGAGCACGGTGGGTCTCTGGGCATTAAATATCCCCTACCCACTAGCTCAAGGAGTGCTAGCTGGCCTGCTCAACTTTATTCCCAATTTGGGTCCGACGCTTAGTGTGATCTTACCGATGGGTTTGGCTTTGTTGGATGACCCCTGGAAGCCTTTACTCGTGCTAGTACTGTACTTTTTTATTCAGCAAATCGAGAGTAGTTTGCTCACCCCTTATATCATGGCGCAGCAGGTATCACTACTGCCGGCACTCACTTTGTTAGCTCAGGTATTTTTTGCCAGTTCTTTTGGCTTTTTGGGATTACTATTGGCCTTGCCGTTAAGTGTGGTCTTCAAAGTTTGGTTTAATGCGGTGGTTATTGAAGATGTCCTCAACCACTGGCAACACCGCCCTCGTAATCAGGACTTAACAGAAAAGTTGGCGGCTCTAGATCCCTGGGAGCTGGAGACTGAATCTGAATTAGTCATGATTAAAATGGACTCTACTGATGGAGATAACTGATGCGGACTATTGCTGAAATTAATGATCGAATCCTTTCTAAAAAAGCCGTAGTTTGTTCAGTAACAGAATTTAAGGCTAAAGTGGCCGAAATTGGCTTAAACGCGGCAGCTCAGCAAGTTGATGTGGTGACTACTGGCAGCTTTGAGCCAATGGAATCCTCGGGAGCGATCATTAATCTTGGCCACACTGATCCACCAATTAAGATTCGCAGCTGCTGGCTGAATGGGGTACCGACCTATGCGGGTTTTGGGGCGGTAGATTTATATTTGGGTGCTACTCAGCTGGCTGATGACAACAATGAATCCGACGAAAAGGGTGGGGCTCATGTTATTGAAGATTTAATTGCTGGGAAATCGGTAACGCTGAAGGCGATCGGCCAGGGCACAGATTGCTATCCCCGCACTAACTTCAACACCACGATCACTAAAGATACCATCAATCAGTTTTATCTTTATAATCCGCGCAACCTCTACCAAAACTTTATTGTGGGCGTGAATGGTGGCGATCGCCCTCTTTATACTTATCTGGGTCCTTTACAACCCCGGTTGGGCAACGCTGTTTTTTCTAATGCTGGCGCAATTTCACCGCTTTTTAATGATCCGGAGCTGTTATCGATCGGCATCGGCAGTCGCATTTTTCTGGGTGGTGGAATTGGCTATGTCGCTTGGGAAGGTACTCAGCATTTCCCTCTCCAAAAGAGGCTAGAAAATCAAACTCCGGTCGGACCGGCAGCGACCCTGGCCTTAATTGGCGATGCCAAACAAATGACTGCCGAATGGGTGCGCGGCTGCTACTTTAAAAATTATGGGCCATCACTGATGTTGGGAGTCGGTGTGGCCATCCCTATTTTGAATGAGCAAGTGGCCGCTGGCTGCGCTGTCAATGATCAGGACATTGTGGCTCCGATCGTCGATTTTTCCATTCCTCGGCGGGTGCGACCCACTTTTGGCTTGGTGAATTACGCTCAACTCAAAACTGGCAAAATCAAGATTGATGGCCGGACAGTACGGGTTGCGCCGCTAGTCAGCCTCCATCGATCGCTAGCAATCGCTGAGTTATTAAAGCAGTGGATTCTGGCTGGCGATTTTACTTTGACTGAACCAGTAGCACCTTTACCGATTGATCGTACTTTTATTCCTCAAGATCGGCGCAGTAGTGAGTTGCTAAATGATGAATAATTCTTTTGATAATTTACCAGCTATGCCTGCTGCTGTGATGGTTTTAAACTAGCTTAGGAATTGAGATGGGGTTCATCAAAAATTCGGTAGCTTGGGTCGCGGCTGCCGTTGATACCTGAATCGCTCTCATCTTCACCAAACCATCCCCTAGAAAAAAGTCCCGCACCGTCGCTCGATCGCCACTGTTAAACTCCGTCTCGTAAAAAATCTCCTTAATTCCCGCCGAAATAATCAGCTTCAGACAGGCCAAACAAGGCTCCAACGTGACATAGATTGTCGCCCCATCTGTTCTGATGCCATGTTTAGCCGCTTGAGCGATCGCATTAGCCTCGGCATGAATCGACCTGGACGGCAAATTATTATCAGTGCATTTTTGCAAACCTTCATAGCAAAAGCCTTGAGCCGTACAATGTGGCGAACCGGGCGGCGAGCCATTGTAACCAGTAGCCAAAATCTGTCGATCTTTGACGATCACCGCGCCCACTGGAAATGCCAAGCAAGTCGATCGGACTGCTGACAACTTGGCAATCATCATAAAATATTCATCCCATGAAGGGCGGACATGGATTTCGTTCACGATTTTAGAAGCTGGCAAGGACTTACGACTTTATCTATCTTCTCACAGAGACCGAACACTGGTATCGTGTAATCTTTGAATACCTAGACCAAGAAAATGACTTCTTCCAGTCACTTACCCGTTAAAATCAAGCGTCTGGTACCCGCAGCGCAGCTGCCCAGATACGAACATCCTGGTGACTCTGGAGCCGATCTCACCGCTGTAATCACCTGCACCATTGAACCTCAGCAATGGCTGGCCGTGCCCACTGGCTTATCCGCCGAGATTCCGATCGGCTTTGAGCTGCAAGTGAGACCGCGCAGTGGCCTGGCCTTTAAAAAAGGCATTACTGTTCTTAATGCTCCCGGTACGATCGATGCTGGCTATCGGGGCGAAATTAAAGTGATTTTAATTAACCACGGCTCTGCCCCTTTTGAGATTCAGCCTGGTGATAAAATTGCTCAAATGGTGGTGGCCAGTGTTGTTTTTGGTCAATTTACTGAGGTCACTGAATTAGACGAGTCCGCCCGAGGTAGTGGCGGTTTTGGCTCCACGGGAACAGTCTATGCTGAATAATTTTTCGGAAGAATCACTTACTGACTCCGAACAATCTTTGCTGCAACCCTTTGTCACCAATCTGGACAAGTCAGTTTTTGGCCTGCGAAATTTACCAGAAGTAGTCAAAGGTGCTTTATTCTCGCGCTACAGCCGCAGCGAAAAGAGCCTGCGCCAAATTTTGTTATCGGAGTTTATTACGGCTCCAGAATCGGGATTCGATAGTCTCGTTGGGATTAATGCAGCCAATAATTCTGACCAGTCAGTAGCTACGGGGAAAGCTGAAGCTTTCTACGATCGGGTGCTAATTGGTTACGGCGATGACTCAGTGGCCGAACTTGGTGGCGCTCACTTGGCTTGTGAAAATATCAGCAACATTGCCGCCAAAGCCCTTGAAGATAGCAGGTTGGGTCTATCCCCCCTTGAAAAATCCACCAGATATTTGCCCTTCAATAAAAAAAACAATGGGCGCTACCGCTATTTCCGCGAGCCAGAAATCATGGCTTCGCCCCATGCCGCTCTCTACGAAGCCACTCTCGACCATCTTTTTGATACTTACAGCAATCTAGTAGACCCGTTACTGAGCTGGCTGCAAACTATCACCCCGCGTGACGAGAACACCTCCGAACGCGCTTACCACAGCGCCACCCGCGCCAAAACTTTTGATTTATTACGGGGCTTACTCCCGATGGCCACTTTGACCAATGTTGGTTTATTTGGTAATGGTCGCGCCTTTGAATATTTGCTAGTGAAGCTATCAGCCTCCGACCATGCCGAAGTACAGGAGTTGGGCGTGGCGATGAATCAAGAACTCCAGCAAACGATTCCCTCTTTCGTCAAACGTGCCCATAGCGATCGCGGTCAACAATACGCCGGGTATCTGTCTCAAAACCTACACCAGACTCAGCAAATCACCCAGAAGTTGATGGGACAGGTTGAGCCGGAGCTTACTGAGACTGTTCAGCTCATCGAATACGACCCAGAAGCCGAAAGTAAAGTAATTGCAGCCATTCTCTATCCCCATAGTGATCTGAACTATGCCCAAGTCCAGGAACAAGTTAAGAATTTATCATCGGCTAAAAAACTAGAAATCATTAGTACTTATATCGGTAACAGGCAGTCGCGCTTTCACCGGCCAGGTCGCGCCTTGGAAGAAACCTACTATACTTTTGATATCCTGGCCGACCTAGGAGCCTACCGCGACCTGCATCGCCATCGGATCATGACCCAAGAACGGCAGCGTTATACTGTGCGTCACGGCTATATTGTGCCATCAGAACTAACCGAATCTGGTCTGGCAACAACTTACTGTCAGGCCTTAGAACAAACTGCTCAGGCCACTGAAATAATTGCCCAGGATTTACCCGTAGCATCTCAATACCTTGTCCCCTTCGCCTACCGCACCCGCTGGCGGATCAAGCTCAATTTGCGCGAAGCCTATCACCTGATTGAATTACGCAGTGCACGGCAGGGCCATCCCACTTATAGATCGATCGCCCAATCTATGTATCAGCAAATTTTGGCTGTACACCCCACCTTGGTTGCTAAAATGAGCTTCGTAGACTTAGATGATTATGTACTAGAACGGCTTAGTGCTGAGCAACGCCTCGACCAAAAACTCCAGCAACAAAACTAGGTATCTATTTTTTTACTGGTGTCTAACCCATCGCGATATTTAGGCCAGGATTAACAATGAACAAAGACTGTATTTTGGTGACAGGTGGTGCTGGTTTTATCGGCTCCAACTTTATTTCACTGATTATTGACTCCACCACTTTGATATTAATCAATTTAGATAAATTAACTTATGCTGGCAATTTAGCTACGGTGGAACAGTTTGCGAGTAGTGAACAACACATCTTTGTCCAAGGCGATATTGGCGATCGACAACTCGTTCAGGACTTATTAGAGAAATATCAACCGCAGGCCATTGTTAACTTTGCTGCCGAAACGCATGTTGATCGATCGATCGACAGTCCCGCTGCTTTTATTGATACCAACATTAATGGCACCTTTAATTTATTAGAAGCTGCTCGTCAATATTGGCGAAATCTAACTGGTGAGACTCGCGATAAATTTCGCTTTTTGCACATCTCTACCGATGAAGTATTTGGCTCTCTCGCACCAGATGAACCAGCCTTTACCGAAACTACTCCCTATAGCCCGAATAGTCCCTATTCTGCTTCTAAGGCTAGCTCCGACCACTTAGTGCGCGCCTATTTTCATACCTACGGTTTACCAACTTTAATTACCAATTGTTCTAATAACTATGGACCTTACCAGTTCCCCGAAAAACTGATTCCATTAATGATTCTCAATGCTTTAGCGGGCAAGCCTCTGCCAGTCTATGGCGACGGTCAAAATGTGCGGGACTGGCTCTATGTCGAAGACCATTGTCAGGCGATTGCCCTTGTTCTAGAACAAGGAATACCCGGTGAAACGTACAATATTGGCGGTAATGCCGAACACGACAATCTGTGGTTAGTGAGGCAACTCTGTACCATTTTAGATGAACTACTACCCACATCCCCCCACCATCCACATCAACAGCTGATTCAATTTGTGCAAGATCGACCAGGACACGATCTGCGGTATGCGATCGACTTCACTAAAATTCAGCAAGAACTAGGCTGGAAGCCCCGCGAAGATATCGCTTCTGGTTTGCGCCAAACGGTTCAATGGTACCTAGCACACCAAGATTGGTGTCAAACTGTCACCGCCAATCAGTATCAGCAACAGCGGCTGGGAGTCAGCACATGAAAGGAATTATTTTAGCTGGCGGCTCTGGTACTCGTTTGTATCCTCTCACTCGGGTGATTTCCAAACAGCTGATGCCGATCTATGACAAGCCGATGATTTACTATCCCTTGTCCACATTGATGCTAGCGGGTATTCAGGAAATCTTGCTGATTTCCACCCCCCATGATTTACCAATGTTTCAAGAGTTGTTGGGGGATGGCAGCCAAATCGGTTTATCGATTAGTTATGCGTTCCAGCCCAAGCCAGAAGGTCTAGCACAGGCTTTTATTATTGGGAAAAACTTCGTTGGTAACGATACAGTTGCTCTCATTTTGGGTGACAACATTTTTTATGGTGATAGCCTAAGTTTTAGTCTCCAAAAAGCAGCGCAGCTCAGCCAAGGAGCGATGGTGTTTGGTTACTATGTTGGTGATGCCTCTCGCTATGGAGTAATCGAGTTTGATACTGAGGGTGTAGCCGTTTCGATTGAAGAAAAGCCACTACACCCAAAGTCTAACTATGCAGTGACTGGGTTATATTTTTATGATAATCAAGTAATTGATATTGCTCATGATATTGATTTCTCAGACCGAGGAGAATTAGAAATTACGACTGTTAATCAGCGATATCTGGAGATGGGACAATTACAAGTTGATATTTTGGGGCGCGGCACCGCTTGGCTTGATACTGGTACTCACAGCAGCTTGCTCCAAGCTTCTACTTTTGTTGAGACTATTGAACAGCGACAAGGATTAAAAATCGCTTGTATTGAAGAAGTCGCATTTCGGATGGGATATATTGATGCCCAACAGTTGATATCGATCGCAAATACTATGGCTAAAAATGACTATGGCAAATATCTGCTCAGATTAGCGATCGAAGGCTTCTAACTAAATAGTAGCAGCCTCAAAATACACCGACATTGATGGAAAAGTAGGTAATGAGAACAGTATTAGTCACGGGAGCAAATGGTTTTATTGGATCGGCAACTTGTCATGCTTTGCGAAATGCTGGGTGGAATGTCTTCGGAACAGTTCGTAGCGCAGTTGCTGAAGACAAGATGTCGGCGGTAGGTGATATTGGAGCAATGACAGCAACAGATTGGCTACCAATTTTGGTGGGTATTGAGACCATCATTCACTTGGCTGGACGGGCACATGTACTAAAAGAGACGGTCGCCGATCCGCTGGCGGAGTTTCGACGGGTCAACACAGAAGGAACTAGGCAATTAATGTCTGCAGCCGCAGAGGCTGGAGTTAAACGATTTGTTTTTGTAAGTAGTATTGGTGTAAATGGAGATGTATCCAATGAAGCTGGATTCACAGAAGAAAGCTCGGTAAATCCCCATAAGCCTTATGCCGTAAGTAAATATGAGGCCGAGTTATTATTGCGATCGATGGTAGCTAAATCTGAAATGGAGTTAGTGATAGTGAGACCACCACTAGTCTATGGAGCCGGAGTAAAAGGTAATTTCGCTAAGTTAAAGAAGTTAGTAGCCCAGGGAATACCTTTGCCGGTTGGTTTAGCCAATAATCAACGGACATTAGTGAGTGTTGATAATTTGGCAAGTTTTTTAGTACGTTGTGTAGAACATCCTCAAGCGGCAGGAGAATTGTTTCTAGTAGGAGATGAACATTCAATTTCGACCAAAGAGTTAGTAAGATTACTAGGACACAGTATCGGAAAAAAGAACATATTATTGCCTATTCCAGCAATTCTCGCTCGCTTTGGGGCAAGATTGATAGGTAAACAAGACCTGTATAATCAACTTTTCGGTTCACTAGTATTAGATATTAGCAAAGCTAAAAATCTTCTACAATGGCACCCCCCCGCTAACATTAGAGATTCAATATCACAAGAGGTTGTGTAAAGATAGATTAAAGTGATGTTAACTGATTCAAAATAGCAGCAATGCAACCACTCAAAGCACTAACACTTCGTCAGAATTTTTCATGGACTTTTGCTGGCAATATGGTTTACGCCGCCGCCCAGTGGGGAATGCTAGTAGTGCTGGCCAAACTGGGTAGCCCCGAAATGGTAGGGCAATTTACCCTGGGACTAGCCGTAACAGCGCCAATAATACTATTTGGCAACCTTCAGTTACGACAGATTCAAGTGACAGATGTTAACCAAAAGTATTCATTTGGGGATTATCTAGGTCTGAGATTGATCTGCATCGCTCTGTCATTGTTAGCGATCGCTGTCATTACTTTTACTGCTCATTACTCTCAGCAAACGTCGCTAATTATCTTAGTTATTGGTTTATCAAAAGCGGTGGAATCGATTAGTGATATATTTCACGGGCTATTTCAATATAATGAGCGCATGGATCGCATCGCTTTTTCTTTGATCATTAAAGGATTGCTGTCACTACTAGCCCTGGCAGTAGGTGTATATGTGAGTGGAACTGCTTTAGGAGGGGCGATTGGACTAGTAACTGTTTGGCTGCTAGTTTTGATATTTTATGATATTCCCAGCAGTTTTTTGATATTGAGAGCTGTACCTCTGGCCGAAAATATCCCGGCACAAGAAGTATCTAACCAAAGTTCTACATCCAGAATTTTACAGTTGCAGCCCAGGTTTAACCTTACAGATCTGCGTAGCTTAGTTACATTATCTTTGCCTTTGGGTTTTGTGATGATGCTAATTTCTCTCAATGCAAATATTCCTCGATATTTTATCGAACATCATCTCGGTGTGCGCGAACTGGGGATTTTTTCTGCTTTATCGTATCTAATAGTTGCAGGTGGGATTGTGGTAAGTGCGCTGGGACAATCGGCTAGTCCAAGGTTAGCTAAATATTATGCCGCAGGCAACCGAAAAGACTTTCAAAGTCTTTTACTAAAGCTATTTTTAATTGGTACATTTTTAGGTGGAGTTGCCGTCTTGATGGCGGCGATTGCTGGTAAAGAAATTCTCACTATTTTGTATCGTCCCGAATACGCTCAACAAGTATATTTATTCATTTTGTTAATGGTAGCAGCAGGGATTGGATATGTTGCCTCATTCTTAGGCTATGCCATGACAGCTGCACAATATTTTCAGGTTCAAATGCCGCTATTTACAGTAGTTACTGGCATTTCAGCATTAGTCTGCCTCTGGCTAATTCCCAGCAAAGGACTTATTGGAGCTGCAATTGCATTAATCATTGGTGCCGTTGTCCAAGCCATATTTAGTTTAGGAGTTATTTTTTATGCCTTACAAAAACTTGACAAATCTACCAGCCTCAGCAGACCCGACCCCTTTAAGTAAACCAATCCGTATTTTGCATGTCGTAGGCGGGATGGATCGAGGTGGAGCTGAAACTTGGCTGATGCACATTCTTCGGCATATCGATCGACAACAGTTTCAGATGGATTTTTTGGTGCATTCAGATCAAAACTATGCTTATAAAGATGAACTTAAAGCTCTTGGTAGCCAAATTTTTACATGCTTAGAACCATCTCGACCTTGGCTTTATGCCTCTAATTTTAAAAAAATATTAATAGAGCATGGCCCCTACGATATGGTGCATACTCATCTTCATCACTATAGTGCTTATGTTCTTTATTTAGCAAAACAAGCAGGTATCAAATCGCGAATTATTCATAGCCATATTGATACTTCTTCGATCGAATCGAAGGCCAACTGGCAGAGACAAATCTACACGGCTCTGACCAAATGGTCGATCAATAAAAACGCAACAGTTGGTATTGCAGCTAGCCAAATGGCGGCCACAGATTTGCTCGGTTCACTATGGGAAGATGACTCTCGTTGGCAAATGCTCTACTACGGAATTGATTTAGCACCTTTTGACCATACTGACGAAGACACTGATATTCGAGCTGAATTTGGTATTCCTATAGATGCTTTTGTCGTTGGTCATGTTGGCAGATTCGAGACCCAAAAAAACCATCATTTTTTGATAGAAATTGCTGCTGAGATTGCTAAGCGAGAACCAAAGATGCGTCTACTATTACTGGGGGTCGGCTCTCTCCGGGCAGAGATAGAAGAAAAAGCTACCCAGATGGGTTTGGCCGACCAAGTTATTTTTGCAGGCTCCCGTCCTGATGTCCCGCGTCTAATGAAGGGAATTATGGATGTATTTTTATTCCCATCTTGCTATGAAGGGCTAGGCATAGTACTGGTGGAAGCACAGGCAGCTGGTCTAACTTGTGTTTTTTCAGATGTTGTCCCTATAGAAGCCGATTTAGTGAAACCTTTGGTGCAAAGAATACCTCTAACAAAATCAGCCTCTTACTGGTCTGAAGCTGTCTTGGCTACCCGAAATGAGCAGCCACCAGTTCCAAAATCTGATGCTTTAGACAAAGTGTCACAAAGTGCCTTCAACATTAAGGTAAGTGTAGAAGAGCTGACAAAATTCTATTATAAAGCTATCAATGCCTTACAAAATAGCGATAACTGAAATTCATTTAAGTATAGACGTTATTTTAGCGATTAAGAGCTTCTGTATATAGCTTTGTATGCAAGTCTAGAATATTATTAATGTCGTAGTCAGACATACGCTTTCGACCCCGTTCACCCATTATCTTTGCTTCTGAAGTATGCTCTATAATCCAAACCATTGCATCAGATAGAGCCTGAATATCACCGACCTTCACCAACAGACCGCATTCATCTGCTAATAAATCACTAATTCCTCGAATTGCTGTCCCAATGACTGGTGTTTCTAAGCACAATGCTTCCATAATACTTCTGGGCAAACCCTCACGTTTGGAAGTCAGTAGAACTGCTGTTGATGAACAAATCAAGGTGGGAATGTCGCTACGATATCCCAAGAAGTGCACTTGACTTTTCACACCCAACTCATCAATTAATTGCTTGATTTCATCTACAAATGCTGGTAGACCCTCTCCTGCAAAAGCCAGATGTACGTCAGTTCGCTTCAACTGAGCCAGTGCCTGAACCATATCTTTATGGCGTTTATTGGGAGTGAATTCCGCTACAGCTAACAATAGTGGATCGGCTAGTGATATTCCAATTTCTTGGCGTACTCGATCGATATCTGTCTTGCTAACTTGCTGTCGATTGTAATTGTTAATATCAACTCCAATCCCTGGCATATAACGAATTCGTTCCGGTGGCAGAAAACGGTATTGATTAGCAGCTTTCTCATCTTCATGGTTAATAACTATCAGATAATCTGTCCAAGCACCGGCCAGTTTTTCCATTGTCCTAAAAACATTATTTGTTAAAGGATTTCCACCTACATGGAAATGGAAACCATGGGCAGTATATATTACTTTTACTTTGCTACTTTTTCTCAAATTATTCAAAGAATATCGAGTAACCAAAGCTGCCACTGGTGTGTGGACATGGACTATGTCATATTGTCCTTGTTCTACAATGCGACGGATTGTATTAGGTGCCCACAGAAAATTCCTAGGATCAAGAGGGTTTCGAGATAGATCAACATCCCAAACATTATCAAATATCTTCAAACATTGAGAATCTTCTGAAATACCACAAGCCATGCCATCAACTAACCAGCCTTGTGAACGGAAGTGTTTAATAAAAGGAAACAAAAAGCTTCTTAAAGTAACCGGAACCGTTGTAACCATCAAAATTTTTTTCATTTATTTACTTCACGCCAGTGGATATGCGGTTTGTAATAACTCGGCCAGACCGTCTCGCATACTGACAGTGGGTGACCAGCCTAAAGATTGTATAGCTGAGATATCAGCTAAACTATGACGAATGTCTCCGGAACGAAAGGGTTGATGAGTCGATTTTAAATTAGTGCCGGTTAAATCATTCAATAGATCAACAATTTCTAGCAAAGAGGTAGCACTTCCTCGACCAACATTAAATGTTCGACCCGAAGCTTCAGGATGTTCCATCGCTAACAGATTAGCCTGAACTACATCCGAAACATGTATGAAGTCACGGGTTTGAGAGCCATCACCATAAATAGTGGGGGCAATTTTTTGATGAAGTCGATCGCCAAAAATTGAAATCACGCCAGAGTATGGATTAGAAGGGTCTTGGCGGGAACCAAAAACATTGAAATATCGCAAACAAACAAATTCCACTCCAAAAGTGTTTGCATAGCAGTGTCCCATCAGTTCAGAAGCTAACTTATCTATCCCATAGGGAGTAATTGGCCTAGTCGGCATAGCCTCTTGTTTCGGCAAAGTTGGTTCATCACCATAAACAGCCGCACTGCCCGCAAACAATACCCGTTGTACTCCTGTTTGGCGAGCAGCTTCTAAGATGTTTAGGGTGCCGCCATAGTTTACTTTTCCGGTACCGATCGGATCAGCCACAGATTTTGGCACACTAGCAATAGCAGCTTCATGAAAGACATTACTACAGCCTTGCGTTGCTTCTAGCACAGTCGGCCAGTCTGCAATATCACCGACTAATACTTCTACAAATTGGGGATCAAAAGCAGCAATATTTTCTAATTTACCAGTCGAAAGATTATCTAAAATACGAACTTGCTCACCTCTTTTTACCAAGGATTCCACAATATGTGAACCAATAAATCCACATCCCCCAGTTACCAGCACCTTCCTTTGATTTGGAATTGTCATTGTTTATCCATCCTAAAAAATTGACTTCTCTCATAATAAATACCAATAGGAACCAGTTCATAATTCACCAAAGTGTTTTCAACCCAATGAGTTATGACCTGGTTTCAACTATTCAATATATGAATTTTGGTAGTCAATTAATTATTGGCTTCCACCATGACGCTTCTTAACAAAGAGTTATAGCCAGAAGAAGCTTCCCACGTGTCTTTATTCGCCAGCTGAATAGAATATTCAGGACGATTTTTTAACTTGGGAGCCGGATCAGGCAAATTTACCAGCACATCATACTCACCAGTAGCTAAATTGGCGGGTAGCCGTTGCTGAACTTTGATAGTTTGTGTTTCTTTAGCCTGCCAAAAACGGGGATCATTCGATAGCCCTAAGCGAGTAATTGCACCGCTTTTGCGATTACGTAGAATTATTTCTAGCTTCCGAGGATTATAAGGGGAAGCCCAACCATCATTAGTAATCTTGAAGCTCATTAGTAACTGGCCACCAGCTTTTACCTTACGGGGGAGGGCAGATTCTAGTAACCGGAAACGGTATCCAAAAGTTTTGGCAATTGTTTCATAGCAGCCATCCTTACGCCAGCGTTTATAAGAAGAAGTGGGAGATGCTACGTTAAAACCACCGTTGATGGTACTCCAGCGCATCTGGCTAAAGATTTTCAGTGCGCGTGGACAGCTCTCATAGTTATTGATATAGCCATCACCGTCTTCATCTACTGTAACGGGCTTGGTCGGAATATCCCCTGGCTCACCACTCTGGACTACATAACGATTTTCCTGGTTGAGAAAGTTTTTGATCTCTTTTTCGTTTTTGCGGGGACTCCAGAAGGTACTGGCGTTCCACTCGCCGCAGATCGAGCAATCATCATTGTGAGCCCAGCGGGCTTTTTTACTGCCGCTAAAAGCTTCGGATGCTTTAATCGGAGCAATTGGTTTCCAGTCTTTGGAGCCAAAATAATCAAACTTATACCGGGGATAGCGCACCGTTACCATTCTCTCTTTTGGCAAAACTTCAAATATTTTGTTCATAATCAGCCGTGAATTATTATTCATCACCGCTTGGCCTTCTTTATCTGTTCCTATCAAATTATTGCTAGAGGTGTGCATTTCTCCCCAGCAACCAATAAATCCAGCATCCATAAAGGCAATGACATCTACATTTTTGCGGAACACTGGTTTTAACTGATCAAGATGCATCAGTACTTTATCGATCGGAGCGTCTGGTCCCCCCATGGGCCAGTTGTAGGAAAAGCGAATCACGGATTTGAGACCAGCTTTCCGGACAGTTTCAAAATCAGTATCTAGATGTTTTAAAAACTTAGGAGAGAGCGGTCGATTGCGAAAATCTGCAATGTGATAGCGCACCATCGCTAAAGATTCACCTTTCGTACGCTGTGCTTTCAGCAATTCTATATCAAGAGGTTTGTTCCAAGCGTTGTAATTATATTTCTTGGCACTTTCTGGCGAAGGATTGCAAAAACCCCAGGCAATTTTGAGATCGGCTGGCCAGGGAGCTTCATAATTAGTAGCAAAGCCCCGTTCTGGATTGGGAAAATTTTTGTCAGTAGGCTGATAGGTTGTAAGAACAGTTGAGGAATTTTTTGCACCAACTAATTGACTTTTATAACCTGTAACTAAGATAAAGGTAGATCCCACCGCCAAAAACAATCTAGGTAAATACTTCATGGGTACTCAAGTGCTCTCTATTTTCGTACTGTCATTAATTATCACCGATTACTGTACTAAAGTTACTTCATTTACACTACACATATGGGTCTTTGCCATTACATCTAGCCCAAATTTGATTCCATTGAAGTAGTTCTGATTCCTTCATATCAAAACCAACTCGATGCCGCAGCACTTTAAAACCCATACCTGAAGTAATAGCAATAGTTTCTACTAATGATTTTGCTAATTGCTCTAATGCCCCATAAGCAAACAAATAGTTCTTATCCATAAGTGCTTTTTTACCTAGAGTTATGCAGAGATGGTATCTGGCATTTAGAATTTTGTTTAATGACAAACATGCCACACGATATCCAAGTAGAATATCAGGAAGGCAGGCAAAGCTACTAGTCTGATAAGTGCGCAATAAGAAGTCGTAATCTTCCATTCGGATAGCATCTGGTCGATATTGATGTTTGTCAAACCAGTCTAATCTTCCCATCCATGTTGGATGGGCAATATTAAATACTGACCAAGGACTACGACATATTTCAGCATGAGTTTCTGATCTGGCAGAAACTCCGGTAGCCTGACCATCTGCATCAATGCGAATAGTTGCAGTTCCAAGCAAGTCAATTTCAGGATGTTCTTCTAGATATGCTACTTGAAGTTGCAAACGCTCTGGATAGGAAATATCATCACCATCCATGCGGGCAAAATATTTACCGCTGCTGAGAGCGATCGCTTGATTTAAACGACTCGGAAGTTGCTGGTTTAGACCGTCCGAAATAATCTTAATACGATCATCTTGAAAACTCTTTGCTATCTCTAATGTGTCATCTTTAGAACCATCATCGATTAAAATAAGCTCCCAATTATGATAAGTTTGGTTTAGAATAGATTGAACTGATGACTTCAGGGTTTTTTCACAATTAAATACGGGCATTCCAATACTAACAAGCGGCTGCATAATATCTCCATATATATTTATCTTTGACAAGTTGAGAAAATTCAAATAATACTTTTTAATTGATGTTTATGACCATTGTTTTATAGGTTCTTTGACAAAAAGTTTATGTAGTATGAATCCGACTAGTGCCATCGTACCGAACATCAGTAGAAGTGTAGAGGACTCATAACCGCAAATCCAAATACAAGCAAGCCTCGTAGGAATTAAGATTGATGGTACCCGCGCTGAAACTTTATCCAATAACCCCATGCCTACCCCATATATAACTAATAGCGGTACGGAAAATACAAAACCAACGTTTAGCAGCGATTCCTCTAGCACTCCTACCCCAAATGCCCATAAAGTGTCTTCAACAGGAGTTTTTGCTATATCAGCAGTCAAAGTTTGTGACGTACTAGATCCTTTAAAAGGAACTACATTACGTGGAATATAATAAAGTAAAGTATATATATAACCGGCCATTGGGTATGGCATAATTTTAGTCCCTAGAATTTCGGTTTTTTCCATTATCGATGCTAGAACATCACCTCTATAAAAGTCGGTTTCAACGGTCTCAGCGACTAAGATTCCAATGGAAGCAGGGGATAGCTCTTGGCTATCAGCTTTTTGCCACTTGAAAAAAGGTAGCAAAGCGGAAGCTGTTATCAAAGCTACGGCCAAAAAGATAGCTATCTTTTTGGCGGATATTTTTTTCCTAAATAAAACCATGATCAGTATTGGCAGCAACATATTTGTTCGTTGACCAATACCTAATGTTGATAAGATAGTCGCTAATACTAACCCCCAAGATACTAATAGCCCCATCTTGGTATTGGAGTCAGATTGTCTACTATAAAAAGCTAAAAAATGTAAGGGTAGGTACAAAAGCAAAATTAGTGGTCCCCACTTTTGGCCAAGTCTTTCTCTTACTACCCAAATTGGATCATTTTGCATCATTTCACCTAAACCAGTAACAGCAAAATAAGCAGCAATAGATATTATTAAGAAATAGAATAATGGTTTAGCCGATTTTTTAAGCTGGGCATAGTTATTATTGGTATTGTAAGCATCTTCTTTGCTAGTAAAACTAGAACCCAAATGAAATAGCCACGGACCGATTGTGATAATAATGATCTCTAGAAACATTACCCAGTAGTTTGTATTGAAAAATGGCATAAAAAATTCATTGCCGATGTATAAACCAGTGATTTCTAGTATTAAGCCTATGTCGTAGTAAAGAATAAAGGAAATAGCTGCAAAGTGGGCAGTTTTAGGCATTATTCCTTTTTGCAAATTCGATACAAAAGGTCTGGCAGCCATAAAGTGCGAGAACAATATACCTGTAACAATTAGTACATTCATGAATGTTTCACCATATTTATTAAGGCTGCTGTGTGCACAAAACCACTAAGACTTGTAGTTCTCATCTAAGCAATGTACCCACCAGTCAATTAAAGATTTACTCAAATTATTAAAAATTGTGAATATCTGCATCAGGAAATGATGTTATTACCAGCCTTGATATATGGCAACCTAGCGGCAGTGGCCTTAATTTGCTCTTGATTACTAACTAGCAAACCACAGACATCCCAGTCACCAGTTAAAAAGCTTTGGCGCAGTTGAGATGGCAGATCAACAGCAGCCGTGATTTGACCGCATTGTACTTTTTGATTTTCTAGATCGATCGATACCACCACTGTTGGATCATTAGTAATAGCAGATTGCAGCTGGGCAATAATTTCGGGAGCCGCCGTGACACAGGGTAAGCCGATCGCCTGACAATTGGCAAAAAAGATGGCTGAAAAACTTTCACCAATAATCGCCTGTATCCCCCAGCGCAGGATACCTTGGGGGGCGTGTTCCCGACTGGAACCGCAGCCAAAATTCTTGTTAACTATTAGCACTTTGGCTGATTGATAGACAGGCAACTCAAAAGGATGTTGACCAACCAGTGCTTGTCGATCGTCCGTAAAAACGTGATCGCCCAGACCATCAAAAGTTACTGACTTCAAGAACCGGGCGGGCATAATGCGATCGGTATCAATATCATTACCTACTAACGGCAAACCGCTGCCCACAATAGATTTAATCTGTTCGTTAGCCATTCTTGAAAACCAAAATAAAGGTGAAAGTAGCAAGACCCAATTTAAACTTTTTCAATTAAATCGCGGACATCTGTAACCTGACCAGTGATCGCCGCCGCCACCACCATCGCCGGCGACATCAATAATGTCCGGCCAGACTTAGAACCCTGACGGCCTTTAAAGTTGCGATTGGATGAAGAAGCGCTGACCTGACTGCCAACCAGCTGATCAGGATTCATTGCCAGACACATGGAGCAGCCCGCTTCGCGCCATTCAAAGCCAGCTGCGGTAAATATTTTGTCTAAGCCCTCCGCTTCAGCTTGCTTCTTGACCTGTTCTGATCCGGGCACGATCAGAGCAATAACGCCGGGAGCTACCTGGTGGCCTTGCGCTACTTTGGCTGCTTCTCGTAAATCACTAATCCGGCCATTGGTGCAACTGCCGACAAAACAGACATCTACCTTGGTACCAGTGAGTAGTTGTCCTGGTCGCAAGTCCATGTACTGATAAGCTTCTTGGGCGCTGCCTCGCTCGGACTCAGGCAACTGTTCGAGCGTCGGAATAGTTTCATTGATGCCAATGCCCTGCCCCGGAGTAATGCCCCAGGTAACGGTGGGGGCAATGGTCGTGGCATCGATCGATACCACATCGTCATAAACCGCGTTGGCATCACTGCGTAAACTCTGCCACCAAGCTACTGATTTTTCCCAATCAGCGCTAGTGGGTGCAAATTCGCGGCCTTGCAAATAATCGTAAGTTATTTGGTCGGGGTTGAAATAGCCGCAGCGGGCACCGCCTTCGATCGCCATGTTGCAGACTGTCATCCGCTCTTCCATGTTCATCTGGTTGCAGGTGGTGCCAGCAAACTCGTAAGCGTAGCCATTCCCCCCGGAGACTCCCAGTTGGCGAATGATCTGGAGGACAACATCCTTGGCGTAGACTCCGGGCGGCAGCTGGCCATTGACTTCGATCTTGCGCACCTTGAGCTTTTCCATGGCTAAGGATTGCGCCGCTAAGACATCTCGCACTTGACTGGTGCCAATACCAAAGGCGATCGCCCCAAAGGCTCCGTGGGTAGAGGTGTGACTGTCACCGCAGGCAATAGTCATCCCGGGTTGGGTTAAGCCCAACTCCGGGGCAATCACATGGACAATGCCTTGCTTTCCAGAACCCACATTATAGAAAAGAATACCTTGCTCAGCGGTGTTCTGCTCCAGGCGCTGCATCATTTCCTCCGCCAGGCGATCGGCAAAAGGTCGAGCCTGATTATCGGTAGGTACAATGTGATCGACGGTGGCCACGGTGCGATCGGGATACAAAACTTTCAAGCCCAATTCTTTCAACATGCCAAAAGCCTGCGGGCTAGTGACTTCATGGATGAGGTGCAAGCCGATGAATAGTTGGGTTTGACCAGAGCGCAAGGTACCCACACTATGCAAATCCCAGACCTTATCAAACAATGTCCCTTGGCTCATGGTCTCTCTCTAACAGGTTGACTTAAATTGAATTAATCAGTATTGCCCATTCTAGCTATTTCTGGCACAAATCAATAGTCCCAGCAACACACCGGAATATTGAGATAAAATCTAAATCCGAGACTGCACGAGAACTTCTATGAAACCACCCCATTTACCCACAGCGATCATTTTGACTGATGCCAATACTACTGTGAGTAAAACAATCCTCGACTGGACTCCGCAACCGGGTGATTATTTAGAACATGAGAACAGTACCTATGCGGTATTGGAACGGCGGCATCGCTATCAATATAAATCTGGTCGGTATCGCCTCCAGGAAATTGCTTTATATGTGCAGCTGGCCACCCGTCCCACTGAACGGACGATGATTGCTGGTCAGTGGGTGATTGGTGATGCAACTTGTATTTACAATGCTCAGTCGGAGTTGTTGCGCTGTGCTGTTTTACCGGCTGGTCCTTGTGCAGACTGTGGGTTCTATGTGTCTCAACCTAACGTCCCGGACTCTAATTGATCTAAATAGATAAATTCTGGAGATTTTACCCCTGCTTCCGCCCTGATTTTGACCAATGCCGGAGATTCAAAAAATTGCTGGGCGTGATCGATCGATATCCAAGTTGAAAAATGCACTATTTTGTTGGGGTTATCTGTATATTTTAAAACCTGATAGGCGCTCTCCCCGGCTGCTTGGCGAATACCTGCCGCATCGTCAAAAATCTTCTTCCATGACTGGTAGTCGGCAACTTCATGAATAATCAATACATATTGCATAATTTTAGCTATTTTGTACTACCGCAAACTTAATTTTAGTCTGGAATGACCAACTTGATTTCCAATATCTTGCAAGGTATCACTGCTTTTGTCGCCACCAATTTAGATGATGTAGTGGTGTTAATCGTCTTCTTCACCCAGATAGATAAAACTGAGCGTCCCTGGCATATTGTCACTGGTCAATATTTGGGATTTTGTCTATTACTGTTACTCAGTTTGCCTGGCTATCTTGGTGGAACTCTGTTGCCACCGCACTGGATCGGTCTGTTAGGCTTGCTGCCTTTAGCGATCGGACTCCAGCTGTTGTTTACTGACAACCAAGATGACGAATCGGCACAAATGGTCAGTAATCCTCTGCTGCCAAGACTTTCAGCTTTTTGCCCACCGCGCATTTTACAAGTAGCCGCCGTCACCGTAGCCAATGGTGGAGACAATATCGGCATCTATGTACCACTGTTTGCCAGCAAGAATTTGATTGGTCTGCTAGAAATCATTGGTACTTTTTTAGTGATGGTCGGCATCTGGTGCTGGCTGGCTTGGCACTTAGTCAAACAGCCGGCAATTGGCCAACTATTTAGCAAATATGGCGATCGATTAGTCCCTTGGGTATTTATTGCTTTGGGCTGCTATATTCTGTATGAGAGTGGCACCATCACTTATTTTTTTAACGCCCCTCCGATCGCTAAGTAAAAGAATTTATCATGACTAAATCAAAAGATTTTATTAGTCGATTTATCGTGCCCCCCCTGCAAGGTCGTAATACAACAGGCGAT
Organism: Synechococcales cyanobacterium VAR_4_metabat_354; assembly: GCA_031414775.1. Taxonomy (GTDB): domain Bacteria; phylum Cyanobacteriota; class Cyanobacteriia; order Cyanobacteriales; family Chamaesiphonaceae; genus JAAFHZ01. Next base: position 96,756 of record JANOQI010000024.1, read on the forward strand.
CGACATATTTCATTGCAACAAGATTATAACCCAGCGGATAAAGCTGATGTTTTAGATAAAACTGAGGGGCAAAAAAGATTACAGACTGGAATTGCAGCACTCGCTCAATATCAAAATGTGCTTTATGCTCAAAACACCTACGCACTGTTGATTATTTTCCAGGCGATGGATGCCGCTGGGAAAGACAGCACCATTAAACATGTCATGTCAGGGATTAATCCCCAAGGTTGCCAGGTGTTTAGCTTTAAGGTACCTTCAGCAGAAGAGTTAGATCATGACTATCTCTGGCGATATTTTAAAGCGCTACCAGAAAGGGGGCGCATTGGTATTTTCAATCGCTCTTACTACGAAGAAACTTTGGTCGTGCGAGTACATCCAGAAATTTTAGAGCAGCAGCAATTGCCGCCGCACTCCAAGGATCAGCATATCTGGAAACACCGTTTTCAGGAGATCAACAATTTTGAGGAATATTTGGTCAGGAACGGAGTTGTGATTCTCAAGTTCTTTTTGAATGTTTCTAAAGAAAAGCAAAAAAGTCGTTTTCTAGAAAGAATCGATATGCCAGAAAAGAATTGGAAATTTTCAGAAAGTGATGCCCAAGAGCGAGAACGCTGGGATGATTATATGAAAGCTTATGGGGATGTTTTTAACCATACTAGTACTACCTGGGCACCATGGTATATCATTCCAGCCGACCATAAATGGTTCACTCATTTAGCTGTGGCTGAGATCATTTGCCAAAAACTAAAGGAACTTGATCTAAAGTATCCAGAAATTAGCAAAGAAAAAAAGCAGGAATTATTAATGGCAAGGCAGATTTTGGAAAGTCAAACATAAAATGACTGTTTTCCATTCTCCAGAACGAGCCATTTTGAATGGCTAAGAGTTCTAAAGCACGACCAGCGGTAGAATAATTCCGCCGCCTAGGACTACTTCACCGTCGTACCACACAGCAGCTTGACCTGGTGTAATACCGAATTGTGGCTCGTCGAAAACGATCTTTGCTCGACCATCTGGTAAAGGAATAAACGTGGCCGGGGCGGTAGTCGATCGATATCTAATTTGCACGGCTGCCTTGATGGGCGTGGCGGGTGGGGCGATCGATACCCAATTGATCCGATCGACCACCAATTCTGAGCTGTGGGTTTCAGCTCGCGAACCTACCACTACCTGATTTTTACCCACATCCAAAGACACCACATACAATGGTTCGGCTGCCGCCACCCCAATGCCGCGCCGTTGACCGATCGTGTAGTGGTGAATGCCAGTATGCTGACCCAGGACTTGACCTTGGCAACTCACAATATCTCCCGGCTTTTCCGCCAGATATTGATCCAAAAAGGACTGCATTGAACCGTGTTTTTCTACCAAGCACAGATCCATACTCTCTGGTTTTTCAGCGGTGGAAAGACCAAGCTGGTTGGCAACTTGGCGGGTTTCAGTTTTATGCATTTCACCCAACGGAAATAAAGTCGCGGCCAACATCTCTTGGGTTAAATCATAGAGAAAATAAGACTGGTCCTTCGTTTTGTCTACTGCCCGTTGCAATTGATAGCGACCCGTATCCTCATTAAAAGTGATCCGGGCATAGTGACCAGTGGCGATTCGATCGATCCCCCATTGCTCCTGAGCATATTTCACCATCGGACCAAATTTCACTGCACTATTACATTGCGAACAGGGCAAGGGCGTAATGCCAGATTCATAGCCGGTGACCAAATAGTTCACAATGTATTTTTCAAACTTCTCGCGGCTATCAACGATATGATGTTCGATGTTCAACTGTTCGCAAATCCGTGCCGCATCGGTCATGCCTTCAGAGCAACACTGCCCCTTTCCCTTCATTAACCACAGAGTTAAACCCACCACTTCGTAACCCTGGCGACAAAGCAAGGCCGCAGCCACGGAGCTATCTACACCCCCAGAGAGGCCCACGACAACTTTTTTCATGATCTTCTTAAATCAACTTGACTAGTTCTTACATTTTATTATGGCTTACTTTTCTGACCCCGCCGACATCCGTGATTTGATTGCCGACTATGCCCAAAGGGAATGTCTGTGGTTGGATACCGAAGTAGCCGATTGTTTTACAAAAAAACCTCGCCTGTCATTGATTCAGATCTCCCATGTGAGTAATGATTTGGTGGGCGATCGATCGTCGGTGCTAGATGTTTTGGATCGATCAGATTTAGTAGCCGAATTTGTGGCTGCGATCATGAGTAATCCCCGCATTGAAAAAGTATTTCACAATGCCTCTTTCGATCTGCGCTACCTGGGCGGCACCCAGGCTACCAATGTGACCTGCACCCTCAAGATGGCCAGAAAAATGCCGGTGAAATTATTGCCTGTCCAGAACCACAAGCTCAAAACCCTCGCTGAATACTTTATCCCCAACGTCACAGTCGATAAAAGCGAGCAAGTTAGCGACTGGGGGCAACGACCGCTGACTGCCAACCAGCTTTTTTATGCCCAAATGGATGTGGTGTATTTGGCGCAGATTCATCAAAATTTATTGCAGCTTCAGGATCAAACGATCAAAATTGACCCGATCACCGATAATGTGACCGAGCTATCGCGTTATTACCAAGAATTAGAAAATATGCTGAAGCCTTTGCTGATGGAACGCGACCAACTTAAAGAGCGTTTGCAAACGGCGATGACTGCCCAGAAATTAACCGAAACAGCGGATTATAAACTGCAAACTCAGAACCGGACAACTAAAAAAATATCTCTAGCTGAGCTAAGAGCTTTGCCCCTGGATTATCTGCCTCCAGATATTCAAATACCCTTGTCCAAAGAACTTCAGGAACAGCTGGGGGATTTAGTCGGAAAATTATCGATCGCCGTAGAACAGACTCAGTTCATTTCTCTAAAAACTAAAAAAAGCTGAAATGATCCCCAGCCCCCTTCCCATCACTAGGAATTAGTTGTAGCATTGATCCCATATATAAAAAAACCTTATAAATATTGATGGGGATCGCCATGCAAGCTATTGACGACAGAAGCTGGAGTACCGAAGTTTTGAGTCTATCTCGCCTTACGCCCATCTTGGTTAACTTTGGTGCTCCCTGGTGTGGACTGTGCCGGGTTTTACAACCATTGCTCAATCAATTTGAACCCCATCAATCCGGTCAAGTCAAACTGGTGAATATCAACACCGACGAAAATCTGAAATTGGCCAACGTCTACCGCATCACCACCTTGCCGACACTGTTATTAGTGGTAGATGGTGAAATTGTCCAAAGACTAGAACGCTTTCGAGATCGAGAAGATTTGCGCCGGAGCCTAGAGCAGATTGTGATTCCAGCCGAGGCGGTTTCGGTTTAAATATTTTGATTTGCAGAAATGTTAATGATTCACAGCCAGTAAGACTAGGCGCGATTATGATGATGTAAGGTGTTTTACACTCTTTCTCTACAGCAAGAGTGCTAGCATCTACTGGACTATTATTAATCGAGCTAATGGAATCACTTTATACATATGCGTGGCTGATTCCGGTTCTGCCGTTGTTGGGAGCCATGCTAGTTGGTTTAGGGTTAATCTCTTTCAACAAGTTTACGAATAGCTTGCGGCAGGTGAATGCCGTCGTAATTATCTCTTTACTCGGCGCGGCACTGGCAATGTCTGGGGGCTTGCTCTGGAGCCAAATTCAAGGCCATGCAACCTATTTGTACTCCTTTGACTGGGCAGCAGCCGGAGATTTTCACCTGACGATGGGCTACACGGTCGATCACCTGACAGCGCTGATGTTAGTGATTGTCACGACAGTGGCCTTGCTAGTCATGATTTACACTAACGGATACATGGCTCATGACCCCAGCTATGTCAGATTCTATGCCTATTTGAGCCTTTTTAGCTCCTCAATGCTAGGTTTAGTACTTAGTCCCAATTTAGTGCAGGTCTACATTTTTTGGGAATTGGTGGGGATGTGTTCCTACCTATTGATTGGTTTTTGGTTCGATCGCAAAGCCGCCGCCGATGCCTGTCAAAAAGCCTTTGTGGTTAACCGGGTCGGAGACTTTGGTTTATTGCTAGGGATGCTCGGTTTGTACTGGGCAACTGGCAGTTTTGATTTTGTGATCATGGGCGATCGGCTGCAAGCGCTAGTTAGCTCTGGAGCGATTAGCAGTGGCTTGGCCATTATGTTTGCAGTACTGGTCTTTATGGGACCAGTGGCCAAATCAGCGCAAGCACCTCTCCATGTCTGGCTCCCAGATGCGATGGAAGGTCCTACGCCCATTTCAGCCTTGATTCATGCAGCCACAATGGTGGCTGCTGGTGTTTTCTTGATTGCCCGGATGTACCCAGTGTTCGAGCACATCCCGGCAGTAATGAATGTGATTGCCTGGACTGGGGCGACTACCGCCTTTATTGGTGCCACCACGGCCATTACCCAAAATGACATCAAGAAAGGCTTAGCCTATTCCACCATGTCGCAGTTGGGCTACATGGTAATGGCGATGGGAGTTGGCGCTTACTCCGCTGGCCTATTTCACCTGATGACCCATGCTTACTTCAAAGCCATGCTCTTTTTGGGTTCCGGCTCCGTCATTCATGGCATGGAAGAAGTCGTAGGCCACAATCCGGCCTTGGCACAAGATATGCGGTTAATGGGCGGTTTGCGTAAACATATGCCAATTACCGCGCTAACTTTCCTGTTAGGAACTTTGGCTATTTCGGGGATTCCGCCCTTTGCTGGCTTTTGGTCGAAGGACGAAATTCTGGGCGAAGCTTTTAAAGCCAATCCTGCTTTGTGGGTAGTCGGCTGGCTCACTGCTGGGATGACTGCTTTTTATATGTTTAGAATGTATTTCAGCACCTTTGAAGGAGGCTTTCGTGGCCAAGATGAAAGCATTAAGTCTGAGTTGCTGGGCTTACCCAACTTTGGCCCCGGTGCTATGAATGTACAGGAGTTGGCACAGCCAGATGCCCAAAGCGCTGATCACCATCATGCCGATACCCCCCATGAATCTCCTTGGAGCATGACGTTACCGCTGGTGATGTTGGCAGTGCCCTCTGCTTTGATTGGCTTGGTAGGAACGCCTTTTCATAATTACTTTGCCGAGTTTATCCATGCACCGGGTGCGATCGAAGCTACCCATGAGTTCGACATGATGGAATTTATCATCATGGGTGGCAACTCGGTGGGAATTGCCCTGATTGGTATTACTTTAGCTTCGTTGATGTATCTGCAAAAGAAAATTAATCCGCGCGAGATTGCGGCTAAGATTCCAACTGTCTATCAATTATCACTAAATAAGTGGTACTTCGATAATATTTACAACCAAGTATTTGTGGTGGGCTTACGACGGTTAGCTAGACAGGTAATGGAGGTGGATTATCGGGTGGTAGATGGAGCTGTGAATATTACTGGCTTGGCTACATTGCTGGGTGGCGAGGGACTGAAGTACTTTGAAAATGGCCGTGCTCAGTTCTATGCTCTAATTTTCTTTGGTGCCATTTTGGTCATGGTGGTGGTATTTGGGGTGACTTAAATCATCGCTAAGTATTGCCACAAATAAAAATGACCAGCTAGATACTAAACCTAGTTGGTCATTTATTTCTGATTGTTAATTATTGCCGGATACTTTTATTACAGCTCAACTCAAATATTGACTCCATTCTGCCAGCGCTGCGGGTGAACCATACCAAGGATCTTTTGATCGGGGAGAGTGTTTGATATTTTCAATCACTAAATTCTTAGCACCTGCTAAATGTGCTGCTTCGATCGGAGTAATGCCATCGCCCCAGGTATGGCCAGTGCCGCAGGTTAATTTATAGCTTTGGTAAGCTAACAAACTACCCCATTTACGCTCGCCGTAAATAGACTTACCAGCCACACAGACATAATTTACATCTGGGTAAAAAGCCCCTGGATAATTATCATTGACAAAGTTTAAATTCTTTCTTGTCCATTTCTCGCCGCTGAACTGCGGAGTTCCCAGGCAAATCAAAGTGGCCACTTGCCCATGAGCATTCCACAGACCCGCTTCAGCAGTAACATCATTGTGGATGGTGTAAGGCAGCTCTCCTAAGTACATTCGAGCAATCCAGCCCCCGGCGGAATGACCGATCAAATTAATTTTATCTACTCCCGGCTCGGCTAATACCGCTGTGACAGTTTCGTGTAAGAGGCGTAAAATTGGTACCATCGATCGACCGCCAATCGTCGGCACCCAATCACTGAAACGTATGGGCACCAAGGTGGTGGGCGAACCTTGTTGAGCTAAAGCTTCAGCTAAGGGAAGGTAAGCGGTAGAACTTTCTAGATATCCAGGTAAAATAACAGTCGGGAGCATGGCGGAGAATTGATAATTGTTTTCTATTTTCGGCGATATCGAGAGAATTTTGGGGCAGCCGGATATTGCCACCTCAAAAACCATGCTCAACTAATCCACCACTCTGGCCTATCAATCTGGTAGTATCGATTTTGACATGCTAGATACTTCTTTCTCCCGTCCTCAATCGTCAAAGTCCGCTATCTTATCTCAGGTGGTGGCGGTTGTTATTTCTACCGGGATAAATTATCTCCTGGCTAGCAATTTAGGATTATTTGCGCGGTTCAATACCCTCCCCAGTCGTCCGCTGATTGGTGGGGTGAAGGTCGTAGAACTTACCCCTGCCGAGAAAACGCGCGTTCCCGCTGCGGCAAAAGCAGATCCTTTGACCCTGACACCTAGTCCGCTAAACCCATCGTCAACTGCTCTGCCACCCTTTGGCCAAAGTAATCCGATGCCTAGCAATCAGGCTCCAGGGGTGTTGCCGTTCCCGACTGTTAACTCCAATCAATCTCGTCCCAAAAAGCCCAATGCTTTTAGTCCTAAGACTAAATCCAAGAATCCATTTTCTAAGGGAGTGCCGGTGGCAACACCAAAGCTATCGAAACCTAGTAAGCGATCGATCCCCATTAAAACCGGTACTGCATCACCCACAAGCTTAGACACTGAGCCGCTTCAGACCCCAGGTATTAAGCTCACTCCCCAGCCGACATCCGATAACCTCGACGGCTTCCCAACGCCGCCAGCCAGATTTCCCAAGAGTATTCCACAGACACCTGGACCCAACACATCAGATAATAACCAAACACCTTCCGAAGACTTAAAAACGGCGTTGAAAAACAGTGATGAAATTGTGAAGGGTTTACCACCTGGACAGGTTCTACTCGGTGGCAAACTAGATTCTCAATCTTATCCTCCTAATAAATTTAGGATTGCGCGGGCGGCCAGTAATAATGGGTATATGGTCATTCTTGTTAGTGTCGAACCGGATTTAAAGTCCAATCAATTGATTACAGATATTAAAAGAATTGCTCCATCCAATAACCTCAAAAAACTTGATGAAAGTCTTAAGCCCCAAAAGCTAATTGATACAATTATTACCGATCCTCCATTTGCAAAATTGCTCGACCAGGCTCAAAGCAAAGCCCGCGATGGTTATAAAAATCTTAAGACTAAGCCCGCAGTGGTGTATTATCGCTTTCCCATTCCATTTTTAGTTACCCCTTCTTCACCATAATTTTTTTCCATGGATGCATTTTTTCGCCAGCAATTATTGACCGCTGTGCCGCGCCTGCATGAACTAATCGACAAGTTTTCCCGCGCCAAGATATTAGTAATTGGCGACCTGACCCTCGATGAATTTATGGTGGGACAGACTGAGCGGATTTCGCGCGAAGCACCCGTTTTGATTTTGCGCCACGAATATACCCGCCAAGTCCCCGGTGGGGGTGCTAATGCTGTTTATAACCTAGCTAAACTCGGTGCTCAAGTTAAAGCAGTGGGATTGGTGGGTAACGATATCCAGGGCGAGGCACTGCGCCAAATTTTCCAAGAGGTGGGCATTAACACCCAAGGCATATTAGTTGATGCTGATAGACCTACTGTAACTAAAACTCGTATTTCTGGACACGCCCGGCAGTCCGTGACTCAGCAAGTGGTCAGGATCGATCGGAAGTCTGATCAATTGCCTGCGCTCGAACTGCAAAAAGCTTTAGCAGAATATATTCGCCAAGAATCGGTGGGAATGGATGCTGTTGTTTGTTCTGACTACGGGGACGGGGTATTTGTGGGTCATACCGGCGTATCGCCAGTCATTGGCGCGGCCTTGCCCCATCAGCGATGTATCGTAGATGCCCAAGCCGATCTTGGTCGCTATCAAGGGGCGACAATTTTCACACCGAACTTACCCGAAGCTGAGCTAGCAGCTGGTTATGCGATCGATAGCCCGGCGGTGCTCACCCAAGCTGGGCATGAGTTGATTAAGTTAACCAATGCTAAACAGATGTTGATCACCAGAGGTGATGAAGGCATGAGTTTGTTTGAAGCTCATGGTCAACAGCAGCACATTCCAGCCTTTAATCGCACCGACGTATTTGATGTGACGGGTGCCGGTGATACCGTGGTTGCCGCTTTGACCTTGGCGCTTTGTGCCGGAGCAAATTTTTGGGAAGCCGCTGTGCTGGGCAACTTAGCGGCCAGTATTGTGATTCGGCAGGTGGGAACAGCCACCACTAATCCAACCGAGCTAAAAGCAGTGCTGGCGGAAATTTTGGAAGATTAACCATTACTCAGTTAACTGATGGAAAGCGAGGTTATTGCGTAAATTCATGAAGTTGGGATCGGTACGGGCGGCATTGCGGACGCTCGGATTCAATTGAATTGCTTGCTTCAAACTAATTAAAGCCGATTCGTAATCACGCAACTGCGCTTCATAGCAAGCTCTTTGGTACCAAGCATCTACTGACCGGGAGTCAACTTCTACTGCTCGATCGATCGTTGCCAGCGCTTTGGGAAATCTCCCCAATTCAGCCCAGAGATTAGCTTTGCTCACCCACAGCTGCACGTCATCTGGGTTTATTTCTAAAGCGCGGTTGTACATATCGATCGCCTGCTCCGGTTGATCCATGGCCGATAATAATAGCCCCGAATTTTGCCACAAACTCGCCACACTAGGATTAATTCTCAAAGCTGCTTGATAACAATCTAGAGCTTCATCATAATAGTTAAGATGGCAAAGAGCCGTGCCCTTTAACCACCAAGCGTCAAAGTGTTGCGGATTTTTATCTAGATCCCGGTTCAGAAGTGCAACCGCTTCCACATAACGCTTTTGCTTAATTAACTCTTCACTTTTCTCGATGACAGTTGCGGCAGGAGGATGAGTAAATTTACGGCTGACCGCAAAAATCAGAATTATTCCCAGTAATAATGGTAGTGACCACTGCTTAAAAAGATCTTGGCCAATCCTGGTTGTTGATATTGGTATACCTAAAGCTCCTTGAGTAATCGTGGTTGCGGCTGCTTGTAAGAAATTACCAAAAGGTGGGACTAGCCATAGCAGCAATAACAATCCAAAAAAGCCGTATTGGTAGAGCGGCTGAAGAAGCGCTCGAATCCGCCGAGAGAGAAAAGGTTCAATGATGCCGAACCCATCGATCGAGGGAATGGGCAGTAAATTAATTAAAATTCCCCAAACCTGTATCCAAATCAAGAAAGCCAGCGCGGGCTGTACCCAAGAAACTGGACTGGGAAACACTCGAAATATTCCTGCTAATCCCATCACAGTCAAAATGCTGGCAATGGGGCCAGCGGCAGCCACGGCACTTTGCCACCAGCGACTACGCAGATTCTGATGATTGATGTAGACTGCCGCACCGGGTAAGCCAATGCCACCCATCATCAAAAAAAGTAGGGGCAAGATTAACGAATAGCCCGGTTCAATATATTTGAAGGGATTGAGAGTAAGATAGCCTTTCTCTTTGACAGAAGTATCACCGCCCCAATAGGCCAAAATGGCATGGCTAAATTCGTGTAGACAGATGGAAAATATCCAGCCAATGGAGACAAAAAGGGTTACTTCTAGCATTTCGATTAATCTTCAGTTCCCTTAATTTATCGCTAAAAGTGCAATTTATCCATTCCTGTATTGCCATATTTTAATCGATCGATCTCGGGAAGCCCTAGCCACAAGTTTAATCGGTATAGTCGCCAGATGTTCAGGAAAAGTAAGGTTGATTTTCCTAGATGGTGGGCAAACTAAATTATTATTAGGTGCTGGAATGCTGATAAATTACTTTCTGGTAATAATCTTGGAGTTGCTTAGTCGCAGCGCTCCAACTCCAGCGTTCCGCTTCTAACCTGGCCTGTCGGCGCAGCTTTTCCCGCCGGTACGGATCGGCTAAGAGCTTTTGAGTGGCCACGATTAATCCCTGTTCATCCAACGGGTCAAAAAGATAGCCATTTTCACCATTAGTCACAATATCGGGAATCCCTCCAGACCTGGCCGCAACCACCGGGCAACCTGCCGCCATTGCTTCCAGCAAAACTAAGCCCAGGGTTTCGGTACGGGAGGGAAAAACAAAAACATCAGCCGAAGCATAGGCACTAGCCAATTCTCGGCCTTGTAGATAACCCACAAAATAAGTATTAGTCCCCGCAAAATAATTCTGTAATTGCTCTCGATGGGGTCCATCACCGACGATTGCGAGTCTGGCCTTGGGTATTGCTGTCAAGATTGGTTTTAGTCGATCGATCTCTTTTTCGGCTCCCAATCTGCCCACATACAGCAGCAATGGCAACGTCGGATGACCTTGAGTCAATTGATCGCGCATCTGATCATTAGCTAGGCTCGGATCATACGATTCAGTATCTACACCTCTTTGCCACAAGTCAGTACCCATGATTCCGTGCTCAGCCAACTCCTTTACCATCACCGTCGAAGTGCATAAATTTATCGCAGCTTGGTTATGAGCTAGCTTTAGCAGTTCCCATAACAGCCCTTCGCACCAACCAAAACCATAATATTTTATGTATTTAGGCAGATGAGTATGATAGGAGGCAATCAACGGTAGCTGCAACTGCTTGGCATAAAAAATCCCGGCCAAACCTAAAACTGCCGGGTTTACTACATGAATAATATCTGGTCGAAAATGTTCGATCGATCGGCCAATAGCTGGCCTTGGTAAAGCCATTTTGAGTTCAGGGTAAAACGGCGAAGGAAAAGCTGGTACACCAGTAATTATAGCTCCCTGATATTCGCGCAGTCCGCCCTCTGGGCAAAAAACCATCACCTGATGGCCATTGCGTTGGAGGTGTTCGATCGTATGGCGCAGACGGGTAACAATGCCATCTACTTTGGGCAGAAAAGTTTCAGTAAATAGAGCAACGCGCATAGAGTCTTATAGGCACTTTGTTTACAAGGTATCAGATGTTAGGGTAATATCCCCATTGCTTTTTGGGCTGGTTGTTAAGCACAATAGGTATTGTTTACATTTTTACCTCATTATTATGGCCGCAGGTGCTCATCTTTATCTTTACCGCAGTTTTAACGGTATGCCTTACATTCATCATGGTATTGACTGCGGCGATGGTACAGTTATTCACTACCAAGGCAAGCTAAAAAATAGCGCCGTGACCCGAGTCAGCCTTGATCATTTTATTGGGGAAACCTTGCATGTGAAGGAATACGGCAAGTCTGATGCGTCTGAGGTGGTAATTCAAAGAGCCGAAAGTAGATTGGGTGAGAGTGGCTACAACGTCTTTGGCAATAACTGTGAGCATTTTGCCTACTGGTGTAAAACTGGTCTTTCTTACAGTGAGCAAATTAGGAATATGCAAGTAGCCGCCACCGGTTTAGCCAGTGTAGGGATGGGGGCGATCGCTGCCCGAGTTGCCGCTGAAGGCATGAGACTCGGCTCCGGCATGTTGGGGTTGGGTGGCTTAGTGAGTGGTTTTACCACCGATATTGTGATGGGCGAAATTCTGTCAGACAGTGAATTTTTGACCGATGAAGAACGGGCAATTAGGCAAAATGCCCGCAGTGCTGGCCAAATAGCAACTACTGTTGGTAGTATTGCTGGCGGCATGACCGCCGGGCTGATTGGTGGCGGCTTGGGGTTGGCCGCCGCTGTAGCAACACCAGCACTGTTAGGAGTGGGTATTGCCACTGGCACCTATTACCTGCTGCAAACTCAGAGCGATCAGAATGAAGAATTAGCCTAAGTAGTAGAATTACTTGGTTTCTTGATTTTACTACTTAAAATAATAGCTGAAACTTCAGATTTCAGGGAAAATATTTAGGGTTTCAGTGAATCGACCATTTCCCCAAAACATCTGGGTTGAGGGACTGTAAATTCGGTTTTTTCAAACATCTTTTTGGTGAATTCTATATTATGAGGATTCACATCAAACCAATCTCGATGAATATCATCACCATTTTTTAAGCAGTATCCGATGGATAATGCTTCTGCAAAACAGCCAAAAACCACACCATCGGTTAGTCTCAGCATTTGATAAGACATACTATCCAAAACATACTTAAGATTTTTAGAATAAGCATTACCAGCATCTTGTCTAATTGCCAGTTTCTGGCAAGATCGATATTCTTCAACAACAAAATTAGATGGTTCAGCAACGTCAATCACAATCAATTTTTTATCGGGGCGCTTAATTTTTTCTACAGTTTGACTGGTCAGCAATGTCTTTTTGCTATGGGTACAAGCAACAACCATGTCTATATTTTTTAAATCATGTAAATTAGTCGTTGTTTCTATTCCCTGACTCACTGCCAATTCTCCAAGTTTAGCAATATTAGAACCGACTCCAAAAACTTTATATTCATCTTTAACCATGGCATTTACAACGCAATTTCCCAAAATGCCATAAGGCCCTAAAATTGCAATTCTTGCTGTATTTTTATCGAGATTAGCTAATCGTAATGCACTCAAAACTTCTTCGATTAGTAGATAGGCGGTGCCATTATCACCAATCGTAAAAACAATATCTGGAAACATTTTTATAATTTCATCACCATCTTGACCAAATAATCTTTTGGTAGCTGCCGCGAGCAGAATTACTTTTGCCCCCCGATCGGCTGCCCATTTTGCAGCTGCGATGAACTGTTTCTTAGCTTTTTTGCGGCCTGATGGAGACAATATCTCGCTGGAATCTACATCTATCCAGCGCAGCCTACCAATGACACCTTTAATGTTTATTCTCGCTCCATTCACATGACCAAGGTGGGGCTTGTTATTGCCCATGTATCTTTGCCGATCGACATCATCCCGTAAATTACTAATAAAAACTACATCTATTTGAGCTTGCCGGTATAAAATCCTTTTCCATGTTCTCCAATCACATACAGAAACGGTTGCGTCCCAAATACTTGCTTGCATGTTGCTACTTGATATTACAGATAAATCAATGATTTTTCAGATACTGAAAATCTCAGTATAGTGTTGATAGTTATCATCGTGCCCTTCTGAATCAATAATTTTCTGGATTTAGACTACAGTATGCATCTAAGTGTCAAAATGTCTGCAAGCAAACTTACCAAAATTTTATGACTGCCCTTTCTGACTTTCATGCTAACAGTGGTGCCATATTTCATGATGTTCTAGCAACTGTGCCTTGGAGCTTTGGGAATGAGGCCGCTGCTCTAGCCGCCGCTTCGTCTGGAGTTGCCGTGATCGATCGAACTCACTGGGGTAGAATATCAGTTAGCGGTGCGGATCGGCTGCGTTTTTTGCACAATCAAAGTACGGCCGATTTCATAAATCTTACTACTGGGATGGGTTGCGACACCGTATTCATCAATTCTACTGGTCGGACGATCGATCTAGCTTTGGCCTTAGTATTAGACGACGAAGTACTGTTGTTGGTATCACCCTCGCAGCGAGCAGCTATCTACCAACTTTTGGATCGATATATCTTCTTTGCGGATAAGGTATATCTTCAGGATATTTCACCAAAAACTGCAACTTTTGGTTTGATTGGGGCAGCTAGTGAGTCTGTCGTCAAGGCTTTGGGGGGGCAGACTGATGTCCCAGCTTATCGTCATCAAGTTATCCAGGTGGATGATATGGCTATTCGAATCGTTGCGGATAGTGGACTGGCATTGCCTGGCCATACACTGGTTGTGGCTATGGATCAATCCGTGAATCTCTGGCAAAAGCTAGTAGCAATGGGCGCAGTGCCAATGGGCGAAAGAGGTTGGGAGGAATTACGCATTTGTCAGGGGCGACCAGCTACTGAGGCCGAACTGACCGCCGATTATAATCCTTTAGAAGTGGGACTATGGCAAAGCATTTCTTTTACCAAGGGTTGTTACATTGGCCAGGAAACGATTGCTAGATTGAATACCTATAAAGGAGTAAAACAGTATCTGTGGGGGGTCAAGCTACAAGGGGAAGTCGCGATCGGGAGTCCTTTGCTGCTAAATAAAGAAAAAGTAGGGGTTTTAACTAGTTATATTGCTACTGCTAATGGCCATCGGGGTTTGGCTTATGTAAAATCCAAGGCTGGTGGGGTAGGTTTACAAGTGCAAGTGGGTGATACTACCGGTGAGATAGTGGATTTGCCTTTTGTTCGCCACGACTATTACACACCCTAATGTTGTTAGAGAATGTCGTAGAAGTATGGATGGAGCGGCTAGATCCACCGGAAATACGGGAGCTAGAATTGATTCTGACGGCAACAGAGTTAGCTTTAGCTGATCGCTGTCGATTGCCACTAGTCCGACAGCGCAAAATAGTAGCAAGAGCGCGGCTGCGCCAAATTCTGAGCAGCTATCTGGGTATTGCCCCTCGATCGATCGAAATTTCGCTGGGAATTCATGGTAAACCACAGGTACTCGGATTGGAATTTAATGTTTCTCACAGTGAGAATTTGGCAGTCTATGCCATCGGCCAGCAGCCAGTGGGGATTGATGTGGAGTACTTGAGATCGCTGGAAATGACTAGCTTGGTGCAGCGTTTTTTTGCGCCAGCGGAGTTGGCTAGTTGGCAAGAACTGCCAGCAGAGCAACAAAAATTGTCTTTCTTCCGGGCTTGGACAATGAAGGAAGCATACTTGAAAGCGATCGGTACGGGACTACATACATCTCTGGCGGCAGTAGTGGTAGAAATGGATATTACTAAGCCTGGTAGTTTATTAGCTGTCTCGAATACTGAGAACTGGCAGCTGGAAACACTGGCATTATCTGATGGTTATATCGGAACAGTCGTGATGATGGGGCACCATCATCAAATAGTTATGAGAGGCTGACATAAATCATGCCGGCTTTTAATATAATATAGTTAAAAACTAGTTCTTTGATCGCATTTTTTGGAACAACCAATAGCCAATCCAACCTGCTAATCCAAATAGAACCAGCTTGGAAATAGGAGCTAAATACTTTTCAATCAGGGAATAGTTTTCACCCAGTAGAAAGCCAGCACTAGTTAAAGCTAATGTCCAGAGCAGGGTGCCTGCTGTCGAGTAAATAGTAAAGGTCACAAATGGCATATGATTGATTCCCGCTGGCAAGGAAATCAGGGTGCGGATACCTGGAATCATCCGTCCGAAAAATACGGCTTTTCGCCCATGTTTATTAAACCAATTGTTCACCCGATCGATATCTTGAGAATTGATCCCTAGCCATTTACCATAGTGATTAGTCCAAATCTCTAACCGCTGATAATTTACTAAACGTCCCAAATAGTACCAAGTATAAGTTCCGATCATTGTACCGATAGTCCCGGCAGTGACAGCAAGGCCAAAATTCATCTGGCCTTGAGCAACTGTAAATCCAGCTAAAGGCATAATTAGCTCGGAAGGAATCGGTGGAAAAAGATTTTCCAAAAACATCAACAGACCGATTCCCCAGTAGCCCAAGCTGCTCATTAGGTTATTAATCCATTCCACCATGTTTCCAATTACTCCACCTGTTTATATAGATGTTTGAGATTTCGTCTTTAATTGAGCCGAAATTTTTGGGGTCAAATTGGTAATCGATCGATATCTTAGGTATTACCAATAACCACTAACATCTCACCTTGAGGCAGGCGATGATCAGGCTTGGGATTAATATCAAAATCTTCGGATTGACCGATCGCTAAGAAGTTTAATCCAGAATCACTACGATGACTGCAATAAAACCCAGACAAATACTCCGAGAAACAGTCATTTTGATTTTGGATTTTGGGTTCTTGATGTCAACCTAATGGTATTTCTGGGCATCTTGATCGCATGTTAGGACTACCCCATCAATATTACTCGATCGATCACATGAATTATTCCATTATCGGCCTCAATGTCCGCTAAAATCACGGTAGCGTTTTTCACCTCAAAAGCATTACTGCAATCAATCGCGATCAATGAACCTTCCAACGACTCTACTGCCTTAACTTTAGCCAAATCAGCTTGGGTTAATTTCCCCGCAACCACATGATATTTCAGAATGCGGGCTAACTGTGGTGGGTTTTGAACTAGAGTCTGGACGGTGCCGGGTGGTAAGTTAGCAAAGGCTGTATCGGTGGGGGCGAAAACCGTAAAAGGACCAGGAGATTTTAAAGCTTCTACTAACCTAGCTGCTTGGACAGCAGCAACCAAGGTTTGAAAGTTATCGTTACTAACGGCGATGTCTACAATATCTGGCATATTTTTTCCTGGATTATAATAGTGGATGGAGTGCAACCGCAACCTACCTGAAAATCAGCGATATTCTTGATATTGGATGTCCTGCAACCTGGCTTCTGGACGTTTAAACCGGTCGAGCTGTGTCTCAAAAAATCGTCGATTTGCTTGAAGATGCCTAGGGTTAGGATCATCGAGGGGATAGAGTAAAGCACCCCGGAGAGCTTGAATAACAGCCGAAGTTACACAGTACATCGATCGTTGAAAGCCAACTCCCAACTGAATTAATATATCGTCCTGACCGCGACAGTGTTGTTGGTAGTAATCGATCAAATATTGAGGGAGAAAATGATACATATCATCCATCAGTAGGGTGGGCGGAATCCCCGCACTGCCTACTGGATTTACATCAGCGTACAAAATTCCGTAGTGGAAATCTTTTTGTTCAGCGGGTACTTGCCCTGCTTGAGCATTGTAAGATTTCGTACCCCGGAAGGGAGCAGTGCGATAAAATACAGCTTCCACATAAGGTAAAGCTGCTTCATAGAGCCAGGTGAAACCGCAGGACTTGGGAATGATTTCAAATAACTCACCCCGAATATAAACATGATGATAAATTGGTCTGCCTGCGACCGCAAAAATGCCATTGACCAAAAAATTCATCGCATCCGGTACCGATTTAATTTCACCGGCATCATAAAGGTCGCTCATTTCCAAGAAGACCGGAGCCATCACCTCCCAAAAAAGTCCTAAGTTTGAGTAATAGGAAAGTTGACGTACCTGTTCTAGAAACATTTCGGGGAATAGTTTATGCAAACTCAGCATGGCAGGATTGCCCCGAAAGTAAGCTTTAATTGCTCGATCGGCATTGGCTTTGTATTCTTCGGTATCTAGGTAAGGATCAAATTTACCTCCCATGCCCCGATGCCAATACATGGCTTGCATACAGGCTTCGGCAAACTCCATATTGATCCGATCGTGCAATAGGTGATGAGAAAGTTTAGACATTTTGGTGCTACGCCCTTTTTCTATAAACTCTAGGAGTTCGGGGTGAGCGGTAGCTGCACCTTTTTGCCAGATGCGTAAATCGGCGCTGTCACTGGCATAGTGGTTGGGTAAGTCCAGATATTCCTGGGGGAGAAAGTATTTGAAAGCGGGGAAGGGATTGATAAAGACTTGTTCGGCGATATAAAGTAAGTCCCGCCAGTAAAAGTCCATTGGCACCGCATAGGCTTTATATAAGCCGATGATTTGCATCAGGTTTTCTGGTGTATCGGGCAGCATCGCCCCCCCAGCTTCTAGGCGATGGATGACTTCAGCAAATTGGTGGGTGGATGGGGGAAGTTGAGTGTTAGGAATGGTAGTCATGATTCTGGTGATTGATAGTTTCAAGGGGTTATGGATGAAACGTTACTAGCTATCGAAGTTGTGGGACGGGAAATATTCGCGATAATGGCATCTGTGGTGACTTGGGTGTGGGCAATCATGATATTGGGCTGAATGCCCAGCAGAATGATGAGAGTGGCGAGGACAATTGCTGGAATGCGTTCATAATTATCAACCTTAGGCAAGTAAGTCAGGCTATTTTCTAATTTTCCAAAAAGGGCACGATTGATAAGAATGATAAAGTAAACCGAGGTTAATCCAGTACTAGCCAGACAAATGAGGGTAGCGATCGGGAAAACAGTATAGCTACCTTGAAAGGAAAGAAATTCACCAATAAAGCCGACCATTCCTGGAATTCCAGCGCTGGCCATCGTTGTTAAAATGAGCACTGCTCCGGTAAAAGGTAAGCCGCGTTGAGGATTCAGTAAGCCATGCAGTTTGCTTAAGTCGCGCGTCCCAGTTTTGGCTTCAATAATGCCTACCAAATTAAATAGTAGAGCCAGGATTAAGCCGTGAGCAACCATTTGACAGACAGCACCTAAGATACTGAGGGAATTACCAGCGGCGGTGGCCAGCAATACATAACTTAGATGGGCAACCGAGCTATAGGCAATCATTTTCTTGATGTCGGTTTGGGCGATCGCGATCAAACTACCATAGATAGCGGTAACTACAGCGATGATCGTTAGCCAGGGTGCAACAATGATCCAAGCATCGGGAAATAAACCGAGACCAAAACGGATTAAGCCGTAAGCTCCCAATTTAGAGACAATCCCACCTAACAACATGGAAACAGGTGTAGAAGCTTCCACATAGGCATCGGGCAGCCAAGTATGGAAGGGCACCAACGGCATCTTAATCCCAAATCCTAGCAGAATAACGCTGAGAAATAGTAGTTGTAAATTAGCTGGTAAATGAGTGGCAGCTAGAGATTCATAATTGAAATCACCAGTTTTGGTAAACCATGCCCAACTTAAGAAACCAGCGAGTAAAATCATTCCCGACAGAGCTTGATAAATGAGGAATTTGGTGGCGGCATAACCACGTTTCTCACCGCCCCAAATTACGATTAACAAATAGAGTGGAATTAATTCCAACTCGTAGAACAAGAAAAATAATAGTAGGTTTTGAGCCAGAAAAGCGCCCATTACTGCTGCGCCAACTAACAAAAGTAAAGCGTAGAATAATCTCTCTCTTTCGACTTGTTTACTTGTTGCTTGTACTGACAGTAATATCAGCAGAGCATTCAAGATTACTAAAGGTAAAGATAGTCCATCAATTCCCAGATGATAATCTAAACCTAAGGGGTCAACCCAATTCAAATGCTCAACAAATTGTAATCCAGACTTTTGGTAATCAAAAGTACCAGCGATTGCTAGAGTACCTACTAAACTCCCACCAGCAGCGGCCAAGGCAATTGTTCGACTAAAGTTGGGTATAATCGCGATTAAAATTGCTCCTAAAACTAGCAGCCAAATCACCAGACTCAACATTAAAAACCTCCTAGATCAAGATCAAAACTGATTAATCAACATATCTTTAGTGCCAAAATATCTATCTTGGCACTAAAACACTATCTGCTTTAGGTCACTCTGGTCACAATTCCAGTATCTAGATCGTAAAAACCACCGACAATTTTCAGCTGACCTTTCTTGATTAGATCAGTCACTACTGGGGAACTTTTGAGAATAGCGATCTGATTTTTGATGTTAGCGATAGTTGCATTTTTCAGCTGATCTCCAGGTTGGCCTTGGCTGGCAACTACTGCCGGTTTAATTTGTCCTAAGATAGTACCAATTTTGCCGGGAACTGGTTTGTTATCGATCGCCGCTTTTACCGCACCGCAGCTTTTATGCCCTAAAACTAGAATCACTTTGGCTCCTAGTACTAAAGTCCCGTATTCTAGACTGCCAATTTCTTCTGGAGTAGCCACATTCCCAGCAACTCTGACCACGAATAAATCCCCTAATCCTTGGTCGAAAATTATCTCGGCGGGAACGCGAGAATCAGCACAACCTAAAATCGCGGCAAAGGGTTTTTGGCCTTTGGCCACTTCCCGTAAGCGAAATACACCCCGATTAGGTTGCTTAGTTCTTTGGTCGGCAAATCGTCTATTTCCCTGCAATAATTCGTCAAGTGCACGGTCAGATGTGATATTTTGCTTGGCGATCGCCGCCGGAGAGTCTAATAAATCTATGCCCAAACGACTAGTTATTAATCCTGTCCCTACTGTTACAGCACCAAATTTAAACAAATTACGCCGAGAAATGTAACTCATAACTTTTCCTTTCATGGTTTTAATGATGCGCTGATTACGCTGAGATGAATGTTTTAAAAATGATAATCCTGGGGATTAAATTAGTAAGGCCATCATGAGACTAATAATTATGACTCCCGAGAAAATTGACAGTATATAAAACTGAGATTGACCAGAATTATTGTATTTAAGAGTTTGTCCACTTACTAAAGTCCCAATCCCAACCAAATTAACCAATCCATCGACAATATACTTGTCGAACCAATTAATTACTCGGGCACTAGTAGCTACCAACCAGACAATAGTTAACTGATAAAGACGCTGCACGTAAAAATCATTGGCGAAGAACGCTTGCACAGCTGGCACTGGTAGTTTAATCGGTTTCGGGATAGCATCAACTCCGTAGATTAGACCGCTAGTAGTAACACCAATGATGCTTGACCAAACTAATAAAGGAGCTAAATACATATTTGATTCTTCCCCACTGGGTAATGCTCCCAAGTTTCGTAAAATAATTGGCATATGGCAGACAAAAATAGCAGTAGAAATTACTGGTAGACTGATTAACCAAAATGGTTCTGTCGATCGCTGGGTCATCGGCTGTGCTTGACCCAAAAATATCAGACAAAATAATCGAGTTAAACTAAATGCTGTTAGGGCATTCACTATTGAAATTACACCCACCAACCAAGGTTGCTCTACCCATAGGCTCTCAATGAGAGGGAGAAAAAACCAGAATCCACCTAAAGGAGGCATTGCGATAAAGGAGCCGATTGCCACTAACATTGATAAGGCGGTGAGTGGGCGACGCGACCATAAGCCACCTAATTGAGTCAAATCTTGGGTAACATTGGTAAAAATAATTGAACCCACACTCATATATAGCAATGCCATGCCGAAGGATTCATTGAAAAGAATAAATCGAGCAGCATCCAAATTCTGGGTGCCGACAGCGATAAAGACTAAGCCAATGGAAGCGCTGAGAGCATAGGATACAACCCGTTTCATATCCACTTGGGCGATCGCTATTAATGAACAACAAATCGCTGTACTAGCTCCTAGAATTACTAGCGTATTTAATAATACTGGCGACAAAGAAATTACTGGTGCTAATTTAATTAATACAAAAGCCCCTGCTCCCACCACTACTGCATTCCGTAATACAGTTGCTGGGATGGGTGCTTCCATCGCTTCGTCTAACCATAATTGGAAGGGAATTTGGGCACATTTACCCAATGGTCCAGCAATCAGAGATAAACCTAACAATGTTGCTACTGTCGGGTCTAATCTCGCTGTTTCTGCCCAAGTAGATAACTCGGTGAAATTCCAGGTGCCGGTGATTGGATAGATCGCAATCACGCCCATGAGCAAAATGATGTCGCCAACTCGCTTTGTCCAAAAGGCATCGCGCGCTCCAGTAATAACTAAAGGTTGGACAAACCAAAAGCCGACTAGCAGATAGGTGGCAAGGGTAAGCAGTTCTAGAAAGACGTAACTGAAAAAGAGGGAATTGGAGAGCATTAAACCGCAAATCCCGGCACCGAAACAATTCATTAAGGAGAAGAACCTCGCCCAGCCCCAATCCGTTTCTAGGTAACCTACTGCATAAATCTGGGCGATAAAATTGATGCCCGTAACTACGGCGGTGGCTGTTAACGTGACCGTCGAGATCTCGATCGGGAAGTCAATATCTAGAGTACTAGTATGCAGCCAACCATAGCTAATTTCTTGGGCGGGTAAATTCCAACCAGTCACTAAGGCAACAAGGCCATGCAGGAAAGCAATCCCGGCCATCAAGATATTGATATAACCGGCTGGCCTTGGCCCTAGTTGCCCTGACCAACCGAGAGACCAAGGGCTGGCCAAGATCACTCCGATGATGGGGTAGCAGGGAATTAACCACACATTTTGGAAAATGGTTTGATACATAGGCTAAAATCTATGAATTAATAATTTAAGTTAGCTTTAACTCTATAAAAAAGAATAATCGAAAACCTCTGAAAAAGATAGATCGAACATAGAGTTTTACATGATGTTTTCTCTAAATTTTTCTTATGAATACTATGAATAATAAATAACCTATTTTGAACTTAGATTTTAATCTATGTATTAGTACAAACAAAGTGATCGCTAGAATATCAGTCCAAACAAAAACTAATTTTTGTTTGGACTGATTAAGATTTTATTGAGCACAATTATTACCCGCCGATTTGAGACATGGTGCGACTATATTGACCAGTTGAATTTCCCGATTCTCGCTCCTTAAAATTAATTTCTTCCTTCAATACTAATAATTCCAGCACGCGTGATCGCAATTCCTGCACACTCACCCCTGCCCGCAATGCTGCTTTCAGATCGATTTGACCAGCTTCATTCAGTAAACAAGGCCGCAGCCAACCATCCGCCGACAACCGTACCCGATTACATCGATCACAAAAACACTCCGACATCTGACTGATAAAACCCAAGGTGCCCTTAGCTCCCGGAATTTGGAAAACATCGGCTGGACCATTGCCCCGCACCTGTGATTCTATCAGTCCCCATTTATCTCGAATTTGCTGCCGAATTGATTCTGAATCAATCCAACCTCGATCGAGAAACAGCGCATCATTACCGATCGGCATAAATTCAATAAACCGAATGTGCCAATTCCGATCGATCGACAGCTCCGCCAATTCCAGCACCTCGCCATCATTAACTCCTGGAATAACCACCACATTTAGCTTCAGCGGATCGAAACCCACTTGATGGGCAGCTTGGATTCCTTGCCAAACTCGTTGCCAGGTTTCAGTACTAGACCTGCCCACAATTTTGGCAAAAGTGGCCGGATTGAGTGAATCGAGGCTGATATTAATGCGGCGCAATCCAGCCTGATATAAATCTGCGGCTAAATCAGCCAGTAGCCAAGCATTAGTAGTCATTGCCAAATCCTCAGTTTGCGGCAAACTACTAATAGCTTCAATCAGATTTACTATTCCGGGACGGATCAGCGGCTCGCCACCAGTCAGTCGAAACCGAGTAAATCCGACAGGAATAAAGACATCTCTTACCAATGTCACAATCTCATCATTGGTTAACAACTCTGGCTGGGGCTGATAATGGATATCACTGCCCACTGGCATACAATACTGACAGCGAAAATTACAGCGATCGGTCAGACTGATACGAAGGTAATCTACCTGATTCATGAGTAAGCAGCGGGCAAAGTTGGTGCTTTTAATTCTAACTGTTTCATCTTCGGCTACCCCAGAATTCTGTAGCAATTTAATTGCCCGTTGATATTGAGATCCATGGCCTGACTCCGCATCGTCGCTAATGGCTTTATGGCGTATCTGTTAGAATCAGATGCGCTTTTACTACCATCATTTTCCATGACTTCATCATTTTTACCTAGCAATACTATGTCGGTATCTAGCTTGGACTTACCAGCAGTCCAAGAATATTTGTTGACCTTGCTGTGCCAGCTATCCTACAAAGAAGGCGATTTTTTACTGTCTTCTGGCCAAAAGAGTAGTTATTACATCAACTGTAAACCGGTGACTCTTCATCCCTACGGTGCATTGGCCACAGGGCGTTTATTATTACCACTGTTAGCAAAAGGTACTCAAGCAGTCGCTGGTCTGACTCTAGGAGCTGATCCGATCGTCACCGCCGTGGGAGTAGTTTCGGCCTACGAACAACAGCCCGTTGCCGCTTTGATTATCCGCAAAGAAGCCAAAGGACATGGTACTCAGGCTTACATTGAAGGACCAGTCTTACTGCCAGGGACAGTGATTGCCGTTTTAGAAGATGTGGTGACCACTGGCAAATCAGCCTTACAGGCTGTTCACAGACTGCGCGATGCTGGTTATGTGGTCAATCAAGTAATTTCTTTAGTCGATCGACAACAGGGTGGAGCGGAGTTATATGCCAATGCTGGTCTAGAATTTATCTCAGTATTCGCGATTCCGGATCTGCAAACCAAATATCAGCAACTCTTACCCTAAGAGCTACTCAGAGTTTATGAATTTTTGTTACAACATAGGTAAGTAACACTATTACTACTCAACCTATGACTATTGCTAACCCCATTCTCCAGTCCGCTGCTCCAGCAGCTGGGGGTCTCGACCCCGCTAAGTTTGATGTGGCTGAAGCCTGGTATCCAGTTCACTATGTCGCTGATCTCGATCAGCAGCGCCCTACGGCTTTCACCTTGTTGGGTCAAGACTTGGTGATCTGGTGGGAGCCAAAGACTGGTTCTTGGCGAGCGATGGTTGATCAATGTCCGCACCGGCTGGCTCGGTTATCGGAAGGACGGATTAATGAGGATGGGCAATTGGAATGTCCTTATCACGGCTGGTCTTTTACTGGAGAGGGACAGTGCGATCGCATCCCCCAACAGCCGACGGGTGGCCAAGCGGAACAGTCTCAGCGGGCTTGTGTGCAATCTTTTCCGACAGCGGTGGCTCAAGACCTACTATTTATCTATCCAGGGCAAGCTCCAGCTAATGAGCGGCCACCATTTCCCCTCATTACCCCGGTAGCAGATGAACCTGATGGCTGGGTCACTATTAATACCTTTCGAGATTTGCCCTATGACGCTTTCACACTGCTCGAAAACGTTTTGGATGCTAGTCATTTACCCTATACTCATCACAGCACAGTGGGTAATCGTACCAATGCTGCACCAGTAGAACTGGAAATATTAACCTCTGGCAAAAATGGCTTTACTGGTATTTGGCCGGAGGGACCACGCAAAGGTAAGTTGGGCACTCAGCACACCACCTTTATTGCCCCTAATCTAATGTGGCACGACCTCACCTCCAAGCAATTTGGTCGGACAATCACAGTGGTCTATGCCACCCCCACCAAACCAGGATTTTGTCGGCTGTTTGCCCGGTTCCCTTTTAAGTTTCCCAAAGGCAACATTTTTCCCTCAGTGATCTTTAAGTTCAATCCCCAGTGGTATTCTCATATTGGTCAACACACCATCTTGGAAGATGACCAAATCTTTCTTCATCACCAAGAGCGCTACTTAGAGCAGCAAGGTGGTGCCGCTAATTTTACGAAGGCTTTTTATCTACCGACGAAAGCTGACTTGTTTGTGTTTGAATTTCGTCAGTGGATCAACCATTATCAGGTAGAGACATTTGCTAGTGAAGAATTGCCACCGGCTCAATCCAAACAACAGTTGCTCGATCGATATCATTCTCACACCATTCACTGTCGCAGTTGCAGTGCCGCTTTGCAAAACTTGCAAAAGCTGCAAGTGGGTCTAGGCATCACCGCCTTTGGGGGCTGGGCTGGGGGATCTTTACTGGCCATGAGCAGTGGCTTAACTTGGCCACTGTATCTAGCGATCGCCATTACTGGGTTCAGTCTGTGGGGTAGATGGCAAGCCGGAGAATTGATTAAGAAGTTACACTACGGCCAAGAAATACCACCTCGCAATCGATTAGGAAAACGCCGCTAATCTTCTACTACCACCTCGTAACTGTTGCGGTCGTAGCTATGAATTAGTAGCTCGTCTGATTCTGAGTCCAAGAATTGCAAATCGGTAATGGCTGATATTTCTGGCATTCGATCATCTTCGATCGCCAGTTTTGCTACTTGGATTTGTTCCTTGGGTCGGATGCCAATCTGGAAATCTGTGGCAAAGGGATCGGATACCTCAAAAATCTGATCAACAGGTAATACAGACAAGTCTAAAACATCTTCTTCGGGGAATTCGATAAATTCTGGATAGATTGATGATGTTGATGCTGTGATGCTGAGGTCATAAGACATCACCACCGGTGGTGCCGCTACTGGCGCTATCTCGTTGAGTAGGCTATCCAAATCGGCCATGGAGGAAGCAATTAATTTTTCTGGATGAATATCACTTACTACCATTGGGTAATGATCATGGATGACGGTGACAGTTGCCTTCGATCGATCATCTAACCCATCTATGTTTTTTTCAAGTGGTGGCGGTGGGGTCTCCTGTTCACCAGTTACTGGTTGGGAAATGACTTGAAGGCAGAGTTGTTCTTCGACACCACTTTCTTTGGTAATGGTTACATTGCAGTTCAGATGCCAAGTTCCCAGTTGGATATGGGTAAAAGGCATGACCACCAACAGTCCTTCGTTGCTAATTTGTTGGGAGTGATCCTGGGCGAGTTGGAGCGGCTGTTCATGATTCTGATAGAAAATTTGAGTGTGCACCGCAGAATTGCTCATGCTGGTGTTGGCAATGATGCGATAGTTGCCTTCAAAGATTTCTAATTTGCGGCTGGTCAGTGGTCGCCAAGCTCGATCGTTTTCGCGCTGAATCAAAAATTCCCAGTATGGCATTGGTCAGGTTTGGGTAGCTACTGGACAGGATCTTAGCTCAAAACTGAGATATCCTTTAACTTCTTTCTAGATTAAGCTGGACTGCGAGTTCAAATAACCGATCAATTCTGAAAACTGCTGAATTCAATCCAATTTCATCTAAATACTCATCGATAGGCACAGATTTTTTTGCATAGCGACCATCTTCAGTACATCGGGTAATTTCTTGGAGCTCTAAAAAATTTGGATCTGTACCTATCAACATTCGACCAATACCAGAGGTTCTATTAGACTGGAGAAATATTTGGGGTAGTGGCAGCCATAAGTAACAGCTGAGAAAGTTGTGATCAGTAATGCGATGAAATCTTAAATGGCAACAAGGCTTCGTTTTTCCCCGCCCATAAAAGATGCCGTTACTAACTTTGATTTCTTTGATGCGGTGACTAGAAGACAGCATCTTTTCCCTAAGACGCAGAGTTTCTCTCTTTTCAATTAGGGGTAATTTATTTAGAAAATTCACTAGTATTTTTGGTGGTGGAGCGACTTGAGTTTCTCTTTCACTATTGGTTACAATCGAGTCAGCTTCGATAAATGGAATTGGTTCTGTGGCATTTATTTCCTGGCGATCACTGAGATGAAATCTCAAATAAAATTTTTTTGATTTTTCAAAAACTGAAAATCGAATAAACTCAAATTCTAATTTGTTATAGTGTCGATCGACGAAATTGTGTCTATGAAAATCTGGAGCGATCACTATCAATTTAATTGGCAAGTTGTAATTGATCGAGTCTTTAAATGGCTGTTCTAAAGCAAGGCTATGATAATAGCGAGTGAGCTGATGAATAACATAACGGTCTTCACAATTTTTTAGCTCTAATACAACTAATTGATTGTTTTTAGTTTTAGCCAAAATATCGCAATAATCACCTTTGATTGCGAATTGACGATTGAGAGGAGTTAAATCTAAATTATTCTCTAAATTATCCCAGATAAAATCTTCTAGAAATCTTTCTTCTGCAAACATCCAGCCTTTATCAGATTTTCTCAGCACCATCTCTAATCATCTGTTGATATATTATTTTCTATAAGTTCCATCTTTCTAATGATGGGATCAAAATCATCACTAAATTTTGTTTGATGATTATAATAAGAATATTCAAGGCTTACTGTAGTAGGAGTCGGGAATTCTATATTCTGTAAATTAGCATCAGAAAAGTCAGCACCTTCTGCATGAAAATGTGCAAAAGATGATTTTTGAAAATCAGCTCCGCG
This sequence comes from Synechococcales cyanobacterium VAR_4_metabat_354, assembly GCA_031414775.1. Taxonomy (GTDB): domain Bacteria; phylum Cyanobacteriota; class Cyanobacteriia; order Cyanobacteriales; family Chamaesiphonaceae; genus JAAFHZ01. Next base: position 124,350 of record JANOQI010000024.1, read on the forward strand.
AAAATCAACATAAGAAAATTGACCAGATATATAAATTGATCTCAGATCGGCTCCAGTAAAGTTTGATGCTGTAAAGTCAGCTCCAGAAAAATTACTAAATTTTGCTTTTTCAGTAAGATCACTAAATTTTACACATATAAAATCAGAACCTCGACAAGAAGACTCTGACAATTTTATTCTTCTTAAGTCTGAATTCTTGAAATTACATTGATCGAGCCTACAACGAGATAAATTAGCTCCTTGTAAATTGCATTCACTAAAATCAGTACCAGCTAAATCTACTTTAATTGACCGACTTGACCGACCAAAACTAACTGCTTTGAGGTTGGAACCCCGCAAAATAATGTTTTTAAGGTCAAGAAACAGTATTTCAGAATCAATAATATCTACTGTTGCCCCGCGTAAGTCAGAGCCGGAAAAATTCCGATGTCCCTCAGAATAGAGTTTAAGGAGAGCTTCAAGTGTTCTGACTGGCTTGGCTACTTGCTCGCCTGGATCAGAAATATTAGGCGGGTTTTCTGCGGTCATTAGCTTTGATGTGAATCAAAAATCATAGGTAATTCATCTATATTCTAGAGTACCCAGATACGATCGATTTACTACACTTTTTAAATGATCGACGTAATCAAATAAAACTAATCCCAATCATCCACCGGTTCTTTTTCCCAATCACTCTTCGGTAAATATTGAGGCAATTTCAACTTAGGAAAACGATAAAAAGTATCACCATCATCATCCACCTCTGGCACCGCATCCAACACCCGCACCTGTCGATCGAAATCATCTAAAATTGATAGTGACCGCTAAAAAGCTGAGATAATCAGGAATAGTCCCTAATGTTTGCTCGAAATCAATGGCCAAATTATCTACCGAAACTCTAGTAATGATTTTCTCTTTACTGCGCCAATTGGCAGAAGAAATAGAAGAAGCTTGTGCCATAGAATGGATATTTTTTGAGAGGTATGGAGAAACATCCAGAACGATCAGCGAATTAGAAGAATTACAAAATGCTAGAGAAAGACTCAATCAATCCTATGTTCGACTCAATACCTTACTACTGAAAATCCTGGAAGCACAGCCAACTGCTGCGAATGTTATGCTAGATTTGCTGGCTAAGGCGATCAATAGTGGGCAAGCGAATTTAGAAGCTGCCAATGCCAGTATTCAAGAGATTAGAAGAGGTTGGAATTTGTCATGATCGATCAACACCCCTATCCTGATGCCGAAACCAAAAAAAATTGTCTTGATCGCCTACGAGAAAGTAATCGCCAATTAGAGCTATATAACTTGTTCTTAGATGATGCGATTGCTCAAGTGGACGCCGAACTGCGTCAACACAGACGTTCAAGATTATTGCAGAAGGTAAAACCTACTGAATTTTGATAGCTCTACTTGCACCAGAGGCGATCGATAGGTAAATACAATAATTGATCGAGCTAATTAATCCCAATCATCAACTGGCTCCTTTTCCCAATCACTCTTAGGTAAATATTGGGGCAACTTTAATTTAGGAAAACGATAAAAAGTATCACCGTCATCATCCACTTCTGGCACCGCATCCAACACTCGCACCTGTCGATCAAGATATTCCTTAGCAATCTCTGCATCAACCTGCGCCGATGCCCCCAACTCAATCAGCGAAATCGTACTATCATGCGACTGTAAAATTCGATAAAAAGCCTGATCTAACTGCTTTTGCTGACTTTGTTCGCGCAGCATTCGCGAGACATACACCGTCGCCCCACCACCCAGACCTAAAACCAACAGCAGTTGTATCAAAAATGCCATGACGAGAACTTCCTTGCTTGCATGAAATCTGTAATTTCCTCTCTTCGATACAGAAGAGAGGAATCGGAATCGATCTACCCCGGCTTAACCAAATTCTCCAAGCCCTGAGTTACCTTAGCCGAAATCACGCTGTCATCAGCCGTCATTTTGTCCAAGACATCCTGGCCTTCTACCACATAACCAAACACTGCATAGCGGCCATCTAGCAAATTGCGGCCAGCAGGTGTTAGTTCTGGCTCAAACAAGAAGAAAAAGAACTGGGAAGAAGCTCCATCTGGCTCGGTTTCTGGTCTGGCCATTGCCAAGGTACCAAAAGAAGCAAAAGGCAAGACCGGCTCATCATTGTAGCGACCGGCATCTTCGAGGGTAATGCCATAGGTCGGTTTGGGGTCGCCTTTTGCCAAAACTTCTAAGGGGATGGCTCGGTATTTCTTAGTTTTAGGATCAATAAAACCTACTTCTTTCCCTGGCGGATCACCAACCTGCAACACATAGGAATCTTCAGCACGGGTAAAAGGCAGTTTGGTATAAAAGCCCCGCTGCACCAAGTCCACGAAATTGCCCGCTGTAACTGGCGCACTGTAGCCGTCTACTACTATTTTGACATCACCTTTGCTGGTGGTCATGGCGATTGTTGCCCGTCCTTTCAGTTGGGGCAGATTTTTGTATTCAGCTGGTACTTCATAGGGGAAGCCCTCGATCATTAATTCTTCTAGGTTACCAATTTGATCTAATACTGCTGCTTTTTTAGCTTGAATCTGTGACCTGTCTTGGGCATCAGCAGCGGCTGTCATATCTGTGATGCTAGCGGCAATCTCACTGAGCAGGGTGGTTGCTGCCGCCTGATTCTTTTCTGGAACTGTTTTTAAAATATTGGCACTGCGGCTTTGTAATACCGAGCTAGCTTGTTTTATGTTACTACTGATTTTTTGCCAGCGCTTGCTGCGCAGCTGATTCGAGATATCTTCTAAGCTGGTCTGCACTTTGCGGATATCGGGGCTGTCGATCGGCAAGGCATAACGCAAAATTGCCCGACCATCGGTAATCGCATTGCCCGCAGGCAATAAACTCGCGCTTAAACTAACAGATAAAAAAGCGCAAAGACTAAGCGTCAAGACTGTCCGCAAGCCGCGCTGGAGGTAGTTAGTAATAAAAGTTTTGATAAAACTCATAGGATAAATGTCGCTGAAGGCTAGGCAAGAGCGGCCACTGCCAAATCTCTGCCTTCTTAATCTTGCCATAGTCCGGCTGGTTAATTGACTGAGAACTTCCCACAGCCTGATAAAATTAAATGCTGACTATATTCCCACAACAAACTCATGATTTCCAGTAATGATTTTCGGCCTGGCGTTTCGATCGAGTGGAATGGTGGCGTATGGCGGGTAGTGGAATTCTTGCACGTTAAACCTGGTAAGGGAGCTGCCTTCGTTCGCACCAAGCTCAAAAATGCTCAATCGGGCAACACCGTCGAACACACTTTTCGGGCTGGTGAAAGCATGCCCCAGGCCAATTTAGAAAAAAGTGCCATGCAGCACACCTACAAAGAAGCCGATCAATTTGTATTCATGGATATGGAGTCCTTTGAGGAATCCACGCTTACTGAAAAACAGATCGGCGATCGAGTGAAATATCTCAAAGAAGGGATGGAAGTCAACGTTGTCCGGTGGGGCGAGCAAATCCTAGAAGTAGAACTGCCCAACGCTGTCGTTCTCGAAATCACTCAAACCGATCCTGGGATGAAAGGCGACACTGCTACTGGTGGTAGCAAACCAGCTATTCTAGAAACTGGTGCCCAAATTATGGTGCCGCTGTTTATCACGATTGGTGAGAAAATTAAGATCGACACTCGGACAGATACCTATCTGGGTCGAGGAGAATAATAATCGGCTTTTGGGGCTGGCCGACAGCCTAAACTTAAGGGAATTCCTCAGCCCCATCCACCTCCTATAAAAAAGTATGTCGATTAATTTTCAAGAGTTGCGGGAACTGATTGCAGCGATCGCCAGCACAGACATCACCGAGCTAAATTTAAAAAACACCGAATTTGAGCTAACTGTCCGTAAAGCACCGCTGGTAGTTCAGCCAGTCAACAGTAGCACTGCTAACGTTTTAATAGAAGCACCAGTAACAATTGAGGCTACTACACCAGTGCCTGCTCGCCCAGAGAAAAAATGGGTAGAAATAAAGTCGCCGATGGTTGGAACTTTTTACCGGTCACCTGGACCAGACGATCCATCTTTTGTCTCGGTAGGCGATCGCATTGCCATCAAACAAGCGGTTTGCATCATTGAAGCCATGAAGCTGATGAATGAATTAGAAGCCGAAGTTGCTGGTCAAGTGATGGAAATTCTAGTAGAGAATGGCCAGCCAGTTGAATTTGGCCAAATCCTGATGTATGTCAATCCTAGCTAGTAAATAGATTAAAGACCCGCAAGGGTCTTTAATTTAGCCAGTTATGGTTCTTGTTGCTGGGATTCAAACTCTGTTTGGAAAGATTTGCGGTCTAAAGGTTGTTTAACTTCAACACCTTCACCACCTAGTACTTCTAGCTTTTTGCCCTCGATCGTGATCCACACACTAGCATTTGGATCTAAGCTAGTGGCCGTAAATAATACTTCTGATAGTCGGGACTGCATAGAAGTTGAGCCACCACCACTCTCGAACTCACGAGATAGGTCTACATGGATACCATCAGACTCGGTGCGCAGAGATAAAAGTTTTGTCCCCTTCGGAATTGTAGAAACAGCACTTTTGTTGCCTTCTTTTGCTGCTGATTTGTTGCTGGCCAACAGTTCGCCAAAGGCGGCACGTAAGTTGGCTTCTGGCGATTGATTTGGCTCTTGGAGAGGTAGAGGTTTGGGAACCATCTTAAACCCAGTTTGAGTGGGTTCGGTCTGGTAAATAGCTACATTGTTATCCTTGGGCGGTTGGTTATTAACCGGTGGCTTGGTGAAGGGGATCTGCTGTTGTGGCGCTGTTGGGGTCTTAGCATTCGGGTCGATTTCTACCGAAACTTTCACCGAGGGTACTTTATATGGATTAAGGTTAAACCAAGCTACAGAAACACCTGTACCAACTATGCAGGCTGCGATCGCGGCCATTGCACTCTTAGACAAATTAAATTGTGTCATGAAGCCCGCCTCAAGTAAAAATGAATGATTGGTCTGGATTGCTAAGTATCACAGTTGTTTCTGATCCTATCAAAAAAATCAAGCTATTTTCAAATTATCTTGGTTGTTTGATTGGTGGCACTTGAAAACGGACGAAAGTCGCCACTTCCATTTTCTGGTTGATCACCTTTACATTTAACACTCTAGCAGTTAAGCCCTTAGTCTCTAGTATAGCTAAGTCTGCTCGTTGGTTAATAGTGCTTAGCACACTATCCAAAACGAAATCAGGCAAAGGAAAACTGTTAACATTACCCTGAGCATTTACCAGCCGAATTTTTCGGCCTCCAGTGATTTCCACTCCTGTTTCGATATCCAGATTCAGCTTGTCTGCTGGTTTAGAAGTATCAATTAGAGTGAGTTTCATACCTAGCCTATTATTTGGCAAGAAACGGACTTGGGGGTTTTCAACTTTATATATGTTTCCTACCGATCCACCAAATTCGGCAATTCCATCACCAACAACTTTCTGAATCTGATTCAAAACTACAGCTGATTTCAAGGACTTGTTAATATCCTGCTCATCTACCGTAAACTTGACCCCAGCTTGCAGTGGTTTTGGCAAAGATTCAAATTTCAGCTGCGATAGCTGCTGAATCTTTTGCGGATCAACTTGGATGGGATCGGTCTCTAGCTCAAAGCCGTCAATACGGATGCTTGGATTTAACCACAAACCCTTGGCAGCCACTCTCACTCGATCGGCTTTTCCGCTAATAATTTGCAGGTTGGGCGCATTGTCGATCCGCACTTGGAGGTTTTCGACTTTGCTAAAACGCGATCGAATAGCGCTTTCCGCCGCCTTGTCAGCCACAATGCCAGCAAAGGATAAAGCAGACAAGAAACTAGACAACAGAACAGTAATTAGTTCCATAACTCCTGATGGGTTCATTGCTGAGAGGTGGGGGCATAAAATACCTCACCACCTCTTCCGAAAAAGATCGAACGCACCACGATCAACCACGGCATCATAGCACACTAGGTGTGCTGAGTAGCCTGGTCAATCCATTGCCGAACAACTGATACCACCTCATCGACGGCGATTTCTTGCGATTGTTTCGTGAATCGATCGACCACTTCTAATTGACCATTTTGTAAGGATCTGCCAGTAACAATTCGGTAGGGGATGCCAATTAAGTCAGCATCTTTGAACTTGACCCCGGCTCTTTCATCGCGATCGTCCAGAATGGTTTCAATACCAGCAGCATTGAGATTTTGATAGAGTTTTTCGGCAGCAGCCATTTGATTGGCATCACTGATGTTAGGCACACAGATAATTACTTGGTAGGGCGCAATCGCCACTGGCCAAATAATACCGTCTTTGTCGTAGGACTGTTCCACGGCAGCCTGAGCCATCCGAGATACTCCGACACCATAGCAACCCATTACCAGCGGCTGTTCTGCGCCTTGCTCATTGGTAAACATTGCGCCCATCGCTTGCGAATACTTAGTACCCAGTTGGAAGATATGGCCAACTTCAATGCCCCTGGCGGTTTGGAGGGTTTGGCTAGCGTCGTGAACGGCCGCATCACCAACCAGGGCGGTGCGTACATCCACAGTGGTGGGTAGAGGAAAGTCTTGCTCCCAGTTAGCGCCGACCGTATGCTGACCCACGATATCAGCACCAGTGACGAAGTTTTTCAGGTCTACGGCAGTACGATCAACTAACCGTAAAAATTGTGGAGCCGCGCTGCTTGCCTGAATATATTCATTGCTGAGGTTGGGGGAGATGTAGCCGAGAGGTAAGGGCTTGGTTGCCCATTTGTCGATCGCATCTCCATCCGGGACGGTCAGGGCAATAATTCCTTTGGCTTCGTAATCAGCGGCACGCTTACTCAATTCATTACTGAGTTTGACTTCGTTGACGGATTGATCGCCTCGGATGCTGACTAAAACTAAAACGGTGCTGCCATTGTCATAGACCGCTTGATAAAGAACGTTTTTAACGATTGCGGTGGCCGAGCATTTTAGAAGCGTGGTGAGTTTATCGATGGTGTTGGCATTAGGAGTGGCGACTTGCTCTAACTTTGTGAAAGGCGAGGGCACGGCAACGGCAGCTATGGACACGGCTTTTTCAACGTTGGCGGCGTACTTGCTATCGGCGGTGTATAGCACGTCATCTTCCCCGGCCGCAGCCAGTACCATGAATTCTTGAGAACCGGAACCGCCGATCGCGCCGGAGTCAGCATCAACGGCTCGGAACTCCAGTCCACAGCGGCACAGGATATTGCAATAAGCTTGGTGCATAGCCTGATAAGTCTCTTTCAGGCTGTCTTCGTTGGCATGGAAAGAATAGGCATCTTTCATAATAAATTCCCGGCCACGCATCAGGCCAAAGCGGGGGCGAATTTCGTCGCGGAATTTGCTTTGAATTTGGTAGAGGTTTTGAGGTAGTTGGCGGTAAGAACGAATTAGGTCTCTGGCGACGGCGGTGATGACTTCTTCGTGGGTGGGGCCGAGGGCGACTTGGCGCTGTTGTCGATCGGTGAAAGCAAACATGATGCCCTCCGCTTGGGTGTACGTATCCCAGCGACCGGATTGTTGCCAGAGTTCAGCGGGTTGCAGTTGGGGCAGCAGGCATTCTTGAGCACCAGTGGCATCCATTTCTTCTTTGACGATCCGACGAACTTTGTCTAGTACCCGCAGCATTAGGGGTAGGTAAGCGTAGAGACCGCTACCGATGCGCCGAATATAGCCTGCGCGGAGCAAGAGCTTGTGGCTAGGGATTTCGGCTTCGGCGGGTTCTTCCCGTAAGGTGACAAATAAGCTCTGAGAAAGTCGCATGGTGCCTGATAGAAATAAACCGCAGTCTATTATAAGCGTGTTCAGGGGTTATTGGGTGCGCTGTTGGTTGATGATCATGCCCTGATTCGGATTACTGATTGTGGCTACACCGAGCGCAGCTAAATTCACAAAACTTCTACAATTTGATAGCTACCGAAAGACTGGATATTTTCTACATAATTCGTCAAATCTTTTAAAACATTGGCGACTAGTGGTTCACTGCCATCGGCTTCGATGTCAACAAAGAAAAGATAGTCTCCTAGCGATTTTTTAGTTGGTCTAGATTCAATTCGACTCAAGTTAATGTTTTGACTAGCTAGCTTTTCTAATACTCCCAACAAGGCACCTGGCACATTAGCCGACAAACTAAAAGCTAAAGAAGTATGACTACCAGTTCGTGCTGGCTGGTGGCCAAGCACCCAAAACCGAGTGCGATTGTCCGGATAATCGCCAATTCCTTGGATAAGAGTGGGCAGCTGGTAAAGGTCGGCGGCTCTTTGCGAGGAAATAGCCGCTGCCTGGGGTTGAGTAGACAACTCATGTAAAACGGCGGTAGTAGAGTTAGCTGCTACTTGCTGGGCGCTGGGTAGGAATTTGCCTAACCAACCTTGGCATTGGCTCAGAGCCTGCGGATGAGAGTAAACAGTATGGATTTCTTGAAGATCAGTCGCGGTAGTAATGAGAGTATGTTCGATCGACAGTTCTAGAGCCTGCTGAATCTGGAGTTGGCCAACCCGCCACAGGGTATCCAGGGTCATCGTGACACTGCCTTCGATCGAGTTTTCGACTGGTACCACTGCTAAACTAGCCCGACCTTGATCGACAGATTCGATTGCCTGGGCGATCGTGTTGCAAGACAACAGAATAGTCTCTGTCTCGATCGAATCAGCATAAGCTAAGGCGGCGGCTTCGGCATAAGTACCGATCGGGCCAAGGTGAGCAATAACGGTAGTAGCCATAACAGTGGGGAAGAGACCAAGGGGATTTAGCTGAATTTAACGAAAAATTGGCGCTGTCTGGCTATCCAGCCGCTTCGGAGTTGCGCTAAGATTAGGTAGCATTGAAACGACAGAAATATTCAAGTCTAAATTAAAGTAAATATTCCGGAACTCAGGATAGTATACGGCACCAGTTACGTGTTTAAGCTAGAGTCCTTTACTCCTCATGAATCGCTCTCCCCTACTATGCAAGTTAAGTTTGTCGCCAGCCAATCGCTCGACCTCACAGTGGCAGAGCATGCCGTGCCGATTTGTCACTATCTGCGCCAACCCCAGCGATTAATTGCTGCATTAGTAGACCAAGACCAAATTGAAGACTTGGGTGGTCAGCAGTTTTGTCTGAAAATGCGTCCCCTCAGCTTTTTTCACTTTACCCTCCAACCCACTGTGCAGATGAGGGTTTGGGCCGATCCTGATGGCACCGTGCATTTAAAATCCACTGATTGTGAAATTCGGGGTGTGGACTATATCAATCAGCGCTTTCATCTAGATTTATTGGGTACACTAGTTCCAACAGTGACTGGAAAAAAAGCTCACTTACAAGGGCTAGCAGATCTGCAAGTGCAGGTAGATTTACCACCGGCCTTGTGGTTTACCCCCAAACCCATTCTGGAAAAGGCTGGAAACAGCTTGTTAAAGAGTGTACTGATGACAGTAAAACAAAGGCTCAGTCATCAACTGTTAGTAGATTACAGCCGGTGGGCACAAGCCAATCACCAGATTAGTCAGTTATCTAATGCTGAGGTAGCTTTGCCTAAGCTAGTTATCGATCCAGCCAGTCCTTAGCTTAATAGAATGCAGGAGCAGTTCAATATACTATGAGAGAACCGAAGGATAAAAACATTTCCTATTTGCTATGGCTGGGATGTTTTGTAGGGGGGTCCGGACTTCACCGTATTTACCTAGGTCGCTATGTAAGTGGTATTTTCTATTTAATGACTTTAGGCGTGTTCGGATTCGGTCAATTGTTAGACCTGGCACTGATTCCGAGCATGGTGGACGAAGAAAACCTGAAGTATGCGGCACTGCGGGGAGGTCTTGGTTATACTCCTGGTCTCCAGTCTGCTAACCAAATCACGCTAGTTGAAAAAAATCTGCGCCCAGAATCATTAGAAGTAACCGTTCTGCGCATTTGTCGCGATCGAGGCGAAGCAACCCGTAGTGACTGCATTATTGATTCTGGAGCCGATCATAAAGACGTCACAGCCACCCTGAAAAGGCTAATTTATGAAGACTTATTGACTGTGCATAATCGAGATTCTGATGGCTCGGTAGTATATCGAGCTGTTTAGCCTCAAGCTGCACAGGTTGTGTCAAAATGTAACCCAGTGTTCCAGCGAGGAGTGAATTTTGCCTAAGGCTCGTCCAGCTGCTAGTAGTGCGGCCAAACCAGCAGATGATATCCCGATCGCCCAACGTGATCGTTATACGCCACCGGCGGCCAAGCCCACTATGATCGGATCGCGCCGCCAGCAGCGATTTTTGCGGTTGATTTTGATTGCTGCTTTTGTTAGCTTGCTCATGCTGGGTGCTTTGCTAATAAAAAATAGCATTAGTAACAATACTAATTCGGTGAGCATAGCGACAGATAGTACTCCTGCTGTGATCAACGGTGCGACTACTAGCCCAGATATTTTGCTCCATCATTTTCGTTACGAAGAAGCACCTGCTGATCAGTTAGTTGCTATTGGTGGTGGTCTTCAGCTCCGGCGACCTGCTGCTCAAAAGTTCCGATCGATGTTGGCAGCGGCACGTGCCGCAGGCGTGAATATTACAACCATTTCGGCCTTTCGATCGGTCACCGATCAACAGCGCTTATTTTTTGATGTCAAAGCCGAACGAGCACAGGAAGCCACTAAGCGCGCCGAAGTCAGTGCCCCACCCAATTACAGTGAGCATCACACCGGCTATGCCGTAGATCTGGGAGACAGTAGTGCTCCAGCTGCTAATCTCAACCAGGGTTTTGATCAGACAGCGGCTTTTCAGTGGCTGTCTGAGAATGCTGCCCGTTACAGCTTTGAACTTTCTTTCCGTCAAAACAATACCCAAGGAGTAAGCTATGAGCCTTGGCATTGGCGCTATGTCGGGGATAGCGATAGTCTAGAAACTTTTTACAAGGCCAAAAACTCTTCACCTTAATTTATGCAGCCGCCGAATCCCACCAAAGAAATTTCTCTGAATATTATTGCCCTATCAGCTTTCACTATTATGTTTGGGAGTCTAGTGGGGCCTTTAGTGCACTTTTCATCGTTGATTCCAATTGGAGCGGTAATGGCATTGCTGGTGGGCACGAGCCTCGACAACTTTTTTTTGCAGAGTCGCTGTACTGGCTTGGTCTTAGATACAATCGCCCGTCGTGATCCAGCCTATGCCCAACGGATTATCTGTCACGAAGCTGGACACTTTTTGGTGGCTCAACGCTTGGAAATTGCGGTGATTGGATATTCTTTGAGTGCTTGGGAAGCTTGGCAACAGGGGCAAACTGGTCAAGGCGGGATAGCTTTTGCACCACCGCCTAGTCTGATCTCGGGTAAATTGCTCCAGAGCTATTGCGCCGTTTGGATGGCTGGGATCGCCGCCGAACAGCTGATTTATGGCAATAGTATTGGTGGTCAAGATGATCGACAGCAATTACGCAGTATCTTGAAAATGGCGGGATGCGATGCTGGTAGTATGGTACGAGCCGAAAGTGCTGCTTTGCTGCAAGCTCAAGAGCAACTTGCTCTCCATCGGCCAGCATTGGAGGTTTTAGTCCAAGCTTTGCAAGAGCGCCGTTCTGTCACCGCCTGCCTGGAACTACTTATTGCGACATGAACGATTTTCAGCCCCAGCAAGTTTACTTACAATACTTACGAGTCCATTCACCCAAGCTGTTTGCTGCTGGAAATAATCAGGATTTTGCTAGTTTGGAACAGTCGCTAGTTACCTGTGACTGGGATGACCCTCAATCGGCTTGGGAATGGAACAATTTAGCCGTAGCTGCTTTGGTAGAAGCTGAAAACAGCGCCAATGAGCTGACCCGAGGTCTTTATATTGAAATGGCTTTTAATGCCCTGCAAACTGGGGTAGATATAGGGGGATATCCACTTTGTCAGGCACATTTAGCTCTGCTATACGTGATAATGGCTGATTACATTACTGCGGCGGAGATTGCTTTTGACAGTCTCGTTAATACTCTCCAAACGGCCTACACTGAGGAAATTGTGCCACCAGGGATCGTCTACCTGCCGCCGACTCGGGGTGGGTTTAGTCAAGCAGAGCATTTGCAGCAGATTTTAAATACCGATAATGGTTATTTTCAAGCTCTATATTTGCTGTCAGAGGTGTTGTGGCGCACCCAGTTAAATACCGATCAAGCTCATGCTCTACGGTTGATGCATTTAGCCACCCAGTTATTGCCCCAGAATTTGATGGCAAATCTGCGGTTAGGAGTTTATTCATTGGGAATGCAGGAGAGTGAAGGCTTGCTCTATTTACATCGGGCGCAAGAAATAGCCTCTGATGCGGCGGCGGTGCTCCACTCTCTATATCTGGCCTATGCTGACTTATCTCAGACTAAGGCGGCAGCTTATTGGTTGGCAATGGCTCAAGACTATCGCCAGCAGCGCACCGATACTGCGGCTTGGAAATGGATAGCGGCGGTAACTGATACTTGTTTCACTTATGTGGTCTTTGCGGATCAGGATTGTCTGTTAGCGATCGAACCCAGCTTACAGAGTTTAACCACCCGTGCTTTAATTACCGATGGAGACTGGCCTGAGCCAGAGATCGAGTTCTGGCGACAGCAAATTCAACCGGGGATGACTGTTCTGGATGTGGGTGCCCATGTTGGCGTTTATACCTTTAGTGCTGCTCAGCTAGTGGGATCACTGGGACGGGTGCTGTCGATCGAACCCAGCAGTTTTCATAGAGCTTGTCTCCAAGAAAGCATCCGCTTAAATCAGTTCACCTGGGTAGAAGTTTTTCCTGGCGCTGCTAGTGATCAATCGGGTAAACTGACCCTTTACCTCCAGTCTCCATCGGAATATCATCAGGTGTTAGGAGTAGCAGCGGAGCGGCCTGATTGGGAAGGTGAGACCGAAGAAGTAGCCTGTTTTCCACTAGATGACTTGGTGATGCAGGCTGAGGTGAAAAGCTTGGATTTTCTGAAGATTTCAACGGTTGGGCATGAATTAGCAGTGTTAAAAGGTGCTGCCCAAACTATTCACCAATTTAGCCCGACAATTCTTTACCAGAATTTGTTTAATAACGAGCCAAACTTAGAGATAGCTGAATTGCTGACGGCACAAGGTTACCAACTCTTTAAATATCGCCCTTATGTCCGCGAACTAATCGCGATCGAGACGACGGATGATTTATTAAACGTGGAAAAAGTGATTGCTATTCCATGCCTATCAGCCAGCTGAAAGCGTAGCGCCGTTCATAAATGATCTCAGGACTAATTTTATTGCTAATCGGACAGGAGGAAGATTCTGCATTCATAATTTGCCAATGAGCCTGGTAATGCTGCTCTTCGGCAATTATTAAAGCATCAGTATGGCGCAAGCAAGCATCTACTACAAACTGGGCAGTACTGCTGGTGATATGATCAAGATAGGGCATGGTCGCCAACTCAAAACGTTGATGGAGGGGTGGTAAATCATCTAAATATCCCATTGACCACAGCAGTACGGCTAAGCTTTCGGTGAGCCAGCCAAAAGTGTCGCGGTCTTGATCGCTCACATTTTTAGTAAAATAAAATTTTTTTTCGGCTTCGGAAAAATGCTTATGAACTCCGTAGGCGTATACCCATTCCAATGCTGGACTGGCTTCTATAGTATAAGCGCGATCGAGAATTGCCAAAATTGCTAAAACTCTTTGAGCCACTTCGTAAGGATGACGAATATTGAGTTTGAAGTCGAAGTTATGGGCATCCAGCATGTTCATTAGACTAAAAACTTGGTATGTGTATATGCTCCTAAAATTTAAAGTACCCATTGTAAGAGTCAATTAATCGATATTTACTTAATTAATCAGCCAAATATGTTGACTACTGAATCTATAGAAGCTAACTCTCTCCTGAGCATTGGTCGTTGCACTCGCAGTGCAGCTAAAAAATTGGCCACTCTGAATACAGTGGCTCGTCAGCAGGCGATCGAACAGATGGCTCAAGCCCTCGAACAAGATGCCGCTGCGATTATTGCCGCTAATCAGTCTGACTGCGCTGCTGCGGTTGATCATATTGCCCCCGCCCTCTATGCCCGCTTAAAACTGGATCAAGGAAAGCTGCAAGCGGGTATCAGGGGAGTAAGGGATGTGGCCAAACTGGCTGATCCGATCGGCCAAACCCAAATTAAGCGGGAGCTGGATACCAATTTAGTGTTGGAGCGGATTACCTGCCCACTGGGCGTGCTGGGGGTAATTTTTGAAGCTCGTCCGGATGCGGTGATTCAAATTGTTAGCTTGGCAATTATGTCTGGCAACGGGGTGATTTTAAAGGGCGGCCAAGAAGCCTTACAGTCTTGTACCCAGCTTGTGAAAACCCTCAAAGCCGGATTGGCTAACAGCGCTGTTGATCCAGAAGTGGTGCAGTTATTGACCACCCGCTCGGAAACCATTGAACTCTTGCAACTTGATCGCTATGTGGATTTAATTATTCCGCGTGGCTCCAATAGCTTTGTGCGTTATGTTCAAGACCATACTAAAATTCCGGTTTTGGGCCATGCGGAAGGCATTTGCCACATTTATGTAGATCAAACTGCTCAAATTCAGCAGGCAGTGGATATTTGCGTGGATTCTAAGGTGCAATATGCTGCCGCTTGTAATGCGGTGGAAACGATTTTAGTGCATCAGTCAATTGCTCGCCAGTTTTTGCCCTCGGTGATCAAGGCTCTCCAAGATCAAGGCGTAGAAGTCCGACTAGATCAATTAGGCCAAGAACTTTTGGAAAATTCTAGTTTGCCCTTGGCTACTGAGGAAGATTGGGTCACAGAGTATAGCGATTTTGTGGTGGCGATCAAGATTGTGTCTGATTTGGGGCAGGCGATCGATCACATCAATACTTATGGTTCTCGCCACACTGAAGCTATTGTCACGGAAGATGCCACCGCGGCTCAGACTTTTCGGGCAGAAGTGGATGCAGCAGGGGTTTTTCATAATTGCTCCACGCGCTTTGCCGATGGTTTTCGCTATGGTTTGGGTGCAGAAGTGGGCATTAGTACCCAAAAAATGCCACCGCGTGGACCGGTGGGCTTAGAAGGATTAGTCACTTATAAGTATCATTTAGTAGGTCAGGGGCAAATTGTAGCTAGCTATACTGGCGCGGCGGCTAAATCTTTTACCCATCATGATTTACTGTAGCCACAGAGTTTCGATCCTCGATCTACCAGCCAACCTCTGCATATTATCTTTTTTTTAGATGGTATCGAGCGATCAAAACAGTAAAGAACTTCCAGTGAACTTGGTTATTTCACAAATCAAAGTGATATTATTTATGACATCAATACATCTGTCTATATGTTGAACATCAGAAAAGCTTGTTGGGGAATGCTGGGAGTAATAGCGATCGGATCTTTTGAACCAGCTGTATGGGCGGCTATCCCAGAGACCAAGCCCGTCGTTCATGGCGCACCAAGACTCGCAGAAAACTTGGCCGACGTTTTTAAGGGGAACAGCATTCCCAACTCTATCAAGCTGAAGGAATTGAATCCCGAATGGCGAGCAATGAGTACCAACGGACAATTTGAATTTGGCAACCTGCAAGCCTTTGTGAGTACATTTGGGGCTGGTTCTTTTGCCGCCAGCTATTACACTAAAGGCCAAACTGTGTCGATCGGCTCCGAGACCTATATAGTGGCTTATAGTTTACTCTCTTTAGTAGAGAAAATCTCTCCAGAGATGCCTCTCAATCTCTCCTTGCTTAATCTCAAGACAATCGGGAGCATGAGCAACATTCGTTCTTTTGATCCGATCGCCGAAACCAAGGTTTTAGAAAAGCAGCTCGCTAGTCTCCAATTAGCCAATGTCTTTGACCCCACCAAGGTTAACGAAGATAAGGATAAACCCGCAGAAATACCAACTGTTACTCCGCCGAAAGTTAAACCAACTATCCGTAAGCAGCGCCGTTCTAACAGAAAACCACTCCGCAGAACCAGAACTATCAGAAGAATCAATCGTTAAATTTGTATGGATGTAATTCAGCTCACTGGCATTCGCTGTTATGGCTACACTGGCTACTTGGCCGCAGAACAATCTTTAGGCCAGTGGTTTGAAGTAGATTTGCGGCTGAGCCTTGATTTAGCGCCCGCTGGACAAAGCGATCGATTGGAAGATACCCTCGATTACCGCAGCATCATTGCTGAAGTAAAAGAGATTATCTGTACCCAAAAGTTTGCGCTGGTTGAAAAACTTGCCGAAACTTTAGTCCAAGCGGTGCTTAAATATAATCATGTGCAGCAAGTCGAGCTGAAGTTACATAAACTAGCTGCCCCAATTCCAGACTTTGGCGGTAAAATCACGATCGAACTGCAACGATCTAAAAATTCAATCCGTCCATGAAAGGAAAGTTTATTGTTTTTGAGGGGGTCGAAGGCTCGGGGAAGACCACCCACATTGCCCATGCCTATCAGTGGCTCCGCCATAGCTATCATCAAAAAATTCCGGTGATCACCACCCGGCAGCCCGGTGGGACTGGATTAGGTGTAGCGATTCGGCAGTTGCTCCTAGAGGAGGAGACTGACTATCCGCTAGACGATCGAGCAGAGCTGCTTTTGTATGCTGCCGATCGAGCGCAACATTTAGCCGAAATTGTCCAGCCCCAGCTAGAAGTGGGCGGATTAGTGTTGTGCGACAGATATACCGATTCGACTATTGCATATCAGGGTTATGGTCGGGGCTTGGATCTAAAGTTAATTGAACAGATCAATCATTTAGCGACAGCTGGTCTAGAGAGCAATTTAACAATTTGGCTGGATGTCGATGTCGAAATTGGTCTGCAACGCGCCAGACAACGGGGCAAGATCGATCGGATGGAGAAGAATGAAATTGCCTTTCACCAGCGGGTGCAACAGGGTTATCAAGGATTAGCAAAGGCTCATCCTGATCGGATTTGGCGAGTAGATGCCAGCGGTACCGAAGCTGAAATCCAAGCCCAGATCCAAGAAATTTTGAGTCAATATTTACAGCTGAAACACTAAGTAACTTAGTGTAAGTGTTACATTATGGTGATTTCCATTGATTTTTGGGAGTTGAAACGCTAATATCTGGTGAAATAATATTCCCTAATTGGTTTTGGGGACGAAGTACTAACACCCATTTTATTGGTTGCTCATATGACTCAAAACCCAAATAATCGTCGGCGGCGGCTGACTGCTGATGAACTAATCGCCATATTGGTCGCCTTTGCTGGCCTGGGTACAATTTTTTGGTGGTCATTCACGCGTCGCCCAGCTCCAGTAATGAATGCCTCCTTAAATAATGGGGCGCAAGTTGCTAGCGAGGCTAGTGTGATCCAGACTTTTCCCTTAACAGCACCAGCTGCTACTGTTACCCAGCTGACTCCAGCCCCAACTAAGAGTGTGGCTGTCAAATCGTCTCCGCAAGAATCGTTAGAGTCTGTTCCGACAGATATTGCTCCTGGTGCCGCCGCTATCGTCACCGCCCCATCGGTGGCTCTGTCTCAATCTTCTTCCAGTACTCCAGCTTTTCAGGATGTGCCTGATCAGTATTGGGGTAAGGACTACATTACTGTTTTGAAAGAGCGGGGGGTGTTGGATGATTTTGGTAACGGTAAATTTGATCCAAATGCTCCGATCACTAGAGGCGAATATGCCAAAATGCTCGATCGAGCGTTCGATCGACCAGTCAGCCAACAGGTGCTGGAATTTAAAGATGTTCCGGATAGCTACCCCCGCCGAGTAGCTCTCGATAAAGCCGTTAAAATGGGCTTCATGACGGGCTATCCCCAAGCCAAATTTGCCCCGGATGAAAAAATTTCCCGTTTTCAAATGCAAATTTCTCTGGCTAAAGGCATGAATCTGGCTGTGCCTGGTGATGCGGAAGCTACTCTGACTAAATATGCCGACGCTGATGCTTTGCCCAAGTATGCCCGTCCTAAAATGGGAGCGGCAATCGCTGCTGGTTTTGTGATTAAAGACGGACAAGACACTAAGTTACAGCCCCTAAAGTCCGCCACCAGAGGAGAAGCCACTGCCTTGATTTACGAGGCTCTGGTTAAGGATGGTCAGATTCCAGCGGGTAAATAACAGCTACAATGAAGTTTAAGTAAGATTGGAGCTAAAAATATGGAAGCACTAGTACTCAATAACGAAAACGTCGAAACCATTTTGGACGAAATGCGCCCCTACCTAATTTCGGATGGTGGCAACGTCGAGTTAGTAGAAATCGATGGGCCCATCGTCAAGCTGCGTCTCCAAGGTGCCTGTGGCTCTTGTCCCAGTTCAACAATGACCTTGCGGATGGGCATTGAGCGTCGTCTGCGGGATGCCATTCCCGAAATTGAAGAAATCGAACAAGTTTTCTAGAAATGGTCGCTGTGCTATGATTAGCACAGTTAGGGCATGTAGCTCAGTGGATAGAGCATCAGATTCCGGTTCTGAGGGTCGGGGGTTCAAGTCCCTCCATGCTCATTTAATTATGATTCTTGTAAATAAATAACCCTGGTTCTGCGAGCCAGTGTTATTTTGTCTATTTTAAAAGCCTTGATCTTTAATCTTGAATGTATTCTGTGCCGTCAATCAAAGCAACCTCAGCACGTTGCGATTCCCGACCAAGATAGGCGGCATGATTCAACATAGTGACTAGAATTGTTTGCTCGCCTTCAAATAAAGCGACACATAGCTCTTTGGCTGTTCTACCAGCGTAAAGGGTTTCGGTGGTGCGGGCTGTTTTACCTTTGGCCGGGATGACTTTGCCAGTTTCGGGATCTACTGCCAATCCTCGATTGTCAATCACATTGGTGTAGTGTTTAGCGCAGATTAGTCCAGCTGGTCGATCCACATAAATAATAAAATAGCCGCTCGGGTCGAGATCGATCGGACGATTCGACAACTGTCGATCGATAGATTGCAAATTTTCGGCAATAAAAGTCATCTCTGGCACTGGGGATTCGATCGAATATATTTGGCAACACTTAACTTTACACAATATAGCAAATTGATATGTTCTGTGTGACAAATTCACTTCACTGTTAGCCTGATTTTCACAGTGAATTTTTTCAATTACATATTTAGAATATCCAGCAATAAAAACAGTAGGTGTGATTCAATGGTGGAAGATTAATAATATTGGCTTCAGTCTTTACGGAGAGTAAAGATTGATTCGCGTCTTTAGTGCATCTTCATGAAAAAAGAACCCCAGATTATCGTTGTTCATAATGGTAAAGGTGGCGTAGGTAAAACCACTACTACTATGGGTTTAGCAGCGATTTTAGCTGAAAAATATCAAGTTTCGGTAGTAGATACCGATGAACAGGGCAGCTGTACCTGGTGGGCTAGTCGCGGTGAGATGCCATTCAATTGCATACAAATGACTAAACCTGAAGATCTGCGAAATTTAAAGCAACTTCAAGGCTACAATTTAGTATTAGTAGATACGCCGCCAGCGTTGCGCGCTACTGCTTTGGCAGCAATGATCGAAATCGCTGACTACGTAGTTCTGCCCAGCCCTTGTGCTCCGATGGATTTGGTCGCCCTGATTCAAACAGTGCAAGAGGTGGTCTCACCTACCAAGATTCCACATCGGGTTTTGTTTACCAAGGTCGATAGTCGGAGTTTGGGGGAAGCGATCGAGGCTCAAAATCAACTAATGAGTTTGGGCATTCCTACCTGTCACTCTTTTGTCCGAGCTTATAAGGCTCACGAACGAGCGGCACTAGAGGGAGCAACTGTCGTCCAAATGCGGGGTAAGCAAGCCCGCGAAGCGGAGGCCGACTACCGGCGTGTGGCTGACGAATTACAACGTGATTGGAGAAATTAATGGTCAAGAGACGAAGTATCGGCGATTTAATAAAACAAGAAATAGATAAAAACGATCAATCCCCAGAACCAGAAAAAATGCCAGAAACTAAGCAGTCCGACTCCGCATCCAATAATAAAGTTAAAGAACTAGAAGCTGAGCTAGTCGAAAAAGACAAGACGATTGCCAAGCTCGAAAAAGATTTGGCTGCTACCAAGCAGCTGAAAAGTGAGCTAGATAGCGCCAAGAAAGACGCTCTGAATTTGGCAAAAGAAAATACTAGCCTCAAAAACAGGATTGATGAAACTCGCCATGCTCACAATAGTGGCGGTGCGCTTGTTCCTCATGAAGTGGTGGTGCAATCACCTGAGCCTGTTGGTGATTTTGCACTGAGTACCTGGCTTCTGTAGGAATTTTAATTTAATTAATGCAAAACCCTAGCTAGCGAAAGCTGGGGTTGTTGTTGGAAGGCAATATGTCTTATCCCTATCGCTGGATCAATGATGCTTTAGCCACTATTCATCAAGCCCATTGGTATCGATCAACTGCGGCCATTGAGCACTCAAGTGGATCGCAGATCTTGGTGGCTGGCCAACCGCTGATTAATTTTGCTGGTAATGATTATTTGAGCTTGGCTACCGATCCGCGCCTCATGGCAGCAGCAACTGAGGCGGTTAAGACCTATGGCACAGGTAGTACTGGCTCACGGTTGGTAACTGGGCAACGGCCTTTGCATCAGGAGTTAGAACAATCGATCGCTCGGTTACATCAAGCAGAGGCGGCATTGGTGTTCAGCTCGGGCTATTTGGCTAATTTAGGAACCATTGCAGCAGTTGTTGGCGATCGAGATGTGGTTTTCAGCGACAGGTATAATCATTCCAGCCTGAAAAACGGCGCAGTTTTAAGTAAGGCAAAAGTGTTGGAGTATCAACACTGTGATGTCCAAGATTTACGTGCTCAGCTGCAAGCCCACCGGGGAAGCTTTCGGCGGTGCTTGATTGTAACTGATTCAGTTTTTAGTATGGATGGCGATCTTTGTCCTTTGCCAGAAATCGTGGCGGTGGCTGAAGAATTTGAGGCGATGCTATTAGTGGATGAAGCGCACGCGGTGGGGGTGTTGGGGGTGACCGGTGCGGGTGGTGTGGAGCAATATGGTCTCCAACAGCAGGAACTCATTCATGTTGGTACGCTCAGTAAGGCGCTGGGCAGTATGGGAGGTTATGTGGCGGGAAAGACGGTGCTGATTGATTTTTTGAGGAATCGCTGTCCGAGTTGGATTTATACGACGGCTTTGTCTCCAGCGGATACGGCAGCGGCGATGGCGGCGCTCCAAGTGATGCAAGATGAACCGGAACGACGCGATCGACTGCAACAAAATATTGAATATTTACAAGCTGCTTTGGTTGATTTGCCGATTGGCCGAATTTTGCCTTCGCAGTCGGCAGTAATTTGCTGGGAGTTGCCCAGTACCCTCGTGGCTCTTCAGGTGTCAGCGGCGTTGCGATTATGGGGGATTTTTGCGCCCGCCATTCGGCCACCGACAGTGCCCACTAGTCGCATTAGAATGACGGTGATGGCTGATCACAGCCGTAGCGATTTAGATTATTTGGTAAGTTGCTTGCGATCGATCGAGCCTCGTTGAAAATGTTAGAAATAAGCCTAATTTAGTAATGAGCTATTTTTTATTTGCAAAATTTTTTGAATACTTGTAAATTCAACCACATTTTTAGATCATTTATTCTGATAGGATAAAAGACTTAATGTAAATGTCTTATTTGGTGAGTGTTTTGTCGAAGTTGGCAGACTTCACCAGTTGGCAAAATATCTTTGTGGGGCAATCTACTATGACTAAAAAGATTCTCGTCCTGGGAGGACATGGTTTTATTGGAACCAGTTTATTGAAAGTACTCAATTCTTCCCAGAATAGTGCGATCGCTTTATCCAGAAAAGATGGATTTGACTTATCTTCTTATGAGCGCACCAGAAAATATATTAGGTTGTATCAACCAGATGTCATTGTTAATTTGGCAGGCCATGTAGGAGGATTGCCCTATGCCGCCAAACGTCATGGAGTTATTTTTGCTGATAACTCACAAATGGCGCTTAATCTATACCGAGCAGTGCAAGAAGTTTGCCCGCAGAGTTTGATCGTAAATCCCCTCTCCAACTGTTGTTATCCTGGTGATGCGGAGTTTTATACCGAGTCAGAATGGTTAAATGGCGAAGTTCATCCCAGTGTTTATTCCTATGGCAATGCCAAGCGATTGATTTACACGCTGTCTTCTTGCTATGAATCACAGTTTGGGGTCAAAACAAGTCATTACTTTATTCCTAACGCTTTTGGCCCTGGCGATAGTACAGATCCAGCCAAGGTTCATGCTCTCAATGGCATGATTATTCGGATGTTGCAGGCCAAGCAGGAACAACAACCAACCTTTGAAATTTGGGGCAGTGGCCAACCAATTCGGGAATGGATTTATGTTGAGGATATAGCGAAATTGCTGGCGCTGGCGATCGATCGCAATTTATCCTTAGGTAAACCACTAAATCTAGCTCAGGGCAAAGGATATTCTATTCGAGAGTCGGCGGTATTGATCGCTCAAGCTATCGGTTTTCAAGGTAAGTTAGTTTTTTGTAAGGACTATCCCGATGGGGCAGCCAAGAAAATAATGAATCCTGAGCAATTCCAGCAGATCTTTGAAGATTATCAATTCTTCGATCACTATGATGCAATTTGTAAAACTGTTGATTATTACCGTAGTATCTTGTTTGAGCCAGTGAAAAATCAGGTTCTAAATCTAAATGTGCCTACTATCTTGCCACCGATGAACCGCAGTTAATCAGCATGTATTTTCTTGGTATAGCAGTAGCCAAGGTTGTTAGGACATTTTTTCATTAGTCCGCGTAGACGGACTTTGCCCCGCAAAATACTAGTTGCTCTGTCGCGTAACACCCTGTGCTAGACGATGGCAGTCAAATAGCGGTAACGGTATCGATCACCAAGAGTACCATACTAAAATTGACTTCACTGGCACTGTTTACGGATAGCCTAATGCAAAAGCCCTAGATTCTTGCAAGAATCTAGGGCTGGAATGTCAGTTGTGAACTTAAGCTACTGGAGCATAAACGCTAACTTTTTTGCCATTTTTACCGCGTCGTTCAAAAGTCACCACACCATCAACTAAAGCAAATAGTGTGTAATCTTTGCCTATGCCAACGCCGTTACCAGCATGAACAGTGGTGCCACGTTGGCGCACAATAATACAGCCAGCTTTGGCTACTTGACCGCCGTAAAGTTTGACCCCTAGGCGTTGGGCGTTAGAATCGCGCCCGTTTCTAGTACTACCTGTACCCTTCTTACTTGCCATTATTTTCCTCGATTATAGAATGCGATATTACTTAACAACGATCGAATCGATCATCAAGCGAGTGATTTCTTGACGGTGACCACGTTTTTTACGGGTCTTTTTCTTAGGTTGCATCTTATAGACAATGACCTTGCGACCACGCATGTGGCGAACGACAGTGCCGTTAACAACAGCTCCAGCCACCAACGGCTGACCAATAGTAATGTTGTCACCATCAGCGACCATGAGTACTTGATCAATGGTGACAACACCTTGTTCTTCCACGTGGAGCAGCTCAATGTCATAGAAGCGACCGGCTTCCACTCGCATTTGTTTGCCACCAGTTTCAATAATTGCGTAAGTCATAGATTTTGGATTAGTTTGCCGTACAGGTGCTTGCTACTAGCAAGACTTGCTATAAGTTTTATAACCTGATCCGAGCAGAGGAACAGCCTTAAATTATCGTCTAAAGTGCACCTCATAGTCAAGCCATGATGGTCAAAACCAGCAATTCGCTATCTCAATGGGGATGCTCATCAAATTTAGAGATGGATATAAAGTCCCTCGACTCTTTACCGAGTGGATCAATAAATCTTCTAAATAGTAACCACCAAAAGCTCAGCTGAATGCTAAATTGATAGAGAATTCCGTATTAACTAGCATGACTGGATTAATTACTACAGAAAGCCAATTCTCGTTCCAACTTGGTGAATTGCCCGAAAAACTGGCTGAGCATTTACGACAGGATCAGGCTGGTAATTGGCGTTTTCAATTCGATAAATTAGCCCAACGGGAGTCGCCTTTCTATTGGTATGTGGGAGTAGCCAACGGTAGACTAATTCATTCTGGTAGTAGCGCCTGGTCATCAGCTACAATACTTAGAACAGTGCGACGCTACAGTAAACATTTACGACAAAACGAGTTTCAAGCTCATCTCAAAATGTTGAGTGAACTATCTCAGCAGGAAGCATATAATCCTTTATATTTAGTTGAGCAACTCAAACAGAATCAGATGGTGACCGATGGGCAGATCAGCCAATTTCTCCAAACTAAAATTCTGAGTGATTTTGATCAATATTCTAGGTTCAGTTCAGGAATAGCTGATTTTATTTTTGATCCCCAACTGGTTAAACCACCAAATTTAGAGGGTTTCGAGATTGATGATATCTTACAGCTAAGCAAAGCTCGGCAGTCTCAATGGCACACAATTAGGCAGTATGTACCTTCTCTGGGACTCATTCCCACTTTACGAGCTACCTCTACCCAGTTCCAGAGTTTTACAGTGGGGCAGCAAAAGAAGATTATGGAATTAGTTAAATCAGAAAGAAATGTTAATCAAATTGCCCGCCAACTGGCTAAAGATCATCTGGATGTGGCTCAGATGTTTGCCAATTTGACACAGGCAGGTGTGATCACCATGGCTAAGCCGAAACCAACTAAAACTGTCACCGTGATGGTAATTGATGACTCATCCTTAATGTTAACCCAGTTTAAGCATTGGCTAAAGTCTACACAGTATCAAGTGTTGGCTTGTCAACATGCCACTGATTCGATGGCGATGATTCGGCAACATCAACCAGCAGCGATTTTCATTGATATCAATATGCCGGTAATTAGTGGGTTCGATTTGGTAAAACAAATTAGGTCCACGCCAGACATGGCGAATATCCCGATCGCCATTTTGACCGGTGAACAAAAGCTCTCTAATCGGTGGAGAGCAAAATGGAGCAGCTGTGAATTTGTGACCAAGCCGATGACGGCTAGTGAACAAAGTGATTTTGCTGATACGCTGCAAGAACTGATCTCTCGGCTATTATCTGGCTCTGTTGTCGATCCTACCCAAACTTAAGCGTTGAAAAAAATATGCACTTTTTAGTTGTTGATGATAGTCCTGTAGACCGTTATGCATTGGTGAGCTTGTTATTTTTTATCGGCCATACGGCTGATCAATGTGAAGATCCGACAGTTGCTCTCCAACAAATCGAAAGTAATACGTATGATTCTATTTTTATCGATGTAGTCATGCCGGATTTAGATGGATATAAACTCCTGCGGGCATTACGACTCAACCCCAAAACGATCAATGAGTATGTGGTAATTTTTTCGAGCAAAAAAACACCATTGGAGGTGGACTATGGCATTAGACGTGCTGGGGCAGACGACTATTTAACTAAGCCAGTTACCCGAGAAAATCTTAACCAAATTTTGGATCGAGTAACTACCTTAAGGAGTAATGCCAGATGAATGCATCTACACAGTCGATCGCTAAGACGACTTCTCCACTAGAGCATCGTTTTATTATAGCTAAGGTTCTAGATCAGACTTTAGCTATTCCTGCTGGCTGGGTAGCGGAAATTCTGAGGGTGGATAAAAACAAGATATTGAATCTGCCATTTTATAAAGACTTGGTATTAGGTGTCACTCATCATAGTGGTCGAGTTCTACCGCTGCTATCCACTCACTTACTGATAGGCAAATGCCAAGTTGATTTGCGAGAAACTCTGACAGTAGTGCGGTTGGGATCGGTTGCTGGTGACGTTGTTGAAGTAGGATTAGTTGTTGACCAAGTAGTCCGCAGTGCTATGCAGTTCGAGCTACCCGTTGAAACGGTATTTTTCGATCTCCAGATGATGCAATTAGATTTATGGCAGCCATGCGCTTAGATTTCTTCCTCACAATCACAATTTAGTTTATGAACAATCAACAGCTACCTACTTCAACCCAAAGAATCCGGCAGTTTGTTCGATCGCATTTATTCCTGCCCATGAATGTTGTGATTGCTGGTAACGTGTTATTCCTTGGTCTAGCGGCAGCAAATATTTGGAATGCTTATCAGGAATTTCGCCACACCTTAGAACAGCAGTTGGAGATGGAAAAACGGAGTAGCGAAGTTAAGTATCTAGGCGAATTTTTAACTGCATCGGCACGAATGGCCGCCACCACAGGTAATTCCCAGTGGGAAAAACGCTATAACAATACTGCTAGGCTAAATGCCTCAATTGAATACATTTTAGATAATTCTGATGATGTGATACGGACACAAGTTCAGCGAACGGCTCAGGCTAAAGATAAATTATTTAAGATGGAGTCTGATACCTTTGCCTTAGTGCGTAAGGGTAAAATCGAAGCAGCTCAATCTTTATTGTTCAGTCCTCAATACGACCAACAAAAAACCATTTATGCCACAGGTAATAATTTGGTGTTCGCTCAGGCCGAAAAAATAATCCAGAAAAAATTGGATGATTACCAACAGCAGTTACTTATTTCGATCGGTCTTATGGTCGGGATCTTACCAGTTTTACTAGGGAGCTGGATTTTAGTCCGATTAGCGGTTCGCAACTATATCCGCGATCAGCAATTCGCTACAAAGAATTGGCAAGTGTCTCAGAATCACCTGCTAGCGGCTCAGGGAGCTTTAGAGGAAGAAACACAACAGCTACAACATCAGAAACAAATAGTTCAGCAAGATCACGAACAGCTTCAGCAAGATGTGGATGAATTGCTGGGAATGTTGAATGAAATCAAGTCTGGTAACTTGACTAGGCAAGCACCAGTTCATGATCGACCTATTGGTTTGATGGCTAATAGTATTAACCAACTGATTAAAGACTTAAGCAAAACGCTGCACCAAGTTATAACAATTAGTAATCAGTTGGATGGAGTTGTGCAAAGCCACAGAGATATCACGATGATTGTGACTGATAACATCGATCGGCAAACTCAATCGGTGGAAAAGATCTGGCGATTAATTAAAGCCATTCGTCAACTTGCTCAGAGTACGGTGCAGCAATCAGCTCATGCCAGCCAGTCTTTAGTTGTTCTCCAATCGGCAGTAGCCGATGGCCAATATACCATTACTACTCTTAGTCAAGATATTGACATGCTGGAAGTAGGTAGTGATCGAATTGTTCAAGAGGTTAAGACTCTGGCTGAGTTCGTAGGGTTGACTGATAAATTCGTGCAAGATCAAGGAGAAATTGTTACTCAAACTACAATTCTGGCAATTAACGCCGCTTTGGTTGCTTCTCGGGCAGCAGAGCAGCGCGATCCCACGCAGTTCATGATTGTGGCTCGAGAATTTGAATTGATTGCTAACCAAGTTAGTCAATTAGCACAAAAAACTAATGAAGGTCTCACCAGCCTAGAGCAACGCAGTTCCCAAATTCACCGGGTAGTATCAGCTGTCAATACTGACGTACAAAAACTTGGTACTGTGGTAAATAGCTTTACACAAGGGGTCAAGCATACTCAAGAAATATTTTTGCAAGTGCAATCCGTCACTGAGCAGTCCGTAAAGTTTGGAAAAAATATTGCGATCACTAGTCGAAAGATCGTAGACGATGCCAATACGACAGTCGTAGATATCGAATCAATCATTACACTTGCCAGCCAAACTTTGCAATATTCTAAAAATACTCAGCAGCTAGGCGATCAGCTAAATATTCTCACTCAGGATTTATTAGATAATGTTCGAGTGTTTACGCTTTCTGAGTCAACTACAAAGACAGAGAATACTACTCATTCACAGCTTAAAGCTGTGGAGTTGACTCCTTAAATTAAGTGATATTTAAATTTTTTGTACTTCCTTCTCATTAAACTTATGAATGCCAAAACATTACTACCATTTAGTAAAAACTTACCACCCGGTCGGATTCAAAACTTCTTACAAAGGCGACTGGTGGAGACAGTAGTATTTTTCATTTTGCTAAATTTAGGAGTAGCTGGAGCTACGACTTGGAACATCTGGAATATTTCTCAAAATCTCAAGAAGATGGTTAACCGGCAGACTAATTTGCAAGCAGTTAGTAGCAGAACATCTGTCTTAGATTTAAACATCGATCGAAATCTATTGGTTATTCCTGGTAAACCCCTCTGGGAAAAACGTTATAGCGATAATGCTGCCGACCTTAAACTAATCACCGAAGATTTACGTAAAGATATTCCGAAGAAGGCCGTAGATATTTTTCAGCAAGTAGAAAAATCGGCGGAAAAATTAATTGCCTTGGAAAGACAGGCTTTTAAATTGTTAAAAGATAGAAAGCTGGAAGAGGCTGCTGCCATCCTCAACGGTAATGAATATACCGAAGAGACTACGACATACATCCAAAGTGTCCAAGCAACCATCATCATCATTAATGACCAAATAAAAAGTCAAACTCAAGACCAACGGATTGCCCTGGATCGATCAATTTTGCTGGTGGTTGCTAGTTTAGGATTGTTGTTAGCAATTGGGACAATTGTGGTGCTAACCATCCAGGGCTACATTCGCGATCAAGAAAAATCTCGTCGCGCGATCCAAGAGTTTCAAGATAATTTACTTCAATTAAATGAGCAGTTGCAAGAAGAAGCCCAATTGCGATCGGCTCAACAAACTCAGATTGTCTATGAAAGTGAAACACTTCAGACCGATGTCGGACATATTTTGGATGTGGTCTGTTCTATGGAGGAAGGTAATTTAACTGTTCAAGCAGAAGTGAATGAGCGAGCTACCGGTCTAGTGTCAGATACTCTCAATCGGTTAATTGAGTCGCTTAGTGGCATCATTGGGGTAGTTGTCTCTAGTGCCCATCAAGTGACCAATAGAGCTGCTGGACTCGATGAATTAGCTGTTGAAACTGCTAACCAAGCCCAAAATCAAACACAATCAATTCAGCAGATAGAATGTTTGATTGCTCAAGTGAATAAGCTCACTATTAATTCTCGCCAACAGGCAATTGCTACTACCAATGCGGTGCAATTAGCCAAAACTGCGGTAGAGAGTGGTCAAGAAGAAATGAATGCGATGGTCGATGGGATTGATAGCCTCCAGGAAGGTACTGAAGAGATTGTGAAACGGATGCAAGTGCTGAATGACTTTGTGGAGTTAGCTGCTCAATTTGCTAAAGATCAAAAACGGGTAGCAGCACTCACCCGTGTTTTGGCCTTAAACGCTGCATTGTTATCTACCAGAGCTGTTCAAGAGCAAGATCCTGAGCAATTTGCTAGCATTGCCAACGAATTTGAAACTATTGCGATCCAGGTAAATGAATTGGCGATCGATACCAACCGAAGCTTGGTAACACTGCAACAGCGCACTAATCAAATCCAAACTGTAACTTCTGGCCTGGATCAAGATGTAATTGATATCAATCAGCTGGTGCAAAAATTTACGGATGAAGTTAACAAATCTCGCCAAGCTTTTCGCAACATTCAATCAGTAACCGATCAAGTAGCCACCATGGGAGCACAGGTTAATGATTCTAGCCAAGATATTGCCGAAGTAGTCCGTAATACCCTCAGCGCAATTCAGTCAATTGGTGTTATTGCTCAAAACACCGAAAATAAAGCGACAGTCACTCGAGAGCAAGTAAAAGACATGAGTGAGTTAGCCCAAGTTCTGCTCCAAAGAGTAGAATTTTTCCAGTTGAACCAATCAACTCCAGACATGTTGATTAGATCTTCAGTGCCAGCTAACTTTACAGAAGCTCCTTACCCACCGCTACCAACTTACCAGTTCTTAGAATTACCTACCTGAATAAATAGTAATCACCAAATTGCTCTTGATCCATCGTGCCCCGTAAAATCATGACAAAGCTGGATAATTTAGCTGAAAAGCAGTTGCAACAAGAGTTGCAGTCAATGTTCTTAATCGATACTCAACAACAGTTAGAGACTTATTTCGACCTCGCCCAACAGCTAACTCCTCAATCTTGGGTTGCCGATATTCAGCACATCTACCGTACTGTTCACACTATCAAAGGTGGTGCCGTTACGGTGGAAGCTAATGGGATGTTCCAAGCAGCAATTGTCCTAGAAAACTTGCTCTCAGATTTGCGTTATTTGGAAGTATCACCACCACTAAATGATGGTCAATTAAGCCAGATACTTTTAGAAGCTGGTGAACTGTTGGCAAGTTGTTTAGAAATTGTGGAGACTGGGAGCGCCGCCATTGATCAGGTGCAGCTAACAATCCAACGACTGACCACTTTGCACATCCAAGTCAAGGATTGCTATCTGTCTGACTGGGATGAAATGAGACAAGTTCATCAAGAATTTGCGGATCAGGGCTTTGAGTTAGTAGCGTTGGAATTAGAAATGTCTTTGAACCAACTGCCGCCCAGTGGAACGGTGATGGCTGAGGCGGTGACCGTTGGTAATTCTTTGCTGCAACAGCTGCGAGAAATTGGCCAAGAATTAAATTTTGCCGACGATTGGACAAAGCTCATTCATAGTTGTCAAGAACTAATTGATCATGGTGATTGTCAGCAATGGCGATCGATCTGGCCACAATATTTAGTATTATTCAAAAAATGTGCTAAAAAAAGCGGTAAAATGCCCTCGGAGCTACTGAGTGAGTTGAGGTTCATCCCACCCAGTATGGCGACCCATCATGGTCTTGGTTCTGATTTATTCCTGAGGTCATCTCCTGCTGCCCAGGCCAATGATTTAGACATTAAGGCTTTAGATCTAGGTCAGACTCCAGATCTGGAAAATGATTTGGGAGCTTGTGATGACTATATTGAAGCTCATCTAGAAAATACCCCGTTAAATCCAGATCAAAACTGGCCTGAGTTATCGATCGATGAACAATTGCCAGCTAATAACCTAGCTAATTTGTTAGATGACTTCTTGGATGAAGACGACTTGGGTGTCTCTCATCGTGAATTAGCTGATGGCGATCAACTTCCCCCAGAATTAGTAGCAATAGAACCAGCCAAACAATCAGAATTTCAGCTAGGATCTGATTTCAGAACCAAAGCTAGGCGCAATGTTCAAATCCCCGTCCCATTAGAGCGCTTAGACAAGTCTGCACAGCAAGTAGTAGATATTTTGCTGACCACCAGAGGAATAAATAGTCAATCCCAGCAACTACGATCTCAATTAGCTCAGTTAACAGCTATCACTGCTGAGAGTGCCCAGTTTACCACAAAACTCCGCCAGCTTCAGGACGATTATGCCTTACTACGTAACATTAGTGACGAACAAGAAACATCCCTCAATCTAACGTTAGAACGCTACCGACAGGGCTACAGCACTATTAACCGGCTACTAGAAAACATCTTGCGGATGTCGGAATTAGGCGGAGAATTGGCTACCTCTACTTACCAAACTTTTGACAGTCTAGCGCGCCTCGATCAACAGATTCTCAGTCTCAAAGATGGTATTGAAGTAAACCGTCTCGTACCATTCCGGAACTTGACAATCCGGGCAAGAGCTATTCTGCGCGATCTGACTAATCGCTACGGAAAACCAGTGGACTTGATCATTAATAATGAACAGATTGAACTAGATGCTGGAGTCATTCAACAGATTGAGCCAGCCTTACTCCATCTCCTTCGTAATGCCTATGATCACGGTATCGAAGCGCTTGACGAACGATTGTCTGCTGGTAAAACAACGCCGGGGCAAATCACATTGAAATTACAGCGACGGGGTAATATCTATCGATTGACGGTGCAGGATAATGGCCGAGGTATTAATGCGGTCACGATTAGTGATAGTGCTCAAGCGCGAGGCTTTGAGCAAACAATCACTAACACTAACGCTGAATTATTAGCAGTAATCTGTCAACCGGGTTTTAGTTCTCGGACTATTGTTAGTGAAGTATCCGGACGTGGGGTTGGCATGGATGTAGTGGCCAACCAAATTATGGCGATCGGCGGCAAGCTACATCTCGATACCCAGTTGGGAGTCGGCAGTACTTTTACGATCGAAGTGCCAGCTCCACAACTCTTAGTATCCTGTGTCTTACTTCAGTCTGGTGAACGCATTATTGCGCTACCCGCTGAAGAAATTTTAGAGACGGTCTTGCTCAGTGTCACCGATATTCAACTAAATATTGATCAGCGCCATTGGCAAATCAACACTTTTCGGAGTGTGGCTCCGGCCTATAGCTTGGCGGCTTACTGGAAACAGTTCTCTACCACTTTGCCAGAAACTGCGATCGGCCTGCGTTGTCGCCTAGATGGCCAAGCCGATGTATGGTTAATCGCGGATGATTTGCTAGGACAGTCTGAGTTGTTAATCAATCCTCTCCCTAGTCCGTTAGTACCACCGATAGGTATGTTGGGGGTGAGCTTGCAGCCAGACGGTAGTCTACTCTCAGTGCTAGATCCCACGGCAATCATGACGGTCTTACAATCCTCATCGGGGACTTCAGTCTCCACTCCCGTGCAGGCGGTGGCCAGTGTCATCACGATTTTAATTGTGGATGATGCGGCTTTAATCCGTCGCCGATTATCTGGTAGTCTAACCAGTGTGGGTTTTACTGTTCATGCCTGTAGTGACGGCCTTGAGGCACTGCAATGGCTTGAAACTAATGAGCTACCGGCCTTAATGATTACTGATGTGGAAATGCCCAATATGGATGGGCTAACTCTGATCGATCGATGTCGTCAAACGGGTATTCAGATACCAATCTTGGTTCTATCTTCTCGCTTGTCGGAGGATTGGGGTAAAGAAGCACAGCGAGTTGGAGCCAATGAATTCTTGAATAAAGGCTTTACCACAGATGAACTGTTGAGTACGATCGATCACTTATTGGCCACCCAGAAATCAATAATGGTCTAAGCGCTACCAAAGAGGTATTATATTCATAGCTGAAAGCTGCCAGTTTTTAACCTAGGAATTATCATGCTTAGAAGAACCATTATTAAATCATCGGCTATTCTGGGGGTAAGTGCCTTAGCTACCAGTATTTTTAGCAGCTGTGCTCAGCCCCAACGTAAGACTAACAAGCGTTTTAAGCCTTTACAAGTTGGTGTTTTACTCTGGTTTGGCTGTGAAGGGATGTTTTTAGCTGGCCAAAAAAATTTGTTTACAACTCCGGTCGAGCAAAAATATTTTTCGACAGTCACGGAATTATACGAGGCTTTGCTCGTTGGTAAACTTGATCTAGCAGCTGTGGTTGCTACCGATCTATTGGTACTTACCGAAAGAGTGCCCAACATTAAAACAATTATGGTCACTGATTATTCTGGCGAGGTAGATGGCATCCTAGCTAGTAATCAGGTTACTAGGCCGGAAGATTTGAGAGGTAAAAAAATCGCGCGGGAGGATGTGCCCTACGAAATTGTTTTCTTGGGAGAATTCCTGAAACTGGGTGGTATGACTGAAAAAGATGTGCAGATTGTATCCATGACAGCCGAGAATGGTGCAGCAGCTTTTGCGGCAGGCAAGGTGGATGCGGTGGCTACCTACGATCCTCACTTGGGCAAAGCCCTGAAGCAACGGCCAGATGCTAAATTATTATTCTCGCCTAAGCAAAGCAACATTATTCCCAACGCGATCGTGGCTCATGGTCAAGTGATTACAGAACGGCGCAACGAAGTCCAAGAATATTTGCGATCAGTCGATAAAGGACTGAAGTATTCAGCAGACCAAGCGCACCGCGCAGAAGTCGATGGCATGATGGCCAAGTGGTTAGGTGTCACAACCAGTGAAGTTGCGGTGCAACGTTCCAAAATTTATATCCTAGATATTGTCAAAAATAAGATCGATGCTTTTAACCCGGCCAGTCATTTGAATGTGGAAGATAGCGTCCGATCGGGTGGGCAAATTCTTTGGGAGGCTGGCAAATTGAAGAAACTAGTGGACGCCGCCACTATAATAGATGGCTCTTTGATTAAATCTTTGTAGATGCTTAGATCAAAATATCTCTCAGTATGGCGAGGATTTTTGGGGAGTAGCGTTCATCTGAGCAAACATTCCGGTACACTTAATGGTAAGAAAAATTAAGTTGCAAGTAATCTCATAATGGAAATTGGTCAACAGGTAAAGGTGTATCGCTTACGCGATCGAGTATCGGACAGCATTGTAGGTAAACTCGGCCAGATTGGTACTGTCAAAGAATTTAGAATGACAGATGGTAGTGGTGTTGGTGCTGTTGTAGAGTTTTCTGACCGGTCAGCCACCTGGTTTTTTGAGGACGAATTAAAAGTACAAGGCTAAACATGACCCAAATTCTCACCTTTTTAGGCAAAGGCGGTGTCGGTTGTACAGCTGTCTCGGTAGCTGCTGCACGTCAAATGGCCAGTCGAGGGCAACGAGTGCTCTGGGTTGGTCAAGGATTTTACACCGCTAACCTGTGGGGTGAAGTCGTGTTGACGGATCAGCCCCAGACGGTGGCTGCTAATCTGTCAGTAGTGAATCTTTCTACCACACAGTTGTTAGAAAAAGCTTGGAGTTTAGTTAAACAGCTCGAAGCAAAATATCTGCGTACCCCCTTACTACAAGCTGTATATGGTCAAGAAATGGCCATCATTCCGGGAATGGATGGTGCGGTGGCACTCTACACCCTTCAAGAGTATTTTAATGGCGGCCAGTATGATGTTATTCTCTATGACGGTACTGATGGTCTGAACATTCTGCGAACTTTTGGGTTGCCGGATACCCTCAGTTGGTACGTCCGCCGTTTTCGGCAAG
Organism: Synechococcales cyanobacterium VAR_4_metabat_354; assembly: GCA_031414775.1. GTDB lineage: Bacteria > Cyanobacteriota > Cyanobacteriia > Cyanobacteriales > Chamaesiphonaceae > JAAFHZ01. Next base: position 158,787 of record JANOQI010000024.1, read on the forward strand.
TGATTGAAACTTCTGATCTGTGGCGTAATGCCATGCCCATTTTGCAACCAGTGGCCGCCACAGTATTAAATATGGCTTGGACAGGGGAAGGTCTGAATGTGCCTGCTGTTCAGGAAGCTACCGATCTGCTCGATCGAGGGCAAAAAGCGATGACTAATCCGCAACAAGTCGCCGCCTATTTGGTGACAACCGCTGATCCCGCCGATGTCCAAAAAGCAATGTGGCTATGGGGTCGCTCTCAGCAAGTGGGGTTAGTGGTAGCCGGAGTGCTGGTGAACCGAGCTAATGCCGTTGACTCGAAGATTCAGGATTCTTTTCAGCCATTGCCGGTCAGTGCAATCGATGACCTAGGTAATATCCCCAGCTTAAAACCAGCAACGGATCTGCCCAAGCCGATCGAGATTGATGTAGCTAATCGGCAAGTAAAGTTATTTTTGCCTGGGTTTACCAAACAAGAAGTCAAACTCAGTCAATCTGGCCCTGAGATTACAATCGATGCTGGCGACCAGCGCCGGAATATTTTTCTACCGCCCAGCTTGCGTGGCTCCGATGTGACGGGCGCCAAATTTCAACATAACTATCTGATCATTTCACTATGACCGAAGAACCAAAAAAGACCGGCTCCGCCACCAGACAGATGATGGGGATGAAAGGTGCCACTGCTGGTGGTTCCATTTGGAAAATTCGCATTCAGTTGATGAAACCAATTACTTGGATTCCACTGATTTGGGGAGTGGTTTGTGGTGCCGCCTCAGCGGGTACCTACACTTGGTCGCTAGAAAATGTGCTGAAGGCAGCGCTTTGTATGCTGATGTCTGGTCCTTTTTTAACGGGATATACCCAAACGGTGAATGAGTATTACGACCGAGAGATCGACGCCGTAAATGAACCCTATCGTCCGATTCCTTCGGGAGCTATTTCACTGCCCCAAGTAATCGTACAAATGTGGGTTTTGCTGATCGGTGGCATCGGCGTTGCCTTTATTTTGGATCGTTGGGCAGGCCACGATTTTCCGGTACTAACTTGTTTGGCCTTAGGCGGCTCTTTGGTGGCCTATATTTATTCGGCACCACCCCTCAAACTCAAGCAAAATGGTTGGTTGGGTAACTATGCTTTGGGTGCTAGCTATATTGCTTTGCCTTGGTGGGCTGGTCACGCCTTGTTTGGACAACTAAATTGGACAATCATAGTATTGACCCTATTCTATAGTCTGGCTGGGCTAGGAATTGCAGTGGTCAATGATTTCAAGAGTGTAGAAGGAGACAGCAGATTTGGAATGAAGTCGATCCCAGTGATGTTTGGGATCGATAAAGCCGCTTGGGTTTGTGTATTAATGATTGATATTTTCCAGGCTGGGATTGCTCTTTATCTGATTTCAATTCACCAGAATCTTTACGCGGCCATTTTATTGCTATTGATCATTCCGCAGATTACTTTCCAGGACATGTATTTTCTTCGCAACCCTCTAGAAAATGATGTCAAGTATCAAGCCAGTGCCCAGCCATTTTTGGTAATTGGGATGTTGGTAGCTGGATTAGCGTTAGGCCACGCCGGATAATCTACATCATCCAATATTCGGGCTTAATGAAATCTTCCATCGCTAATACCCAACTGGCATGATTAAAGCCTGACAACACCCGCCAAATCTGTACTTGGATGGCTTGCCGCTGGCGTAGCTTATCAGTAGGGGAACCGTCACCATTAATCCTAATCCAGCAGTATCCCCAATACAGCAGAGCAAACCAGCGCAAATAGCGACGTTTAATCCAGCGCAGCGGGTTCTGCCAAAAAGATTTCCACATGATTGAATTCACGAACTATTACTCCTAGATGCCTTTGACAGTGATCGATCGCACAAAACAATTCTAATAAAAATACATGTCTAGTGTCACCCCCCCTTTGTCAGGTTAAATTGACAAAGGGGCAGATGTGCTGAGCTTCTAAACTGATTGGGGCGTGGATAACAAGAGAATGCGTTCCATGAGCCATGGTGCCAGGTTTTGACAGTAAACAGCTAAATGGCTTTGCCAACCGACCAGAATTTCTGATCGATCATGTGCTAGTCCTTTAATCAAAACCTTAGCTACCCGTCTCGGCGTCATGGCTCTGACCCACCGAAAACGTTGTAAATCCTTCACCATATCAGTATCAGTCAGAGTCGGTAAAAAGGTAACAACCTTGATATTATCAGCGGCTAGTTCACTCCGCAGTGCTTGACTAAAACCCAGAATGGCAAACTTAGTCGCTGAATAGGTGGCCATTGTGGGAGCGGCCACTTTCCCCATCAGACTGGAAACGTTGACGATCGTGCCTTCTTTTTGGGAAACCATCCGACGGGCTACGCAGCGGGTGATAGCATACAGTCCTAATAAGTTCAAAGAAATTTCTTGGTAGACCTCTGGGAAACGAGCTTGGAGAAAAGGACCCTGGTAGGCCACTCCAGCGCAGTTCACCAAGAGATGAATTGGCCCATAATCACGCCAAGTTTTAGCGATTTCGGTATTTACAGTAATAGCTTGGGTCAAATCCAGCGGTAGGATAACGACCTCAATATTGAGATTTATTTGTTTGATTTCTGTAGCAAGTTGCACTAAATTATCGTGGTTGCGTGCCACTATAATAAGGCGACGGACACCACTTTGAGCAAGTTCGATCGAGATAGCACGGCCAATGCCTCGGGAAGCACCGGTAACCAAGGCGGTTTTTTGATTCAAATTCATGATTTTACCTCCTGTTTATAGTGGCTGTCGGGATGAGGAATGAAGTCTGCAAACTATCCATAACCAACTTCTGACAGAAGAAGACCCCATTCAGTCATGGGAAAACTCTGAAATATCAACTAGTTACTGAATTAAACATGTTAGTTCAATCAGCATTAGTGCGATCTATCCCCAGACAAACCTGGGAATTCATGGAAAGATAGCTATGTAGTTAAAAGATTAAGAATGCAAAGGTTCAATCAGCAACCGAAGTTTTGAAGTGAATGGACTGAACTGTTGAGCATATTTTTACGCCTCTCATTGAGAAACTCATTGTGGGTGAAAGATTTCTCCATTACAAACACCCTAACAAACTAATTTTCTTTTGGCAACATTTCTTTACAGGGAGTACTACGGTTGGTGTATTTAAGTAGTGGTGACTGCTAAATCCTGTCGATGTTCCCATTTTGCAGCAATTTGGTCGGATAGGATTGTAATTACAGCTACAAATCACACAGTTTGGCGTAATTTTCTGAAGAATTTATCGTGCTCGCCAAGTGCCATGAAAACCTATCGGGATCACCGTTGGCAACTGCAGGCGACATAGTGGTTCTTCTGGCAATTGATCGCCATGCCAAATCCACACCTCACTTTGGTGTTGTTGCCCGTTATAAACTGTCGCCAAGACCCAATCTTGCACCCAGATTGGCTCACTAGGATAGAGGTGCGGTGAGAGATTGGTGCTAATTAAGCTATCTGTTTGATAGTCATAACGAGCAATATCTCCCAATAGCTCCTGGGTCATATTGCCGCCCAGTTTTTGCACAGACAAATAGGTATATCGTCCTGGCAGACCCACTGTAGTAGATACTGGAAATTCACAGCCTCGATTGACAATACAAGTATTGCTGACGACCCGCTGCCTTTGGGGATTAATGATCAGCTGCCACAGTTGACCAGCAACTGCTCGATTGGTCTGACCAGTAGCAACATCCTGCAAGAACCCATTGGTCTGAAAATCCTCGTATCTAACGATCTCCAATACCACCTGCCCCTGAGCATTGACATGACCATTGCCAAAATGCCACTGAAACCAGGTATCGGTTTCGATCACAGGTAATGGTTCCAAAGTCTCTCGATCGATCAGCAAAATCTGAGTACCGAGGTGCGGCTGCCACTGCATGGCTTCACTAAAACTCTTTTGATTCAAAAGAATCGGCAGCATCTTAATTCGGACTGGCGAAATACAAAACACCAAATATTTACCCGCAAAAGCAAAATCATGGATAAGCGGCAAGTAGGGCAGCGGGATCGATCGATTTCTGCTAATCTGGCCAGTGCGATCGCTTTGGTATAGGTGTATGGCTATTTTGGCACCAATTGCCACCCCAAAATTAAAAATCTCACCAGTCTGAGGATCGACTTTGGGGTGAGCGCTATAGGGCAGCTTGGCTTGGCCAGTACCTAAATCAGTCAAGCCGATGGTGGTGAGATCTTCCAAATCTAGGGCATGGGGAGCGCCGCCTTCCCACAGTGCCAATAGCTGATCTGGCAATGCCAACACCGCAGTATTTGCCACATTTTTAATGCCCCGCAACAGGCCGCGCAGCCCTGGAGCAGCCATCCCATAATTGCTGTATAGCAATCGATCGGCCTCACTTTCGGCTACATAGCCAGCCGTTTGCACATACCGGTAGGTACCTCGCGCCCGACCATCGGCAAAATGCACCGCTAAAACTGCCCCATCGCCATCAAACCAGTGACCCATGGTCTGTGCACCTCGGATCAAACGCCCCGGTCCATTGCGATAGAAACTGCCCTGCAACCTGATGGGGATCTGACCAGCCAAAATTCGCAGTGGCTGCATGGAGAACTCCATTGCGGGTTCGACGTTCGATCTACCCCAAGTTGGTGGAGCCGGTTGACTAGTGGTGGCGGCATTCATGGCAAGAATCTGGGAGGAGTGTTCAAAACTGACTATAATGGCTTCGAGAAAGGCGTTAGATTATTGAAGTTATTGAGTCAACTTTAACTCTCTCCCACCAATTCAGAACAAAAATCGGATCAAGCCGATTGCTCATTCCCTTACTGCTGTTATCATGTCCCATCCTCTCTACATTGCATTTATCTGGCATCAGCATCAGCCGCTCTACAAATGCCGCGATGGTAAATATCGGATGCCTTGGGTCAGACTGCATGGTACCAAAGATTATCTGGACTTAATTTTACTCCTCGAAAAATATCCGAAACTGCATCAAACTGTCAATTTAGTTCCTTCACTGATTGAGCAGTTAGAAGATTATGTGGCGGGCACCGCCTTCGATCCCTATCTAGAATTGGCTTTGATGCCATTCGAGCAACTCAAAACCCAGCAGCTCCAGTTTATTATTCGCCACTTTTTTGATGGCAATCACCACACCCTCATCGATCCCCATCCCCGTTACCGCGAACTATATGCTCAGCGTCAAGAGCAGGGCGAGGGTTGGTGCCTAAATAACTGGCAAGAACGCGACTACAGTGATTTACTCGCTTGGCATAACCTTTCTTGGTTTGATCCCCTATTTTGGGAAGACCCCGATATTGCTGGCTGGCTAACCAAAGATCATGATTTTACCTTGAGCGATCGACAGCGTATTTATTCTAAACAGCGGGAGATCATTGCAAGGATTATTCCTAAACACCGCGAGATGCAAGAAACTGGCCAACTAGAGATCACCACGACCCCTTATTCACATCCGATCCTACCATTGCTCGCTGATACCAACGTGGGTCGGGTGGCCGTTCCCAAGATGGACTTGCCCCACCAAAGATTCTCTTGGGCAGAAGATATACCTCGTCATCTGGGTAAAGCTTGGGATATGTATAAAGACCGGTTTGGTCGCGCTCCCCAAGGTTTATGGCCATCCGAGCAAGCCGTGAGTCCGGCCATCTTGCCTTACGTGGCCGAGCAGGGCTTCAAATGGCTCTGTTCCGATGAAGCGATTTTAGGTCATTCCATTAACCATTTCTTCCATCGCGATCATTACGGCAATGTCCAAGAACCAGAGCTATTGTATCGTCCCTATAAACTGGCGACTGAGCATGGTGATTTGGCGATGGTTTTTCGCGATCACCGCCTCTCTGATTTGATTGGCTTTACCTACAGTGGCATGGAACCTCAACAGGCCACCGCCAACTTAATTGGTCATTTATCATCAATTCGCACTGCTCTTGCTGCTAAGCAAGAAAAAAGCTTGGTAGCAGATGCTGATACTGAATCTTTGGATAAGCCTTGGCTTGTCACGATCGCTCTCGATGGTGAAAACTGTTGGGAACACTATCATCTGGATGGCAAGCCCTTCCTAGAGCATCTGTATCAGCAATTTAGTGATGATGAGCGTTTTAAACTGGTCACAGTGAACGAATTTGTTACCCAATTCCCCCCCACCGCCGAAATTCCTAGCCAGCAGCTCCACACTGGCTCTTGGGTTGATGGCAGTTTAACCACTTGGATTGGCGATCCCGCTAAAAATCGGGCTTGGGACTTGTTAACAGCGGCGCGCCAAACTTTGGCCAATCACCCCGAAGCTACCCCCGAAAATAACCCTGAAGCCTGGTCGGCGCTCTATGCCGCAGAAGGCTCGGACTGGTTCTGGTGGTTTGGCGAAGGTCATTCGTCGAACAACGATGCCATGTTTGATCAACTATTTCGGGAGCATTTGGTAGCTTTGTATCAGTCTCTGAATGAGCAGGTACCCTCCGAACTCAATCAATACATTGAAGATCACCATCGTCGTACCGAATACCGTCCCGAAGGCTTTATTCATCCAGTAATTGACGGACGGGGTGATGAGCAAGACTGGAATATGGCTGGCAAAATGGAGCTGGGCGGGGCGCGGGGTACGATGCACCAAAGCAGCACCACCCAACGCATTTTCTATGGAGTAGATCACCAGAACTTCTATGTACGGCTGGATTTCAAACAGGGTACTAAGCCCGGTATCGATATTCCGGCTGAGTTGAATTTAGTCTGGTTCTACAACAATCAAACGATGCATAATAGCCTGCTGCCTTTAGCGGAAATGCCCCGTGAAGAACCGCTGAATTATCGTTTTCACCACCGCCTTCAGATTAACTTGCAGTACATGACTTGCTGGTTGCAAGAAGCGATCGATTACGACCAATGGGAAAATCGGTCTTCGGGCGCACGAGTTGCTTGGGATAAATGTCTGGAGATCGCGGTGCCCTGGGATGATTTGGATATCGAACCAGATTATGCGCTGCAAATGATGCTGTTTTTTGCAGATCACGGTCGTTATCGCAGTTATTTACCCGAAAATGACATGATTTCTTTGCAGATGCCATAAATTTGCTGGGCGGCCAAGGCTGATTCATTTAAAATAAAGTAATGTTCCTTATCAAAACTTTATAAATGCCAGCCCTGATTGAAGTTCTCACCAAGATCGATCGCATTGACCGGCAAATCTGGAGCTGGCGTGCTTATCAGATTGTGTATACCGTGAAAGGATTGGGTCAACCGCTACTCTTGATTCATGGCTTTGGGGCTTCGATCGGCCATTGGCGTAAAAATATCAACGAATTGTCCGCAGCGGGTTATCGAGTCTATGCGATCGATCTATTGGGTTTTGGCGCTTCTACCAAGGCACCGATCGAATACAGCATGGAACTATGGGCGGAGCTAGTGGCCGATTTTTGGCAAGAACATATTCAAGAACCAGTGGTGCTAATTGGTAATTCGATCGGTGGAGTAGTGACACTGACCGCAATGGCCAACCAGCCAGCGATGTGTGCGGGAGCCATCCTAATCAATTGTGCGGGAGGATTAACTCATCGCCCTACCGATCTCAACTGGTTTTGGCGACAAACTATGACTATGTTTATGAATGTGGTTAAGTCACCAGCCTTTGGTCCTCTAATTTTCAACCGCATTCGCAGCAAAAGAAATATTCGCAAGAGTTTGGGACAGGTTTATTTCCGCAAAGAAGCCATTACTGATGATTTGGTAGAGCTGCTGTATCAACCATCCTGTGATGAAGGTGCTCAAAAGGTCTTTGCGGCGGTCATTGGAGCAGCTCCGGGCACCGAGACTCGGGAACTGCTAAAGTCGATCAGTTGTCCAATTTTAGTGATTTGGGGCGAGGCCGATCCCTGGACACCTGTATCTGGATCAGCGGCTTTCCGCCAGCTTCAGCAAGAAGGTCGAGATGTGGAAATTATCACGATCCCCGATGGTGGTCATTGCCCGCATGATGAATTTCCAGAAGTGGTGAATCCGGCGATTCTGAAATGGCTCAAGAAGTTTTAAATTAGAGTATTAAGCCCGACTTCTCTAAGAATTCGGGCTGCTGACGCTGAGAGTAAGAGTATACTGAAATAATAAATTAACTGTTCAACCTATTCTTACTACTCGCACACAGCTTGAATATGGTCAGGATCGATCGGCAGCTCACGCATGAATAAAAAGCAACTCTCCGAGCGGGATATTTGCACCAAATATATCACCCCAGCTTTAGAGCGATTTTAGATCGAGATAATGAAGCAGTAGCTCGATCAATATAGAACCCATTTAGGATCTTTTTAGGCTTTAGCGAGACGTTTGAGCATCAGTCGGATGAAGCAGAAATCGAGTTTTGCTTTGGCATTTTCTAAAGTTCGCTCAAAGTTTTTCACCAAACTTTTACAGCGTTCAACCCAAGCATCGGAGCGTTCAACCACCCATCGATTAGCCACCGGAACGAATCCAGATCTGCCTTCAGCCTCCTTTTCAGCTCTTGATGGCTTAGGACATAGTTCAAGCCGAATTTTATTTAAGATTTGAGGATAAACTTTTTGCAACCCTTTGGTTATTTTTTCAAGATGGTAGCCGTTGTCTAACAAAATAGTTATCTTGGGGATGTTCACTGGTTTAGCTCTAAAATATTCGATATTGTCGCTGAGCATCTCAATTAGCCCTTGGTCATCTGAAATATTGGCCGGGGTACAGTGAGTAAAAAAGGGAAATCCTAAAATATCAACAGCCAGATGCCTTTTATCCCTCTTGTGTCACTCTCCGGAAGTTAAAATAGAAGAATAAAGTTAAAAATCTCTGAAAAGGAGTTAGGGTAATGGATGTAGAAGCTCAAATCCTCAAACATTTACCTAAAGATGCACGGTCGAGTGTTTCATTTATT
>JANOQI010000025.1:0-37875 GCA_031414775.1 Synechococcales cyanobacterium VAR_4_metabat_354
GCGGTAATTTAGAGGCAACTCGTAATTCTTGCAGGGTTCTTTCTTGCTCTGAAGTGAGACTGATTCTGAGTGGAGCTGGCATAACACTTAATTAGTTTTTCTATCTTCATCATACTTTTATTGTGGGCATTCTACTTACCATCTGTTGCAATTAGTCCGAAATAGTAATGATTGGGAGAACTGGATTTTATTTATGCTTACAGGTGTAGAGCAGACCTCCATACAAACTATTACCTTGATAGAAAATATCAAGCGCTTGATGATCCACATCAAAAACCGACTACGCAGTGACCTACCTAAAATATACAGTCAAGACCTACTCAATAATATTTTCCGCCATCCATATACAAAGACCGAATTTCTATCTCTGAAACTTAATATCACTAGGCAAACAGCAGCAAAATATCTAAAAGAATTAGTTAATGTTGGCTTACTAGAAAAGTATCAAATTGGCAAAGAGAATTTCTATCTTAATAGACCATTATATGACCTACTACTCCACGCTAACACCGGAGCAGAGCATACATAAACAAAATTTATGTTATTGAGAGATTTCATCATAAGAAAAGGAACCTCACGTTAGTAAATCCTGCTTTTTTTGACATATATCACCGCTAATTTTGCAAAAGTAGAGATAGTCATAAGTTAAATCAATCTCTTGCTAGACAGGTATTGGATCATATTTTGTCTAGCTTTTTGCGATCGATTGGAAAAGTCGATCACATCTGCCAAAGGCAAACAAACAGATCTACTCAACACATTGATGTCACAGGTTTAGGAGATTTGCGCGGCTCCAGCCCCGTCCGCGAATAAATTGCGGACTACCTGAAATCAAGTCCACTTAAGTGGACTTCGGCTACTAGCCCGTGATTTATCTACGGGCGGTGTGGGAACGGAGCTAAGATCGATCGATGAGGATGGGCGATTTGCTTACGCAACGCTGCGCAAACGATTAGAAGAGTCGATTACCTACGGTACGCCACGCGATCGTAGCCACCAAAAGCAAGCAGACCGACCGGCTGAATGCATTGATGTCACAGGTGTAAGGGCGATCAAATTTCAGGAAAATGGTAGGATAAGTGCAGTACTGTAGCCCGCCTAGGTAATATTTTATGACCACACTCGATCGGGTATTAGAAACAGTCATGCAGCTTTCCCTAGATCAGCAAGAATTATTAATCGAAATCTTGCGCCAGCGGCACATCGAAGCCAGCCGAGATGAAATTGCCAAAGATGCCCAAGAATCGATCGCTGCTTTCAAAGCAGGCAAATTAAAGTCTCAATCTGCCGAAGCTGTCATTGCCGAGCTTCGCCACTCTCTCCATAACGATTTAGACGAATGAGAGAGCTAGTTCTGACCCCCAAATTCCAAAGAGCATTTCGGAAATTTGCGAAACGAAACCCCGAACTCCAACAACGTATTGAAGAAACTTTACTTCAGATGCAATTAAATGTTTTCACACCTGAATTAGAAACACACAAACTAGGTGGAAAGTTGGCTGGATTAAGAGCATGTTCTTGCGGCTACGACTGTAGAGTGGTTTTCTCGATCGAAAAAATCGAGAATGCCGATACCGATCTAGAAGCCATTGTTTTACTTGATGTTGGCACTCATGACCATGTTTATTAGAAATAGTAAAAATTGTTTGATCGATTGATGGGGATGTGCGATCGATTGGAAGAGTCGATCGAAGCCGCTAAAGGTAAACAGACAGATCTACTCAACGCATTGATATCACAGGTATAGAGGAATTACGTCACACAATCGAACTCACGTATAATAGAACAAAATTGAACTCTAGGTGGACAACGATGGTTCGATCGCCCGTTAAAGTTATGACCTTAGCAGAATTCTTATTACTGAAAGAAACTAAGCCAGCAAATGAATTCATCGACGGTCAAATTATTCAAAAGCCAATGCCACAAGGAAAACATAGCTTAATTCAGGGACAACTAGTAATTAATCTTGAGGCAACGCTCAAACCTCGGAAAATTGCCCGTGCTTATCCCGAACTTCGTTGCAATTTTGGTGGTCGATCGACAGTACCCGATGTTACGGTATTTACCAGCGATCGCATTCCCCGTGATGAAAATGGTGATATTGCTAATGTGTTTGAAATAGCGCCAGATTGGGCGATTGAAATTCTGTCTCCCGACCAAAGCCGAACCAAGGTAACCAAAAACATTTTACATTGCTTGCAATACGGCACCCAGATGGGTTGGTTGATCGATCCAGCAGAGCGATCGGTGTTCGTCTATTCGGGAGATCGATCCACCCAAGTATTTGACGAAGAAATTGATGTATTACCCGTGCCTGAATTTGCCCAAGACTTTGATCTCACTTTAGGTGATTTATTTGGATGGCTGCGCGATTAGAAATTGCCACCGTGTTGAATCATTTGTTTGTATCGTTGTTGTCCAAGCTCAATATCACTACGGGAAGTCTTCTGAGTCTTCTTTTCAACTCCCTTTCCGATATATGTATAGAAAAAAAGAAGCCCATTGATAGGCTTCTCTGTTATCAAAATTTAGCTAAAAGCAACTACTTAATAGTTACTTTGCCGCCAGCTTCTTCGATTTGCTTCTTAGCATCTTCAGCAGCATCCTTAGCTACGCCTTCACGGACAGCTTTAGGAGCAGCTTCTACCAAGTCCTTAGCTTCCTTTAGACCTAAGCCAGTCAAGCCACGTACGACTTTCAAGATGGCGATTTTCTTGTCATCAGGAACGTTTTCAAGAATGACATCAAATTCGCTCTTTTCTTCAACAGCTTCAGCCGGTGCACCACCGCCAGCAGCAGCAACTGCTACGGGTGCAGCTGCCGATACGCCAAAGGCTTCTTCGATTTGCTTAACAAGCTCAGCAGCTTCGAGTAAAGAAAGTACTTTTAACTCTTCTAAAATTTTGTCGGTTGCAGCAGACATGTATGTTCTTCCTTAAGATTAGTAGAAATGACAGATGAAATACGATTATCGAAGGCAAAGCCTAGCCTTTGTCGGCATGGGCTTGAAGACTTCTGGCAATAGAAGCCGGAACCTCTTTGACTCCGATCGCCACCTTGGCAGTGACCGAGTTGAGAGCGCCAGCAATTTGCGCCATGATCTGTTCCTTGGATGGTAGATCGCCGATGGCTTTTACTTCAGCCTCCGACAGTACCTGGCCTTCCATGACTCCACCACGAAGGGTGGTTTTCTTGGTGGCTTTTTGGAACTCGTTGTAGGCTTTGATAGCACCACCAACGTCTTCTTGAATCAGCAAGAAAGCAGAAGGACCAGAGAGAAATTTCTCGACCAGTTGCCACTTAGCGTCATCGGCAATGGCTTTGCCCATGAAGGTATTTTTAGTGACTTGGCAAATCGCACCTTTGGGGCGTAAACGCCGCCGCAGGTCAGTGATTTCAGCCACAGTCAGACCTTGATAATCGATCACTGCCACCATTTGGCTAGAACTCAGATTTTCTTTGAGTTCGGCCACAATCGCTTGCTTATTGGCTAGGGTTCTCCCCATTGATAGACCTCGTGGGTGGGCAGTTGACGGTATTTATTTGGCTCGGACATCCACAAACATTGACCCCAGCGGGCAGCCGGGGTCAATGGTAATCAGCAATTTAGTTGCTGGCGTTAACCTCGGCAGGATAATTATGTCTTGACGACACCTGCTGTCTGTGGCTGTAGCTATTCACTTGTTGGCTAACGCCAGATTGGGAAATAAACTCTCGAACACAAATATTATTTAGCCTTCAGACTTAAAGTCTCGAAGAGCATTGATATCGACTTCGATACCAGGACCCATAGTAGCAGATATGTAGATACTGCGCCAGTAGCGTCCCTTTGCACCAGATGGACGGTTCCGATCGATGTTTTCTTGCAAAGCTTTCAGGTTAACAAGGAGGTCTTCTGCACTAAAAGCAGTTTTCCCAAACATGACGTGAACGATACCTGTCCGGTCAGCTCTGTATTCTAGCTTACCTGCTTTGAATTCGGCAATAGCTTTACCTAAATCGGTAGCCACTGTTCCGGCCTTCGGCGAGGGCATCAAACCGCGTGGACCGAGTACCCGACCTAGTTTAGCAATTTGGGGCATCATGTCGGGAGTAGCAATCAGCAAATCAAAATCCATCATCCCTTTTTGGATTTCTTCGATCAGTTCTTCCGAACCAGCTAAATCGGCACCGGCATTTTTGGCTTCAGCCACTTTTTCACCACGGGCAATAACAGCCACGCGGATGGTCTGACCAGTGCCCTTCGGCAGGACAACGGTGGTACGCAGCTGTTGGTCGGTGTACTTAGGGTCAATACCGAGGCGGATGTGCACTTCTGCTGATTCTGGAAATTTAGCAGTGGCCGTATCTTTAAGTAGGGTGAGTGCTTCCAGCGGCTCGTAAGGGCGGGTTTCTACTTTTTTTAGTAGTTCTTGAGAACGCCGTGAATATTTCTTAGTCATGGTTATTCCTGGGGTCGATCGCGAAGTGTATTACTTCTGCCCCGATAAAAGGTGAATAGATTAAGTTTAATAACTAGTCGGTGATGGTAATGCCCATGTTGCGAGCGGTGCCGCCCACGATGTTCATGGCTGCTTCTAAGTCATTAGCATTAAGATCGGGCATTTTGACTTTGGCAATCTCAGCTAGTTGAGCCTTAGTAATGCTGCCTACTTTCTTTTTATTGGGTTCATTAGAACCGACTTCCACGCCAGCCGCTTTTTTAATTAAAATCGAAGCTGGTGAGGTTTTGAGAATGAAGGTGAAACTACGATCTTCATAGACCGAGATTTCGACTGGGATGACGGTACCAGTTTGATCCTGAGTGCGGGCATTGTAATCTTTACAGAATGCCATGATGTTCACACCGTGCTGACCCAATGCGGGACCAACAGGCGGTGCGGGGTTAGCCTTACCAGCGTTGAGCGCTAGTTTGACGATTGCTACTACTTTTTTTGCCATTTTGCTATTGTTTTTGAACCTGATTGAACTCTAATTCTACGGGGGTATCGCGCCCAAAGATCGAAAGAAGGGCTTTGAGTTTGCTCCGTTCGGGGCTAACTTCAATAACTTCTCCGGCAAAATCTTTGAATGGGCCAGCAAGCACCACGACTTTGTCGCCTTCATTGAGGTTAGTTTTGACCACTGGTTCTTGCTCGGCAGCTTGCCGGAAGATCCGATCGACTTCACCATGAGACAAGGGCAGTGGTTTGACATGGCCGCGACCGCGCCCATAGCCACGTTTTTGCTCGGCACCAACAAAGTTGATTACGTTGGGGGTGTTTTTAACCACCTGCCAAGCGTCATCATCCATCGCCATCCTTACCAGTACATAACCAGGGAAAACTTTTTCCTCGGCAGATACTTTGCTACCGTCTTTGCGGAGCCGAACGATGGGGGACTGGGGGATTTCTATCTGCATGATGCGATCGCTCACATCAAAGGATTGAATCCGTTGGGTTAAGTCCAGTTTGACCTTGTTTTCGCAACCAGAGGCTACCTGTACTGCATACCACCGGGGGGTGGCACTAAAGTCAACATTGCTGTTAGTTAAGGAATCATCAGTTTGAGAACTCATGGGCATATCTTTCCAGCTATGACTGTGTAAATATAATTGCAGCTGCCCATTGGAATAGATTATTTACACCGTAAATAACCGCAGCCGACAGCGACACGGTAAGCACGACTGCTAAAGATTCGCTAATTAGCTGTTGCCGACTTGGCCAGATGACCTTGCCAAGCTCGTCTTTGCTATCTTTAACAAAACCTACGACATCAATACCCGATTTGGATTTCTCAGTCGGCGTGCTACTAGCAGACTTTTCAGGCGTGTCAGTTTTTTTGGCCACAGGGTCTTACACCTCACCTAGGGTTAATGAGAATGATAATAGAACATCTGGCGATCAGCCAGAGTCTAGTCACCAATCTATCATTTTAATGGAAAACCCGGTTGAGGGTTTGCCTATTTATGGATGCAGTTGGGAAGCCAATAATTTATGAAACAAATGCTACGCGAAAACTTTTAGGGAAAACCAGCTCAAATTTCTGGGCTGGTTTCGATGGTTTTTATAGCTTCTTTTCCCAGAACAAAGCTTTACCAAGTCGCGGATTGAGTTCGTAATTATGAAATCCACAAGCTAGGTACGCAGCTTGAGCAATATGATTATTTTCTAAGACTTCGAGGGTGAGCTTACAACAGTCCAAACTAATGGCGATCGACTCCGCTTTGTGTAACATTAGTTTAGATATTCCCTTCCCTCGTTGTGATTCAGTAACGATCACATCATGAATATTAAGCAAAGGCTGGCAAGCAAAGGTCGAAAATCCTTCCAGGCAGATAACTAGTCCAGCAGGAACTTCATCTACAAAGGCCAATATGACATGTACTGTTTTTCTTTGGGCTAATTCTTTGGTCAGGTTAGTCTGAGCATAGTCTGACAAACCTTGACCACCGCCGGTCGGGTCGAGGGCATATTCATGCAGTAGTTGCACTACGGCTTGGGCTTGAGTAGGAACGCTGAGATCGGCAATACAAACTTCTATCATTAATTTTTTCTATTCGGTTTTGAGATGACCAATTAACCATCGATCGGACAATCTGGGGTAGCCAACACCAGCTGATAAAAACCTAAATCTAGCCAGCAGCCAAACTTAAAACCAGCCTGTTGAATGGTACCAGCATGGGTAAATCCTAACTGGCTATGCAGGGCAATGCTGTCATAATTGGTCATATCAATACCACCAATCATGGTGTGATATTGTTGCTCACTGGCGATCACAATTAGCCGCCGCATCAAAGCCAAACCTAAGCCCTGACGGCGATGATCGGGATGAACGTAGACTGAATGCTCGATCGAATACTTATAAGCTGGCCAAGCTCGAAAGGTGCCGTAGCTAGCAAAGCCCAACAGCTGGCCGTCCTCGCTGATTGCCCCAATTACGGGGAAATTGCCGTTTTCTTTTGTCTGGAACCAAGTAGTCATGCTCTCGATCGATCGTGGCTGATAGTCGTACAAAGCAGTGGAGTTAGCGATCGCCTCATTCAATATATCTAGAATGGCCTGAGCATATAACTCATAAGTACAGGCCACAAAATGAAATTTTATTGATTTTGCCACTTCCAAATTGCCCCGGAGCAAAGATTGCAGCAAATATGCGCTCCGATCGGCACCAACATATTGCCAGTCACCAGCAAAGCGTAACCCAAGGCCGTGCCCACCACCCCCGCCCAGAGCGCGTAAGGCCACTGGCGGGTACCGCTCATGTGCAACAGGCCAAAGCACACCGCCGCAATCAGCACACCGCCCAGGTTGTAGCCCATACTGGGTAGCATCACGCCTCGAAACAGCAGCTCTTCACTGATGCCAGGCAACAGACCCAACCAGAGCAGATCTGGCCAAGCTAAAGGTTTCATCACAAAAGCTAGATAGAAATCAGCACTGGTACGATAGGCTGGCCACAACCGATAGACGATATTGCTCAAACCGGTAATTATTAACCCTAAAGCAACGGCAATGCCCAGATCTACCCAACTAAAAGACATCGGCAACAAAGTCATCTGGCCGAAATACAACCATAACTTGGCAAAAATTAGTAGCAAAACGGCGGTTAAACCCATTGCACCCAAAATTTCAAAGCGATTTGGGGACTCCACTTCTGGGGCTGGGGATTTGCTCATGAAGACATCTAAAACTACGCTAGCTTTTGTAAGGGTTGAACTTGAGCCGAAAAACTGTCCAAGCTCATACCTGCTCGATCGACTGTCACGACCCCAATTGCTTCTAGATAAGAACGGACTGGAATGACGGTGATGCCCAAATCTTCTGGATAGACGCTCATCCGGGTGTGATTTTCAGCTACTGTGATTATCTTAGCTGATCCCGCCGCCCATTTCAGTAAGCCGCTACCGCCACAAGCACTGGCTGGAATGACCACAGCATCTACGCTAGATGTCCAAATGCTGCCCTGCTGCTCTTTATGATTCGTTGTAAACTGCGGAGCTTTGCTCAAGCCCACCAAAACGCAGGGCAAAAAAGTGTAACCCAATTCTTCAGCAGCCGATCGCGGAGAAATTTCCGGGTCTACAGTCAGCGGGGATAATGCGGGGGCATGGGCGCAGGGGATCTGAAATTGGCGCACAATTAAGTGCGAAATGACCGCTTCGACCCCGGCTAAGGGGTCAACACCGATGCCGTGGCGATATTCTTGTAATACAGTCGCACCGGGATCATCGGGGAATCTGGCGACGACGGCGATCGCTTGCGCGCCTTGCTGTTTAATTAATTTCTCTGTAGCACGCAGCAAACTATCTGGACGGGCGATCGTTCCCCACGAGGCTCCAGAACCGGCGGTTTGCAGCTCGACCCCCAGCGGCTCATCGGTCAAAATATAATCGGTCAAGCTCAAGCCCAAGGTGGCTCGCGCCGCATCTGCTGCTTGCAAATGGCGCTGCAACAATTCTGGTTCGATCGATCTATCAAATACTAATCCCACCCGATTTTGCACCACCGGATTTAAGCCCCAGGCTCCGGCGGCAAACTGGTCAAGGGCATAGCCTTCTACATACAAGGCATTGGGTAACGGCCAGTACATCTGTGCCCCATTCATCACATTGGGATGGGTAATCAATCGATCGCAACTAGCAGCTAGAGCCTTAGCAATCGGCAGGGCATCGCCAGCATAGCCACCCATGCTGGCACCAATACCAGTGGGGATAATTAATACAACAGTGTAAGGAGGAGACATAGTTAGCTCAATTCCTGGAAGGGAGACTGGCTAGAAATAAGCAAATCGAGAATGGGTTGATTGGTTAAACAGCGCCAATGGCAAGTGAATAAGTCCGGCTGCTGCACGTTGATGCTGGCCAGGGCTGGTGCGGCGGGGAATGGTAGTAATCGATCGAACACCAACGCTGAACCGATATAACCAAAAGCCAATAAATAGACAGCGGGCGGCGCTTGCAGCTGTTCTAATAAGCTAGCCCCCAACTGATACAAAGGCTGCCGCTGTTGGTCATTAAGATGCAATGGCTGATGATAACTGTCCGCGACGGTGGCTGATTTAGCGATTGCTTCGGCATAGAGACGACCTTTGCCGGTATTCACAATAGGTAACCAATAATCACCAACTCCTGATTGGTGGCTGGTTTGAGCGAATACCCACTGCCGCATTTTTTCTAATTGGCGGCAAGCTGCAAAAATATCTTGTCCCCAAAACTCCAAGTCCGGGGAAATATCTAAAGTTAAAGGGCAGAGCAATGAGTCTGGGGCAATAACAGCAACGCTTTCAGCGACGATACAGGCAGTAGCTGGATCGACAGCCTGGATCGCCGATCGCATGGC
Source organism: Synechococcales cyanobacterium VAR_4_metabat_354 (assembly GCA_031414775.1). GTDB lineage: Bacteria > Cyanobacteriota > Cyanobacteriia > Cyanobacteriales > Chamaesiphonaceae > JAAFHZ01. The sequence continues at coordinate 9,321 of JANOQI010000025.1, forward strand.
CTGTCCTAAATTATCGGAGTCGGTGATCAAGACTACTGGCATTTTAAACCGGACCAAAGGTAGACATACTGCTAATTACTTTAGAAAGATCCGGTAGTTGTAATTCTCGGCGGGGGGTGGCAGAAACTTGCTGTAATTCTGATTGCAGGCGTTGGTTATCACGATGTAAATTGGCGATTTTTTCCCGAATAGGGGCTAGCCGTTCTGCAAACTTTTGGGAGTATATCCGAGGTAGTTCTTGAACTACTTGCTCCAACATCCGACTGCGGGCACTAAGTTCCCGCACTGTGCGGCGCAGTTGCTGGATTTCCTGATCCCGATTTTGTAGCTGATTTTGGTAATAATGAACTTGGGTTTCTACACCTTGCAGCTGTTCTCGCAACACCCGAATTTCACCTCGATGATCGCCGCCCACGATGGCCGTTGGGGAAGGATGATCACTTTTGACAATCCGAAATAATTCTTGGGAGAGTTGCTGCACCAATTGGTCGCGCATATTTAGCTCTTCCCGAAAATGGGCAATTTCGGTTTTGAGGGCAGAAAGGTTACTGGGTTGTACTGAATTCACCATGTGAACACCGCCGGTAAGATTAGATTGGAGCAAGTTAAAAGCTTACAGGCTCATCATATTGGAGCTTAATGAACCTAGTATGAATTCTACATTTTTTTCAACATAAAAAAATGGGTCTATTAAGACCCACGATGTTGAAGTTTCAGTAGTTTAGCGAACTGAGCCTTCTAGATAATCGGTATCGATCGGCTTAATCACATATAACTGCAACATATTCCAGCCGATCGACAGAATATGGGGCAAACGCTGGATAGTTTTGAGGAACTTGGGCGCATTCGATGCCGGGGCGTTAACGATTTTTAGATAGCTGACCACTGACTTGTCCATCAACTTGATGAATTTAGGTTGATCGACATCTAAAGTGACTGGGAAAATCCGACCAGCAGTACGATTGGTCTGCCGAATTACATCTAGGTTAAAGTCACGGGTGTTCATACCCAGTGCTTCATAGAACTTGGTGCGCTGATGATCATTCAGATACATAGTCGCAAATACTGATAGCAAAAAGAAGCGGCACCACAGCTTGGCTTTCCAATCGTTCAGAATATGGGGCTGAGATTTCATCAATGCATCAAAAATGTCACCATGGCGGTTCTCATCTTGGCACCAGTTTTCAAACAGGTTAAAGATAGGGTAGAGCTGATTTTCGGGGTGAGCTTCCAAATGCCGGAAGATTTTGATATAGCGCCAATAACCAATTCTCTCAGAAAGGAAAGTGGCATAGAAAATAAACTTGGGCTTAAAAAATGTGTAGGTATGGTTTTGGGTCAAAAAGCCCAAATCCATAGACAGATCGAAATCGGCCAACGCTTTGTTCAAAAAACCAGCATGACGGGCTTCGTCTCGCGACATCAGGTTAAAAGCTTTTGCTAACAGCGGATTTTTGTTCTTGAGCCGCCGACCGAGTTCTTTATAGAGCAAGAAGCCGGAAAATTCCGCCGTACAGGAGCGCTCTAAGAACTCCATAAATAACTGGCGGGTTTCACCATCAATATGGTCAAAAGACTGATTGAACTGCTCACCGCGCACGAAGTGGTGGCGGTTGTAGTCCACTTCCATCTCGGCAATGATTGCTTTCATCTCCTCTTCGTTGATGGAGATGTCCATTTTGGCTAGCTCATCAAAGTCGGTGGTATAGAACCGAGGTGTGAGAATAGTTTCTTTGGCAGGGATCTTGACTCCCGATCGGAGTTCGTCAACTGCGGGTTTTCTAAGGGAGTCTACCATAGTAATTTTTATCTACGTATTGATGGCTATAGCTTTTAACTTATTTAGTTAGTCTACCAAGACCAACTAGGATCGGCTAGGCGTTTGTGTTAAGAGTTACGAAGAAACAGCAGCAAGTGGGCTGGGTGATAGCCATTGCTGAGCATTGAGGCGCTTCATCAAACCAAACATCAATAGATCTAAAGTCATTTTGCGCTCGTCAATCAAAAAGGATTCGATCGAACTCATCCGGCCTTGATTAGAGCTACAGGAGAAGCCCCGTTGCCCCTGAATATTTTCATCAAAAAAGTACAAGTTAAACTGTCTTTTCCCCTGTTGTCCTTTGCCAATAATCTGCCAGCAGTCGGGGATGCCCACTAAGCCGGAGATCGATACCTGGCCTTTAGTAAATTGCAAATCTAGGTCAGTCCAACCTTGAGCAGTCAAACCATTTTGAATCGCGGGGACTAAATTTTGCTGCACGAAGTCAGCAAAGGGTTTATCTTCGAGCGCTGGTGCTTTCTCTTTTTTGGGAGGCACCGTTTTCACTTCCGCTACGGCCTCCACGACTTTCTCAACAGGCGCAGCAGTTGGTGAGTGCGCAGCCTCATCGGGCACAGCAGCGCTAGCTTCTAACTTTGCTGCGGGCTGGGATTTTTTGGCAGTTTGGGACGGTTTATTGGCTTCTGTCATAAATTTATTGGCTGAGCGGCATTAGAAAAACCAAGGTCTATTATAAGCGCTAGATCGGGACAGACGTTCTACTAACTCAGATAAGCAGTTAATCCAAAAAAATCTTGTACATTGGCTGGACTACAAAAGCATCAGTTGAGGATGCGAGGCAGTCAGTAAAAGCTGTTGTAGACGTTTTTGATATTTTTCGGTGGGGATTTTTCCGGTTTTTACGGCCTCGGTGAGTGCTTTGATTTGGGCAGCATGTTCTTGTTTTTGAGACTCAATTGTTAGTTCGTTACGATCGTAGATAGCTTCAGCAGATTTACGATTTTGCTTGAATAATTGTCGCAGAGCGATCGAATCCAAGGTCACTTCTGGTTGAGAATGAGCCGCTTCAAAGTAGATGGCGGTTGTTTGACCTATCGCCCAAGTCGCAGTAAACGCATCAGCAGCACCCAAGCTACTACCCACTTTGGGCACTAACTTTGTCAGATCCAACGCCATCAGCCAAGCGCTGACTAATCCTAAGCTCCCCACCATTTCCTCAAAAAATGGCTTAACATCGAACTCTGCCGCGCCCCAAATATCAGCAATTTCGGCAATCAAAATCATCTGTAGACCCAAAGCCACCGACTGGGTATAAGAACCCAGCAATGGTGACGGATCTGCCCCCAAAACTGCTGTAGCCATCGCATAACAGAGAATTTTCTCCTCAATGATTATCGCTCGCTGTTCAGGATCAGTAATTGATTCTCCCTGACCAATATTTTGAAAATTAGCAACTCGGTCTACTAACCCACGCAATTGTTCGACTTTTGTCGCAGTCAAGTGAAATGTTGTAGCGATTAGATCGATCGCCTGCTGTTCTGCCAAATGATATTCAGTATCAGTATTCGCTAGCAAATAAGCCGCATAGTAAGTCAATTCTTGCTGAGCTGGGTCGGTAATTTTCGTTAGTTCTTGGGGTAAATCGACAGGTTCTTGCAGTAGCTTTTCCCACAATATCCCCACTGGAAAATGCTCCTGCTGTATATTCGATTCCAACCATAATCGTTCGGGATGGCCAATGTTACCATCGGCTTGAGCAACCCCAATTAACACCTTTAGCCGTGCCAAAGACTCAGTTGACATCACAGTAGGCTGTACCGATTCTATTTGCAGCATTTTGTATGCTAATTGGCGCGTAGTCGTTTCTGGCACAATCAACACCGGACACAGAGCACGATGCAACACAAACTGGCTCAAACTTCCAGTCATCATCTCTAGCATTTGTCCACGTCGCCGTCTCCCCATCACAATCAGATCAACTTGCGCTGCATGTTTGAGAATGCTATCACCCAGAGCCTCATTTACCACCACATATTGTAGTTTGCAAATAGCGGTTAGGGGTTGAAAAATGTGGCGTAATTCTTTTTCACTGGTAGGTACAGCCTGCCAATTTTGAATTGGAGCCTCCTCGGTGTAGTCTAACTCTGGCTCGTAGATATGTAGGATCGTCACTTCTGGCATGTCTTCTGACATAGGCTTCAGATAGTTTTGTAGGAATTCAGAAATCTGAACAGCAGTAGGCGAAATATCGGCAGCAACTAAAACTTTCATCAAATCGTACTCCTTATTTTTTGACATTATGGACTTCTTTAAAAAGTTAGAGATATATTTTAATCTTCAATTTTTAACTGGCGTTCAGCAATTTCTTGAGCATCTTTAAACTGACCATTTTTAGCTGCCCACATTAATGACAGTAATGCCAGAATTCCAATCGGTAATAGCACCCAAACTAACGACCACATAATCACCGTGCCATCACCAATCCCAAACCAACTACCCATCTGGCTATGCTGGGCATGAGGTTCTGTTATGCCCAAATATAGTCGAACAGTTGCATTCATAATGATGCCTCTGCTACTTTCACATTATCTTTCCATGCTCCCAATGATTGGATATAGTCTGTCAAGTCCGACAATTCTTGTGGTGAGAGGTAATTGAAGGCGGGCATAATCGAATTGGGATTGTATTGACGAGGATTGATAAAATGCCCAATTAAATAATCACGTGCTGGTGCCCCAATATCTCGTCGCCAAACTCGTCCCTCATTAGAAAGATCTGGTCCTTGGCGGGAAGTACCTAACATGTGTGGCAAGTCATAATAGTAATCTCCAGCTTTGGACACTCCAAATGCCGCCACCAAATTTTCATCGGCTTTGACATTTCTTACTTGCTGAGAATGGCAGTAGACACAGCCTTCACGAGCATAGATCCGACGACCTTTGGCCTCTGTTGGCGAGTAGGCAACTAATCCAACACTAGGAGAGCGAACAATATCAGAAGCAACTTCTGGAGCAATCACCAGCCCGGTGAAAGCTGATCCAAATAGGAAGGATAGAATGACGACAATCGGGAAAATGCTGATATATCTCATAGTGTAATGCTGGATTTTGCAAGAGAATCGGTGGAAGTTGCTAGTAAATTTATCGGGTGATTCACGGTTTTATAGACATTCCCAACAAATAGAAACTGCCCCAGCAGGACTACTAAACCGCTAACAGCACGAGCAACATGATAGGGATACTTGTCGAGCATCGTGCTTTGAGGCGAGCCACCCGCTTCCCAAGCAGAGCCTTCCATCCAACCACTGATTCCCATCGAAACAACATAACCGAAAATTCCGATAATAGTTAGCCAAAAGTGCCATTCGGCCAAAGATTGAGAGTATTTGAGCTTTAGGGATCGCTCTAGATAAAAGTAAGTGAAGGCAATTAAACCAGGTACTCCAAAACCCAAAAACCCCAGGTGGACATGGGCGATCGTCATATTGGTAAAATGAAGTTTGGCATTCAGCGACATTACGGCTAAGACCGTTCCCCACAGAGATGCGCCGACGTAACAAGCATAGGCTAACAGACTAAAGCGATAGCCAATATCACGCTTCAGAATTTCACCAGTGCCCCAAGCGGTGCCGCCAAAATTAATCATGGTCGCACAGGTCGGAATAAACATGGCGATCGAAGCTGTGACTGAAGCTGTCATTACCCACATTGGTACCGGCCCCCAAATCACATGATGTCCGCCGTTCCAAGGATAAAACGCTGCTAACGTCCAGAACCCCACAAATGAAATGATGTGACTGTACAGCGGCTTATTCACCTGTTTGGGAACAATGTAGTAGAGTGTGGCCAGACCCAGCGTAGTCAGCCAGATACCAAACAGATTGTGACTATAAAACCAATTGATAATCGCATCTTCAATACCGCTAAATTTAGATGCATTACCTAGGGTGTAATAGATCGGAAAGGGAATAATTGCGAGCAAAATATACCACAACGATACATAAACCCGTCGCTCTTGCCGCAAGCTAATTGTAGAAAATAGATTCCCAGCAATCGCTAGCACTAACAGCCCAATTACCATATCGAACGGGAAAGGGATTTCCGTGTACTCTTTGCCTTTACTGAAGCCCATCAGAATCCCCAGACAGCCTGCCAGTAAATTGAAATTCCAAAACCAGGCAGTGAGCGAACCCAAACGCTCCGAAAATAATGGCGTTTGGGTTAAACGCGGCACCATATAAAAAGCGGCTCCTAAGTAACCCATACTCATAAAGCCGAATAAACCAATATTGATGTGCACGGGGCGGAGCCGACCATAAGCTAGTGCTGGCACTCCCTGCAAAAATTCGGGATAGAATAGTTTGATGGCCTCTATGACCCCAATTAGCATCGTCACCGACATCCAGAAAATACCAGAATAAAGCCAAATTCGGGTAGCACTATCGGGTCGATCGATCGGCAGTAGCTCTAAATTAGGTTTGGCCGGGCTGGAAATAAAAACTAGATTATTGCGATCTTGGATCGAGGTCATAAACAAAACAGGTAGATGGAACTCGCTGCGATCTGATTAAGAATCTATAAGTTTTTTCACAACTTGTCCTAAGCTAACAACTGAATGAAATATTAGCCAATGACAGAGCGTCGAACTTGCGATTTCTAAAGAGTTTCTTCGGGATCGTTGAAAAGAGAGGTGCTAACAGCGAAACTCTTGAGTTAGTCTAAGGGAAAGATAGCACTGAAAAATAATGGTTCCGCTTCCTGATCGCCGCCCCAAACAACTCTCGTTAGGACCATTAGAACGAGAAATCATCGAAATTGTATGGGAACTAGATACAGTCACCGTCAAAGACATTCGCGATCGAATATTGACCGATCCAGATCGCGAATTGGCTTATGCTTCCGTTGCCACCATTCTCAAGCGGCTAACTCAAAAGGGCTGGCTCACCTGCGATAAACAAGAACGCAGTTATCTTTGGCAAGCAAAAATTTCAGCCACTGAAGCACAAGCACTGCAAGCCTATGAACATTTAAACCAATTTCTAGCCGTGGGCAATCCAGATGTCATTGCCGCTTTTGCTGACGATCTCGATCGCGCTAGCTTGGAACAACTCTCGGCCATTGCCCAAAAACTGCAAGCTATTCGACAAGCCCAGGAGGAACAATAATGCACCTGACCATGTTGATTGGTATTTTAGGTCTGGCTTGGGGCTTACGTTACACCTGGAGCCAGATATCCTTCGATACTTGGCGCGCTCGTTGGCACTGCACCATCACATTATTTTTACTACCACCTTTACTACTATTTACCACCGTGATCGCCGTGATTTGGATGGGACCCCAGGGGCAAATGGTAGGGGTGTGGGAGGGTTGGGGCAGCTACTTCCTATCAATCTGTTTTTTGGGATTTTCGGGGCTGTGGTTGCTCAAAATGACTGGGGATGCTTGGCGAGTTCTACATAAAGTCCGTACTTATCCGATGGCCGATTTAAAAGGGACTCCCGTCCGCCTGGTAGATATAAACACACCCTACAGTGCCCAAATCGGCTTTTGGCGACCCGAAATAGTTGTTAGTCAAGGACTCTTGACTATGTTAGATGCTGAACACTGTTCGGCAGTAATCGCTCACGAACAGGCGCACGATCGCTATCATGATACTTTCTATTTTTTCTGGTTGGATTGGATCCGTCAGATTACGGCGGGGCTTCCACAGACAGAGCTACTGTGGCAAGAATTGCTCATCTTACGAGAAATTCGAGCCGATCACTGGGCATCCACACACACCAATCCTTTATTAGTCGCAGAAGCGTTGCTATTCATTGTTCAACATACCTCCATTTTTCCTGAAAACCTGTGCGCGGCTTTTAGTCAGATGACTTCAGCAAATCGTCTCGATCGAAGGATTGAAGCACTCCTAACGACTACAGATCTAATTGAAGATCTCACTCTTTGGTCTTGGGCTTGGCTGCTCCTCGCCTTGCTACCTCTATTGGCAGTACCTTTTCATATTTGAGGTAATTTCCCCAGACCCGAACAACCATCAATATTTCACGTTTTTATGATCAACAAGCGTCTCGCCTGCCCAGATATACTGTATCAACATTGACCTGGTTTCTCATGTTTCCCTCCTGGCTCGTTATTGGCACTATTGCTACGCTCATTGCCGTGGCCACCTTAAAACTCAACACTGACGAGGGGATTCGCTGGTTTAACCGCCAACAGCGTCCCCGCTGGCTGACTTTTGAGCGAGCGATTCCTTTTATTTGGACAACTATTTTTATTTGTGGGGCTTGGTCGGCCAATATAGCCTGGATCGCAGCACCACACACCAGTAGAACCTGGTCTTTAATGTTGCTGTATGCCCTGACTGAAGTGGCAATTATGGCTTACAACCCGGTGATGGCTTGGTTTAAAAGCCTGAAGCTAGGTGTATGGGTAGGAGGAATGGGCTTTGGGTTGGGGTTAATTCTGGCCATCTTAGTTTACCCCAGCTCCGGCTGGGCAACATTGTTGTTGTTACCCTATTTACTATGGAGTCCGATCGGTACCTATGTAACTTGGGTGATGGCTGAAATTAATCATCCAAACCATCGCTCTTAATCCGTCGTTTGGAGCGGCGCACATAGATCAAATAAGCAACCAGCACAATAAACATTACCCCGACCATCAAGGCATTAGTACTGGGACTCATGCTGAACATCAATCTTTGATAAGTGGCAATCAACCCACCACCTGCAAATAAACTAATCACTCCGCCCAATGCCAAAAAAGGTCCCAGCGGAAATTTTTGGTCGCGCTGCCAAAAACCCAAAGCCATCGCGCCGCCAATAATTACCGAGCCAGCCCCAGAAGCGATCGCTCCGGTCAATAACACGTTTTGCCAGCCCAACCAGGCTCCAATCAAACCCATCAGCTTGGCATCACCGCCGCCCTGTGCCAACTGACCCAGTAACAGACTACCTAGAACTTGAATGGTGTCGTACAGCCAAATTCCTAGCACCATGCCTCCGATCGATCCGACCAGATAATGCACCGCACCCACCTGACTGTGGGTAACTTGATAACCCCAATAGGTCTGAAAAATTAAGCCCAATACTAGCCCAGAGCTAGTTAACGAGTTGGGCAAGGTCATCGTGTCCAGATCGATCAAAGATAAAGCAATCAGCCAAGCCAGCAGCAGACAGTAGCCCAAGGTCTGGGTAGTCAGGCCAAATTGACTGTAAGTAAAAACGAAGGCGATCGCCGTCAGGGTCTCAACTAAAGGATAACGAGCCGAAATCTTGGTGTGGCAATGGCGACAACGCCCCCGCAACATTAACCAGCCCAAGATGGGCACATTTTCGGTAATACCCAACTGGTGTCCACATTTGGGGCAACGCGAGGGCGGCCATAACAAGGACAAACCAGCGGGCAACCGATAGATCACCACATTCAAGAAACTGCCGATCGAGGCTCCCAAAAAGAAAATGGTGCCAGCAATAAGTTGGTCAGCCATTGCTAGTTAGCGGCAAAATGCTGAAGTGGCACAAAACATTCTTCGGGCAGCAAAACTTGTACTGGCCGGAAGGAAAGCTGGCTCCGACCAGAGTACTGATGCACAACTACCCCCACTGGCTCTTTGGAGCGGCTTTCATGAATGTCTAGATAGGTTTCGTATAAGTCCCGCGCGGCATTGATCACAGCGGGGTCTTGCAAAGCAGTATGGTGAGATCGCACAGATGGTGTGTACATGAGATTTAATAAATAAGAAATAGAAAGGTTTAGGTAGCTAATGCTTGCATCAGCATTTTGCCAATTTCAGTACAGCCGACCAAGGTCATGCCTGGAGACATGATATCGCCAGTGCGGTAGCCCTGACTCAATACTTGGAGCACCGCCGACTCAATCCTTTGAGCAGCCGGAGTTTCGTTTAAGCCATATTTCAGCAGCATGGCGGCGCTGAGAACTTGGGCGAGGGGGTTAGCTTTATTCTGCCCAGCAATGTCTGGCGCGGAACCATGGACTGGTTCAAATACGCCTAATCCGCTCGCTCCCAAGCTGGCTGAAGGTAACATGCCAATACTGCCAGTAAGCATAGCGGCAATATCGGAGAGGATATCGCCAAATAAGTTGCTAGTCACAATCGTATCAAATTGTTTGGGGGCACGGAGTAGCTGCATGGCAGCATTATCTACATACAAGTGCGTTAGTTCTACATCGGGATATTCGGCGGCAAGAGCTGTTACTCGATCGCGCCACAGTTGCGAAACTTCTAAGACGTTGGCCTTATCAACGGAGCAGAGCTTTTTCTGACGTTTTTGAGCAGTGGTAAAAGCGACCCGAGCAATTCGATCGATCTCACTCACGGTATAGGCCATGGTATTAACCCCCCGCTGTTCGCCGGTTTCGCTGGTGAATATACCCCGGGGTTGGCCAAAGTAAATGCCACCGGTGAGTTCCCGTACCACCATGATATCTACGCCCTCAATGATTTCTTTTTTGAGGGAAGAAGCATCGATGAGCTGGGGAATAATAGCAGCTGGCCGCAGATTAGCAAATAATTCCAAACCGGATCGCAAGCCGAGCAAGCCGGTTTCCGGGCGTTGGGCGCGAGGTAAATTATCCCATTTGTAGCCGCCAATGGCGGCTAACAGTACGGCATCGCTGTCTTTACAGGCAGCTAAGGTGGCAGCGGGTAAAGGTTCGCCAGTTTGATCGATCGCCACGCCGCCAATCAAGGCTTCTTGAAAAGTGAATTGAATATTTTCCAGTTGACCGACAGCTTTGAGGACATCTACCGCTACTGCCATGATTTCTGGGCCAATGCCATCGCCAGGTAACAGAGTGATGCGGTAGTTTTTACTCATTTTTTTACTCTAAAGATTGCTGAGATTAGGATTCTACCGTTTTTGGTGGCTAGCTGTCATGCTCATAATATTTTCTAAAAGAAAAAAGTATCAGCGAAAATAGTCCACAGTGCTGCGACAACAGCAATTTTCGCCACTTTCTGAGCCGACTCCTGTGGAGCGACTAATAACCCCAAAACTAATACTGTCAGACCAAATACACAGACTCCATTTAAAGCATCCGCCCAAGAGATGCGCAGATAAGAATGATCGACATTGAGATAAATAGTCGATCGATTAAATTCAATACTCCAGTTCCATAGGATGGAGCCGATCGCCGTAGTCAATCCGGTGGCAATCTGCCTGGGACGAGATATTCTGATCTTCAATAAAAATAGCAACAGGATTGTTACTAATCCGTTCAATAACGACCAACAAAAAATGTATGGAGTCAGGTAAAAAATGGGAGTAGTCAAAAAGTTGATCATTTAAGAGTCAGCAGAACGCTGGAGCCAGTCTGTTAAATCCTGACTAATGCTGAAATCCAATAGATCCTCACCGAGTTGTTCTAATTGATCGATCGGCAACTTCCCAATTCTCGCCACAGTCTCATCAGAAACCAGACCAACCCGACGATTTAACTGTCGAAGAACCAATTCAGCTTTACCTCTGGCTTCGCCCATTCTTTCGATACTAGTGATGTAAGGCATATTCTTATCTCCTTCATAGATAGCTAAATCGTTTATAAAAGCTGCTTCTAGCTCTGCTGGCAGTGTAAGCACCCAATCAATAAACCGAAACAGGTCAATGATTTCTTGACGGCTATATCGCTGTTCATACAACATCGTCGTCAACGCAAACTTCTGTTTTCGACGACGCTGCTGACTTTCCTTGCCCTTGGTAGCTTGAGCTGATAGATGAGCCTGTACCACCACAGCAAATGGATTATCACTAGCTTCCAATTCTCTTTGCCGCCTCTTATAGTCTATCAATTTTGCGATGGGAAAAGAGAACTGCAGGCAACAAGCTAACGTCTCCGTCGTAAACGATTGAGGTCGCCAGTTAGAATCGGTATCTCCCAGAACCGCAAAGCTAGCCACTTCCCTCTGAAACTTATCGCGCAGCCGCGCAAAATAGATAAAAACCCGCTCACCAAAATCGGTCTCTTTTTGATTCTGAACCTCGATGTGCGCAACAATCCATTGTTCTTGGCCATTTCGTAAATAGACTTTGACCAGCTTGTCGGTAATTTTCTTGCCCGTTTCAGCTTCACGGGTAATTTGTTGAAGCTCTCCATCCAAAAACTCAAAACCTTGGCTCCAGTCGATCTGGCTGTAAGCTTCTGGGAAAAAGAAAGCCATGAACTGGGGGAAGTAGGCTTCTAAAATCTGCTTCCATGGCGTATCTAGCGGGGTTGTCATAACATTTCATACTTGATGAGAATTGCTTAGAACAAAAAGTGGTTGATCTAAAATCAAGATTTACTGAGCTTGATTTTTGAGTCGATCGGACTTCCCCGGATGCAAGCTCTGAAAATACAAACCGCCCACCGTCGCCATGAAGGTCACATAAGCCAAGAGCTGCAAAGTATACAGTCGATCGCGATAACCCAGCAGCACTTTTAAGAACACCCCCGGAAAACCTCGATCTGGTAAAATTTCATGCAAATCCCACACCTGCTGACCCAAATTGCACACGGCCGAGTCAGTAGATAAACAAAGACTTTGAGCCGGATGCAGCTGCGACCAATAACCCGCGGCCAAGTCTAAATGCTGCAACGTCGAAACCACTAAACCCGCTACAATCAAGAGCAAAATCACGCCCATCACCTGAAAGAATTGGCGCAGATTGATTTTAATTCCCCACCGGAATAACAACAGCGCCAGTAGTGCCGCTGTCAGTAAACCACCAACCACTCCACCTACCGTACTCCAACCAGGCTGGGTCTGAGACACCGTAAATAGAGCTGTTTCCAGACCCTCGCGCAGAATGGCGATCAATACCAACCCTAAAATTGGCCAGCCGGAAGATTGCGCCAAAGCTCGATCAACTTCTCCGACTACTTGCGCCCTCAGACCCCGCGCTTGGGTAGTCATCCAAATCAACATCCAGCTCAACATACCGATTGTCACCAAGCTAGTACCGCCCTTCCACAGCTCTTGCCAGACCAAAGTGTCTGACCTGTCGATCCGCGCCAAATAAGCCGTCAAAAAATTCAGCAACCAGCCGCCAGCTGCACTCAGAAAGATCCCTACGGCCACGCCTACGTAAACCCAGCGGTAGAGAGACTGCTGACCTGCCTTGGTCAGACAAGCCAACACAATCCCCACTACCAAGGCCGCCTCGGTACCTTCCCGGAGAGCGATCGCAAACACCGGCAGCGCGGCAGTCCAGTCCATCATTTAATCCGCAAAAACATTGCGATACAAGTCTTCTGGATTCGGTTCGGGGCTATTTTCCGCAAACTCCACTGAATCATCGACAATGGCTTGAATTTCCTTGTCAATTTCCTTGAGTTCCTTTTGGGAAGACAGCTCATGCTCGATCAAGTGTTTAGCAAACATTTTGATCGGATCGCGAGCAAACCAAAAATCTTTTTCTTCCTGGGATCGCAACTCGTCCGGATCAGCCAGCGAGTGGCCGCGGAAACGGTAGGTCAAAGCTTCGATCAGGGTTGGACCTTCGCCCGCCCGTGCCCGCCGCACCGCTTCTTTAGCCACCCGATAGACAGCCCGCACATCCATCCCGTCAACTTCGATCCCCGGCATCCCAAAAGCGGCACCCTTGGTATAAATTTCTGGGATCGAAGTCGCCCGTTCATGAGACATGCCGATCGCCCACTTGTTATTTTCCACCACAAAGATAGCTGGCAGCTTCCACAGCGCCGCCATATTCAAACATTCAAAGAATTGACCATTATTGGCCGTTCCATCTCCAAAAAAGCTGGCGGACACCAGATCATGGCCAGGGTCATTTAAGGCTTCCCGGCGATATTTACTAGCAAAAGCTGCTCCAGTGGCAACCGGAATACCCTCAGCGATAAAAGCATAGCCCCCCAACAAACGATGTTCCGCTGAGAACATGTGCATAGAACCGCCTCGTCCTTTGCTACAGCCTGTTTCTTTCCCAAATAGCTCGGCCATTACTTCCCGTGCTGGCACCCCGGCACTGAGGGCATGCACATGATCTCGATAGGTACTAGAAACATAGTCCTGACCAGGCCGCATTGCTTTAATGACCCCCGAAGAGATGGCTTCCTGACCATTGTAAAGGTGCACAAAGCCAAACATCTTGCCCCGGTAGTACATTTCGGCACACTTGTCTTCAAACGTGCGCCCCAGCACCATATCCCGATATAGCATTAGTCCTTCTGCGGTGGTGATCTCACCCTGTTGGGGTTGGAAGGCTGGTAAAACTCTATCTTGAACCATTGCACACTCTGTATATGTCTTTAGAACATGTTAAATATCTCTTATGGATATTATTTTATGGCTTTTTGGCGTTGCTGGTGTGGTTAAAATGGCGGAAGAACTAATCAATTCATTGCTAAAATTGACACCATATTCAATAATTTATGGTTGATGTAGCGCCAGCGCGTTAATATCTAGGTCAAACTTCGCATGTTGTTGTGGGTGAGTTGTGCGTATTCCACTTGATTACTATCAAATTCTCAGTGTCCCCACCGTCGCTACCATGGGACAAATTCAGCAGGCTTATGCCGATCGCAATTTACAACAATTGCGTCATGAATATACGGCGCTGGCAATCGAGTCTCGGCGAAAACTGTTAAAAGATGCTTACGAAGTTTTGGCACATCCGTCAGAACGTTCCCAGTATGATGCTACGCAGATGGCTGACAATCTGCACTTTACCCCCGGTGAAAACCCCCTAGGCAATCTAGATTTAGATAACGATCGAGTCCTCGGCGGGTTTCTGATTCTCTCAGAACTGGGTGAATATGAGCAAGTGCTATCGATTTCTTGGCCACTGATTGGGAGTGATCAAGCGCTCTCCAAAATCACTAATGTTGCTGATCTAGAAGAAACCAGAACAGCCTTAAACTTAACGGCGGCCTTAGCCCTCTTAGAACTAGGACGAGAACGGTGGCGACAGAACGAGCCAGAGAACGGTTGTACTGCTCTAGAAACAGGTATTAAGTTACTGCGACAACAGAATGTTTTTCCCACTGTCCAGGCCGAAATTCAGAAAGAACTACATAAGTTTCGACCACAGTACATTTTATCTTTACTAACTAAAAGTATTAACGATAATGATGCAGTAACGCGCCAACAGGTGATCAGCTTGCTGCAAGAACTAGTCGAAGGCTGTAGCGGTAGACAAGGATACATGACCTACGATATGACCCAAGATGGTTTTATTGCCTACATCGATCAGATTCGTCAATATCTGACCACTACTGAACAACAGAGCCTATTTGAAGGGCCGGCCATTCGTTTAGGCGATCCAGTTTTTACTTATCTGTTGGTCTATGCGATGGTGGCACGCGGTTTTCACTATCGGATGCCCGAGTTGATTTACCGCGCTCATCAGCTGCTGCTCCAAAACCTCAGCCGTCTCCAGGATGTTTTTATTGAACAGGCTCTCTGTCATCTATTGCTCGGACAACAGGCGGAAGCAAACAGTGCTCTCAGTCGTAGCTGTGATCAAGAATCTTTAGGATACATTCGCAAAAACTCGCCCACCGACAATGATCTGATTCAAGGATTATGCCGCTACAGTGAACTGTGGTTTCAATCTCAGGTTTATCCCCACTTTTTGGATCTAAACCAGCAGCAAGCTTCTTTAAGTAAATATTTTGATGACAAGCAGGTACAGGTCTATCTGGATGATTTGCCTCAGACGGAGCCGGTAGCAATGCCTGAAATGATTGATGCCCAAACGGTCTTTAATCAAGTGCCCGCTACGACTGGTTTCACTAAAAGCCAAAATGCTGAAGCTATTGCAGTACCCCTCATTTCTTCGATCGGAATGACCGAACCGATTAAAGCTAGTGAAACTATGGGAGACTTTCCCCAGGCCGAGCGGATCGGTTATTCAGAGCCAGAAATTACTTGGGGTAAATCCCCATCTGGAAATGTTGTCCCTTTTGAGCGGCCTTTCAAAAAGCGTGACTCTCTGCCCCCCAACGTCGTGGAGCTAGATGGTACCAACTACAACCCACCACTGGATCAGTTTAATGATGCGACTGGTGGTAAATTAACAGCGATTAAGGGTAAAGACAAAAACTTAACTCGTCGTCCTAGAATGATGGCTAATAACCGGCGACGACGTCATGATCTACGCTTTTTACTGTGGTTGATCACGGGCAGTATTATTGGTTTAATCGGCCTGTCCATCACGATTTTATTGTTGGTAAACTCTACCAAGTGGCAGGGGCAGAATTCGGTGGCGACCAGTCCCCGCAAGTCAGCAGTGGCTGTAATACCTCCAGCTCCATCGATTACCTTGCCGGTGAAACCATCGCCCCAATTAGCAACTCTATTAGCCCCTAATAATGCCCAAGAGTTGATCGAATCTTGGCTAAAAGTTAAGGCTAGTTCACTCTCCAAACAATATGATGTTCGTTCCTTAGAACGAGTCTTGGCTGAACCAGCTCTGACCAAAGCCCGAGGACGCGCTCAAGAGGCCAAGGCTGATGGCTCCTACTGGAAATATCAACATCGAGTGAATCGGGTGCAGTTGCAGGCGGCTGATCCGAAGCAGCCCAGTTCTAGAATAATGAATGCCACTGTCGAAGAAACTGCTGACTACTTCGATCGAACAGGTCAGCGCAATACTAATGAGTCTTACAAGGAGACCATCCGGATTAAGTATGAATTATTGAACAAAGGTGGTCAGTGGTTAATTAAGAATATGACTATCATTCAGTAATGATTGAAAGTCTATTCCAAGCTTATACGCCGCTGCTATTTTGGACTGGAATCGGCTTCTGGCTGGTCAGATTTCTTCCCAAAGAATTCCCCCATTTGTTGGGGCGGGGTTTATATTGGGTGGGCGTACCCTGCGAAATTTTTGCTTTGGCACGGCAAATTGGTGATCTAGAAAGCACCAAGCTCGCACCAGTAATTGCCGCCGGTTCAATTTTGCTAGGATTAGCTTTGGGTGGTATTAGCCTCTATTTTGGTTGCCGATCCAACGCTCTACCTCAGCTAGAGCGTCCAGAATTGCAAGGTAGTTGGTTACTGTGTTCGATGCTGGGTAATACCGGTTTTATTGGTCTATCGGTGGTGCCGTTTTTAGTCAGTTCTGAGCATCTGGTGTGGGCAGTATTTTATAGCGTTACCCAAAACGTTTTTGGTACTTATGGTTTAGGGGTTTTGGTGTCCAGCTTTTATGGTCGGCAAGTTGGCAGCACCAGACCCTGGTGGGAATTACTCAAAGATTTAGTGACGGTTCCTTCGCTGTGGGGATTTTTGCTGGGATTTTCTACCCGTTCATGGTCTTTGCCGGCAGCCATCGAAACTGGTTTGCAGGGATCGGTATGGGTGGTAATTGCGGCGGCTTTTGTATTGATGGGAATTCGGCTCAGCCAGATTGAAGGTTGGCAGAGTCTGCGGTTGGCGTTGTTACCAGCAGTGCTCAAAACAATCGTGATGCCCGGAATTTTGGGACTAGTCCTGCTGACTCTGGATATTCCTCAACCAGCACGACTGGCGTTGGTAGTGATGGCTGGGGTACCCTCCGCTTTTGCCGCCTTGATTTTATCGGAAGAATACGATCTCGATCGAGACCTAGTGGCTAGCAGTATTATCAACAGCACTGGGATATTTTTAATAATGCTCCCAGTGTGGATTTATTTATTTAGCTAGATTTTTTATCTAGAGACTGGTTTGCCGTTAATCGTAGTCGTGCTATTGGTGTTTTGGCTTTGTTTTAAGCGCCAACCCTGAGGAGTCTTTACCCACAAGTCTTTATAGGTATTTTGGCTAACAATCTTGCTTTTCCCAAAAGTCAAATCGGCTCTTTGTTTAATCAAAACGTTGGCGTTACTACTATCGGCGCTAAAGTCTTGAATGGCAATTTGATTTTTTACCACCTTAACGGGAGCAGGCATAATTGAGCTATAGTACTGGCGCATTTCTCCAGCTGTACGTTGGGTACCTTTGTCATCGATGCCGATATAGTCGCTAGTGAAGTAGCTGGTGGCACTTTTAACATCTTTGCGGATGATCGCCGAAGCAATTTTATTGTAAGTACTTTGAATTTCTTGTTTGGCGCTAGATTGATTGGCCGCCATCACGGATAGGGCGGGAATGGAAATTGCCAAAGCGGTAGCAGCCAAGAAAATGTGAGAAGTGCGATGGTGCATGGGATTTAGCAAAAAAAAGTAACAAGTTTGTTTTCTGGACGACCGATTGTGTTCATGGGTTCCGTCCTAGAAAACCACCTGCCAAAAAACCTAGGCAGTAGATATTTGCTGCCTAGGTTTTTTACTAATTTAATCTGCTAACTTTTAGCCTTTTTTACCAAAAATTCCGGATTTAAAGCCGTCAAATTCGCTACCTAATTCTTCCCGAGTGGAAGCTTTGAGCAGGTAACGATACACAAACCAAGCAGTGTAACCAATTCCTACCATTTCAAAAGTAGGGGCTAAGAGAGGAATCTCGTTAATGGCGGACAAAATTGCCAGGGTTAGTTTCAAGCCCACAATACTGCCTAAAACTATCCCAACAACAGTAACGGCACTTTTATTGCTGGCATAAAATTCTTTTACATAACCGGGGAGTTCATTAACCACACCCATGGCCTGCTTAACTACGTCCGGCATATTCATATCGTCGCCAGATAGTTTAGATAAAGTACCACTGGTACTAGTATTTAGACCCAGATTGGCTGGAACTTCTGCGGTAACGGTTTCTACAACCTTTTGTACTTCTTCTTTCATTTCGCTCATAGTTCTATCCTTATCTTAAGGTGATATTTTAAGGAGGCCGAATTTTTTCATTCTATCATGATGATTTTTTATTCTTGGCATTCGCTCGATCACCATTCCCACAGCCAGCTCTCTCCACTAAAAGTATTAAAGTCGCTGAAGTGGTTGATTCAGAAATGATCCCAGCAATTAAAAAGCCCCCCGCTGTCAGCAGAAGGCTTAACATAATTTATTTAAACGGACTTAGACAGCAGCTAGAAATGGGATAGCTGCGGATATTTCTGCTGATTTATCTTGGCTCCACAGAATTTCGCAAGAGTTATTAGGGCTTTCCACCAACTTGATTTTGTGTAATTCAGCACCCAAATCTCGGATCGGTTGATCTAATAACTGGGCAATATACACAGCAATATTTTCAGCGGTGGGGACAGTACCGACAAAATGGGCAATATCTTTGTTTAAGAAAGTGTGATCTAACGGTTCAACGGCTTTTGCATCAATTAGTTTGTGTAATGCCACCAAATCTACCAACATCCCGGTGCGGGCATCGACTTCACCTTTGACAGTTACTTCCAAATGATAATTGTGGCCATGACCGTTCACCCGAGCACATTTGCCATAGATTTCGGTATTTTCAGCCAGGGTTAAATGATCTAAAGCCAAGCGGTGAGCTGCGCTGAAGTGAGTACCAACAGTCAAGAAAGCTTCCATGCCATTACCTAAATATTCTGCAAAAAGTTCGGGATGTTCAAATAGCTCAATGCGAACGAGCGGGAAATGCGGCGCTAGCTTCTGCCAAATCACCCGCGCCATGTTTTCGGTGGTGGGCAGGGTTGTGGCAAATTCTGGCCAAGCTTCATTCAATAGCCGGGAATCCAGTTGGGCGGTCACTTCCGACTTGATGACATGCTTGACATCCGATAGGTTTAGCACCATACCCTGGTCATCAATGTCGCCATAGAGAGAAATAAACAACTCGTAGTTGTGGCCGTGGCCGGAGGGCAAGCTACCCAATCCAAACTTGGCGGTATTTTCCGCCGCACTTAGCTCGGGCAAATAGTAGCGATGGCTAGCCGAAAACTGCGCTCGCCGGTTAATTACGCACTTCATTCTTTACGAAAGTTAATCTTACCCCTCTAGCATAAACCGAATTTTCTTATCTGAACGCCGCTTCGTAGACTTTTTGATTGGCGGTGGCCGACTTAAATAAGTCTACGACTGGTCGGGGATAGTCTACACCCAGCTGCACACCCCAGCGTTGTTGTTCAACGGGTAGCAATTGGTCAGGATGATGAACTTTGGCCGCTGGGATTTGGGCTAACTCCGGCAGCCATAATTTGACATATTTACCCTGCGAATCGTAATCTTTGGCCTGTTTGTAGATGTTGAAAAATCGGAAACCCCGGGCATCGTTGCCCACTCCAGCTGTGTAGTTCCAGTTGCCCCAGTTACTAGCCACATCGTAGTCAATCAGCATCGACTCGAACCACTCTGCGCCCCAGCGCCAGTCAATGCCTAAGTTTTTCGTTAAAAAGCTAGCCACGTTCTGCCGTCCTCGATTGGACATAAAGCCAGTGGCCAATAATTCGCGCATGTTGGCATCCACCAGCGGAAAGCCGGTTTGGCCCTGACACCACAATTCAAAACGGGTTTTGTCCTGCTGCCAAGGAATGTTCACGCCCCGTAGTCCGGCGACTCGAAAAATCTTATGACCGTGCTTGGCAGCGATCAGAGCAAAATAGTCCCGCCAGAGGAGTTCAAAAATTAGCCAGTAGGTTGATTCGTTTTGCACTCGATCGATCTCATACTTTTTGACCTGATCGTAGATGTAGCGGGGCGACAAGCAGCCCAGCGCCAGCCAGGGCGAGAATTTGGAAGAATAGTCGGCACCGACCAGACCGTTACGGGTTTCTTTGTAGGTAGGGAGCAAATTCTGTTGCCAGAAATACTGGTCTAATCTGGCTAAGCCAGCAGTTTCGCCGCCCTGAAAAGCCAAGACCGCTCGCGGATCGGTAGCTGGTAGCTCTAAACCCCAATCCGACAAGCTGGGCAGATTACCAGGCTCTATCCCGGTTATGGTAACTAACTCAGAGGGAGCGGGCAAGGCCGAGCGCACGCCCACAAATTCTGATTTTTTGTTTGGTCGGCTGGGTGCAGCTTCCACTATTTTACGAAACTTAGTAAATAGTTCCGGTAGTTCAGAGATGCTAAAAGGTAGATCTGCTGGCTGATAAAGGGTGTGTCCCCACCAAGATTGGTGCGGAATGGACAGCTGGGCGATCACGGCCTGCTCCACCGCTAGTTCTTCAGCGGTGGGATAGGTATGAAAATAAACGGCGGTGATGGCTAATTCTTGAACGAGTTGCGGAATAATGGCTTCCGGCTGGCCACACCGAATAATTAATTCACCACCACCAGAACGATAGCTCGCTCGCAGATCCGCCACACTGGCTAGCAAAAATTGCGCCCGCCAAGCACCAGTCTTAGGAAACCCTTGGGGCGTTTGACCAAACGATCGATCATCGAAGCAATAAAGTGGCAAAATTTCTGCCCCCTGGCTCACGGCGGTCTGGAGGGGCAGGTGATCGATCGTTCGGAGGTCTTGACGATACCAGACCAAAATCCGCTGCTGCATAGCTAAAAACACCTATGATTTTTCTAGTAACTTAACAAAAATTAAGATTAGTTGAGAATAGTCGAAAATTGGGCATAGTCAAAATCCACGACAATCACGGCTAGAATGTGAAAGACTTAATCCACTGTGTTATCACACAGCTGTATGGCATTACTGCATGGAACAGCTAAATAGCGCCTTTACTCTTTTTTTGAGCTTACTCGTCGAAGCAATGCCCTTTTTGTTGCTCGGCGTATTGTTATCGGGACTGTTGCTGTTTTTTGTCGATGAACAAAAGTTGGTAAAGTTTGCTCCCAAAAACCCGGTATTGGGAGCCTTTGCCGGGAGCTGTATTGGTTTTTTATTGCCAGTGTGTGAATGTGGCAATGTGCCAGTCGCTCGCCGCTTAATTATGCAAGGCGTGCCGCTACCCGTAGCGATCGGCTTTCTATTAGCTGCCCCAGTAATCAATCCGATCGTTATTTGGTCTACTTGGATTGCCTTTCGTGATCAGCCCGAAATTGTGGTGCTGCGGATTGTCTTTTCGTTGCTAATTGCCACCATCGTGGGCTATGTATTTGGGCAAAAAGTTGATATCAAAACTCTACTCCAGCCCGCTACCGCCTTGGGTATTTTCAAACCGCAGCCCGCGATCAATCCCGAAATCCCCGCTCTGTTGCAGTCTGGCACCTTCATGCTGGGTGGTGGCATCGGCGCACCCCGCCGCTTAGAAGAACAACTAGCCGCCAGCCAAGTAGTACCAAAATTGACTCGATCGGAACGCTGGAACTTATTACTAGAAAATACCCTGCAAGAACTGCGGGAGCTGGGAGGCATCTTGATTTTGGGTAGTGCCCTGGCTGCCCTCATTCAAACCTTTACTCCTCGCGAATTAATTTTGGGCTTGGGACAAGGCTCGGTCTCATCGATCGTCGCCATGATGCTCTTAGCTGGTTTGATTTCAATCTGCTCGACTGTAGATGCGTTCTTTGCACTGTCCTTTGCTGGCGCTTTTACCAGTGGATCTTTGTTAGCCTTTTTGGTGTTTGGTCCGATGTTTGATCTAAAGGGCATCGGTTTACTGCTGTCGATATTCAAACCCAAAGCGATTTTTTATCTCTTTGCCCTAGCTGCCCAACTCACTTTTTTACTTGCCCTATTGGTGAATTTTAATGTCAGCTAAAACCACTCGTTCTGCCGCTCGTCTCCTCTCTTGGCTGGAAGTGCTAGCCGTCTTGGCTTGGGGGAGCTTGCTCCTAAAATATTGGCTAGATGGCTCGCTCAATATCCTGATTCACCCCAACTATTTTGGCCTAGTGGCAGCCACCGGGCTGGTTTTTTTACTAATTGGGGTGATTAAGGGTTATCAGATGTTTCGATATGCCCAGCGGCCTTCTCCCAACACCGGACATATTAGTCTGCTACCCAGCGGCTGGACAACATCTTTGCTGCTGATCACCGCTCTGATTGGTCTAGCAACAACTCCCCGAGTTTTTACTAGTACTACCGCCATTCAACGGGGCGTGACGGAATCACTGAGTGCCACCACTACTAGGTCGCAGCCACAGTCTTTTCGCGGGCAAAATAAGTCCGAAAATCGATCTCTCATTGATTGGGTACGAACTCTGAACACTTACCCGGAACCAGATACCTACAGCGGTCAAAAAGTGAACATCAGCGGCTTTGTAGTGGCCGCTCCCGCTCTAGGGGAGAATTACTTGCTCTTGTCCCGGTTTATTTTGACCTGTTGCGCCGCTGATGCTTATCCGATCGCCTTGCCAGTGCAACTGACGGCGGGTAGTCAGCAATATAAGCCAGATAGTTGGCTCCAAATCCAGGGCAAAATGGCCACGGTAACATTGGAAGGTAAGCGCCAATTGGTGGTTGTGGCCACCGCTGTCCAACCTATTTCTCCTCCTAAGAATCCTTATGACTACTAGATTTCGATCTGGATCGACGCTCGACAGGTTGGCCATGATTTTAATGGCCGTAATCATGCTGGTGACATTATTGGTGATGGTCGTTGGTGATAATTCTTCACCCTATGTCCGGGAATTTAGTTGGCAAGACCAAGAAATTGGGGCTGATGATACCGCTTTCATGATGAGATTTAGTCGATCGATGGATCGCCCGAAAGTAGAATCTCAGCTTTATATCACCCGCTTGCCCACCGCGCAAACGCCCAGCGAACGGCTGCCCATCAGCCAAATTTTACCGGGCAAAGTGAGCTGGGCTGGCAAAAGAATGCTGTATACCCCCGATAAACCACTGTCCTATGGCAATAGTTATCAGCTGGAGTTGCAAGGAGCGAGCGCTGCTAATAACCAGGGTCAGCCCATTGGTCGGGTGATGAATATTTTTGCCAGCAAGTTTACGGTCAGAGATCGGCTATTTGCTTTTATTGGGACAACTGGTAACAACCAAGGCCGGTTGGTGCTCAATCAATTTGGGAAAGGAGCCGAGGCGTTGCTAACTCCTGCCAATTTATCGGTGATCGATTTTCGCTTTGCACCCAAAGGAGCCGGGATTGTCTACTCGGCAATTCCAGCAGTGGGTCGGGATAGTAACACACCCCTGCTAGACAGCCAGCAAATTTATCGAGTAGCGATCGACAACCGCCAATCGATCGGCAATCCCGCAGAGCTGATTTTAGATAGTCAAGTATACCAAAACATTAAATTTGACCTAGCACCAGATGGCAAAAGCATTGTGGTGCAAAGGATTAATCGAAAAAACTCCAAAGATGTTGGTATCTGGTCGCTCGGTCTCGAACCAGGCGCAGTACCCAAGAAAATCAGCCAGGGCGGCGATTTTTTGATCACCCCCGATAGTGCGGCCATTGCCGTGGCCGAAGGCGAAGGCGTGGCCATTACCCCGCTAGCGCCAGAAGTAAAACCCTGGGATTTTCTGCCCAAGTTTGGCACAGTACTAAGCTTTGCCCGCAATGGTCAGGCAGCGGCGATGGTCAAGTTTAACAATGACTTCACCAAATCTTTGTTTCTGGTCACCAACCAAGGTATTCAAAAAGAACTGAGAAAAATCAATGGCGATTTTAAAACCGCTCAGTTTTCCCCAGATGGCAAAATCTTATACGTCATCACCGAATTGCAACCAGCGGCTAATGCTACCTCGCCGGAAAAAGCGGTTAAACCAATGGCCAAAACAACTGTTACATCAGTTAAACCAGAAGGTTCTCAGACCTTTTTGATTGCGATCGATGTGACGACGGCTACGACTCAACCCGTGCTGCAATTGCCCCAACAACAAGGGATTATCTTAAGTCTGTCGCCAGATGGCCGAGCGTTGATGTTTGACCAAGTGGCTACTGGCAAGAAAGTAGCTGGGGTAAAAACACTGATGACCCCAGATGGTCAAGCCATTCAGCAGGGAATGGTGTGGCTACTTCCTTTACCCCCGTCGTTTGCTGGTTTCCAAGAAAAAATCCGGCCAGAGCAATTGCCTGTGGCTGGATTTTATCCTCAATGGGCACCGTAGATTTAAAGCTAAGGACTTTTGGTGGGCTTCAATGCCAACAGACCTTCCATCTGAATGGTATTACCGTTTTGGGTGGTGGCAGCTCCTAACCCGCGCACCGAAGAAAGCATCGCCATGGTGGCGGGGGGCACCATACTAAGCTGCTCCTTAGGTAGCTTAGTATTGATCAGGTTTAATGCCTGATCGAAATTGACGTACAAGTAGCCCAAATTGCTTTGGGGAAGGGAGCCAGTAATTTCTTGGAAATCTTTGCTCTTGTTCAAAGGTTCCTTAATTTCCAGATCGCTCATGCTGACAAACATCGATCGATCATTCAACCAGCCATAACTCAATACCGGATCAGAACCAACAAAAGGCACCTTCAGTTCGGTGATGTCTTTACTATTAGACTTCAAATTGGTAGTGGCACCATTGGCGCTAGCCAAGGTTTTCAGACCTTGCAAAGCGCGGTTAGTACTATCTTTATCGGTACTGTCAAAAACTGCCGATAGACCCATGCCCACATCCTTGAGAGCGCCTTTCTTGACCGGGACAATCGCCAGCGCGTATTCACCACCCATCCAACCAAAAACATCCTTGCCGAGGTCTAGCTTTGTACTTTGCTGGAAAGCTTGTTGCAGCTGAGTCATCGACTGCTGAAGCTCTGGTTGCGCCGCCATATTTTTTTGAGTTTCTGCCCAAATATCTTTCAGGCCGCTACCACTACTCAAAAACAAGGTATCTGCCGGGAAGTTGGCCAAAACTTGACCGGGGGCAGCAGACATTTTCATTACCTGATCGGTAGTTTGCGCCACCATCTTCATCCGCAAACCTTGGTCATCAATACCAACCCCACCAGCCATTGATTTCACCTGATTAAGCTGATTTAAACTAGCCGCACTCAGGCCGTTGCCACGAGTTTTACTCATTTCTTTGGTCAGTTGGGGATAGTCTACGTAGAATGAGGCCACTTGGTTCGGAATGCTCAAGCTACTGCTAGCAAAGAACTGATTGCCATTCTTTTTACTAAAAGAAGGAGCGCCATTAACCGTATCGATCGACTTCTCCACTGTCTGTCGATCGCTAGCCACTAGCACCCAATCGTTGAGAGAAGTGGTAAAGGTAGCTTTCTTCCCTTCACCACTGGCAAAAATCTTGGTTCCTTTATAGTCCAACTCTTTGAGCGGTGTTTTAGCATTGCTCTTCATTTTGTTGAGAAAGTTGAGAGCACTAACTTTGTCTTTGACTTTACTTACCATCAAAATAGTTGGCTCGTTGGCTTTATCTGGCGCGGGGAGGGTGGCCATCATGACATTGCCAAGCCACGGTTGAACATCTTTTTGAAAATCAACTTGATCCTTGGCCAGCACATCCT
The DNA here is from genome assembly GCA_031414775.1 of Synechococcales cyanobacterium VAR_4_metabat_354. Classification (GTDB taxonomy): domain Bacteria; phylum Cyanobacteriota; class Cyanobacteriia; order Cyanobacteriales; family Chamaesiphonaceae; genus JAAFHZ01. The sequence goes on from JANOQI010000025.1 coordinate 35,279, forward strand.
GCTGAAATTTTTGTAAAGACTGGCCAATTAGTTTCTGAGCGGCGGGAGTACCAAATTTTTCCAGTTTGCCCCAGACTTTGGCATCAGTAGCTACATAACCCACCATAAAAGCGTTTTCGGGAACTGCTGTCGCTAATTGCTCGGGCTGATCACCAACATTATGACTCTGAAAATAGTAATACGCTGCTCCGCTGCCAGCTGTTGCCACTAGCAACGCTGCCACAATGCCACCACTCTTAGCCACTGGAGATCTCCTGGAAATTTTAGATTGGATTTAGATTGAAGTCTGTTATGTGATTCATCAGTGGATCATGGTAATCCGGATTTTAGGCGGGGAATTTCGATCTACTGGCAAGCCATAGTAACTTAGTCTACCTGAGCATAGAGAAATTTACTGTGCAAATAGTCTATTTCTTGGGAAATCTAGAGAGGTACGGTGTGTCTTTTTGCGCTGTACCTCAATGATTTCAGTGCATCCAGGAATTCAGTGCTATGTATTTACTCGCCAAAAGGGACAATAAAGTCTCTCGGAAAAGTTCTGCGGACATTAAACCCCAGGAATCGCCAGAAGAGCAAGTTGAATCTTTGCGGGCATTTTTGGGTTATCCAACACTGGAGAGAGATCGAGCCAACCGAGATTATTGGTATTTACGCCCCGGGGCCGATCGAGATGAGGCTGAAAATACGGCGCCGATCGGGGTTTGTTTTTATGATGACTTAGAGGGTAAGCAGGAAGAAGTTTACAAGCATTATTTGGGGCGGAGTTTGGCGGAGCAGCCGGTAATGTATTTGCTGTGGCCAAACGGGTCTGATGGTGCGGTTTCGTTGGTTTTGCCAAATGAGGGTGGCTTGAAACGGCGGAGCGTTCAGAATTTTGCGCTGGGTTCGCCGGAGTTGCGATCAAGGTTAGAGCGGTTGAAGCAGGGTATTTTGCCGGTGGCGCATAAGGCAATGTTGTCGATTCCGTTGGCGGAGTTTGCTTTTTATCAGCCGATCGAGACGGCGAAGGATTTGGCGCAGCAGTTGGCGGCGGTAGCGAAAAGGATTGAAGGGATTATTCCCCAGGTTTATCGGCAAGAAAAGAAGGATGGTTATTTGCATAAGCTGTTAGCCAGTTTTCAGCAAGAGTTGTTGCCTTTTTTAAAGCTGAAGGCTGAAACCAATAAGGAATATGGGTTTGCAGATATCTATGCTCAGACGGTGGCTTACGCTTTGTTTACGGCGCGGGTGTTTAGTCATATTAGCTGGCAGAAAGATTTGAAGTTGGATTCTACGGTTAAGCAGCCGTTGTTCGATCGAGAAACAGCTTGGCAGCAGTTACCGGAGACAAACCCATTTTTGCGGAAGTTGTTTGAGGATATTTCTAACCAGAAGGCTGAGGATCTGGGGGATGAGCTGATTACGGAGATTGCCAATATTTTTGGAATTCTGCGAGCAGCGAAGATGGAGGCGATTTTGAGTGATTTTTCACACACTCAGAACAAAGATGACCTGATTATCCATTTCTATGAGCCGTTTTTGACTGCTTACAATCCCAAGCTGAAGAAGAATCGTGGTGTTTATTACACGCCAGAATCGGTGGTTTCTTATATGGTGCGGAGTGTGGATATTCTGCTGAAGGATAAGTTTCACAAGCCTTTGGGGTTGGCTGATCCTGATGTGATGATTTTAGATCCGGCGACGGGGACGGGCACTTACTTACTATGGATTTTTCAGTTGGTGGAGCGGCGGTTCAAGGGGACTGATGGGGATGTGGAGTCTCAGCGGTTGATTAAGGAGCGGTTTGGGGAGATGTCGTGGACGCAATATGTCCGCGATCATTTGTTGCCGAGGGTGGCGGGGTTTGAGTTGTTGATGGCTCCCTATGCCATTGCTCACCTGAAGCTGAGTTTGTTTTTGCAGGAGAGTGGGTATGAATTCGATCCCAATCAGCGGTTGAAGGTGTATCTGACGAATACGTTGGATAATGCGCCGCGCAAGTCGGAGTTTTTGTTTGATGAGTTTATTGCATCGGAAGCTAATGAGGCGACGAGCATCAAGCAGGATGAGCCTGTGATGGTAGTTGTGGGGAATCCGCCCTATTCGGGGCATTCGGAGAATAAGGGCGAGTGGATTAGCAATCTGCTCAAGGACTATCAACAAGTGGATGGACTGCCTTTGGGCGAGAAGAATTCTAAATGGTTACAGGATGACTATGTAAAGTTTATTCGGTTTTCGCAGTGGCGGATTGAGAAGACGGGAAAGGGAATTTTGGCTTTTATTACCAATCATGGTTATTTGGACAATCCGACGTTTAAGGGAATGCGGCGCAGTCTAGATAAGACTTTTGATGAGATGTATGTTTTCGATCTGCATGGAAATAGCTCGAAAAAAGAAGTTGCGCCGGATGGATCGAAAGATCAAAATGTCTTTGATATCAAGCAAGGTGTGGCAATTGGTCTGATGGTTAAGTTACCTGCTCAGGAGTAAATAAAATGGCAAAGATTTTTCATGCAAGTTTACACGGTTTATCAGAGGCAAAAGATCTAGTTTTATTAGAGTCGGATATCAACAAAACTGAATGGTCAAACATCAACCTTGAAGATTCTGATTTTTAC